>NZ_BDBC01000010.1 GCF_001612785.1 Nocardia beijingensis NBRC 16342
GTCCGCGGCGGACTGCTCCAGTTCCGCGTGCCGCAGGCGATCCTCCAGGTCGGCCAGCGCGGCCAGCGCCTCCTCCCGGCTCGCCTCCGCGTCGTCGCGCTGGGCGACCAGCCGTTCGCTTTCCGCGTGCGCGGTGCGGGCGGTCTGACCGAGCCTGCCGAGCCGCTCGTAGATCGCGACCAGCGCCTGATCGGATTCGTGCAGGGCGAGCAGCGCCTGGTCGACGGCGTCCTTGCGATCGGCCTGCTCCTCGAGCGCGCCGGACAGCGCGGCCTCGAGTTCCTCGGCGCGCCGCTGCGCCGCGACCAGCTCCGCCTCGGCGGCGTCGATGTCGGCCTGGATCTCCAGCTGACTCGGCGCGCGATCGGAACCACCGAGCAGCCAGCCGTTACCGGTGAGGTCGCCGTCGCGGGTGACCACGCGCAGTTCGGGCCGCGCCGCGACCAGCGCGCGGGCGGCGGGCAGATCGTCGGCCACGGCGATCCCCGCGGTGAGCGCCGCGATCGCGCCGCGCACCGTGTCGGGGCACTCCACCACGTCGACCAGCCAGCGGGCGCCGTCGGGCAGCGCGCCCGGCTGCGGCCGCTCGGCGCGCTCGGCGCCGAAGACGACGGCGGCGCGGCCACCGTCGGCCTCCTTGAGCGCCTGGATCGCGGCGTGCGCGGACTCGCCGGTGTCGGCGGCGACGGCGTCGGCCAGCGGGCCCAGCGCAGCGGCGACCGCCGCCTCGAAGCCGCCGTGCACGCGCAGCAGCGCCGAGAGCGGGCCGAGCAATCCCTGCTCGCGATGCTCCACCAGCCAGGCGACACCGTCCCGGCGGGCCAGGTTCATGCCGAGCGCCTCGATGCGCGCGCTGAGCGACGCGACCCGCTTGCTCGCGTCCCGGTCCTGTTCCCGCAGTTCGGTGACCCGCTGATCGGCCAGTTCCAGTGCCTGCGCCGCGTGCTCGTGCTGGGCGTCGAGACCGGCTTCGCCCGCGTCGAGTTCGGCGAGTTCGGCCTGCACCGTGTCGAATTCGGCTTGCGCGGCCTCGCCGCGGTGGCGGGCGTCGGCGATGGCGACCGACAGCCGCGCGATCTCCGCGTCCACCGACTGCGCCCTGGCCCGCAGGGTGTCCACCTTGCCGGACAACCGGGCCACTCCCTCGCGCCGGTCGGCGATCGCCCGCACGGCGGCCAGGTGCGCCTGCTCGGCGGCCTTGGCGGCGTATTCGCGCTCGGCCAGCTGGTCTCGGGCCGCCTCCAGCGTCTCCGTGGCGATCTCCACCGCTTCGCGCAGCTCGGCCTCCTCGGCCTCGACCCGATCGGCCTCGACCTCGAGCTGCTCGGGATCGCGGCCCGTGCTGACCGGAGCCGCCGCGTCCAGGTGCCGCGCCCGGTCGCCCGCGATGCGGATGGTCGCGTTGACCCGCTCGGCGAGCGCGGACAGCTGGAACCACAGCTGCGCGGCGGCCTCCGCGCTCGGCGTGAGCCGGGACAGCTGGAATTCCTGCTGCGCCAGCGCCGCGTTGGCGGCGTCCAGCTCGGACTGCACGGTGATCTGCTGCTCGCGCGCGTACGCTTCCTTGCTCTGCTGACTGGCCAGCTCTTCGCGCCGGGTGACCAGATCGTCGGCGGCCAGCCGCAGCCGGGCATCGCGCAGGTCGGCCTGCACGGTCTGCGCCCTGCGCGCCACTTCGGCCTGCCTGCCCAGCGGTTTGAGCTGGCGGCGCAGTTCGGTGGTGAGGTCGGTCAGCCGGGCCAGGTTGGCCTGCATGGCCTCGAGCTTGCGGACCGCCTTCTCCTTGCGTTTGCGGTGCTTGAGCACACCGGCGGCCTCCTCGACGAACGCGCGGCGGTCCTCCGGGCGCGACTCCAGGATGGCCGACAGCTGGCCCTGCCCCACGATGACGTGCATCTCGCGGCCGATGCCGGAGTCGCTGAGCAGTTCCTGCACGTCCATCAGGCGGCAGGAGTTGCCGTTGATCTCGTACTCCCCCGCGCCGTCGCGGAACATGCGCCTGGTGATGGACACCTCGGCGTAGTCGATCGGCAGCGCGCCGTCGGAATTGTCGATGGTCAGCGTGACCTCGGCGCGGCCGAGCGGCGCGCGGCCCGCCGTGCCGGCGAAGATCACGTCCTGCATCTTGCCGCCGCGCAACGCCTTGGCGCCCTGCTCGCCCATCACCCAGGTGAGCGCGTCGACGACGTTCGATTTGCCCGAACCGTTCGGACCGACCACACACGTGATGCCCGGTTCCAAGCGCAGCGTCGTCGCGGACGCGAAGGATTTGAAGCCCTTCAACGTCAGGCTCTTCAGGTGCAAGTTCGACGACCTTTCCGTGTTCTGCCCGGTCGGCGTTCCGCGGCGGGGCAGCGCATCCGGCGACCTGTCATGGTATCCGTCGCGTACCGGGAGCTTCCTGGGCCCGACGGCGTGCGCGACCGAGTGGTGGTTCGGCGATATCCGTAGGTTATCGAGTCGCCGCCGGTTCGCGCGCATTTCGATATGCCCCGGGTTTGCCGGGACGGTGACGGCGGTGCCGGTCGCATCGGGTCGGCGGCCGCGACGCGACCGCCTCCGCCGGTGCGCCGGGATGCGGGAACGCCCGCTCGGCCACCGGCACGCGCCTCTTCCGTCAGCCCGCCGCCCGTGCCCGGTCTCGAACTGGCACTGACGCCACGTCGTCCGGCCCCTTACGATCCCTCTGATTCGTCAGCGGAACGTTCGGGAGCGCACCACGATGTCTGCCCCCTCACCAGGGACAAGTACCCGGTTCCGCCTTGCCCGGATCGCGGGGCTCGTCCTCGGCAGCCTGGTGTTCCTGCACGCCTGTGAACGCAGCAAGAGCGCGCTGCTCAGCGATGTGCGGATGGAGGTGGCGATCGCGGCCGCTTTCGCCACGGCCGCCCTGGGCGCGGCGTGGTTCGAGATCAAACTGCGGGGGCCGGAGCAGGACGCGGACCGGCCGTGGGACGACGCCGAGGAGGACGAAACTCCCAGTCGTGGGAATTTTCCCGGTCGAGCCGGGCGATCCGCCGAACCGATGTACGGCAGGAGCGAGCGACCCGGGCGCCCCGGCATCGGCCCACCGCCCGCGCCCGCGGGCCAGTGGGAGGACGACGACCTGCCCGACGCCGCGGACTCCCCGAGCCGCGCGGATCTCGTCGCCGGGATTGCGCGGACATTGCGGGTCACCCGCGCCCGCATCGCGGAACAACGGCAGCCGCTTCTTCCGCTGGGCGCGGTGACGAAATGGATGCGCCGCGTCGACCCGGACGACATCGATTCCGCCGAACCGGACGATGACGACGAGACCGAGCAGATCACCCGTACCGAAACGGGCGAACTCGTCATCGAGTCCGGCACGCGCACGGTGCGGGCCAAGATCTCCCGCTCCGGCGACCTCGTCCTGCACGGCCGCAGGCACGCGGACGCGCGGTCGGAATGGAAGTGGACGTTCCCGGCGGATGCCTTCCCCGCCATCCGGGGTGCGCTCGGCGACGGCCGCGGCGACCTGCTCGATCTGCTCGAGGACACCCTTCCGTGGCTGGACGCCGCCGCCCGCCACGATCCCGGCGCGTGGCTGCGCGCGCACGACATCCCCGCCACCTATCAAGAGAAGGGCGTCAGCGCGACACAGATCACCCGGGAACTACCCGTCCTCCAGCCGGGCCGTCCACCGCAGCCGCCCCGCGCGAGCAGATCCCGGAAGCCGCCGTACGAGGCGTCCGGCGCGCAGAACGCCCGCGCGTACACGGAAGCCCCCGACGACAGTCCCCGCCGGGATAGGCCCACCGCGACACGATCCCGCGAAGCCCTCCCCGCTCGCGGCGAGAGCCGGTCCACCCGTCGCGGAGCCGCCGAGCCACCGACCTCATCCCGGCGCACCGATGCCGACCGACCAACACGCGCCGCGAACTCCTGGCCGACGGAACGAACAAACCCTCCTTCCGACGACTACAGCCCGCCCGCACCAGCACGCCGTCGCCGCGACGAATCCGAACCCGCTCGGCGAGGTGACCGGCTCCCACGCGGCGGCGGGGCGAATCCGCCTCCGCGTCCTACACCCGGCCGTCTCGACCCGCCGAGACGTCGGCGCCCCGACGAGCCCGACGCATCGCACGGCGCCGGACCTCGAGACGACTACGACGACGCGGAGGTCCGTCATCCGCGAGGCAGCGAGCAAGCCGGACGCAGACCCGCGGACCGCGAGCCAGGGACCGGCAGAAGAGAGCGGCCCGATGCGGCATACCGCGACCGTCCCGTGCCGTCCGACCGAGACCGGGCCGACGACCAACCACCCGGCCGACGCCACCGCGACGATCAGCGGTCGCGGCGGGAACCCTCGCTTCCCCCGCACGAGTCCGCGCGACGCGGGTGGTAGGACACGACGACGGCGCTGTCACCCGGTGCTCCGGGTGACAGCGCCGTGGACCGAGTTCAGCTCGCGCGGTGGGTGAATCGGCCGTTCTCGAAGCCCGCCACCATCCGGAACGCCAGGACGGCGCCCCACGGGCCGATCACCCAGATCGGCCAGAAGTAGGTCAGCGCGCCGACGCTCAGCGAGATCGCGCCCCAGATGACGAGCACCAGCAGGCTCACGGCGAGCCAGGTGCTGCCCTCGATGCGCTGCCAGATCGGGATGCGCGGGCGCGCGGAAGCCGGCGCCACGGCGTCCTTGCCCAGCTCGGGCAGATCGGACAGCACCGCGCGCAGGTCTTCCCGGTCGGTGGTGGCGTACACTTGGGCGACGCGCTGGTCATACTCGGGCAGATCGATGCGCCCGTCCGCCATGTGCCTGCCGAGCAGGCGCACCACGGCGTCGCGTTCGGCGTTCGAGGCGCGGGTGCCGGTGGAGATGTCCATGCCTGGTCCTATCGACGGTTCCACCCTCCATAGTGGAATATGACTCCAGCATAACCCTCCAAAGTGGAATGTCAACCCCGTGGCGATTCCGGATCGAAACTCGGGACTTCGCGCCGTCCGGCGGTAATGTTCGGATCGGGAACAACTGTATGGACAGGTGTTCAGGCTGGCGGATCCATGGATCCGCGTCCGGAGAACTCGCTCAGGAGGCACAGGTGTCGGAAACCGTCCGCGGGATCGTGGCCCGCAGCAAAGGCGCACCGGTCGAGACCGTCGAGGTGGTGATTCCCGATCCGGGCCCGCACGACGTGGTGGTGCGGGTGCAGGCGTGCGGGGTCTGCCACACCGATCTGCACTATCGCGAAGGCGGCATCACCGACGATTTCCCGTTCCTGCTCGGCCACGAGGCGGCGGGCGTGGTGGAAGCCGTGGGCCCGGCGGTCACCCATGTGGCCGAAGGTGACTACGTGATCCTCAACTGGCGCGCGGTCTGCGGCGAGTGCCGGGCGTGCAAGCGCGGCAGGCCTTGGTACTGCTTCGACAGTCGGAACGCGAGCAAGAAGATGACGCTCACCGACGGGACCGAGCTGACGCCCGCCCTCGGCATCGGCGCGTTCGCCGACAAGACCCTGGTGCACGAGGGCCAGTGCACGAAGGTCGATCCGGAAGCCGACCCGGCGGTGGCGGGCCTGCTCGGCTGCGGCGTGATGGCAGGCATCGGCTCGGCGATACACACCGGCAACGTCTCGATCGGCGACACGGTCGCGGTGATCGGCTGCGGCGGCGTGGGGGACGCGGCCGTCGCCGGGGCGAAGCTGGCGGGTGCGCGCACCATCATCGCGGTGGACCGCGACGCCAGGAAACTGCGCTGGGCCACGGATTTCGGGGCCACCCACACGATCGATGCGACCACCGAGGACGTGGTCGAGAAGATCCAGGAGTACACCGACGGATGGGGCGCGGACGTGGTCATCGACGCGGTCGGACGGCCGGAGACCTGGAAGCAGGCGTTCTACGGCCGCGACCTGGCCGGCACGGTGGTGCTGGTCGGCGTGCCGACGCCGGAGATGACCCTCGAGATGCCGCTGCTGGACTTCTTCTCGCGCGGCGGCGCGCTGAAATCCGCCTGGTACGGCGACTGTCTGCCGGAACGCGACTTCCCCACCCTCATCGACCTCTACCGCCAGGGTCGGCTGCCGCTGGACCGGTTCGTCTCCGAACGGATCGGGATCGACCAGGTCGAGCAGGCCTTCACGAAGATGCACGCGGGCGACGTGCTGCGCTCGGTGGTGGTCTGGTGACCGTCCGCATCGACCGCGTCGTCACCTCCGGCGAGTTCTGCCTCGACGGCGGCACCTGGGCGGTGGACAACAACATCTGGCTCGTCGGCGACGACGACGAGGTGGTCGTCATCGATGCCGCCCACGACGCCGACCCGATTCTCGCGGCGGTCGCCGGGCGCGCCGTTCGCGCGATCGTGTGCACCCACGGACACAACGATCACGTGACGGTGGCCCCCGAGCTGGCCGAGCGCCTGGACGCGCCCATCCTGCTGCACCCCGGCGACGAGCCGCTGTGGCGCATGACCCATCCGGACACGGGGTACCAGCCGCTCGCGGACGGCGATCGGATCACCTTGTCCGACAGCGAGATCCACGTCCTGCACACCCCTGGCCACTCTCCCGGTTCGGTCGCACTGCATCTGCCCGAGGCGAAGGCCGTGTTCACGGGCGACACGTTGTTCGCCGGTGGCCCCGGCGCGACCGGCCGATCGTTCTCCGATTTCGGCACGATCATCGAGTCGATCCGCGAACGCCTGCTGACGCTCCCGGAGGAGACCACGGTTCACACCGGGCACGGCGATTCCACCACCATCGGCGCGGAGAAGCCCTTCCTCGCCGACTGGATCGCCCGCGGCCACTGACCCCGGTCGACGGCCGCGGGCGAACCCGAAACCGCCCGCGGCCGCACGAATCAACCCCGGTAGGGGTACCGGCGATCCAGGTCCAGGTTCAACCGCAGTACGTCGACCCGCGGCTCGCCGAGGAATCCCAGCGTCCGGCCGCTGGTGTGCTCGTCCACCAGGACACGAACCTGCTGTTCGGAAATGCCGCGCGCTTTCGCGACCCGCGCCATCTGGATGACCGCGTACTGCGGAGAGATGTTCGGATCGAGTCCGCTGCCGCTCGCGGTGACGGCATCGGCGGGCACCGCCGGATCGGCGGGCGCGTCGCCGTGGATCGGGACGATGCGTCCGGCGGAGTAGTCCTGTCCCGGTTCGGCGCATACGACCCGGACGCCGCGGTAGGCGGCGACGAACGGCTGCGCTGGGCAGGCCTCGTTGACGCTGACGACCTGCACGGGATGCGAAACATCCCCGTCGGCGTCACGTGGTCCGATCACCGAGAGCACCGCGCCCACACCGCTTTTCGTGCAGAACGGACGACTGCCGTCGACCCCCTCACGGTCGCCGACCTCCTTGCTGCGGGCGCATACCGTGGTGAGCAGGCCGGCGCGTTCCGGGGTGTCGACGATGTCCTCCGGTCCCAGATTGCTCGCGCCGCTGGACATCGGATCGTAGCCGTCACCGGCGGCCGAAGGGCGACTCTGGAAGTACTGCACCAGTGCCGCACCGTCCGGTCCGGTGAACGATTGCCCGATCAGGCCGGAGCCCACTGTCGTTCCGTTCACCTCGACCAGTGACCCGTCCGCCTTCTCGTGCAGTCCGGGCAGCTGCGCCACCGCGAAAACGGCCAGCGGATAGACGATTCCGGTGATCGCCGTGAGGGCGAGCAACGCGCGCAGGGCGGCGAGATGCTGCCGGATCCAGGTTGAAAGGCGCATGTCAGGACATCCCTGGGAGGAACTGGACCACGAGGTCGATGAGTTTGATGCCGAGGAACGGGGCGATGATGCCGCCCAGCCCATAGACGGTCAGATTGCGGCTGAGCAACTTCGACGCGTTCGACGGCCGGTAGCGCACGCCGCGCAGCGCCAGCGGGATCAGCGCCACGATGACGACGGCGTTGAAGATCACCGCGGACAGGATCGCCGACTGCGGGCTGGCCAACCGCATGACGTTGAGCAGGTCCAAGCCGGGGAACAACGTCACGAACAGCGCGGGGATGATCGCGAAGTACTTGGCGATGTCGTTGGCGATGGAGAACGTCGTCAGCGCCCCGCGCGTGATGAGCAGTTGCTTGCCGATCTCGACGATCTCGATCAGCTTGGTCGGATCGGAATCCAGATCGACCATGTTGCCCGCCTCTTTGGCGGCCGACGTGCCGGTGTTCATCGCCACGCCAACGTCGGCCTGCGCCAGTGCGGGCGCGTCGTTGGTGCCGTCGCCGGTCATCGCGACCAGTCGGCCGCCGTCCTGCTCCCGCTTGATCAGCGCCAGCTTGTCCTCCGGCGTCGCCTCGGCCAGGAAGTCGTCGACCCCCGCCTCGTCCGCGATCGCCTTGGCGGTCAGCGGATTGTCGCCGGTGATCATCACCGTGCGGATGCCCATGCTGCGCATCTCGTCGAACCGCTCGCGCATGCCCTGCTTCACCACGTCTTTGAGGTGGATCACGCCGAGCACACGCGCGCCTTCGCCATCGACCCGGCCGACGACCAGCGGCGTGCCGCCCGCGGCGGAGATGCCGTCGACGGTCGCGCCGAGCTCCTCCGGCACCGAACCGCCCTGGGATCGCACCCATTCGGTGACCGCGCTCGCCGCGCCCTTGCGCAGCTGACGGCCCTCGACGTCGACGCCGGACATCCGGGTCTGCGCGGTGAACTCCACCCACCGCGCGCGGCTCAGTTCACCGGGCGTCCGCTCCCGCAGACCGTAGGCCTGTTTGGCGTAGACCACGATGGAGCGGCCTTCCGGCGTTTCGTCGGCCAGGCTGGAAAGCTGGGCGGCGTCGGCCAACTCCTCCTTGCTCACCCCGGGCACCGGGACGAAGTCCGCCGCTTGGCGGTTTCCGAGCGTGATGGTGCCGGTCTTGTCCAGCAGCAGAGTGTTCACGTCTCCGGCGGCCTCCACCGCCCGGCCGGACATGGCGAGCACATTGCGCTGTACCAGGCGGTCCATGCCCGCGATCCCGATCGCCGACAGCAGCGCGCCGATGGTCGTCGGAATCAGGCACACCAGCAGCGAGACCAGCACGATGCCGGTGACGCCGTGCGCGTCCAGCGCCGCGCTGTCCGGCACGCCCGGATTGTTCGACTTGCTGAAGATCGCCATCGGCTGCAACGTCGCGACCGCGAAGACGAAGATGATCGTCAGCGCCGCCAGCAGGATGTTCAACGCGATCTCGTTCGGCGTCTTCTGCCTGCTCGCGCCCTCGACCAAAGCGATCATCTTGTCGATGAAGCTCTGGCCCGGCTCCTGGGTGATCCGGACGACGATCCGGTCCGACAGCACGGTGGTACCGCCGGTCACCGCCGAGCGGTCACCGCCGGATTCCCTGATCACCGGCGCGGATTCACCGGTGATCGCCGATTCGTCCACCGAGGCGATGCCTTCCACCACGTCGCCGTCGCCCGGGATCACCTGTCCGGCCTCCACCACGACGTGATCGCCGCGGCGCAGTTCCGGGGCGGCGACCCGTTCCTCTACCACCCGCGCGCCCGGCGACCACTCGACCAACCGCCGCGCGACGGTGTCGGTCTTCGCCTTGCGCAGGGTGTCGGCCTGTGCTTTGCCGCGGCCCTCCGCTACGGCCTCGGCCAGATTCGCGAAGATCACCGTGAGCCACAGCCACACGACGATCGCCCAAGCGAAGAAGGTGGAGTTCACCAGCGCGAGCACGGTCGACCACACCGCGCCCAGTTCGACGATCAGCATCACCGGGTTGCGCCACAGGGTGCGCGGATCGAGCTTGCGCACCGCGTCCGGCAACGAGGTCAGCAGCATCTTGGGGTCGAGCACCCCGCTGCGGACGCCCTTGCCCCGCCGCGGCCGCTCGGACTCGGCCCGCGCCGAGGTTTTTTCGATAGTGGGACTGGACATGTCAGTGGATTCCTTCGGCGAGCGGCCCGAGCGCAAGCACGGGCAGGAAGGTGAGCGCGACCAGGATCACCGTCACGCCGACGACCATGCCGACGAACTGCGGCCGGTGCGTGGGCAGCGTGCCGATCGACGCGGGAGTGGTGCCTTGGCGCGCGAGCGACCCGGCCAGCGCGAGCACGAAGATGATCGGCAGGAAGCGGCCGAAGAGCATGGCCAGACCCAGCGCGGTGTTGTACCACTCGGTGTTGCCGGTCAGACCCGCGAAGGCCGAGCCGTTGTTGTTGGCGGCCGAGGTGAACGCGTACAGCACCTCCGACAAACCGTGCGGCCCGGAATTCAGCATGCCCGCACGCTGCCCCGGCATCGCCAGCGCGGCGGCCGTGCCCACCAGCACGATCAGCGGGCTGATCAGGAAGTACGACGCGGCCAGCTTGATCTCGCGCGGCGTGATCTTCTTGCCCAGGTACTCCGGGGTGCGTCCGACCATGAGTCCCGCCACGAACACCGTGATCACCGCCAGGATCAGCATGCCGTACAGGCCCGACCCGGTGCCGCCCGGCGCGACTTCCCCCAGCTGCATGTCGAACATCGTCATCAGGCCGCCGAGGCTGGTATAGGAGTCGTGGAACGAATCGACCGCACCGGTGGAGGTGAGCGTGGTCGCGCCGGCGAAAGTGGCCGAATTCGCCACGCCGAAGCGCTGTTCCACGCCTTCCATCGAGGAGCCGATCGCGGTGGGCACCGTGCCGTGGTGCCGGAGCTGGAACAGGTTGGTCAGCGCGATGCTGATCAGTGCGATCGTCCCCATCACCGCGACGATCGCGTAGCCCTGCTTGCGGCTGCCCACCATCCGGCCGAAGGTGCGCGGCAGCGAGAAGCTGATCATCAGCAGCAGGAAGATCTCCACCCAGTTGGTCCAGGTGGCCGGGTTCTCGAACGGATGCGAGGAGTTGGCGTTGTAGAAGCCGCCGCCGTTGGTGCCGAGTTCCTTGATCACCTCCTGGCTGGCGACCGGGCCACCGGTGATCGTCTGCTGGATGCCGGTCGGCGTCTGCGCCACTTGGTCGTGCAGGTGGAAGTTCTGGATCACGCCGCCCGCCACCAGCACGAGCGCGAAGACGAACGCGATCGGCAACAGGATGCGCAGCGTCCCGCGCACCAGGTCCACCCAGAAGTTGCCGAGGTCGCCGGTGTGCCTGCGCGCGAACCCGCGCACCAGTGCCACGGCCACCGCCATGCCCACCGCCGCCGAGACGAAGTTCTGCACCGCGAGTCCGGCCATCTGCACCAGGTGCCCTTGGGTGGATTCGCCGGAGTAGTTCTGCCAGTTCGTGTTCGTCACGAAACTGACCGCCGTGTTCCAGGCCAGCGCGGGCGTCATCTCGGTGCCCGGATCGTTCAGGTGCAGCGGCAACTTCCCCTGGACGAGCTGGAAGAAGAACAGGAACAGAATGCTGACCGCCGAGAAGGCCAGCACACTGCGCGCGTACACCGGCCAGGGCTGCTCGACTTCGGGGTGCGCTCCGATCGCCCGATAGACGAGACGTTCGACGCGCGAATGCTCACGTCCGTCGTAGACCCGGTACATGTAATCACCCAGCGGCACGTGCACCAGCGCGAGCGCCAGGATCAGGGAGGCCACGAAGGCGATCCCCGCGGTTGTCGTGGTCACTCAGAACCTCTCGGGAAACAGCAGCGCCGCGACCAGATAGACCGCGACGCCGACGGCGAGAACCAGACCGATCAGGTTCGCGGTCACAACTTCTCCACCCCGCGCTGAACCAGCCCGAGCAGCGCGAACGCCGCCACGGTGAGCGCGGTGAACACCACGACCGACATAACTCGACAACCTCCGTCCGGCGCGCCGGGCTTCGGCGCGACAGAGCGAGTGAAGCGCCCCGGCGGCGCGTGGAGCCGTTTCCTGACGACTTCTTGACGCCCCGGGACTCGGCATTTGCGGTTCGTTGACGGTCACGCGACGCCCGCAAGTATGGCGTCAAGGAACGCGGACGGACCGTCAACACACCGTAAAAATCGAGGTCTGCCCGTCTGACGGCGGTAGAAGTTGGAGAGCCGGCCGGACCGGACGAGCGCGACCGGCGTCGTCCCGCCGGGAGGGAAGAGAGGATCGCAATGTCGGCAATGATCATGGTCGTCGCCTTCGTCTGCTGCGCGCTGGTCATCCGCGCGCTCGCGGGTCGGGAGCAGGCGCCGACGCCCCTGCCGGTCGCCGTCGAGACCGATGATGCGTGGCGGTGACGTGGGGTCGCAGCGCGCCGTGACCACCGACGGGTGTTCTGCCGGAGCGGCGCGACGCGCGATGATGAAGGCGTGAAACGCGGTCAGCTGCGCATCTACCTGGGCGCCGCGCCGGGTGTCGGCAAGACGTACGCCATGCTCGGCGAGGCGCACCGGCGACTGGAGCGCGGTCGCGACGTGGTGGCCGCGGTGGTGGAAACGCACGGCAGGGAGAGGACCGCGAAACTGCTCGAGGGCATCGAGCGCGTACCACCGAAGCTGATCGAGTATCGCGGCAGCACGTTCACCGAACTCGACGTCGAGGCGGTGCTACGCCGCGCGCCCGCGGTGGTGCTGGTCGACGAGCTGGCGCACACCAACACACCCGGCAGCAAGCACGAGAAGCGCTGGCAGGACGTGATGGAGCTGCTCGAGGCCGGTATCGACGTGATCTCCACGGTCAACGTGCAGCACCTGGAAAGCCTCAACGACGTCGTCGAGCAGATCACCGGCATCCAGCAGCGCGAGACGGTGCCGGACGCCGTCGTGCGCGGGGCGGACCAGGTGGAGTTGGTCGACATCACCCCGGAAGCGTTGCGCCGCAGGCTTTCCCACGGCAACGTGTACGCCGCCGAGAAGATCGACGCGGCGCTGCGGAACTATTTCCGCGCGGGGAACCTGACCGCGCTGCGCGAACTGGCGCTGCTGTGGCTGGCCGATCAGGTCGACGCCGCGCTGGCGAAGTACCGGGCCGATCACCAGATCACCGAGCTGTGGGAGGCCAGGGAGCGCGTCGTTGTGGCGGTCACCGGCGGGCCGGAATCGGAGACGATCGTGCGCCGGGCCAGCCGGATCGCCACCAAATCCAGCGCCGATCTGGTGGTCGTGCACGTGGTGCGCGGCGACGGCCTGGCCGGGGTCTCCACCGAACGGCTGGCCCGGCTGCGTGAGCTGGCTGCCAGTCTCGACGCCTCGCTGCACACCGTCACCGGTGAGGACGTGCCCACCGCGCTGCTCGAGTTCGCCCGCGAGACGAACGCCACCCAGCTCGTGCTCGGCACCTCCCGCCGCTCGCGCTGGGCGCGCATATTCGACGAAGGCATCGGCTCCACGGTGGTGCAGCGCTCGGGCAAGATCGACGTGCACATGGTGACGCACGAGGAGGCGCACCGCGGGCTGCGATACGCGGCGCTGCACCCCCGCAGACCCGTGGCCGCGTGGCTCGCCGCCTTTCTCGTGCCCGCGCTGGTCTGCGCGATCAGCGCCGCCTACCTCGACGACGTGCTGGATCTCGGCGGCATCAGCGCCGTCTTCGTGGTCGGCGTGGTGGCGGTGGCGCTGCTCGGCGGCGTGGTGCCCGCGTCCTTCTCGGCGCTGCTGTCCGGCCTGCTGCTGAACTGGTTCTTCGCACCGCCGCGCTACAGCCTGACCATCGCGGAACCGAACAGCTTCATCACCGTGGTGGTCTTGCTCATCGTCGCCGTCGCAGTGGCGGCGCTGGTCGATCTGGCCGCGAAGCGAACGGGGCAGGCGCGCAAGGCATCCCGCCAAGCCGAATTGCTGACCATGTTCTCCGGCGCGATCCTGCACGGCGCAGATCTGCCCCGGTTGCTGGAACAGATCAGAGAGGTGTTCGCGCAGCGCGCGGTCGCGCTGGTGTCGGGCGACCACATGCTCGCCGAGGTGGGCGCGAACCCGCCGCGGCAGCCCTCCGACGCGGACACCGTGGTGGAAGCCGGGGATGCCCGCCACTGGCTGCTGCTGGCCGGTCGCCCACTGGCGGCCGCCGACCGCCCGGTGCTCAACGCGGTCACCAACCAGGCCGTCGCTCTGGTCCGGCAGGCCCGCCTGGCCGAGGAGGCCAGCGCCGCCGCGGCCCTGCTGGAGGCCGATCGGCTGCGGCGGGCGTTGCTCTCGGCGGTCAGCCACGACCTGCGCACCCCGCTGGCCGGCGCCAAAGCGGCGGTTTCCAGCCTGCGCAGCGACGACATCGAGTTCTCCGCCGAGGACACCGCCGAACTGCTGGAGACGATCGAGGAATCGGTGGATCAGCTCACCGCGCTGGTCGGCAATCTGCTCGACTCCTCCCGGCTCGCGGTCGGCGTGGTCACCCCGCAGCTGCGGCGGGTCTATCTGGACGAGGCGGTGCACCGCGCGCTGGTGAGCGTCGGGATGGGCGCGCGCGGGCTGCGGCGCGCGGCGATGGACCGGGTCCGGGTCGAGGTCGGCGACGTCTCGGTGCGCGCCGACAGCG
Organism: Nocardia beijingensis NBRC 16342; assembly: GCF_001612785.1. Taxonomy (GTDB): domain Bacteria; phylum Actinomycetota; class Actinomycetes; order Mycobacteriales; family Mycobacteriaceae; genus Nocardia; species Nocardia beijingensis. The sequence goes on from NZ_BDBC01000010.1 coordinate 14,340, forward strand.
GTCTGCTGGAACGGGTGCTGGCCAACCTGCTCGACAACGCGCTGCGGCACGCCCCCCGCGCGGGCACGGTACGGGTCACCGCGGAACGCGCCGGTGACCGGGTCTCGATCGCGGTCGTCGACACCGGGCCCGGCGTGCCGCACGGTACCGAGGAGCAATTGTTCGAACCGTTCCAGCGCCTGGGCGACCGGGACAACACCACCGGCGTCGGGCTCGGTCTGTCGGTGGTGCGCGGGTTCGTCGAAGCGATGGGCGGCGCAGTGCACGCCGAGCCGACACCCGGTGGAGGATTGACCATGCTGGTCGACTTGCCCGGCGGCGAGCCGCCGGACGCGGACGGCACGGGCGGCGCCGTGGCACACGAGACGACGAGCGCGGGTGAGTGAGGCGCCGGTGACGACACAGGAGGCTGCGATTGTGACGAAGACGCCCGATGCGATGGCGACCAAGGTGCTCGTGGTCGACGACGAACCGCAGATCGTGCGCGCGTTGCGGATCAATCTCTCGGTCCGCGGCTACGAGGTGATCACCGCCGCCACCGGCGGCGCGGCCCTACGCGCCGCCGCCGACCGGCATCCGGACGTCGTGATCCTCGATCTCGGCCTGCCCGATATCGACGGCATCGAGGTGCTCGCCGGTTTACGCGGCTGGACCTCGGCGCCGGTGATCGTGCTGTCGGCGCGCACCGACTCCGCCGACAAGGTCGAAGCGCTCGACGCGGGCGCCGACGACTACGTCACCAAACCGTTCGGCATGGACGAACTGCTGGCCCGGCTGCGCGCCGCGGTCCGGCGCGGCGCCACCGATCCCGACGCCTCGGCGCCCGTGGTGACCACCGACTCGTTCACCGTCGACCTGGCCGCCAAGAAGGTCACCAAACGCGGCGAGACCGTCCATCTGACCCCCACCGAGTGGGGCATGCTCGAGATGCTGGTGCGCAATCGGGGCAAACTGGTCGGGCGGCGCGAGCTGCTGCGCGAAGTGTGGGGCCCTTCCTACGCCACCGAGACCCACTACCTGCGGGTCTACCTGGCGCAATTGCGCCGCAAACTGGAGGACGACCCGTCGCGTCCCAAGCACCTGCTCACCGAGGCGGGCATGGGTTACCGGTTCCAGGAGTAATCCCGGCCACGGCCCGCCGACCGCGCGGAATGGCCGGCGGTGGCGCGGCGTTGCCAGGCCCGCGAGCTGATTGCGACGACAATGGCAGGATCGAACCCATGGCTGAACAGACCGCTACACCCGTCACCGCCACCGCGGCGCCGAGCGCGCCGGAGCCCACCACGCTGTGGGTGGAGCGCACCGGAACCAGGGCCTACACCGGGCGCAGCTCCCGCGGCGCCGAAGTCCTGATCGGATCGCAGGGCGTCCCCGGTGTGTTCACCCCCGGCGAGTTGCTGAAGATCGCGCTTGCCGCCTGCTCCGGCCTGAGCGCGGACTTCCCGCTGTCGCGCAAACTCGGTGACAACTTCGACGCGACCATTCGCGTCTCCGGTGACGCCGATCGGGAGAACGAGGTCTACCCGCACCTGGAGGAGGTGTTCGAGCTCGACCTCAGCGAACTCGACGACGAAGCCCGCGAACGGTTGCTGGTGACCGTGCAGCGTGCGATCGACAAGGTCTGCACGGTGGGGCGCACGCTGAAGGCGGGTTCGAAAGTCACGCTGTCGTTCGACGTCGAGGCCTGATGGACGAGGCCGTTCGGATGAGCGCCTGGGTGCACGGGCTGGTCCAGGGCGTCGGTTTCCGCTGGTGGACGCGGTCGCGGGCGTTGGAACTGGGACTGGCCGGGCACGCGAGGAATGCCAGGGACGGCCGCGTGCACGTGGTGGCCGAAGGGCCGCGACCGGCTTGCGAACGGTTGCTGAGCCTCTTGCGTTCCGGGGACACTCCTGGTCAGGTCAGGTTGGTTGTGGAAAGCTGGGAGCCCGCGCGGGGTGATTTGACCGGTTTCGAGGAGCGGTAGTGGTGGTTCGGCGAGGAGGGGGGCGCAGCGATGAGTACGCGAGATCCGGGTGACGAGCGCCGGGACGAGCCCGTGCGGCCGTCCGAGCCGCAGCGCCCGGCCGAGGAGCGGCAACCGCCCTCCCCGGTGTCCGGCGAGGAACAGGACCGGTCGACACCGGTCTCCGGCGGCGCCGACCGATCGACCCCCGCGCCGGGTGCCGCCGATCAGCCCGAAATCGACTGGTCCACCCCCACTTCCGCGCCGTCCGGCGGCACGAGCGGTCCCGGCGTCGATCGGCCGCCCGCAGCGTCCCCGCCGCGCCCCGGCAGCATCCAGCGACAGGAAGCGGGCGTGACCCGACCCCGCCCACCCACGGTGGCCGAGGCACGGGCACGGGAGAAGGCGCGTAAGCGCGCCGAGGAAGCGCAGCAGGCGGCCGCCGCGGCCGAGGCGGCCAAGAAGCGCACCCGCAAGCGCGTGATGATCGGTGGCGTCGCCATCGTCGGCGTCGCGGCCTTGGTCGGCGGCGGCTATCTGGCCTATCGCGCCCTGGCCGCGCCGGACCGGGTCACGGCCCAGTGCATGAGGGTCGAGAACGGCCAAGAGATCGTGGTCGACGACTCCTACTGCGGCGAAGGCCGTCCCGGCTTCGTCAACGACACCGGCCTCAATCCCGGATTGATCATCCTCGGCGGCGGGCCGCAGTACCGCTACTACTACGGCGGCACCGGCGCCATCGGCAAGCCGCCCACCGGCGGCACCACGATCAAGCCGAAGAGCGCCGAGATCAAGACCAAGAGCGGCACCACCATCCAGCGCGGCGGCCTGGGCAGCAAGAGCACCGGCGGAGGGTCATAGATGCGACGCGTACGGGACACGCCCCGGCCGGGCTGGCAGCGGATCATCGAGAGCCAGGGCCTGGTCTACGGTTCCCCCGGACGGGACGCGAGCGGTCAGCCGCGGCCCTACTGGGACGAATCGGTGCACTACGAGTTCGAGATGTCGGAGATCCTCGCCCTGGAGGCCGATGTCGAACTCCTGCATTCGATGTGCCTGAACGCGGTGGAGCACATCGTGCTCACCGAGCGGTACGCCGATTTCGGCCTGCCCGAGTGGAGCTGGGGCCCGATCGCCGAATCCTGGCGGCGCTCCGACCCGCACGTGTACGGGCGTTTCGATCTGCGCTACGACGCGCGACGTCCGGCGAAACTGCTGGAGTACAACGCCGACACGCCGACCTCGCTGCTGGAAGCGGCGATCGTGCAGTGGCACTGGCTGACCGACCGCCACCCCGGCGGCGACCAGTGGAACTCGTTGCACGAGAAGCTGGTCGAGCGGTGGGGCGAGCTGCGCGACGCGCTGCCCACCGCGCAACTGCATTTCACCTGGTCCGGCGCCGACGCCACCGGCGAGGACAACGTCACCACCGCCTACCTGCAGGAGACCGCGGCCGAGGCCGGTTTCGACACCATCGCGCTACCGATCGAGGAGATCGGATTCGATTCCGAGCTGGAGCGTTTCGTCGACCTGGCGGAGGCGCCGATGGAGGCGGTCTTCAAGCTCTACCCCTGGGAATGGGTGCTGGACGACGATTTCGGCAAACGCGTCGTGGACAGCCTGCCGCAGACCATGTGGATCGAACCGCTGTGGAAGACGCTGCTGAGCAACAAGGCGATCCTGGCGGTGCTGTGGGAGATGTACCCGGGCCATCCGAACCTGCTGCCCGCCTACCTCGACCAGCCCAACGAACTCACCGAGTACATCCGCAAACCGAAGCTGGGACGCGAGGGCGCCAATATGACGATCGTCGGCGCCGGACTGGAGACCGCGACCGGCGGCGTCTACGGCGAGGAAGGCTACGTGTACCAACTGCTCGACCCGCTACCGGAATTCGACGACATGCGGCCGGTGCTCGGCGCCTGGATCGTCGGCGACGCCGCGGCGGGGCTCGGCATCCGCGAGACCGCCGGACTGATCACCGACGACGGCTCCGCCTTCGTCCCGCATCGCATCGTCACCGACTGAGCGCGTCCACGTCGAGCACGAATTCACCTCGGCCACATGCCGACCCACCCCGGAAGGATCAAGATGACCGCAGTCGCCCTGGAATCGGGGTACTGGAACTCGCTCGGCGAAGGCGTGGGAGCGATCGTCCTCTACGCCCTCGTCGGCTTGGTGCTCATGCTCGTCGGCTTCTACGCCATCGATCTGACCACGCCGGGCAAGCTGCGCAAACTGGTGGTCGCGGGTAAGCCGAACGCCATCATCGTCACCGCGGCGGGCATGATCAGCATGGCGTTCATCGTCGTGCTCGCCATCTTCGCCGTCGGCGGCGGCGGCAAGCTGTCCGAGGGCCTGATCGCCGCGCTGGTGTTCGGCCTGGTCGGCATCGTGGCCCAGGTCGTCTCGGTGCGCGTCATCGAGCGGGCGCTCGGCATCGACATCGGCACGGCGCTGCACGCCGACACCTACACCACCGAGGTGCTCGTGGTGGCGGCCGCGCATTTCGCGCTCGGGCTCGTGGTCGCCTTCGCGATCCTGTAGACCTCACGCCGGTGCCCGGCATCGGGCCGGACGCTCGGTGCTGTTCCGGAGTGGAAGCCGGTGGTTCAGTGCTCGTCCCCGTGGGCGAGACAGTACGCCGCCGCCGCGAGATATTGGCGGCACTCCGGGCCGTGACCGGCGTGCACGCTGCGGATGAACAAGGCGCGATCCATGTCGAGATCCGTCGACGGTTCCGCGGAACAATCCTGGTACCGGCTCCGCCACAGGTCCTGTGTGTCCAGCGATGTCTGCATCGTGCACCTCCCGTGCTGCGTGTCAGTGCGAGAAGGCTTGCAATATCCCTACATCGGGGTCATACCCGCTTCCGCCGCGCGGCAACCGGCGCCGGTCACCGGGTCACCAACCGCCAGTCGTCGGGCAGGCGCGCCGCGGTGATCTGCGTGCCATCGGCTTCCAGGTCGACGGTGGTCGCACCGAGCCGCAACGCCCGCAGCGAGACCCTGCCCCACCGCGCGGGCAGTTGCGGTCGCACCGTGAGCGTCCTGGCCGGCGCGTCGGGGTCGAGCCCGAGGAACGCGCGCACCAGCAACAGCGGCGCCGCGCTCGCCCACGCCTGCGGCGAGCAGGAGGTCGGATACGGCACCGGCGTGGCGAATCGCGACCGGGGGAAGCCGCAGAACAACTCCGGCAGGCGCCCGTCGAACACCGCCGCCGCGTCCAGCAGGCCGGTGGCCAGCCGAGTCGCCAGCTCCACCGCGCCGGGCACATGCCGGTAGCGCAGCAGACCGGCCACCGCGATCGCCGTATCGTGCGGCCAGACCGAGCCGCAGTGATAGCTCATCGGGTTGTAGGCGCCCATGTTCGACGCCAGCGTGCGCAACCCGAAGCCGGAATCCATCTCCGGAGCCGCCATCCGCGCCACCAGCTCCGCCGCGTGCTCGTCGGTGGCGATGCCCGACCAGAGGCAGTGCGCCACATTGCTGGTCAGCGCGTCGACCTGACGCTTGCCGCCGTCCAACGCCACCGCGTACCACCCGCGGTCGGCCAGCCAGAACTGTTCGGCGAACTTGACGCGCAACTCCGCGGCGCGTTCACGGAGCTGTCCGGCCAGCCGCGGGTCGTCGAACGCCTCCGCCAGCTCGGCCCTGGCCAGCATCGCGGCGTGCACGTACCCCTGGACCTCGCACAGCGCGATGGGCGCTTCGGCGATATGGCCGGTGGCGTCGTTGATTCCGTCGAAGCTGTCCTTCCACCCTTGGTTGATCAGGCCGCGATCGGTGGCGCGGCGGTACTCGACGAAGCCGTCGCCGTCCCGGTCGCCGTAGTCGGTGATCCAGTGCAGCGCGGCGTCGGCGGCAGGCAGCAGTTGCCGGATCGCTTCGGAGTCGGCGCCCCAGCGATGGCATTCGGCCAGCAGCATCACGAACAGCGGTGTGGCGTCGGCCGTTCCGTAGTAGATGTTGCCGCCGAACACCGGCCCGCCCGCTGGCCCGCGGCGCATCTCGTGCATGATGCGGCCGGGTTCCTCCTCGGTGAGCGGGTTCACGTCCTGCCCTTGCAGTTCGGCCAGCTGCTGCAATGTGCCCAGCGCCAGATCGGCCTCGAGCGGCAGTGCCATCCACGCCGTGAGCAGGCTGTCGCGGCCGAACAGGGTCATGAACCACGGCGCGCCCGCGGCGACGAAAGGCCTGGCGTCGCCCGATTCGTCGCGCATCTGCAACGCGCCCAAGTCGCTCTCGGTGCGGCGCAGCACCCGGGTGAGCACCGGGTCGGACGCGGCGATGTCGGTGGCGGTGTCGCGCCAGGCCTCGATCTTGCGGCCCGGCGCGCTGACGTTGTAATGCTCCCCCGGCGAGATGGCCTGGAATCGCTGGTTACCCACGGTCGGCTGGGCGATGATCTCGGTCTGCCAGCATTCGCCGACCGGCACGATCACCCTCCACAGCAGCGAACCGGGCATGACCTCGGGCTCCACCGTCGCCGAGATCGAGATGCCCCGGCTGCGGTCGGCGTGATCGTGCAGCACCAGTTCCCCGTCGGCTACCGTCACGTCGGCCCGCCCGTGCCCGGCGCGGCCTTCCTTCACCGCGAACAGGTCGACGAAGTCGGCGTCCACGTGCAGTTCCAGCAGCACCGCTGTGGGCTCGCGGCCCATGTTCTCCAGCGTGATCAGCTCGTGCATGCCGTCGGCGACGATCCGTTCGCGCACCACCAGCAGCGTGCTGTCGGCCAGGCCCGCCTGCGGGGGCCTGCGCAACACGAACCTGGCGGCGAACGCCTCCGGACTCAATACCGAAAGCGACTCGGCGGGTTTGCCGTTCACCAGCAACTCCCAGCGCGATAGCACGCGGGCGTCCCGGAAGAACAAGCCGTGCGGCTTGCCCGGTTCGACGTCGCCGAGCCGATTGGACAGGCAGAACGTGCCGCCTTCGACCAGGGTCACCGAACCGCACCCCCCGAACCCGGCCGGCTCGCCGGAGTTCAGGGGGGCGTGGCTCACGGGTACGGAATCGGTCACGCCAAGCCGCTCGCCGCGATCCGGATCGGCGAACCGGCCACCGGGGCGTCGAGCGGCGTTGCCACGGGCGCGGTGGTGACCAGCGGCGCGGCGCCGGAGCGGTGCTTGGAGCGCAGCACCCGGCGGTACACCTGCTCGTAGCCGAAGCCGAGCGTGTCGGAGCCGAACTTGGCCTGCACGTGCGCCCGGCAGGCGTAGGGATCCATCGCCCCGACCTCTTCGATGGCCGAGGGCAATTCGGCGGGATCCTCGCAGATGCGGCCGGTCACGCCGTCGACGATCACCTCGGACACCGCCCCGCCGCGCAGCGCGACCACCGGCGTGCCACAGACCATGGATTCGATCATCACCATGCCGAACGGTTCCTCCCAGCGAATCGGGAACAACAGGCAACGCGCGTTCGCAAGCAGCTTACGCTTGGCCGTCGCGTCGGCGAGCCCGAACACGTGATCGTTTTCCGTCAACAGCGGCCGCACCTTCTCCTCGAAATAGGCCAGCTCGGGCCGCTCGCTGCACTTGCCGGCCAGCACCAGCGGGATGCCTGCGGCGTGCGCGGCTTCCAGCGCCAGATGCGGAGCCTTGCATTCGTTGAACCGGCCGAGGAACAGCGCGTAGTCGTCCTTCTCCACGCGGAACGGCCAATCGTCGACGTGCAACGCGTTGTGCACCCGCCCGGACCAATTGAGACCCCGCGCGAGTTCGCGCTGGCGGTCGCTGATCGCCACCAAGGCGACCTCGTCGCCCAGATCCTGGTAATAGCGGTAGATGTCGTCCTCCACCGGCCCGTGGACGGTCAGCACCGTCGGCAGACCCATGTTCTGGAAGACGGTCGCGTTCAGCGGCCCGGCGAAGGTGTGGTCGTGCACCAGGTCCACACCCGAAGTGGCCACGAGCTTCTCGATCGCGCGACGCACCCGCAACGCGTGCACCACCTCGGGGAACGGCTCTCCGAGACGTTCGGGCAGCGCTCGGTCCCACACCGGCACGAACTTGGCCTTCGTCCCCGGCTCCCCCGCGCCCAACAACGTCACGTCGTGGCCGCGGGCCACCAGCGCGTCGACGAGATCGGCCACCACGGCCTCGACACCGCCGTATGCCTTGGGCGGGACGTCGAAGTACGGCGGCACGACCATCGCGATGCGAAACGGGCCGCTGGAACGATCTGTCGACAAGTAGTCGGACGACGGCATCTCCAGATCGGACGACGCCTGCGCGGAAATCGGCACGGAAAGCGCGCTCATGACCCTCCTTCCAGGGACAACCAAGTAGCACTCGCATTCACCCAGCACTCGGAGTACCGGGCGCCGAACTGAACTAAGTGGCCGCCGCGGCGGAGGTGAAGACCTAGCTGCACCGCCGTCCATGGGGCTTGGTTGGCCTGGTCACGCCTGCGGCATGATCAGGGGGGCCGAGTGGGAGGTACCTCAGCGGGTGTCGTTCAAACCAAACAGTTCGGGAAAAATCCGGGCCCCCAGCGTTCGTTCGGCTACCGATGGGTAGTCCGGTGGCCCCCGCGTTACCGGGTCACTGATCCGGCAGGCAGCGACCAGGATCGGGCAGGTCGGCGCACGGTGTGTTGCCGTGAGCGCGCAGCACCTCTTTGCCGGTCCTATCGGTGAGGAAGTGCAGGAAACTCGCGGCCAGCGAACCACCGGGCAACTCGCCGTTACTGTAGGCGTACTCGACGCCCCAGAAGGGATAGGCGCGCCGCACGGCGGCGTCCCTGCTCGCGCCGACGCCATCGATCGCGATGGCGGGCAGGCCCGCGGCGACGGCCTCGGTGAACTCGGAATAGCCGATGGCTCCCGGTATTTCCGCCACCGCCTTGCGCATGTCGGCGGTGACCTGGACCTCGCACTGCGCGGGCGCGGTGGTGACCGTGCCCTTCAGTGCCGTGCAGCTCACGTGCGGGCGCTCCGGCTGCGTCCCGTCGAGCAGTCTGCGTTCGAAGATGGTCCGCGTTCCCGAGCCGGGTATCCGGTTGACCAGCACCACCGGCAGGTCGGGACCGCCCACCTCGCGCCAGTTGCCGATCCTGCCCCGGTAGAGATCCCGGATCTGCGCGAGGCCGAGATCGCGAACGCCGACGCCGGGATGCGCGATCACGGTGAACAGCGACAACGCCAACGGCCGGTGCACCAGCGCCGGATAGCCGCCGCCCTTGGGGCCGTCGGTGATGGCGAGCAAGCCCGAATTGCCCGCCCCTTCCTCGGCGAGCCGGTCCAGTCCGCGCTCCGAGCCCTCGAAGCCGTAGGCGAATTCCGCACCGGTGCAACTCTTCCGGTATTGCTCGGCGGCGTCTTCGATGACCTGGGCGAACGCCGTCGACCCGAGCACGGTCAGTTCGCCGGAGGCGCAGTCGAGCGGCGTCGGCGACGGCTCCAGCGCGGCCACCACCAGTTGGACGACGATCACCAGCACCAGGAACACGGTGAGCGCGACCATCATCAGGGGAACGCCGGTGCGGCTGCGGGTCTCGGTGATCCGCCCGCCTTTGATGCCGCCGCGCAGCACCGGCTGCGGGTACTCGCCCACGCCCTCCGAACGCTGCAGGATCGCCAGGATCTTGTAGTGATCGCCGGGGGCGAGCGGCACCTTCGGCAGATCGATCACGCCGATGTGGCCGCCGGTGTCCTCGCGCACCGCGATGCCGGAATCGGCGTCGAGGTTGTCGGCCAAGGCGGGATCGCTGAGTTCGTTCACCGCCATGCCGATCACGCGGCGCTGCGGAAACCGCAGGTGCAAACCGATCCGCGCGGCTTCCGGCGCCTTGTAGTCATGGCTGTCGATGGTCGTGATGCCGCTGTTCTCGACACGCACCAGAACGACCGAGATGTCCTTCAGATCCGGGCTCGCGCCGTCGATCGAGGGGCGCAGCTGCGGCAGCACACCGGGGAACACCGATTCGATCTCACCGGTGACCGGCGTGTCCATCTGCACCCGGTAGCCGAGGCGTCTGCGGCCCGCGAGGACGAACTCCCACAGGAACGCGGCGATGGGCACCGCGATACCGATGAGCGCGAGCACGATCTCGAGCGGAAAGTCGCCCACCAGTCGATCCCCCCAGCAATCCGTGTGGCCCTTATTCTCGGCGGCAACAGCCTTCCGGCACAGGCGAAGTCGCAGTGTTCGGCAACAGTTAACCCGACGGTCACGCTTGCGCGCGAGTCCAGGCCAGCAGATCCGCCAGCGGCCAGGTGTTGATCACCCGTTCCGGCGCGACGCCGTTCGCGAGCGCGCGCTCACAACCGTACCCTTGCCAGTCGAGCTGTCCGGGCGCGTGCGCGTCGGTGTCGATCGAGAAGTGACAACCCATCTCCGCGGCCAGGCGCAGCAATCGCGAAGGCGGATCGAGTCGTTCGGGCCTGCTGTTGATCTCCACGGCGGTGCCGTAGGTGCGGCACGCCTCGAACACCACCTCGGCGTCGAACGTGGATTCCGGCCTGGTGCCGCGTCCTCCCGTGACCAGGCGGCCGGTGCAGTGGCCGAGCACATCGACGTTCGGGTCGGCGACCGCGTACGCCATGCGCTTGGTCATGGTCGCGCTGTCGTCGCGCAGCCGCGAGTGCACGCTGGCCACCACGATGTCCAGCCGGGCCAGCAGATCCGACCGCTGGTCGAGGCCGCCGTCGTCGAGGATGTCCACCTCGATGCCGGTGAGGATGCGGAACGGCGCCATCCGCTCGTTGAGTTCGGCGACCACGTCCAGTTGCCTGCGCAACCGGTCGGCGGACAGGCCGTTGGCCACGGTCAGGCGCGGGGAATGGTCGGTCAGGGCGCAGTACTCGTGCCCGAGCGCGGCCGCGACCCGCATCATCTCCTCGATCGGGCTGCCGCCGTCGGACCAGTTCGAGTGGGTGTGCAGATCGCCGCGCAATCGTTCGCGCAACGGCTTGCCCGGCGCCCCGATCGGCTGCGCCGCCGCCCGCAACTCGGCCAGGTACCGCGGCACCACGCCCGCGTACGCCTGCTCGATGACGGCGGCGGTCTTGGGTCCGATGCCAGCGAGCTCGGTCCAGGTGCCCGTGGCCCGGCGCGCCGCACGCTCGTCGGCGGACAATACCGCGACGACGTCGGCGGCGCGCCGGTAGGCCTTCACCCGATGCGTCTCGGCCCTGGAGCGCTCCAGCCAGAAGCCGATCTCACGCAGCGCCGCCTCCGGACCGGGCACCGCGGCGCCGTCCGGTATCCCGCTCGGTTCCTGGCCGGGCACCGGGTCAGTGCACCCGGCTGTATTTGACGAAGGCCACCCCGTCTTCGAACACCGTGCTGGTGATCACCCGGAACTTGGCCGGTTCCGGCAGCCGCGACCCCGCGCCGAACAGCGCGCGGCCGCTGCCGAGCACGATCGGGTAGAGCTTGAGGAAGATCTGGTCGATCTCCGGCAGCAGCGCCTGCGCCAGCTCACCGCCGCCGCACAGCCAGATGCCGAGCCCGCTTTCCCGCTTCAGCGCACGAACCCGCTCGACCGGGTTCTCGGCGATCAGCTCGACGGCCGGATCGGGACTCTCCGGCAGCGTGGTCGAGACCACGAATTGCCGCAGATGCGCGTAGGGCGTCGAGGTGCCGGTGCGGACGCCGAAATCGTGCGTCTTGCGACCCATCAGCACCGTGTCGAAGTAGCGATTGCGCTCCTCCAACCCGATCGCCTCACGCACCTTGGTGGGCAGCGTCTCGGGGTACTGCGCGTTGATCGAGGGGCCGTGGTCGCCGCCGACCGGGAAGAAATCGACCGAGCCGTCCTCGGTGGCGATGAAACCGTCGATGGTCGACGCGACGTAATAGGTGAGCTTGCGCATGCTTCCCTTCCTCACGGTCGGCTGACAATTCCGAACCGCCCTGAGGAAACGGTAGCTCGCCCGCGCTAACGACGACGAGGCTTCGGCTGGCAGCGCGGGCAGGAGTAGGAGGAGCGGTTCATGAACCGCTCGCGGATGATCGGCGCACCACACCGGCGACACGGCTCGTGCTCCCGACCGTATACGGCGAGGGAGCGTTCGAAGTAGCCCGACTGGCCGTTGACATTCACATACAGCGCGTCGAACGACGTGCCGCCCGCGGCGAGCGCTTCGCCCATCACGGCCGCGACTTCGGCGAGCAACCCGCGCACCGCGGGCCTGGACAGCCCCGACGCGGGCCGACCACCGTGGATCCGGGCACGCCACAGCGCCTCGTCGGCGTAGATGTTGCCGATGCCGGAGACGACGCCTTGATCGAGCAGCACCCGTTTGATCTCGCTCTGCTTGCCCCGGATCACGGCGACCACGGACTCGACGTCGAACCGCGGATCCAGCGGATCGCGGGCGATGTGCGCGACGGGCTCCGGCACCAGGGTGCCGTCCACCTCGACCAGCGGCGCGAGCGTCCAACCACCGAACGTGCGCTGGTCGACGAAACGCAACTGGGTGCCGTCGCCGAGGGTGGCGCGGATGTGGGCGTGCTTCTCCAGCGGCGCGTCGGCGGGCTGCACCAGCATCTGGCCGCTCATGCCGAGATGCACGACCAGGGCCGCTTCCGGATCGTCGAAGGTGAGCCAGAGGAATTTGCCACGCCGCTCGGCCGAGGCGACCTTCAGGCCGGTCAGCCGCGCGGCGAGATCGGCGGCGCCTTCGAGATGGCGGCGCACCGAGCGGGGATGGGTGATCGCCACCGATTCGATGATCCGGCCGACCACGTGCTCGGCGAGCCCGCGCCGCACGACCTCGACCTCGGGAAGTTCGGGCACGTCAGGTTTCGGCGGTCAGCGCCTCGTAGGCGGCCCCCGCGGCCTTCTGCTCGGCTTCCTTCTTCGACCGGCCCACGCCCTGCCCGTAGGCCCGGCCGCCGATCACCGTGGTGGCGGTGAACTCCTTGTCGTGGTCCGGCCCGGTCGAGGTGATCTCGTAACTGGGCACGCCGAGACCACGCTCGGCGGTGAGCTCCTGCAGGCTGGTCTTCCAGTCCAGGCCCGCGCCCATCCTCGGCCCGCGCTCGAGCAGCTCGGCGAACAGGCGCAGCACCACGGAACGAGCCACCTCGATGCCGTGCTCGAGATGCACGGCGCCGAGCAACGACTCCATGCCGTCGGCGAGGATGCTCTCCTTGTCCCGGCCGCCGGTGAGTTCCTCACCTTTGCCGAGCAGCAGGTGGGCGCCGAGCCCGCCCTCGCCGAGGCCGCGGGCGACCTCGGCCAGCGCGCGCATGTTCACCACGCTCGCGCGCAGTTTGGCCAGCTCACCCTCGGTCTTCGAGGGATGCTCGTGATACAGCCGTTCGGTGATGCTCAGCCCGAGCACGGAGTCGCCGAGGAACTCGAGACGCTCGTTCGTCGGCAGGCCGCCGTTCTCGTACGCGTAGGAACGATGGGTCAGTGCGAGACGCAGCAGATCCGGCTGCAGGTCGACGCCCAACGCGGCGAGAAGGCTCGCGTGTTCACCGGACGAGTCGGGTTCGTCGGTCACGTCGCTACGACAGGTCGGACGGTCAGACCGCCGCCGTGACCTGGCGGCCCTTGTAGGTGCCGCAGGACGGGCAGGCGATGTGCGGCAGGGTCTTCTCGCCGCAGGCGCGGTTCGGGCAGGTGATCAGGGTCGGCGCGGCGGCCTTCCACTGGCTGCGCCGCGACCTGGTGTTGGAACGGGACATCCGGCGCTTGGGAACGGCCACGACTACTTCTCCTCTGTCTAATTGCTCTGCCGGTTACGGCTGATCGGTCTTGCTCAGCGGTCTCGGTCGGCCGCACCCTCGTCGGGGCTGCCGGTGCCGGGCGATCCGGAGGCGAACTTAGCCAGTCCGGCCCAGCGAGGGTCAAGTATCTCATGCCGGTGGTCGGATCCCGCAATCGCCATCCGCACGCCGCATTCCGGGCACAATCCCGCGCAATCCGGGGTGCACAGCGGCTGCAACGGCAGCTCCAGACCGATGGCGTCGATCACCACCGGCTCCAGATCGATGAGGTCGTCCTCCATGCGATAGACCTCGTCGTCCTCGGTGGTCTGCTCGGTGGTGCTGTCGGGGTAGGCGAACAGCTCGGTCACCTGGAGGGTGACGGCATCGGTGAACGGCTCCAGGCAGCGCGAGCACTCCCCTTCGAGCGGCGCCGAGACCGTCCCGGTGACCAGCACACCCTCGGACACCGCCTGCAACTGCAGGTCGAACTCCACCTGCGCGCCGAGGGGAACCCCGATCAGATCCAGACCGATCCGCTCCTCGGTGGTGACGGTGCGGCGCAGCTCGCGCATGGTCCCCGGCCTGCGGCCGAGGCTGCGGGTGTCCAGCACGAAACCCGCGTCCGGCGAGCGGCGCTTGGCCGACTTGGGACGCGAGGCGGAACCGGAACCGGCGGACATCACGAACTCACTCACGATCGATGGGTTATGGGCAACCACTCAACAATACGCGATGACGCGGCGCTCACCCAAACGCATGCCACCTCGTCCAACGCCGCTACCTGCGGAATTCGGACGCGTAGTCCGGTGCGCCCGCCCCGCTGCGCAGCTGATGGCGGCCCCGGCCGACCGTGCGCAGCGTGCTGGTCAGCGTCTCCTCGAAATCGGCGAGCCTGGAGTCGACGTAGTGGTCGCATTCCTCGCGCAGGCGATCCGCCTCGGCGTGCGCGGCGTCGATCACCCTGGCCGATTCGGCGTGCGCGGCGCGGACCACCTCGGTCTGCGTGACCAGCCGCTCCTGTTCGGCGAGCCCGTCGGCGACGGAGCGGTCATAGGCGGCCTTGCCCGCCTCGATCATGCGCTCCGACTCCACTCGCGCCCGCCCGGTCACCGCCTCGTACTCGGCGTTGCCGTCGGCAACCACCCGATCGGCCTCCTCCTGGGCGGAGGCGACCAGGCGATCGGCATGCGCGCTCGCCTCGGCGACCATCCGGTCGGCGTGTGCCTTGGCGTCGGCGAGGATGCGATCGGCTTCCTCGCGCGCCGAGCTGATGGTGCGCTCGGCCTGCTCGTTCGCCCCGGTCACGGCGGTCTCCGCCGCGGTCCTGGCATCGGAGACGATCTTGTCGCGGTGGTCGAGCACGTCCTGGGCGTCGTCGAGTTCACCGGGCAGCGCGTCGCGGACGTCGTCGAGTAGTTCGAGCACGTCGCCGCGCGGCACGATGCAGCTGCGGGTCGGGGGGATGCCGCGCGCCTCTTCGACGATGGCGACCAGTTCGTCGAGCGCTTCGAATACGCGATACATGCTCACTACCCTCCTGCGGACTCACGGCGAAACTCTCCGCCCGAAGCCCAGTGTGCCCGCCGTCACCGCTCGTGCCGAGTCACTATCCGGTGTGTCGTGCAGGTGTCTCGCACGCCACAGAAATCAAGTGGAGACCGCCTCTCCGCTTCGTGTTACATTTTTCTGGAAGGTCTACCGAGATCTTCAGCACCTACCGCGGTCCCCGGATCGCGGCAAAGAAAGCCGGAGGTATGGACAACCCGCCGTCGAATGTTGACAGGCGCCGACACGTCAGCCAGTGCCGAATAAGGGCGACGAACGGAACCTGCCAAGAATCGACGGGGGAAGCCGAGCGAGCACCATCGCCGTTGTCCCCGCCGAGGGCTCGTGTTCGATCGGAAAGACGATGACCCTACTGGAACTGCCGCGACCCGGAGGAGTAAGCGCCGCCAGCTTCTTCGTGCCCTGGGCCGGTCCCTATCCGGCACTGCCGACGACGTCGGTGGCGGCCGGATTCGGCCGGCTCGCCCGGTATCTGCGCGGTGATCGCGCCTTCGCCCAGCTGATCCGCTTCGCGCTGGTCGGCGGCTCCAGCAACATCGCGTACGTCCTGTTGTTCTTCGCCATGCACGGCGTCGGACCGCTGATCGCCAACGTCGTCGGCTCGATCGTCAGCACCATGATCGCCAACGAGCTGCACCGCCAGCTCACCTTCCACGCGGCCGAACGAGTCGGGTGGTTCACCGCCCAATGGGAAGGCGGCGGGCTCGCGCTGGTCGGACTCGGCGTCAGCACGGCGGCGCTGGCCGCGTTGGGCTTGTGGGCTCCCGGGCTGGGCGATGCCGCTCAGGCCGTTGCCATCCTGGCGATCACCGCCGCGGTCGGCGGCATGCGCTTCCTGGCCCTCCGCGGTTTGGTGTTCTGAACCGCCGCTGCGGACGTCAGCTCTTTCGTTCGGCCAAGCGGTCGAGGAGGCGCTTGTGGACCGACGGGGGCAGCATGTCGGCGACGTCGCCGCCGTAGGTGGCGACCTCCTTGACCAGTGAGCTGGACAGGAAGCTGAAGGAGGGGTTGGTGGCGATGAAGAAGGTGTCCACCCCGGAGAGCTTCTTGTTCATCTGCGCCATCTGCAGTTCGTAACCGAAGTCGCCTGCGTCGCGCAGGCCCTTCACGATCGCGGTGATGCCCTGCTCGCGGGCGAAGTCCACCAGCAGACCCTGCCACGACTCCACCCGGACGTTGCCCAGGTGCGCGGTCGACTCGCGCAGCATCTCCATGCGCTCATCGACGGTGAACATGCCCTGCTTCTTCGGGTTGATCATGACGGTGATGACGACCTCGTCGAACTGGGCCGCCGCCCGGGTGAAGACGTCGAGGTGTCCGTAGGTCACGGGGTCGAACGACCCTGGGCACAGTGCTCCAGCCATGAGGCGACGCTAGCAGGACCCACGCCGCCCGGCACAAGTGGCCGCACCCGTTCCTATTCGTCCGGATCGAACTCGGCCAGCTCGATGCGGGTTTCGCCGTACCGCCGCGACTTGGCCGGGACGAAGCCTGCGGGCCAGGGTGTTTCGGGCGAACGCGCCGAACGCTCCAGCACGACCAGCGCACCGGGACGCAGCCAACCGCGCTCGGCCAGCGCGCTCAGGTCGGCCAGCACCGCGGCGTTGTCCACCGCGTAGGGCGGGTCGGAGAAGACCAGGTCGACGTCACCCGCCCCGCCCAGTTGCAGCACGCTCGCCACCGTGGCGACGCGCAATTCGGCGCCGGTCAGCCCGAGGTCGGCGATATTGCCGCGCACCACGGCCGCCGCCTTGCGGTCGGATTCCACGAGCAGCGCGTGCTCGGCGCCGCGCGAGAGCGCCTCCAAGCCGAGCGCGCCGGAACCCGCGTACAGGTCGAGCACCCGCGCGCCCGCGAAATCCAGCCGGGCGTCCAACGCGCTGAACAGCGCTTCCCGGACACGGTCGGAAGTCGGGCGGGTGCCGGACGGCGGCACCCGCAGGCGCCGTCCGCCCGCCGTCCCCGCGACGATCCGCGTCATCCGGCCGACGACTCCCGTACCGCCAGTTCGATGAGCAGGTCACCGCCTTCGACCTGCTGCACGGCGCCGATGGCGACGCGGCCGACGATGCCTGCGCGCGGCGCGGTGATCGCGGCTTCCATCTTCATGGCCTCGATGGTGCCGATGGTGTCGCCCGCCGCGACCGAATCGCCCTCGGACACCGCGAGAGTGACGACACCGGCGAACGGCGCCGCGACATGACCCGGGTTGGCCTTGTCGGCCTTCTCCGCCGCCGGGATCTCGCTGGCGATCGACCGGTCGCGCACCGACACCGGTCGCAGCTGCCCGTTGAGGATGCACATCACCGTGCGCATGCCGCGCTCGTCGGGCTCGGAGATCGCTTCCAGGCCGATGAGCAGGGTGACGCCCTTCTCCAGCTGCACCCGGTGTTCCTCACCGCGGCGCAGGCCGTAGAAGAACTGGTTGGCCGACAACCCGGAGGTGTCGCCGTACTTCTCGCGGTGGGCGAGGAATTCGGCCGTCGGGCCGGGGAACAGCAACCGGTTCAACGTCGCCCGCCGCTCCTCGGAGGTGCCTGCGAGGCCCTTCTCGTCCGCGGGCGTCAACGGGGTTTCCGGCTTGGCCGCGCCGCGCCCGGCCAGCGCCTTGGTGCGGAACGGTTCGGGCCAGCCACCGGCGGGTGTGCCCAGTTCGCCGCGCAGGAACCCGATCACCGAATCCGGGATGTCGTAGCGGCCGGGGTCTGCGGCGAAGTCCTCGACGTCGACGCCGGTGCCGACCAGCGCCAGCGCCAGGTCGCCGACGACCTTGGAGGACGGGGTGACCTTCACCAAGCGGCCGAGCAGCCGGTCCGCGGCGGCGTACTTCGCCTCGACCTCCTCGAACCGGTCGCCCAGCCCGAGCGCGATGGCCTGCTGGCGCAGGTTGGACAACTGCCCGCCCGGGATCTCGTGGGTGTAGACGCGGCCGGTGGGCGCGGGCAGACCGGACTCGAACGGCGCGTACACCTTCCGCAGCGCCTCCCAGTACGGTTCCAGGTCGCACACGTTCTGCAGGTTCAACCCCGTGTCGTACTCGCTGTGCGCGGCCGCGGCGACGATCGCCGACAACGCGGGCTGGCTGGTGGTGCCCGCCATCGCGGCACTCGCGCCGTCGACGGCGTCGGCTCCGGCCTGCCACGCGGCCAAGTAGGTGGCCAGCTGCCCGCCGGGGGTGTCGTGGGTGTGCACATGCACCGGCAGATCGAAATTGCTGCGCAACGCGGTGACCAGCTTGGTCGCCGCCGGGGCGCGCAGCAGTCCGGCCATGTCCTTGATCGCCAGCACGTGGGCGCCTGCGTCCACGATCTGCTCGGCCAGCTTCAGGTAGTAGTCGAGGGTGTAGAGCGACTCGTCCGGATTCGCCAGGTCTCCGGTGTAGCTGATCGCGACCTCCGCGATCGCGGTGCCGGTCTCGCGGACCGCGTCGATGGCCGGGCGCATCTGATCGACGTTGTTGAGCGCGTCGAAGATACGGAAGATGTCGATGCCCGTCGCGGTCGCCTCCGAGACGAACGCGCGGGTCACCGCCTCCGGGTACGGGGTGTAGCCGACGGTGTTGCGGCCGCGCAGCAGCATCTGCAGACAGATGTTCGGGATCGCCTCCCGCAACGCCGCCAGCCGCTCCCACGGGTCCTCGTACAGGAACCGCAACCCCACGTCATAGGTCGCCCCGCCCCAGCACTCCACCGAGAGCAGCTCCGGCGTCAACCGCGCCACATGCCCCGCCACACCCAGCAAACCGTTGGTGCGCACCCGGGTGGCCAGCAGCGATTGGTGCGCGTCGCGGAAGGTGGTGTCGGTGACGCCGACCGCCTTCTGCTCGCGCAACGCCCGCGCGAAACCCTCCGGCCCCAGCCGCAGCAGCCGCTGGCGGGAGCCGTCCGGCGGCGGCACGCTCAGATCGATCGCGGGCAGCTTGTCGTGCGGGTACACCGTGGTCGGCCGCTCGCCGTGCGGCTTGTTCACCGTGACGTCGGCCAGGTAGTCGAGGATCTTGGTGCCGCGGTCGGCGGACCGGCGCAGGGTCAGCAGCTGCGGCCGCTCGTCGATGAACGAGGTGGTGACCCGCCCCGCCCTGAAGTCGGGATCGTCCAGCACCGCGAGCAGGAACGGGATATTGGTGGCCACGCCGCGAATCCGGAACTCCGCCAGCGCCCGGCTCGCCCGCGCCACCGCGGCGCCGAAGTCACGCCCCCGGCAGGTGAGCTTGACCAGCATGGAGTCGAAGTAGGCGCCGATCTCGGCGCCCAGGTTCGCGCCGCCGTCCAGGCGGATGCCCGCGCCGCCCGGCGTGCGGTACGCGGTGATGCGGCCGGTGTCGGGGCGGAACCCGTTGGCCGGGTCCTCGGTGGTGATCCGGCACTGCAAGGCCGCGCCCCTGATCGTCACGGCGTCCTGGCTCAGACCCAGTTGTTCGAGTGTCTCGCCCGCGGCGATGCGCAGCTGCGACTGCACCAGGTCGACGTCGGTGATCTCCTCGGTCACCGTGTGCTCCACCTGGATGCGCGGGTTCATCTCGATGAAGACATGGTTGCCGCGCTCGTCCAACAGGAATTCCACGGTGCCCGCGCACGAGTAGCCGATCTGCCGGGCGAAGGCGACCGCGTCGGCGCAGATCCGTTCCCGTAGTGCCGGGTCCAGATTCGGCGCGGGCGCAAGTTCGATCACCTTCTGATGCCTGCGCTGCACCGAACAGTCCCGCTCGAAGAGGTGCATCACATTCCCGTGCTGATCAGCCAGGATCTGCACCTCGATGTGGCGCGGGTTCACCACCGCCTGCTCCAGGAACACCGTCGGGTCGCCGAACGCCGACTCCGCCTCCCGCGAGGCCGCCTCGATCGACTCGCGCAGCTGTTCGGGCGCGGCGACCCGGCGCATTCCGCGCCCGCCGCCACCGGCGACCGCCTTGACGAAGATGGGGTAATCCAGCTCCCGCGCCGCCGCCAGCAACTCCTCCACGTCCGACGACGGTGCGCTCGAACGCAACACCGGCAGCCCGGCCGCCTTCGCCGCCTCGATCGCCCGCGCCTTGTTACCCGCCAGTTCGAGCACTTCGGCCGAGGGGCCGATGAAGGTGATGCCCTCCCGCGCGCACGCCGCCGCCAGATCCGGGTTCTCCGACAGGAACCCGTAGCCCGGGTAGATCGCGTCCGCGCCCGCCGACTTGGCCGCCTCGATGATCGCCTCGATCGACAGGTAGGCCCGCACCGGATGGCCGGGCTCGCCGATCTGGTACGACTCCGCCGCCTTCAACCTATGGACCGAATTCCGGTCCTCGTAGGGGAACACGGCGACCGTCCCGATGCCGAGTTCGTAGGCCGCGCGGAAGGCGCGGATGGCGATCTCGCCACGGTTGGCAACCAAGACTTTCGAGAACATTGACCTAAGGTACCCGCCCACGTGAACCGCACCGACACGGAATCCCCCTTCGCAAACCTCTTCACAAGACCGACTAGCACCGTTGCGAAGTTGCGTTCACCGGGCCGTCACATGGGCGCCGCGGCAGCAACCGATGTGCTGCCCCGAGGCCGGGAGCGGCGCCGGGGAGCCGAGGGCGTCGGCCGCCGGACAGCTGTCCGATGGCCGGACCCGGTATCGCGCCGCGCCTCCCCGACGGGCGTCGGCGCCTGCGGACCAGGCGAACCAGGCGAACGACGAGTTGGCGAAGGCGGCTACGGCGTGGTCCGCCGTCCGGGTCCGGTCGAGAGCGGTGCGAGTCCGCATGCGCGCGCCGGCCGGTAGCCGGGCGGGAAGCAGGTGCGGAATCGCTACGCAACGGACCCTCCGGGCAACCGCTGGTGTGACATCCCTCGCGATGCGCTCGCGTCGCCGCGTCCTATGCTGAACGGGCAGCTGGTTCACCGCAGCACGACGAGATGGAGCCCCGACGTCGCGCGACGGAGTCGAGCCCGCCCGTGCGGCGACGTCACGGCGGGTGAGAGGGAACCCGGTGGGAATCCGGGACTGTCCCGCAGCGGTATGCAGGAACGACCGCCGTCACCAGGCACTGAGATCACCGAGCCGGAAGGCTCCGCGACTCGGGAAGCGACGGCCAGTAGGTCGGCCATCGGGAGCTATCCGGCGTATGCCGGCCCGCACGGCCGGTGCCCGCGAGTCCGAAGACCTGCCAGCCGTGCCGGGTACGCCGTATCCGGCGGCCAGCGCCTCGTGGATTGGGCGTGCGGATCACCAGCTGACGTGTCGGGCTCCTCGGCCGGGAACATCACCGGCATGTCACCGGGTTCTCCGCCTGCCCGTATGGCGATGGCTTTCGTCCTCAGCAATGGAGAAACATCGTGACTGTTGCACAGCAAAAGCCGTTCACCGCGACGGTTCTCGGGCTTCCACGAGTGGGGCCACGGCGCGAACTGAAGCGGGCCACCGAAGCCTATTGGGCAGGCAAGATCGACGCCGGTCGGTTGCACGCCGTGGCGCGCGAGCTGCGGCACGCCCAGTTCGCCGAACTGCGCGCCGCGGGCTTGGACTCCATTCCGGTCGGCACGTTCTCCTACTACGACCAGATGCTCGACACCGCCGAGCTGCTGGGCGCGTTGCCGTCCAGGGTCGCCGGGATCACGGACCCGCTGGAACGGTATTTCGCCGCCGCGCGCGGCACCGACACGGTCGAGCCCTTGGAGATGACCAAGTGGTTCGACACGAACTACCACTACCTGGTGCCGGAAATCGGCCCTGAGGTCTCCTTCTCGCTGCACCCGGAGAAGCTGCTGACGGAACTGCGCGAAGCGCTCGAGCTCGGCGTGCCCGCGCGTCCGGTGGTGATCGGGCCGATCACCTTCCTGAAACTGGCGAAGGCGACCGGCGGTCCTGCGCTCGCCCGGCTGATCGAGCTGCTCCCGCTGTATCGGGAGCTGCTGCGCAGGCTCGCCGTCGCCGGCGCCGAGTGGGTGCAGATCGACGAGCCGGTGCTGGTCACCGACCTCACGGCGGAGGAGATCGGCCTGGTGCAGGTCACCTACGAGGAACTCGCCGACGCCGCCGAGCGCCCGGCGATCCTCGTCGCGACCTACTTCGGGCAGCCCGGTGCCGCCCTTTCGGCGCTGGCGAGCACCGGGATCGAGGGTGTCGCCCTCGACTTCACCGCAGGCGCCGACGTCTCCGCCGTGCCCGCCCTGGCGGGCAAGCTTCTCGTCGCGGGGATCGTCGACGGTCGCAACGTATGGCGCACCGATCTCGACCGAGCCGTTGCCACCCTCGGCGTCTTGGCGCAATCGGCTGGAAACGTGGCGGTTTCGAGTTCCTGCTCATTGCTGCACGTACCGTACTCGCTGGCCGCGGAAACCGGGTTGGACGAGCGGCTGCGGTCCTGGCTGGCGTTCGGCGCGGA
This sequence comes from Nocardia beijingensis NBRC 16342, assembly GCF_001612785.1. Taxonomy (GTDB): domain Bacteria; phylum Actinomycetota; class Actinomycetes; order Mycobacteriales; family Mycobacteriaceae; genus Nocardia; species Nocardia beijingensis. Next base: position 36,873 of record NZ_BDBC01000010.1, read on the forward strand.
GAAGGTGGCCGAGGTTCGCCTGCTCGCGACCGGGCTGAACCAGGGCACGGAAGCGATCGCCGCCGAGTTGGCCGAGATGCGCGCGGCGCTGGCGTCGCGCAGGTCGGATCCGCGACTGCACGATCCGCGGGTGCGCACCGCGCTGGCCGCGCTCGGGCCGGACGCCGACCACCGCTCGCCCGCCGAACAACGCCGGGAACTGCAACGCGACCGTTTGCGGCTGCCCGTCCTGCCGACCACGACGATCGGCTCCTATCCGCAGACCTCGGCCATCCGGCTCGCGCGCGCCGCGCTGCGCAAGGGCGAGATCGATCGAGCGGAGTACGTGCGCCGGATGCGCGCGGAGATCGCGGACGTCATCGCGCTCCAAGAGGAGCTGGGGCTGGACGTGCTTGTGCACGGCGAGCCGGAACGCAACGACATGGTGCAGTACTTCGCCGAGCAACTCGACGGGTTCGCGACGACCGAGCAGGGGTGGGTGCAGTCCTACGGGACGCGCTGCGTGCGGCCGCCGATCCTGTTCGGAGACGTCGTGCGGCGCGCGCCGATGACCGTCGAGTGGCTCGGCTACGCGCAGTCGCTCACCGGCAAACCGGTGAAGGGCATGCTGACCGGCCCGGTGACCATTCTGGCGTGGTCGTTCGTGCGCGACGATCATCCGTTGGACGAGTCCGCCCGCCAAGTGGCGCTGGCGATCCGGGAGGAGACCGTGGACCTGGAGGCGGCCGGCATCCGGATCATCCAGGTCGACGAGCCCGCCTTGCGGGAACTGCTTCCGCTGCGCGCGGCCGATCAGCCGGGATACCTCGAATGGTCGGTGCGGGCGTTCCGGCTGGCGACCTCCGGGGTGTCCGACGCGACGCAGATCCACACGCACCTGTGCTATTCGGAGTTCGGCGAGGTGATCGACGCGATCGCCGGGCTGGACGCCGATGTCACCTCCATCGAGGCGGCGCGCTCGCACATGGAGGTGCTCGACGACCTCAACGCGGCGGGATTCGACCTCGGCGTCGGCCCCGGCGTGTACGACATCCACTCCCCCCGCGTGCCCAGCGTGGACGAGATCACCGCATCGCTGCGCGCGGCGCTGAAAGCCGTCCCGGCCGAGCGGCTCTGGGTGAATCCCGACTGCGGCTTGAAGACCAGGGGACGCGCCGAGGTGGAAGCCTCGCTCCGCAATATGGTCGCCGCCGCGGCCGCCGTGCGGTGATCCTGCCCGCCTACCGTTGATTCGGTGCCCCCTTCGCCTGCCGAAGGGGGCACCGAATCGACCACGACTCAGCTGGACTCGGGTTCGGGCCGGGGCGGTTGCCGCCGCCGTAGGGTATACCGATCACACGGCTCTTCCCGCCGCGTCACCGGCAACTCCCGCGCCCGCGCCCGCATCCCTCGCCGCCACGCCGTATGACACCCGGAACAACGCTCCATCGGCTACCCCTCCTCACAAGTCGACTACGACACCGTCTTTCCCCTCTTGCCTACCTTCGACGCGGCTGCCCCCGATTCGGTTCCATCAATACGAAAATTCACTTCGCAAATCCGAATGTCGCTGCGCCTTACTATCTTTCATCCCATGCCGACACAGCAGCACGAAGTGCTCGTAGAGATGTTCCGGTCGCGGCCGATTCTGGCGGCCGGTCTACTCACCGACGCGTTCGGCATCTCCCTACCCGAGTACGCCGATGCGCGCACGGGGTCATCCGATTACACGGACGTCGGCCCCACCGAGTTCCGGGGCGATGTCGCCTTGATCTGCACCGATTCGGCCGGCATCGCCGTGGCCGGCATCGTGCTGGAAGTACAGCTCGGTCGTGACCGCTCCCGACAGTGGGCTTGGCCGGTGTATGTCAGCACTCTCCGGGCTCGATTGCGGTGCCCGGTCTTCCTGATGATCGTCACACCGGACGCTCAGCTGGCCGCGTGGTGTCGCAGGCCGATCGAACTCGGTCATCCCGGCCTCGTGCTACGTCCACTGGTTCTCGGACCGGACGTGGTACCCGCCGTCACCGATCTCGACGAAGCGCGGGCACTACCCGAACGAGCCGTCCTTTCCACGCTCGCACACGCGGATGGCCCTGAGGCCGATCGTGTGTTCGAGGCACTCCTCGCCGGATTGCAGAGCACCGATGACGAGCGGGCGAAAATGTACTATGACCTTGTTGTCGCGGCACTGTCGAAGACGGCCCGGCATCGACTGGAGGAACTGATGACGTCGACCTTCAAGTACGAGTACCAGAGCGATTTCGCCCGTAAGTACGTGGCGCAAGGACGCGACGAGGGGCGGACCGAAGAAGCGGTGCGAGCCCTTCTCCTTGTGTTGGAAGCACGCGAGATCGACATCCCGGCGAGGACCCGAGCCGAGATCGCGGGGTGCACCGATCTCGACCAGCTCGAGTCCTGGACTCGCAAGGCGGCTACGGCCGAATCCGCGAACGATCTTTTCGACTGAGGCTCCTACAGGCCGAAGGCGCGGTTGATGGCGGCCATGTCGAAGTAGTCGCGCCAGATGGTGATGGCGCCGTCGGCGACCTCGAAGAAACCCATGACGGGCAGCGGGGTCTCGCGTCCGGCCGAGCGGAGGGTGTCGGTGCGCTCGTTCATCACCACGTTGCCCGCGGCGATCTGGTGGTGGATGTCGAAATCGATGGCGTCGAAGGTGGTCAGGAAGCCTGCGATGAAGTCGCGGATGGCGGTGCGGCCGACGATGGGTTCCATCGGGATGTTGTGGTAGACGGCGTTCTCGGCGAAGTACGCGCTGATCTGGTCCGGATCGGGGTCGGACCAGCTTCGGCACATCGCGCGCACGAGGTCGTCGGGATCGGGCATTCGTTCGACTCACTTCCTGACGCCGGAGTGGGGTACCGGAACCCTTCGATTCAACCAAGCAATTGCTCGGCGGGAAAGGGCGGCATCGGCTTCCGCGACGGCAAAACCTCTCTTCGCACGCTACGCAGATCGGATACATTGCTGGGCACCTCGAAAAAGCAGAGTTTTGTGAGTAATAACGCGCGTTATTGCGATGATTGCGAATAATCGCAGCTACCATCGTGCACGTGCGCAAGATGTATGCGGGCGCCCGGCTTCGGCGATTGCGTGAAGAGCGGAGGATGACTCAGGCGGCTCTGGCGAAATCGCTGGATCTGTCGCCGAGCTACCTCAATCAGCTCGAGCGCGACCAGCGCCCCCTCACCATTCCCGTACTGCTGAAACTGAATTCCACCTTCGACCTGGACGTCCAGTTCTTCGCCGCCGATTCCGACGCCCGGCTCGTTTCGGACCTGCACGAAGTGCTGGTCGACGCCGCGGGCGGGCACACAGCGCCGCTGACCGAGGTGGAAGAGCTGGCGACCCGCCAACCGGAAGTCGCCAGGATCGTCGTCGCCATGCATCGCCGACTACGCGCCGCCACCGATCAGCTCGACCTGCTGTCCGCGCGGGTGTCCGCGCCCGCGGGCGCGCCTGGCGTGCCCATGCCCTACGAAGACGTGCGCGACTTCTTCTACGACCACCACAACCACATTCCGCAACTGGACATCGCCGCCGAGCAACTGTTCGAGAATTCCGGGCTGACCATCGGCTCGCTCGACCGCCAGCTCGCCCGCATCGCCGAGGAGCGCGCCGGCGTCACTGTTCTGGTGCGCGGCGACGGCGCCGACCCCACCGTCCCCAAACGCCACTACGACCCGGAGACCCGCACGCTCACGCTCGCTCGGCGGTTGCGTCCCGGCCAGCGCGCCTTCCAGATCGCGACGACGCTCGGCCTGCTCCTGTACGGGGCCGAGCTGGATGCCGTGCTGGCCGAGAGTCCTTCGCTCAGCGGCGAATCCCGCACGCTGGCGCGCATCGGGCTGGCCAACTACTTCGCGGGCGCGCTGGTGCTGCCGTACGGCCGATTCCTGCGCTCGGCCGAGGAACTGCGCTACGACATCGACCTGCTCGGTCTGCGTTTCGAGGTCGGGTTCGAGACCATCTGCCATCGGCTCAGCACCCTGCAGCGGCAGGGCCAGCGCGGTGTTCCGTTCTTCTTCGTCCGCACCGACCGGGCGGGCAACATCTCCAAACGTCAGTCCGCCACCGCGTTCCACTTCTCCCGGGTCGGCGGCAGTTGCCCGCTGTGGGTGGTGCACGAGGCCTTCTCCAATCCCGGCCGGATCCTGACCCAAGTGGCCGAGATGCCCGATGGCCGCCGGTATCTGTGGATCGCCCGCACCGCGGCGATCGCTCCGCACGGGTTCGGCACCGCGGCGAAGAACTTCGCCATCGGCCTCGGCTGCGATATCGAGTACGCCGACCGTTTGGTGTACTCGGCGGGGTTGCAGCTGGACGATCCGACGGCTTCGGTCCCGATCGGCGCGGGCTGCAAAGTGTGCGAGCGCCCTGCGTGCCCACAGCGCGCCTTCCCGCACATCGGCAGTCCGTTGGCGATCGCCGAGCACACCAGCACGGACCTGCCCTACCCGCGGCTCGGGCGCTGACAGCTCCGATTCCGGCGAGTTGTTCCGGACGACCACGGCGCGGATCGTCCGGACCCTCGGCGTGCGCGGACTCGAGGCGTGATCTGGTTTCGGTCGGGCTTTTCCAGACGCCGGGCCCCGGACCGATCCTTCGTGGGCGTCGATGAGGTCGCGGCCTTGAAACTGGCCGCAGCGCTGCGGTTCATTCGCCGCTGTCGGACCAGAACGCCGCACACAATCGCGCCCGCCGGTCCGCCATGCGGCGCGGAACTCTTCGGTTCCCCCGGTGCCCGTATCGGTGCGGCGCCGCCGCCACGCATGGACGCGCACCTCGGAGCGGCGAGCGTAGGGGTGCCACGGCACCGGCACACATGCACCGGCACCTCGAAACGGCGAGCGTAATGGGAATGGCGACGGCACCACCACGCATGCACGCGAACCTGGAAGCGGCGAGCGTACGGGTGCCACGGCACCGCCACGCATGCACCCGCACCTCGAAGCGGCCAGCGTACGGGTGCCACGGCACCGGCACACATGCACCCGCACCTCGGAGCGGCGAGCGAGCGGACAATCCGTTGTGGGGAGCGGCCGAGGATCTCGGCACAGCGACCTGTGGCCGGAAGATCGCCCGTGGAGTCAGGACTTGGCCAGGTACTCCAGCCGCTCGGAATCCACCGCCGCGTGCATCATTCCGGCGAGGCCGGGATGCCTGCGCAGCCCCGGGTCGGCGGCCACCACCGCGCGGGCGAAGTCCTGCGCGGCGGTGATGACCTCGAGATCGTCCAGCAGCGACAGCAGGCGCAGCGAGCGGGCCGTGCCGGACTGGGCGGCGCCGAGCACGTCGCCTTCGCGGCGGGTCCGCAGGTCGAGCACGGCGAGTTCGAAACCGTCGGTGGTCGCGGCGACCGCGTCCAGCCGCGCCATGGCCGAACCGCCGGGCGCGGCATCCGTGATCAGCAGGCACAAGCCGGGGTGCCGGCCCCGGCCGATCCGGCCGCGCAGCTGATGCAGTTGGCTGACGCCGAACCGGTCGGCGTCGACGATCACCATCACCGTCGCGTTGGGCACGTCCACGCCGACCTCGACCACGGTGGTGCACACCAGCACGTCCACCGATCCGTCGTTGAACGCCCGCATCACCTGGTCCTTCTCGTCGGCGGGCAGCCTGCCGTGCAGCAGGCCGACCCGCACGCCGGACAGCGGGCCCGCGCGCAGCGTCTCGAACACGTCGAGCACGGCCTGGGTGGTCGGTCCTTCCTTCGCACCGTCGCCGTTCTTCGCGCGCCCGTTGCGGGATTTGCCGGCGGTCTCCTCGTCGTCGCCGATGCGCGAACACACCACGTAGGCCTGCCGTCCCGCGGCGACCTCCTCCACTATCCGCTCCCAGGCGCGATCCACCCAGTTCGGGTGCTGCCTGCGCGGCACCACCTTGGAGACGATCGGCGAACGGCCCTTCGGCAGTTCGGTGAGGGTGGAGGTCTCCAGATCGCCGAGCGTCGTCATGGCGATGGTGCGCGGGATCGGCGTCGCGGTCATCACCAGCAGATGCGGACTGGTTCCCGCTTTCGCCTTGGCGCGCAGGGCATCGCGCTGTTCGACGCCGAAGCGATGCTGCTCGTCGACCACCACCATGCCGAGGTCGAAGAACTCGACGTTGTCCTGGATCAGCGCGTGCGTGCCGATCACGATGCCCGCCTCGCCGGTCACCGCCTCCAGCAGTGCGGCCTTCTTGGCCGCCGCCGACATCGACCCGGTCACCAGCACCACGCGGGTGGCGTGATCGGCCGCGCCCAGCTCGCCCGCGGCGCCCAGCTCGCCGAGCATGCCGCGCAGCGACCGATAGTGCTGCGCGGCCAGCACCTCGGTCGGGGCGAGCAACGCGCACTGCAGGCCCGCGTCCACCACTTGCAGCATGGCGTGCAGGGCGACGATCGTCTTGCCGGAGCCGACCTCGCCTTGCAGCAACCGGTGCATCGGCTGCTCGCGAGCCAGATCGGCGGAGATCTCCGCGACGACCTGCTGCTGCCCTGCGGTGAGTTCGAAGGGCAGCCGCTGCTCGAACGCCGCCGCGATGCCGTCCAGCCGTGGCGCACAGGCGCGCGCCCTGCGCCCGGACACCTCGTGCCTGCGCTCCGCCAGCACCAATTGCAGAGCCAGCGCCTCGTCGAAACGCAGCCGGTCCTTGGCCCGATCGATGTCACCCTTGCGCTCGGGTAGGTGGATCAGGCGCAACGCGTCGGACAAGTTGGGCAGCGCGCGTTCGGCGAGCAGGTCTTCCGGCAGCGGATCGTCGAGCGGATCGAGCTGGTCGAGCACCTGACGCACGCAGGCGAGCACGTCCCAGCTCTGCACCTTCGCGGTCGCCGGGTAGACCGGGATGAACTCGCGTTCCATGAAGGAGGTGTCCACGCCCGCAGCGCCTTTCGCGCTCTCCGCGAGGCCGCGCAGGTCACCGCCGCCGCGCACCTTGGTCAGCGCGCCGACCGAGTCGTCGTCGCCCTCGGTCTCCGGCAGGATCAGGTAGCCGGGGTGGCTCAGATTCCATTGGCCGGGACGCCAGTAGTTCACGGTGCCCGACATCATCGCGCGCATGCCTTCGCGGACCACGTACTTCACCTTGTCGCCGTTGAAGAAGGTGACATCGACGCCGCGACCCGCGCCGGTGTCGAGCACCACCTTCAGCAACGACCCGCGGCGGTTGCGCATCGGCCGCAGCTCGGCCTTCGTGATCCGCCCGATGACGGTGATGTGCGAGCCGTCCTCCGGCGCTTCCTCGGTGAGCGGCTGTCCCTGCGTCGCGTACCGCAGCGGATAGTGCCGCAACAGGTCCTCGACGGTCTCCATGCCGAAGGCGTCCGCGAGCGAGGCCGCGGCCTTCGCGCCGAGGATGTGGTCGAGCCGATCGCTCAGTGTCGCCATGCCCTACTCCACTCCGATCTGCACCGAATCACCCTGTTGCCCACCGGAATACACGATCACCTCGACACCGGGAAAGTGCCGCGCGATATAGGCGGCCAGCTCGTCGCCCAGTCCGTCCGGCGCCGCGGCGCCCATCAGCAGGGTGACCAGCTCGCCACCGAAGGCGAGCAGGCGGTCCAGCAGCGTCCGTCCCGCGGTGCACAGGTCGCGCTCGATCACGACGACGTCGTGCCCGGCCAAGCCGAGCCCATCGCCCGGTTCGCAGGTGCCGACCATGGTGAGCGCGCGCTCGGTCGCCACGCGCAGCGATCCCCAGCGCGTGGTGGCGGCCGCCTCCGACATGGCGAAGGCGTCGTCCACCGCGATCCGCCCGCGGTCGTGCACCGCCACAGCGGCCAGTCCCTGCACCATCGACCCGCTCGGCAGCAGCAGCACGTCCCGGTGGGCGTCACGCGCGGCGACACCGACGGCGACGAGTTCGTGCGCGGGCAGCGCGCCGTTGGGCAGCACCAATACCTCGCGGTTCGGCATCCGCCGGATCGCGGCCAGCAACGTGGACGCGGTGACGGGCTCGTCCGCCAGCACCACGGCGCCCGCGTCCTCGAACAGCGCCGCCGCGCCCGCGCCCGCGACCACTGCCAGAATCCCGCGATCGGCCGGAACTCCCGCTGCCGCCGTGCTCGGGCCCAGCGCACCGGCCACCACCTGGGTCGAATCGGCGGCCGGACCGGTCCCGGGCAGTCCTTCGACGCGGGCGGCCCCGGTCCCGAACGCACCACCATCGAACGGTTCGCCCGGATTCCCCTGACCCGCGCCCGTGCCGCGATCGGCCGCGCCGATGCTCACGTCGGAGAGGTCGGGATGCGACGCGACAGCGACGTTCTCGACGCGAATCCGGCTCAGCCTGCCCGCCGCGATGCCCGCCTCCACCGCCGCACCCGCGTCGGCACAATGCACGTGCGCCGACCAGGACCCGCTGCCGTCACCGACGACGACGACCGAGTCGCCGAGTTCACCCAGACGGGCGCGCAACGCGGCCACTTTCCGCTCGTCGGAGTCGGCCAGCAGGTACATCACCTCGTACTGCGGTTCGTCCTCGCGGGCGGGCGCCGGACGCGCGGCCGCCGCGGGCCGCGGATACTCCGGCCGCGCCGGCGCCTCCCCTCGGGTCACGGTGACCAAGCTGTCCAGCAGCACGACCAGACCGCGGGCGCCCGCGTCGACGACACCGGCCCGGCGCAGCACACCCAATTGGAACGGTGTGTCACCGAGCGCTTTGGCGGCGCCGTCGGCCGCCGCGAGCGCCACGTCCGCGAGTTCCTGGTCCGGGCATCCGGCGGCCGCGGCGGTCGCGCAGTCGAGCACGGTGAGGATCGTCCCCTCGATCGGCACGCTCAGCGCCTCGCGGACCAGTTCGGAGGCCCTGGCCAGCGCGGCGCGCAGGTTGTCGGCCGTGAACGGACCGTGGTGCACCGTGTCGGCGACGCCGCGCAGCACCTGGGACAGGATGATGCCGGAATTGCCGCGGGCGCCGACCGTCGCGCCGTGCGCCATCGCGACGGCGACGGCGCTCGCGCTCCCGTTCGCCCGCGCGGCCGCCTCGCCCGCCCGCACCGCGGCGCGCATGGTGGCGAGCAGATTGGTGCCGGTGTCCGCGTCCGGTACCGGGAAGACATTGAGCGCGTTGATCTCGTCGCGCCGCTGCTCCAGACCGGCGAGACAGGTGCGGCCCCAGCGCAGCAATGCCGTGCCGTCCATCACGTCTCGCGCTGCGGACACCGTCACCTCACTCCCTTCCGCCACCCACGCGCCACCACCGCCCGCCAGGTTAGCGGGCGGTCCCGACAGGCGACCGGCAAGACCGCGTCATTAGAATGGATATGCCCGGCGGCCGATCCGGCACTCGTTCGCGGGGACCGGTTTGGTGGATCGCAGGCGGCACAGCTACCCTTGCAGGGTTGCCTCGCGCGGCCGTCACCGGTCAGCGCTGGCCGGCTCTCCGCCGGCAGGGCACACACTCGACATTGCACGAGGGACGCGCCGCACCGCGAAAGCGGCGGCCCCCACCATTGACATGAAGGAGTTCGCGACTATGGCTGCCGTCTGCGACGTCTGCGCCAAGGGCCCCGGCTTCGGGAAGTCGGTCTCGCACTCGCACCGGCGCACCAACCGTCGTTGGAACCCGAACATCCAGACCGTTCGCGCGCAGGTCGCCCCGGGCAACACCCGGCGCATGAACGTGTGCACCTCCTGCCTGAAGGCGGGCAAGGTCGCCCGCGGCTGATCCGCCCTCCGGCCGACCGGCATCCTCGGCACACGCCCCGGCACCCGTATCGGGTGGTCCGGGGCGTCGTCATGAGTGCGGGCCGAGCATGGCCCCGGTGACCGAGCGTCCGTGGCGGGTCCAGCCGCTGACCGCAGAGCACGTCCACAGCCTCGCCGAATGCCACATCGCCTGCTGGCGCGAGGCGTACCGGGGGCTGGTGCCCGCGCACGTGCTCGACGCCTTCGACATCGAGCGGCGAGCCGAGCAGTGGGAGCGCGACCGGGTGCGTTATCCGGGCCGCACGCACGTCGCGGTCGTCGATGACGTGGTGATCGGATTCTCCAGCGCGGGCCCGCCCGGCGACGCGGACGCGGTGACCCCGCTCGAGCTGCACGCGCTCTATGTGCGTTCCTCCTGGCACGGCAGCGGAGTCGCCGACGATCTGATCCGCGCCGCCCTCGATCCGGCCGCTCCGTGCTCGCTGTGGGTGTTCGAGCAGAACGCCCGCGCCCAGGCGTTCTACCGGCGGCACGGTTTCGTGCTCGACGGCACGCGGAAAGTCGAGGCGTTCACCGCCGCGATCGAGGTGCGCATGGTGCGCACGCCCACGATGCACGCCGACTCCCCAGAGGACAGCCCCTAGGCGCTCGGTTGCCGCGGACCACCGAGGGCTCGCGTCCGGACGCGCCGATTAAGGTGCAGATCATGACCACCAGCGAGCAAACCGGGTACGTGACGACCGTCGACGGCGTCCTCCAGATCACCATCGCCACTGCCGCCAACGGCACGTCCATGGACTTCGCGGGCATCAACGCGGGCACCGCCGCACTGCGTTCGCTCGGGTCCGAGGTGGGCGCGGTGTTGCTGCGCGGCGCGGGCGCGAACTTCTGCGCGGGTGGCGACGTGCGCGGTTTCGCCGCGGCGCAGGACCGCTCGGCGCACATCCACGGTCTCGCCACCGAATTGCACGAGTTCGTTCGCGCGCTGGACGCGACGGCGGTTCCGGTGGTGGCCGCGGTGCAGGGTTGGGCGGCGGGCGCGGGCATGAGCCTCGTCTGCGTGGCCGATATCGCCATCGGCGGGCCCGGCACGAAACTGCGCCCCGCGTATCCCGGCATCGGCCTGAGTCCCGACGGCGGCATGTCCTGGACGCTGCCGCGCATCGTCGGGCGGGCTCCGGCACGGGCAATCCTGCTCACCGACGCCGTGCTGGATGCCGACGAGGCGGTGCGCCTCGGCGTGCTCAGCAGGCTGGTCCCCGACGGCGAGATCGCCGAGGAGGCGCAGCGCCTCGCGCGGGCCCTTGCCACCGGACCGCGTTCCACCCACGCGAGCATCAAGTCGCTGCTGCGGCAGTCGGACACGGCGACACTGAGCGATCAGCTCGACAGCGAGCGCGACGGGATCGCCGCGGCCGCGGGCTCCGCCGCGGGACGTGAAGGCGTCGACGCGTTCGTCGCGAAGCGCAAACCGGACTACGCCGGGCTCGCCTGATCGGGCGTCACTCCCGGGTCGAGAGCACGAATTTCGCCACCGCGTCGGTGAACGAGTCGTTGTCGTCACCGGCCGCGGTGTGCGCGGCGCCGCCGATCTCCACCAGTTGAGCGTGCGGCACGAGCCGCTGGAACGCCTCGGCTCCTTCAGCGCTCACCACGTCCGAGCGCATGCCGCGCACCAGCAGCACCGGGATGCGCAGCGCCCGCGCCGCGTCCTCCATCGGCTCGATCATCGCGGACGGGTCCTCGACCCGGTCGCTGAGCATGTCCGGATCCCAGTGCCAGTACCAGCGACCGTCGCGCTCGCGCAGATTGCGCAGCAGGCCCTCGGGGCTCTTCGGGCGCGGGCGGTGCGGCAGATACTCGGCGACCGCGTCGGCGGCCTGCTCCAGACTGTCGAAGCCGTCACGGTGCTTGCCGAGGAAGTCGATCACCCGTGCCACCCCTTCCGGCTCGGGCCGGGTGACGATGTCGACGAGCACCAGCGCGCTGATCGCCTCTCCGCCGGGCCGCGCGGTGGCGAGCAGACCGGTGATTCCCCCCATGCTGGCACCCACGACCACGGCGGGCTCGCCCAGCTGTTCGAGCACCAGCAGCAGGTCGTCGACCATGGTCTGGCGCCGATAGTCGCGATCCGGCGCCCACTCGCTGTCGCCGTGGCCGCGGGCGTCGACCGTGACGACCCGCATCCCCGACGCGCCGAGCCGGGCGCCGGTCTTCTTCCACGAATGGCGGGTCTGCCCGCCACCGTGCAAGAAGACGACGAGCGGGCCGTCGGCCGGGCCGAACTGATCGGCGGCCAGCTCGATTCCGCCCGAACCGCGCAGCCGGAGCCGGGACGGTTCGAGAAGATAGTTCGCATTACTCACGATCCGTAGGATCGCACAACGCCGGGCCGCGCTGGCGCGAACCCGGCGTTTCGAGGGTTCAGCAGGCGAGATTGCCCGCGAAGAACAGGCACGCGATCTTGGCGTTCACCGACGCGGAGATGGTGGAGGAGCCGCTGGAGGTGTACTCCTCGGCGACCGGGGCGGTCGTGGTCTCCGTGGCGGGCTCGAGCCGCAGCGGGGCCGCACTCGCGACGGCGGCGCCGCTGCTGAGAGCGGCGCAGAAGGCCAGGGTCGCGGTCGTGCCGCGCAGCGCGCCGCGGACGGTGGTGTTGTGCATGGAACAGCTCCTCACTCGTTACTCGGTCGATCACACACAGACGCCCGATTCAGGGCAGGCGCCAGTCAACCGGTTCGGCCCCCAGTTCGTCGAGCAATTCGTTCACTCGCGAGAAGGGGCGGGAACCGAAGAATCCACGAGACGCCGACAGCGGCGACGGATGCGCGGACTCGATGTAGGGCACCTCGGCCTCGGTCAGCAGCGGTTTGAGCGTCGCCGCGTCGCGGCCCCACAGGATCGCGACCAACGGCTCGTCCCTGGCGACCAAGGCGCGGATCGCCTGCTCGGTGACCGCCTCCCACCCCTTGCCGCGGTGCGAGGCAGGCTTGCCGGGCGACACGGTGAGCACTCGGTTGAGCATCAGCACACCCTGATCCGACCACGGGCTCAGATCGCCGCAGGACGGCGTCGGGTGGCCGAGATCCTTGCTGTATTCGGCGAAGATGTTGGCCAGGCTGCGCGGGATCGGCGAAACGTCCGGCGCCACGGAGAAACTCAGTCCCATCGGATGGCCAGGCGTCGGGTACGGATCCTGGCCGACGACGAGCACGCGCACCGCGTCGAACGGACGCTGGAAGGCCCGAAGGACGTTGTCACCCGAGGGCAGGTAGCCACGGCCGGCGGCGTTCTCGGCACGAAGGAATTCGCCCATGGCGGCAATCCGATCCGCCACCGGCTCGAGTGCCTTCGCCCATCCCGGATCCATGATTTCCGACAGTGGTTTCGCGCCCATGACCGCACAACTTAGCGTGGCCGGTCGCCGGATGACGAGTCCGCCCCACGGAACGATTCCCAGCCGCCGTCGCCGGTCTGCGCAACGCCGTCGACGGTGAGCCCGCGACCGGCCACAACCCGCCCGATCGCGACCCATCCGGGGGGAAGCGCGCGGTCCGGCGCCCAGGCGCCCGCGAAGGCATGGTCCTCGCCGCCGGTCAGGATCCATTGCGCCGCATCGGCTTCCAGCAGCGCCGCGATGGGTTCCAGCGCGGGATCGCGCAAGGCGGCCGAATCCAGGTCGATGGCGACACCCGAGGACGACGCGATGTGCCCCAGGTCCGCGAGCAACCCGTCGGACACATCGGTCAGCGCGTGCAGGCCGATGTCGGACGCACCGGTCTCGGCGCCTGCGCTTGTCGAGCCCGCGCGCGCTTCGCGATCGAGCGGGACCGGTCCGGACGACTCAGCGCCCGGGTCCGCGGACGGGCTGAGCGCTGCGAAGTCGGGGCGCGCGGTCGTGTCGCTGCCAGCCGCCTTGGTTCGGGCTGAAATCCCCTGAGTTGTAGCATCTTCCGGGCCTGCGCGTCGCCCGCGTCCGAGCGCGTCCAGAACGAGCGCGTACGGCGGCTGCGGAACGCGATGCGCGGCAAGGGCTTCCGCGACCTCGGGACCGGTCGCTCCGGCGGTGAACGCGGCCAGGCCCGCGGCCGACCAGCCGAGGCGGCCCGCCACCGCGACGACATCGCCCACGCGCGCTCCCGCTCGGGTGACCGGCACGCCGCGGCCGGGATCGCCGAAGGCGGTGACGGAGACGACCAGTTCACGGCTGCGAACCAGGTCGCCGCCCGCGATGGACGCGCCCGCCCTGGCGGCTTCGGCCCACATGCCGTCGGCGAGGCCGTCGATCACCGCGAGCGGGGTATCGGCCGGGCAGCCGAGCGCGACGACGAACGCGGTCGGCGTAGCCCCCATGGCCACCACGTCGGCGGCGTTCTGCGCGATCGCCTTGCGGCCGACGTCCTCGGGACTGGACCAGTCCAGCCGGAAGTGCCGGTCCTGCACGAGCATGTCGGTGGTCACCACGAACCGGCCGTCCGGCGCGGCGACCAGCGCCGCGTCGTCGCCGGGGCCGAGCAGGACACCCGGCGCCTGCACGCGGCCCGCGTTGATGCGCTCGATCAGCGCGAACTCGCCCAGTTCACGCACTGTCCTCGGGGCCCTGCTGGCGCTGATGACCGATCCTCTCCGGCGCGCTGCTTGCTGGAATGAGCCCGACGGTACCCTTTCGGAGGCACTCGAGTACCACCCGGCCCCGCGCCCTGCGGCGGGGCGGCGACCAGCGCCGACGCGCGACGAGGAAAGGATCGGTGAGCATGGCGGCGGATTCGTCGGACCGTGATTCGGCGGAGCCCGAACACGAACGCACCGATGCCAGGACTCCCGGGAGCGCCCCGGCGGAGCCCACGGCCCCGGGCGGCACGGACGATGACCCGCAGACCGCTCCCTCCTCCGCCGCGAAGAGCGCGGACAGCGCGAAAGCCGACGCCGCCGAGGCGGACAGCCGACCCGCGCCGGCCCAGGCACACCAGTACCCGCCCGCGCTCATCGCCACGGCGGTGGCGCTTCCGGTCGTGCTGGTCGTCGCGGTGCTCGTCGCCGCCGTGCTCGCGCGCCGCGCGCCTGTCGAACGCGAACCGCTGGTGCTCGGCCCCGTCCCGGCTCCGGCGGCGGAGGGTCCGGCTTGCGCCGCCCTGCTGCCCGCCCTGCCGGCGGACCTGGGTGAGTTCACGAAATCGACCCTGGTCGAGCCCGCTCCTCCCGCCACCCGCGCATGGCAGCGCGCCGCGGGCGGCGACCCGATCGTGCTGCGCTGCGGGTTGGATCGCCCGCTGGAGTTCAACCGCGCCTCGCCGTTGCAGATCGTGAACGGCGTGCAGTGGTTCGAGGTCCGCGACCAAGCCGCCAAGGCGAGCACGTGGTTCGCCGTCGACCGGGGGACCTATGTCGCCCTCACCGTCCCCGACGGCTCGGGTCCGACACCGCTGCAAGAAGTCTCCGACACCATCACCGCCAGCCTTCCGCCCCAGCCGATCGACCCGGGACCGCTGCCCAACTGACGCGGCTCGCGCGGCGCTCGCTGCCCGGTCCCGGCATGGATGTCGAGCATGCCGCCCTGGCCGCGGGCGTCGCGCGCGGGCTCGCGTTCCCCGCGTCCGCCCGATCATCCGGCGGCTGGCAATTCTTCAGCAACCGTCGGCCCCCTGGTCGCAGCCGCCGAACGATGCGCTGCGGGAGCGCGTACTGATCTCCCGAGAACCCCGCGCGGTCCCGCCGATTCCACGTATCGCCGATGACTGACCGGGCAGCCGGTGATTGCTCGCCGAATCGCTGCCGCGCCGTCCAGCCCTAGCGCAGACCGGTGCCGCGGACGAGCGCTGTTTCGATGAGCGTGGAGACGAGCGCTGCGTAGTCGATGCCGGTGGCCTCCCACATGCGCGGGTACATGGAGATCGCGGTGAATCCCGGCATCGTGTTGATCTCGTTGATCACCGGCCCCTGCTCGGTGACGAAGAAGTCGACCCGCGCCAGGCCCTGGCAGTCGAGGGCGCGGAAGGCGCGCACGGCCAGTTCCCTGACCTGGTCGGACACCTCGTCGTCCAGTTTCGCTGGAACGTCGAATTCGCAGACGTCGTCGAGGTACTTGGTGTCGAAGTCGTAGAACGCGGGCCCGTCGGCGGTGACGCCGGTCTCCGGCATCCGGATCTCCGCGACCACGCTCGCCTCGACCCGGCCGTCCGGGAACTCCAGCACCCCGCACTCCACCTCGCGTCCGACGATCCCCGCTTCGACGATGACCTTCGGGTCGTGCACGCGCGCCGCGGCGATGGCCGCGTCCAGCTCGTTCCAGTCCTCGACCCTGGTGATGCCGATCGAGGAGCCGCCGCGCGCCGGTTTGACGAAGACGGGCAGTCCCAGGCGCAGCCGGTCCTCCTCGGCGACCGTCGCGGCGCCCGGCCGCAATACCACCTGGGTGCCGACCGGCAGCCCCTCCGCCGCGAGCAGCTTCTTGGTGAATTCCTTGTCCATGCCCGCCGCGCTGGCCAGCACACCCGGACCGACATAGGGAATTCCGGCGAGTTCCAGCATCCCTTGCAAGGTGCCGTCCTCACCGAACGGGCCGTGCAGGATCGGGAACACCACGTCGACCGAGCCGAGCGCGGCGCCGGGATCGTCCAGCGCGATCAGCGCCCCGGAGCGACTCGGATCCGCGGCCAGGGTCAGTGCCGTGCCGGTGGCGTCCACCGAGGGCAGGGCGCGATCGTGGATGCCGAGCGCGGCCACCTCCGAACCGCCGAGCACCCAGCGGCCCTCCGCGGTGATGCCGATCGGCACCACCTCGTACTTCTCCTGATCCAGGTGGCGCAGCACGCTACCGGCCGATACGCAGGACACGGCGTGCTCGTTGCTGCGCCCGCCGAACACCACAGCCACCCTGATCCGGTTCGTCATGCCCCGAACCGTACCCGTTTCGGAACGCGGTCCCACCGCTGACCGTCCCGGACACTCACCCGTGGCGAGCCGGGATCACTCCGGCTTCATCCGCCGCCCGAGCAGGTTGCCGACGGCTTCGCGCACCGAGAGCCCTTCGTGACAGACCTGATGCACCGCAGTGGTCAGCGGCATCTCGACGCCGTGCCGCTCGGCCAGCGCGCGCACCGATGTGCACGACTTCACACCCTCGGCGACTTGGCCATGAGTGGCCGACTGAGCGGCGTCCATGGAACCGCCCGCGCCGAGCACATGACCGAACGACCGGTTGCGCGACAACGGGGAGGTGCAGGTGGCGACCAGATCGCCGACTCCGGCCAGACCCGCGAGCGTCACCGGTTCCGCGCCGAGGGCCACTCCGAGCCGGATGATCTCCGCCAAGCCGCGGGTGATCAGGCTGGCGATCGAGTTGTCGCCGAGGCCCATCCCCGACGCGATGCCGCAGGCGAGCGCGATGACGTTCTTGCACGCCCCACCGATCTCGCAGCCGACCACGTCGGTATTGGTGTAGGGCCGGAAGTATCCGGTCGCGCAGGCGTGCTGCACCGCGACCGCGCGATCGTTGTCCGAGCAGGCGACCACGGTCGCCGCGGGCTGGCCAACCGCGATCTCGCGCGCCAGGTTCGGCCCGGACAGCACCGCGATCCGGCTCGCGTCCGCGCCGCTGACCTCCTCGATCACCTGGCTCATCCGCAGCAGCGTGCCGGTCTCGATGCCTTTCGCCAAGCTCAGCAGCGTGGCATCGCCGGGGATCAATCCCTTCCACTCCGCGAGGTTGGCCCGCAGCGATTGCGACGGCACCGCCAGCACGACGATGTCGGCTCCGTCCAGCGCGACCGCCGGGTCGTGGGTGGCCGCGACCGGCGGCAGCGGAATATCCGACAGGTAATCGGGATTGCGATGTTCGGAGGCCAGCGTCGCGGCGACCTCCGGCCGCCGGGCCCAGATCGTGACCTCGGTTCCCGCGTCCGCCAACACCTTCGCGAACGCGGTGCCCCACGATCCCGCGCCCAGCACAGCCGCCCTCGTCATCAGCCCAATATGCCATGGAAGGATTGCTCGCATGCGCCCGCACGCCGTGCATGCCGTGATCGCGGTCAAGAGCCTCGATCGGGCCAAGAGCCGACTGGCCGACCGGCTGCGCCCGGAGCACCGGGCCCGGCTGGTGCTCGCCATGCTCGCCGACACCGTCACCGCCACCGCGGCGGTCGGCGAGATCGTTTCGGTCACCGTGGTCACGCCCGACCCCGCCGTCGCCGACCTGGCCCGCACGCTCGGCGCCGAAGTCCATCCGGAACCGCGCCGGCAGCACGCCGACGGGCTGAACACCGCGCTCGCCGCGACCGCCGCCGCGTTGCGCGGCGCGCACGGCCCGATCGATCTGCTCGCACTGCAAGCCGATCTGCCCGCGCTGCGCACGGAAGAACTGTCGGACATGCTCGCCGCCGCCCCGCGCGGACTGCGCTCGATCGTGATCGATCACGAGGGCAGCGGCACCGCCGCGCTCGTGGTGCGCGACCCGGTCGCCGCGCTCGATCCCCGTTTCGGCCCCGGCTCGGCCCGCAGCCATATCGACGCGGGCGCGGTCGATCTCGCCGGGGATTGGCCGGGCCTGCGCTTGGACGTCGACACACCCGCCGACCTCGACCGCGCGGTGGCCCTGGGGGCCGGAACCGCGACGCGTGCTGTCCTGCACGACATCGGCTGGCCGGGCGGCGTTCACGAGCCCGTTCCACACGTGTGCTAGCCGGTCGCCATGGTGGCGTGAGACACATGACGATCCCGGTCGCGGGATGCACACGACCTCTCCGGTAGGGGATGATCGTTGGCGTGAGCGATACGGAAACCGTCAAGCAGCAGCCGTTGCTTCCCACGCCACCCCCGGCGGCGACACCCCTGTCCGCCGACGTGTCGGCGGCGCGGTTGCCACGCGATCGCTACCTCAATCGCGAATTGAGCTGGCTCGACTTCAACGCCCGCGTGCTCGCCCTCGCCGAGGACGAGTCGCTGCCGTTGCTGGAGCGTGCGAAGTTTCTGGCGATCTTCGCGTCGAATCTGGACGAGTTCTACATGGTGCGGGTGGCCGGGCTGAAACGCCGAGCCGAGACCGGCCTGCTGGTGCGCTCGGCCGACGGCCGCTCCCCCGGCGAGCAGTTGGAATTGATCGCCACGCGCACCCAGGAGATCGCGGTGCGGCACGCCCGCGTCTTCCTCGACAGCGTGCTGCCCGCGCTGACCGCCGAGGGCATCGCGATCATCGACTGGAACGACCTGGACGAGGACGAACGCCAGCGCCTGTCCGGCTACTTCCAGGATCAGGTCTTCCCGGTCCTCACCCCGCTCGCGGTCGATCCGGCGCACCCCTTCCCCTACATCAGCGGACTGAGTCTCAACCTTGCGGTGACGGTCAAGGATTCCGCGACCGGCGGCGAACACTTCGCCCGCGTCAAGGTTCCCGACAACGTCGACCGGTTCGTCCGCGTGCGGCGCACCGATTCCGGCTCCCCGATCGCCGCGTTCCTGCCGATGGAAGCGCTCATCGCCGCGCACTTGGACCTGCTGTTCCCCGGCATGGACGTGGTCGAGCACCACTCGTTCCGGATCACCCGCAACGCGGATTTCGAGGTCGACGAGGATCGCGATGAGGACCTGCTCCAAGCGCTGGAGCGGGAGCTGGCGCGGCGGCGGTTCGGTTCGCCGGTGCGCCTGGAAGTGTCCGACGACATGACCGAGCACATGCTCGATCTGCTGCTGCGGGAGCTGGACGTCGACCCGGGCGACGTCATCCAGGTGCCCGGCCTGCTCGACCTGTCCTGCCTGTGGCAGGTGTACGGCGTCGACCGGCCGAACCTGAAGGACACTCCGTACGTTCCGGCGACCCCGCCCGCGTTCGGCGAGCGCGAGACGCCGCGCAACGTCTTCGCCGCGCTGCGTGAGGGCGATGTGCTGGTGCACCATCCGTACGACTCGTTCTCCACCAGCGTGCAGCGGTTCATCGAACAGGCCGCCGCCGACCCGCAGGTGCTCGCCATCAAGCAGACGCTCTACCGCACCTCCGGCGACTCCCCGATCGTCAACGCGCTCATCGACGCCGCCGAGGCGGGCAAGCAGGTCGTCGCCCTGGTCGAGATCAAGGCCCGCTTCGACGAGCAGGCCAACATCAAGTGGGCCCGCGCGCTGGAACAGGCGGGCGTACACGTGGTGTACGGCCTCATCGGCCTGAAGACCCACTGCAAGACCTGCCTGGTGGTCCGTCGCGAGGGAGCCACCATCCGGCGTTACTGCCACATCGGCACCGGCAACTACAACCCGAAGACCGCCCGTCTCTACGAGGACGTCGGATTGCTCACCGCCGCACCGGATATCGGCGCCGATCTGACCGACCTGTTCAATTCGCTGACCGGTTACTCACGCAAGGAGAACTACCGCAATCTGCTCGTCGCCCCGCACAGCGTGCGCTCCGGCATCATCGAGCGCATCCAGCGCGAGACCGAGCTGGCGGGTCAGGGGCAGGACGCCCGGATCCGGATGAAGGCCAACGCCATCGTCGACGAAGAGGTCATCGACGCGCTGTACCGGGCCTCGCAGGCGGGCGTGCCGGTGCAGATCGTGGTGCGCGGCATCTGCGGTCTGCGCCCCGGCGTGGCGGGTATGAGCGAGAACATCGAGGTGCGCTCCATCCTCGGCCGGTTCCTCGAGCATTCCCGCATCATGCACTTCCAGGCGCAGGACCAGTACTGGATCGGCAGCGCCGACATGATGCACCGCAACCTCGATCGCCGGGTCGAGGTGATGGTGCAGGTGAAGGATCCGCGGTTGACCGAACAACTCGGCGGGGTCTTCGACTCGGCCCTGTCGCCGACCACGCGCTGCTGGGTGCTGCAACCCGACGGCACGTGGCGGGCGTCGCCGGGCACCTCCGGCGACGGGGACAAGATCAGAGATCATCAGGAGTTCTTGATGCGGCTGCGGAGGCCAGATCAGCAGTGAACGCCAAAACGGGGTTCGAACAGGAGGGGGGCCCGTTCTGGGATCCCCGCGTCACCGCCAACATCCACGCCGCGGGAGCGGTGCTGTGGCGTGAATCGTCCGCGGGTGCGATCGAGATCGCACTCGTCCACCGTCCCAAGTACGAGGACTGGTCGCTGCCGAAGGGCAAACTCGACCCGGGTGAGACCCCGGTGCTGGCCGCGGTCCGTGAGGTCCGCGAGGAAACGGGGTTGGACAGCAGGCTCGGCCGCTACCTCGGCCATGTGACCTACCCGATCCCCGGTCATCGCAAGCTGAAGCGGGTCGACTACTGGGCCGCCGAACAGGTGGGCGGGGAATTCACGGTCAACTCCGAGGTGGACGCACTCAGCTGGCATCCGCTGGATCGGGTGATGGACCAGCTGTCGTATCCGATGGATCGGCAGGTGGTGCGCGCCTTCACCCGGCTGCCTGCGCGCACCGACACCCTGCTGTTGGTCCGGCATGCCAAAGCGGGCCGCAGGGACCGCTTCAACGGTCCGGACGACCAGCGTCCGCTCGACCGCGACGGCGAGGCGCAGGCGCAGGCGCTCACGTCGAATCTGTTGGCATTCGGCGCATCCGAGGTCTACTCGGCTCCCCCGCTGCGTTGCGTGCAGTCCGTGGCGCCGCTGGCGGAGAAGCTCGGTGTCGAAATCACCGAGGAGCCTTTGCTTTCCGAAAACGGGTACGCCGAAAACCCGGACGAGGCCCGGGAGCGCTTTCGAGCCCTGGTGTCGGACAACGCCATTCGCGTGGTCTGCAGTCAGGGCAAAGTGATCCCCGATCTGCTGGGATGGCTGGCCGAACGCGACGGGATCGCGCTGCCGTCGGCGCGCAATCGCAAGGGCAGTGTGTGGGTGCTGTCGTTCGTCGACCATCGCCTGGTGGCCGCCGACCATCTGGATCGATCGCTGTCAGCCTACGTGGTGCGGTCGGATTAGACCGGCAGCCTCCGCGTCACCGCGCGGGTCGGCGGGCGCCGATCGGCGTCCACGGCCGTGCGATGCCGGTAGGCGGACAGCCGAAAACGGCCCCGGGTGTCTCCCGGGGCCGTCTCGACGTTGAGGCGAATGGGCCCGGTCGTGGGGCCACGCATTCAGCGCCGATCCGGCGGTGGCTCGAGATCAGCGGGTGCCGCGAGCCGGGGCCTTCTTGGCCGCCGTCTTCTTCGCGGTGGTCTTCTTGGCGGCGGTGGTGGTGGTCTTCTTGGCCGCCGTGGCCTTGGTGGCCGTCTTCTTGGCCGGAGCCTTCTTCGCGACCGCGGTCTTCTTCGCGGGCGCCTTCTTCGCAGCGGTCTTGGTGGCGGTCGTCTTGCGCGCGGTGCTCTTCGCCGGGGCCTTGGCGGCGGCCTTGCGGGCCGTGGTCTTGGCGGGCGCCTTGGTCGGCGTCGACTTCTTGGCGGCGGTTTTCTTGGCCGCCGTCTTCTTGGCCGCCGCCTTCTTCGCCGACACCGGCGCATTCACCCCGCGCTTGACGGCGGGCCCGGTCGCGGCCAGTTTCTGCTTACCCGCGATCACCGCCTTGAACTGGGCTCCGGGGCGGAACGCGGGCACCGAAGTGGGCTTGACCTTCACCGTTTCGCCGGTACGCGGGTTCCGTGCGACGCGAGCCGCACGCTTACGCTGTTCGAACACACCGAAACCGGTGATGGTGACGCTCTGACCCTTGTGCACCGCGCGCACGATGGTGTCGACCACATGCTCGACTGCCGCGGTGGCCGTGCGCCTGTCCGTACCCAACTTTTCGGTCAGAACGTCGATCAGTTCCGCCTTGTTCATTGAATCCTCCGCAGACTAATGGCCCGTCGTCGGACCGACTAGGTACCACGGTAAACCCACTTTGGGCAAGAGTCTATGTGCCACGCCAAAATTCATGTGGTTTAGCACACGTCCAGCTACCACAACTCCGGCTGCCCAGCTAACCGGCGGGGGTGATTACGTCTGCGAAATATGTGCTGGCAGGGTAGTGGGTTTCCATGTTGGCCTTGCCTTTTCGAACCGGGCGATCGCGTCCTCCCGGCGCAGCGTCAGCCCGATGTCATCCAATCCCTCCAGCAGACGCCACCTGGTGTAGTCATCAATATCGAACGGCAACACGACGGTTGCGGCCGTCACCGTGCGCGCCTCGAGGTCCACAACCAATTCCAAGCCGGGCTGTTCCTCGAGCAACTTCCAGAGCATTTCGACATCGTTCTGTGACATCTGAGCGGCGACCAGACCGCCCTTGCCCGCATTGCCGCGGAAGATGTCGGCGAACCGGGATGAGATGACCACCCGAAAGCCGTAGTCCGACAGCGCCCAAACAGCGTGCTCACGCGACGATCCGGTACCGAAATCCGGACCCGCCACCAAGACACTACCCCTGTTGTATGGCGGGGTGTTCAGAATGAAGTCGGGATCGGTCCGCCATGCGGCGAACAAGCCGTCCTCGAATCCGGTCCGCGTCACCCGCTTGAGGTAGACCGCCGGGATGATCTGATCGGTATCGACATTGGAGCGGCGCAGCGGCACCCCGATGCCCTTGTGCACAGTGAAGGCTTCCATAACGAATCTCCTGGGTTTGATTGAGGGAATCGGGGGCGGTCAGTCCAGATCCGCAGGCGACGACAGTGTTCCGCGGACCGCCGTCGCGGCCGCCACGAGGGGAGAAACGAGGTGCGTACGGCCGCCTTTGCCCTGCCTGCCCTCGAAGTTGCGGTTCGAAGTCGACGCGCAACGCTGACCCGGCTCGAGCTGGTCCGGATTCATTCCCAGGCACATTGAGCAGCCCGCTTGCCGCCATTCGGCGCCGGCCGCGGTGAAAATCTCCCCGAGTCCTTCTTTTTCCGCCTGTGCGCGAACCCGCATCGACCCCGGTACAACCAGCATTCGCACCCCGTCGGCGACATGTCGTCCCTTCAAAATCCCGGCCACCGCACGCAAATCTTCAATGCGTCCGTTGGTGCACGAGCCGACGAATACGGTGTCGATCGGCACTTGTCGAAGCGGAGTACCCGGCTCCAAGTCCATGTAACGCAGAGCTTTCTCCGCCGACTCCCTGGCCACCTCGTCGGCGATGGCGGCGGGGTCGGGCACCGCCTCGCCCAGCGGGGCGCCCTGCCCCGGATTGGTGCCCCAAGTGACGAACGGGGTCAGCGCGGAGGCGTCGATGTGCACCTCGGCGTCGAAAACGGCACCCTCGTCGGTCTTCAGCGCCTCCCAGGCGGCCACCGCGGCGTCCCAGTCGGCTCCCTGCGGCGCGTGCGGCCGTCCTTTGAGGAATTCGTAGGTGGTCTCGTCCGGCGCGATCATGCCGGCCCGCGCGCCCGCTTCGATGGACATGTTGCAGATCGTCATTCGGGCCTCCATCGACATGGCCCTGATGGCCTCGCCGCGGTACTCCAGGACGTAGCCCTGGCCGCCGCCGGTGCCGATCTTCGCGATGACGGCCAGGATCAGGTCCTTGCTCGTCACGCCGGGGGGCATGACGCCGTCCACCGTGATCGCCATCGTCTTGAACGGGCGCAGCGAGAGGGTCTGGGTGGCAAGCACATGCTCGACCTCGGAGGTGCCGATGCCCATCGCCAGCGCGCCGAACGCGCCGTGCGTCGAGGTGTGGCTGTCGCCGCACACCACGGTCATGCCCGGCTGGGTCAGGCCGAGCTGCGGCCCGACCACGTGCACGATGCCCTGATCCAGGTCGCCCATCGGGTGCAGCCGCACACCGAATTCCGCGCAGTTGCGCCGCAGCGTCTCCACCTGGGTGCGCGAAATCGGGTCGGCGATCGGCTTGTCGATGTCGATCGTCGGGACGTTGTGGTCCTCGGTCGCGATCGTGAGATCGGGCCGCCGCACCGGCCTGCCCGCCGCGCGCAGCCCGTCGAAGGCCTGCGGGCTGGTCACCTCGTGGACGAGATGCAGGTCGATGTAGATCAGGTCCGGTTCGCGCGAGGCACCCTCGCCCTCCCCGCGAGCGACGACATGCTGGTCCCATACCTTCTCGGCCAGCGTGCGCGGTTCGGCCATTGTCGATCACCTTTCGGACGAAGCAGCCGTTTCCGCGATCTGGACTCCGATGCGGCGACGGTTGCACAAGTTGGGATAGCTGCGCCTGGTCCGAACGCCGAGAGAGGTAATCCGCGAAGGTGGATTTCTCAACATCCGAGACGCTAGTATCGTTCTATGAGACAGCATAGCGGCATCGGCGTCCTCGACAAAGCAGTGGCGGTCCTGTACGCCGTAGCCGAGCATCCCTCGGGTCTCAACGAGCTGTGCGCGCGCACCGGCCTACCCCGCGCCACCGCACACCGTCTCGCCGTCGGCTTGGAAGTGCACCGTCTGCTCGCGCGCGACAGCAACGGCACCTGGCGGCCGGGCCCGGCTCTCGCCGAGCTCGCGACCAGCGCCAACGACCCGTTGCTCGACGCGGCGTCGGCCATTCTCCCCCGGCTGCGCGAGATCACCGGGGAGAGCGTCCAGCTGTACTGCCGCGACGGCAATGCCCGCGTCTGCGTCGCGGCGCTGGAACCCCCCGTCGGACTGCGCGACACCGTACCGATCGGGGCGCGGCTGCCGCTCACCGCGGGCTCCGCGGCCAAAGTACTGCTGGCGTGGGCCGACCCGGAGCTGCAGCGCACCATCCTGGCCGACGCGGTGTTCGGCGAACGCGCGCTGGCCGAGGTGCGCAAGCGCGGGTGGGCCCAGAGCGCGGCCGAGCGCGCCGCGGGCGTGGCCAGCGTCTCGGCGCCGGTGCGCGACGCCGGAGGCACGGTGATCGCGGCGGTGTCGGTGTCGGGACCGATCGATCGGATGGGCCGCAGGCCGGGCGCCCGGTGGGCGGCGGATCTGGTCGCGGCGGCCGAGGCCCTGCACAAGCGCCTGTAACACGTTTCAGTACGAACTCTCTAGAGTTGGCCCATGGGAGTCAACCAACGGGCACAGATCGTGATGTCCGACACCGAGATCACCGAGTTCCTGCGGCGCAGCCGGATCGCGACGCTGGCAACCATCGGCCCGAAGGGCACGCCGCACCTGACCGCCATGTGGTACGCGCTGATCGACGGCGAGATCTGGTTCGAGACCAAAGCGAAATCGCAAAAGGCGGTGAACTTGCGCCGCGATCCCCGGGTCACCTGCATGATCGAGGCGGGCGACACCTACGACCAGCTCAGGGGCGTGTCGATCGAGGGCCGCGCCGAGATCGTCGATGACGCCGAGAAACTCTTCGCCGTCGGCGTGAGCGTGTGGGAGCGCTACACCGGCCCCTACAGCGAGGAACTGCGGCCGATGGTGGAGGCCATGCTGCACAAGCGGGTCGCCGTGCGCGTGGTGCCCGAACGCACGCGCAGCTGGGACCACCGCAAACTCGGACTCCCGGCGATGCCGCTCGGCGGCACCACCGCACAGCCGCTGGACTGACCGAGCGTGCCCGGGTAGCGCGACGCGCCCGAAAACCAACTGACACAACCACCCGCACGGGCTAGCGTCGGGTGTTCGACAGCAATCGGCCGGGCAGCGCCGCCCGCAAGGACGCGCCGCGCGGCCGCGACGACGAGGAGCAGCGATGGCGGATTCTGGTAAGGCCACCGGCGCCGACGAGGTGAAGCGCAAGTTCCGGGAAGCACTGGAGCGCAAGAACCAGCAGAACGCCCGCGCGGCCGACCACCTCGACGGACGGTCGAAGGCGTCCGCGGCGCAGTCCGCGGTCGGCCACAAGCGGGAATTCCGGCGCAAGAGCGGATAGTCCGCACAGTCGGCGAAGGCCCTCCAGCAAGGTCGCTGGAGGGCCTTTCTTTTGCCGCTCCCCCGCGACCGCGTCAGTCAGGGGGCCATCTCACCTCGGCGAGCGGAACCGAGGGCGGTACGCACACCCCGCAGGGGGCCGACGCTTCCGGATCGTGGCCAGCGACACCGACTCCTCCGCACAACCCGAATGCGCCGCACCGCCGCCGTCGCAGCGGGGCCGGCCGTCGAACCCACCGCGCCCGGCGTCACCTGGCGGTGGCGCGTTCGGCCTGGGGCACACCGGAGCGGAGCCCCTGGGTGAGATACGACACACAG
This sequence comes from Nocardia beijingensis NBRC 16342, assembly GCF_001612785.1. GTDB lineage: Bacteria > Actinomycetota > Actinomycetes > Mycobacteriales > Mycobacteriaceae > Nocardia > Nocardia beijingensis. The sequence continues at coordinate 63,490 of NZ_BDBC01000010.1, forward strand.
CAGGCAGTACAGCCGATGACCGCTAGCCGTCGAGGCGAAGGCGAACTCTCGTAGGGGGCGCCCCCATGCGGGCAACGTCCAGATCCGCACCCGACAACCGCACCGGACCACCACCGCCAGGCGGGGCGAAGCCCTCGCCGGGGGGTCCGGGGGCGAAGCCCTCCGGGCGGGGTGTGGGGGTTGCACCCCCACAAAACACTGCGAAACGAGAAAGGCCCATGCTCCATGAGCATGGGCCTTCCACTCGTGTAGCCCCGACGGGATTCGAACCCGCGCTACCGCCTTGAGAGGGCGGCGTCCTAGGCCGCTAGACGACGGGGCCAGGACTGCTTCTCGCTGTCGCGAGGAGCGCCATGGTTGATCTTTCGATCAGGAGGCTCGGCTAGCTTATCTGGCCGAGGCCCGGCGACCAAATCGCCAGGTGCTGAGTGATTTCGGCCGCGAACCGAAGTCGTACAACACTCTCCGCTGGGGTACCAGGACTCGAACCTAGAATGGCTGAACCAGAATCAGCTGTGTTGCCAATTACACCATACCCCAATGACCAGGTCTTTCCGCCTCGCGTCTGGGTGACTCGAGACCGTGTTCCGGGCCGAGAAGAAGAGTACCAAACGGCTACGGGTCAACTACAAATCGCCTGGTCAAAGCCATATTTTCAGGCTTCGGAGCCGGTCTGGGCCGCCTCCCGCCAGTCCAGCGCCGCGCGCAGCCGGTCCAAGGTGACGCCGCGACCGAGCAGTTCCAGGGACTCGTACAGCGGGGGGCTGATATGCGATCCGGTGACCGCGACCCGCACCGGGGCGAAGGCTTTGCGCGGTTTCAGCCCGAGATCATCGATCAGCGCCTTTTTCAGCGCCGTTTCGATCGCCTCGGTGGTCCACTCGGTCAGCGGTTCCACCGCGGTAATAGCGGCTTGCAATACCTCGGTCGCGTCGGGACCCAGATTCTTGGCTCCGGCGGCGGGGTCGATCGCGAACTCTTCCGCGGGCGCGAACAAGAAACGCAAGAGCTCCCAAGCGTCGGACAACACGACAATCCTGGTCTGCACGAGTTCCGCCGCCGCGGCGAACACCTTCTCATCGATTTCGGCGCCGATATGGCCCTGTCCGGTGAGATACTCCCGCAGTCGGTGGGCAAAATCACCCGGTGCCAGCAATCGGATGTGCTCAGCATTGAGCGCGTCCGCCTTCTTCTGGTCGAAACGGGCCGGATTCGAATTCACTTTCGAAATGTCGAAGGCCGCGACCATCTCCGCCATGGAGAACACGTCACGGTCCTCGGACAGGCCCCAGCCGAGTAGCGCGAGATAATTCAGCAAACCCTCGGGGATGAACCCGCGGTCGCGATGGGCGAACAGATTCGACTCCGGATCACGCTTGGACAACTTCTTGTTGCCCTGACCCATCACGAACGGCAGGTGACCGAACTCGGGAGTGAAATCGGCGACCCCGATCCTGCGCAGCGCGGCGTACAGGGCGAGCTGGCGCGGGGTCGAGGAGAGCAGGTCCTCGCCGCGCAGCACGTGGGTGATCCGCATCAGCGCGTCGTCGACCGGGTTGACCAGCGTGTACAGCGGCTGGCCGTTGCCTCGGGTGAGCGCGAAGTCCGGGACGCTGCCCGCCTTGAAGACGGTCTCCCCGCGCACCAGATCGTGCCAGGACAGGTCTTCGGCCGGCATCCGCAGCCGGACCACGGCGGGGCGGCCCTCGGCCCGGTAGGCCTCGATCTGTTCGGGGGTCAGGTCCCGATCGTAGTTGTCGTAACCGAGCTTCGGGTCGCGTCCCGCGGCGCGATGGCGGGCCTCGACTTCCTCCGGCGTGGAGAACGATTCGTATGCCTCGCCCGCCTCCAGCAAACGCCGAACAATGTCCTCGTGCAGTTCTTTCCGCTGCGACTGGCGATATGGCGCGTAAGGCCCGCCGACCTCGGGGCCCTCGTCCCAAGTGAGGCCGAGCCAGCGCAGCGCGTCGATTATCGCCAGGTAGGATTCCTCGGAATCCCGTGCGGCATCGGTGTCTTCGATTCGAAAGACGAATGTGCCACCGTGGTGGCGGGCGTAGGCCCAGTTGAACAGCGCCGTCCGGATCAGGCCGACGTGCGGTGTGCCGGTCGGTGACGGGCAGAATCGGACCCGTACTTCAGTCATGGCTCTCTTTCGATCAGCGTTTGGCGGCAACGGGATTGGTGAGGGTTCCGATGCCTTCGACGGTCACCGACACCTGCTGGCCCTCGCGCATCGGGCCGACGCCCTCGGGAGTGCCGGTGAGGATGACGTCACCGGGCAGCAGCGTCATCACGGTGGTGATCCACTCGATGAGCTTCGGAATGTCGTGCAGCAGAAGCGAAGTGCGGCTGCGCTGGCGCACTTCGCCGTCGAGCTCGGTGACGATCTCCAGATCCGAGGGATCCAAAGACGTTTCGATCCACGGGCCGAGCGGGCAGAAGGTGTCGTAGCCCTTGCCCCTGGTCCACTGGCCGTCGTGGCGCTGCTGGTCGCGGGCGGTGACGTCGTTGGCGGCGGTGTAGCCCAGCACCACGTCCAGCGCGCGGGCCGCGGGCACGTCCTTGCAGGGACGGCCGATGACGATCGCCAGCTCTCCTTCGTAGTCGACCTGAGATGAGCTGGGCGGCAGGATGATCGGGGCGTTCGGCCCCACGATCGCGGTGTTCGGCTTGAGGAAGATCACCGGGTCCGCGGGCGCGGGACCGCCCATTTCGGCGGCGTGGGCGGCGTAGTTCTTGCCGATGCAGACCACCTTGCTGGCCAGGATCGGCGCGAGCAGCCGCACGTCGGCCAGCGGCCAGCTCCGCCCGGTGAACGTCGGTGTGCCGAACGGGTGTTCCGCGATCTCCTTGGCCACGCTGTCGCTTCCGTCGCCTTCGATGCTGACGAAGGCGACTCCATCGGGACTGGCAACTCGACCTAGACGCATTCCCGGAGTCTATCGACCCGCCGCCACCTGCCCGAACGCGCCCGACCGGGTGGTACGGATTCCGGCCCGATCCGGCGTCGGCGCGCCTGTGAGCAGTTCGACAGCCGCAACCGCCGAATCGAGCCGCCACCGGGTGTACCGTGAGCAGCGAAGTTCACCAAGTGGGAATGTCGTACCAAATAATGAGATTTCGAGGTGAGGCCGATGGCGACCGTTACGCAGATCGACGAGGTTCGGCGCTGGTCCATGCTCGGTCTCGGCGTGTTCGCCCAGGCCTCCAGCGCGGTTTTCATCCACGGCGTTCCGTTCCTGCTGCCCGCGCTGACCGACCGCGGCATGCCGCTGGCGACGGCAGGTCTGCTGGTGGCGATGCCCACCGTCGGCCTGGTGTGCACCCTGATCGCGTGGGGCTATCTGGTCGACCGGATCGGCGAACGCAAAGTGCTGGTCGGCGGCCCGCTGCTGATGCTGGCGGCCGGGTGCGCCGCGGCGACCACGACGAACGACATAGCGCTCGGCGCGCTGCTGTTCCTCGGCGGCGTAGGCGCGGCCAGCACCAACGGCGCCAGCGGCCGGGTGATCGTCGGCTGGTTCCCGCCGCAGCGGCGCGGGCTGGCGATGGGCATCCGGCAGACCGCGCAGCCACTGGGCGTCGGCGTCGGCGCGCTGGCGATTCCGGCCGTCGCCTCCGCCCACGGCGTGCCCGCGGCCATTCTCGTTCCCGCCCTGATGGCGGGGGTGGCGGCCTTGGGTTGCCTGGCGGGCATCGTCGACCCACCGCGTCCTGACCGGGCCGCCGCCGATCCGGCGTTGCGCGCCAATCCCTATCGCGACAACGCGACGCTGTGGCGCATCCATCTGGTCTCGGTGCTGCTCGTCGTCCCGCAGGGCACCGTGTGGACGTTCGCACTGCTGTGGTTGCACCGTGACGTCGGCTGGTCGCTGGCCGCCGCCGGTGCGCTGGTGACCGTCACGCAGATCCTCGGCGCGCTGGGCCGCATCGGCGCGGGCGCGTGGTCGGACCGGGTCGGCAGCCGGATGGGCCCGCTGCGCACGGTGGCCGTCGCCGCCGTGCTGTCGATGGCCGCGCTGGCGCTGACCGCGTCGACCCACTGGTGGTGGGCCGCCATCCCGCTGCTGATCGCCGCGTCCGTCATCACCGTCTCCGACAACGGCTTGGCCTTCACCGCGGTCGCCGAGATCGCGGGGCCGTACTGGAGCGGCCGAGGTCTCGGCGTCCAGAACACCGGGCAGAACCTGGCCATGGCCGCGGTCCCGCCGGTGTTCGGCGCGCTGATCACCGCGAGCGGCTTCCCCGCGGCATTCCTGCTCGCCGCGGTCGCGGCGGTCGCGGCAGTGCCGCTGGTTCCCCGGGACCCGGCCTAGGTTCGCGCATCGGCCGCTTGCCGGCCCCGAGAAAAGAGCCGCACTACTTTTCCAGGTCGGCGCGGCCGATATCAACCGCCCTGTCGCTGTGCCACCGGAACCCGGTGGCACAGCACTGGCTTACCGAACCACGCCGGAGTCGCACGGTAGGCGGCGATACCCGCCGCTCTGCTGAGCGGCGTCCCCGTTACATTCCGGCGGAAGCTGCCGTCATGGTCCGACCGAGCCCGACCCAGCTGGGGTTTCGCGCACCGAACTATTGCCCGCCTCCGGGCAAGGCAGCGGTTCGCGCGGATCACCGGACCTAGGGGCGGGCCGAGCGGCCCCTGTCGGTCGGCGCATAGCAGGCCCCACGGGGCCGGGGCGTGCGGTATGCGGCCCTATCCGACGCGTCGGCAGTGTCCCCGATCGCCTCGGATGATCGACGAAGCCGCCCGCGAAATCGGCCCACTCCAGCGGAGTCCCGCCGGAGCCAGCACATGCAGTGCTTGTGACGCGTGAACGCGGGAAGGCCCCGTTCCTCTCGGGCGGGAGCGGGACCTTCCTACGCGACGGTCAGAGGGTGGCCGCGATGCGGTCGCCGATCTCCACGGTCGACGCGGCGCCGGAGCGCGACTCGAGATCCTTCGCGACCGCCGACTCGACGCGCGCGGCCGCCTCGGTGTCGCCGAGGTGGTTGAGCAGCAGGGCGACCGAGAGGATCGCCGCGGTCGGGTCGGCCTTGGACTGGCCCGCGATGTCTGGGGCGCTGCCGTGCACCGGCTCGAACATGCTCGGGTTGGCGCCGGACGCGTCGATGTTGCCGCTGGCGGCCAGGCCGATGCCACCGCTCACGGCGGCGGCCAGATCGGTGATGATGTCGCCGAAGAGGTTGTCGGTGACGATCACGTCGAACCGGCCCGGATCGTTGACCATGTGGATGGTCGCCGCGTCGATGTGCTGGTAAGCCGTTGTGACATCAGGGAACTCGGCCGCGACCTCGTCCACGGTGCGCTGCCAGAGCGAGCCGGCGAAGGTGAGCACGTTGTTCTTGTGCACCAGCGTCAGGTGCTTGCGCCGGGCCTGCGCCTTGGCGAAGGCGTAGCGCACCACGCGCTCGATGCCGAAGCGGGTGTTGGTGCTGACCTCGGTGGCCACCTCGTGCGGGGTGCCGACGCGGATCGCGCCGCCGGTGCCGGTGTAGGGGCCCTCGGTGCCCTCGCGCACGACGACGAAGTCGATGTCGGGGTTGCCCGCCAGCGGGCTGGTCACGCCGGGGAAGAGCTTGGACGGCCGCAGGTTCACGTGGTGGTCCAGCGCGAACCGGGTGCGCAGCAACAGGCCGCGTTCGAGCACACCGCTCGGCACCGACGGGTCGCCGATCGCACCGAGCAGGATCGCGTCGTGCTGCTTCAGCTCGGGCAGCACCGAGTCCGGCAGGATCTCGCCGGTCGCGTGGTAGCGGCGCGCACCGAGGTCGTACTCGGTCTTCTGGACACCGGGCACGACGGCGTCGAGCACCTTCAGCGCCTCGGCGATGACCTCGGGCCCGATCCCGTCGCCCGGGATGACAGCAAGTTTCATGACAAATGCTCCGTTCGATATTGCCGGTCGCGGCCGCCGCACCGTGCGGCCGGGAGGCGACCGTCGGCGTGCGCGCGACATTCCGGCCGGGTGACCGCAGCACCGTCACGCTACTCGGCGCGGCCGGATCGCCGAGCACCGGGCGCGCGGACGACGCGGCTCCGCACGCAGGTGAAGAGACCGGCGCCGCGCACGAGTGCTTCGTGCGCGGCGCCGATTCCGCGGGGTACCGGGACGCAACGCCCCGGATGGATCAGGACAGGTCGACCTGGACGACCTTGGCAGCGCCGACGGCCTCGGCGATCGCGTCCTGCACACCGGCGGGCACTTCGCGGGCCACGCGCAGCACCACGGTGGCGCCTTCCTTGTCGACGTCCTGGGTCAGCTGCGCGGCCAGGATGTCGACCTCGGCCTCGCCGAGCTTGGTGCCGATCTTGCCCAGCGCGCCGGGACGGTCCTCGTAGTTCAGGATGGCCAGGTTGAGGCCCTCGGCGCGCATGTCGTAGTTGCGGCCGTTGATGTTGACGATCTTCTCCACCAGCTGCGGCTCGGTCAGCGTGCCCGCCACGTTCAGGGTGCTGCCGTCGCCGAACACGGCGCGCAGGTCGACGACGCTGCGGTGGCTCGGGCTCTCCGAGGCCGTGGTGACCTCGGCGGTGATGCCCCGCTCCTTGGCCAGCGCGGGCGCGTTGACGAAGGTGACCTGGTCCTCGACCAGCGCAGAGAAGATGCCGCGCAGCGCGGACAACTCCAGCACGCCGACCTCCTGCGCGGCCAGCTCGCCGCGCACCTGCACCTCCACGCTGACCGGCAGCTCGTTGGACAGCGCGCCGAGCAGGGCGCCCTGCTTGCGGACGATGTCCAGCCAGGGGGCGACCTCTTCGCCGACGGCGCCACCGGTGACGTTCACCGCGCCGGGCACGAACTCACCGGCCAGCGCCAGCAGCACCGACTTGGCGACGTCGGTGCCCGCGCGGTCCTGCGCCTCGGAGGTGGAGGCGCCCAGGTGCGGGGTCACCACGACCTGCGGCAGATCGAACAGCGGGCTGTCGGTGCACGGCTCGGTCTCGAACACGTCCAGGCCCGCGGCGCGCACGTGGCCGGACTTGATGGCCTCGGCCAGGGCGGCCTCGTCGACCAGGCCGCCGCGGGCGGCGTTGACGATGATCACGCCGGGCTTGGTCTTGGCGATGGCCTCCTTGCCGATGAGGCCCTTGGTCTCCGGGGTCTTCGGCAGGTGGATCGAGATCAGGTCGGCGCGCTCGAGCAGCTCGTCCAGGCTGAGCAGCTCGATGCCCAGCTGCGCGGCACGCGCGGGCGACACGTAGGGGTCGTAGGCGACGATCTTCGTTTCGAAGGCGGCCAGGCGCGCGGCGAACAGCTGGCCGATACGGCCGAGGCCGATGACGCCGACGGTCTTGTCGAAGATCTCGACGCCGTTGAACTTGCTGCGCTGCCAGGTGCGCTCGCGCAGGGTCGCGTCGGCGGCGGGGATCTGGCGGGCGGCCGCGAGCAGCAGGGTGACGGCGTGCTCGGCGGCGGTGTGGATGTTGGAGGTCGGGGCGTTCACGACCATGACGCCGCGCTCGGTGGCGGCGGGCACGTCGACGTTGTCCAGGCCGACGCCGGCGCGGGCGACGATCTTCAGGTTCTTCCCGGCCTCCAAGACCTCGGCGTCGACCGTGGTCGCCGACCGCACCAGCAGGGCGTCGGCCTCGGGCACCGCGGCCAGCAGGGCCGGGCGGTCCGGTCCGTCGACCCACCGGACCTCGACACCGTCACCGAGCGCGTCGACGGTCGACTGGGCGAGCTTGTCGGCGATCAGAACTACAGGACGGCCTGCTTGGCTCACGTGGAGTACTCCTGGGGATGGGGTCGGCAATTACCGCCGACCAGCTTAGTGCGCGCGATTTCCGACCCGGCTACCACCTGGTAGGCGGCCGTCGTCAGTCCCGGCGCTGGCAAAAATATGAAGACCGGTCTACAGTCACTACATGGGCGTCAAAGGCACCGAGACTCGCGGCAAACTCGTCGACGCGGCGCGCACACTGGTGGAGCGGCACGGCTACTACGGCGCGGGGCTGAACCAGATCCTGGCGGCCAGCGGCGCGCCGCGCGGGTCACTGTATTTCCACTTCCCCGGCGGCAAGGACGAACTGGTCGCGGCGGCGATCGCCCAGGCGGGCAAGGAGATCACGGCGCTGATCGACACGATCGAGCCGGGCGACGCCGCCGCGGCCGCGAGCAGGCTGCTGCGAGCGTTCGGCGACCGGCTGGAAGCATCCGGCTGGCAGCAGGGCTGCCCGGTCGCCACCGTCGCGCTCGATGTGGCGGCGGCGAACGATCCCATTCAGTCCGAGTGCGCCGCCGCGTACGCGGCATGGGAGCAGGCGCTGCGCATCAGGCTGCGCGCCGATGGCCGCGACGACGCGGACGATCTGGCGGCCGCGGTGCTCGCGATGGTCGAGGGCGCACTGCTGCTGGCCCGTGCGCAGCGCAGCCGTGAACCTCTGGAACGGGTCGAACGCACCCTGCGCGCCATGATCTGAGCCCTCGAATCCGCCGCTCCGGCAACGATTTTCTTATATCCACAAAATATGTAGACCGGTCTAGTAAGGAGATTGACATGTCCGACAGCATCGTCTTCGGAGCCGCCGGATTCCTCGGCCGCAACGCCGTCGCCCGCCTGCTCCAGCACGGGCATTCCGTCACCGCCGCGCTGCGGGCGGGCAGCGAGGAACGGCTCATCGGGTGGTTGCGCAGACAGGGCGTGGACGAGCGCGGGCTGGAGATCCTTCCTTGCGACGTGACCGCGCCGGACCTCGGCCTGCCCGCAGACTTCGATCCGTCCGGCGTTCGCGACGTGTACAACTGCGCCGCCCGCTTCGCCTTCGGGCTCGCAGCCGAGGACGCGTACGCGGTGAATGTGACCGGGGCGCTGCGGGTGCTGGAATGGTCCGCCGCCCTCCCCGAGCTGCGACGCGTCGTGCACATCACCGGATACCGGATCACCGTCGAGGAATCCGAGGAGCAGCACTACGAGAACGGCGCGTACGGCGCGTCGAAGTTCGAATCAGATCCGCTGCTGCGCCGCCGGGCGGCCGAACTGGGCGTCGCACTGACCGTCGCGAACCCGAGCAGTGTGATCGGCCCCGGCCAATACATCGGACTGGCGAGCGTCGTCGAGGAGCTGTGGAACGGGCGGCTCCCGGCTCTCCCCGGCGGCCCCGACACCTTCGTGCCGATCGTCGATCTGGACTACTTCACGGATTTCTTGATCAGCCTGCCCGCACTGCCCGACACGGCGGGCCGGTCCTACACGGTTCTCGACGACCGAACTCCGGTGCTGCCCGAACTGATCCGGCTGCTGGCGGGTCACCTCGGCGTCCGCGCACCGCGGTTGTCGATCCCGGTCGGCGTCATCTCGAAGCTCCCTACCGCCCTGACCGGCGCCGATCCGGAGACGCTGAGCTTCATCGCCGACGACCGCTACGACACCTCGGCGGCGCGGGAGGTGGCGCGCCGCGCCGGGCTCACCATGCCGCCGACGGAAGCCACCTTGCTCGGATGGGCCGACCATCTGGTGGCCACGCGGTTCGGCGCGGCGGCCGACGACCCGACCGCCGGTTTCACCGACGGCGTCTGGGTGAGCGGTGAACGCGCACGCCCCGCTTACGTTCTCCTGCACGGCCTTCCGCTGGACGGCGAGTCCTGGAACGCGGTGCGCGCGGAACTGGACGGGCCCAGCCTGGTCGCGGACCTGCCCGGCCTCGGACGTTCGGCACCAGGGGATCGCGACGCGGTGCTGCCGAAATTGCTCGCTTCCGTGCACTCGCGTCCCGTTCTGGTCGGCCACTCGCTCGGCTGCGGCCCGGTGCTGCGGTACGCGGCGCGGCATCCCGAAAAGATCTCCGGCGTGACGCTGGTCGCGCCCGCGTTCTTGCAGCCGCGGTCGGGACGGCTGCTGCGCTCGCCACTCGCGACCGCCGCGATGCGCCGGATCTCGGCGGCGGCACTGGCGCAACGGCTCGGCGTGCCCGAGAGCGACGCGATCGCGAGTGCGGCGGCGAATCTGCGCAGGCGGGGTGTCGCGGGCCGAACGGTCGCCGCGCTACGGGAGGCGAGTGCCTCCGCGCGGCGCGAAGAGCTTCGGGCTCTGCTGGAAACAGTCGAGGTGCCGGTGCGGATCATCGCCGGTTCCGCCGACCCGGTCACCGGTGCGACCGCGCGGGAACGGGTTTCGATCGAGGGTGCGGGCCACTACCCGCAACTGACCCACCCGGCCCGGCTCGCGGCGGAACTCACCCGGATCTCCGCCGTCGCGGCGCACGGTTGATCCAGCACTCCGGCGTCGTGGTGGCCGGTCGATCCAGTACTCCGGCGCCGCGGCCCGCGGCCGATTCCGCCCGTCGGCGTCGCGGCACTCGGCTGACCCCGACCACCGGCGCCGCGGTGCGTGGCCGACCCCGACCACCGAGGTCGCAGCACACCGTCGGCCTCGGACTTGCGGCGTCAGGCCGGTCGGCGACACAGCGGCGGGCCCCCACACCATCGGGTGCGGGGGCCCGCTCGGTCACGCCGTAGGTCGGCGTGCGACCCGGTCGACCCTTTCGACCGTTACGTCGGTCAGCGGCCGCCGAAGGAACCCGTCCACAGGGTGTCGACCAGACCGTGCAGCGCGGCGCCGAGAGTGTCGAAAAGACCGTTCAGGGCAGCGCTACCGGTGTCGATGATAACGGGGATCATGGAAATACCTCTTCCTCGAAACTAATCCAGTCGAACTGGCTGACACGGGGCATGTCGAGACCCGCTCACCGACAGTTACAGAATTCGCCTATTTAGTGATCTAAACCACAAAGCAAATATAATGTGGTCGACGGCACTTCGGCGACGTGCGAGGAGCTGCGTATCAGGTCATTTGTCCAGGTCAGGCCGTCGAACGGACCTATCGATTTCCAGTGCGGATCAGAAATGCGAAGGCGCGTCCCATAGAAAATTTGGACGAATCTCGCACCCCTGCGGACATCGGGGCAACAAAGCAGTCTGAGCCGTGGCTCCAAATATCTCACAATAGATACTGCGAATAAGTTAGAACACGTTGTGGCGGCACCCGAGAAATACTTTCCGCCACATGGGCGGGCCTATTCGCCACTTCCCGGGACACCGCGGCGACGGATGGTCACGAGACCCCCACGGTGACCGATCGCACATCCTCCGCGGGCTTCGTGGCAGCGACAGCCCGGGAGAACGCACGTACCCGCGGGGTCTCGCGATACCGGTGCCACACCAGCCCGAGGCGCGACTCACCGATCCCGGTGACCGGCACGAAGGACACCGGCCGTCGGCGATGGGAATCCGCGGTGGGATGACACAGCAGCATCGCCCCGCGCCCGGCCGCCACGGCGGCGAGGCCTTCCTCCAAGGTGCCGACCTCAGGACCGGAGCGCACTCTTCGCCCGCCGGGCGTCACGTCCAGCGCTTGCGCCCTGCGCCAGTACTCCGGCGCGGGCGCGCGCACGCCGATCAACGCGACAGCGGTGAGTTCCTCCACCGATAGTTCCGCCCGGCTCGCGAGCGGATGGGAACTGGACAGGGCGAGCGTCTGCCGCTGCCCCGCGAACACCGAGCCGAGCACGAGATCGTCCTCGCCCATCGGCAGCAGCACGACGGCGGCGTCGACCTCGCCGCGCCGCACCGCGCCGAACGGATCACTGAGCGGTATCTCGACCAGCTCGGTCGCGCAGTCCGGGTGCCACTGCTGGAACAACTCGACCGCGGCCATCAGGTGATCGTTGCCCGCGCCTTGGAATCCGATGCGCAGGCTTCCGCGCGCACCGCGGGCGGCGGCGCGGGCGTCGTCGACCGTCGCGCGCAGCGCCGCGTAGGCGGGCCGGAGTTCGGCGAGGAAATCCGCACCGAGCGGGGTCAACCGGACGGTGCGGCTGGTCCGCTCCACGAGTTGTCCGCCGATGCGGCGCTCCAGCGCTCGCAACAGCTGACTCACCCGGCTCTGTGACACAAACAGCCGGGCGCCGGCCCTCCCGAAGTGCAGTTCCTCGGCGAGCGCGAGAAACGCCTCCAGCTCGCGGACCTCCAGCCCACCCATCAGCTTCCCTTCCACGGTCGATGAGTCCAGCTCATAGAACTATGAGACCTTCGCCGTTGTTTCCCGCCGCCGCGAGCCGTTGGCTGGACGGCATGACACAGGTTCGGGAAGTCGATGCGTCGCAATCGGTTTCGGCGCTACGCGGGTGGCTGGGGGTCGGCGCGGTGACAGCGGGCACGTTCACGGTGGTCACCGCCGAGATGCTGCCGGTCGGCCTGCTCACTCCGATCGGCTCGGCGCTGCGGGTGAGCGAAGGCCGCGCCGGGCTCGCGTTGACGGTGACGGGTCTGGTCGCCGCGCTGTCGGCGCCTTTGGTCACCGCCGCTGTGCGCCGAGTCGAGCGCAAGGTGGTGCTGTGCGGCTTGCTGGCGGTGCTCGCGCTCGGCAATCTCGGTGCGGCCGCGGCGCCGAGCTTCGGCGTGCTGATCGGGGCGCGGGTGCTGGTCGGCGTCGGCATGGGCGGGGTGTGGGCGATCGCGGCGAGCCTGGCGGCCCGGCTGGTGCCCGCGCGCTCGGTCACCGCCGCGACCTCGCTGGTCTTCTCCGGCGTCGCCGTCGCCTCGGTGCTCGGCATTCCCGCGGGGACGTTCCTCGGCGCGCTCGCCGGGTGGCGGATCGCGTTCCTGGCCGCGGCCTGCCTGGCAGTAGTGGTGCTCGTGGCCGTGGCGGTCTTGCTGCCGCGTCTGCCCGCGACGGAAGCCTTGGCGTTGCGCGGAGTGTTGCGGCTGACGTGGCAACCGGGCCTGCGGGTCGCCCTGCTCGTGGTCGCGTTCCTGGTCACCGGCCACTTCGCCGCCTACACCTACGTGCGGCCGCTGCTCGAGGAAGCGACCGGCGTCGAGGCGGAAACAATCGGCGCGCTGCTGCTGATCTATGGGATCGCGGGTGTCGCGGGCAATTTCGGGGCGGGAGCCGCGGCGGCACGGGCGCCGCGCAAGACCCTGATCACGATCGGCTCGGTTCTCGCCGCGGCCGCGATCGCCCTACCCGTGCTGGGCGTCTCGCTCCCGTGGGCCGTCGCGCTGATGATCGTGTGGGGCGTGTCCTACGGCGGCGTCTCCGTGAGCACGCAGAGCTGGGTCTTCGCCGCGTCGCCGCACGCGAAGGAAGGCGCGTCCGCCCTCTTCGCGGGTGTTTTCAATGCCGCCATCGCGCTGGGGTCGCTTAGCGGCGGCCTGGCGGCCGACGCACTGGGCGTCGCCGCCGCCACGTGGCTGGGCGGGGCGCTGGCGATCATGGCCGGATTCGTCGCCGCGCTCGGGAGCGCACGCAGGCCCTGAGCGACGAAAATGCGGCTGCGCCAACTGCGTTCGTCCACCTACCATCGCGTCCATGTCTCTACGCGCGATACCGGATTCGATGGACCCGGCGGTGGTCGGGTCGATCGACCGTGAGCTGTCCCGGGTCGAGCGGGAGCACCGGGTGTCGATCCGATTGGCCATCGAGAGCGGCAGCCGCGCTTGGGGATTCCCGTCCCCCGATTCGGACTACGACTGCCGGTTCGTCTATGTCGCCGCGCTGGACACCTACCTGTCCCCCTGGCGCACCCGCGACGTGGTGGAGACGCCGCTGGCGGGCCTGCTGGACGTGAACGGCTGGGATCTGGCCAAGGCCTTGCGGTTGCTGGTGGGCGGCAACGCCGTGCTGATCGAGTGGCTGATGTCGCCGATCGTGTATCGCGGAGACCCGGGGTTCCGCGACCGATTGCGCGCGCTGGCCGACGAGGTCGCCGACCGTAACCGGGTCGGCAGGCACTATCTGCACCTGGGCGCCAAGCAGTGGGCGCTGTTCGAGCGCACGGGATCGCTGAAGAAGGTGTTCTACGCGCTGCGCCCGGCGATGGCGCTGCGCTGGCTGCGCGAACATCCCTCGGCGGCGGTGGCGCCGATGCATCTGCCGACGCTGCTGCGGCAGTGCGATCTGCCCGCCGACCTGTCGGCGGCGGTGGCCGAGCTGACCGACCTGAAGTCGCGGACCCGCGAAATGGGCAGCGCGGCGGCCCCAGCACCGATCACGGCATTCATTTCCGATGAATTCGCTTGTGCCGCCGACATATTCGTCAAGTCCACGGGGCGCGATCTCACCCGCGCCCGTGCCATCACGGCGGAATTCTTCCGAGCGGAGGCACTGGCCGACGACTACGAGACGACTTCCCGGTCGTCCTCGGCAACCGCGTCGGCGTAAGCCTGAACGAGTCGCTGTGTGGCGGTCGGCCGATCCGGGTCCGGGCGCGGTATGCCGAGATGGCTCTCGCGCAATTCGTCCATGAACTCCGCCCACAGGCTCGGACCACCCGCCTCCAGCAATTCGGCCCGCACCCGGAGACGCCTGGTGGTGGGGCGGTGCCGCAGACCCCACGCGCCGAGCTGCGCCATGATCGGCACGAGTTGGATGGCCGGTTCGGTGAGCCGGTATTCGGCCTTCTGGCCGGGCCTGGTGTCCGCGCGGCTGAGCAGCCCGGCCGCCACCAGGCGCTTGAGCCGGTCGGACAGGATGTTGGAGGCGATGCCCTCTTCCGATCCGGCGAGCAGTTCGCGGAAGTGCCGCCGATCGCCGAACATCACGTCACGCAGCACGAGCAGCGTCCAGCGATCGCCGATCACCTCGATCGTCGCGTTGATCGGGCATCCCGAACGTCCCTCCTCGCGCATCCTGGCACTCCCGTCGTCGACAACTACTGCTTGCAATATACAACCAGCAGGCCGTACGCTGCCCAACAACCGATTGCGGATTGCAATCACTTAGGGAAGCGAGCGGACCATGCCGAAGTTGCGTGTACACAACCTGGCGATCTCACTGGACGGCTACGTCGCCGGTCCGAACCAAGGGCCGGACCACCCGCTGGGCGAAGGCGGGACGCGCCTGCACGAATGGGTCTTCGCGACCCCCTTTGCCAATCCGGAGGCCACGAACCAACCCGGCGTGGACGACGAATTCCTGGCAGCGGGCGATCGCGGCGTCGGTGCGACCATCATGGGACGCAATATGTTCGGCCCGGTTCGCGGGGCATGGCCGGATCACGAATGGACGGGTTGGTGGGGCGACAATCCGCCGTACCACCACGATGTCTTCGTGCTGACGCACCACCCACGCCCGTCGTTCGAGATGGACGGCGGCACGACCTTCCACTTCGTGGACGAGACGCCCGAGGCGGTGCTGCGCCGCGCGTTCGAGGCGGCGAACGGCCGGGACGTCCGTTTGGGCGGCGGTTGCGCCACGGTGCGCCAGTTCCTGCGATCCGGTTTGGTGGACGAGCTGCACCTGGCCGTCGTGCCGATCCTGCTCGGCGCGGGCGAGCGTCTCTACGACGAACTCGGCACGCTGCCGGGCTACCAGGTGGCCTCGGTGACGCACTCCCCCGCCGTCACCCATGTGACCTTCACCCGCCAGGAGTCGTGAGCGCGCCCCATACAAACGGAAAGGCCCCGCACCGTCCCGGTGCGGGGCCTTTCGAAAGTCAAGTCGCGATCAGAGAACGCGGACGTCCTGGGCCTGCGGACCCTTCTGTCCCTGGCCGATCTCGAACTCCACG
Source organism: Nocardia beijingensis NBRC 16342 (assembly GCF_001612785.1). GTDB lineage: Bacteria > Actinomycetota > Actinomycetes > Mycobacteriales > Mycobacteriaceae > Nocardia > Nocardia beijingensis. Next base: position 79,010 of record NZ_BDBC01000010.1, read on the forward strand.
CGCTGCCCCTCATCGAGGGACCGGAAACCCGCGCCGCTCACAGCCGAGTAGTGCACGAAGACGTCGGGCCCTCCGCCGTCTTGTGCGATGAAGCCGAAGCCCTTCTCGCTGTTGAACCACTTCACAATGCCTTGAGCCATTTCATACTTTCTGTAGACGAGCCAGGTAGGTGTTATCGAGATGCCCTGGTCTCGTAGATCAACGATGCCATGATCCGACGAATTACTCACGTTTCCCGCCCCCAACTGTGAGCTAACGCTCACCAGGGCGCTCTGCGCGAGTGCCCTCGCAACGCTCGCTCAGGGGCGGGCTGGTCTGTCACCTCCCACGCTCGGTCGGGTCCCGGTCACGCGACATCGCCGGGCCCGCCCGTCGGGTACCCGTACTTTTCGCCGGATAACGCTCGCCGCCCACCTCGACGAGCCTACCCCCACCGACCTGAGCAACCGCGCCGGGCGGTAGGGAGCGACTTTTGCGACACGGCTCGACACTGATACCTTCTTGCTACCAGTTAGCTTGTGTCGCAACGCATTTCAGCGTACCACGAGTAGACTACGACTTCAGCCTAGGTCCGTGTAGCGGCGGGCGCACTGTTCGTTAAGTTCTGTTCACGAGCGCGAGTAGCGCACCTGACGCGGTTTCGCCTCGGCGTAGGCGGCCCGGCCCGGCAGCTGCTCCGGCACGCCGACCTCCCACCAGGCGCCCGCGTCGGTCCATGCCGACGGCAGCGTCCGCACGACCAGCACGGCGGGACGCCGTTCGGCGCTCGCCGTCGCCCGCGCCCGCAGGTAGGCCTCCCGGAACTCATCGAGGTCGGTGGCGGTGAAGGCGGCGCATCCCAGAGCGGCGGCATGGGCGGCGAAATCGACTCGCGGCGACTGCTCGCGCGTGGTGCGGCAATCGGCATAGAAGTTGTTGAACGGCTCGCCGCCCTGCCCTTCTTGCAGCCGCGCGATCACGGCATAGCCGTCGTTGTCGCAGACCACCGCCACGAACGGGTGCCCGGCGAACGCCGCGGAGAACAATTCCGAGTTCAGCATCAGATACGAGCCGTCCCCGAGCAAGGTCGTCACCACGCCGTCGGCGCGCGCCATGGCCGCGCCCCACGCCCCGGCGAGTTCGTAGCCCATGCAGGAGAAGCCGTACTCCACGTCCATGGTCGGCGCGCCGCCGGCCGCCCGCCAGCCGCCGACGAGTTCGCCGGGCAGACCGCCAGAGGCCGTCATCACGTAGTCGCCCGGCTCGCTCAGGTCGTTCACGGCGCCCACCACCTGGGCGTAGCTCGGTGTGCCCCGGGTCGGTGCGCGCAGGTGGTCGATGTGCGCGTCCCAGGCGCCGCGCAGTGCGGCGGCTCGCGCGGTCCATTCGGTCTCCACGCGCCACTGCCCCGTCTGCGCGTCCAGCTCGCGCACGGTGGCCTCGGCGTCGCCGACCACCGCGAGGGCGCCGTGCTTGACGGCGTCGAAGCGCGCCACGTTGATCGCGACCAAGCGAACGTCCGGCGCGAAGACCGTCCAGGACGCGGTGGTGAAGTCCTGCAACCGGGTGCCGACCGCGAGGACCACGTCGGCGTCGCCCGCCATCGTGTTCGCCGATGCCGAGCCGGTGATGCCGAGCGGTCCCGCGTACAGCGGATGCCCGTGCGGCACCAGAGTGCGGCCCGCGGTGGTCTCGACGATCGGAACGCCGTAGCGCTCGGCGAAGTCGAGCACGGTGGGTCCTGCGCCCGAATACCGCACACCACCGCCGAGGATCAGCAGCGGGCGGCGGGCGGTGCGCAGCGCGGCGGCCGCGTCGGCAAGTGCGCGGTGGTCGGGACGTGGCCGCGTGAGACGGTGCACCACCGGCTCGAAGAGCGCGTCGGGGAAATCGTAGGTCTCGGCTTGGACGTCCTGCGGCAGTGCCAGGACGACGGGACCGGCATAGGCCGGATCCGTGAGCACCCTGGCCACCTGGGGCAACGTGGCAATCAGCTGTTCCGGGCGGGTGATGCGATCGAAGTAGCGGCTCACCGCGCGGAACGCGTCGTTGACCGTGACCGTCGGATCGCCGAAGTGCTCGACTTGCTGCAGCACCGGATCGGGCGCGCGTCCGGTGAAGGTGTCGCCGGGGAGCAGCAGCAGCGGGAGGCGATTCGCGTGCGCGACGCCCGCCGCCGTCACCATGTTGAGGGCGCCGGGTCCGATCGACGAGGTCGCGATACCGACCTGGCGTCGGTGGGTGGCCTTGGCGTAGGCGACGGCTGCCAGCGTCATTCCCTCTTCGGTGTGCCCGCGCCAGACGGGGAGTTCCGCGCGACGCTCGTGCAGCGCGGTGCCGAGGCCGAGCACGTTGCCGTGGCCGAAGATCGCGAAGACGGCGGGGAACAGCGGCACCTCGCTGCCGTCGAGTGTCTCGGAGCGCTGGGCGATCGCCCAGGCCACCAGCGCCTGCGCCGTGGTCAGCTTCATCCGATCCGTCCTTCGTGGGAGGTGACCGGACAGCGCGGGTCGAGCGGCTCGTCGTCCCAGCGCGCCCGTACCCAGCTGTGCGCGGGGTCGTCGCAGAACGCCATCGACCGTTCGGGCGCGGGACCGGCCAGCACATTGAGGTAGTACATGGGGTAGCCGGGGGCCGCGACACACGGGCCGTGATAGCCGCGCGGGATCAGGAACACGTCGCCGTCGCGGACCACCACGTTCTCGTTCACCGTGCCGTCGGCGGTGTAGGTGTGGTGCAGGCCGAATCCCTCGCGGGATGGAGTCATTCCGTTTCGTCCGGCGATGCGGAAGTAGTAGATCTCCTCGTTGACGACCTCGCAATCGCTCGCCTCGTCGTGCTTGTGCGGCGGGTAGGACGACCAGTTGCCGTCCGGGGTGATCAGCTCGCAGGCGTTGAGCTTGTCCGCGTGCTCCCAGACGCCGGGTACGCCGAAGTTGGTGACCTGGCGGGTCGCGCTCCCCGCGCCGCGGACTTCGACCGGCACCTCCTCGGCGGGGCCGTATCTCGGCTCGAGCCGCTTCCGGCAGCGGGCCATCGGCAGTGCCACCTCGAGATCACCGCCCTTGGCCAAGAGTTCCACCTCGGCGTCGCGCGGGACGTAGGCGAAATCCGTCACGCGGGTGAAGACCGATGCCCGGCCGGTCAGCGCGAAGGTCGTGCCGTCCACCCGCACCGTGCACGCTCCGGACAGCGGCAGGACGAACGCCTCGAACTCACCCGTCCCCACGATCCGCGACTTCTCCGCCTCGATCCGCAGCACCCGTAGCCCGGCGTAGGTCCATCCGGCGTCGTCGGGGGTCAGCAGGATCGGGTCACCGTCATCGCGCAGGGTGCCTTCCGGACGATGCAGTGTCATCGCGCCTCCTCCATGCTCGAGCCGGAACCGGCAACTCGATCACCTCGCCGGACGAACACATTCGGCCGTCCCGTTCGCCGACGACCATCCCGCCTCATCGGGCTTCCTTCAGCAAGCGGGCGGCGGTTTCGACCGCCCTCGCTACGTCGCCGTCCGGCGGGTAGAGCAGGGCGCGGCCGACGACGAGACCACGAACAACGTCGTGGCCGAGCGCTCCGCCCCACAGCGCTCGATCCACCGCCGGGTCCCCGGACGGCGCGCCGCCCAGCACGAGAACCGGCAGCGTCGTCGCGTCCAGCACCGAAACATCCTGTGGCGCGGGGATCTTCAGCCAGGTGTAGGCGGAGGTGACGCCGAGGCCGGAGGCCACCGTGATCGCCCGCGACAGGGAGACCGCGTCCTTGCTCATCACCAGCGCGCCGGAGCCGTTCCGGTGATACGGCAGCGGTTCGACCATCGCCATCAGTTCGTGCGCCGCCAGTTCCGAGACCGCTTGCGCGCAGGCTTGCAGCGTCGGCACGGTGCCCGCGTCGGAATCGACCAGGCGCAGCAGCATCTTGCCGCCGTCGAGCCGGAAGCGCGCGAGGGAATCCGCATCGTACCCGGTGAACCGGTCGTCGATCTCCCACTCCGCACCCGCCAGGCCGCCGCGGTTCATCGAGCCGATCACGACCTTGTCGTCCAGCGCGTCCAACAGCAGCAGTTCCTCGACGACGTCCGGCGAGCCGAGCACGCCGTCCACGTCCGGGTCGGCCAGCGCGATCAACAGCCGTTCCAGCAGCGTGCGCCGATCCGCCATGGCGGTGCGGTCCGCGCCGACGCCGAGCGCGCCGCGAGCCGGGTGATCCGCGGCGACGAGGAACAACGTCTGCTTGCCCGCCAGCAGGTCGGCGCGGCGCACCCGTTCGGCGTAGGCCCGCTCGACCGCGGCAGGGTCCGTAGCCCGCACGTGCAGTAGCTCACGCCAGCGTTCGTCGGTCACATGCATGACAGTTCCTCCTTTCCGCACCTCCGCCGCAGGCGCGACAGCTCCTTCCTCGCGACTCAGCCGCACAGCAGTTCCTCGATCTCCGCGGCCGTTGGCATCGCGTCCGCGCAGGCCAGGCGCGCGGCGACCAGCGCGCCCGCCGCGTTGGCGTAGGTGGCGATGCGCCGGGGGTCCCAGTCCGAGAGCAGGCCGTGGATCAGCGCGCCGCCGAAACCGTCACCCGCGCCGAGCCCGCACACCACGTCCACGCGGCACGGCGGCACCGTCCAGCGTTCCTCGGCGGTGGCCACCAGCACGCCATCGCCGCCCTGCTTGATCACCGCCAAGCGCACGCCACGGGCGAGCAGTCGATCGGCCGCCGCGTCCGGGTCGGCGGTGCCCACCGCCACCTCGGTTTCGGCACGGTTGCCGACCACCACGTTCACGTGGTCGACCATCCAGCCGATCTCGGCCCGCGCTGTCTCGACATCCGGCCAGAACATCGGCCGGTAGTCCAGGTCGAGCACCGTATGCCCGCGTCGTGCCCGCCGCAGCAGAATCTTCCGTTGCGTGCCGCGCGCCGGCTCCGCGCTCACCCCGGTGCCGGTCACCCACAGCAGCGGCACGGCATCCACCACTTCCCAGGGCACTTCGTCCGGAGTGATGGTCAGGTCCGGCGCGATCGGCGCACGGTAGAACAGCAGTGGCGGATCGGACGGCGGTGTGAGCTCGCAGAAGACCACGGGCGTCTGGAGCTCCGGCGCGGTCGTCACATAGCGGGACGAGACGCCGAAGCCCTCCAATGCCGTGCGCACGAAGTCGCCGAAGCCGTCGGGGCCCACCTTGGTCAGCACCGCCGTACGACGGCCGAGCCGGGCGGCGGCCACGGCGACGTTGGTCGCGGTGCCGCCGAGGAACTTCGCGAAACTGCGCACCTGCGCCAAGGCGACACCGCTTTGTTCGGGATACAGGTCCACCCCGACGCGGCCGATGGTCAACGCCTCCAGCTCGGTCACGGATTCGCCTCCTTCACGGTGTCACCACGCGTCGCAGTTCGTGCTGCAACGCCTCCAGTTCCGCTCCGCCGGCCATCTGCCGGGTCAGCTCGGGCAGGTCGATCTCGGATTTCTCGTACGAGCCGAGCATCGCGCCCCGCTTGAGCAGCAGGAACCGATCGCCGACCGGATAGGCGTGGTGCGGGTTGTGCGTGATGAGCACGACGCCGAGCCCGCGTTCGCGCGCCTGCACGACGTACTTCAGCACCACCCCGGCCTGTTTGACGCCCAGCGCCGCGGTCGGCTCGTCGAGAATCAGCACCTTCGCGCCGTAGTGCACGGCCCGCGCGATGGCGATGCACTGCCGCTGCCCACCCGACAGCGTGCCGACCGGCTGTTCCATGTCACGGATCTCGATACCCATGTCCGCCAGAGCTGTTCGCGCGATCTCGCAGCCCTTCTTGCGGTCCAGCAGCCGGAACGGGCCCAATCCGAACGTCGGTTCGGAGCCGAGCACGAAGTTGCGCCACACGCTCATCAGCGGCACCACCGCGAGATCCTGGTACACCGTGGCGATGCCGCGATCCAAAGCCGCACGCGGCGAGGCGAACCGCACCGATTCGCCTTCGACGCGCAATTCGCCCCGGTCGTGCTGATGCACCCCGGCGAGGATCTTGATCAGCGTGGATTTGCCCGCGCCGTTGTCGCCGAGCACGCAGGTCACCTCGCCCGCGTTCACCACCGTCGACACCTCGCGTAGGGCGACGACGCCGCCGTAGTTCTTGCCGAGGTCGACGGCCTCGATGAGGGAAGTCATCGGCGCACCCTTTCGGCTCGTTTCTGGAATCGGTTGTTGACCAACACCGCCGCCAGCAGCAGCACACCGAGAAAAAGCATGAACCAGTCGCTGTCCCAGCGAGCGAACACGATGCCTTGGCGCGCCATGCCGAAGATCAGCGCGCCGATCGCGGCGCCCACCGCCGAGCCGAAGCCACCGGTCAGCAGGCACCCGCCGACCACGGCCGCGATGATGTAGTGCAGTTCCAGCCCGACACCCTGGTTGGCCTGCACGCTCGCGAACCGCAGGATGTTGCACGAGCCGACCACCCAGCCGGCGAACGCGGTGCCCATGAACAGCAGGATCTTGGTGCGATCCGCGGGCACGCCCACCGCGCGGGCGCTGGGCAGCGCCCCGCCGACGGCGAAGATCCAGTTGCCGAATCTCGTGCGGACCAGAACGATCGCGGCGATGGCGGTGAGCACGATCCACCAGACCACCGACGCTTGGAGGTGCGCGTCCCCGATGTCGAGCGTCGAGGCGAACACCCAGCCCGCCGACTGATAGCCGTCCGCGCCCCGCACACCCGACACCTGCACCGTGTCGGTAACCAGCCGCGTCACACCGAGATTCAAGCCCTGAAGCGCGAGGAAGGTGCCAAGCGTGACGATGAAGCTCGGCAGGCCGGTCCGCATCACCACCCAGCCGTTGAACGCGCCGACGATCAGCGCGAACACCAGCGAGGCGAGCAGCGCGAACCACACGTTCCAGCCCGCGTGCACGGCGAGCAGCGCGGTGACCAGCGCCGTCGAAGCGGTCATCACGCCCGCCGACAGATCGAACTCGCCGCCGATCATCAGCAGGGCCACGGCCACCGCCATGATGCCCAGCGTGGAGGCGTCGTCCAGCCAGGTCGCGACGCCGAGCGGACTCAGGAACCGGTCGGTGACGACGGAGAAGAAGACGAACACCAGCAGCGCGCCCAGCGCCGCGCCGATCTCCGGCCGCACGGCCAGGCGTTGCAGCGGCGAGCGAACCGTGTCTCGCGCCGGGTCGGATGTCTTTGTGGCAACGATCATTTCATCCACCTCAGCGCGTGCCCTGCGCGACGAGCGCGGCGACGGCGTCCACATTGCTCTTGTCGACGAAGCCGGGACCGGTCTGCACCGGCGCGCCGCCTCCGACGGTGTTCAGATTCGTCCGGTGCAGTTTCAGCAGCACGATCGGCAGATAGCCTTGCTCGTACTGCTGCTGATCGACCGCGAACAGCAGCTTCCCAGCCCGGATCGCCTCCACCACATCGGAGTTCAGGTCGAAAGTGGCGACGGTGGCGGCCGATCCGGCCTCCCGCACCGCGTCCACCGCTCGCGCGGCGACCTGTGAGTTCAACGTCAGGACCGCGTCGATGGATCGATCGGCCTCCAACGCGCCTTTGATCCTCGATTGCGCGTCGGTGGGGTTGTTGATGTCCACCTGGAGTGTGGCGGCGTTGCCGAAGGCTTTGGTCGCGCCCGCGCAGCGCTCGTTCGCGCCGATATTGCCCGCCTCGTGGATGACGCACAGCATTTTCGTCCGCCGCGCCTCCGCGAGCCGCTTTCCCGCGGCCTGTCCGGCCAGCGATTCGCTTTGACCGACATGGACGAACGCGCCGAATCTCGCGCTCTCGGCCTCGCCCGAATTGATGGTCACCACCGGAATGCCGGCGGCGACAGCCTTTTCCACGGACGGACGCAACGCCTCGGGATTGGCCATCGAGACGACGAGCCCGTCGACGCCTTGCGCCACCGCGTTGTCGATCAGCTTCGCCTGCTGGCCGGGATCACCGGAGGCGTTGTACTCCACCCGGATTCCGAGATCCTTGCCCGCCGCTTCCGCGCCGTTCTTGACGACGTTCCAGAACGCGTCGCCAGGGCTGCCGTGGGTCACCACCGCGACGGATTCCACCGTCCCGGCGGCGATCGGAGTCTGCGAAGGGGTGGGCGCGTCGGCGCCGGGGCCGGTGCACGCGGCCAGAAGCGCGGCCGTGGCGATCCACGGCAGCAGGCGGCTCGATCGCCGCCATCTCGCGGTCACGCCGCGCTGTGGTGTCGGAGACATCGTTGTCGTCGCTTCCGCTAGATGCCCGCGGCGGCGAGCGTGATGTCCGCGAGGTGGCGCAGGCTGCGCGCGGTGTCGTCGCTGGCCTGTCGCGCCGAGTCGCCCCGGCGCAGCGCGGCGTCCTGCTCCAGCACGTACCAGCCTCGGTAGCCCGGGGTGCGCACGATTGCCGCGATGTCGACGTCGCCCGCACCCAGCGGCACATACAGGCCGCGGCACACGGCCTCGCTGTAGCTCAGCTTTCCGGCGCGGACCTGATCGGCCAGCGCGCCGCGCACGTCTTTGAGATGGACGTGCCCGATCCGCTCGGCGTGCCGCCGGGCGAGCCGAACCGGATCGGTGCCGCCGATGAGCAGATGCCCGGTGTCCAGGCAGATGTCGAGATCGGAATCGGCGAGGAACCGCTCGACCTCGGCCTCGCTCTCCACATGGGTGCCGACATGCGGATGCAGCACCGTGCGCAGCCCGTACGCGGCGGCGGCGTCGCGGATGGCGGCGGCCGTGTCGACCAACACGCTCCATTCGGAACCGTCGAGTTGCGGGCGCGCGTCGTACCCGCCGAGTCCGGTCGCCGCGGCGAGCACCAGGACTTCCGCGCCCGCGGCGGCCAGCTGGACGGCGGTGGCCTCGGCGCGGGCGACAGCGTCCTGCCGGTCGCGGTGCAGCACCACGGCGAGGAACCCGCCGACGGCGGTGAGCCCGAAGGTCTCCAGCAACCGGCGCAGCTCACCGGGATCGCGTGGCAGATAGCCGGGCGGACCGAGTTCCGTCGCGGTCAGGCCGAGCGCGGCCATCTCCGCCAGCACGGTGTGCGCGTCGAGCACGTGACCCCAGCCGGGGACCTCGCAGACTCCCCAGGAGATCGGCGCGGCCGCGATGCGCAGCGGGGAGAGGGATTCGGTCATCGGTGCTTCTCCGACCTTCGACGTCGAGGTGATCCGCTCTATTGGAGCGCTCCAACTATGTAACGCAGGTCATAGCGTGTCAAGAGTCGTCATCGCGTCGATCAAAGCGCAATTACCAGGCAATATTCCGCTCCAAATGCGCTATTTCTACCCGACACGCCACGCGGGAAGTCCGATTAGAGCGCTCTATTGCTCGGCCCGTGCGGAGCTTGTATCGTCCGACCCGAAAAGGCCTGCGAACCAGGAACGGAGGCGACATGGCACGACCGACCATGGAAGACGTCGCCGCCCGCGCGGGCGTCTCCCGCGCCCTCGTCTCGCTGGTCATGCGCAACTCTCCCAAGGTCAGCGAGCACCGCCGCCGCGCCGTGCTGGACGCGGCGAAAGACCTCGGCTACCAACCGCACATCATGGCCAGGTCGCTGGCCAGCCGGACATCCAACCTCGTCGGCGTCATGGTCTCCGACCTCCGCAACGCCTTCTTCGCCGACGTCGTCGAAGGCATGGACGCCGCCGCTCGAGCCCGCGGCCTCGAACTGATCCTCAACACCGGCAGGCGCACCGCCGCCCGCGAGCGCACCGCCCTGGAGAGCCTGCTCTCCTTCCGTCCCGGGGGCGTCATCCTACTGTCGCCGATCCTGCCCGCCGCCGCCATTCGCGCAGCGGCGCAGCAGGCTCCGCTGGTGCTGGTCTCGCGCACCTCGACCGTCGCGGAGATCGACACGGTCAACGACGACGGCGAGGCAGGCACCGGTTTGGCCGTCGATCACCTGGTCTCGCTCGGACATCGGCGCATCGTGCACCTCGACGGCGGCGGCGCTTTCACCTCCGCGCCGCGCCGCAAGGGCTACCGCGCCGCCATGCAGCGCCACGGCCTGGAACCGATGGTCGTGGCCAGCGAGCACACCGACTCCGCGGGCATGGCCGCGGTACGCAAACTGCTGAACCTGTTCTCCCACGACAACTTCCCCACGGCGCTGGTCTGCGGCAACGACTTCAACGCCGTGGGGGCGATGTCCGCGCTGGAGGAAGCGGGGCTGCGGGTGCCCGAGGACGTCTCGGTGGTCGGCTACGACAACACCTCACTGGCCGCGCTGCGCCACGTCGCCCTGACCACCGTCGATCAGCCCCGCGTCCGGATGGGTCACCTCGCGATCGAGGCGCTCGCCGAACGCCTCCGCGACGGCCGCACCACCCCGGTCCGCCGCCGCGTGGAACCGTCGCTCGTCGTCCGCTCCACCACGACCGCTCCACGCTGAACCACCGGCGCCCGCCAACACGTCGCGTCCATATATAAGGAGAGCCGATGTCATCTCGAGCCGTCACGCTGGGCCTCGCCGGAACCGGCCGCATCGGGACCTCACACGCCGAGACCCTGAAGAAACTCCCGAACGTGGCCGCCGTCCTGGTCGCCGACGCCGACGCCGACCGCGCCCGCACCACCGCCGCGGTCCTCGGCGTCGAATTCGCCCCCGACCTCGACGCCCTCTTCGCCGCCGACCTCGACGGCCTGATCATCGCCACCGCCACCGACTCCCACCCCGAACTCATCATCCGCGCCGTCGACGCGGGCATCCCCGTCTTCTGCGAGAAACCCGTGGCCGCCGACATCACCGGCACCCTCGCCGTCATCGACCACCTCCGCGACTCCCCCGTCCCGGTCCAGATCGGCTTCCAACGCCGGTTCGACGCCGGCTACCGCGCGGCGCGCGAAGCGATCCGCTCCGGCAAGCTGGGGTGGCTGCATACCTTGCGGGCGACCACGCTCGATCCGGCCCCACCGCCCGCCGAGTACATCCCGCGGTCGGGTGGGATCTTCCGCGACTGCGGTGTGCATGATTTCGACATCATTCGGTGGGTGACGGGCCGAGAGATCGTCGAGGTGTATGCGCTCGGGGCGAACCGGGGTGCGACGTTCTTCGCCGAAGCGGATGACGTCGACACGGCGGCCGTGGTGCTGCGTCTGGATGATGGGACGCTGGCCACCGTATCGCTGACCCGGTACAACGGGGCGGGGTACGACGTTCGGTTGGAAGCGTTGGGTTCCAAAGGAAATGCCATCGTCGGATTGGACGACCGCTCGCCGCTGACTTCCGTCGAACCCGATCACGGTCCCGCTACCTATCCTCCCTATGGGGGGTTCATGGAACGGTTCCGTCCGGCGTATGCGGAGGAGCTGGGGGCGTTCATCGAGGTCGCAACCGGGCGGCTCGACAATCCCTGCACTCCGGCGGAGGCGCTGGAGGCCTTCTATGTAGCAGAGGCGTGCGAGCTGTCGCGGCGAGATGGTCGGGCTGTCGAGATGGCAGAAGTACGGCGCTGAGAAATCGCCGAGTTCTTTGGAACCGAGATGCGCGTGAGCGAGCGGTACCTCAATGCTGAATCAAGCCGCCGACCGGAACCGGAGCGATGTGGCCGGTTGCCGGAAGGGTCTGCGCCAGGGCCAGACCGATATCGACGAGTGAAGACCGGCGCAGGCGAGCGACCTCGGGCATCGGAGTCCAGATCGAATCGGCGGTCTCACCATTGGGCTCCGGCCGCAGCCTGCCGCCGGTGGTGCGGACCTGGTAGAAGACGCCGACATTCTGATGCTCGCCCCCAGCCCGCGCAGCGGCCGCGGGAATCACCCGCGAGTCCACACCGAGCAGGCGTTCGACCACCCCATGGCAACCGGTTTCCTCAGCCAGCTCTCGGGTCACCGCGTCGAACGAATCCTCCGCGTGCTCGACCCCGCCACCTGGAAGAGTCCAGTTGGTCTCGCCGCTCCCCCGATACGTGACGGGCGAGCAGCACCCGCCCGCCCTGGATGCATACGGCATACGCCGCCAGTCTGAAACTCATCCCGAAACCTCCCGTCGGACCCTATCCCGAAGTCCTCCGCTCGACATACGTCGACGGCCGCGGCAAGCGCAGCAGCGGGAGTCGAGACCGCAGGGCCTCGAGTCCGTCTTCGCGTTCGAGTGCCCCAGCGGTGTCGTCGTGGGCAAGGTTCGAGCAGGTTGTCGAGATGCCGTTTCTCCAGGGAAACTGGCGGTCTGCCTGCGCGTGTACAGCCGCAGCTCCGCCAGATCTTCATCCCCTCGGGCAGCGTCGGAGGAATCACCGTTCCAGCCGAACTCGGCGCTTCCATCAAGGTTCACATGCAAGGGCGCGGCATTCGGCTCGGCCCGATCGTCTCGCATCCCCGATCGAAGCGGTGGACCTTCCTCGTCATACCGGATGTCCCCAACGACGACATGGCTCTGTTCGGCGAACTGTTCCGCCTCACGCATCCGTCGCCAGACTCGGCGTCCGAATCGCACTCCCATCGCCCGCCGACCGCCATGGATTTCGAGTGTGGGTACAGCCGCCACGTGACAGTTGCCGCCCGTCAGGGCTCGTCGTCATCGAAGCCCCATCCGGGCATGCGCCGTGCCGCGTCCACGCCGGGCCCGACATGCACACGCTGACCATTACGGGCGCACCACTCGCGCTGACATCAATTCCGACCGAAGTGGCGTCATACGAGGGCCAGACGGCGACACGCGGCGGATCGAGAGCACCGCAACCGATAGGTATCAACCATGACATGGAATCGACTGACGATCGGCAGTTTGGGCACAAGTAATGGCTGCCCGGTCAAAACCGTCATAAGTAGGGAATACGACTCCGTGACATTAGTATTCGGGTCATCCGGCAATGAATTCGAGCTCACGATGGATTCCGCAACGCTGACGGAGGTGCTTCGGCTCGGAGCGAAAGCATCCAGCATGCTGGGGAGCACTGTCGAGCGGTGAGAACAAGATCATCTATGCAGGATGGCGCGGGCGATGTCATCGATCTCGTGCAGCAGCTCGGTCGGTGGAACCCCGAGATCAAGCGCGCGACAGTGGATCGTAATGCCGGAGTTCACGAGTTCGTGCGTCTTCACCGGCCCATTGCCCTTCGCGTAGATCAAGTGGCCCTCCTCGAGACCGAGCGTCGAGCAGTATGCGAGCATCTGGTAGATATCGGCTTCGGGGAACCCCTTTGGCCGTTCTACCTTGTATTTCGCATCTACCACGGCGACCGGGCGATCGCTCGTGTCATACCAGATCAAGTCCGGCTTCAAAAGGATCGTCTTCGCCATGTCCATCCAGATTCGCCCCTGGGTGACCGCACGTCCGCCATATCGACGCATTGCCATGCTCAACGCGCTCGTGACGAAGTCCTCATAGATTTTCCACATGTCGAACATGAACCCGGTGACTGCCAGGCTTCCACTACGCTGGTCGAAGGAGCAGTTGTCAAGAATTACTTCAGACAGTCTCAGGACATCGTGATAGCGGACGTTCAGCCTGGTCGGCCGCCATACGGGTCGGGTGACGTTACGCTGAGGGGGAGCCACGTCATCCATCTGGTATCGAATGCGACTCAGCTTGTGCCGAGCGTCTGGACCGACCTGTGGCAATGCGCTCAAAGCCGTCACCGCAGCGAGAACGATCTGATTCTCGGCGATGTCGGTGGTGAAGTCGTCGTACTCGACCGCGACCGGCAACGGCAGGCAGGCCGTGCCGCCGAGTAATCTGCTCGGTGAAGTCGATCCGCCCTCGAACCACTTGGAGCGATTCATTTTTCGTTCGATAGCCCTGGAGAAGACCGCCCTCCAGTGCCCGCGCGGCCAAGCGCACGAAGGATTCCGAAACCGCCGGAAAGAGCCCATCGGCTTTGTCGAGGTGAACCACCTCTTCACGCCAGATCTTCGGGTTCGAGCAGTAACCTATGAAAAAGAGCAGCCTCCTCAGCTCAGTGATCTTCGGCCGAACGTCGATCTGCACACTGCCGACTCTGACCGAACCCACTTTCCCGCCGGGGGTGATCCGACATCTGCCCTGAACGGGGGGCTTGACATTGACGAAATTCGTATCTTTCAGAGCGTCGAATTCCCAGGGTGCCAGGTCGACAATCTTCCAAGCTCCATGTTCGATCAACTCAATCGGCGGTTTGGCCTCCATACCACTACACACCACCATCGATTCCGGCTCCGGCTCGTTCCGCTATGGACTCCAGCGAATAACGCTGCTCGACAACAATATTCGTGTCGCCAAAGTGATATTCCTGCAGAAGCGGGATGATGGATGTCCGCCAGGTGAGGTCCATCCCGTGCCGCGTGATAGCGGCTGGACGCATGAAATACGACGGACCGATCTTGAAATCCTCGTCTTCTATGGTGTCGTTCAGTACGTCTACGATATCGGCGATCGCCGTGTTGTGTCCGTTCGCCTGCAGCCAGGTTCGCAAGATGTTCCTGATCGGCTCATCGGAAGGATGCAGCGACATGAACGCGAACCGCCGCCGCATCGCCGAGTCCACAAGCGCGATAGATCTGTCCGCAGTGTTCATGGTGCCGATGATGGCGATGTTCTTCGGCAGCGCGAAGCTCTCCTTGCCGTCCGAGTACAGCAGGTCGATGCTCTCGTCCCGATACTCCAAAAGGTAGTACAGCTCCCCGAATATCTTCGCGAGGTTGCCCCGATTGATCTCATCGATGATCAGCGTGTACACCATGTCGGGATTCTTGCGCGCCTCGTCTGCCAGTAGGCGTAACGGCCCCTGCTGAAGGTGATACGCGAGGTGACCGTCTGTCGACTGAACCGGTCGAAATCCTTCAAAGAAGTCTTCATAGGAGTACGCGGGATGGAACTGGACGATCCTCACGTTCTCCGCGGCCGAGAGGTGCTCGGCCAACGCCTTGGCCAGGTATGTCTTCCCGGTTCCCGGCGGTCCGTAGAAAATCAGCTGCGGCCGATCGCGAAGAAGATCGATGCACTCCTGAAGCCAAGCCTTGGGCACATACAGCCGCGCAGCAAGTTCGTCAGTCGGGTCCGCGAATGTTGGGTCGACGTCCGAGTGTTGGCCTCCGTTGCGTTGCGGTCGCCACGTGAAGCCGAAGGCATCGGCGAAGACGTTCATCAACTCGGCGGCGTTCTCTAAAGTCAGTTGCAGCGACTGGCTGCTCTTGGGATGAGACTCACGCTGATCGGAGCCGAACGTGGACAGGTGAACGAGGGGTCTGTCGTCGAAGTCCTTGAGCACCTTGTACTGGCACGAGACAGCGTTCTCGAGCTTGTGCGGCCGAATCTCTTGGTGGCTCGGTACTATCTCGCGAATACGCGCCATCGGTTGGGGCTCCCGTCCAAGCGACGATACAAAATAATCGATGTTGTGCGGTACGGGGCGTCACGCTCGACCGAACCCGGTTGCCCGGGTATGGCGCGCGGGCTAAGAGGAGGTTCTCGATTGAACCGAAGGCGCGAACTTGTTCCTGCCGTGCCCTCCCCGAACCAGCCATGGCGACCAGAATAGCGGCGTATACCGACATCTTCGCCGAGACTGAGCATCGAAGGCCGATGGCCGTGCTCACCGCCGTGGCCGAGCGGGGTCCGGCTCACCCTGCCGGGATCGCGGCGACGCGGCGGTGGCGCATCCACCCGCGGACGCCGATGGCCAGCGGTATCAGGACGGTGAGAAACCCTGACACCGGCTCGAATACGAGGCCGAACACGGTGAGAACGGCGATTGCGGCGAGGATCGGCGCTGGTACGTAGCCGCGGGCGCGCTCGGTCTCGATCACGGCGACGCCGAAGGCGACGGCGGCGACTCCGAACGCGGTGAACCAGAAGGCGAGTTCGGTCTCCTCTCGACCGGTTGCCCAGATGACAACACCGAGCGCGGTGTGTGCCGATCCGATGAATGCGAGTAGGCCGCCCGTTATCGGGAACGCAGTTTTTGAATCCACATTCCTAAACATTGCCCTAGGCTGTCCCTCATGGCAAGACCCCGGCGATTCACCGATGACCAGGTTCTCGACGCCGCGCGCGACTTGCTCGCCGATCCGGCGACGTCCCGGCCCACCATCGCCGCGATCAGTGCCGCCTCCGGTATCCACACCGGATCGATCTACGTGCGCTTCGCCTCCCGCGAAGAGCTGCTCGCACGACTGTGGCTGCGCTCGATCCAACGCTTTCAGATCGGAATCGTCGCCGCGCTGGAGGGAGCCGACCCGCTGCTCACCGCCGCGATGCACCTGCCGCGGTACTGCCGCGAGCATCCCACCGAAGCTCGGGCGATGAAGATGTTCCGGCGGGAGGAACTGCTCGACGTGGGTTCTGCCGAGTTGCGCACCGAGATCGCGGGAGTCAACGACCGAATGAACGACGCGCTGCGCGCTGCCGTCGTGGCGGAGTTCGGCGACGCCGACGAGCATCGCATGGCGATCGCGGTGGCTGCCGTCAAGGCGATTCCGTACGGGCTCGTCCGCGAGTACATCGCGAACGCGGCGCCCATTCCGGACTGGGTCGACGAGGTCATCGCCACCGCGACGGCCGCCGTTGTCCACAGGTTGGGTCGGACGGACATCTATTGGGGCGGCACTGGTGTTGGGCGACGACCTCCGTCAACTGCTGGACGTTCCGACACTCGTGCATCGTCACACACTCCGCGTACACGTGGGCTGCCGAATCCCCCGTCGACCAGGACCTAGACGGTTTGGGATGCAGCCAGTAGGTGCGCTTCGCCCGATCAACGATCGTCTGCACCGCAGCGAGTTTCGGGGCCCCTGCGGTTCGTGCGGCGGTCACCGATGATGAGGACGGACGTACACGAACCGAGGGCGTCGGCGTAGTTGTCGAGAATCCTGGAAAGGCTCCGCCACAGTGGCGCGTACCGACCGGAAGGGAATGCATGAGCGGCGCATCGGACTGATGTAGCGCAGTCGACGTCTCCCTCGGGCGAGTACTGAATACCAACCAGTTCGAATGTGACTCAAGTCATCGCATATTGGATGGAACCATTCTTCGTAGGGCCCCGTCTAAATCAGTGAAAGGCGCAACAGGAAGCAGTCCGATTCGAGTAGACAAGGCCTGCCCGAGAGTGGGATGTCGGTCTTGGCTATGCGATCGCGCGATCCTGACGACTGTTGAAAAGGGGGAATGAGAATTGATCCAACGACCGGCGAAGCGCGGCACTTAAAGGACTTCTGCTGATCGTAATCAGCCTATCCAATCATGGAGTGGTCCCATTTTCGGCATCGGCAGTAACCGACCCACGCCGGTGCTGGCAAGGGTCGTCCTCACACACTTACACCAGCGCCGTGCTGCGCGCTGTTCACAGTTCGCAACTATTAGATAGGCAAGCGATGAACAATTTCTACAAGCCGAGGACCGAAAATACGACGGTAGCCGCCATGTCGGGACGCCGCCGCGCTCTGCTCGGCACCGCCCTTACCGCTGCCGTATTGGTTGGCTCGATGGCGATTCCGACTGTCGCGAGCGCCACACCGGAATATGCGCACTGCAGTGTCGAGATCGAAGCCAAACCGGAATACCCTCACGAATCGAAAGGGTCACCCGGATGGATTGTCGGCAAAGCCCGAATCAAATGTACAGTAGACACCGAGTCACTCACCGTTTTTGCGCAACTCCAGCGACGCGAAAACGGAAAATGGAAGACCGTTGCCGAAGGGACTCAAGAATATTTGGATGCGAAGGCGGATATGAAGTATACGGGTCAAGCGACTGTGAAATGCGATGACGGCGAGTACCGGACAGGCGCGAGCGGAAAGGGTGTGCATCGCGGCAAGCCGTCCGGCTCGATAGCCTGGGAATATTCGGACTCGGTTACCATCAAGTGCAAGAGTTGAGGAGTGTAATGTGCAACGATCTGACGTGGGAAGACTTGGTTCTCGAGATTTGTGATCTCGCAATCCGATACGGCGCCAACACACACCTGTCGGAAGGGCAGGTGATCTTGTCGTCGGGCACACCGCGACCATCCGATCAATCTGCGCGAAGCATCCTCATCACTCGTTTCGACGACGAAGCAGCCCGGATCAGGACAGGGTGGGGCATCGACGGCCTCGCCGACTACACCATCGGTAACCCCGGGCAGCTTTCACACGTGGCGAGTCTCATCGATGGGATTTGCGCTGGCGGGGCCGAAGAGCACGCCCT
The DNA here is from genome assembly GCF_001612785.1 of Nocardia beijingensis NBRC 16342. GTDB lineage: Bacteria > Actinomycetota > Actinomycetes > Mycobacteriales > Mycobacteriaceae > Nocardia > Nocardia beijingensis. Next base: position 97,058 of record NZ_BDBC01000010.1, read on the forward strand.
CCTGGATGCCGACGGTCACTGGATCGGGGTCGCGTGGCGTATTCGGAGCCCACAAGGTGGTGGGGCGACCGGCGGTGATTTCGACGGCCTGCACGCAAGAGCGATACACCGTCTGGAATCCTGGAAGGACGCTACCGGCTGATCTCTGACAAGCAAGAAGCTGGTTGCCGTTGCGGGCGTACGAACCGCAGCGGCAGACGGGCTCTTGCGGCAGTTGGGGCACTCACATACCGCGGGCTAGCCGCATGGGTGTGAGTGGAGAGGACCGGCCGAAGATTTTCGGTGCAAAATGTCCAGCGGATTGTCCACGACACTACGCAGGCAGCAACCGCGCGATGACCTCCGTCAACTGCTTGACGTTGCGGCACTCGTGCATCGTCACGCACTCCGCGTACACGTGGGCTGCGGAATCCCCTGTCGACCACGATCGAGACGGTTCGGGATTCAGCCAGTAGGTGTGCTTCGCTCGGTCAGCAATCGTCTGCACCGCAGCGAGATTCGGGGCCGTGCGGTTGGTGCGCCCGTCACCGAGGATGAGGACGGACGTGCGCGGCCCGAGGGCGTCGGCGTAGTTGTCGAGGAATCCTTGGAATGCCTCGCCGTAGTTCGAGCTGCCGAAGCGAGCCACCTTGGTGGAGCGGATGATTCGGGCGGCGGTGCCGGGGGTCGGCGGTTCGCCGGGCGTGAAGAAGTGGGTGATCTCGTCGCAGGTGTCGACGAAGCCGAAGCTGCGGACCTTGCTGAATTGGTCTTGCAGGGCCTGGATCAGGTGGAGAGTGAATTCGGCGAAGCCGGTGACCGAGCCGGAGATGTCGGCGAGGACGACCAGGTCGGGGCGGCCGTGTTTGCGGGCGCGCAGCACCGGGTCGATGGGGACGCCTCCGGTGGACATGGAGCGGCGCAGGGTGCGGCGTAGATCGATCTGGCCGCGGACGGCTTTGCGGCGGCGTACGGCGAGGCGGGTGGCGAGTTTGCGGGCCAATGGGTGTACCAGGCGGCGCATTTCGGCGAGGTCCTGTTCGCGGGCGCCGAGGAAATCGATTTGGTCGGTGCTCGATTCGACGCCGCGGCGGGCGATGTATTCGGTGCCGCGCAGATGTGCGGAGCGCAGCCGGGCCTCGGTCTGGACGGCGGTGCGGAAGGCGGCGAGCCTACGGTTGGCTTCGATCGTGTGGACGGTGGTGTCGAGCTGGGAGGAACCGTCCATGCCCGCCACGACGCGATCGACGAGTTCTTCCGGGCGTAGGGCTTTCATGGTCAGGTAGGAGGACCAGCCCGCGCCGGAGGCGGTGGTGACCGGCGCGGTGGACTGCCCGGCGCCCGCGCCGCCGTAGCCGCCGAGTTCGGTCAGCGCCTGGCGGGCCAGGTCGGCGACCGACTCCGAATCGTCCTGCGCCAGTGCGGCGACGAGCCGATCACGCAGTGCTTCGATGGATTCGGGTGTCGACGGCTCGACGGGCTGCGGCTGCTGAGCGGTCAGGAAGTAGAGGTCGAAGAGTTGATCGAACACGGCGCGTTGACCATTGCGGCGCAGCAGGCAGGCGGCCATGCCGGAGCGCAGGCGATCGCGATCCTCGATTCCCAGGGCGACCATCGCCTCAGCCGCGTCGATGGTTTCACTCGGCCCCGCGTTGATGCCGTGATCCCGCAGCAGTCCGACGAACTCGACGAGGCGATCGGTCATCGAGTCGGAGCCTCGGCGGCCCGTCTCGCCGAGGCGGCTTTCAGTGATGCTCATGCTCGACTCCGGCAACCTCGCGCCACATGCAGCACAATGATCCGCCCGGACGGTAAGCGAATGATGACCGAACGACTCTGCATCGCTGCTCTGTCGCAATGCTCGCCGTCCCGGTTGTGGCCTGCGCCGGATGTGAAATGGCGTCGCAATGCGATCCGCTGCGCCAGAGCGAATCCGCGAACGGGCGCGGCGACCTGAGCGGCGAAGAATACCGGTTCGCGGGAGCAGCCGCGCCGAGCCTCGCGGCGGATTGGGTTGCGAACGGCAGGAGTGGCGCGAGCCCGAGCGGGCGCTTCATCTCACCGCCCACCTTGCTCTGCATCCAGATCGAGCCCGAGCCGCTCGATCGCCACGCGGTGATCGGATTGGTACTTCAACAGCACACCGAGCGTCGAGCGGACGACGCCACCGGACAAATTGCGCGCACCGAGGGCGACGAGCGTCTTCGCCCAATCGACGGTCTCCGCGATCGACGGCGCTTTCCGCAACGAGAGCTGACGCAGCGCCCCGACCACACGGACCACCGGCTCCCCCAGCGCCTCGTCCAGCTCCGGGACCTTCATCCGCACGATAGCCCGCTCCAATTCGGCGGTCGGGTAGTCGATGTGCAGATACAGGCAGCGCCGCTTCAGCGCTTCGGACAGCTCCCGGTTGGCGTTGGACGTCACGATGACGAATGGCTTGCGCACCGCGGTGACGGTGCCGAGCTCGGGAATGCTCATCTGATAGTCGCCGAGCACCTCGAGCAGCAGACCTTCCAGCTCCACGTCGGCCTTGTCGAGTTCGTCGATGAGCAAAACCGTGGAACGCGGGTTGCGGATGGCGGCCAGCAGCGGGCGGGCGAGGAGGAACTCTTCGGTGAAGACGTGGTCGCGGGTGCTGTCCCAGCCTTCGTCGTCCGAGGCGGTGATGCGCAGCAACTGCTTGGCGTGGTTCCACTCGTAGAGGGCGCGGGCCTCGTCGATGCCCTCGTAGCACTGCAACCGCACCAGGTCGGACGTGGTCGCGGCGGCGACGGCCTTGGCCAGCTCGGTCTTGCCGACGCCCGCGGGGCCCTCGATCAGCAGGGGCTTGCCGAGGTGGCCCGCGAGGAACACGGCGGTGGCGATATCGAGGGACGGGAGATACCCGGCCTCGGTGAGACGCCCGGTCACCTCGTCCACCGATGCGAAGAACTTACTCATCGGTAACTAGTTTAGACCGGGCGCTTCGGCCTCAGCTCGGCGCAGGTATGCGGAAATGGCGCGGCGTCGCACGGCACGGCGCTCGCCACCGCTCGACCAGCGAGCGCAGTTCGACGAGGTGCCGGGCGCGCGTCCGGTGCGCGATCTTCAGAAGGGTGCGACGCGCTAGCCAGACGTGCGGAGTTTTGCTTCGGAGTGGTTAAAGGCTCCGAGCGCGATGAGAGGTTGAGAGGGCGGAGCAGTCACGTCAGGACTCGCCGGAGGTAATACGGCGCATCGATCGATCCGGCAGAACTCCGGCTCGGACGAGTTCCTCGTATATACGCTGCTGTTCGTCGTCGAGATTCGAGTACAGCATGTCGTAGGCCAGATCTTCCTCGGCGAGCACCGCGACCGGATCCCAGTCGTCACCGAGCGCCGCGACGACGGCGCTGCGTCGTCGTACTTCGTCCAAGGTGAGGTCGTAGGCGAAATTGTGGTCGGCCATTCGGGTATCTCCAGCGAGTTTCCTGCAACGAATTGACGACCATGACCCAACCGCGCCTTCGCGGGCAATGACCCGCGTCACGTTCCAGGGTTGCCTTTCGTCACAGTTGCCCACCGTGCGCGGCCTGGACCTCGGCAGAAAGAGGGCCGATTACCGGCTTCGCTTCCCCTCGCCGATCGAAATGACGCTGAGATAGAGCATTCGCGACACTGCGCAGGCAGTGACCTCGAGGTCGTAGCACTCGTGCGTCGTCACGCATTCCGCATTGATGAGTTGTCCCGGTTATCGGCGCGAACTTAGGGCCCTGAGCGGGCAAAAACGTTCCGGCAATTGGCATTTCACGAACTGCGGATCTGCCGTGTCCAGGAAGTCCGTGAAGACGCCGGTGGCCCGCTCCAGAACCGGAGCGGGCCACCGCGCGAATCGGCCCAAGTATCAGGCGGTCTCGGTGATCGGGCGATCGACCCAGCTCATCAGGCCGCGCAGCTTGGCGCCGGTGACCTCGATCGGGTGCTCGGCGTTCTTCTTGCGCAGCGCCTCGAGCTCCTTGTTGCCGCCCTCGACGTTGGCGACCAGGCGCTTGACGAAGCTGCCGTCCTGGATGTCCTTGAGGATGTCCTGCATCCGCTTCTTGGTGTCGGCGTCGATGACCCGCGGGCCCGACAGGTAGCCACCGAACTCGGCGGTGTCGGAGACCGAGTAGTTCATCCGCGCGATGCCGCCCTCGTACATCAGGTCGACGATCAGCTTCAGCTCGTGCAGCACCTCGAAGTAGGCCATCTCCGGCGCGTAACCGGCCTCGACCATGACCTCGAAACCGGTCTTGACCAGTTCCTCGGTGCCGCCGCACAGCACGGCCTGCTCACCGAACAGGTCGGTCTCGGTCTCTTCCTTGAAGGTGGTCTTGATGACGCCGGCGCGGGTGCCGCCGATGCCCTTGGCGTAGGACAGCGCCAGCGCCTGGCCCTCGCCCTTCGGGTCCTGGTCGATCGCGATCAGCGCGGGAACGCCCTTGCCGTCGACGAACTGACGACGCACCAGGTGGCCGGGGCCCTTCGGGGCGACCATGCCGATGGTGACGTTGGCGGGCGGCTTGATCAGGCCGAAGTGGATGTTGAGGCCGTGGCCGAAGAACAGCGCGTCGCCGTCCTTCAGGTTCGGCTCGATGTCGTTGGTGAAGATCGACGCCTGCGCGGTGTCGGGCGCGAGCACCATGATGACGTCCGCCCACTCCGAGACCTCGGCGGGGGTGCCGACGGTCAGGCCGGCCTCCTCGGCCTTCGGACGCGACTTCGAACCCTCGGCCAGACCGACGCGGACCTCGACGCCCGAGTCGCGCAGGCTCAGCGAGTGCGCGTGCCCCTGGCTGCCGTAGCCGATGACAGCGACCTTGCGGCCCTGGATGATCGACAGGTCGGCATCGTCGTCGTAGAACATCTCGACTGCCACTGTGGTTCCTTCCGGGATCATCCCCGCGCGAGGCGGGGCACACCGTGCTCGCGCCGGTGTGGATTTACGTTGTTCTGGATCGGATCACCTCCGCGGGCGCGGAAGAAGATCATTCCCGCGTGAGCGGGGAGGCGGCACGCCAACCGTCGATCGCAGAAAGACTAGCGTGTGGCCGCCGCCGGGCGGTCGGCCCCATCGGTGTGCCGCTGCTCAGCTCATCGGGTGGCGGTGATGGATTTCGGCCCGCGCCCCACCGCGACGACACCGGACTGCACGATCTCCCGGATGCCGTACGGTTCGAGCATCCGCAGCAGCGCGTCGAGCTTGGACCGGGTTCCGGTCGCCTCGACGGTGAGCGCGTCCGGCGACACGTCGATGACCTTCGCGCGGAACAGGCCGACGGCCTCGATCACCTGGGTCCGCACACTGGCGTCGGCGCGCACCTTCACCAGGATCAGTTCGCGGGCCACCGAACTGTCGGCGTCCTGCTCCACGATCTTGATGACGTTCACCAGCTTGTTGAGCTGCTTGGTGACCTGCTCCAGCGGCAGGTCCTCGACGGTGACGACGATGGTCATGCGCGAGATCTCCGGCAGCTCGGTGCCACCGACCGCCAGCGACTCGATGTTGAAGCCGCGGCGGGAGAACAGCGCCGCGACCCGTGCCAGCACGCCCGGCTTGTCCTCGACGAGAACGCTGAGGGTATGCGTGGTACTCATCCGTTGTTCACCTTGTTCTGATCTTGCGACATCGCCGTGTGGATGACGGCGGGCTCGGCGGCCTGCTCGTCGTCGTCGAACAGCGGGCGGATGCCGCGAGCGGCCATGATCTCGTCGTTGCTGGTGCCCGCGGCGACCATCGGCCACACCTGGGCGTCCTTGCCGACGATGAAGTCGATCACCACGGGACGGTCGTTGATGGACTGCGCCTCGCGGATCGCGGCCTCCACGTCCTCCTCACGCTCCACCCGGATGCCGTGGCAGCCGAGGGCTTCGGCGAGTTTCACGAAGTCGGGGATGCGCAGGGTGTGCGTGCCGAGATCGGTGTTGGAGTAGCGCTCCTGGTAGAACAGCGTCTGCCACTGGCGAACCATGCCGAGGTTGCCGTTGTTGATCAGCGCGACCTTGATCGGGACGCCCTCGACGGCGCAGGTGGCCAGTTCCTGGTTGGTCATCTGGAAGCAGCCGTCACCGTCGACCGCCCACACCTCTTTGTCCGGCGCGCCCATCTTGGCGCCCATGGCCGCGGGGACGGCGTAGCCCATGGTGCCGAGACCACCGGAGTTCAGCCAGGTGCGCGGCTTCTCGTACTTGATGAACTGGGCGGCCCACATCTGGTGCTGGCCGACGCCGGCGCAGTAGATCGCGTCGGGTCCGGCCAGGCGGCCGAGCGCCTCGATGACGAACTCCGGCGACAGCGAGCCGTCGGCGGGCGGGGTCCAGCCCAGCGGGTAGGCGTCACGCACGCCGTCGAGGTAGGTCCACCAGTCGGTCAGGTGCAGCGGCAGCGCGTCGCTCGCCGACGGGTCGGCCTTCAGGGTCTCGATGAGCTCGACGATCACCTCGCGGCAGTCGCCCACGATCGGGACGTCGGCGTGGCGGTTCTTGCCGATCTCGGCCGGGTCGATGTCGGCGTGGATGACCTTGGCGCCGGGCGCGAAGGAGTCCAGCTGCCCGGTGACGCGGTCATCGAACCGCGCGCCGAGGGTGATCAGCAGGTCGGACCGCTGCAAGGCGGCGACCGCGCCGACGGTGCCGTGCATGCCGGGCATGCCCATGTTCAGGCGGTGGCTGTCGGGGAACGCGCCGCGCGCCATCAGCGTGGTGACCACGGGAATGCCGGTCAGCTCGGCCAGCTGCAGCAGCTCGGCCGAGGCGTCGGCCTTGATCACGCCGCCGCCGACGTAGAGGACGGGGGCCTTGGCTTCCATGATCATCCGCGCCGCCTCGCGCACCTGCTTGCCGTGCGGCTTGGTGACCGGGCGGTAGCCGGGCAGCCGCATCTCCGGCGGCCAGGTGAAGGTGGTCTGCGCCTGCAGCACGTCCTTCGGGATGTCGACCAGCACCGCGCCGGGACGGCCGGACGCGGCGAGGTAGAACGCCTCCGCGATGATGCGCGGGATGTCGACGCCGTCGGTGATCAGGAAGTTGTGCTTGGTGATCGGCATGGTGATGCCGGAGATGTCGGCTTCCTGGAACGCGTCGGTGCCGATCAGGCCGCGGCCGACCTGGCCGGTGATGGCCACGATCGGGACCGAGTCCATCTGCGCGTCGGCGATCGGGGTGACCAGGTTGGTCGCACCGGGGCCGGATGTGGCCATACACACACCGACCTTGCCGGTGGCCTGGGCGTAACCGGTGGCGGCGTGACCCGCGCCCTGCTCGTGGCGGACGAGCACGTGGCGCACTTTGGTCGAGTCGAAAAGCGGGTCGTAGACGGGGAGAATCGCGCCACCCGGAATGCCGAATACGGTGTCGACGCCGAGCTCCTCGAGCGAACGGACGACCGACTGCGCGCCGGTGACCCGCTCGGGCGGGAGCTGGCGGCGGTTGGCCGCGGACGTCGCGTTGGCAGCGGGCGTGGCCTGCTGATTCGCCGAAGGCGCTGGCCTACGGGCCGAAGGCCCTGGCCGTGCGGTAGGTGCGCTCACCGTCTTCGTTCCTTACTGGTTGTGGTTCCGACCCCGGATGTTGTGCCAGCGGTGTCTTGCGCTTCGCCATGCCGGACATTAGTCCGAACATAAAAAAGCCCCCGACAGCGCAAGGCTGATCGAGGGTGGCGCGTCGCAACGCGAGCTGACGTATTCGACTCAGTGTGTCAGGCTCAACGCTGGACGCGCCGGCCGATTACGAGCAACTCGTTTCGATTCACGCGCACGACGTTAAGCGGGTGTGAACCGAAGAGTCAAACAGATGACCCCGTGTGTCCCATTATGTGGGACAGTGCGGTTGCTTGTGTCCGTTCATCAGGATGCGAGGATGGTGGTGTGTCATCACCGCATCAGTCCGTGCCACCGTCTGAATCGTCCCACACGCCCGCGGCGACAACCGATACGGGTGGCGTCTCAGAGGCCCGTGTGATCCGCATCCCACGGCTGGCCTTCCTGGGCGTGTTCATCCTGCTGATGTGCGTGTTCTTCCCCTTCGTCGGCTGGCCAGCCGGACTGTGGTGGCTGCTGCTGATCCCCGTCGCGGTGCTGGCGTGGGTACTGCGGACGCAGACCACCGTCTCGGACGCGGGACTGGACCTGCGGACGCTGTTCGGCTCGCGCCACCTGGACTGGGCGCAGCTGAAGGGTGTGCGCATCCCGAAGCGTGGATACGTGCGGGCCGACCTCACCGATGGCACCGAGGTGAAGTTGCCCGCGGTGAGCTACGACCGGTTGCGCGATCTGGCGGCGTTCTCCGGCGGACGGATTCCGGACCCGTTCGCGGAGCCTCGGGAACCCGCGACGGAAGAGGCCCCCGCCGAACCCGCGGACGGGAGTGACCGACCCTCGAACGCGAAAGGCGACCCGGCGACCAACGGGTTGGCGAAGTCCGGCGAGAACGCCGACGAAGACACGCCACGCGACAGCGCGACCTAGCAGTCGGCAATCCGGCGACCATCGGGCCGCAAGGACGGCGAACTCCCTGGCCCGCCCGGTCCGAGCGCCGACGCGGAACATTCGCCATCGTTGGGAGGTTACGGTCGAGTGATGGGATGATTTCCCCGGAGCAGTGATCCTCCGTCCAGTCCCACTCGACGTTCCGGCACCTCCGGCGTCACCGTCGTCGCACGCGACACCACGCACCGGCGACACACCCGACCCGGCCGACCGCGATGGGACGCCACACCACCGGTCGGTGTGCACGCCCACCGGGAGTAACGTGGTGCTCCGCCGAGCACGCTCCGCGCCCGTCGCACGTCAGCCCCCGCGACCCGAGGACATCGAAATGCCACCGCTTCGTTCACGAACCACGACCATCGGCCGCAATGCCGCAGGCGCACGCGCACTCTGGCGCGCCACCGGCATGACCGACACCGATTTCGGCAAGCCGATCGTCGCCATCGCGAACTCCTACACGCAGTTCGTTCCCGGCCACGTGCACCTGAAGAACGTCGGCGACATCGTGGCCGACGCGGTGCGCGCCGCCGGTGGCGTGCCGCGCGAATTCCACACCATCGCCGTCGACGACGGCATCGCGATGGGCCACGGCGGCATGCTCTACTCGCTGCCGTCGCGCGAGATCATCGCCGACTCCGTGGAGTACATGGTGAACGCGCACACCGCCGACGCCCTGGTGTGTATCTCCAACTGCGACAAGATCACCCCGGGCATGCTCAACGCGGCCATGCGGCTGAACATTCCGACGGTGTTCGTCTCCGGCGGGCCGATGGAGGCGGGCAAGGCCGTCGTCGTCGGCGGGGTCGCCCAAGCGCCGACCGACCTGATCACCGCGATCTCCGCGAGCGCGAATCAAGCGGTGTCGGAGGAGGGTTTGTCCGAGGTCGAGCGGTCGGCGTGCCCGACCTGCGGTTCCTGCTCGGGCATGTTCACCGCGAATTCGATGAACTGCCTCACCGAGGCGCTGGGTCTCGCGCTGCCCGGCAACGGCTCCACCCTCGCCACGCACGCCGCGCGCCGGGCGCTGTTCGAGCGCGCGGGCACCGTGGTGGTGGACATCGCCAACCGCTGGTACCGCGAGGACGACGCGTCCGTGCTGCCGCGCAACGTCGCCGATGCCAAGGCTTTCCGCAACGCGATGGCGCTGGACGTGGCGATGGGCGGTTCGACCAACACCGTGCTGCACACGCTGGCCGCCGCGCAGGAAGGCGAGATCGACTTCGATCTGCACACCATCGAGGAGATCAGCCGCCGGGTGCCGACGCTGTCGAAGGTGTCGCCCAACTCCGATTACCACATGGAGGACGTGCACCGCGCGGGCGGCATCCCCGCGATCCTCGGCGAGCTGCGCCGGGCCGGCCTGCTGGAGACCGACGTGACCACGGTGCACAGCGCGAGCTTCGACGAGTGGCTCGACACCTGGGACATCCGCTCCGGCAAGGCCTCTCAGGAAGCCATCGAACTGTTCCACGCCGCACCTGGCGGGGTGCGCACCACCGAGCCGTTCTCCACCGACAACCGCTGGTCGTCGCTGGACACCGACGCGGAGGGCGGCTGCATCCGCGACCTCGAGCACGCCTACACCAAGGAAGGCGGCCTGGTCGTGCTGCGCGGCAACATCGCGCCCGACGGCGCGGTGCTCAAGACCGCGGGCATCGATGAGGAGCTGTTCTCCTTCCAGGGCCCGGCCGTGGTGGTGGAGTCGCAGGAGGAGGCCGTGTCGGTCATCCTCGGCAAGAAGATCAAGGCGGGCGACGTCATCGTGGTCCGTTACGAAGGCCCCGCGGGCGGCCCCGGCATGCAGGAGATGCTGCACCCCACCGCGTTCCTGAAGGGCTCCGGGCTCGGCAAGGAATGCGCGCTGATCACCGACGGCCGCTTCTCCGGCGGCACCTCGGGCCTGTCGATCGGGCACATCTCGCCGGAGGCGGCCAGCGGCGGTGTCATCGGCCTGGTCGAGAACGGCGACCAGATCCGGATCGACGTGACCAGCCGGACGCTCGAGGTGCTCGTCGACGACGCCGTGCTCGCCGAGCGCCGCGCGAAGATGGAGGCGTCCGAACGGCCGTGGCAGCCGGTCAACCGGGACCGCCCGGTGACGACGGCGCTGCGGGCGTACGCGGCCATGGCGACCTCGGCGGACAAGGGCGCGGTCCGGCACGTGCCGTAAGCCCCACCCTGTCGACGACGAAGGCCCCTTCCTCCCGGTGCGGGAGGAAGGGGCCTTCGGTTCGGCTGGATTCAGTCGAAGGGACCGATGCCCGTCAGCGGGTTGCCGCCGTGCAGGTACCAATACGCGCCGACCGCGGCGGCCACGGCCAGCAGCAGGATGACGAACGAGCCCGCCGCGGGGCGGATGGCCCAGCCGCGGTTGCGATCGAAGGACAGGCGACCGGGACCGGTCAGGATGATGACGGCCGAGACGCCCGCGAGGACGCTTTCGTATTCCACCGCTCCCGGCCCGGCTTTGTACTGGAACCCGGGGGCCATGCCCTGTTTCCAAGCCCAGGCATCCAGGATGACCGCGAGCACCGCGCCCGCCGCCAACGGCGTGAACAGACCGAGGATCAGCAGCGCGCCGCCGCCGACCTCGCCCGCGGTGACCAGCATGGCGGACACGCTCGGGTGATCCCAGCCGCCGCGCTCCATCATGTCGCGGGTGCCGTCCAGGCCGGGGCCGTGGAACCAGCCGGTCAGCTTCTGCAGGCCGTGGTAGAGGAAGGTCGCGCCGATCACCAGCCGTAGCAGCAGCAATCCGAGATCGAGCGTGCCGCGGCGGACCTCGCCGTTGCGGCGGCGCAGGCGCGCGGTGTCGCTCGGCGGGGCCGGGGCGGGCGGGATGCTGGCGTAGTCGTAGGTCGGCGCCGCCGTCGCACCAGCCGGGGTCTTGCTCGCGCCGGTGGTCGGAACGTCCGGCTCCAGCCCGAGTTCTTCCTCGGTGCGCGGGACGTCCTTGGACAGTTGCGGCCGCTGGGCCGGATCGACCCGCTCGAACTGCTCGGTCGGCGAGTCGTACGGGCTGGTCACTCCCCGGCCGGTGGACGACACCGCCGCCTGCTCGGCCGTGGTGGGAGTGGCGTCCCCGGCCTTCGGTTCGGGCGTGTCTTTCGGCTTGTCGGTCACGGCCAATACCCTATGCCGCACCGCACCGGCGCGGGCAAGTACGGCGCGGCGTGTCAGTGCGCGGGCGACACCCCCACCCGGAAGGGCGCGGGCGACGGAATTTCCGTAACGTCTGGGCTATGAGTTTGGTTGTCGTGGGCCGCGTCGCGGCGAGCTTGGCGCTCGGCTCCGTCCTGCTGGTCGGATGCGCCCGGTTCGACGATTCGGCGTCCAGTCCGTTCACCCCCGAACCGACCCTGCACGGAGCCAACATCGACCCGAAGAAACCCAGCCAACCGCCCACCTCCACCACCAGACCGAGCGGCCCGTGCATCGATCCCGACCCGGCGGTGGTGGCGACCTGCCTGGACACCACCGGCGGCCTGGTGACGCTCCCCGACGGGGCGCTGGTCGCCGAACGCAGAACCGGACGCATCCTGAAGGTCGTGCCCGACCAGCCGCCGTTCGAGATCGCCAGGCTGGACGTGGACGGCTCCGGTGACGGCGGCCTCAGCGACCTCGCGCTGTCGCCCACCTACAACGAAGACGGCCTGATGTACGCGTACATCACCACCGGCAGCGACAACCGGGTGGTCCGCATCGGCGAAGGGGGCTCGCCGAAGGACGTGCTCACCGGAATCCCCAAGGGCGCAAGCGGGAATCACGGCGCGATCGAATTCGCCGCACCCGACCAGATGCTCGTGCTGACCGGCGACGCGGGCAACCCCGGCGCGGCCGCCTCGGCGGGCTCGCTCGCGGGCAAACTGCTGCGCGTGAACTCCCCCGTGCCCGGCCGCACGCCCGCGCCGGAGATCGCCGTCTCCGGCATCGGGACCGCGGGGGACGTCTGCCGGGACGGCAAGGACAGCATCTGGATCACCGACCGCACCGCCGCGGAGGACCGGCTGCAGCGGCTCGGCGGCGACGGCGCGGTCACCACCATGTGGACCTGGCCGGACCGGCCCGGCGTCGCCGGGTGCGCCGCCGCCGCCGACGGTGTCGCGATCTCGCTGACCCGCGCGAAGGCGCTCGCCATCGCCGCCGCCGACCCGACCACCCACGCGGTCACCGCGGCGCCGACGCTCACGGCGCAGGACAAGTACGGGCAACTCGGCGGCGCGGCGGTCGGCGCCGACGGCACCATCTGGGTGACCACGGTGAACAAGACCGACGGCCAGCCGGGACCGTTCGACGACCGAGTGGTCCGCATCCCGCCGCCGCAGGCCGGAGGCGGCGGCCCGGACTGAGTTGATTGGCAGCACCTTCGGCGCTGCGTGTTCGCGGCCCCTTCATGGCTCGCGCCCGAGCGACCACCGCTGGCGACTTCGTCGCGGACGCGGCGGCCACTCGGACGCGAGCCGGGCCGCGAACGGCGGATGCTCGGTCTCGCTTCGCTCGAAACCTGGGGTCGAGGTGCGCTGGGCGCGTCTGGCGGTGAGCGCACGACCTGACGGTTTGCCTTACCACGTGGGCGGCCGCTGGCTTTCCGCACGCACCACAGCCGCTCGAATCCCCCGCGATCCGGACTTGCTCGAGGCACGCGACCTGCGATGCGGGGTTCGGCAGCGGTTGCGGACGGCCGGTCCCTGGTGGAACCGCGGTGGTGCTGGTCATGGCTGCTGCGGTGTCGGGCGTTCGCAGGCGCGACGGCTTGCGGGCCGTTCTCGGGCGTCGCGCGGACTGACCGAGCTGCGACGTGCGTCCTGATTTCGCGCGCGACGGGCCGACGAGTCTGTTGAAGCAGTCGCCGCTTGCCGTTCCGAACACAGCAGGCGCCGGGTCAGGCCAATTGGCGGTACATGGCCGGGGGCGGCGGGTCCGTCAGGAGAGGTCCGCCGGTGTGCGGCGCGGCGCGGTTGTCGACTCGATAACGGGTTGTCTTCAGGAGTTGTCCGCGTTTCGCGCCGGGACGCCGATCACGGTGAGGAAGGCGGTGGCCGCGGGGGTGCGGCTGCGGCTCCAGATGACGTGTTCGACGCGGGCCGGGGCGTCGGTGACCTCGACGGTGGTCACGCCCTCCAGTTGCGGCACGTAGGCGGAGGGGAGCATGGCGACGGCGAGGCCGGGGCGGACGAGTCGGGCGATGTAGTCCGCGCTGGTCACTTCGAAGGCGACGTCGCGGTCCAGACCCGCGGCCGCGAAGGCTTGATCGGACTGGAGACGGCCGGCTGTCCCGGCCGGAAGATCCACGAACACCTCGGAGGACAACGTGCGCAGGTCGGTCGAGCGCTCCCCGGCGAGCGGATGGTCCGGCGCGACGACGGCGACCAGCCGGTCACGGGCGAATGCGTGCGCGACCACGCCCCGCGGACGCGCCGTGGTCGGCAAGCCGAGGAAAGCGACGTCGATGGCTCCCTGCTCGACCTGCTCCACCAGTTCCTCGCTCGCGCCCACCCGCAGGCTGATGCGCACCTGCGGGTGACGGCGGCGGAACTCGCGCAGCGCCTCCGGGACGTCCACCGCGGCGACGGTGGGTATCAGGCCGACGGCGAGTCGTCCGCGTACCTCCCCCACCGCGGCGGCCACCTCGGCGACGGCGCGCTCGGCCGCGTCCAGGCACTGACGGGCGGCCGGGAGGAACGCCGCGCCCGCCGGTGTGAGGCGCACCCGGCGGCTGGTGCGCTCGAACAGTCGCGCGCCCAACTCCCGCTCGAGCCGGGCGATCTGATGGCTGAGGGCGGACTGCACGACCAGGCATCGTTCGGCGGCGCGGGTGAAGCTGTTCGTCTCGGCCACGGCGATCACGTAGCGCATCTGCTGGAGCTCCATGGATCAATCGTGAATCACGATTGATCGAGTGACAAACATGTGTTGGACTCATTGATCGGTGCCGCGCGAGACTGCGAAGGTGAAAAGTTCAGGCACACAGGTGGTTCCCGGCGCAGACACGCCGTTGGGAACCCTGTCGCGCACCGTCCTCACGGCGCTCGCTCCCGTGTCATGGGGCACGACCTATGTCGTCACCACCGAGCTACTCCCCCCGGGACACCCGCTGTTCGCCGGGCTGCTGCGTGCCTTGCCCGCGGGGTTGATCGCGCTGGCGATCACGCGGACGCTGCCGCGCGGAGCCTGGTGGGGCAAGGCCGCGGTACTGGGCGTGCTCAACATCGGGCTGCTCTTCCCGCTGCTGTTCCTCGCCGCCGAACGCCTACCGGGTGGGGTGGCCGCGACCTTGGCGGCGGCCCAGCCGCTGGTCGTGGCCGTCTTGGCCGTGGTGGTCCTGGGGGAGACCCCCTCCGCCTGGCGCCTCGCGTGGGGAGTGCTGGGGATCGTCGGCGTCGGCTTGGTGGTGATCGGGCCGAACGCGGCCCTCGATCTCACCGGGGTCATGGCGGGTCTGGCCGCCGCCGCTTCGATGGCGCTCGGACTGACCCTGACGAAACGATGGGGACGGCCCGACGGGATCGGTCCCACCGCTTTCGCGGGCTGGCAACTCACTGCCGGCGGCCTCTTTCTGCTGCCCCTCACGGTCTTCGCCGAAGGGCCGCCGCCGGCGATCGACGCGCCCGCGGCCCTCGGCTACCTCTGGCTCGGGCTCGTCGGTGGCCTGCTCGCGTATGTCGTGTGGTTCCGCGGCATCGGCACCTTGCCCGTCACCTCGGTCGCGGTGCTCGTCCTGCTCTCGCCGCTGGTCGCGGCGGTTTTGGGCGCCGTTCTGCTCGGCCAGACGCTCGGCCCGGTCCAACTCGTCGGGTTCGGGCTCGCGCTCGCCGCGATCGTCGCGGGCCAGCTTCCCGCGCCCACCCGCTCGTCCGCTCCCATTCCAGCACCCGAAGGGATATCGAAATGAAGATCGCCGTCGTCGGAGCCGCAGGCATGGTCGGCTCGTGCGTCGTCGACGAGGCGGCGAGCCGCGGCCACAAGGTCGTCGCCGTCTTCCGGAAATCGAGGCGGACGGTCCTACCGCCCACGGTGACCGCCGTCGAGGGGGACGCGACCGACCGCGTCCGAATGAGCGAACTGTTCGACGGCGCCGACGCGATCGTGGCGGCGACCCGTCCGGCCGTAGGGCAGGAACACACCGTCACGGAGACCACGGCAGCCCTGCTCGACGCGGCCGCCACCACTGGAACGCGCATCCTCGTGGTCGGCGGCGCCGCCCCGCTGCGGGTTCCGGGACACCCCGAGCGGCTCGTGCTCGACACTCCGGAATACGTACCGGCACACGTTCGCACCATCGCCGCCGCGAGCGTCGCGCAATGGGAGACCTGCCGTGCGCATCCCGCCGACTGGGTCTATCTCAGCCCGCCCGCCCTGCTGGAACCCGGACAGCGCACCGGCAACTATCGGCGCGGCACCACCACCCTGATCACCAGCGCCGATGCCACGTCGCGGATCTCGGCGGAAGACCTTGCCGTGGCCGTCCTGGACGAGCTCGAAAGTCCAGGCGGAAACGAACATTTCACCGTCGGCTACTGAGTTCGGACCCGAACACTCGACACCGCACGAGCGCGTGGACAGGGTAGGACGGGCGACCACTGACAAAGGAACGATGAGATGAAGCGCGTCCTGGTGATCGCGGCCGCCCTCGCCTGCTTCGGCGCGGCCGCGTCGGTTTCCGCGCACCGGACGGCCGACCGTCCGGTCCTCGCCGCCGAGTTCGACCTACCCGCCGGATTCCAGCCGGAGGGCATCGCCATCGGGTCGCGACCGGTCGCATATTTCGGCTCGCGGGCCGATGGCTCCATCTACCGCGCCGACCTGGTGACCGGACGAGGCGACATGCTGAGCCCCGGGCCGGGGACACCGGCGCTCGGGCTCGGACTCGACCACCGCGGTCGGCTGTTCGTCGCCGGTGGCACGGGAGGCGACGCCCGCGTCGTGGACACCGGCACAGGGGCGGTGCTGGCGAGCTACCCGCTCGGCACGCCGCCGGACACGTTCGTCAACGATGTCGTGCTCACGCCAACGGGCGCGTGGTTCACCGATTCGCGGGCGCCTGTGCTGTACCACCTGCCCATGAGCGAGGACGGTGCTCTGCCCCCGCCGTCGGCGGTGGAGCGACGACCGCTGACCGGCGACATCCACTACGTGCCAGGAGCGATCAACGCCAACGGGATCGTGCGCACACCCGACGGCACCGGGTTGATCATCATGCAGTCCGCGACCGGCACGCTGTTCCGCGTCGACCCGGCGACGGGCGCGACACGGCAGATCGACCTCGGCGCGGAGACACTGCCCAACGGGGATGGGCTGCGGCTACGCGGCAACACACTTCTGGTCGTGCAGAACCGGTCCAACGCGATCGCCGTGGTCACGCTCGACAACGCGGGAACCACGGGATCGGTCATACGACGCGTCACCGACCCGCGCTTCGACGTGCCGACGACGGTCGCGGCGTACGGGGATCGGTTGTACCTGCCGAACGCGCGCTACACCACGCCGCCGACCCCGGCCACGCCCTACCGCGCCGTCGCGGTCGACCGCCTCTCGGGAATCTAGCCGCAGGCGGCGAGGACGAGTTCGCGGACTCGCGCCGCGTCGGCCTGGCCGCGGGTGGCCTTCATGACGTCGCCGACGATCTTGCCCGCGGCCTGGACCTTGCCGGAGCGGATCTTGTCGGCGATGTCGGGGTTGGCGGCCAGCGCCTTCTCCACCTCCGCTTGCAGGGCGCCCTCGTCGCTGACCATGCCGAGGCCCTTGGCCTCGACGATCTGCGCCGGGTCGCCCTCGCCGGCCAGCACGTGATCGACGACCTGCTTGGCCACCTTGTTGTTGATCGTCTTCGCGTCGACCAGCTTGATCACCTCGGCGACCTGGGCCGGGCCGATCGGCAGCTCCTCCAGCGAGACCTCGCGCTCCTTGGCCTTCTCGGTGAGGTAGGCGACCCACCAGGAGCGCGCCTCGTTGGCCGGGGCGCCCGCGTCGACGGTGGCGATGATCAGATCCAGCGCGCCCGCGTTGACCAGGTCGCGCATCACCTCGTCGGACAGGCCCCAGTCGGACTGGATGCGCGCGCGGCGCAGCCAGGGGTACTCGGGAATGGTGCCGCGCAACTGCTCGACCCACTCCGCGTCGGGCGCGATCGGCTCGAGGTCCGGCTCCGGGAAGTAGCGGTAGTCCTCGGCGGTCTCCTTGCGGCGGCCGGGCGAGGTGGTGCCGTCGGCCTCGTGGAAGTGCCTGGTCTCCTGCACCACCGTGCCGCCACCGGCGAGCACGGCGGCCTGCCTGCGCATCTCGTAGCGCACCGCGACCTCGACGCTGCGCAGCGAGTTGACGTTCTTGGTCTCCGTGCGGGTGCCGAATTCCGTTGCGCCGATGGGCATCAGCGAGACGTTCGCGTCGCAGCGCAGCGAGCCCTGCTCCATCTTCACGTCGGACACGCCGAGCGACTTCAGCAGGTCCCGCAGCGCCGTCACGTACGCCCGCGCCACTTCGGGGGCGCGCTCCCCCGCGCCGGTGATCGGCTTGGTGACGATCTCGATCAGCGGCACGCCCGCCCGGTTGTAATCGAGCAGGGAGTGGCTCGCACCGTGGATACGGCCGGTCGCGCCGCCGATGTGCACCGACTTGCCGGTGTCCTCCTCCATGTGCGCGCGCTCGATGTCGACGCGGAAGACGCTGCCGTCGTCGAGCACCACGTCCAGGTGCCCGTTCGTGGCTATCGGCTCGTCGTACTGGCTGATCTGGTAGTTCTTCGGCTGATCGGGGTAGAAGTAGTTCTTGCGCGCGAACCGGCCCCACGGCGTGATCGAGCAGTTCAGCGCCAGTCCGATCCGGATGGCCGACTCGACGGCCTTCTGGTTGACCACGGGCAGCGAACCGGGCAGACCGAGGCACACCGGGCACACCTGGGTGTTCGGCTCCGCGCCGAACTCGGTCGGGCAACCGCAGAACATCTTCGTCGCGGTGTTCAGCTCGACGTGGACCTCCATGCCGAGCACCGGCTCGAACCGGGCGATGACATCCGAGTAATCCATCAGGTCGACCGTGGGTGCGCTCATGGCCATCAGTTTAGGTAAGCGCTGCCGTCACAGCGCAGCGGCTCTCGCGTGCCGCTACTTCACCGGGACCCGCTGCCGCAGCCATCCGCTGACGTAGTCGAGCACCTCGGGAGCGATGGTGGTCTCGATGGCGCCGTACTCGCTGGGACGGCCGGTCTCGGTGGGCTGCATCAGGTGATTGAGACCAGGGAAGACGTGGACGGTCGCGTCGGGGTCGGCGGCGAGGTGCTCGCGCATCGGCTGCTCGCTCTGCGCCGGGGGCACCTGAAGATCCTTGCCGCCGAAGAAGGCGAGCACCGGAATACGCAACGCGGACAGGGCAGGCGCCGGGTCATAGGCGACGAGGGCGGCGAAATACGGCGTGATCTGCGCGGCGGCCTGATCGTCCGGCACGCGCTGGTCGGCTGGCAGGGCCTGGTTCTGCCGGACGGCCAGTTGCCGCGCGCCGTCGAGATCGCCCGCCTTCAGCAGGGCGGCCAGTTCGGCGGTGTCGCGGACGCGGGCCTCCACCTGGTCGGGAGGCGTGCCGTTGGCGGTGGCCAGCAAGCGGGTCTGTTCGACGAGCACGTCCGAGCCGGGGGCGCCGGGTCCGGCCATGAGGATCGCGAACGCGACGCCGCTGTCGGGGCGCGCGGCGACCAGCGGCGCGAGGTAGCCGCCCTCGCTGTGGCCGAAGAGCCCGACCCGCGCCGGGTCGATGTCGGAGCGGGCGCGCAGGAAGCGGACGCCCGCGGCGGCGTCGTCGGCCAGATCGGTGTAGTTCGCGTCGTCCAGCTTGCCGCCGGTGCCGCCGACGCCGCGGTCGTCGGTACGCAGCACGGCGTAGCCTGCGCGGGTGAAGGTGTCGGCCAGCAGCAGGAACGGCTTGTGGCCCATGAGTTCCTCGTTGCGGTCCTGCGCGCCGCTTCCGGTGATCATGAGGATGGCGGGGAACGGGCCCGGGCCCTGCGGTTCGGTCAACGTTCCCGCGATGGTGATGCCGCCGCTGCCGTAGCCGACGTCCTCGGTCTTGTACGGGAACGGCGGCTTCGGTTCCTGCGGATGGGCGGGCGGCACGACCTCGCCCCGGCTCAGCGCCAAGGGGAAGTTCTGGCCGGACTGGGTGAAATCGCCGGTGATCCGGTCGGGTCCCGACTCGTACTTGCCGTGGAACACCGGTTCGCCCGGGATGTCGGGGATCGCGAACGACACGCCGTCGCGGTCGGAGCTGACGTCCTTCAATCGCACGCCGCTCATGCCCTGGGACGGGATGTCGATCGTGGCGGTGCCGTCGGCGTGGAAGCTCACGCCGACCTGCACCGGCTGCCCTGGAACCTCGATCGCTCCGTGCCAGTCACCGGTGGTCGGCTCGGGCGGATTCGACTCCGAGCAGCCGCTCACCAGTGCCGCGATCACCAACAGTGCCAACGCGATCAGTCGCCCGCTGCGCATGCGACTCAGGGTACCGATGCGAGACAACCCGCTACGGAAACAGCCGAGTGAGTCGGCCGCTCATGAGAACTCTCTTCGCACCGGTCGGTACGCCGCTCATACCGGGACGACTGTCAGCACCTGCTCGAGCCCGTAGAAATCTTTGGGGTTACGGGTGAACAGCGACAGGCCGTGAATGGAAGCGATCGCGCCGATCATCAGATCGAACTTGCGTGGCTTCGGGCTTCGCCCTCCGGCCGCCAGCAAGCCTGCCATCAGAGTAAAGCGGCGGGCAGCCTCTGCCGTGAAAGGCAACGCTTCGAAGGTGCTTTCGAACTCTTGAAGACGTTCGGTGCGTAACAACCTCCTGGTGGCGTCAGGTGCTGCGGCTACACCCAACCCGAGTTCCGCGAGTGTCACGGTGCTGATCTTCGGTACGAGTGGAAGCTGCTCGTCCGAAATCTCGTCCAGATCGATCAGTACACAGGTATCCAGGAGGCCGGAGTCCAGCCGTTCACTGGTCATCGAGTCGGTCTTCCCCGAAGATCGCGTCAACCTGCGCCCGCTCCTCGACACTGCTGCCCGCGCGAGCAAAGCGAGCGAGCCGCCGCTTCAGCTCAGCTGTGGTGACCTCACGCGCCGGCGCCAACGGCCGCAACTCCCCTACTGGGCGGCCGTTACGGGTGATGATGAAATCCTCACCCGCTTCCAACGCATCCATCACAGCAGCGCTTCCGTTGCGTAGTTCAGCTTGGCTGATAGTCCGGGACACATCTCGACTATAGCTCCTGTTGCTATACGAGGCTATAGGCGCTGGACCCTCCCGCCGCTACCCGAAGAACGCCTCCGCCTCGCGGTAGCGCTCCGTCGGCACCCGCTTGAGTTGCTTGGTGGCCTCCGAGAGGGGGACCAGGTCGATGGTGGTGCCGTGCAACGCGACCATCTGGCCGAACTTGCCCGCGTGCACCGCCTCGGCGGCGTGCAGGCCGAAGCGGGTGGCCAGCACCCGGTCGTAGGGGGTCGGGCTGCCGCCGCGCTGCACGTGACCGAGCACGGTGGTGCGGACCTCCTTGCCGATGCGCCGCTCGATCTCCACGCCGAGCTGCTGGGCGACGCCGGTGAAACGCTCGTGGCCGAACTCGTCGATGCCGCCCTCGCGCAAGGTGAATCCGGAGTCGGGCGCCGGGTGCGACCCCTCGGCGACGACACAGATGAAGTGCTTGTCGCCGCGCTGGAAACGCCGCTTGATCATCGCGCAGACCTCGTCCACCTCGAACGGGACCTCCGGCACCAGGGTCAGGTGCGCGCCCGCGGCCATGCCTGCGCTGATCGCGATCCAGCCCGCGTGGCGGCCCATCACCTCGATGAGCATGACGCGCTGGTGCGACTCGGCGGTGGTGTGCAGCCGGTCGATCGCCTCGGTGGCGATGCTCAGGGCGGTGTCGTGGCCGAACGTGACGTCGGTGCAATCGATGTCGTTGTCGATGGTCTTCGGAACGCCGACCACCGGAACGCCCTCGTCGGACAACCAGCTCGCGGCGGTGAGCGTGCCCTCGCCGCCGATCGGGATCAGCGCCTCGATGCCGTTGTCGTCGAGGGTCTGCTTGATCCGGCCGAGACCGGCGCGCAGCACGTCGGGGTTGGTGCGGGCGGTGCCGAGGATGGTGCCGCCCTTGGTGAGGATCCTGTCGGTGCGGTCGTCGTTGCGGATCTGGATCTTGCGGTCCTCCAATAGGCCCCGCCACCCGTCTTCGAAGCCGACGATCGCGTCTCCATAGCGGCCGTTCGCGGTGCGAACGACGGCGCGGATGACCGCGTTCAGTCCTGGGCAGTCTCCGCCTCCGGTCAGAACTCCGATGCGCATGGCCGCTATCTTGCCCCTCATGTCCGATCTCGGCAGCCCCGCCCCCGTGAACGTCGCGTAACACCGACCTGGACAGATGACCTCACGAGGCCGGGCAGCGACCCCCGGACAGCTCGTCGAGATGCTGGGAGACGACCGCGGCGAGTTTGTCCAGGATGTTCATGCCATCGCTGAACGATCCCGACTCCGGCTGCACCGCGATCGCGATCGCGAGCTGCCCCGAAGGCACGTTCACGACCCCGAATTGCCGCACCAGGTAGTTGCCCGAGACGTCCGGTCCCCAACCGCCCTTGAATTCGGCGCCGCTGAACTCGCCGAGACCCCACCGCTGGCTGGTGACGACCTGTTCCATCAGCGAGGTGACGCGCTCGGCCTGGGGCAGGCATGGCAACCGCGACGCGAACCGCACCTGATCGGTCAGCGACCACTCCGCCTGGCCGAAGGCCGAGTGCTCGGCACGCGCGCGGGTGGCAGGCACGACGGTCTTGGTGTCCCCGCCTTCACGCAGCACCGCCTGCACGGCCTGCGCCGCCTCCTGCGGCGTGCCCAGCGACTGCCACAGCGCGTCGGCGGCGGCGTTGTCGGATTGGGTGATCGCCGCCGACGCGGCGTAGTTCGAGCTGCTCGGACTGCGCCGCAGCGCGGCGATGGTCAGCGGCACCTTCATCGTCGACCAGGCCGGACCGCTGGTCCATTCCCCGAAGGTGATCGCCTGCTCGCCGCCGACCGGCATGACGGCCATGCCCAGCTTCCCGCGCACGCCCGCGGCGAGCTCGGCATAGCTCGCGGCCAGGGTGCCCGGCACGATGATGGACAGGCCCTTCTGGTCGGTGCGTGCCGCGGCCTCGGTGATGGTGGGCTCGCTCGACGAATCCTCGGCGCGGTCGGTTCCGCATCCGGCTACCAGAGCCGCGGCGAGCGCCGCGCACCCCAGGATGTTTCGGACGCTACGGAATCGATCAGTAGACATTTTCGACACATTCTTCTCGCGAAATCCGCCGGCCCGGCGACCGGTGACCGCGACGGCATGGGCGCGGCCTCGGGTCGGCTGACTCTTGTCTCCCCGCCAGATGACGACGGCGCGGTCAACAAGCATGGACACCTCCACCTACCCGCCCGATGTCGCCGAGCGGCCGGGTTCGGAACCGGCGCTCGCCGCCGGCCTCACCCGAGAACTGCTTCTCGTTATCCCGGAGAACGTACTAGATGAATTGATCAAGCCCCAGTTCACCGAAAACCACTGACCGCCACGGCCGCTGCCGAACGGGTCGGCGCACCTCGCTCCCGCTCAATAGCATTCGAGTATTACCGCAGTATTTTTCGGGTTCCGGCGGTGCGTCGCGGCCAGTGCGGTTCCCGGTGCGCACGTTTGGCGGGCTTCACAGCGCGCGGCATCCACTCGACCGGATGCACATCGCGACGCCCAGCGCAAGCCCACCGAGGCCGAGGTGACAACAGCTACGCGAGTTCGGCGACCCCGGCGGGGCCCCGATCCGCAGCAATCTTCACGCAACCGGGACCGCGATTTCTCAGCGACATGCGAGGCGCGCAAACCGGCCTCGATGCCCTGGAACGCCATCTCGACGCCATGCCCGACGAGGAAGGACAGCCATGAGCCGGTCCCGAGCACGACTGCACACCATCGACGGCTACGTCCTGCGTTTCGAGCGCGACCTGGTGTGGCAGCCGCCGGAGCGGCTGTGGTCGCTGCTCACCGAGGAGCGGACTCCGGCGGTGGGCGGCCCCGCGCCGGTCCGGTCGACCAACGCGCACGTCGAGGCGGGCGAACTCGTCGGCGTCGAGCCGCCCCGACGGCTGGAGTACCGGTGGCGCCACGACGGCGCGGTGGCGGGCACCGTGCGGTGGTCCTTCGAAGCCGATCCCGACCTCGGCGTGCGGGTGGAACTCAGGCAGACCCTGCCGGACGGACTCGCTCGGCTGCGGCCCGAACTGCTGGCCGCCTGGCACGTACAGCTGGAATTGTTCTTCGCCGCTACGCAAGGCGATATCCGGTGCCCGTGGCCCGCCGATCGCGTCGCCGCGCTCACCGCACGGTACGCGGCGGGGCTCGGCGAATGAGCGGACGGCTCAAACCACCCCACCGCGGCGCCGGAACTGCTTACGATCCCGTAGCCACATCGGAAAACATGCGCCGGACCGGCGCGTAGCCGACCCGCGCACCCGCACTCGTCGGCGAAGAGCCTTCCCTTCTGGAGTCATGCCCTTTGTCCACGCCACCGTCCCCGCGATCCACTTCCGAAAGCACGAAAGTCTGTCCTGTTCAACATAATTCACCTCTCGACAGCGACGGGCCCCGGGTCGCGCTGTACACGGAGGCATTCGCCGCCGACCCCCATCACGCCTACCGGGAGATGCGCCGCCGTTACGGTTCGCTCGTCCCCATCGAACTGGCGCCGAACGTGCCCGCAACATTGGTGATCGGCTACTACACGGCGCTGCGAATCCTCAACGACCCGACGCATTTTCCCGCGGATCCACGCACCTGGCAGCAGAGCGTGCCCGGCGAGTGCCCGATCCTGCCGATGATGGAATGGCGACCGAACGCGCTGCGCAGCACGGGATTCGAGCACCAGCGCTACCGGCAGGTGAACGTCGCCGCTATCGACGCGGTCGATCTGCACGCATTGCACGCGACGACCGAACAGGTCGCGGGTCCGCTGATCAACGCCTTCTGCCAGGACGGTGCAGCGGATCTGATCAGCCAGTACGCGTTCCCGCTCACCTTCGCGGTGCTCAACGAGATGCTCGGTTGCCCGCCGGAGATCGGGCAGCAGGTGGCGATGGGCATGGCCGCCATCTTCGAGGGCGTCAACGCGGACAAGGGCAACGCGATGCTCGCCGACGCGCTGTTCGACCTGGTCCGGATGAAGCGGCGCGATCCCGCCGACGACATCACCTCCCGGCTGCTGCGGCACCCCGCTGGTCTCGACGACATGGAGATGATCCATCAGCTGGTCACCCTGTACGGGGCGGGAATCGAGCCACAGCAGAATCTGATCGCCAACACCTTGCGGCTGATGCTCACCGACCGCCGGTTCGCGAGCGGAATATTCGGCGGCAGCCTGTCCACCCGCGACGCGCTCGACGAGGTGCTGTTCGACGATCCGCCCGGCGCCAACTACTGCTTCAGCTACCCGAAACAGCCCATCCTGATCGATGACGTGTGGTTGCCGGCGCATCAACCGGTCGTGATCAGCATGGCCGCCTGCAACAACGATCCGGCGATCCACACCGGCGAGCACATCGACAGCCGAGCACACCTGGCCTGGGGCGCCGGACCGCACTCCTGCCCCGCCAGATCGATGGCGTATCTGATCGCGCAGGACGCCATCGACCAGCTACTCGACGCCCTGCCCGAGATACGCCTCGCGGTCGAGCCGGAAGAGCTGTCCTGGCGACCGGGGCCGTTCCACCGTGCCCTGGTGTCGTTGCCCGTCGTCTTCCCGGAATCTCCGCCGTTGCCCGGATTCGGATAACGAAGCGCGTTCCTGCCCGGTGTCCGATGCCGCGAGCGGGACGGGTGTGCGGCTCGCGCGAATTTTGTTCGCGCTGATCGTGATTGATGGCAAACCGGCCGTGGTGGCGGAGAATCACGCGGCAGCCGCGAACCGCTCATCCGACCGATCCCGCAGGAGCACACGTGATCACATCCGTTCCGGTGAACCTCAAGCACGCGCGCGACATCCATCCCGACATCGACGTGCCGGTGGTTCGAGACGCCATCCGCCCGGAGCGCGCGCTGTGGTCCCCCGCCGAGTTACACGGGCTGACCAGCCTGGTGGCCGCGGAACTGGCGACGCCGCTGCTGGACATCGTGCGCTTCGACGCCGAACAGCGCTGGTGGACCCGTCTGGCGCTGACCATGGGCGTCGAACTGTGGCTGCTGTCCTGGGCTCCGGGGCAGGGCACCGAACCGCACGACCACGGCGGCGCGTCGGGTGCGTTCACCATGACCGTGGGGGAACTCAGCGAGGAATACGCGCACCCGGGCGGGCCGGTCCGCAGAGCGGAGCGACGGGCGGGCGACACGGTCGGATTCGGTCCCGATCGAGCGCATCAGCTGCGCAACGACAAGCTCTGGCCCGCGGCGTCGGTGCACGCGTACTCTCCCCCGCTCCGGCCGGTGCGCGAATACCGTAGGCTGGCGGACTTCGCGGGAACGTCAGCGAGCGGAGTGGATGCATGACGAGTACAGGCGCCGACGAGATGGTGACCAGGGCCAGGGCGCGGCTGGAGCGGCTGACGCCCGAGCAAGCCGCTGCCGTGCAATCCCGGGGCGGCCTGATCGTGGACATCCGGCCGCACGCGAACCGCAGCGCCGAGGGCGAGATACCCGGCGCGGTCGTGGTGGAACGGATCGTCCTGGAGTGGCGTCTCGACCCGAACGGCGAACACCGGCTGCCCGGCGTCACCGCCGACACACCGGTGGTGATCGTGTGCAACGAGGGCTATGCCTCCAGCCTCGCGGCCGCCGACGGGCAGCGCCTGGGGCTCCGACAGGTGACCGACCTCGTCGGAGGATTCCGGGCGTGGCGGGCGGCGGGCTTGCCGGTGGTTCCCGGCGGCAGCCAGGCTGTGCCGTAGCCGACCTCGTCAGTAGACGTACACCACCGCGTTCTCACCGCCGCTGCACGTGACGAGCTGGCCTTCGGGCAGGCAGTTCATGGTGTAGGTGCGGCCGGTGACCGGGCTGGTCGCGACGACCGAGCGCGGCGCGTCACGAGTCGCGTTCTGCGCCTGCCCGAGCGCGGCATAGGCTCTGCGCACCTCTTCGGCGAACGCGCAGCTGGTCACGGGGGTGCCCGTCGCCGACTGGGTGAACGCCCCGGTGGCGGCCTGCCCCTGACCGCACGCCTTCGCACCCGCGGGCAACGTGACCTGGGACGCCTTCGGCGAGGTGGAGGTGGCCGACGGCGACGATGTCCGGCTCGGCGCCTGGGTGGTCGGCCGCGCCGCTGGCGCGGACGCCTCGGAGTGCGCGGCGGCGGAGGTGGTCTCGACCTGACCCCGGCCGAACGACTGCCAAGCGATCGCGCCGCCGACGGTCAGCGCGACGATGGCGAAGACGGCCACCATGATGGGCAGCGCGATGGAGCGACCCTGACGAGACGCGGAGTAACCGGGCTCGTCGTAGTCGTCATAGCCGTACTCCGGTTCGTCGCGGCCCAACGGGTCGCCGGTGCGCGCGGGGTAGTCGCCGTGCGGCGGATAGTCGGTGCGAGCCGCGCGTCCGTCGGGCTCCGACGGCGCCAGATACTGGGTCGGGGCCGAATCCGGTTCCGGCAGGAAGTCGGACTCGCCGTGCGGTGGGATCCAGCCGGATGGCTGTGCTGGATCCGAATCCTGCGGGTAGTTTCCGAGCCCAGGATGTCCCTCGTCGAAGGCGTTGCCGGGGGTCTGCGGATAGCCTTGGGGCATATCGGAATAAGCCTGCGCGACGGTCGGTTCCGCGTATACCCGGGTGGATTCCGGATCGGCATATGTGGATTCGTCCGGCTGTCGCGCGTTCGCGGGATCGAAATTCTGCGGTGCGGCGTAATCGGCATAACCCTGCCGATACCCGTCCGGCGGCGGGACCGGCTCCGGGTACACCCGGGTGGAATCCGAATCGTAAGTGGAGTCGTCCGGCTGTCGCGAGTAGGCGGGATCGGGGTGCTGCGCGGCGGGCGCGGCGTAACCCTGCGGGTACACCTGCGTGGGCGGCGCGGCGGGCTCCGGCGGCTGCGGGTATACCTGGGTCGGCGGCACGGCGGGCTCCGGCTGCGGATATCCCGCGGCCTCCAGATACGCCTGCGTCTCCGGATACAGATGCGCGTCCGGGAAGGGCCGCATCGGAGGCAGGTCCACCTCCGGCGGGTGCGGCGCTCGCGGCGGCTCCGGCGCATCCGACGGTGGCAGCGGCGTGAAATGGAACTCCGTCGGGCGAACCACCGTCGGTGCGCTCGGATGGATCACCGCGGGCAGCGACAATTCACCGGTCGATTCCGGCGCGACCGTCTGCTGTGACCGGTCGGGCGCACGCACCACCAGCGTCGGCCCGGACGGCGTCGAGGCGAGGGCGGCACGGGCGGCCCTGGCCAGCGCGGTCGCGGTCGGGAAGCGGTCGGCCGGGTCCTTGGCCATACCGCGATGCACCACCTCGTCCAACGCGGCGGGAATCCCGCCCGCCAGCGCACTCGGCCGCGGCGGCGGATCGGACATGTGCGACTTGATCAGCACGTTCATGCTGGCCGCCGGAAACGGCGTCGCTCCGGTCAGGCACTCGTGCAGCACGCAGGCCAGCGAGTAGACATCGGCGCGGCCGGTCACCGGACCGACGTCGAAGCGTTCCGGCGCCATGTAGATGTAGGAGCCGACGGCCATGCCGACCAGCGTCACCGCGCTGTCGCCTTCGGTGTGCGCGATGCCGAAATCGGCGAGGTACGCGAAATCCGCGTCCGTCACCATGATGTTCGCCGGTTTCACGTCGCGATGCACCAGATTGTTCGCATGCGCGGCGTCCAGGGCGGAGGCGATCTGCTCGATGATGCCGACGGCGCGAGCCGGACTCAGCGGCCCCTTGCTCCGCAGCAGGGTCCGCAGGTCGACGCCCCGCACCAGCCGCATGTCGATGAACAGCACCCCATCGATCACGCCCCAGTCGTGGATCGGGATGACGTGCGGTTCGGCCAGCCGCGCCGCGGCCTGCGATTCGCGGCGGAAACGCAGCTGGTACATCGGGTCTTTGGCGAGTTCTTCGGAGAGCAGCTTGACCGCGACCACCCGGTCCTTGACCGTGTCGTACGCCTCGTATACCTCCCCCATTCCCCCCTTGCCCAGCAACGACCGCAGTTCGTACGGCCCGAACCGCGTGCCGGTTCTCGGCCCGGATTCCTGCACCCGTCATCCTCCGCATCCCGGGCAGGGATCACACACCGAGATCACGCGGTACGCGACCGGAGGCTGCCCGTCACACAGTGGATTCTCCGGGTGTCACCACCCCGTGGTCAAACGCGAACACGATCGCCGCGGCACGATCCCGCAGCTCGAGCTTGCCGAAGATATGCCCCACATGACTTTTCACGGTCACTTCCGAGATGCCGAGTTCCCGAGCGATTTCCGCGTTCACCCGGCCGCGCCCGATCAGTTCGAGCACTTCGTATTCGCGCGCGGTCAGTTCGGACAGGCGTGCGTCGGTGGTGGTGCGCACCGGGCGGACGGTGCGGTAGGCCGACAGCACGCGGCCGGTGACGGCGGGGTCGAGCCAGGCGCCGCCGCCCGCGACCATCCGCACCGCGCGGATGAGGTCCTCGGCGGGCGAGTCCTTGAGGATGAATCCGGCCGCGCCTGCGCGCAGCGCCCCCGACAGCAGCTGGTCGTCGTCGAAGGTGGTGAGCACGAGGACCGGCGGAGCCCCGTCACGCGCCCGCAGCAACCGGGTGGCGTCGATGCCGCCGACCCGTTTCATCCGCAGGTCCATCAGCACCACGTCGGGGCGGGCCGCCGCGACGGCGGCGGGCACCTCGTCGCCGTCGGCGCACTCGGCGACCACGAAGCCGTCGCGTCTGCGCAGGATGCGCCGCAGACCGCCGCGCACGAGTTCCTGGTCGTCGACGACCAGCACGGTCACGGCGTCCTCGCCGCCCGCGGGCGTCGGCACGCTCACGACCACACCTCGCCTGCGCTCGACCCCGGCACGCTTCCTGCTCGGTCGACTCCTCGATACACAAGTCCTCCTCGCTGCCCGGCAGCGCGCGCTGCCGCGGACACGAATCGCCTACGCCGCCTCACGAACCCTCCCGTCCGGTCGGCGCCGCTCCCGGCAGCGCCGAACACGAGAATCCGCCGCGGCCCGGCGCGAGCGGAATGCCCGCGCGCACCGACCAGCCGCGGCCGGACGGACCTGCCGTCATGCGGCCGCCGAGCAGTTCGGCGCGCTGCCGCATACCGGACAGGCCCATGCCCGCGCCGCGCTGGGCGGGCAGCCCGGCGGGCACCGTGTTGTCCACCGTGAGGGTCACCATGGTCGTGTCCACCGCGAGCCGGATCGTGGCGGACGCGCCGTGCGCGTGTTTGACGACGTTCGCCAGCGACTCCTGCCCGATCCGGTACAGCGCGAGCCCGACCGCGGGTGAGACCGCGCCGATATCGCCCTCGCGGTCGTACCGCACGTCCAGCCCGGCCCGCACGAAATCGCCGACCAGATCCTCGATGTCCTCCACGCCCGGTTCCGGAACCTGCTTCCACGGGCGCGCGTCGAGCAGGCCGACCGTGCGGCGGATGTCGGCCATCGCCTGCCTGCCGAGCCGTTCGGCGTCGGTCAGCGCCTCCACGGCTTCGTCCACGTCGCGGTCGGTCTCCAGCGCGTGCCTGGCGGCGGTGAGATGCAACAGCGTGACGCTCAGCGAGTGCGCGATCACGTCGTGCACTTCCCTGGCGATCCGGTGCCGTTCCTCGTCGGCGGCCTGCGCGGCGCGGATGTCCTGATATCCGCGTTCCTGGTAGAGGAAGCGGCGCTGGTATTGCAGCATCAGCCCGGCCATCCAGCCGAAGGCGATGCCGACCAGATAGGTCGGCAGTCCTTCCGGCACATGGCCGATCAGCGCGAAGGCGACCAGTTGCAGCATCATCGCGAGCGTCACCGGGATGCTCACCCGTTTCGGCGCGATCGCCGCGATCTCCCCCGCGGCGGCCACCAGGACGAACGGCGCGAAATCGGCCTCGACCGGTTGGGCGAGGAACAACGCCTCGGCGGCCATGGCAAGCACGCCGAGCAGCAACGGGCGCGGCAGCACGCCGAGCAACGCGTGCAACGGACCGAAGGCGCAGGTCAGCAGGACGGCCACGATCGGAAGCAGGGTCGGGAAGTAGCTGTGCCGCTGCACCGCCGCCGCGACCGCGACGACGAAGACCGCGATATCCACGCTGACGATCACCGACGGCGGGTAGTCGTACGGCAGCTCCTCGACGCTGCGGCGGAAGGCCGCGACCGGATCGCGCGCGAACTCGGCGCACCGCTGCCCGACGCGCCGGATCGAGGCCCGCACGCGGCCCGCGCGAGGCGTACCTGGGGGTGCTTCGGATACGCCGGTCGAACCCATTCTGTAAGGCTAGCCGCCGCATTCCGGCCGGTACATCGTCCCGCGAGCGGGCCGAGGCTCCTACCGTGGTCGGAGACGCATTCGGGTCCCTGGCACGACGACAACAAGACGGTCGCGTCCGTAGCGTTGGCGGTATTCACAGAGGAAGGCGATGGCCATGTCCTGGACGGATCAGCACGCTCGAACCGACATCGTGCACACCGTACTCACCCGCGCCGCGCTCGACCCGGCCGATCCCGACCTGTTCGCGGGGCTCCCCGGTCTGGACCGGCTGTTCGGCGGCGAAGACGGGCTGCTGCTCGCGCTGCGCTACCGGTGGAATCTGCACTTCGCCGCGAAGCTCGACCAGGGATCTACGGCGATGGAGGCCTACTTGGAGCTCGCGGCCGAGCAGCCGGTGCTGCGCGCGGTGCTCGACGCGCAGTATCGTCGCCGCAAACTCGCGTCGGAGGCCATGGCGCGGTAACGCGCGACGAGGAACGAAGAATTTTGATCGACCATACGGAGCGGGGGACGACGATGCCGGAACCGGCGATGCTGGAACTATCGGGCGTGACGAAGGAGTATCGGGTCGGCGGCCAAGCGGTCCGCGCTCTCGACGACGTCACCTTGCGCATCGAGACAGGGGAATTCACTTCGATCATCGGGCCGTCCGGTTCCGGCAAGAGCACGCTGCTGCATCTGCTCGGCGCGCTGGACAGTCCCGACGCGGGCTCGATCCGGTTCCGGGGCGAGGAGATCGGCGCACTGGACGAGGAACAGCAGTCGGCATTCCGGCGTCATCAGGTCGGTTTCGTCTTCCAGTTCTTCAACCTGTTGCCCACGCTCTCGGCGTGGGAGAACGTGGCGATACCGAAACTGCTGGACGGCACGGGTTTGCGCAAGGCAAAGCCGCGCGCCATGGAATTGCTCGACCGGGTGGGCCTGGCCGCGCGCGCCGAACATCGTCCGGCCGAACTGTCCGGCGGGCAGATGCAGCGGGTGGCGGTCGCGCGGGCGCTGATCATGGACCCGCCGCTCATCCTGGCCGACGAGCCCACCGGCAATCTCGACTCCAAGACCGGCGCGAGCATCCTCGAACTGCTCGGGGAGATCGCCGGATCGGGCAGTTCGGTGGTGATGGTGACCCACGACATGGGCGCGGTGACCTACTGCGACCGCGTGATCACGCTGCGCGACGGCCGGATCGGCTCCAACGACAAGGTCGAGCGGACGGTCAACGCGTGAACGGTCGGTGGAACGCGATCGTGCGAGCGGGAAGGGGCACGGCATGATCGGCGCGGCGTGGGATCGCCTGCGGCTGTTCAACATCGGCGAACTGCTCGCCCATCGCGGCCGCACGTTCATGTCGCTGGTGGTGATGGGCGTCTCGGCGTCGCTGCTGGTGGCGGTGCTGAGCATCTCCGGCTCGGTCACCGGCTCGGTGGACAGACTGACCCGCGGCCTCGGCGGCAAGGCGCAACTCGAGGTCAGCGGGATCACCGACGCAGGCTTCGACCAGCAATTGCTGCGGCGGATCGCGTCCACACCCGGCGTCGCGGTGGCGGTGCCGATGCTGCGGACGCAGATCGGCACCGGCGCCGACCGCGCGTTGCTGATCGGCGCCGACTCGAACATCGGCGCGCTCGGCAGCGAATTGACCACGCCGATGAGCGCTTTCACGGGCAAGCTGCTCTCGGTGCCCAACGGAGTGCTGGTCGGCTCCGGACTCGGCCGCGTCGAGGGTGAGCAGTTCGCGCTGGGCGGCACGACGGTCACGGTCGCGGGCGTACTCGACGCCGAGACGTCCAAGAAACTCAACGACGGTCACCTCATCGCCGCTCCGCTGGGGCTGGCGCAGAAGATCACCGACCGGGCGGGGCGGCTGGACTCGGTGCAGATCATCCCCTCCGACGGCGCCGACCTCGGACAGGTGCGCGCGGCGCTCACCGACGTGGTGGACGGGCGCGCGGTGGTGGCCGAGCCGAGTCTGCGCACCGCGCAGGCGGGCGGCGCGGTGCAGATCGTCCGCTACTCCACCACCATGGCGTCGGCCGCCGCGCTGATCGTCTCGGCGTTCCTCATCTACAACGCGATGAGCATGGCGATCGCCCAGCGCAGGCCGATGCTGTCGCTGCTGCGCGCGATCGGCGGCAAGCGCGGCCCGATGGTGCGCGACCTGCTGGCCGAGGCGGCGCTGCTCGGCGTGCTCGGCGGTGCGGTCGGGGCGGCCATCGGCGTGTTCATGGGCAGCGTCGCGATCGGCACACTGCCCACCGCGATCGTGGAGTCCGTCGAGGCGCGCACCGAATACTCGGTGCCCTGGTATGTGATTCCGTTCGCCGTCGTGGCCTGCGTGTTCACCAGCGTGCTCGCGGCGTCGCTGGCCGCGCGCCAGGTGTACAAGGTGCAGCCCATCGAGGCGCTGGCTCCGGTCGGGGCGGCCGGGACCGACACGGGGAGCTCGTTGCTGCGCTGGCTGGCCTTCATCGCGGGCGGTGGGCTGGCCGGGGCGGCGGTGCTGATCGCGAGCAGCGATATCGGCCGCTATTCGCTGACCGCCATCTCGATGTCGTTCATCGCCGCGATCCTGATCTGTTTCGCCGCCACCGGCCCGATCGTGCGGGCCGCGGCGGGGATCGCGCGCTGGTTCCGCGCTCCCGGCGCCCTCGGCGCGACCACGCTGGAACGCTCGCCGCGGCGGGTGTGGGCCACGGCGATGACGGTGATGATCGGCGTCGGGGCCACCGTCGGCATGAGCGGCGCGTCCAGCAACATGATCGACTCGGCCACCGTCACTTTCACCGATCTGGCCCGCAACGACGTCTACGTCAGCCCGGCCTCGATGGCGCAGTTCCCGACCGGGCCGCTGCTGCCAGCGGATCTGGCGGGCAAGCTCGCGGCGGTGCCGGGCGTCGCGCATCTGAGCCCGGCGCAGATGGCCTTCGCCACGCTCGGCGGCAGTCGCGTGATGCTGCAAGGGTTTCCGCCCGACGCCAGGGAAACGCGGATGCGCATGCTCACCGACGAGTCGGTCGCCCGGTTGTCGGCCGGGGAAGGCGTGGCGATCTCGCGCGACGTGGCGCGCTCGCTCGGCGTCGGCGCGGGCGCGGAACTGACCTTGCCGACCCCGACCGGCCCCCATACCGTGCGTGTCCTGCAGGTGATTCCGTACTTCTCCGCCATCGCGGGCGTGGTGATGATGGACCTGGATCTGATGCGCAGCTGGTACGAGCGGCCAGGCGAGACGGTGATCGCGCTCGACATCGCGCCCGGCGCCGACCGAGCGGCGGTGTTCGCGGCGATCCGGCAGGTGGTGCCGCCGGAGCTGAACGTGGACACCGGCGCGGACACGGTGGTGGCCGCCTCGTCGAGCATCCGGCAGGGCATGGCGATGAGCAACTCCATTCTCTGGATCGTGGTGCTGGTCGCCACGGTGGCGTTGCTCAACACGTTGATGCTGTCGGTGCTGGAACGTCGCAGGGAGATCGGCGTGCTGCGCGCCATGGGCACCGGACCCAAGTTCCTGATGCGATCGGTGCTGGCGGAGGCCGCGGGCATCGGCATCGTCGGCGCGGTGCTCGGTCTGGCGCTGGGCGCGTCGGTGCAGTTCCTCGCCACGGTCGCCCTCGGCCACGCCTTGACCATCGACGTCACCTACCGGCCGAGTCCGATGCTGCTGGTCTACGCAGCGGTCGCGCTGGTGCTGGCGCTGCTCGGGTCGATTCCGCCCGCGTTGCGCGCGGCCAGGCTGCCCATCGTGGAGGCGCTCGCGGTCGACTGAGTTCGCCGGTTCACAGCGGCAGGTCGGCGAACCACGTCTTGAATCTGGCCGAGGTGATGCCGAATCCGGAGGTGGGCATGCTGTCGGTGAGGGTCACCGTGGCGAACAACAGGTAGTTCGACCGGGCCGGGTCGTCGAAACCGACGACGAGGTAGCCGTCCGGCAGTCCGCTGCCCTTCTCCTGCCACCGGTAGGTCGAATACGACTCGCCGTTGTTGCGTTCGGTGGCCGGCGTGTTCGACGGCAGGTCCCGCACCGCGGCTCGCGCGTCGGCGGCCGACTTGAACCCGATGAGGACGTAGTCGGGCTCGTCGATCGGTGTGCCCCAGCAGTTCCAGGCCGTCGCCCAGTTCGGGAAATCGGGTACGCCATTGGCGCTGGACACTTTGCTGCCCGGTTTGGCGGTGCCGAGGAAGCACGTCTTGCCGCCATAGCCCGGTCCGGAACCGATGTTGTATTTGGTGTCCACACCTTGCGGCAGCAGTTTCGGGAACGCTTTGGCCAGCTTGTCCGCGTCGGACGGGCCGGAGGGCACCTTGGTGGCGAGATCCAGCGGCGACGCGGAATCGGAGAATCCGACCTTCGCCACGAAGATGCCGACGCCCACCAGCAGCGCCACGATCACCAGGACGATCGTCACGATCAGGCCGGTGTTGGAGCGGCCTTGCGCCGGATAACTCGGCTGGTGCGGCGGATAGCCGATCGGTGCGGCGGAATGCGGCGGCGCCGCTGGGTAACTCGGCGGCGGAGCCGCCCCGGCATAACCGCTGGACGCCGGGAACTGCTGACCGCCCAGCGGATTCGGGGTGTACTGCGGCGGCGCGGTGTAGCCGGGTGCGGCTGCGGTGGGGACGTAGGTCGGCGGGCTCGCCTCCGGCACGGGATAGGACGGTTGCGCGAGCACGGTGGGCGCGGGCTGCGGCTGGTACTGCGCGGCGACCACCGTGGCAGCGGGTTCGGTGAGGGCTCGCCGTGCGGCGGAGGCGAATTCGGCGCAGGAGACGAAGCGGTCGTCGGGTCGCTTCGCCATGGCCTTGGCGATCACCGCGTCGAGCGCGGGCGAGAGACCGGCGCGCAGGGCCGCGACGGAGGGCGGCGGCAGCTGGAGGTGGCCGCGGATGATGTCGGCCGGTGCGGGCGCGTCGAACGGCGCGACGCCGGTCAGCAACCAGTACAGCGCGCAGGCCAGCGAATACTGATCGGAACGGTGGTCGAGGTGGGCCCCGGTCATCTGCTCGGGCGACGCGTAGGCCAGCGTCGCGGTGAACATGCCGGTCTGCGTCAGGTGGGTGGAATCCTCGCGCAGCCGGGCGATGCCGAAATCGGTGAGGAACACCCGCTCGCCGTGGCCGCCCACCGCGCGGGCCAGCATGATGTTCGCCGGTTTGACGTCGCGGTGCAGCACCCCCATCCCGTGTGCGTAGTCCAGGGCCGACGCGACGCCCTCGATGATCTGCACGGCGCGCTCCGGCGGCAGGCTCTGCGGGTTCACCGTCGCCGCGTCGACGCCGTCGACGTATTGCATGGAGATCCACAGCTGCTCGTCCTCGGTGCCGCGGTCGTACACCGCGACGATGTTCGGGTGGTCCAGCTGCGCCGCCAGGTCCGCCTCCCGCTCGAAGCGGGCCCGGACCTCGATGTCGGTGAACAACTCCCGGTTGAGCAGTTTGAGCGCGGTCTGCCGAGGAAGTCTGGGGTGACGGGCCAGATACACCGATCCCATGCCCCCCTGGCCGAGGAGCTTCTCTATGGTGAACCCGGCGAACACCGCACCGCTGTCGAGCAACACGCCCCCTTCAGGTGACCGCTTTCCTACCGATCCTGGAGCCTACCGGGTGACGCCGTGGCCACGGGGTTTCGAATTCTCCGGGAAGATCGGCAAAACTATGGTCGAGACATCGTGCCGTCGGCGCCGCCGTGCGCCGCGGTGATGTCTCCTGTCCGGTCACCGACCGGGCGGGCCCGATGAGAGATTTTGCACCGCCGTTCTACAGCGCGACGCGTCACCGGTGGTGGGGAGGACTCGGTGGTGAGGTCGACGAGATCTGCTTCGACGTGTCGTTCTGCGCTACGCGCCGGAGCGATGGTGGTGCTGCTCACGCTGACTTCGTGCACGCTGTTCCCCGGTGATCGGGCCGACACCGATCCCACGGCGGTGGTCGTCGACACCGCGGGAGCGTGGCGGCCACGGCTGGCCGTGTCCATGCCCGACTCGCTGGCCGCCGATTTCACCCAGTTGCAGCCGCAGCTGGGCGGACAGGTCGGCATGGCGATCATGCCCGTCGGCGGTGGCCGGATGACCGTCTTCGGCGACTGGGTCAGCGGCATCGCCTGGTCGACGATCAAGGTGCCGCTCGCGATCGCGGCGCTGCGCCACGACTCGCAGGAAGGCATCCTCCAGGAGGTGGAGGCCGCCATCACCTGGTCGGACAACGACGCCGCCGAGGCGCTGTGGGAGTCGCTCGGCGACGGGCTGCAAGCGGCCAAGGCGGTGCAGGACGTGATCGACGAGGCGGGCGACGCCACGACCGGGGTGGCCGGCCCGCGCACCACGCTGGACTACACCTCCTTCGGCGGCACCGAATGGACGCTCGCCAATCAAGTCCGCTTCGCCTCCCGGCTGCCGTGCCTGCCCGAGTCGTTCCACGTCACCGAGCTGATGACGGAGATAACGCCCGAGCAGGCGTGGGGTCTCGGCGTGCTGGAAGGCACCGCCTTCAAGGGCGGCTGGGGTCCCGACGACGAGACCGGCGTCTACACCGTCCGCCAGTTCGGCCTGGTGCCGGTGCGGTCCGGCATGATCGCCGTCGCGCTGGCGGCGACGGCCGATTCCGGCAGCTTCGACGACTCCACCGCCATCCTGAGCCGGATGGCGCGGCTGCTCGGCCGTCACCTCGACGAACTGCGCGGCGGATCCTGCCCGCCGATGTGAATCCCGCTCAGCCCGGGGTGACCAGGCCGGTTTCGTAGGCCAGCACCACCGCTTGCGCCCGGTCGCGCAGATTCAGCTTCGAGAACACCTTGGACACATGGGTTTTCACGGTCTGCTCGGCCACGAACAGCGTTTCGGCGATCTCGGAGTTCGACATGCCCTTCGCGATCAGCTCCAGCACTTCCCGCTCACGGGGAGTCAGCGCCGACAGCTGCGGCGACGGCTTGGCGCGCGCCGCGCTGCGGCGGCGGGTGACGTCAGCGATGAGCCTGCGGGTGACCGTGGGGGCGAGCAGCGCCTGGCCATCGGCGACCACCCGCACCGCGCGGACCAGTTCCTCGGCGGGGGCGTCCTTGAGCAGGAACCCGCTGGCGCCGAGACTCAGCGCCTCGTAGACGTAGTCGTCGATGTCGAAGGTGGTGAGCATCAGCACGCGCACCGGCGGGTCGAACCCGGCCGCGAGGATGGCGCGGGCGGCGTCGAGCCCGTTCATCTCCGGCATGCGCACGTCCATCAGCACGACATCCGGGCGCAGCCGTTTCGCCTCGGCCACCGCGACCTTGCCGTCCGCCGCGTCGCCCACCACGCTGATATCCGGCTGCGCGGCCAGCAACGCTCCGAATCCCTGACGGACCATCGCCTGGTCGTCGGCGATCAACACCGTAATTGCCACCCGCTCACCCTAATTGCCCGGTACGACTGCGCGCTGCGTCCGTTCGCCCGGCCGACGCGGTGACGTGTGCTCGACGCCGATCGACCAGCGGCGCGGCGTCGAAGGCCGGAGGAGTGCTCCAGGCGGTGCCGGTACCGATATCGGCGTTCGCGGCGCTCGAGGATGCGACGGAATCTCCGCACCGCTGCATTGCGCGGTTCGATGTCGGGGCCTCCCTCGTGTCCGCGCCGGTTGGAGCCGCCGCATGCGCCTTGGGCCGCACACCGCGCCGGTTGCCACGCCTGCGGGCGGAGGCGACAGCGCGGCGGCCCACCGCTCGCCATCGGGGTCCCGGCCTCCGATCGACGTCGCCTTGATCACCCGGCGGCAGCGGAGTCAACGTGTTGGTTCGCCGTGCACTGCGGCAGCGCCGACAGCGGCGGCAGCGTCTTCCGGCGTGAGCGGAAAGCGCGCGTGCACCCGGAAGCCGCCGTCCGCGCGCGGCCCCGCAGTCACTTCGCCGCCCACGGCCACCGCGCGCGCCTGCATACCCGCGATGCCGTGGCCGCCGTTGCCGACCGCACGGGCGGGCGTGGCGCCCGGCGCGTTCTCGACGTCGAGCAGCAGCTGCGCGCCGCGGACGATGCGCACCTGGACCGGCGCGCCAGGGGCATGCCGGGAGGCGTTGGACAGCGACTCCTGGACCACGCGGAACAAGGCGAGGCCGGTGGTCTCCGGGACGGTGTCCAGCGCACCGTCGACGGTCCACTCGATACCGACGCCGGCGCGGCGCGCGCCCTCGAACAGGCCGACCACGTCGGCCGCCGTCGGCTGGGGCGCGTGCTCGGGCAACTGGCCGTCGCTGCGCAGCACGCCGAGCATGCCGCGGATCTCGTTGAGAGCTTCGCGTGCCGTCGCGCCGATGGACTCGAATTCGGCGCGCGCGGCCGGGGTGACGCCGTCGACCCGGTACGGCGCGGTCTGCGCCTGCACCACCACCAAGGACATGTGGTGTGCCACGACGTCGTGCAGATCGCGGGCGATGCGCGCCTTCTCTTCCAGGATGGCGCGGCGGGCGCGCTCGAGTTCGTTCTCCTCCTCCTGACGCACCAGCTGCCGCCGCGACAGCGCCAGCCAGCGGACGAGCAGGCCGAACAGCACCAGCGCGGCCAGCGCGACGGGCCAGCCCCATGCGGCGTTCGCGAACGCGTCGCCTTCGCCGGGCATGGTGGTCGCGAACAGCAGGGCCGTCGCCGCCCATGCCACCGCCACGATCTGCCCCGGGGCGCGCACCGCCACCGCGAACAGCAGCGCCAGCAGACACAGCACGTGCACGACCTGGAACGGCAGCTCGTTGCCCGGCTGATGCGGGATCGCCAGCGCGATCACCAGCGCGGAACCCGCCGAGATGGCCCAGCCCAATGCCGGGTTGATGCGGACCAGCAGCACCGGGAACGCGGCGAGAGCCGCGATGAACGGCTGCGCCGCGGCGGGCACCGCGTGGGTCAGGTGCAGGGTCGGCCAGGCCACCGCGTACCAGATCAGCGCGACCAGCACCGTGCCGAGGTCGAACCAGGTCCGCGCGTCCAGCCGTCGCGTCCAGCCGCGAGTTTCTCGGTTCATGCCTACGACACTAGGAACTCGCAGTTCACCGCGGCCTCATACCCACGGGTGATTTCCGCACCGATACCCGGGTACGAGACGTCGCGGCGGGCTCCCCCGGCGGCACGGCCCGCGAAACGTTCCCGGGCGTGAGGCGAGCGCGGGAAGCCGGTCCCTAACGTCGTCGCCATGAGCACACCGACCAGCGCCGGGCGCGAGACCCGGTTCGCATCGGCCGCAGGAGCCCGAAAGCATTCCGCCGCAGCGTCTTCCGACACCGCGCGGGCGCGGCGCTACGCCGCGCTCACCGCGACGGCGCTGACCACCATGGCGGCGACGGTCTTCCTCTCCCCCGCCCCGCGGGCGGTCGCGGCGGCAGCGCCGATCGAGAGCCCGCAGGCCGGCGCCGCCGTCGCCGAACTGACCGCGGGCGGCCCCGGCGCGCTCACCGCG
Organism: Nocardia beijingensis NBRC 16342; assembly: GCF_001612785.1. GTDB lineage: Bacteria > Actinomycetota > Actinomycetes > Mycobacteriales > Mycobacteriaceae > Nocardia > Nocardia beijingensis. Next base: position 137,346 of record NZ_BDBC01000010.1, read on the forward strand.
ATTCCGGCGGACTTCGCGGCGTCGTTCGGCTACCGGCCGAGCACGGTGGACGGTCTGCTGGTCGATCCGGACGGCGACTGCTCGTCTCCGGTGACGCTGCCCGCCGAGTTCGACACCGCGTGCAAGGCCCATGATCTCGGCTACGACCTGCTGCGCTACGCCGACCGGCGCGGCGAACCGCTGGGCCCGTGGGCGCGCCAGGCGCTCGACGCGACGCTGGACCGGCAGATGCACCAGGCCTGCGCCGCCCGCGTGGACTCGTTCTCCCGCGCCCGCTGCGACGCGATGGCATCGATCGCCCACACCGCCGTCGATCTGAACTCGCGACGGCAGGACTACGGCGCGCCGGTGGTGGAGCCCCTGTTCGGCGCCGTCGAGTCGGATTCGGCGTCGAGCCGCAAGCTGTTCGGTGTGCTCGCCGCCGGAATCACCGGTCTCGGTGCGGTTTTCCTCGTCCGCAACCGGCGGCGCGGCTCCGGTCTCGCGGCTGTCGTGCCGCCCGCCCCCGTCGCGGCGGTGCGGCGATGACGGGCCCCGGGTTCCCGAGCCGTCGTCGCGGATTCCGGATCGGAACGCCACGGATCGGCACCACGCTCGGCATCGGGGTGGGAACGCTGGCGTCGTTGGCTCCGGGCCTGCTTCCTCGCACCCCGGGCGCGCAAGCCGTGCTGACCGGGCTCATCGCGGCGCTGACGCTCGGGGTGGCAGGAGCACTGCGAATCCTTCTGCGGCGCTGGGGTTTCGACGTCGATCGTCGGCATGCGTGGCTGCGGCTGCCCCTGCTGATCGCGACATCGGTGCTGGTGCTGGGAGTCGCGGCGAACGCGGGACACTGGCAGAACCGGCTGCGCGCCGCGATGGGCACGCCGCCGATCGGCGCCGACTACTGGGTTCGGTGCGCGCTCGGCGCGGCGCTGATCATCGGACTGCTCGCCGCCGCTACCCGCTCGATCGCCTGGGGTTGGCGGAAGCTGGGCTGGGCGCGGGGAGTCTCACTGGCCGCCGTGGCAGCGGTGCTGTTGTATCTGGTCGGCGTGCCCGCGCTGGCCGGATGGCAGGAGTCGGCGTACGCGCGGGCGAACGCCGAGCTGGATCCCACTGTGGTACGACCCGTTTCACACGCCGGGTCGGGGACCGCCGAGTCGGCGGTGAGCTGGACCTCGCTCGGCGCCGAGGGACGCAAGTTCGTCGGCGACGCGTCGGTGCGCGCCGTGCGGGTCTACGTCGGGGTGGCCTCCGCACCCGACCTGGACAGCCGCGTCGCGCTGGCGATCCGGGAACTGGAACGTTCGGGCGGCTTCGCGCGCTCGCATCTGGTCGTCACGGTGCCCACCGGATCGGGCTGGATCGACGCGAACGCCGTGGCGGGGTTCGATCGGCGCTTCGACGGGGATGTGGCGCTGGTCGGGCTGCAATACTCCTATCTGCCCAGCTGGGCGACGTTCGTGTTCGGCCGGGACGCGGCGGTGACGGCGACACGCGCCTTGTTCGCCGCCGTCGAACGCCACATCCAGAGCCTGGAGCGCAAGCCGAAGCTCTACCTGTACGGGCAGAGCCTGGGCGCCATCGGCGGCAACGCCGTCTTCGCCGACGACGCCGAGCAGGATGCCAGGACCTGCGCGGTCCTCTGGGCCGGCCCACCCGCCAATCGGGTCCATCGCGGCGGCGCGACGGTGCTGGCCAACAGCTCGGATCCGGTGATCCACTGGTCGCCTTCCCTGCTGTGGCGCGCGCCCGACCTGATGGGCGCCCGCGTCGACGCTCCGGTTCCGCAATGGCTTCCGGTGATCAGCTTCGCGCAGACCACCGCCGACCTGCTCGCCGCACTACACGCTCCACCGGGCCACGGCCACCGCTACGGCCGGGATCAAGGGACACTGATGGGCTCGTGCTGAGCCGTTCGGCACGGCACCGCACACCCCCGACATAGAACATGTTCTAATTTGCTCATGGCCTTCGTCATCGATCTCGCCGCCGACATCGACGCCCCCGCCGACCTGGTGTGGCAGGTGATCACCGACTTCCCGCGCTACGGCGAGTGGAATCCCTTCGTCCCGGAATGCCGTAGTTCGCTGGTACCCGGCGAGCCGATCGACATGCTCGTCCGGATCTCCGGCTCGAAGCCGCGCAAGCAGCGGGAATGGATCCGCTCGCACACCCCCGGCAGCGAGCTGAGCTACTCGATGAAACCCGTGCCCCTCGGCGCGCTGCACAGCCTGCGCTCGCACGTCGTGATGCCGCTACCGGACAACCGCACCCGCTACGAATCGCACTTCGAACTCGGCGGATGGCTGCACCCCGTGGTCGTCGCCTCGCTCGGCAAGAATCTGCGCCGGGGTTTCGAGGGCATGACCGACGGCATCAAGAAGCGGGCCGAATCGCTGCGCGCTTCCTGAGGGCCGCCATCCGACCGGACCGGAGAAACTCGATGAAAGCTGTTGCGAACGCGAAGGAGACGGCTCGATGACGGACGATCGATCAACCCCACCCGAGCCGTCGATCGACGACGATGACTACGACGTCGGCCTGGAAGATCCGGTCATCGAGGGCGACGCGCCGACGACGTGGCAGGAATTCGCCGCGGACGCCCGCACGAGTGGATCCAGCGATCTCGCGCCGATCGTGCGGAGCATGGCAGCCGGGGACGCCACCCTTCCGTCCAACGCCCGCCTGAACGGGTAGACACCCGCGGACTCACGCACGCAGATAGGCCAGCGCGGCGTCGAGCGCGGCGTCGGCATAGTCCTCGGTAAGGCCACCGAGGCCGAGGGACCACCGCATCTGCACCGGACCGAGCAGCAGATCGATGGCGAGCTCGAGATCCAGATCCGCGCGCACTTCGCCCGCGGCGACGGCGGCGGCCAAGCGGTCGGCGACAGCGGCGCGCTGGGGCAGCAGCAAACGCTCACGGTAGGCGTTGCCCAACTCGGCGTCCTGCTGGATTTCGATGTACATCGCACGGAGGAAGGATTCGAAACCCGGCTCCGTCAGCGCGACGACCGAGCCGCGCAGTAACAGGCGCAGATCGGCGGCGATGTCGCCGGTGTCGGGCAAGGCGGGACCTTCCGGCCCCGAATCGGATTCGAGCATGGCGTCGAACACGACCGCGCCTTTCGACGGCCACCAGCGGTAGATCGTCTGTTTGCCGACACCCGCGCGAGCCGCGATGGCCTCGATGCTCAGTTTCGCGTAGGACATCTCGCGGATCAGCGCGGCGGTCGCGGCGAGTATCGCGGCACGGGCGCGCTCGCTGCGGCGCGCGGCGGTGGGAGTGGCGGTCATCGGGTCACAGTAACAGAAAACGAGACGATACGTCTCGTCTTGACAATGCGCGCGCGACTTGGCACCGTATCCGGCGAGACGGAGCGTCTCGCGACGAAAGGATCGCCCATGACCCGAACGTGGTTCATCACCGGAGCAGGCCGCGGACTCGGCCGCGCCTTCACCACGGCCGCGCTGGCCGAGGGCGATCGTGTCGTCGCGACCGCCCGGGACCCGCGGTCCCTCGCGGACATCGCCGACGACCGCCTGACCGTGCTGCCTCTGGACGTGCGCGACCACGCGAGCGTGATCACCACCGTGGACAAGGCATTCGCACTGATGGGCACGATCGATGTGATCGTGAACAACGCCGGTTACGGCTTGGTCGGCGCCGTGGAGGAACTGACCGAGGCGCAGATCCGCGACCAGATGGACACCAATTTCTTCGGCGCCCTGTGGGTTTCCCGAGCGGCGCTGCCCCATCTTCGCGCCCAGGGCTCGGGGCACATCGTGCAGATCTCCACGGTCGGAGCCGTGGGCAGCCTGCCCCTGTTCAGCATGTACAACGCGAGCAAATGGGCACTGGAGGGATTCAGCGCCTCGCTCGCGGACGAACTGCGCCCCTTCGGCATCCGGGTCACGCTCGCGCAGATGGGCGGCTTCGACACCGACTGGGCCAAGTCGAGCATGCGATTCGCCACCGGCATCCCCGCCTATGCGGAGTTGCGCAACGCCATCCTCGGTATGCCGGACTACCCCGCCGAGGCGACTGCCGCTCCCACGACCGAAGCCGAGCCGGGGAACACGTCGAACGCCACGGAAGAGCAGGCCGCCGACACCGAATCCGAGTGGATCGAAGCGTCACCCGAAGTCGGCGCCGCGGGCCTGATCGAGTTGGTGAACATGCCGAACCCCCCGCTACGCAAGATCATCGGACCCGGCGCGCACCAGATGGTCGCGCTCGCGTTGGAGCAACGTCGCGACGACTACGCCCGAGATCCCGAATTCACCTGGCCCGCATGATCGCTCGCACAGCCGCTCGGTACCGCGCAGGCGGGAGACCGATCGGCTCGGCGAGCAATCGTCAGGCGATGGGACCGCGGGCGGCCTCGTAAGCCGCGCCCACCCGGTAGAGGCGATCGTCGGCGAGGGCGGGGGCCATGATCTGGAGGCCGACGGGCATGCCGTCGTCCTTGCTCAGACCGGACGGGACCGACATTGCGGGGTGACCGGCCAGGTTGGTCGGCAGGGTGCACAGGTCGGACAGGTACATGGCCAGCGGATCGTCGACCTTCTCGCCCAGCTTCCACGGCGTGAACGGGCTGGTCGGCGAGACGAGCACGTCGACCTGCTCGTAGGCCTTGTCGAAGTCGCGCGCGATCAGCGTGCGCACCTTCAGCGCCTGGCCGTAGTAGGCGTCGTAGTAGCCCGCCGACAGCGCGTAGGTGCCGATCATGATGCGCCGTTTGACCTCGGGGCCGAACCCGGCCGCGCGGGTGGCCGCCATGACCTGCTCGGCGCTGTGCTGCCCGTCGTCGGCGACGCGCAGGCCGTAGCGCATGGCGTCGAACCGCGCGAGGTTCGAGGACACCTCCGACGGCATCACCAAGTAGTAGGACGACAGCGCGTATTCGAAGTGCGGGCAGGACACCTCGACCACTTCCGCGCCGAGATCCTTCAGCACCGCCACGGCGGCGTCGAAGGAGGCGAGCACGCCGGGCTGATAGCTGTCGGAGTGCAGTTCCTTCACCACGCCGATCCTGACCCCGCGCAGATCGCCCTGCGCCCCGGCCCGCGCGGCGGCCACCACCGGCGGCACCGGCACGTCGCGGGAAGTGGAGTCGCGCGGGTCGTATCCGGCGATCACCTCGTGCAGCAGCGCGGTGTCCAGCACGGTCCGACCGCACGGACCGCCCTGGTCCAGCGACGACGCGCACGCGACGAGGCCGAAGCGCGACACCGTGCCGTAGGTGGGCTTGGTGCCGACGGTGGCGGTGACGGCCGCGGGCTGGCGGATCGACCCGCCGGTGTCGGTGCCGATGGCCAGCGGGGCCTGATGCGAGGCCAGCGCCGCCGCCGAGCCGCCGCCGGAGCCGCCCGGGATGCGGGTGGTGTCCCACGGGTTGCGGGTGGGGCCGTAGGCGGAGTTCTCGGTGGAGGAGCCCATGGCGAACTCGTCCATGTTGGTCTTGCCGAGGATCGGGATGCCCGCGTCGCGCAACCGCGTGGTGAGCGTCGCGTCGTAGGGCGAGACCCAGCCTTCGAGGATCTTCGACGCACAGGTGGTCGGCATGTCCGTGGTAGTGAAGACGTCCTTGAGCGCCAAAGGAACTCCGGCCAGCGGCGAGGCGGGCTCGGCGCCGGAGGCGATCGCGGCGTCCACCGCGGCCGCGGCCTCCAGCGCCCGCTCGCCCGCGACGTGCAGGAAGGCGTGGTACTCCCCGTCGACCGCGGCGATCCGGTCCAGGTGCGCCTGGGTGACCTCGACCGAGGACAGTTCGCGGCCGTGGATCTTCTCGGCCAGCTCGGCCGCCGACAGGGTGGTCAGGTCGGACCCACCCGTCGCACCGCCCCCCACGGAATCGCCATGCGATGCTGCGCTCATTCGCCCTCCCCCAGGATCTGCGGCACCATGAACCGCTGCTCGTCCACCGCGGGCGCGCCCGACAGCGCCTCCCGCGGCGTCAGGCCCGGCACCACCTCGTCGGGACGGGTCACATTGGTCGCCGGGTTCGGCGACGCCGTAGCCGGGACGTCGGCGGCGGCTACCTCGGAAATGGTCCGCACATGGCTCAGGATCGAATCCAGCTGTCCGGCGAACTGATCCAGTTCCGCGTCGGACAGCGCGAGCCGGGACAGCCGGGCGAGGTGTGCGACCTCGTCGCGGGAGATGGCGGGCACCGCGGGACCCCTTTCGGCTTCGTTATCAACAGTGCTCAACCCACACAGCCTAGCCACCGGGGCCCGGGTCACCACCCGGCACCCGCGCTTCGCAGGCGCGGCGGGGAAACCGTCGCGCAGCAGGCCCCTGGCAACCGCCTCCGGCCCGCGACACGTCCGTGCGAACCAGCCCGACACGCCGGTTTCGCGCGAATTCGCCGAGTGGCGCATGTCACTCGCCGGGCTTCGACTCGATAACCGGCCGTAAGGGGTGTAAGTATTGCGTCACCCGGGTATCCGTTCAGAGCCTCGGCCGCCCTAAGAAAGGAAACGCACGTGTCGTATCTGCTCCGCGTGCAACTTCCGGATCGACCGGGAAGCCTCGGTGCGCTCGCCCTCGCACTCGGCTCCGTCGGCGCCGACATCCTCTCGCTGGACGTGGTGGAGCGCGGCGCGGGCTACGCCGTCGACGATCTGGTCGTGGAGGTGCCCTCCGGCGCCCTCCCCGACACCCTCATCACCGCCGCCGAGTCGATCGGCGACGTGCACGTGGACTCGATCCGCCCGTACTCCGGCGTGCTCGACACCCACCGCGAGCTCGAGCTCATCGATCAGGTGGCCAGCGCTCGCGACGACCGGATGCAAGTGCTGGTCGACGGCGTGCCCCGGGTGCTGCGGGTCGGCTGGAGCACGATCATCGACATCGGGCCGCACGGGGCCTACCGCGTGGTGGGCAGCCCGAGCGCACCACAGACACAAGCGGGTTCGGCGCCGTGGATGCCGCTGGAGAAGCCGACGGTGCTCGATCCGGAAGCCGAGTGGGTGCCCGAGATCTGGCGCGACATGGACACCAAACTCGCCGCGGCTCCCCTCGGCAACACCGGCAAGGTGCTGCTGCTCGGCAGGCCGGGCGGTCCCGACTTCCGGCCCTCCGAGGTCGCCCGCCTCGGCTACCTCGCCGGGATCGTCGCCACCGTCCTCGGCTGATCCCAACGGGCGCCGCGGCTTTCGCGGCGCGAATCGGCAGGAACTCGGCTCGGCCCCTTCCCGCACGCTTCCGGCACGTCCTGCCGGACGAACCTAGGCGGAATCGCCGGAAGAGCCGAGCGGTAGCCGAAGTACGTGCAGCAACTCCCCCGCTGAGGTACGCCAGTCCCGGCTCGGCACGGGACGGAAGCCGAAGCGTTCGTATATCCGCCGGGCGTCGACCATGGCGGCCATGGTGGTGAGGGCGACCGCCGCGCAACCTTCCGCGCGGGCGAGGTCGATCACGCTGCGCACCAACGCCGTTCCCGCGCCGAGTCCGCGCGCGGCCTTCGCGACCGCGAGCATGCGGAACTCCAGTTCACCCGGCAGCGCGATCTCCGCGTACGGGTTGCCCGCCGGTGCGACCGTCAGCGAGCCGACGATCCGGACCGCGTGTGTGGCGACCAGGACCCGGGCCGACGCGGCGCGACGCGCGGTGTCGGCCAGTTCCCCCGCGTACCAGCTGCCCGCCGCCACATAGCCCTCGCCGACGTAGACCTCCACCGTCAGCTCGCCGATCGCCGCGTACTCCTCCGGCCGCGCCGCCCGGACGACGACATCCGCGTCACGCACATCCATACCGGCATGATGCCATCGGCCGTAGGGTGAGCTACGGCACGTCGTCCTCGGCGCGGGGCATACTCACGCTGGGCACCCGCGACGGCATGTCGCCCGCCGACTCGGCGCCCCCGCACGGGCCGGGCCTTCCGGAAAAATGACGCAAGGGCCCCGCACGGCGTCGGCGGACGGGTCGAGCAACAAGCGTCTACACCCGCGGCCGCTCCCCCGAGCCGAGGCGACCGATCAGCCGGAACGAGAGATCTGCCAGTGGTCGGGCTTGCCCGCCGGATAGACGACGGTGAGCAGGTCGCCGATCGACGGCCAGGACCGTGTGTCCCAGACGAAACGGCCGTACACGATCTTGCCCGGGACCGAGGGACCGGTCAGCTTCCCGGTGATCGTCACGTACTGCTCGCCGGGAGCGTCCGGACGGGGGCTCACGCCGGTGATGTACAGCGTGCCCTCCTCCGGGTTCGCCGGGCGGTAGCCGCGCTTGCCGCGGATGGCGAACACGATCAGCGACACCAGCACGGCGGTCAGGGTCACCAGCGCGACGAACTCCAGCATGTCCCCATGCTAGGTGCGCGTCACACCGGCGTGAGTTCGCTGGCGCCCTGTGCGGTGCGCCGGACCTGCCAGACCGACGTGCGGGTGCGCTGCGAGCGCCCGTTGCCCCGGTCGATCAGCGTCCGATCGTTCGTGGTGAAGATCAACTGCGCCCCGCGCGCATTCGTCTCCGGGTTCTGGAACAGCTGGATCAATCGATCGGTCTCCTCGGCGGGCAGGCACGCGCCGATGTCGTCGACGGCGAGCACCCGGCCCTCGTCCAGCGCGTCGAGCATGGCGGGCAGCACCCGCAGCAACGACAACGTCGCCGAGGACTCGTCGCCGATCCCGAACGGGGCGTCGATGCCGTCGTGCACCAGGCTCAGGCCGACGCCGCGCCGGGCCACCATGCGCGTGTACAACGCGTCGCGCGCGGCCTTCAGATTGGTCAGCTCGCGCTCGAGCAGCACGGCCGTCAGACCGTTGTCGCGCAGCAATTGGTCGGCATAGGCGGGCGAGGAGGCGCACAGGTCGATCTGTTTGCCCAGGCCCGCGATGTCGGCGTCCAGGTCGCGCAGGTAGTCGGCGTACATCGGGTCGGGTTCGGCGACGAGCAGGTCGGTGATGCCCAGCTCGGCCGTGCGCAGCAGCAGCAGCAGCCGCGCCGCGTTGTCCGGCGACCGGGAGATGTGGCTGCCGAGCCGGTGAGCGACGGCGTCGGGTTCGACGGGACCGCGCTGCACCTCGAGCATGGATTCGAACCAGCGGTAGGCGGGCACCAGCGCGTCGGAGTACATCTGCCCGGCCAGGCTGAGCAGCAGGGCGTTCGGGCGCACCAGCGGAGCCAGCGCGGTGATGCCGTAGCGCGCCGCCTCGAACATCGGGCCGATCTTGATCTGTTCGCCGTTGCGCTCGAACACGATTCGCTTGCGCGACCGCGGTTGGGTGTGCAGCCATTCCGCGGTGACGTCGGCGTTGTCCAGCCGGAACCCGTAGGTGTACGGCACGCCCTCGGCGACGAATGCGGCCACGAATTCCGAAGGCCGTTCCGGGAATCCGAGATGCGGCGCCCGGACCGGACCCGCGTACGGGTCCCATCCGGTCACCGAGTGCAACACCGCGTCGCGCATCTGCCAGAGCGCATCGATCAGGTTCGTCTTCCCCGCGGCCGCGCCGCCGTGCACCGCGGTCACCGGCACCGCCACCGGCCCGCTCCCCTTGGTGAGCCGCAACTCCTGCTCGTCGGCCAGCGATCTGTGATTGGTCACCTGAAAACTGCGCAGCATGCCGCCATACTTCCGTCTGCGCGACGAGTCAGCGATGGCAACCCGCCGGTACAGCCCATCTGTCGCCCGCAAGCACCCGCACACCCGCTGCCCCACCGGTGGGCAACCGTTGCCGGGCTCCGGCATACGACTACGGATGGACCTGGCAAAACGTTGACCGGGTGACCGCATCCCGGTGCGCTACGCGGATGCCGAACTCGCCGTGGACGACCTGTTGTGCAGCCGGTAGCCACCTCCCTCACCGGGACAAGCGCGGTGATAGCGGGTTAGCATGCCTGCACGCCGCGGTCCCGCCGCGGCGTACTGCCGAAGTTGTGCGATGGGATGAGGGTAACGATGGGATCGACGGTTCGTCGTGTGGTGGGCGGAGGCTCCGTCGTCGCCGCGCTCGCGCTGGGCTCGCTGGTCGTGGCGCCGGAAGTGGTGGCGGACGCGCCGTGTCCGGAGGGCACCGCGCGTGTGTTCCTGGCCAACAGCACGAACACCTGTCAGGGCGGTGGAACGGTCAGCTACGACCCGCCCGGCGTGGTGTCGAAGGTCTGCTCGACGGCGAGCGCGGACGTGTCCGCCGAGGCGACGTTCAAGAACCGCCGCGGCAAGATCATCACCCAGAAGCTCGACCTCAGCGACGGCCGCTGCGGGCGGTTCGACATCGCGGGCCAGCTGGGCGCCACCGTCACGGTCAGCTGAGCGCACCACGCCCGAACAACAAGGCGCTGTCGCCGAACTCGTGCCACAGATAGCCGGTCTCCACGGCCGTGGCGTAGGCGGCGGCGACGGTTTCCGCTCCGGCCACCGCCACCAGCAGATCGAGGTGTGACGCGCCGGGCGCGTGCCAACCGGTGATCAGACCGTCCACCACGTGGGCCGGTCGCCGCGCGCCGAGCACCAGGTCGGTCCACCCGCGCGACGCGTGGACCAGGCCCGACGGGTCGGCGGCGGTCTCCAGCGCCCGCGTGACCGTCGTGCCCACCGCGACGACTCGCCCACCGGCGTCTTTCGTGTCGTTCACCAGCCGCGCCGTCGCGGCGGGGACGGCGAACCGCTCCGGGCTCGGCGGTTCTCCGGTCTCGGGCGACGACACCCCGGCGTGCAGGGAGATCGGCGCGAGAGCGACGCCCGCGGCGATCAGATCCAGCACCAGGCGCTCGGTGAACGGGCGTGCGGCACTCGGCATTTCCGCGCTACCGGGCACGCGGCCGAAAACCGTCGTATAGTAGTCGGCCGACCACCGTTGCGGCACATAGGAATACGTGATGGGACGGCCGTGGGCGGCGAGCAACAGGGGCACGTCGCCGGTGACCTCCGCACTCCAGAGCCTGCGTCCACCGGCGAGCCAGGGCGCGCGCAATGTCGCCGCCGCACCCGGCAATCGCAGCACGGTCCCGGCCGAGAGCCGCTCGGCCGGATAGGGAGTGCGCTCGGTGGTCCGCACCTCGACCACCCAGCGGCCGTCGTCCAGCCAGGTGGAGAAATGCAGCACCACCGGCTCGCCGTCCGCCGTGGCGTCGACCGCCGACGACATGGTCGCCGAGTTGTTCACCACCAGGAGGTCGCCCGGGCGCAGGCGGTCGGGCAGCTCCCGGAATCGGGAGTGCGTCAGTCCGTCGTCGGCGACGAGCAAACGCACATCGTCACGCGCCATCCCCCTCGCCTCGGGCGGGACGGTGGCGTGGCGTTCCACGGACAGTTCGAAAGTCGGCAGTTCGGTCCGCACCGTCATGACGCACGCCCGGCCACGAAATCCGCGGCGGTGTAACGCCCGTTCTTCGGCTTCTCGACGAGCAGCCGCAGCAGCGCGGGCACCACCGTCGCAGGCTCCGGACGGTCGGAGATGTCGACGCCCGGAAACGCCGCCTGATGCATCTCGGTGCGCATGTCGCCGGGATCGAAAGCATAGATGGACAGGTCCGGATGTTCCGCGCCGAGAATCGCGGTGAGCTGATCGAGCGCGGCTTTGGACGCGCCGTATCCACCCCACGTGGGATACGGCTCCACCGCCGCGTCGGAGCTGATGTTCACCACGGCCCCGTCCGGCCGCAGCAATGGCAGCGCGATCCGCGTGATCGCCAGTGGCGCGACCACATTCGTGCGCAAGACGCGCTCGAACTCGTCGAGTGGGTAGTCCGCAAGGCGGGGCAGCGGACTCGGTCCGAGACGGCTGGCGTTGTTCACCACCAAGGCGAGTTCCCCCGCACCGCGCGCGGCGTCCGCCAACCGGGCGCGATCCGCCGGATCGGTGACGTCGCCGGGGACCGCGAGGAACGACGGCCCGAGTTCGGCGGCCACCCGCGTCAACCGGTCGGCGCGACGGCCGGTCCCCAGTACCCGCCACCCTTGTTCGATCAGCGCCCGCGCGAGCGCCGCGCCGAATCCGGCCGACGCGCCGGTGATGAGCGCGGTAGGACGAGACATGATGACCTCCTGGTAGTCGCCTACCGGTCGATCCTCATACCTCAACGTATCTTCAGGTCAAGCGCCGATCACTCTTCGGCTTCGGCGTCCTCCGCGGCCATCTCCGGCGTGACCGCCTCCGGTCCGCCGGCCAGCAGCCGTTGAAACCCCTCCTCGTCCAGGATCGGCACACCGAGTTCCTCCGCTTTGGCGGCCTTGGATCCCGGCGCGTCGCCGACCACCACGAACGCGGTCTTCTTCGAGACCGAACTGGCCGCCTTGCCGCCGCGCACGAGGATCGCCTCCTTGGCGCCGTCGCGGGTGAAGCCTTGCAGCGAGCCGGTCACCACGATGGACAGGCCCTCCAGGTTGCGTTCGATGGATTCGTCGCGTTCGTCCTCCATCCGCACGCCGGCGGCCCGCCACTTCGCCACCACGGCGCGGTGCCAGTCCACGGTGAACCACTCCGCCACCGCGGCCGCGATGGTGGGGCCGACGCCGTCGGCGGCGGCCAATTCCTCCACCGACGCCGCCTCGATGCGGTCCAAGCTGCCGAACTCGGCGGCCAGCGCCCGGGCCGCGGTGGGGCCGACGTGCCGGATGGACAGCCCGACCAGCACCCGCCACAACGGCCGGTTCTTGACCGCGGCCAGGTTCTCAAGCAGTCGCTTGCCGTTGGCGGAGAGACTGCCGTTCTTGTTGGCGTAGAGCGAGGTGGTCAGCAGCGTCGCCTCGTCCAGGTCGAACAGGTCGCCCTCGTCGGTGATAGCGCCGGACTTGAGCAGATCGATCGCACCCTCGTAGCCGAGGGCCTCGATGTCGAACGCGCCGCGGCCTGCCACGTGGTAGACGCGCTCGCGCAACTGGGCCGGGCAGAACTGCTGGTTCGGGCAGCGGATGTCGGCGTCGCCCTCCTTTTCCGGGCGCAGCTCGGTGCCGCACTCCGGACAGTGCGTCGGCATGACGAACTCGCGCGCGTCTTCGGGACGCGCGTCCACCACCGGACCCAGCACCTCCGGAATCACGTCGCCCGCCTTGCGGATGGTGACCGTGTCGCCGATCAGCACGCCTTTGCGCTTCACTTCGGCGGCGTTGTGCAAGGTGGCCATCGCGACCGTCGACCCGGCGACGGACACCGGCTCCATCACCGCGAACGGCGTCACCCGGCCGGTGCGGCCGACGTTCACCTGGATGTTCAGCAGCTTGGTCGTCGCCTCCTCGGGCGGATACTTGTAGGCGATCGCCCAGCGCGGCGCGCGGGAGGTGGAGCCGAGGCGGCGTTGCAGCGCGGTCTCGTCGACCTTGATCACCTGGCCGTCGATCTCGTGCTCGATGTCGTGGCGGTGCTCGCCCCAATAGGCCACCCGCTCGATCACCGCGTCGATGCCCTGCACCCGCCTGGTGTGCTCGGACACCGGCAGGCCCCACGCGGCGAGCGCGCGGTACGCCTCGTACTGGGAGGTCGGCGTGTAGCCCTCGATCCGGCCGAAGCCGTGACAGATCATGCGCAGCCTGCGCCGCGCGGTCACCGCCGGGTCCTTCTGCCGCAGCGAACCGGCCGCGGTGTTGCGCGGGTTCGCGTAGGGCGGCTTGCCCTCGGCCACGATGGCGGCGTTGAGCGTCTCGAAATCCTCCAGCCGGAAGTACACCTCGCCGCGGACCTCGAGCAGCCCCGGGATCGGGAACTCCTCGCTGGGGGTGAGCTCGCCGGGGATGTCGTCGATGGTGCGCGCGTTGAGCGTCACGTCTTCGCCGGTGCGTCCGTCGCCTCGGGTGGCGCCGCGGATCAGCCTGCCGTTCTGGTAGACCAGGTTCAGCGCGACGCCGTCGATCTTGACCTCGCACAGATAGTGCAGGTCCGGTCCGGTCTCGGCCTCGACCCGGGCGGCCCAGGCGCGCAGTTCGTCGACGTCGAACACATTGTCCAGCGACAGCATCCGCTCGAGGTGGTCGACGGCGGTGAAATCGGTCGCGAATCCGCCGCCGACGAGCTGGGTCGGCGAATCCGGCGTGCGCAGGTCGGGGTGCTCGTCCTCCATGGCCTGCAACCGTCGCAACAGCGCGTCGAACTCCCCGTCGGAGATGATCGGCGCGTCCCGGACGTAGTAGCGGAACTGGTGCTCACGCACCTCGTCCGCGAGTTGCTGCCACTCCACCCGCTGCTCTGGCGTCGCCGGGGCCGCCGCGCTCTCGCTGTCACTCACCCATCGCACATTAGCGGAGGCCACCGACAGGCAGCCGCCGTGTTCGCGCACGTCGCCGCCCTGACGGACACGAATTCCGGCCGGTCCGTTTCTCGGCGCCGGCACAGCGCTCGGGCGGCATCGACGCGCGGCCTGTCCGTCTCGACGGTGTGGCGCCCACACCCGGCGGATCGGGTTCGCGCGGTGTCATCCCGGCGAACAGACCTGCCCCGATGGTCCGGACAACACGATGACCAGGCCGAACCCACACATCATCGCGAGAACTCCGAAGCCGCTGGAGAAGTATCGAACCCGGCTGATCCGAGGGCGATGAGCCGACAGATCGGCGAGTAGAGCGAACCCGGCGACCAGCATGACGCCCGCGCCGGTGATTTGAAAGCCCTGCGCCGCCCGGAACCCGCCGTCGCCTGGAGCGAACTCGCAGTAATCCATGATCCCGCGCGTGAAAAGTAGATAACCGCCCAGGTAGATGGCCGGACCGAGCAGGACAGACCCAACGGTGTAGATCATGCTGAGTACGACCGGGCGCTCCAAGGGCTGCACCATGGGCACCGTAGTTCACTCCCAGCGCTGAAGGCACGCGAGCAGAACCCGCCCGGAGTCGCGGATAGGATCGGGTGCGGCGATCCATCTCTTCCGTTACCGAGAACGTCAGTCGAAGGAAAGCTCTTCCGGCTCTTCCGCATACGCGCGCGCGACCTCCGCGGCCAAGCGCAGTGCGCGCCGACTCCACTCCAGCGGAACGCCCGCGAGACCGCACGCGGGACTGACCGCGACCCGTTGCGCCAGCGTGCGGCGGCCGAAGCCGAGCCGGTCGACCAGCCGGACACCGGGCTCGGCGAGATCGCGCCAGGTGACCGGAGTCGCGGGTACTTCGGTCGGGACCACACCGAGCACCAACTGTTTGCCCGCTTCGACGGTCTCCCCGACTTCGTCGAGTTGCCTGGTGCCGATCGTGCTCAGGTCGAAGCCGATCGCGGCGGCGGCGCTGCGACGCAGCAAGCCCAACGCGGGCGGCTCCGCGCAACTGTGCACCAGCACCGGCGCGGACTGGGCGGCGATCACCGTGTCCAACAGCGCGAGCGCTTCCGGTTCGGGCACAGCGCGCACCGTGTTCAGTACGCTCACCCCGCGCAGCGAGCCTTCCAGCACCGCGGTCAGCGACGGTTCGTCCAGTTGCAGGACGACGCGCGCGCCGAGCCGCTTGCCCACCTCGGCGACGTGCTGCGCCAGCCCCTCGGCCAGCGAGTCCGAAAGATCGCGCACCGCACCGAAATCGGTGAGCACACGGTGCCCGCCGGGCAGTTCGACCTGCGCGGCCAAGGTCAGCGGCCCCGCCGCCTGCACCTTGACCAGCCGGTCGCCGCCGGACAAGCCCGCGTTCTCCCACGCTTCCTCGAGCGCGTCCAGATCCGTGCGCAGCAGATCGCGGGCCCGGCGCGAGACCGCGCCCGGCCGCGGCGCGAGCCGGTAGCCCCTCGGCGTCGTGTCGAAGCGCAGGTCGACCAGCAGGGCGGAGGCCCGGCCGATCAGGTCCGCGCCCGCGCCGCGGCCCGGCAACTCCACCAGGTGGGGCAGCTCACCGAGTTCGCCGACGATGGTCGCCGCGGCCTCACGCGGATCGGTGCCCGGCCAGGAGCCGATGCCGGTGGCGATGCCGCCCGGAAAGCGGACCGGCTCGGTCGCCGTACCCGTCCCACTGTCTCGCGCCACGTCAGCCGTGCCGGTCTCGTCCACCCTCGTCGTACTCCGTCCGCTCGATTCCGCCGTTACGCGACCGCGCCGCGTTCAGCGGCTGGACCGTCCTCGGATGCACTGTCGCACGGGCAACCGGGGAGACGATGCCCGAAGATCACCGCCGCGCGTCGACCCGCGCGTCGCTCGGGACCGGCTCGCGGGCGGTACCGGAAATAGTGCCACTTCCGATCACCTCGTCGCCCGCGGGATCCGGGCGGTACAGCACCACGGCCTGGCCGCGCGCGACACCGGTCAGCGGCTCACGCAGCCGCACGCGCAGTCCGTCGCCCACCGCCTCGGCGACCGCGGGCGCGATGCCGCCGTGCGCGCGCACCTGCGCCACGCACTCGATCGGACCCGTGGGCGCGGAGCCGGAAGTCCAGATCGCACGCTCCGCCTCGACCGTCCAGACCCGCAGGTCATCGGCCGATCCGACGCGAACCGTGCCGGACTCGGGATCGATCCCGGTGACGTACCGGGGCTTGCCGTCGGCGGCGGGACCCGGCAATCCGAGACCCTTGCGCTGGCCGATGGTGAACCCGTGCACGCCCTCGTGCCGCGCGAGCTCCCGCCCATCGGCGTCGACGACGGCGCCGGGCCGGATGCCGATCTTCGCGCCCAGGAAGGCGCGGGTGTCGCCGGAGGGGATGAAGCAGATGTCGTGGCTGTCGGGCTTGTTCGCGACGGCGAGTCCGCGCTCGGCGGCCTCGGCGCGGATCTGCGGCTTGGGGGTGTCGCCCACCGGGAACATCGCACGGGAGAGCTGCTGCGCGGTCAGCACCGCCAGCACATAGGACTGGTCCTTGTCGGCGTCGACGGCGCGGCGCAGCACGCCGTCGTCCAGCCGCGCGTAGTGACCGGTGACCACGGCGTCGAAGCCGAGCGCCACCGCGCGGTCGGCCAGCGCGGAGAACTTGATCTTCTCGTTGCAGCGCAGGCACGGATTCGGCGTCTCACCCGCCGCGTAGGCCGCGACGAAGTCGTCGATGACGTCTTCCTTGAAGCGGTCGGCGAAATCCCAGACATAGAACGGAATACCGAGCACGTCGGCGGCGCGCCGAGCGTCACCGGCGTCCTCCTTCGAGCAGCAACCGCGCGACCCGGTGCGCAGCGTGCCCGGTGTCGCCGACAGCGCCAGATGCACGCCGACCACCTCGTGACCGGCGTCGACGGCACGCGCCGCCGCCACGGCCGAATCCACACCACCGCTCATCGCGGCGAGTACCCGCATCAGACACCTCCTTTCGCACCGGCCAGGCCCGCGGCCTTGGCCCGCTCAACAACCTGTGGCAAGACTGCCAGGACCGCGTCGACGTCGGCGCGCGTCGAGGTGTGCCCCAGCGAGAAGCGCAGCGATCCGCGCGCCTGCCACGGCTCGACGCCCATGGCGATCAGCACGTGACTCGGCGTGGCGACGCCCGCGGTGCACGCCGAACCCGTCGAGCATTCGATTCCCGCCGCGTCCAGCAGCATCAGCAGCGAATCCCCTTCGCAGCCGGGGAAAGTGACGTGCACGTTGCCGGGCAGCCGCCCTCCGCCGACGGGACCGTTGAGCATCGCGTCGGGCGCGATCGCGCGGATACCGTCGATCAGCGCGTCTCGCAACGTGACCAGCTCGGCGGTCCTGGCGTGGCGTTCGATCGAGGTCTGGCGCAGCGCGGCGGCCAGCCCGATGGCGGCCGCCGTGTCCGAGGTGCCCGACCGCAGGTCGCGCTCGTGCCCGCCGCCGTGCAGCAGGGGCACGCACGGCACCTGCCTGCCGAGCAGCAGCACCCCGATACCGTGCGGTCCGCCGACCTTGTGCCCGGCGAAGCTGGCCGCGGACAGGCCGCTCGCGCCGAAGTCGATGGGCAGTTGCGCCGCCGCCTGCACGGCGTCGCTGTGCATCGGCACGGCGAATTCCGCCGCGACGGAGGCCAGCTCGCCGATCGGCTGGATCGTGCCGACCTCGTTGTTCGCCCACATGACGGTGACCAGCGCGACGTCGTCGGGGTGGGCGGCGAGCGCGGCGCGCAGCGCCGCGGGGGCGACCACGCCGTCGGCGTCCACCGGCAGCCAGGTGACCTCAGCGCCCTCGTGCCGCTCCAGCCACTCCACCGCGTCGATCACCGCGTGATGCTCGACCGAGCTGGCGATGATCCGGTTGCGGCGCGGATCGGCGTCGCGGCGCGCCCAGAAGATGCCCTTCACCGCCAGGTTGTCGCTCTCGGTGCCGCCGGAGGTGAAAACGACCTCCGATGGCCGTGCGCCCAGGTCCGCCGCGATCGACTCGCGCGCCTCCTCCAGCAGCCGCCGGGCGGCGCGGCCCGAACCGTGCAGCGAGGACGCGTTGCCCGTGCTGCGCAGGGCAGCCGTCATCGCCTCGATGGCCGCGGGCAACATCGGTGTGGTGGCCGCGTGATCGAGGTAGACCGTCTGGGGCGCACCGTTGACCGGACCCGAAAAAGCCGACTTCATGACCAGTTAAGGATAGCTGTCACGCTCAGCCGGTTATTCCCCCCTGCTCGAGCGCCCGCGCGGGGTCCGTTCCCCGGGGCCGCGCCCGGCCGAAGGCCCCCCGACCGGGGAAATCTCAGGGTATTCACCTATTGAATGAGCCGCTGAATAGCGGTACGTTGTTCAGCGTGTTGATCGCTGATCCGCTCATTCCGTGGAGCGGATGGCGGGGGCGGAATGCCGAGCGGTCGACTCCGGACGAATCGATAGTGAGGTAGTTCCGATGAACCCACGCACCCATGGACGCACGCGACGTGTGCTGGCGCGCGCCGCCGCCGCGTCGGTGCTCGCTCTGATGCCGGTCGCCGCCGTCGCGGTGCCCGCGCTCGCCGACCCGATCGTGCTCGAGCCCGCCGACCAGCTCGACGCGACCCATGGCCGCCACGGCCACGACGACTGGAATCGCGGCAGGCACAACGACTGGGACCGCGGCCGCCACGACGACTGGTTCCGCGGCCGCGACCGCCACGACGACTGGGACCACGGCAGGTGGGACCACCGGTGGCGTCCGCCGACGGGAAGCGGCTTCTGAGTTCTCCTCCCTGTGTCTCCGGGGCGGGCCGGCATCGGCTCGCCCCGGATTCATGTGCGGCCACGAAAGTGTCAGTAGGCGCCGATGGCCTCGCCCGGGGTGATGCCGTGGTGCAGCAGCGCGACGTCGGGGTGGGCGCGGGTGCGGGATTTCCACGCGTTCGCGCCGTAGGTGTCGAAGATCGGGTTGTCCGGGTCTGCCTCGACGCCACGGGAGTGGGCTGCCAGCTCGGGCGGCAGGGTGATGATCGGGATGGTGGCGTCCAGGGCCGGGTTGAGGAAGAAGGGGATCGAGACGCGGTCGGCGCCCGGCTCCGGCGCGAGTACGCGATGGCGGGTGGCGCGCAGATATCCCCTCGTGGCGACCTCGAGCAGTTCGCCGATGTTGACGATGAACGCTCCTGACAACGGCGGCACGTCCACCCACTCCCCTGGCGACAGCTCCGCCTGCAGTCCTCGCGAATCCAGCTCCACCAGCAGCAGCGTGAGCACACCCGAATCCTTGTGCGCCCCAACGCCCTGCGGATTCTCCGCGCTGCCCGGATACCGGACCACTTTGATCAGCGTGGCGGGCTGGTCGGCGAACGCGGCGTCGAACAGGTCAGCGGGCGCGCCGAGGGCAGCCGCCCACTGCCGCAGCAGTCGCAGGCCCACCTCGGACAGGGATTCGCTCCACGCTTCGAACACCTCGCGCAGCTCCGGTAGCGCGGAGGGCCACAGGTTCGGTCCTTGCAGGTGCCAGTACCCCTCGGCGCCGTCGATCACCGCGCGCTCGGGACCGATATCGATCTGCTCGCGCCAGTCCACCTCGCCGTTGGTCAGCTCACCGCCGAGCCGGGAGTACCCGCGGAACTGCGGACTCTTCAGCTGACTGATCTCGTCCTTGGCGGCGGCGGGCAACGCGAAGAACCGCCGCGCGACCGCCAGCGCCTCGTTCGACCGGTCCACGTCGATACCGTGACCGATCAGATAGAAGAATCCGGTTTCGTGCGTTGCCGACAGCAGATCGGACCGGAACCGTTCCGGATCGCGGTCGGCCTCGGCGAGATCGAGAACTGGAAGCATACGTACCACTATCGCGCGGAATACCGCGCGACGGCGTCCGTGCGGTGCGGTCGTCGCCAACGCGCGGCCGCAGCGCCACGCCTACCGAGCGGCCGTAGCGCTGCGCCTACCGCGCAACACGCGCCGCGGTCTGCGCACTTCCGGTGCGTCGGCCGTGAGCGACGGGTCCTGAACCCGCGTGTGCCCCGCCTCGATCCACTCCGTGCCCGCCGGCGCCTCATGCGCGGCGCCGCGGACGGCGGCCTCGCAGCGGCGGGCCAGTTCGCGCCGGTCGGCGCCGGGTTCCAGCACCGGCTCCAGCACCACTTCGGCGACCATTCCGCGCGAACGAAGTACGCGCCGGGCTGAGGAGGCGAAGGTGTCGACGCCGACGAAGGCGGGCACCGTGCACGGCACGCCGTGCCGGTCCAGGTACCGCAACCGCACCGGCTGCACGGGGGTGCCGGTGTCCACCGCCGCCTGGAACAACGCGGGTCGAATGGTGCCGTAGGCACGGCCACACCACGTGGTGCCCTCGGGAAAGACGCCGACCCGCTCACCGGCGGCCAACCTGGCTCCGATCGCGGCCACCACGCCGGGCAGCCCGCGCAGGCTCTCGCGTTCGATCGGAATGACCCGCATCAACTTGGCGAGGTTGCCGATCAGCGGCCAGTCCACCATGTCGGCGCGGGCCACGAAGCCGAGCGGCTGCACCGAAGCCAGCGCGACGATGTCGGTCCAGCTGATGTGCCCGGCGACGACGAGCACACCCCGGTCCGCGGCGCCGAAACCGGCGGGTGCGAGCGCGATGTCGCCCTCATCGACGACAACGCGCTCGTCCGCGGCCACCCGGTTGTCGACCACGCGCAACCGCAGGCCGAGGCAACCGAGCAGTAGACGCGCATAGCCGCGCTGCAACGGCGCACGCTTGCCGCGCGGGGTCACCGTGTGCGCGATCGGGTAGCTGAGCAGCAGGCCGGCGATTCCGGCCAGCCGGGCGGCCACCCGTGCGGCGCCGACCTCATCGATCGCGTCGATGCAGCCGGGACCGCAGGGGCTCGACGGCATCCATGCGTGCGCCGCGGACGTGGCGGGTGGCGCGTCGAAGACCACGGTCCTCACCGTCCCCCGTCGAACGACGCGGCGGCGTCTTGTAGTCGCTCGAGGTAGCGGGTGTTGATGGTGTTCAGTCCGAGCAGCGCGACGAAGTCGGCGACCGCGAAAGCGGGATCGTGGGCGGGCTCGCCGCAGATCTCCGCGCCCAGCCGCAGGTAGCCGCGCACCAGCGGGGGCAGTTTCGGCCGCGACGGCGGTGTCAGTTCGTCCAGGGTCTTCCCGTCGACGATCACCGGGTTGTACGGGTGCACCCGGCGCTCCGGGTCGGAGGCGTGCCTGCCCAGCAGCATGTCGCGCACACCGCGCACGTTGACCCCGGGCGGATCGGCCGGGGTGTCCCGCATCGGCACCGACACGCAGCCCATGACCCACTCGTAACCGGTGAGCTGGATGTAGTGCAGGATCCCTGCCCACATGAGGGTGAGCACCGAGCCGTTGCGGTGATCGGGGACCACGCAGGCGCGGCCCATCTCGACGATCCGCATGTCTTCCGGATCGAGCTGCGTGAGGTCGAATTCCGTCGCCGTGTAGTAGCCGCCCGCCGCGGCGACCTTGTCCGGCGGCAGCATCCGGTAGCAGCCGACGAACTCGCCGCTGGCGTCGTCGCGCACCAGCATGTGGTCGCAGTGCTCGTCGAAACGGTCGGCGTCCAAACCGGTTCCGTCGTCCGGGATCCGGAAGCCCGGCTCGTTGGCGAACACGTTGTAGCGCAGGCGTTGCGCGGCGACGCGGTGATCGAGGTCGGAGGAGACCACCAGCGAGTAGCGCGACCGTCCCTCCCCGGAGTCCGTCGGTCGAGCCGGGGCCGTCAGCACGGACGAAATAGTCATATCCACGATGTAGCCAGTCCGACAATGCGTCCCAGCAACCTCGAAGTGTCGCCGCGATGCCGGTTCGGTGAACGAGACGGCTGTCACACCGAGCGTTCACCGAACAGTTCCGCCGCGTTCGCCCCTCCGCATCGAAACCGCCTCCGACATGCGGTTTACCGCGCGAATCGCGCTCGAGGCCGATGCGGTGCGACAGCCGCGCACACCGTGAATCGCGCCGCCTTCGACCGTGCGCGGCGCGATTCTCAGGTGCGGGAACCTTTACGCGGCGCGACTCTCCGCGGCGAGTACCTTCGGCGCGGTCGTGTCCTCTTCGGCGAAACCGGGACGCCCGGTGAAGATGAACGCGACCAGCCAGGACGCGACCGCGGCGAAGCGGTTGCGGAAGCCGACCAGGTAGAACAGGTGCACCGCGAGCCAGATGAACCAGGCGATCACGCCGCGGAAGGTGATGCGGTCGTTCAGCTTCGTCACGGCGCTGAACCGGCTGATCACCGCCATGCTGCCCTTGTCCCAGTAGGTGAAGGGGGTGCCGGGCTGCTTCTTGCGGCGGATGATGTCGGCGGCGTGCCTGCCCTCCTGCATGGCCACCGGCGACTGGCCGGGGTAGCCGTTGAGCGAGGTCATGTCGCCGATGGCGTAGATGTCGGCATAGCCGCCGACGGTGAGGTCCGGGTTGATCAGCAGCCGGCCCGCGCGGTCGGTCGCCACGCCCGTGGCCTCGGCCAAGATCTTCGCGAACCCGCCCGCCTGCACGCCCGCCGACCAGACCACGGTCTCCGCCGCGATGGCGTGCTCGACGCCGTCGGCGCTCTTGACGGTGACCTTGCCGTGCTCGATGTCGGTGACGAAGGTGCCGAGAAGCACCTCGACGCCGCTGCTGGTCAGCGACTTCTTCGCGTACTCGGACAGTCCGCCGCCGAACGGGGGGAGCACCTCGCCCGCGCCCTCGACGAGCGTGACCGAGACCTCCTGGTGGAAGTGCCGCTTCGCCAGCTCCTTCAGCTGACCGGCCACCTCGACGCCGGTCGCGCCCGCGCCGACCACGACGAAGCTCAGCAGCCTGCGCCTGGTCTGCTCGTCGGCCTGCGCGGCCTCGGCGAAGACGCGCGCGATCTGCGCGCGCAACCGGCGCGCGTCATCGATGGTCTTGAGGGAATAGGTCTTCTCCGCGAAGTCGTCGCGGCCGAAGTAGGACTGGCTCGCGCCGGTGGCCGCGATCAGCGAGCCGTAGCGGATGCGGTGGGATACGCCCTCGTGTTCGTAGGTGACGATGGCGCGGTCGGGATCGATGCCGACCACGGTGCCGAGGCGAACGTCGGCCTCGCGATGGCGGCGCAGGATGCCCGCGATCGGCGGGGCGATCTCCTCCGATGTGAGCACACCGGTCGCTACCTGGTACAACAGCGGTTGGAACAGATGCTCGGGCGTGCTGGAGATCAGCACATAGTCCACCCCCGACTTGGCCAGTTGCTTGGCGGCGGCGAGCCCGCCGAACCCCGATCCGACAATGACGACACCCGCGGTTTCGATTCCCGCGTCCACGTACTGCATGACAGCCTCCTTCTCTCATTACGAACCGCGATCCGGAGGGCGGATATTTCAGGTGTGTGGGCGCATAATTCAGATGACTCTTATCTCGATTCGTAATTAATGAGGAGGCGGCCGTGGAACTTCGGCAGCTCACCTACTTCGTCGCGGTGTGCGAGGAGCTCAGCTTCAGCGGCGCCGCGGCGCGCTGCTTCATCTCCCAGTCGGCGATCAGCCACCAGATCTCCCGGCTCGAGCGCGACCTCGGTGTGCAACTGTTCGAGCGCTCGACCCGCTCGGTGGTGCCCACCGACGCCACCGCACGGCTACTTCCCCTTGCGAAACAAATGCTGAGCCTGGAGTCGGCGATCCGCGCCGCCGTACGGACGGTCGGACCGCGCATCCGCCTGGCCGCGAACATGTCCTTCGCCACCCGCTCGCTCTCGGCGATCGCGGGGGCGCGCGCCGCGCATCCGGAGGCGGAGATCGAGTTCGTCATCAAACCCTTCCGCCAGCGCATCACCGCGGTGACCGACGGCGACTGCGATCTGGCCCTGATCCGCGGCCGCGTCGACCAGCCCGGACTCGTGGTCGAGCAGCTGTGGGTGGAGGATCTGGTAATCGCCACCTCCAGCGCGCATCCGCTGGCGACGAAGGACGCGGTGACGCTGGCGGATCTGGCCTCCTACCCCCTGCTACTGCCCCCGGAGCAGGAGCAGGTCCTCCTGCACACCGTCATTCGCAACGCCTTCGCCGAACTCCCCACCGGGCCTACGTTCGGGCCGCCCATTCCGCCGGACCACACCGCGACGATGGAGCTGATCAACCGCCCGGACGCGTGGACCGTGCTCTACGCCGAAAGCACCACCGAAGGACTCGTCGTCCTGCGATTGGCCGAGAACAAGCTGCGGATTCCGGTGTCGGCGGTGCTGCGCGCCGACGCCAAACGCTCACCGATCCTGGACACCCTGCTCACCGCGCTGCACCGCTGCTGAGCGGCACGCGGCCTGTTACCCGGCCACCCACGTGCTCACATCCAGCCGTCGACACAGGCGGTGGAAGGTCGATGGCCGGGCAGGAGCTGTGACCAGAAGTCGTGGCGAACCGCGTCCCATAGTCCGGTCAATTCCGGCATCAGTTCGCGGGCTTGCGCGAGGTCGGGGTAAGAGCCGGGGTGGTACGAGGCGATCGGCGTCATGTCGGATGCGTCCCGCACGACCAAGATCGCGATGCGGTGGCCTTCCGGTCGCCAGGTAGCCCGAAAGCCCTCGGCTTCGGTGTGATGGATGTCGCGCATTCCACATCAGTCCCGCTCGCTGTGCGCGACTTCGGGCGGACGGGATACCGGCGTTCGGGAATCCGCGACGGAGGCGGCGAGCGCGTCCAGCACATTCAGCAGTGTTTCCAGGCTGGGGCCAGCCGAGAAGGACAGTCGATCGGCGGGTTCGAACGCCAGACCACGAGCCGCGGCGCGTTCGCGTGGGCTCGAAACCGGCGGAACGAGCTTGCCCGCCCGCACCAGGCAGCTGAGCGCCGACGCCTTCCGTGGACAGGTGGCGGCACGACATCCTCTGTGCTGCTGCATGATTCGATGCGACTCGCCGATGGTGAGCGGGTGGTCAGGGTGGGTATGGCCAGGGCCGATCACACCGGGCTCGGCGCGCGCCCAAGTTACCGCAGGGCACACCGTTTCGAGGTCGCATGTCTCGCAGACCCGCGCGGGGGTGTTGTCCACGGTGGTCAGGTCGTGGACGACGAGGGCGGCAGCGTGCACGCCGACCGCGACGGCCAGCGCGTACCCGACCGGATCGACTTCCCCTTCCTGCGGCCGGACGGTGTAGAGGTAGTGGTAGCCCAATCGTTCGGCGTGGCGGCGTATTTCGATCGCGTGCCGTGGGGCGTGCGGTCCGGATATCTCGGTTCGTATCAGTCCTACGGCATTCGGTGGCTGCCTCCTATGCGTGGCGAGCCGGCCGGTTGTCCCGATCTTTTGGGCGTGCATCATCTCTTCCCGATCATGTTGACAGCGTGCGTGTTTGGATTCACTTTCCTGAGGCGCGGCCCCCTGCGCGGGTTTCCGCCTCGAACGCCGGAAACCAGCACACCACCCGTGACCAGCGAATACGCTCGAAAACGAGCACCCACTCCTGATCGGCTCAATTGCCCAGGACGGTGCTCGGTTCTCGAGCTGACCGAGATCGGTTTGCAATCCCGCACGACTCACTTTTAGGAGACCTGCGTGACCAGCCTTGATGAAGAAGGCCCCTCATCGACCCTGCCCCGTCGCCAACTCGGACGCTTCCTGCGCGACCGCCGCGAAGCGGCTGGCTTCACCATCGCCGAGGCGGCAAAACTCGTCGATCTGTCCCGGGCGGTACTCCAGCGCATGGAGACCGGACAGATTCAGAAGGTCCGTAAACAGGACGTCCAGGCGCTATGCGAGCTGTACGCCGTGGAGGCCCCGGATACCGAGGCAGCGGTGGACCTTGCGGTGCAAGCTAGAACGAAGAGCTGGTATCACGCGTATGGCGGTCTATACAGCGGCGCTTTCAACATGTACGTCGGGCTCGAAGCGGCCGCGCGGCGACTGACCACGTACCACGAACACGTCCCTGGGTGGTTGCAGACCGCAGACTACGCGCGCGCAGTGATCGGGGCATATCCGGAATTCAGCAGGGAAGACATCGAGCGGCGTGTGGAGCACCGACTCAGGCGGCAAGCCATAGTCACTCGCAAGACCAAGCCGGTTGCGTTGGAAGTCCTGCTGCATGAGTCGGCACTGCACCGCATGGTCGGAGGGCCGAAGATCATGTCGGTCCAGCACCGGCACATGGCCGAGATTTCGAAGCTGCCCAACGTCACACTGCGGATCCATCCCTTCAGCGCCGGGATGGCTTGGGGGATGCCGCACGGCCTGTTCATCATCATGGAGTTCGACTCGAACGCCAGAGGTGTGCCGATCGAACCGCCGATCGTTTACCTGGAGGGAGGCCCGGCGCAGGATGTATACCTGGAGAAAGCCGAGGAGATTCGGCTCTATAGTGAGCTCGCCTCGGTCATCCGGGACAAGTGCCTGGGTGAAGTGGAATCGCGAGACCTGCTCCGGCGGGTGGCAAGGAGTTACGAGCGGTGAACGGTGACCTATCCGAGGCGAACTGGTTCAAGAGCAGCCGCAGCGCCAGCGGTTCGCAATGCGTCGAAGTGGCATGGCTCCACGGCGGCATGATCGGCGTCAGGGACAGCAAGAACCCGACCGGCCCGGCGTTGGTGTTCGCACCAGGTGAGTGGGACGCCTTCACCACAGGCATGCAGAGCGGCGAATCGAACCGCCCCGCCTGACCAGGATCGCACAACTAACGGAATCGACCGGCCCCGCATCGCCCACCACACGGGCGGAGCGGGGCCGCTGCAACTTGTGTCCTTCGAACTGCCCACCGTCTACTTGGAGAGGACCAGCGCAGGGGACCTCGACTCTGTTGTCAGCCTGTTCAGGCCTTGACCGGGTACGTGCCTGGGTGAAGTGGAATCGCGAGACCTGCTCCGGCGGGTGGCAAGGAGTTACGAGCGATGAACGGTGACCTATCCGGGGCGAACTGGTTCAAGAGCAGCCGCAGCGAAAGTGGTTCGCAGTGCGTTGAAGTGGGCTGGCTCGACGGCGGGATGATCGGCGTGCGGGACAGCAAGAACCCGACCGGCCCGGCGTTGGTGTTCGCACCAGGCGAGTGGGACGCCTTCACCACAGGCGTTCAGGGCGGCGATTTCAACCGCCCCGCCTGACCCCCCATCGCACAACCAACTGAAACGAACGGCTCCGCCCCGTTTGATACACAACCGGGAGCTGGTCCCCTCGTCTTGTCGGGTTCGGCGATCGACGCAAGCAGTTCGCAGCCGACGAACGGGTCACTGGCGGACGTAGCATGCGCCGCCACAGAGCACACCACGCCTCAGCATTGCAGAATCGTCGGCGTAAACTCGAGCACAACGAATTATCGGTCGCTGAACTATAATTCACGGTCACAGACGTCCGCGGGAGCGGGAGGGGGAGCGTTGACTGGCCCTGTTGCGCCGGCGCCTCTGGTCGATCGCATCGATGAGCTGGCGCAAATGCTGGATCGAGTCGACCGGGCGATCGAAGTAAACGTGCCTGCCGTGATCGTGCTGCGAGGTGAGGCGGGCGTCGGGAAGACCAGCCTGCTCTCAACGTTCGCACATCGTGCGGTACAGCGGCACGCCGAGTCGGGATTGTTGTCCGGATACGGGCAGGCAATGCTGAATTCACTCGCATCGGACTCATTTCAAGCGGTGCGCGAGTGCCTACGGTCGTTGACGTCGTCCGCTGAGCGCTTCGGTTCGCGTACGAGGTTGGAACGGGTGGTGTCCTCGTTCCGGCAGCATGCGCCGGATTGGATCGAGTCGGTACCGATCGTCGGGCAAGTGCTGGCGGCGAGCGTGCGCACGGGGCAGACCTTCGTCGCGTCCGGCCGGGCAAAGACCGAGATCGATAGCCGCCTAGACCAATTGTTGCGGCTGATCGAAGACCTGCTCACCGACAGTCCGGTTCTGATGATCCTCGATGATTTGCACTGGGCCGACACTGCGACCATCGACCTGCTGACCACGATCGCCTTACGCATGAACGGTCCGCTGATCCTCGTCCTGGCCTACAGGCCGGATCAATTACGTTCCGCCGAGCAAACTCACCCTCTGCAGCGTGCGGTGTTTCGGCTGTGCCGGTACCGACCGGAGACCGTGGTGATGGATTTGCCACGACTGTCGAACGCGGATACCGAACGGCTGGTCCGTCAAGCCGCGAGCGGCGTCGCGGTGCCGCACCGGCTGGTGTCGCGAATCGTCCGGCTAAGTGCGGGCAATCCGCTGTTCGCCGAGTCTCTGGTTCGCTTGGGCGACCGCGCCGACGGGGCAACCCCGCACCAGATCACCGCGGTATTGGAAGAGCGGCTGTCCTACTTGGCCGGAGCCGACCTGCAGTTGCTCGAGATCGCGGCGTTGATCGGCTACAGCTTCGAGGTCGACTATCTGGCACGGCTGGCCCGCATGGACGTCGATGACGTCTACGAGCGACTGCACGTGCTGTTCACCGAACATGGCCTGGTCCGTCCCGCCGAACCACGCGGGGACTTCGACCGGTATCTCATCCACCATCCGTTGTTCGCCGAAATCCTCCGTGAACGCGGAGCGGCCAACGCGCCGCGGTGGCGGCGGCAGCACGCTCGTCTGCTGCAAATTCTGGAAGGTGAACCCGAGTGGGACGACGAACTACAGGTCCGCGCCGCAGCGGTGGCTGTCGCTGCCCGTGATCGCGCGAAGGCCGGTGCACTCGCACTGGCAGCGGCACGCCGCCAGTTCGCTTTGGGCTCGGTGTCCAAAGCGCGTGACCTCGCTCGGATCGCGGTCGACCAGACACCGTCGTTTTCGGTGTATGCGCTCCTGGCCGAATGTCTCTCGGCCGAGGGCGATCATGTGGGCGGCACCGAGGCCTGCGCCGCGGCGCTCGCTCGCGTCGAGATCGAAGAGGTGGCGTCGACGCTCACGGTGCCCGTGCGTCTACTGTGGGCCCGTAACTTGCGCATGATCAGTGACTGGAACCAAGCCAGTCGAGTGCTCGACGACCTGATCGCGGCTCACCCGGAACCGAGCGAATTACGGGCAGAGGCGCTGATCCTCCAGGCCGAGGTCGAATTGTGCGGTCCGGTGCAGGACACCGTCCGGTGCATCGAGCTTTGCGACGCGGTCGCCGCGATGAGCGTCGAGTCACAGATACGGTCGCGCGCGTATGGGCATCGTGGACTGGCACATCTGGCCGCCTACGAGTCGGCGGCCGCGGAGTACTGGCTCCAGCGCGCGATCGAGATGGCACAGACCACCGGGCACCCGTATGCCGAATACGAAGCGTTGCATTGGCTGAGCAAGAAGACGATGGCCTGCCTCGAGCTGGATCGTTCCTGGCAGCTGCTCGAACAGCTTGCTCGCATGTCTCGCACCTCGGGCGTGGCAAGTGAGAATCCACCGCACCTTCGCGATTCCAGCCGGGTACTCGGCTTGCAGCAGCGCTTCGCCGAGTCCGCCGAAGCCTTCAGCCGTTATCTCGATGTCAGCCTGCCGACTGCGCTCGGCCGTGTCGCCACCACACTCGCCTGCCAGCTCCGCGAGCTCGAAGACCTGTATGGGCGCACCGTCGCGAACCGCCTGCTCACCGAGCTCCGCGGGGTCTGCCGAAACGACGTGCTAGCGGCCGATCGCTGTGAAAGACTCACCGCCCACCTGCATACGCTGGAGCATCGCCCGCAGGGCTGGACCGCGGTCGGCTTTGCCATCGCCGAGCTCGGCGTCACAGCCGAAGACGCGCAGGCGGCGGACGCGATCTTCCGGTTCGATGTGGCGAGTCTGCCCCGGCTACGTGCCACCCTTCACCACAATGAGGCCGGGGCGTGAAACCGGTAGCGTACGAGAAATTCACACTGGCCTCCGGGCTGATCCAGCTCAATCACGCGTCCTACGGACTCGCGTCGCGGGAGGTGCTGGCCGCAGGTGAACGCCTTCGTGCTCAGCTCGAGTCCGACCCGACCCGCCACCTCGGGGCCGAGCTCATCGGGCGGCTGGAGACGCAGACCGCCCTCGCGGCCACAGCGCTGGGCCTCGACGCGGACCGAACCGCTTTATGCGCCAATGCCACCTCCGGGGCAGCGGCAATCATCGCGTCGCTTCCGTTGTCTTCGGCAGACACCGTCGTCACGCTGGGTACCGAGTACTCCTCTATCCAGCGCGCTTGGCAGATCGCATGCGCGCGGGCCGCCGCGCGCTTGATCACAATCCCGGTGGCGCTACCGTTCCACAGTCCAGACCAGCTACTAGCCGATCTCGAAGCCAATGTGCCGAACGATGTGACCTATCTACAGGCCAGCCTCATCTCATCATCCGCAGCCATTCAATTCCCGGTCACGGTCCTCGCGGATTGGGTGCGCGGCCGTGGCGGCGAGCTGATCCTCGATGCCGCGCACGCACCGGGCCACATTCCGCTGACCCCTACGAAATGGAATGCTGCGGCGGTGTTCGGCACCCTGCACAAGTGGCTGCCCACGCTACGACCGGTCGGATTCCTCTCGCTCGCGCCGCACCTGCTGGACCGGGTCCGGCCAGCCGAAGTATCGCTGACTTGGGATGCCGGCAATCTCGTTGAACGATTCTCCTGGCCGGGCACGTTCGACCCGGTGCCGCGGCTGTGCTTGGACACCGCACTGACGCAATGGAGCAGATGGTACGCCCGGGGCGATTTCGACGAGTGTCGGCGCTTGGCCGACACCGCCTCGGATGCACTGGCCCAGATCGGCGCGCGACCGACCGCCACCGCGAAATACTCGCCACCGCGGATGCGGTCGTTCATCCTGGACACTGTGACCGTGACCGAGGTCGTGACGGCGTTGCAGTCCGCTCGCTTGCGCGCATGGGTCGGGCCAGGTGCCCGCGGTGAATGCTTGCTGCGAATCGCGACGCACGTCTACAACGACCAGCACGACATCGACGCGTTGACCAACCAGATACAGGAGGTACTGTCCCGATGATCGTGCCTCCAATTCCAGCCCGGTTGGAAAAGGCCATAGTTTTCATGCGCGGCGAATCCGATGGGCGAGCATGGCTCGACGCCATCCCAGAACGGATCGCCAACTACGCCGAACGGTGGAACCTTGGTCTCGAGAGCATCGCCGACAGCGGTGCCATGTCATGCTGCGTCTACTGTTCGACACCCGACGGCACACCGGCCGTGCTGAAGATTCCCGTGGACCGAGAATCCGGTTGCATAGAAATCGCCATGCTGCGGCGATGGTCCGCAGCACACGCAGCGCCTGCGGTCCTGCAATATTCAGCTGATTCCGGCGTGTTCCTGATGACGCGGGTCATCCCCGGCGTCATCGCGTGGCCGGACAATTACGCCAGCGACTCGACCGAGTTCGGGAAACTGCTTACTCGGCTGCATCAACCCGACCTGCCGAAGCCGCCCGACCTCAAAGACCTCGCCGAGATCGCGCGAATGCGTCTGGACTGGGCCAGAGAACGATTCGCCGATCCGCAGTACACCGAAGCGATGGACCGTTTCGACGCCATGCCCCGGCTCGCCGAAGCCGAGAGTTTACTGGACGTCTTACTGCGCACCACCGTGACTCATCACGTACTGCATGCGGACCTGCAAGCCAAGAATATCCTGCGCGGCCCCGACCGCTGGTACGCGATCGACCCACTCGGCGCCGTTGGCGACGTCAACGCCGAAGCTGCCCTGTGGGTGGCGATCCAGAACGGCCCGGTGTCGATAAGAGAACGAATTGACCAACTCCACGACCATCCGTTGCTCGACCACGCCCGGTTGCGCAGTTGGACATACGTTTTCGCTGTAGCAGAGTACCGTCCCTACACGCCTGCGTCCGCCGAACGCATGGACATCTTCGTACGGGAAACCGACCCTATCCAGTACATCGATGAAGTTGGGCAGGGGTGATCTCGTCGCTTCGACGATGCCGGACACGATACGCTGCCTGTCCGAACCGCAGTGCCCGGCTTCAGGTGAGGGCTACATCGACATTTCTCCTTCACGATAAGGTGTTACTACCTGTCCGTTAGCAGCTCCGGACGGTACCGATCAAGTGCGCGCGCACGACCCTAGCCCTTGCGCATCTGTCGCCCTTTCAGACGCGCAATTCCGTCGACGCCAGCGCCGTGCCCTCGATGCGCGCGCGGATCTTGGCGAACGCGGTCTCCCGTGAGGTGGAGGTGTCGTCGGCGAATGGTGAGAAGCCGCAGTCGTCGCAGGTGCCCAAACGGTCGACGGGCAGGAAGCGCGCGGCGAGCAGTACCCGGTCGCGGACCTGTTCGGGTGTCTCGACCTGCGGGTCGATCGGGTCGGTGACGCCGATGAACACCCGCGCCTCGGCGGGCAAGTGTTCCGCGACTACGGCGAGAACCTTCTCCGGTTCCGGTTCGCTTGCGAGCTGGAGGTAGAACGCGCCGACCCGCAGTTGCAGCAACTTCGGCAGCAATTGGACATAGTCCACGTCCAGGCTGTGCGTGGAGTCCTGGTCGCCGCCGGGGCAGGTGTGCACGCCGATCCTGGCTCGTTCCTCATCCGAGAAGCGTTCGAGCACCGTGTTGTTCAGCTCGATGAACTGGTCGAGCACCCCGCCGCTGGGATCGAGCTTGAGCGACAGCCGCCCTTCGGTGAAGTCGAGCTGCACCAGGTGCGCGCCCGCGTCCAGGCAGCCACGGATGTCGGCCTCTGCCGCGTCGGCGAGGTCGGCGAGGAACTGCTCGCGGGGGTAACCCTCGATCCCGTCGGCCGGGTACAGCAGGCTCAGCGCCGACGGCGCGATGACGGCCTGCTTCACCGGAACGGTGGCGTGCTGCTGCGCGGCGCGCAGATAGTCCGCCGCGTGCGCGGCATAGCGGAACGGGCCCGAGGTCAGCCGGGGCAGCTGTCTCTGATGCCCGTCCGCGAACGGGATGACCGCCCCGTCCGGGGCCAGATTGTCCAGCCCCGCGATCGGATAGGTGGCGAAGCTCGGCTTGGTCTGCTCGCCGTCGGTGACGACGGGAGAGCCGAGTTCCTCCAGCTTCCGGATGGTCTCGGCGACCGCGCGCCGCTGGAGTTCGGCGAGCGCGGCGGCGTCGCCGGATTCGTCGGCCATAGCGGCCAACAGGTCGTGAGGTCGAGGGATGCTACCGATCGGTTCCGTTGGGATGCTCACCGGCCGAGTGTACGTCCGCGACCTGCACCTTCGACGCGAAATCGCCTGCGCCGTAATTTCTTTCGCCTCGGTCACGAATCCCGCGCGAGTGGCCTCGAGAGTTCGCACGAATTTCGCGCCGAAAGTCTCCGACCAGTCACAACAATCGAAGATCAGCGCCTCTACGTCTCAATCGACCGAAACGGTTCGAACCGACCAGCACCTCGGCGGAGTCGCTCGCACCCGCGTCAGTTCGCCAGTCTCCTGGCCGAGACGCACGAGCACCGCGTCGGCCGCGCGGCGGTTATTCGTTCGACCAGTTGGATGAGGTCACAGTCGTAAATGGTGGCCAGGGCTTGCAGCGTCTCACGAAAGCGGCGAGGGAAATCGACATAGTCGGTGGCCAAAGGCAGCATGATTCGGCCTAGCAGGCCGTCCTCCCCTGGAAGTCGCCAGATCTCTTTGATGTCCTGATCGCGGGACTCTAGTTGCCAGTCGTGGAAGGCAAGGTACTGGGACACCACCGGTGGCGACAACACCGACGCGAATTCTCGGAGAGTGTTCTGCCGCGCGGTGATCGGCAGACCGCCGTCCACGCCGGTCGCCGTCTGAAGATCACCGCTGTCCACGACGTCGCTCATC
This sequence comes from Nocardia beijingensis NBRC 16342, assembly GCF_001612785.1. GTDB lineage: Bacteria > Actinomycetota > Actinomycetes > Mycobacteriales > Mycobacteriaceae > Nocardia > Nocardia beijingensis. Next base: position 171,161 of record NZ_BDBC01000010.1, read on the forward strand.
GCCCCCTTGCCCCATCCCGCAGTGCAGCAACGCTCGCCAACAGTAGCTCAAATCCATTGTGGGATCACGTGTTCGGCGGTGAAAAAACGAAAAAGTGGCCCCGACCGTCCGGTCGGGGCCACTTCTGGGTCGCCGCGGGCGTCAGCCCTTGTGCGCCTTGACCGCTTCGGTCAGCTGGGGCGCGACGTTGAACAGGTCGCCCACGATGCCGTAGTCGGCGATCTCGAAGATCGGCGCCTCTTCGTCCTTGTTGACCGCGACGATGGTCTTCGAGGTCTGCATGCCCGCGCGGTGCTGGATCGCGCCGGAGATGCCCAGGGCGATGTACAGCTGCGGGGAGACCGTCTTACCGGTCTGGCCGACCTGGAACTGGCCCGGATAGTAGCCCGAGTCGACGGCGGCGCGCGAAGCGCCGACGGCCGCGCCGAGCGAGTCGGCCAGAGCCTCGACCACCGAGAAGTTGTCGGCGGAGCCGACGCCGCGGCCACCGGAGACCACGATGCTCGCCTCGGTGAGTTCCGGACGGTCACCGGCGACGACCGGCTCGCGCGAGGTCACCTTGACGACGCCCTCTTCCTGCGCGGGCACCTCGACGGTCACCTTCTCGCCGGCACCGGCCTGCGCGGAGGCCTCGACGGCGCCAGGGCGGACCGAGATCACCGGGACATCGCCGGTGACCTTGGCGTCGACGGTGAACGCGCCACCGAAGATGGAGTGCACGGCGGTGCCGTCGGACTTCACCTCGATGACGTCCACCAGCAGGCCGGAGCCGATGCGGGCGGCCAGGCGACCCGACACCTCCTTGCCTTCGGCGGAGGCGGCGACGATGACGGCGGCGGGCGAGACCGACTCGGTGAGCGCGGCCAGCACGTCGACCTTCGGGGTCACCAAGTAGTTCTCCACATCGTCGGACTCGGCGATGTAGATCTTCTCGGCGCCCGCGGCGGCCAGCGCGTCGGCCAGCTTCTCGCCGGTGCCCGCGGTGCCGAGCACGACGGCGGCGGGCTCGCCAAGGGCGCGAGCGGCGGTGAGCAGTTCGGTGCTGACCTTCTTGATCGCACCCTCGGCGTGCTCGACGAGCACGAGTACTTCAGCCATGTGTGTTCTCTCCTAGGAAGTCTGCGCTACCGAGATCAGATGATCTTCTGGCCGATCAGGTACTGGGCGATCTTGGTGCCGCCGTCGCCCTCGTCGGCGATCTTCTCGCCCGCGGTGCGCGGAGGCTTCGGCGTGGCCGCGGTGACGACGGAGCCCGCGTTGGCGACGCCGACGGTCGAGGGGTCGACGCCCAGGTCGGCCAGCGTGAAGGTCTGCACTTCCTTCTTCTTCGCGGCCATGATGCCCTTGAAGGACGGGAAGCGCGGCTCGTTGATCTTCTCGGTGACGCTGACGATGGCGGGCAGCGTGGCCTCCAGCTTGAACACGCCTTCGTCGGTCTCGCGCTCGCCGGTGATCTTGTCCCCGTCGACGGTCAGCTTGCGCAGGTGGGTCAGCTGCGGCAGGCCCAGGTACTCGGCGATGATCGCGGGCACCGCGCCCGCGCGACCGTCGGTGGCCTCGTTGCCCGCGATGACCAGCTCAACACCCTCGACCTGGCCGAGCGCGCTCGCCAGCACCCACGCCGTCTGCACGGCGTCCGAGCCGTGGATGGCCGGGTCGTTGATGTGGATGGCCTTGTCGGCGCCCATGGACAGCGCCTTGCGGATGGCCTCGGTGGCGCGGTCGGGACCGGCGGCCAGCACGGTGACCTCACCGCCCTGGGCCTCCTTGATCAGCAGCGCCTCTTCGACGGCGCGCTCGTTGATCTCGTCGAGGACGGCGTCGGCGGCCTCGCGATCGAGCGTGAAGTCACCATCGGTGAGCTTGCGCTCCGACCAGGTGTCGGGAACCTGCTTGATGAGTACGACGATGTTCGGCATCGGTCTTCGTCGACCTCCTGTTCTGGTTACACGTATGTGGTGGTCGCACGAACTGCGCCGTACGCCCCGGTGGGTGGCTCAGGCCGTGACATTACCCTACGTTAAGTTACCCGTGGGTAACTTAGTGGCTTCTCTCTCACAATTGGTTACCACGCACTACAGTGCGCCGTTCCAGCGGCCCCTTTCCCGGCGAGCGAAGCCGCACTCCGGGGCGGCCGGGTGGGGTATGCCCCGCGGATGCCGTGCCAGTAACGTCGGAGTGATGAGCGAGGCTGTGATCCCTGCCGCAGTAGGCGACCCGACCGGCATTACCGAGACGACTGTCGGCGCCGTCGAACCACTGCCGCTGACCGGCGAGCGCACCGTTCCCGGTATCGCCGAGGAGAACTACTGGTTCCGCAGGCACGAGATCGCCTACGCCCGCCTGCTCGACCGCTGCGCCGGAAAGACCGTGCTCGAGGCCGGTTCCGGCGAGGGCTACGGCGCCGACATGATCGCGGGCGTTGCCACCAAGGTGATCGGCGTGGACTACGACACCGGCGCCGTCGAGCACGTGCGCGCGCGCTACCCCCGCGTCGAGATGATCCAGGGCAACCTCGCCGAACTGCCGCTGGAGGACGTCTCGGTCGACGTCGTGGTGAATTTCCAAGTGATCGAACACCTTTGGGACCAGTCCCAGTTCCTGCGCGAGTGCCTGCGGGTGCTGCGTCCCGGCGGTGAGCTGCTGATCAGCACGCCCAACCGGATCACATTCTCCCCCGGTCGCGACACTCCGCTCAACCCGTTCCACACCAGGGAGCTCAACGCGGCGGAACTGACCGAACTGCTGGTCGAGGCCGGATTCGAGGTCTCGGAAATGATCGGCGTGCACCACGGACCCGGCCTGAAAGCGCTGGACGCCAAGCACGGCGGGTCCTTCATCGACGCGCAGATCGAGCGCGCGCTGGCCGGGGAACCCTGGCCCGCGGAGCTGACCGCCGACGTCGCGAGCGTCACGGTGGACGATTTCGAACTGCTCGCCGCGGACATCGACGCGAGCCTGGATCTGGTCGCCATCGCGGTGAAGCCTTGACCGAGCGCAGTACCCACGCAGCGAGCCCCGTGCCGGGCCAGTTCACCTTGGTCCTGCACTCGCACCTGCCCTGGCTGGCCAACCACGGGCGCTGGCCGGTCGGCGAGGAATGGCTCTACCAGTCCTGGGCAGCGTCCTACCTGCCGGTCGTCGAGGTGCTGCGCACCCTTGCCGCCGAAGGCCGTTCGCATCTGCTCAGCCTCGGCATCACGCCGGTGCTCGCGGCCCAGCTGGACGACCCGCACTGTCTGGCGGGCATGCACCACTGGCTGGGCAACTGGCAGCTGCGCGCCGACGAAGCCGCCATGGCGGGCAACGTCGCGCTGGGCAGGCACGAGCACCGCCTGGCCGCCGCCGCGCTGGCCGAGTTCGAGCGGCACTGGCGGCACGGCGCGGCGCCGGTCTGGCGCGCGCTCATCGACGCGGAGACCATCGAACTGCTCGGCGGCCCGCTGGCTCACCCGTTCCAGCCGCTGCTGGACCCGCGGCTGCGGCAGTTCCAGCTCACCGAGGGCCTGGCCGACGCGCGGCACCGCTGGGGCCACACGCCGACCGGCATCTGGGCGCCGGAATGCGGATACACCCCCGGCATGGAGGCCGGCTACGCCGCCGCGGGTGTGACACATTTCATGGTCGATGGCCCCGCGCTGCGCGGCGATACGACGCTCGGCCGCCCGGTTCGCGATTCCGACGTGGTCGCGTTCGGACGTGATCTGCAGGTCAGTTATCGCGTGTGGTCGCCGAAATCCGGCTATCCCGGCCACGGCGCCTACCGTGACTTTCATCACTACGACCATGCGACGGGTCTGAAACCCGCGCGGGTCACCGGCAAGACGGTCGCGGGTCCGGACAAGGCTCCCTACGATCCGGAACTGGCCGCCGCGGCCGTCGGCAGGGACGTGGACGACTTCGTGCGAACCGTGCGCGAGCGGTTGATCTCCGAGTCCGAGCGGATCGGCAGGCCCGCCCTCGTCGTCGCCGCGTTCGACACCGAACTGTTCGGCCACTGGTGGCACGAGGGCCCGCAATGGCTGGCGCAGGTGCTGCGCGCGCTGCCGGAGGCGGGCGTCACCGTGGGCACCCTCGCCGACGCCAGAGCGCGTGGCTACCTGGGCGAGCCGGTGCCGCTGGCCGACTCGTCCTGGGGTTCGGGCAAGGACTGGCGGGTTTGGGCGGGCGAGCAGGTGCGCGACCTGGTCGAGCTCAACGACGACATCGTGTGGCTGACCCTGGACACCGTCGACAAGATGCGCGCCGCGCAGGGCGGCGCACCGGGACTTCGCGACCACGTCGCCGATCAGCTGCTCCGCGAGGCGATCCTGACCGTCTCCAGCGACTGGGCGTTCATGGTCAGCAAGGACTCCGCAGCGGGGTACGCGCGCGACCGCGCGCACCGCCACGCCCACGCGGTCCGGGAAATCGCCGCGGCCGTCGGGGCGGGCCAACTCGCGAAAGCACGGCAGTTGGCGGCAGGATGGGGGGAAGCTGACGGACTCTTCCCCGGCGTGGACGCGCGACGACTCACCTCCGCGGGGTCCGTACCCAGCGCCACCGGGGCAGTTTCCGCCGCCGCGCCAGGCCATGGCCCCGCCACCGCGGATCACGGACCGGTTCCGGCGGACCCGGGCTCGGCCGCAGAAGGACTTGCATGAAGATTTTGATGGTGTCGTGGGAGTACCCACCGGTCGTGGTCGGTGGGCTCGGCAGGCACGTGCATCACCTCGCCGTCGAACTGGCCGCGGCGGGCCACGAGGTGGTCGTCCTGTCCCGGCGGCCCTCCGGCACCGACGCCTCCACCCATCCCACCCACTCCTACATCGCCGACGGCGTGCTGGTGGTCGCGGTCGCCGAGGACCCGCCGGTGTTCGACTTCGGCGAGGACATGCTCGCCTGGACACTGGCCATGGGGCACGCCATGGTGCGCGCGGGCGTCGCGCTCGGCAAGCCGGGCATCGGCGACGGCTGGACCCCCGACGTGGTGCACGCGCACGACTGGCTGGTCGCCCACCCCGGCATCGCCCTGGCCGAGTACTACGACGTGCCGCTGGTGTCGACCATCCACGCCACCGAGGCCGGGCGGCACAGCGGCTGGGTCGCGGGCAAGGTCAACAAGCAGGTGCACTCGGTGGAGTGGTGGCTCGCCAACGAATCCGACGCGCTGATCACCTGTTCGGCGTCGATGCAGGACGAAGTCGAGCGGCTCTACGGTCCGGAGCGGATCCCGATGACAGTCATCCGCAACGGCATCGACGTCGGCTCGTGGACCTTCCGCCCGCGCGCGCCGCGCAGCGGTCCGCCGCGGCTGCTCTACGTGGGCAGGCTCGAGTACGAGAAGGGCGTGCAGGACGCGATCGCCGCGCTGCCGCGCATCCGCCGCGCCCACCCCGGCACCACGCTGACCGTCGCGGGCGTCGGCACCCAGTTCGAGTGGTTGCGCGAACGCGCCCGGGTGCATCGCGTGGCCCGCGCGGTGAACTTCGCCGGTCAGCTCGACCACGCCGAACTGCTCGGCTGGCTGCACGGCGCCGACGCGATCGTGCTGCCCAGCCGGTACGAACCCTTCGGCATCGTCGCGCTGGAGGCGGCCGCGGCGGGCACCCCGCTGATCACCTCCACGGCGGGTGGGCTCGGCGAGGCCGTGATCGACGGCGTCACCGGCGCCTCGTTCGCGCCCGCGGACATCGACGGCCTGGTCGACGCGGTCCGCGCCACTCTCGACGATCCCGCCGCCGCGCAGCAGCGCGCCTACGCAGCCAGGGAACGGCTCACCGCCGATTTCTCCTGGGACGTGGTGGCCGCGGAGACCGCCCAGGTGTACCAGTCGGCCAAGCGGCGGGTGCGCAACCCGCTGGGCCGCCCGTCCATCGTGGAACGCCCGCTGCCGGAACGCGATCCGAAGTAGCCGCTAGGCCGCCAGTTTCTTGACGATGCGCTCGATGGTGAGCCAGGTGCGGGTGGTGATGTCCTTGCCGTACGTCTTCTCCAGCCAGGACATGAAGTCGGGCGTCTTGCCCGGCTGACTGTTGTCGATGATCGCGAGGATGGCGCGCGCCGCCGCGTCGTAGCCGACGACCTTGGTGAGCGGATCCGGCTGCTCGGGCAGGGTTGCCGGAGGCTCGGCGGTGTCCTTGAGGAACGTGGCGATCAAGTACGTGCCGCGGCCGTGGGTCAGGCCGTGGAACGGGTCGGTGTCCAGCAGCGCGCGCAGTTCGTCGTGGCTGCGGATGATGGTGCCGCCGCCGATGCCCAAGTCACGGATCAGCGCCCGCTGGATACGCTCCTCGAGCGCGGGCACGTCGGTCTCCGGGCTGCGGAACACGATGTTCCCGCTGGTCAGCACCGAACCGACACCCTCGAAACCGAGCGATTCGAACACCCCGCGCAACTTCGCGTTGCTCATGTTCGGATTGCTCGGCATGATCCCGCGCAACAGGGCGGCGTAGGCAGTCATGGCGCCGAACCTACTCGCCCGCACCGACGAATTCCCGACTCCGCCGCGCTAGGCGTTCTGCGTGGCCCCGTTCTTCTTGCGCGCGATGTCCTCCAGCGCGGCAAGGTATTCGGCGCGCTGCTCGGCGCCCGCCTCCCAGGCCGCCTTGCGGTTCTTGACCACCTTGGCCGGTGCGCCGACGGCGATGCTGTAATCCGGGATCTCGCCCTTGACCACGGCGTGCGCGCCGAGCACGCAGCCACGGCCGACGCGGGTGTCGCGCAGCACGGTCACCTTGGCCGCGATCCAGGTGTCGGGGCCGATGCGCACCGGGCTCTTCACGATGCCCTGGTCCTTGATCGGGACGTTGATGTCGTCCATCTTGTGGTCGAAGTCGCAGATGTAGCACCAGTCGGCGACCAGGGTCGATTCCCCGATCTCGATATCGAGGTAGGTGTTGACCACGTTGTCCTTGCCGAACACCACCTTGTCGCCGATGCGCAGGGAACCCTCGTGGCAGCGGATGGCGTTGCCGTCGCCGATGTGCACCCAGCGGCCGATCTCCATACGGCTCAGCTCGGGAGTGGCGTGGATCTCCACGCGGCGGCCGAGGAAGACCATGCCGCGCAGCACGATGTGCGGGTTGGCCAGTCGGAACTTGAACAGCCGGTAGTAGCGCACCAGATACCAGGGCGTGTACGCCCGGTTCGCGAGCACCCAGCGCAGCGACGCCAGCGTCAGAAAACGCGCCTGCTGCGGATCCCGGCGGCGCGATCCCCGCCAGCGCGAGCGCAACGGTGCGCCCCACATGCTCGTCACGAACGGTTCTCCTGTCGTGGTCCTACCGGCCGTCGCCCGCCTCGGCGGCGACGGGTAGAGCCTATCGCCCGTGGCGAGCATCGCGACGAGCACCCGCTACGACAAGGCCGGGACTCGTTCACCCGCGCAAAGGCCTCCCGTACAGTGACTCCTGCGCCGGACAGGGCGCGGATGCGAGCCAAACGACGACAGGAGTACGGCAGGTGCGAAGCGGCGGCGTACTGGCTACTTCCCTGTGGCGACCGTCCCGGAAACGCGCCGTGGTCGTGCTTGCCGCGGTCGGCGCGCTGACGCTGGCCGGTTGCGGCACCGACTACGACGACATCACCGTCGGCACCGGCAAGGGCTGGACCGCCGCCTATCACGACGGCCGCAACAGCGGCACCACTCCGGTCACCGGATCGCGCAAGATCGGGCTGAGCTGGCAGCGGCCGGTCGGCGGGCCGATCGCCCAGCCGGTCACGCTGGGGCCGGACAGTCAGCTGTTCGTCACCACGCGCCTGCCGAACTGCTCGATCTTCTCCTTCCAGATGGCCACCGGTCGCAAGCGGTTCTGCAACGCTCTCGGCCCGAGCGCGATCTCCGCGCCGTCGGCGGTCGACGGGATGACCAACGTCTACGTCGGCGACGACAGCAGGGTGATCTCCTTCAACTACCTCGGGCAGCCGCGGTGGGCGACGCCGGTGGCCGGAACGCCGGTCTCGGTGCAGTTCACCGGCGACGGCAAACTGCTGACGATCAGCCAGTCCGGTCAGGTCGACGTGCTGTCCAGGCAGACCGGCGATCGGACGGTTCCGACCGTGCAATTGCTCGGCGAACCCGATTTCCTCGCGCACGCCGGCCTCGGCTGGCCGGACGCGGGCCAGGGGTTGGACGACTGCGCCACCGGAGGGCCGCACTGCCCCGTCGCGAACATCTCCCCCATCGACGCGGACGGCCGTTTCTACGTGACGTTGTGGCAGCCCGGACGGCCCGCCGCGGCCCTGGTCGCGCTGCGCTACACCGGCGCCAAGGTCGCGCGGGAGTGGAGCGCCGAACTGCTGCTGGGCGGCAGCGCGACCAGCCCGGCCCTGTCCGCCGACGGCGGCACCGTCTACGTCGGCGACAACAACAACCGCCTGATCGCCCTCGACACCACCGACGGGCGGACCAAGTGGGTCCACCGGCTGGATTGGACGCCGCGCGGCGGCATCTCGGTGTCCGACGACGGCCTGATCATCCCGTCGGGCGAGGAAGGCTACCTGCTCGCGCTGCGGGACAACGGCGACACCGCCGAAACGGCTTGGGAGCGCAAGGATCTGGCGCTGCGCGGCCCGGCCGCGCAGACGGCGGGCGACACCGGCTACGCCACCGCGGCGATCGGTGACGGACTGAACCTCGTCACCTTCGACACGCGGACCGGAGCCACCATCGATTCCGACGTCCTGCCGGGCGCGAAGGGCACCACCACCGGCACGTCGGTCGGCGCGAAAGGCGAGGTCGTGGTCGCCACCCGGATCGGCGAGATCTTCGCGTTCGAGCCGGAGTAGCCGAACCGCAGGCAGCGTTCAGTCGGGATAGACCTGCGGGTCCAGGCTGTAGGCGGGCAACGGTCGCCGCGGCGTGGAGCTATCTTCCTTCGCCCATTCGGCCACGTCTCGGCATCGTGCGAATCGGACATCCGCGCACTCCTGCGCGTACCGCAGCAACCCGCGCAAGGCCATGATCCGACCGGGTCGCCCGGTCAGGAACGGATGCACGCACAGGTTGAAAAGGCTTCGGTAGTGGCGTGCTCCGCGCAGCTCGCAGCGCCACATCTCCTCCACCTTGATCGGTGATTCGATGACCGAGCCGATTCGGGGCTCGGGCAAGAACGCGTACTGTTCCCAGTCGTCGAGCGACCAGTGCACCGGCAGTTCCACGACCGGCGCATGAGGGGTGGCGACCAGGTATGGGCGGTCGTCACCCATCAGCGACGAGTCGTACCGGAGCCCGAACTCGGCGACGAGACCGAGGGTTTCGCGGCTGGCACTCCACATCGCGGCACGGTGCCCCGCGATCTCGATGCCCTGCTGCGCGAATACGTCCAACGCCCGGAGGAAATCGGCCCGCTCCGCGCCCGGCGGCATCGCGGTCGGCGGCCGATGGCTGTAGGAGTGATGGGCGACCTCGTGTCCACGGTCGACAATCGAGCGTGCCAGCCGTGGACGTTGCTCGGCGACCCAGCCGGGCACGAAGAACGTCGCGGGAACATCGAATTCGTCGAGCAGGTCGAGGATGCGCGGGACGCCGACATCCGGCCCGTAGGACTGATGCGACATCACCATCGGATGGTCGGCGAACCGGCCGCTTTCCGCCAGAATCGGTGCTTCGGCGTCGACGTCGAAGGTCAACGTGGCGACGGCCGCGGCTCCGCGAGTCCAGGATGGGGTAGTCACTTGCCGGACTTCCGCCGCCACGCCTGGGCGTTGTCGAGGGTGGCCATGGGATGCAGCATCTCATGGTCGAACACATCCAGGCTCGCTCCGCGCTCGACGCGCCGCGGTAGATCGGGATTGGCCAAGGCACCGCGTCCGAGGGAAAGGACGTCGGCATGCCCGCCGGTCAGCACGTCAGCGGCTTGGGCCAAGTCGTGCATTCCGCCGTTGGCGATCACCGGTCGACCCGAGACCTCGCGGGCGAGCGCCGTGATCGTGGCTCCACTGTCGAACCGGGCCGTCTCGATGAAGTCCCGTCCTTCGCTGGCGATATGCAGGTAGGCGGCATCGACCAGTTCGGCGAAGATCGCCCTGGCATCCGCCTCACCCCCCGGCCAGCGGTGCGTGAAGTCGTTGACCTTGGTCTGCGACAAGCGGACACCGACCGGGAATCCGTCGACAGCATCCCGGATCTTCGTGAGAATCTCAGCGGTCAATCGGATCCGGTTCGTCGCCGAACCGCCGTATTCGTCCTCGCGCAGGTTGGTGTAGTCGGTGATGAATTGATCGAGCAGGTACCCGTTCGCGGCGTGGAGCTCGACGCCGTCGAAGCCCGCTGCCCGCGCGTTCTTCGCCGCCGCGACGAAGCCGGCGACGACCTCGTCGATGTCGCCGCCTGCCATCGCCCGCGGCACCCCCCAAGGGCCACCGGCGCCGCCGTAGTCGCTCAGCATCACCCCGCGAGGACGAACCGCCGACGGCGCGATCGTCCCGAATCCATAGAAGTTGCCCTGCGACAGGGCGCCGGCGTGCATCAGCTGGGCGATGATGGGCGCACCCTCGTCGTGTACCGCACTCACCACGGCCTGCCAGGCGTCGATGTGCTCGTCGGACACCAATCCCGGCTGATTGAAGTACCCCTGGCTGTGCTTGGCGTCGGTGTAGATCCCTTCGGTGATGACAAGCCCGAAACCGCCCGCGGCGAAACCGCGGTAGTAGTCGGCCATCTGTGGAGTGGGGGTGCCGTCCGGTCGGGCGGACACGCGTGTCATGGGCGCCACGGCGAACCGGTTGCGCAGGTTCAGTGTGTCCAGCGCGAGCGGTGCCAGCGCCGGGTGGTCGAGGTCAATGGTCGGCATCTGCGGTTCTCCTGATACTCGTGGGCTGGACTTTCATCGCCAAGGATGTCGGTCCGGTTCCGTTGATGACGTTGTGGTCCTGCGGGCACGCGGAGACGACGACGATGCAATCCATCTCGGCGCGAAAGGTGATGGCGTCTCCGGGCTCGGTCGCGGCCTCCAGCCACGACAAGGTGCCATCGGCGGCGACCGGAATACGCATGAAGACGTTGATCGGCTGAGGGATGACCGGCAGGGCGCCGTGGCCGAGTTCGGCCATCGCGCGGCGCAGGTTCTCAGCACAGCTGGCATGATCCGGGTCACCGTATGCCGCATACCTTTCCGGATCACAGGCGGCGATGAGCATGTCGTGCACACCGGGGGAGGTGTCGTTCCGATACCCGAGAATGGGCCGACGACGGTTCGTGACGAAGTACTCCCCCAGCGCCGGAAACAGCCTGCCGTTGTGTGTGCGCGTATGACCTGCACTGTGGTACTCGGAGATGTCGTATGCGTTGTAGGCGAAAACATCCCCCACTTGCCCACCGCAGAGATCGATCACCGTCAGCTCGTCCCCCCTGCGTAACGTCACGGAGCGGGCTTGTCTCGCCGGGATGGTGATCGGCTCGTAACTCAACGCTGTCATGCGACCAGTCAACTACGACGGGTTCGCACTCAGGAATGTATTTGGATCCATCATTCGGCGGTCGTACCTGGATGTTCACACATAATGGCAGCATCCCGGTCGCGCTACCGTGCGTCATGCCCGATCACTACTCGACCATGAATCGTCACCGACCGATGAGTACCGCTACGGCACTCGGCGCAGCCCTCGACCGACGGGAAACGACGGCCACTCGCCTGACAGCGACCTCATTGGACCTCGGCCATCGCTACGCCTCGGACGCCGCGATGATCTCGCTGACCGAGGACCTGGCCCTTCGGCAGGCCGCTGCAAGCGAACGTCGCCGCGAGCTCGGACACCCTCGCGGCCCCCTCGACGGCGTGCCCATCGCGTGGAAAGACGTGTTCGATGTCCGGGGCACCGTCACGACCTCCGGATCGGCCGCGCACGCCGACGACCTGCCCGCCGTGAACGACAGTTACCTCGTCCGAAAAGCCCACCGCCGCGGATTGATCACGCTCGGCAAGACCAATCTCAGCGAATTCGCGTTCTCCGGCCTCGGAATCAACACTTATTTCGGCACACCGACGAACCCCTTCGACGCGAGCCTTGTCCCGGGCGGATCGTCATCGGGCTCCGCGGTCGCGGTTGCCCGCGGAATCGTCCCCTTTTCCATCGGCACGGACACATCCGGCTCCGTGCGAGTGCCTGCCGCGTATTGTGGCATCGTCGGATTTCGGGTCAGCGCCGGCCGCTACGGGCCTCACGACTTCGCGCCCTTGTCCCGCACGCTCGACAGCATCGGCACCTTCGCGAAGACGGTGACGGATGTGATCGCGCTGGACCGGGCTCTCGGCCCGGGGATTTTCCGGTACCAGGCCGGCATTCCCACCTTCGTCATCCCCGCGGGCGAGTGGTCCGAGGATACGACACCGGAAGTCGGTGCGGACTTCGCCGCTGTCGTGGATGCGCTTCGTGCCGGCGGAGCGAAGGTCGTCATCCGCGAGCTGCGCTCGATCGTCGCGGCGCAAACCCTGACCGACCGGTACGGCACGATCGTCGGCGCCGAGGCATACCAACTCCATCACCACCGACTCGACTCGAGCATGCCTCTGGAGGACGCCACACGGCGGCGCCTTCTGGACAACGCGCGCACTTGCGCCGGTATCGGTGCCGTCTACGCCGAGATGCCTGCTCTTCGAGCCGCGTTCGCCGAGGAACTCGCGGGCGCGACACTTCTGTGCCCCACAGTGCGGCACCTGCCGCCCTCCATCGGCGAACTGCGCGCCGACGCAGGTCGCTACGATGCGGCAAACGCATCGACCCTGCGGACCACGATGGTTCTCAGCCTCCTCGGCACCTGTGGGATCACTCTGCCCGCTCCGGCGGGCGCAGGCAGGCCGCCCGCAGGCGCACTGCTCTCCCGCCCCTGCCACGAGGACGACATTCTGCTCCAACACGCAGCCTGGAGCGAGCGCGCCCTGTACAAGGCCCACTCGCTGTGACCGCTGAACGCTACGGGAATTTCGATGTCCGGCGCCGCGAGCTCGCATCAATGCCGCGCACGGCGCCGGACATCCCCTCATCGACCCGAGTCCGAAGAATGCAGGTCAGGTAATCGACCGGCGGCTCGATGGTCTTCTGCCGCCGACGGCGAGTGCCGCGTATATCCCTCCGGCGACCAGACTTCCGGACAGCCAGGAGAAATCGGTATTGCCGAGAGCTGTGGCCAACGGGCCCCGCATGGCCGCAACCAGGCCGTATTGCCAGGACCACGCTGCGATCAACCCCGCGCCCAGGCTGATGAGACCGATCCAGTTGAAGGCGCCGACACCTGAGCGGGCATCAGCGGAGTACAGCTTGCCAACTGGTATCGCGCCGCGATGGACCAGAAAATAGTCGACCAGAAGTATGGCCGCCCACGGACTGATCCACATCAGAATGGAAACCATCCAGTTGTCGAATGCATGGGCGAAGTCGGACGAATTGATGAACACGGCCAAGACGATGGCAGCGATCAGCCCCGCGAACAGCGTGAGCTTCCAGCGGGCGACGCGTATGCCGACGGTCAATACGGCCAGAGAGCACGAGTAAAGGTTGAGGATATTGGTCGCGATCGGCCCGTGCATGATCAAAAGCAGAACGGGAACGGCAAGCGCGCCGAACGTGCCGACGACAAGTGCGGATGGATCCGCGTTCCCACCGGCGCCGGCCAGACATGCCCCGAGCGCCGCCAGCCAGACCGTGGGCACGTACATCCCTGCTGCCGACGCCCAGAAAACGGCTTTGCCGCTCAGCTTCGGCCGCACGAAACGACTGTAGTCGGCGGAGTACGGAATCCAGGTCAGGCCCCAGCCGACTCCGATAGCCGTGACGAGCTGCGTTACCGCGGTGACCTTCTCGCCGGTGGTGAGCGTCGAGGAAACGGTCCAATCGATCCGGGAATTCGCGAACGCGACCACCGTCATCACGATCATCACACAGACGGTGAGCGGAACGGTGTACTTCTCGAAGGCGCGGATCGCGTAGAACCCGTACAACGCCAGCGCCAGCTGAACGACCATCAGTACGCTCGCGACGAGCACTTCGAGTCCGAACCCTCCCCTGATGCCCAGCTGATCCAACACCGCCAGGACCAGGTCGAGGACGACCCACGTGTTGACACCGACCCAGGCCATGGTCAGAAGGCCCTGCACGGCCGCGGGAACAGCGGCGCCCTTGATGCCGAACGCCGAACGGCCGAGCACCATCTGGTTCACCGCTGTGCGATGTCCGATCACATTGAAGACACCGAAAACGGCACACCCGACCAAGTTGCCGACGACGATCACGACCAGGGTCTCGACGAGACTCAGCCCGAGCACGATGCCGAGGGCGCCGAGAACCCAATTGATCGGTGCGATGTTCGCCCCGCACCAAATCCAGAACAGCTCCCAGGCCGAGCAGTCCCGCTGGTTGTCAGGAATCGGCCCGACCCCGTGATCATCGAACCGGATACCCGAATCGGGTGCGGGCCGGATGGGATCGGAGGTGGCCGATAATTGTGGAGGCGCCATGATCTCCCTTTCTCATTAGTGATGCAAGTCATAGAAGCACCCGCACCACGGTCGGCCTATGTGCGAAAATCCACCCTCCAAGCTGGCGCCATGTATATTCCCTCAGGTGTTGACAATGCGTCGACTCATCGACCAGTCGGCGCTCGGACTACGTGTGGTGACGCCGGGGCCCATCGAGAGCCTCGATGCGGAGATTCGCTGGCTGCACACCACCGAACTGGCTGACCCGTCGCCCTATATCCGGCCCGGTGAGTTGGTGCTGACGAACGGTTTATGGCTGTCGCACGTGTCCGTCGATTCCTTCGTCGACTGCGTGGTCCGCGCACGGGCCACCGGCCTCGTATTCGGCCTGACGGAGCAGACTCCGCAGCTGCCACCCGGACTGGTCGAGGCGAGCCAGGCCAGAGAACTGCCGCTGCTCGAACTCGGCATCGGTGTCCCTTTCACGTCCGTGACCAGCGCCGCCGCCCGCATTCGAAACGAAGCTCTGCAGGCGGAGCTCACCGCGACTGTCCAGCGCGGCGAAGCACTCGCGTCGGCCTTGTCACGGGGCGGGGGCGTGGCAGGGGTCCTCGAACTTCTGCGGCGGGAAACAGATCTCCCGCTGGTGGTCGTCGACCGCACCGGACGGTGCCTGGCGAGTATCGACTGCCAACTGACCGATGAGCAGATTCGCATCGCCGCCGCGGCTCTGAACCGCACACCACCGCCGATCGAAGTGGCCATCGCGGATGGTGCACCGTCGGCGCTCTACCTGGTCGAGGGCGCGATGGGGGCCATAGACGCCGGGTTGTACTGCCTCGCCCCGATCGCATCGCTCACTCCGCAGGACCGAGAGGCGCTGGCCCAGGCCGCACGCTTCCTCAGTCTCGAGATCACGAAACAGCAAGCGGTGCATGCGATCGAGGCGCGATTCGCGGCCGAACTACTGGAGATGATCCTGTCCGGGGCGCGACGAACAGGCGAAGTCGCGCAGCGACTGCGGACCTACGGCGTGCCCGCGGATCGGCCCTTGGCCGTGTTCGCACTCGCGCCGGCGGCACCGCGCGAGACAACCGAGCGCCTGCGCATCGATGAGATCGCCGCCGCCACCGGTGCCGCCTTCTCCGCCAACGGGCTTCCGGTTTTCACCGCTGCCGGAAGTCATGATGTGGTGGCGATCTGTTCCTGGGACCGGACGCAAGAAGAGCTACGCCGATTCTCCGAACAACTCTCGGCCGAGGTCGGTCGACGCGTGCGCCGGCAACGCGTCGTCGTGGGCTTGGGCGAGATCTCGGCCGACGCCAGCGCGCTACGGGAACCGTTGGTGCGCGCGCGAGAGATCTGCCAGATCCTGCAAGCCAGGGGCGGACCGACTGCGGCGACCTTCGCCGAAGTCGCCACTTATCGCATGTTGCTCGGCCTGCTCGACGAGCACGTGCGCGACGCGTACGCCGACCAGGTCCTCGGTCCGATACGCGACTACGACAGCCGCGCCCACACCGAGTTGGAGAGCACCTTGCGTGCGTTTCTCGCTCATGACGGGCAATGGGCGGCGACGGCCGCGGCCCTGCACGTCCATGTGAACACCTTGCGGAATCGCATCGGCCGGATCACCGAACTGACGGGTCGCGATATCAACCGTCTGCCGGACAGGATCGACCTGTTCCTCGCACTCGAAGCGGAGACGACGGGACCGTCCGCGGCTGAGCGAAAGAGGCGGACTTCGTCCGATCACCGCCATCACGGCAGCGGCTCGAGTTCGTAGCGTAGCCACGCACGGCCCGAACAACCGTCCACTAGTGGGTTCGCGGGTCCACCGCGGTGCACAGAAAGGCGGTCGGCGTGCGCCCGATGCGAGTGATCACGAGCGTGAACGGTTGGGAGCCAGCCGGTTTCAGGTTGCGGCGCAGCCGGTCGGGGTCCACGTCGACGCCGCGGGCGAGGATCTCCAGCGGCCCGCAGTCGTGGCGGCGGAGTTCGGCGCGTAGGGCCTTCTCCCGGTAATCGAGACGATCGATGATGCGGAAACCGCGCGTCCCCGCTGGGATGCGATCGCCGGTCAGGTAGGCGATGCGCGGGTCCAGTTGCCACAAGCCGTGTTTCGCGGCGTAGTGGCGGACGAGTCCGGCGCGCACGACCGCGCCGTCGGGGTCGATGATCCATTGCCCCGGTGCGCGCTCCTCGATGACGTCGGGCTCGGCATCGGTGATGGTCCAGGCGGCGGACTTGGACGAGAGCACCGTGGCGCGGCGGGTGACACCGGACTCGGCGAGTCCCGGCGACCACAGGCACGCCTCGCGCACCGAGCCGTCGAGCGACACCACCTCCACCTCGCCGGGCCATCCGAGCCGGTCGAAATCCAAACCGGGAGCGCATTTCACGGCGAGATCGCGCCCGCGATAGGTGTCGAGCAGATCCGGCAGCGGCGGTTGCAGTTTGGCCGGGTCGTGGGTGCGGCGGCCGTCGGCGCGCCGGGCCGGATCGGCGATCACGACGGTGCCGACGCTGCACGACCTCAGCGCATCGGCCTTGACCAGCAGGACATTGCGATGGCCGGACAGATTGCGGGCCGCCATGGCCAGCCGCACCTCGTCCAGATCGCTGCCGAGCACGGCGGGACAGTGCGGCGCCAGCGCGGCCAGTTCAGCGCCGATGGAGCAGGTCACGTCGTGCACCGTCCGCCCGGCCAGGCGAGCGGCCCGGTGTTCGGCGACAGCCGTCGGGGTCGCTTGTTGCAGGGCGTCGTCGGTGAACAGCCACTCCTCCGCGTCGGCGAGTTTGGCCGTGGCGCGGCGGCGCAATCGCACCGTCTCGACCAGCGCAGCGGCCCGGTCGCCGTGGGCGCGGCGCACCTGCTCGAGATCCTTCAGCAGGGATGCCGAGGTGAGCGCCAGTCCGTCCAGCTCGGCCAGAGCGGCCCGGCCGGTCGCGCCGTCCAGATACCCGACATCCTCGCGGGTGAAGCGATAGGCCACTATCGGTTCCGCACCGGCGGGTGCGCCGAGTCGACCCGCCTGATTCCGCCGGTGGTGATCCCGAAGCCCTCGGCCCGGTCACGGCGCTCCCAGACCGGCGGCGACATGGGCTGGCCTCCGCCCGCCTCGGCAGCACCGAGCGTGCTGCCGAGGCGGGCGATGTGGTTGCGCGACACTACTTCCCGGCGGAGCTGGGCTTCACGCCGGTGATCATGGCGTTGTAGAAGAACTGGCGTGGGACCACCCGGCGCATGACGTTCTCGTCCACCCAGCTCAGCCCGAGCCACGCGCGGTACATCGCCATCCGGTAGCGCCAGGTGAGCTTCTCGGCGGGCACGGCCGCTTCGAAGGTGCGCACCGGCCAGCCCCACAGCGCCGCGGCGAATTCCTCCGTCTTGGCCGACACCTCCACCGCGCCCGCCGAGCGAGCCATGGCCTCCAGCTGGTGCGGATCGAAGGTGTGCAGGTCGACGACCGCCTCCAGGGCCGCCGCGCGCGAGGACTCGTCCAGCTCCTCCTGCGGACGCCGCCAGTCGCTGAGGATCGGCAGCTTGGTGACCGTGGTGGTGGCCTTCCAGGTGATGCGGCCGAGCCAGCGGGCGTAGAAGTTGCCGACCGTGGTGGGCTCACCGGCGAACACGAAGCGGCCGCCCGGCTTCAGCACGCGCAGGCACTCCTTGAGCGCCAGCTCGACGTCGGGGATGTGGTGGAGCACCGCGTGGCCGACCACCAGATCGAAGGTGTCGTCCTCGTAGGGGATGGTCTCCGCGTCGGCGACCCGGCCGTCCACGTCCAGTCCCAGGTTCTGCGCGTTGCGCAGCGCGACCTTCACCATGCCGGGCGACAGGTCGGTGACCGAGCCCGATTTCGCCACGCCCGCCTGCATCAGGTTCAGCAGGAAGAAGCCGGTACCGCAGCCCAGTTCGAGCGCCTTGCCGTAGGGCAGCGGCGCGGGGCCGACGGCCAAGTCGAACCGGCCGCGCGCGTATTCGATACAGCGCTCGTCATAGGAGATGGACCATTTGTCGTCGTAGGTCTCGGCTTCCCAGTCGTGGTAGAGCACCTGGGCCAGCTTCGTATCCTTGAGCGCTGCTTCGACCTCTGCCTCGGTGGCGTGCGGGTTCGGCGCGGGGTCGTCGGGACGTACCGTCATGGTCGGCAAGCCTACCCAAATCCGCAGTTGACGCCTGCTATCGGCCCACGAATTCGGCCGACCCTGGACCGTTGGCCAGATAGGAACCTGTTCCTATCAGGCGATCTTCCGTCGTGAACAGGGCCGACCACTCGCCACGGGCGCGATCGAGGCCGTGCGGACCGGCTTCGAAGACCGCTTTCGCCGCCGCCAGCGCGCGGGCAGGCCCGTCGGCGAACTGGCGCGCCCACCGCATCGCGGCGGTGTAGACGTCGTCCGGCGCGACGACTTCGTCGACGAGGCCGAGCGCCTTCGCCTCGTCCGGTTCGACGAACCGGCCGGTGTAGACGAGGTCCTTGGCCGCGCCGGGCCCGATCAGCAGGGCCAGGCGCCGGATGCCCGCGAGCGGGATGAGCCCCGTCTTGATCTGCGGCAAGCCCAGTTTGACGTTGTCGCCGATGACGCGGCGGTCGGCCCCCAGTGCCAGCTCCAGCCCGCCGCCGAGGCAGTAACCGCTGATCGCCGCGACGGTGGGCTGCGGGATCCGGGCCAGGCAGCCGAGGGCGTGCTGCACATCGGCCGCCATGGCGGCGGCCTGAGCGCTCCCGAGCCCGAACAGTTCGGCCACGTCGTCGCCCGCGCAGAACACGCGCTCGTCGCCGTACACGACCACCGCGGCGACACCCGGGTCGGTGGCGACGGCGTCGGCCGCCTCCGCCAGCTCGCGCGCCAGCTGCACGTTCAGCAGGTTCATCGGCGGGCGGGCGATCCGGAGGACGGCCACGCGCCGCGCGGCGGAACCTTCGGTCAGCTCCAGGGTCACGAATTCGGCCATGGGACGCACGCTACCGGGTGCCCACCGTCACCAGCGGTGAGCCCCGAGGACGGCGACGCCGGGTCACCGGGCGCGGGTCGCGCTCGGCACGATGAGCGAGCACGAGCGGCGGCGATCGACCAGGCGACCCGGTGCGCGGCTACGGATGGTCGGCGTCTTTCGAGGAGCGGCGTGGCGCGAGGTCGATCCGGACGTTGTCGGAGGTGGTGATGACGAAGACACGGTCACCGCGTTCCTTGTCCGCGGCTGAGGCGTTCGGCCGATCCCGAGAGGGTGACCCCTACCGCGATGACCCCGCACCCACCCCGGAAGCTACGCACTCCCAGGACGGGCGCGGGCAAGCCGGGCTCGGATCACCGGCGCCGTTCACGGGCGTACGGACCCCTTGAGCCGCCCGGCGTCGGGCAGGTCGGCGAAGTAGCGGTGGTTGTCGGGGAAGGACAGCAGTTGTTTGCCGTCCCGATCGGCCAGCACCGGCATGATCGGATCGATCCGGCGCTGCGCGGCCGAGATCTCGGCCGTGGAGCGGAATTCGCCGAGCGCCACCAGCTGCGCCCAGGTCGGCGGGAGCAGCACGTCGACGCCCGAGCGCCAGCGTGCCAGCGCCTCGGCCGGAGTGCTCCAGCGCACCTCCGCCGCCTCGGAGGTGGCGCCGTCGGCGCGCTGGCCCTCCGGCAGCACCGCGACGAAGAAGCGGGTGTCGTAGCGGCGCGGCTCGATGACCGGGGTGATCCAGTTCGCCCACGGCCGCAGCAGGTCGGCGCGCAGCACCAGCTTCTCCTCGGCGAGGAACGACGCCAGCGTCGTTTCCCTGCGCTCCAGCCTGCCGCGCGCGTCCCGGTAGCCGGTGGTGTCGGAGACGACGCTGTCGGCGGTCGGCCCGGCCAGCAGCACGCCGCACTCCTCGAACGTCTCGCGAACGGCCGCGCAGACCAGCGCCTTGGCCCTGGTCTCGCTGGTCGCGAACTGCTCGGCCCACCACGCGGGTTCTGGACCGGCCCAGGCGATATCGGCCGTTCCGTCGGACGGGTCGACGCCGCCGCCGGGGAACACGGTCATGCCGGCGGCGAACGCCATGGCGCCGACCCTGCGCTGCAGGAAGATCTCGGGTCCGTCGGCCCCGTCGCGCACCAGCATCACCGTGGACGCGTCCTTGAGCGGCGGTGCCGGTTGCTGAGAGTCTGCCTGCGCTTCTGTCTCACTCACCCTTGCACCATAACCGGCGCGGTCGGATGTCAGCGGGTGCGGTGGCTGCCCGCCCGACGCGAGCGCCGCGCGAAATAGCGGCCGTCGACGCAGTCGAGCGCGATCGACTGACTGAAGGCGTCGCTGAGGTTCTCCGCGGTGAGCACGTCGGAGAGCAGGCCCTGCGCGACGACTTCGCCCTCGTTGAGCAGCAGGCCGTGGGTGAATCCCGGCGGGATCTCCTCCACGTGGTGGGTGACCAGCACGATCGCGGGCGCGTCCGGGTCGGCGGCGAGATCGCCGAGCCGCTCCACCAGTTCCTCGCGGCCGCCCAGGTCCAAGCCCGCGGCGGGCTCGTCGAGCAGCAGCAGTTCGGGATCGGTCATCAGGGCGCGGGCGATGAGCACACGTTTGCGTTCGCCCTCCGACAGCGTCCCGTAGGTGCGGTCGGACAGATGTTCGGCTCCGAGACTTTCCAGCATGTCGATGGCGCGATCGGTGTCGACGTCGTCGTAGCGCTCCCGCCAGCGGCCGAGCACCGCGTAGCCCGCGGACACCACCAGGTCGCTGACCTTCTCGTCCACCGGAACCCGGCTGGCCACCGCGGCCGACGACAGGCCGATCCGCGGACGCAGCTCGCTGAGGTCCACCTTCCCGATCCGCTCCCCGAGCAGATGGGCGACGCCCGCCGTGGGGTGCAGCTCGGCGGCGGCCATCCGCAACAGCGAGGTCTTGCCCGCGCCGTTGGGGCCGAGGACCACCCAGCGTTCGTCGAGCTCGACCTGCCAGGTGACCGGGCCGACGAGGGTATTGCCGGAGCGGCGGACGGTCACGTCGGTGAAATCGATGAGCAGATCGGGATCCGGTTGCGGCACGCGCTCCATCTTGGCCCACCCGAGGGTGCACTTGCCAACGCAGGGAGGGAAATCGAGCCGGGCGGTCGGATCTACGCTGGAAAGTCGCCGTCCCGGCCGGATCGGCCGGACCGTCCGACACGCCCGCGACGCCGTAGCGGAGGGTTCACCAGGACAGGGCGGGCACCGCGATCACGGTCATGGAGCCCGGCGCCACTTCGGTGTACCCGGCGTCGCGCACGGCGACCGCCGCGCCATCGGCCACCTGTCCGGCCAGCGCTGCCCAGCGCTGCGCGTCGGCCTCGCGCACCGCGCAGCGGAAGCCGAGTTCCGCCCACCGCAGCGCGTGCTCCACCGGCAGCGCGCCGGCCAGGAGCATGCTCGCGTGGCCGACCTGCGCGGCGGACTTGCCCAACGTCATCCCGAGCCCGGCGTTCACCCACAGCACCGGCAGTCCCGGATCGGGCGGGCCAGGCTCGTCATGGGCGAGGTCGGTGCCGCCGATCTGCAGACGCTTGATCCGCGGATCGACCTGGCCCACCGGTCCAGGGACCAGCGCCCGCGCCTGCGCGCCGTCGATCTCCACGGTGACGCCGGCGACGGCGCAGGTCGCGGCCCACTGCGCGCCGCGAGCGCGCCGAGCCACCTTGCGGATGCGCGAACGCTTCCAGGCGAGATAGCGTTCCTCCCACTCGCCGCCCGGTCCGACGCGCTCGTCCAGGCACAGCGCCACCGCGGCCGACGCGGCGGCGGCCAGCAGCGCGCTGCGCGGCGGCGGATCGGTTTTCGGCAGGTGCAGGACCATCTGCATCGCCTGCACCATGGCCGGGTCGTCGGGATCGCCCGCGCCGTAGCCGCCTGCCAGTTCCGCGTGCCTGACCAGGAAACCCTCGATGTCCATTGCCGCCGTGCGGATTTCGCCGCCCTCCCGGACTTCGGCGCCGCATTCCGGAATGCTCGTCATCGCCCCACCTCCGGCGCGCCGCACCCGGTCATCGCTCCGATACGCAGCGCGAACAGGGAATCGCGCACCCGTCCTCCGATCGCCACATGATCAACAGCAGCGAGCCTACCGATGCGAGCGCGACCGGGCGCGGTGATCAACCCAGCGGGACGCGGCGCAGCAAACCGTCCCTGGCGTCGGCGGCCTCCACCTCGTGCCGGGTGACGCCGAGGATGAACAGGACGGCGTCCAGATAGGGATGCGAGAGCGCGGCGTCGGCGATCTCGCGTAGCGCCGGTTTGGCGTTGAAGGCGACGCCGAGCCCGGCGGCGTTGAGCATATCGATGTCGTTGGCGCCGTCGCCCACCGCGACGGTCTGCTCCATCGGCACCCCGGCGTCGGCGGCGAACTTGCGCAGGGCGGTCGCCTTGGCCGCCCGGTCGACGATCTCGCCGACGACGCGGCCGGTCAGCTTGCCGTTCACGACTTCCAGGGTGTTCGCCTGCACGAAGTCCAGTTCGAGTTCGTGCGCCAGCGGTTCGATCACCTGCCGGAATCCGCCCGACACCACGCCGCAGCGGAAACCGATCCTGCGCAGCGTGCGGATGGTGGTGCGGGCGCCTGGGGTCAGCTCGATCCGGTCGGCGACCTCCTCGATCACCGACTCGTCCAGCCCGGCCAGCGTCGCGACCCGCTGGCGCAGCGATTCGGCGAAGTCGATCTCCCCGCGCATGGCGGCCTCGGTCACCCTGCGAACCTCGTCCTCCACGCCGGCGTGCGCGGCGAGCATCTCGATGACCTCGCCCTGGATCAGGGTGGAGTCGACGTCGAACACGATCAGCCGCTTGCCCCGGCGGGCCAGCCCGGCCCGCTCCACGGCGACGTCCACCTGCTCGGCCACCGCGACCTCGGCCAGCGCCGTGCGCAGCCGGGAATCGGTGTCCGGGCCGGAGTCGGTCGCGGTGACCATCAGCTCCATGCCGGTCACCGGGTAGTCGGCGATACCGCGGATGGTGTCGATGTTCGCGCCCAGCGCGGCCAGTTGCCGCGACACCGCGCTGAACGCGCGCGCCGTGACCGGGCTGCCGAGGATGACCACCGCGTGGGTGGACATCGGCTGCCTGCCGATCGCCGCGTCCACCTCCACGTCGACGTTCATGCCGACGGTGTTCATCGCCTCTTCCAGCTCGTCCTGCAACGCCTCGGCGTCGGTCGGGCAGGTGACCAGGACGCCGAGGGTCAGCCTGCCGCGGATCACGACCTGCTCCACGTCCAGCAGGCTCACCCCGTGCCGGGACATGGCCGCGAGCAGCACGGACGTCACACCGGGGCGGTCGGGCCCGGTGACGGTGACGAGGACGGTGGTGTCGGCCAACTGATGCGCTCCATGTTCGATGTTCGCCGTCGCTGTGCTGGACGTCGTTGTCGCAACGCACGGTGCGTACTGATCTCCACAAACGAGTGTGCACCCGCTGGTGACCAGCGGGTGCACACTCGTCGCGCTGAATCCTACGGCGCGGCCGGACGTCGCTCGTCCGGCCCCGCCGAGCAAGCGTCCTACTGCGCCAGGACGTTCGGCTCGTGCAGGTCGGTGGCGTGCTTGCCCGCGCCCCAGCCGACGTGCGCCTCGGCGCGCATGCGCTCGACCATGTGCGGGTAGTGCAGCTCGAACGCGGGACGCTCGGAGCGGATGCGCGGCAGCTCGTAGAAGTTGTGCCGCGGCGGCGGGCAGGTGGTGGCCCACTCCAGCGAGTTGCCGTAGCCCCACGGGTCGTCCACGGTGACCACCTCGCCGTAGCGGTAGCTCTTGAAGACGTTCCACAGGAACGGCAGCATCGACGCGCCGAGCACGAAGGCGCCGATCGTCGAGATCGTGTTCAGCGTGGTGAAGCCGTCGCTGGGCAGGTAGTCGGCGTAGCGGCGCGGCATGCCCTCGGCGCCGAGCCAGTGCTGGACCAGGAAGGTGGTGTGGAAGCCGATGAACGTCGTCCAGAAGTGCCACTTGGCCAGGCGCTCGTCCAGCATCCGCCCGGTCATCTTCGGGAACCAGAAGTAGATGCCCGCGTAGGTGGCGAACACGATGGTGCCGAAGAGCACGTAGTGGAAGTGCGCCACGACGAAGTACGAGTCGGTGACGTGGAAGTCCAGCGGCGGGCTGGCCAGGATGACACCGGACAGACCACCGAAGAGGAAGGTGACGATGAAGCCGATGGAGAACAGCATCGGCGACTCGAAGGTCAGCTGACCGCGCCACATGGTGCCGATCCAGTTGAAGAACTTCACACCGGTCGGGACCGCGATGAGGAAGGTCATGAACGAGAAGTACGGCAGCAGCACGGCGCCGGTGGCGTACATGTGGTGCGCCCACACGGCGATCGACAGCGCGGCGATGCCAAGGGTGGCGTAGACCAGTGTGGTGTAACCGAAGATCGGCTTACGCGAGAAGACCGGGAAGATCTCCGAGACGATGCCGAAGAACGGCAGCGCGATGATGTACACCTCGGGGTGGCCGAAGAACCAGAACAGGTGCTGGTAGAGCAGGATGCCGCCGGTCGCGGGGTCGTAGATGTGGCCGCCCAGGTGGCGGTCGTAGGCCAGGCCGAACAGCGCGGCGGTCAGCAGCGGGAAGGCCAGCAGCACCAGGACGCTGGTCACGGCGATGTTCCAGGTGAAGATCGGCATCCGGAACATGGTCATACCGGGAGCACGCAGGCAGACCACGGTGGTCAGCATGTTCACGCCACCGAGGATGGTGCCCAGACCGGACACCGCCAGGCCCAGGATCCACAGGTCGGTGCCGACGCCGGGCGAGTGCAGGATGTCGGTGAGCGGCACGTACGCCGTCCAGCCGAAGTCCGCGGCGCCGCCGGGGGTGATGAAGCCCGCGGTCGCCATGCTGGCGCCGAAGGCGTACAGCCAGTAGCTGAAGGCGTTCAGGCGCGGGAACGCGACGTCGGGGGCGCCGATCTGCAGCGGGAGGATGATGTTGGCGAAGCCGAACACGATCGCGGTGGCGTAGAACAGCAGCATGATCGTGCCGTGCATGGTGAACAGCTGGTTGAACTGTTCGGGCGACAGGAACTGCAGGCCCGGCCTGGCCAGCTCACCACGCATCAGCAGGGCCATCAGGCCACCGATGAGGAAGAAGCCCATCGACGTGGTCAGGTACATGACACCCAGGACCTTCGGGTCCGTGGTGGTGACCATCTTGTAGATGAACGAGCCCTTCGGCCCGGTCCGAGCCGGATAAGGCCGAGTCGCTTCCAACTGAGGGACTGGCTGGGGCTCTACGGCAGTCACTGATCCTCCTGAAAGGTGCCTTTAGGTCGCTCCGCAGGCTCCGCTGATCGCATCCATTCCGATGTCGGAACAGACGACAGTTCGCTTGCGCTCTCCGAATCGTAAACCCGTCGGGATGCGCCCGACCGAACGGGTCCTACTCTCTGTCGTATTTGTTTGGCTGTGTTTGTTGCCAGCGCCTGCGGCGCTGGGTGTTCGCGGCCCCTCGATGGCTCGCGTCCGAGTGACCGCCGCTTGCTCCTTCGTCGCGGACGCGGCGGCCACTCGGACGCGAGCCGGGCCGCGAACGGCGGATGCTCGGTCTCGCTTCGCTCGAAAGACGTGGTCGAGGTGGGTGGTCCAGTAGTCGGCGACCGATGGGTTGGACGCGCGCTCGACAGTGGTGAGGCGGTTGCCAGTGACAGCACCCCAGGACCGATGCGCGCACGAACCCACTCGTGCCGGGACCGATTAGTTCTTCGAGCGGGGGGCGTCTGTAGAGGTGACACGAGTTCCACCACTGGCAGGAGGGCTGTGATGACCACACCGAAGCGCACGAGGATCGGCGATCCCTGTTGGGTCGACTTGTACAGCTCCGATCTCGATCGGAGTATCGCGTTCTACCGCGAACTGTTCGACTGGAGCGCGGAGAGCGCGGGCGAGGAGTTCGGCGGGTACGTCACCTTCCGCAAGGACGGGCGCGCGGTGGCGGGGGCGATGGCGAGGATGCCCGGCGACACCGACAGTCCCGAACAGTGGACCGTGTATCTGGCCAGTTCCGGCGCGCAAGCCACGGCCGACGCGGCGACGGCGGCGGGGGCGTCGCTGATCGTGCCGCCGATGGCGGTGGGCGAGCTCGGCACGATGGCCGTGCTCGGCGATGTCGGTGGCGCGGGCGTCGGCATCTGGGAGGCCGGTACGTTCCCCGGCTTCGAAGCCGTGGGTTTCGTCTCCGGTGGTGAGTGGCGCGATCACGCGGGCGCACCGTCCTGGTTCGAGCTGCACACCCGTGCTTACGACGCCTCGCTGACCTTCTACCGCGAGGTGTTCGGCTGGTCGGACGTCTTCACCGTCTCCGACGCCCCTGAGTTCCGCTACTCCACCATCCACGCCGAGAGCCCGATGCTCGGCGGCGTCATGGACGCCTCGGCTTTCCTGCCCGAGGGCGCGCCCGCGGGCTGGATCGTCTACTTCGGCGCCGACGACGTGGACAAGACCGTGGAGCGGCTCACCGAATTGGGCGGCACGGTGCTCTCGCCGCCGCAGGACACCCCTTACGGCCGGATGGCCGCGGTCACCGACGCCACCGGCGCCCGTTTCAGCATCGGCGGCAATCGAGCCTGACCGCAGCGGCCCGCACGAAGGTCCGCCGTCCACCCGCGCGTTGGGATCGGATTCACTCCGGCGGATTCTTCGATCGGGTGGTCGATTCCTCGCCCGCGAAGCGCAGCGCACCGCCTCGACCTCACCCACGGCTCGACGCGCGCCGACCTGTACCCTCACTCGCATGCCGGTGAGCGACGTGATGCAGGTACGCACCCGAATTCGCACGGTTGGTCAGCGCGGCGGCGCGGCCGGTCACCGGTTCCGGACGGTCGTGGCCGGGTGCGCCGCGCTTCTGCTCGCGGGCTGCGGCGGCGCCACCGACGACTCCCCCTCCATCGTGCGCACCACCACCAACATCGCCGGCGCGGGCGTGGTGGGGCTGGAGCGCGACACCACCCGGGCGTGCGCGCTGCCGAGCGCGCCGGATCCGGCGGCCGGCGACACCCGCAGCGTCACCCACGCGGCGGGCGTTTCCGAGGTGCCCGCCGACCCGCAGCGCATCGTCGTGCTCAGCACTTCCGCGCTGGACGCGGTCTGCGCGCTCGGCCTGTGGGAGCGGGTCGTGGGGACGGCGACCATCGACGGGCCGAGCCCGCAACCGGCCTACCTGGGCACCGGCGTGCTGAAGATTCCCGGCGTCGGCACCGTCGCGCAGCCGGACCCGGCTCGGATCGCCGCCATGCACCCCGATCTGATCCTCGGCGAGAACCCCGCGGGCGCAGCGACTTTCAGCGCGTTGCAGGCCATCGCACCGACCGTGCTGGTCGGTTCGAACAACAGTTGGCAGGCCGAATTCGCGGCATTCGCGGCGGGTATGGGACGGCGCGACGCGGCGGAGACCGCATTGCAGAACTACCGCACCGAGGCGCGCGACACCGGCGCCGCGCTGGCGGCCGGCCAGACCCAGGCGTCGGTCATCAGGTTCACCGCCGACGCCCAGCGGGTGCAGGGCAGCGACAGCTTCTCCGGCCAGGTGCTCGCCGACGCGGGCGTGCAGCGTCCCGCCGCGCAGCGCGGCACCTCGTTCGACGTGCGCGAGGACGAGTTCGCCACCAAGGCGGAGGGCGACGTGATCTACGTGATCCTCGCCGGCCAGGAGGGCAAGGAACACGGCGAGAAGGTGCTGCGCGGCGACGCGTGGAAGGAACTCGGCGCCGCCACCGATCGCCGGGTGTTCGCCGTGGAGGACACCGTCTGGCACGGCGACGGCCTCACCGCCGCCCACGCCCTGCTCACCGACCTGCGCAACACGCTCAACGGCTACGTGACCGACTGACCGCCCACCCCCTTGGGTGGGGTTTCCCCCACCCTGGGAGTGCGCGGACCAGCGCTGGGGTTGCTGTCGAAAAGCCCTTTCGAGGACGAGATTCAGAGGTACGCAAACAACCTCTCCATCGACCTCGAGGACACGACATGCACACGCTGACCGATTCGCTCGCCGACAACCTGTACTCCCTGCCGGTGGCACAGCCCGTCGCCGAGGTCGATCCGCACGCGGTCGTGGCGTCCACCGCCGATTGCGACCTGACCTACGCCGAGTTGGATCGCTGGTCCAACCGCATGGCCCGGCTGCTGCTTCGCCTCGGCGCCGGACCCGGCACCCGGATCGCGGTGGCGATCGACCAGCCGATCGAGTCCGTCGTGGCCGAGCGCGCCGCCACCAAGCTCGGCGCCGTCACCGTCCCGGTGACCGACGACGGCTCCTACACGCTCGGCACCGCGGTCGGCATCACCACCAAGGACCAGCAGCCCGAGTCGGCGGACGAGATCACCTGGCTGGTGCTGGACGAGCGCTCCACCCTGCAGCGCTACCTGACCAGCTCCTCGGCCCCGCTGCGGGCGGCCGACCTGGATCTTCTCCCGAAGGCCGCCTGACCGGACCCGAACCCATCCCCCGCGACCCGAACAGCGATGTTCGGGTCGCGCAGTGTGCCCAATACCCCGCAGCGCCGACCGCGCCGGTTCAGAATTGAGTTGCCGCGTGCTGTGCGGCGGCACGTACTACCGGTACCGCGGTGGCTGCGGGCGGTCACTGCCGATCGGCCCGATCGCGGTCAGAACGTAGGACACGTCATGCAACAGCCTTCCCTTTCGGCGAGAGATTCGGACACAGTTCTTCCCGACGGGGCCTTCGCCCTCTCGGCGGCACAGCGCGGCATCTGGTTCGCCCAGCATGTCGCGGGCGCCACTCCGATCTCGATCGCCCAGTACGTCGAACTGAACGGCCCGATCGACCTCGACCTGCTCGCGCGTTCGGCCCGGCAGGCCGGGCGCGAATTCGGCACCGGCTACCTGCGCCTGGTCGAAGTGGAGGGGCATCCGTTCCAGTTCGTCGACCCGACCCTCGACGACAGTCTGGAAACGCTCGACTTCCGCTCCCACCCCGATCCGGAGGCGGCCGCGCACGCGTGGATGCGCGCGGAGTACGAGACCCCGCTGGAGCTGACCCGCGACCGGCTGGTGCGCATCGCCATGCTGCGCGTCGGCGCGGACCGCTGGTTCTGGTACTCGCGGATCCACCACATCGTGCTCGACGGCATGGGCGCGCTGACCATGGTGCAGCGCACCGGAGAGCTGTACAACGCCGCGGTCGACGGCCGCGACGCACCGCCGGCGAAGGCGGAGGACCTGCGCAAGATCGTCGAGGCGGATCTGGCCTACCGCACCTCCGAGCGGTTCGGCGCGGACCGGGAGCACTGGCTGGCGCACCTGGACGGCATGGCGGATCCGGTGAGCCTGGCCGGCCGCACCGCGCCCGTGGACGGGCACCCGAGGCGGGTCACCGGCGCGCTGCCCGCCGAGACCGGACACCTGCTGGACGCCGTCGCCGAGCAGGTGTCCTCCGGCGTCGCGCCGACCGTGGTCGCCGCCTTCGGCGCGTATCTGTCCGCGATGACCGGCGCGCCGGAGGTCGTGCTGAGCCTGCCGGTGTCCGCGCGCACCACCGCGACGCTGCGGCGTTCCGGCGGCATGATCGCCAACGTGGTGCCGCTGCGGCTGCGGCTGACGCCCGCGACGACCGTCGGCGACGTGATCCGGGCGGCCCAAGGCGAGCTGACCGGGGCGCTGCGGCGCCAGCGTTACCGGCAGGAGGACATCTTCCGCGATCTGGGCTGGTCGATGGACGAGGCCGGGTCGTTCGGCCCGTCGGTGAACCTGATGATGGTCGACACCAGAATCCAGCTCGGCCCGGTCACGGGGCGGCTGCATGTGCTGACCTCGGGGTTGATCGATGACCTGTTCGTCAACCTGTATCCGGGCGTCGGCGGGGAGAGCACCCACATCGACTTCCAGGCCAACGGCAATCTCTACACCGATGCCGAGCTGACCGGGCAGCACCGCAGGTTCCTGTCGTTCCTGCATCGTTTCCTGGCCGCAGGGCCGGACGCGCCGCTGGCGAGCGTGCCGGTGCTGTCGGACGACGAGCGCACCGGCTTCGCGCCCGCTCGCGGACCCGATGGCGTCGCGGCGCGCACGCTGCCGGACATCCTCGCCGACGGCGCGGCCCGCGATCCGCTGGCGACCGCGCTGGTGGCGGGCGAGACCGCGCTGACCTACCGCCAGGTCGACGACTACACCGACCGGCTGGCCCGGGTGCTGATCGCCGCGGGCGCCGGACCGGAGCGCGCGGTGGCGATCTCCATTCCGCGGTCGATCCGGTCGGTGCTGGCGACGATCGCGGTGGCCAAGACCGGCGCGGCGTTCGTGCCGATCGACCCCACCTATCCGGCCGACCGGATCGAGCACATGGTCGGCGACAGCGGGGTCGTCGCGGGGATCACGACGGCGGCCGCGCGACAGTCGCTGCCGGGACGGGTGTCCTGGCTGATCGTGGACGACGAGGGCACCGAGCGGATGCTGGCCGAGCAGGACGCCGCGCCCGTGACCGACGCCGACCGCCTGGCCCCGGTGCACCCGGACCAGGCCGCCTACATCATCTACACCTCCGGCTCCACCGGGCTCCCGAAGGGCGTGCTCGTGCCGCACCGGGGGCTGGCCGATCTGGTGGCGAGTTCCGGCGCCGGATTCGGCGTCGACGCCGGGTCCGTCGTCGCCCATGCCGTGTCGCCGAGTTTCGACATCTCGGTGGAGGAGATCCTGGTCACCCTCGCGGCGGGGGCGACGCTGGCCGTGGTGCCGCCGTCGGCGTACGCGGGTGAGGAGCTGGCCGAGGTGTTGCGCGCCCATCGCGTCACTCACCTCAACGTGACCCCGGCCGTCGTGGGGTCGCTGGACCCGGCGGTCCTGCCCGACCTGCGCACCGTGATCGTCGGCGGTGACGCGTGCCCGCCCGAGCTGGTGACGAAGTGGGCGGGCCGCACCCTGCTCAACGGCTACGGGCCCACCGAGACCACCATCACCGTCACCCTCAGCGCCCCCCTGACGCCGGACGGTCCGGTCACCATCGGCCGTCTGGCCCGCGGCGTGTCGGCCGTGGTCCTCGATCCGTGGCTGCGGCCGCTGCCGCCCGGCACCGTCGGCGAGCTGTACCTCGCCGGTCCCGGCGTCGCGCGCGGCTACCACCGGCGCAACGGGCTCACCGCCGACCGCTTCGTCGCCGACCCGTACGGGACGGGCGAGCGCATGTACCGCACCGGCGACCTCGTGCGCTGGGTGTACAACGACGGACGCGTCGAACTGGAGTATCAGGGACGCAGCGACTTCCAGGTGAAGGTGCGCGGCTTCCGCATCGAACTCGGCGAGATCGACGCCGCCTTGCAGCGGCAACCCGGCGTCGACTTCGCGCTCACCCTCGGCGTGGAGACCGGTTCGGGCGCCACCGCGCTCGTGGCATACGTGCTGCCGGAGCCGGACGCGGAAGTCCACCCGGAGGCGCTGAAAGCCGCTGTCGGAGAAACTCTT
The DNA here is from genome assembly GCF_001612785.1 of Nocardia beijingensis NBRC 16342. Classification (GTDB taxonomy): domain Bacteria; phylum Actinomycetota; class Actinomycetes; order Mycobacteriales; family Mycobacteriaceae; genus Nocardia; species Nocardia beijingensis. Next base: position 202,970 of record NZ_BDBC01000010.1, read on the forward strand.
CCGGCGTACATGGTGCCCGCGGTGATCATGGTGCTGGACCGTCTTCCGCTCACGCCGCTGGGCAAGGTGGACCGCAAAGCGCTGCCAGCACCGGACTTCGGCGCGCGCACCACCGCGAGCAGGCCGCCGTCCACGCCGCGCGAGGAAACGCTCGCCGCGCTGTTCGCGGAGGTGCTCGGCCTGGACTCGGTGGGAGTGGACGACAGCTTCTTCGCACTCGGCGGCGACAGCATCGTCTCGATCCAGTTGGTGTCGCGAGCGAAGGCGGCCGGGCTCGGATTCGGCGCACGGGATGTGTTCGAGCGCAAGACCGTCGCCGCGCTGGCCGCAGTGGCCACCGACGTGCCGACCGGAGTGGTGCGCGAGCTGCCCGGCGGCGGGGTCGGCGAGGTGGAACTCACGCCGATCGTGCACGCGATGCTCGACGCCGGCGACACCTGGCGGCGGTTCGCCCAAGCGGTGCTGATCGAGCTGCCCGCGGGCACGGAGCGCGCGGATCTCGTCACCGCGCTCGCGGCGCTGCTGGACCGGCACGACCTGCTGCGTTCGACGCTGCGCCGCAGCGGCGACGGCTGGAGCTGGGTGGTCGCCGAACCCGGCGCGGTGAACGCGGGCGCGCTGCTGGAAATCGTGACCGCGGACGCCGATCTCGACGCCAGCTGCGAGCGCGCGTTGCAGCGCGCCGCCGACCTGCTCGACCCGGAGGCCGGCGTGGTCGCGCGTTTCGTGTGGATCGAGCGCGCCGACGCCGCGCCGCTGCTGTGGCTGGTGCTGCACCATCTCGTCACCGACGGCGTCTCCTGGCGGATCCTGCTGCCGGATCTGGCCACCGCCGCGCTGGGCGCCGAGCTCGCGCCGGTCGGCACGTCCTTCCGCCGCTGGGCGCACGGCCAGCGCGAGCACGCGGCCACACGCACCGGCGAACTGCCGCTGTGGCAGCGCGTCCTCGCCACACCCGACCCCGCGCTCGGCTCGGCACCGATGGACCCGGCCGTCGACGTGGTCGGCTCCATGGCGCACCTGACCACCGTCGTGCCGCCGGACATCGCCGGGCCGGTGCTCACCAGCGCGCCGGACCGCTTCCACTGCGGCGCCGACGACGTGCTGCTGGCGGGGCTCGCGCTGGCGGTGGCGCGGTGGCGCGGGCGCACCTCGACGCTGTTCACCCTGGAGGGGCACGGCCGCGCGGAGTCCGTCCTGCCCGGAGCCGATGTTGCGCGCACGGTGGGCTGGTTCACCAGCGTTTATCCCGCCGCGGTCGATCTCACCGGCATCGACGTGGCGGACGCGTTCGCGGGCGGGGCCGCGGCGGGCGCGGCGATCAAGGCGACCAAGGAACAGCTGCGCGCCCTGCCGGACAAGGGCATCGGATTCGGGATGCTGCGCTACCTGGTGCCGAGCACCGCCGCGGCGCTGGCGGACGCGCCCACCCCGCAGATCAGCTTCAACTATCTCGGGCGGGCGTCCACCGGCGGCGACGCGGAACCGTGGCTGCCGCGCCGGTTCGCCGCGACCCAGGACGACCGCGCGCCGCTGGCCGCCGCGGTGGACATCAACGCCGTGCGCACCGACGCCGGGCTCGAGGTCACCTGGGCCTACGCCGGACGCCTGTTCGACGAGGCCGATCTCGGCGAACTCACCGCGCTGTGGGAGCAGGCGCTCGCCGCGCTCGCCCGGCACGCCGCGTCGGCGGACGCGGGCGGACGCACACCGTCGGACTTCGACCTGGTCACCGTCACACAGGCGCAGATCGACGCCTGGGAGCGCGCCTACCCGAACCTCGCCGACGTGTGGCCGCTCTCGCCACTGCAATACGGCCTGCTCTTCCACGCGCTCTACGACTCCGACACCGCCGACGGCTACACGGTGCAGTCGCTGCTCACCCTCGCGGGCACCGTGGACGCGGCCCGGTTGCGCCGCGCCGCACAGGCTTTGGTGACCCGGCACGAGAACCTGCGCGTCGCCTTCGTCGAGACCGAGGACGGGCCGCGCCAGCTGGTGCTGGCCGACGCCGAGATCGACTGGCGCGAGGCCGATGTCACCGGCATCGCCGACGACGGCGAGCGCGCCAGGGAGGTCGACCGGTTGATCGCGGTGGACGCCCGCACCCGGTTCGAACTCACCCGGCCCCCGCTGCTGCGCTGCACGCTCATCCGGACCGCCCCGGACACCTACCGGTTCGTGCTGACCAACCACCATCTGGTGCTGGACGGCTGGTCGACGCCGCTGCTGGTGCGCGAACTGCTCACCCTCTACGTCACCGACGGTGACGCCACGGCCCTGCCGCCCGCGCACTCCTATCGGGAATTCCTGACCTGGCTGGAAACCAGGGACGACGCCGAATCCCTCGCCGCGTGGACCGAGTCGCTGGCCGGTATCGACACGCCGACCCGCGCGGTGCCCACCCTCGCCGGGATCGAATCGACCGAAACCGGCATGATCTCCGTCGACCTGTCCCGCGACACCGTGGCCGGGCTGGAGACCGCGGGCCGGGAAGCGGGCGCGACGGTGAACACCTTGGTGCAGGCCGCGTGGGCGATGTTGCTGACCATGCTCACCGGTCGCACCGACGTGGTGTTCGGCGGCACCGTCTCGGGGCGGCCGCCGGAACTGGCCGGGGTCGAGGAGATGGTCGGCCTGTTCATCAACACGCTGCCGGTGCGGGTGCGCCTGGATCCGGCGGAGAAGGTCACCGACCTGCTCGCCCGGCTGCAATCCGAGCAGGCGCGGCTGATGGACCATCAGCACGTCGGACTCGCCGCCATCCACCAGGCGGTCGGCCTCGCCGAACTGTTCGACACGCTCACCGTGTTCGAGTCCTACCCCATCGATCGCGAAGCGCTGTCGCAGGCGCTGGACATCGCGGGCATGCGGGTGCTCGACGTGGAAGGCACCGACGCGACGCCGTATCCGCTGAACCTCATGGTGATCCCGCTGCGCGGCGCCGACGGCCGCGACACGCTGCGGATCACGCTGAAGTACATGGCCGACCAGCTGCCGATGCGGGAGGCGCGGCCGCTGCTGGATCGCTTCGTCCGGCTGCTGACCCAGCTCGCGGACAACCCGCACGCGCTGGTCTCCCAGATCCAGTACTGCGACGACGCCGAGCGCGCCGCGCTGGCGCCGGTACGCGGCCCGGAGCCGGTGCCGCCCGCCACGCTGCCCGAGCTGCTCACCGCCGGCGCGCGGATCGATCCGGACGCGATCGCGATCACCGCGGGCGAGCTCACCATGTCCTACGCCGAGCTCGACGCCTGGTCCAACCGCTTCGCCAGGGTGCTGCTGCGCCGCGGCGTCGGGCGCGAGGTGTTCGTCGTGCTCGCGCTCACCCGCTCGCTGGAATCGGTGGTCGCGGTGTGGGCGCTGGCCAAGACCGGCGCGGCGTTCGCCCCGCTGGACCCGAACTATCCGGTGGAGCGCATCGAGCACATGCTCAGCGACTCCAAGGCCCCGATCGGCGTGACGGTCACCGCGACCGGCGAGACGCTGCCCGGCACGATCGACTGGCTGCTGCTCGACGACCTGAACACCATCCGGCGGGTGATGACGGTCTCCGAAGCGCCGATCACCGACGCCGAGCGCGGCGGGCCGATCGACCTGGACCAGACCGCGTACCTGATCTACACCTCAGGGTCCACCGGCAAGCCCAAGGCCGTGCTGCTCAGCCACCGCGGCATCGCGAATCTCGTCACAGCGCAACGGCAGACCCTCGCGCTCGACCACACCGCCAGCGCGTTGCAGGTGGCCTCGCCCAGCTTCGACGCCTCGGTGTTCGAGCTGCTCACCGCGCACGGCGCGGGCGGCAGGCTGGTCGTGTCGCCGCCGGACGTCTACGGCGGGACGGAACTGGAGACGCTGCTGCGCACCCAGCGCGTCACCCACGCCGTGATCACGCCGTCGGCGCTGGCCACCATGGAGCCCGCCGGGCTGGAGCACCTGCGCGTGCTGGCGGTCGCGGGCGAGGCGGCGACGCCGGAGCTGATCGAGCGGTGGGCGCCGGGCCGGCGGATGGTGAACCTGTACGGCCCCACCGAGTTCAGCATCTGGGCGACCGGGCCGGGCGAACTCGTCACCGGCGAGCCGATCACGATCGGCGCGCCTATCCGGGGGGCGTCCACCGTGGTGCTGGACGCGTGGCTGCGTCCGGTGCCGATGGGGGTGCCCGGTGAGCTGTACCTCGCGGGTCCGGCGCTCGCGCGCGGCTATTTCAACCGGTTCGAGATGACCGCGAGCAGGTTCGTCGCCGACCCCTTCGGCGCGCCCGGCGGGCGGATGTACCGCACCGGCGACATGGTGCGCTGGGTCGATCACGGAGACGGTCCCGAGCTGGAGTACCTGGGCCGCAGCGACTTCCAGGTCAAGATCCGCGGCCTGCGCATCGAGCTGGGCGAGATCGACGCGGTGCTCTCCCGCGACGACGAGGTCGAGTACGCGGTGACCATCGGGCGCACCGGCCCGGCGGGCACCACCGTGCTGGTCTCCTACGTGCTGCCCGCCGAAGGCGTGCGACTGGACGTCGAGCGGCTGCGCGCGCAGGTGGCCGCCGAACTGCCCGGTTACATGGTGCCCGGTTACCTCGTCGTGCTCGACTCGATTCCACTCACGCCGGTCGGCAAGCTGGATCGCAAAGCCCTTCCGGTGCCGGACTTCTCGGAAAGCCACCGGCCCTACCTCGCGCCGCGCGGCCCCGTCGAGGAAGCGGTGGCCGCCGTGTTCGGCGAGGTGCTCGAGCGGGAGCGCGTCGGCGTCGACCAGTCGTTCTTCGAGCTGGGCGGCAACTCGCTGAGCGCGACCAAGGTGGTGGCGCGGGTGAACGCGGCGCTCGGATCGCGGATCGCGCTGCGTGATCTGTTCGACGCACCGACCGTGGCTCAGCTGTCGGCCCGGGTGGTGCCCGCCACCGGCGCGCAGCCGGGCGGGTTCGGTCTCGCGCCGCGCATCCGGCCGGATCGGGTTCCGCTGTCGCCCGCGCAACAGCGGATGTGGGTGCTCAACCGGATGGATCCGGCGTCGGCCGCCTACAACATCGCGGTGGCGCTGCGGCTGACCGGAAACCTGGACGTCGAGGCGCTGCGCGCGGCGCTCGTCGATGTGGTGGACCGGCACGAGAGCCTGCGCACGCTCTACCCGGCCGACGCGGAAGGGCCGCGTCAGGTCGTGATCGACGCCGACGTGGCCGTGCCCGCGATGCCGGTGGCCGACACCGAGGACGGCGCGCCGCTGCGGGAGCGGATCACCGAATTGACGGGCAGCGGGTTCGATCTCGCCACCCAGCCGCCGCTGCGGGTCGGGCTGTTCCGGATCCACGGCGGCGAGCCCGCCGCGAGCGCGGCGCCGGTGTCGTCGGCTGCTTCCACCGGTGCGGCGCCGGTCTCCTCCGTGCCCGCGTCCTCCACACCGGTCTCGTCGAGTTACACCGCGACCCCCGGCGAGATCGCCGCCGCCACGCCGCCGGTGCACGTCGTCGTGCTGGTGGTGCACCACATCAGCGCGGACGGCGCGTCGATGGCGCCGCTGGCCGCCGATCTGGTCGCCGCCTACTCAGAGCGAGCCGGGGGCGGGCACGCCGAGCGGGTCCCGCTGCCGGTGCAGTACGCCGATTTCGCGCTGTGGCATCGCGAGGTGCTCGGCGACGAAGCGAACCCGGAATCGCTGGCGGCGCGGCAGATCGAGTTCTGGCGCTCGGCTCTGGCGGGCGCGCCCGACGTGCTGGAACTGCCGTCCGACCGGCCGCGCCCCGCGGTGCAGACCATGCACAGCGCCGACTTCGGCTTCACCGTGGACGCCGAGACGCACCGGGCGCTGGCCGACTTCGCCACCGCGCACCACGTCAGCCCGTTCATGGTCGTGCACGCGGCGCTCGCGGTGCTGCTCGCCCGCCTGGCCACCACCGATGACGTGCTGATCGGCACCCCGGTCGCCGGGCGCGGCGAGGAGGCGCTCGACCAGCTCGTCGGCATGTTCGTCAACACGCTGGCGCTGCGCACCCCGGTCGATCCCGGCGCGGACTTCGCCGCGTTCCTCGACACCGTCCGGTCCACGGACCTCGACGCCTTCGCCAACGCGGACGTGCCGTTCGAGCGGCTGGTCCAAGTGCTGGACCCGGCTCGCTCGACCGCGCATCACCCGCTGTTCCAGGTCTCGCTGTCGTTGCAGAACTTCGTCGAACCCGTGCTGGAGCTGCCCGGCCTGCGGTTCGAGGTGGAGGACTTCGAGCGGGACGCCTCCCAGTTCGACCTGAGCATGGATCTGCGCGAGCGCTTCGCCGACAACGCTCCGGCGGGCATCGATGCCGTGCTCACCTACGCCACCGATCTGTTCGACGAGGCGACGGTGGCCGTGTTCGCCACCCGGTGGCGGCGTGTGTTGGCGACGGTGCTGGCGCGGCCCGAGATCCGCATCGCCGATATCGACATCCTCGACGACGCCGAACGGGCAACGCTGGTGCCGGTGCGCGGTCCCGCGGCCGCGGCGACCATCACCCTGCCCGAGCTGCTGGCCGGGACGGTGCGGCGGCACCCCGATCGCATCGCTCTGGTGTCCGACGGGCAGACCACCACCTATGCCGAGATCGACGCGCACGCCGCTCGCCTGGCCCGCGTCTTGCTCGAATCGGGCGGCGGTCCGGAAACCGTTGTCGCGCTCGGTCTTCCGCGTTCCGCGGAACTGCTCATCGGCATGTGGGCCGCGGCGAAGGCGGGCGCCGCGTTCCTTCCGGTCGATCCGAAGCACCCCGTGGAGCGCATCGACCACATGCTCACCGACTCCGGCGCGGCGCTCGGGCTGACGATCGCCGCGTTCCGGCCCATGCTGCCCGACAGCACGAACTGGCTGGTACTCGACGACCTCGCCCTGGTCGAGCGGTGGAGCGCCGCGAGCAGCCGCCCGCTGAGCGCGCGCGAACTGCCCCGCCCCATCCGGCCGGACAACGCGGCGTGGATGATCTACACCTCCGGCTCGACGGGCACGCCGAAGGGCGTCTCGGTCTCCCACCGTGGCATCGCTGATCTGGTGGCGGCGCAGAGGGTTTCGCTCGGCCTGGACGAGCATTCCCGGGTGCTGCAAGTGGCGTCGCCGAGTTTCGACGCGTCGGTGTTCGAGGCGATCATGGCGTTCGGCTCCGGCGGCGCGTCGGTGGTCGCGTCGCCGGAGGTGTTCGGCGGCAGCGCGCTGGCGGAGCTGATCGACACCGAACAGGTCACCCACATGGTGATCACTCCCTCCGCGCTGGCGACCCTCGACCCGGCCGAGGTGACCAGCGTCCGGGTGCTCGCGGTGGCGGGCGAGGCGGTCGGCGCGGAGCTGGTCGAGCGCTGGGCCACCGGACGCACCATGGTCAACCTGTACGGACCCACCGAATCGACCATCTGGGCGACGGGTTCGGCGCCGCTGACGGTGGACGCCCCGGTGTCCATCGGCACGCCGGTGCAGGGCGCGCAGGTGCTGGTGCTCGACGACCGGCTGCGCCCGGTTCCGTTCGGCGTCGCCGGCGAGCTGTATCTCGCCGGACCGGCGCTGGCGCGCGGCTACCACGCGCGGGCGAGCCTGACCGCGGCCCGCTTCGTCGCCGGGCCGTTCGGCACGGCGGGTGAACGGATGTACCGCACCGGCGATCTGGTGCGCTGGATTCGCGGCGACGCCGGCCCCGAGCTGGAATACCTGGGCCGCACCGACTTCCAGGTCAAGGTGCGCGGACAGCGCATCGAGCTGGGCGAGATCGACGCGGTGCTCGGCCGCGCCGACGGCGTGGACTTCGCGGTGACGCTCGGCGTGCCCGGCCCCACCGGGGCCACCGCGCTGGCCGCCTACCTGGTCCGCACGCCGGGCTCCGACCTCGACGTGGCGAAGGTGCGCGCCTTCGCCGCCGACATCCTGCCCGGCTACATGGTGCCGTCGGCATTCGTCGTGCTGGACGAGATCCCGCTCAACGCGGTCGGCAAGCTGGACCGCAAGGCGCTGCCCGCACCGGAGTTCGTCGCCGACCGCACCGAGTACCGGGCGCCGGTCACGCCGACCGAACAGCGGCTGGCCGCGATCTTCGGCGAGTTGCTCGGTGTGGCGCGGGTCGGCGCCGACGACTCGTTCTTCGCGCTGGGCGGTGACAGTATCCTGGCGATCCAGCTGGTGTCGCGCGCCAAGCAGCAGGGCATCACCTGCACGCCACTGCAAGTGTTCGAGCACCGGACGGTGGCGGCGCTGGCCGCGGCCGTCGACGCGGCGGGCGCCGCGGTGACCTTGGACGAGCTGCCCGGCGGCGGTGTCGGTGAGCTGCCGCTCACGCCGATCGTGCACTACATGCTCGAACGCGGCGGGAACTATGACCGCTTCGCCCAGACGGCGGTGCTCGAGTTGCCCGTCGGCATCGAGCGCGCGCAGATCGTCGCGGTGCTCGCCGCCGCGGTGGACCGGCACGACATGCTGCGCGCCCGGCTGGTGACCGACGGCGCGGACGGGCCGCGCGTGCTGGTCGGCCCGCCCGGATCGGTCGATGTGGACGCGTTGGTGCACCGCGTCGAGTTCACCGCCGTCGACCCGATCGAACTGCACGAGTTCGCGATGACCGAGCTGGACGCCGCGGCCGACCGGCTCGATCCGGCCGATGGCACGGTGCTGCAATTCATCTGGCTGGATCCGGTGGGCGACGCCGGGTCGCGCACCGGAGCGGGCCGGTTGATCGTGCTGGCCCACCACCTGGTGATCGACGGGGTGTCCTGGCGCATCCTGATTCCGGACCTGGTGGCCGCGTGGGCGCAGGTGTCGGCGGGCGCCACCCCGGTGCTCGCGGAGACCGGGACCTCGATGCGGCGGTGGGCCCACGCGCTGACCGACGAAGCGCATGCCGAGAAGCGGGTTGCGGAACTGGCGTACTGGCACGACGTGCTCGCCTGCTCCGATCCGCCGATCGGCGGCCGGGACCTCGATCCCGCCGTCGACCGGACCGGCACGCTGCGCATGGTCGAGCGGGAGCTGTCCGCCGAGGTCACCACCGCGCTGCTCACCACCCTGCCCGGCCTGTTCCACGGCAGCGTCAACGACACGCTGCTGGCCACTTTGGCGCTGGCGCTGGTGCGCTGGCGTGGCGGCGACCCCTCGGCGCTGCTGCGCCTGGAAGGCCACGGCCGTCAGGAGGAAGTGGTGCCCGGCGCCGATCTGTCCCGCACGGTCGGCTGGTTCACCAGCATCTACCCGGTGCGCCTCGACCTGGCGCGGATCGACATCGACGACGCGCTCGCCGGTGGACCCGCGTTGGGCGCCGCGATCCGCGCCGTCAAGCACCAGTTGCTCGCGGTGCCGGACAGAGGCATCGGCTTCGGCCTGCTGCGCTACCTCAACGCCGAGACCGCGCGGCAGTTGCCGGAACGGCTGCCGGGCCGGGTCGGCTTCAACTACCTCGGCCGCTACTCCACCGGAGACATCCCCGCCGGACTCGAGGGCCTGGGCTGGCTGCCGACCGACGACCTGGGTGACGTGCACGTCGCCGAAGATCCCGGCGTGCCGCTGCAATCGGCGATCGACGTGAACGCCGTCGTGATCGGCGACCGGTTGCGGGCGAGCTTCGGCTTCCCGTCCACCCTGCTCGATCCCGACGAGGTCGCCGAACTGGCCGATCTGTGGATCGAGGCCCTGCACGCCGCAGCCAGGTTCGCCCAGACCCCGGCGGCGCGGACCGCCGCCGAGGAGGAAGCGGCGGCCACGGCGGCTCCGGCCGTTCCCGCGGCGGGCGGCCTCGGACTCGACGTGGTGCTGCCGATCCGGCTCGGGGGCGAGCAACCCGCGCTGTTCTGCATCCACCCGTCGTCCGGGATGTCGTGGACCTACCTGGGATTCGCCGACACGCTCGCGCCGGGCCGCCCGATCTACGGGCTGCAAGCGCCCGACCTCGGCGGCCACGAACCACCCGCGCGCTCGATCGATGAGTTCGCCGAGCGCTACGTGCGGGAAATCAGGGCCCTGCAACCGGAGGGGCCGTACCACCTGCTGGGGTGGTCGTTCGGCGGCCTGATCGCCCACGCGGCGGCGGCGAAGCTGAAGGCCGAAGGCGCCGAAGTCGGCGTGGTCGCGCTACTGGACGCCGACACCGCCGACATCGACGGCGACAGCATCGAACCGCTCACCGCGGGCTCGTTCGCGCACACCTTCGGGGCGGTGTTCGGCATCGACGACATCCCCGCGGACGCGACCGCGCAGCAGGCGGTGGATCTGATCCGCGAGCGCCTCGGCGGCGTGTCCCTGATCGACGCCGCGACCCTGGAGCGCATGGCCGCGTCCTACAACGCCGCCGCGCGCACCAGAACCGGTTACCGCCGTCCGGTGTTCGACGGCGACATCGTGTACTTCAGCGCGATCGTCGACACCTCCGACATCTTCGGTCCCGACGGCTGGGGGCCGTACGTGACCGGCGAGATCATCAACCACGACATCGAGGCGACCCACGACGAACTGACCGCGCCGCACGTGCTGCCGGTCATCGCGCGCGTGCTCGATGCACATCTGGGAGGCCGAGGATGAATTCCGACCAAGGAGTCGTCGTCGAGGGGATCGAGAAATCCTTCGGCGCGGTGAAGGCGTTGCGCGGAGTCGACTTCGCGGCCGAGCCGGGCGAGGTGCTCGGCATCCTGGGGCCGAACGGCGCGGGCAAGACCACCACGGTGAACGTCCTGTCCACGCTGATCCGGCCGGACCGAGGTCGCGCGACGGTCGCGGGCCACGACGTGCTGGCCGATCCGGCCGCCGTCCGCCGCAGCATCATGCTGACCGGGCAGTACGCCGCGCTGGACGACATGCTCAGCGGCTACGAGAACCTCGTGATGTTCGGCAGGCTGATGGGCTTGCGCAAGCGGGCCGCCCGCGCCCGCGCGGACGAACTGCTCGCCGAGTTCGACCTCGAGCGCGCGGCGGGCCGCCGGGTCGGCACCTACTCCGGCGGCATGCGCAGGCGCATCGACATCGCCTGCGGTCTGGTGGTGCGGCCCGACGTGGTGTTCCTGGACGAGCCGACCACCGGGCTCGATCCGCGCAGCAGGCAAGGGGTCTGGGATCTGGTCGCCGGCTTCAAGAAGGCTGGCATCACCACCCTGCTCACCACCCAGTACCTGGAGGAGGCCGACGCGCTCAGCGACCGGATCATCGTCATCGATCACGGCAAGGTGATCGCCCACGGCACGGCCGACGAACTGAAGGCGCGCACGGGCGGCAGCTACTGCGAGGTGGTGCCGCTGAATCTGAAGGACCTGCCCGCCATCGCCGCCGCCCTCGGTTCGCTGTTGCCGCCGGAGAACCGGGACGCGCTCGGCCCCGATTCCGACCGGATCGCCGTCCCCGCTCCGGACGGCGCGAAGACGCTGCTCGAGGCGCTGCGCCGACTGGACAGCGCCGGCTTCGACCTGGTGGACGTCGCACTGCGCCGTCCATCGCTCGACGACGTGTTCCTCCAGCTGACCGGGCATCTGGCGACGACGGAGGAGCGCGCGCGGCGGGAGGTCGCGTCGTGACGGCGGCGACCTGGCTCAGCCAGACCCGCGCCGCGCCGCTGCGTCCGCAGCAGTGGTGGGTGCTGACCACCCGGCTGATCGTGCCGTCGGTGCAGACCGGCGAGGTGCTCACCTCGGTGCTGGCGCCCGTGACGTTCACAGCCAGCTTCTACATCCCGCTGAAAACCATCATGACCGTCATCGGCACCGGCTTCAGCAGTTACGCGCAGTACATGATGCCGCTGGTGATCCTGCAGGCCGCCGCGTTCACCGCGGTCTCGGCGGCCTTCCGCGCCGCCACCGATTCGGTCGCCGGGCTGAACCGGCGCTTCGGCTCGATGCCGATCGGCCCGCTGGTGCCGGTGACGGCGCGGCTGTCCGGCAGCGTCTTCCGCCTGGTCATCGCGTTGATCGCGGCGTTGATCTGCGGCCACGTCATCGGGTTCCGCTTCTATCTCGGCGCGGCGCACATCCTCGGCTTCGTGCTGTTCTCGTTGCTCATCGGGGTCGCGCTGATCTGGGGCGGGGATGTCATCGGCACCTTGTCGCGCAACCCGGAGGCGACGGCGCAGGCACTGGTATTGCCGCCGCTGATCCTCGGCATGCTGTCCACCGGTATCGCTCCCGCCGACCAGTTCCCGGCGTGGGTGCAACCGTTCGTGCGCAATCAGCCGGTGTCGCAGTGGGCCATCGCCCTACGGGCATTCGCCGGTGACAGCGGGCCGAACGCGGGTGAGGTGACCTGGTCGCTGATGTTTCCGCCGGTGGCCTGGGCGCTGGGATACCTGGGCGTCAGCATCCTGATGTCGCTGCGGCTCAGCTCGAGGAGGGCGTGATGGCACTGCTGACCGACCACCGGGATCAGTTGCTCACCGGCTCGGAGATGTCGGTGTCCGCACTGCTGCGGCACACGCTCATCCAGACCCAGCGACTCCTGCTGCGCTGGGCGCGCAACCCGGTCACGCTGCTGGAGACGCTGATCATCCCGTGCCTGCTGCTGGTCATGCTGAACACCGTGATCGGCGGGCAGATCAAGAAGTTCACCGGCGAGAGCCCGCTCTACGGCTCGGTGCCGATGGTCGCCTTGGTCGGCGCGCTCTCCGGTGCGGTCGCCGGGGGTGTGCTGCTGGGCCGCGAACGCGACGCGGGCCTGCTCGCCCGCTTCTGGGTGCTGCCGGTGCACCGCGCCTCCGGTCTCGCCTCGCGGGTGCTCGCCGAGGGCTGCCGCATCTTCGCGTGCACCCTCGCCGTCGTGCTGGTCGGCTTCGTGCTCGGGTTCCGCTTCCACGAGGGCGTCGCGGCGACGATCGCCTTCCTGTTCCTCCCGATGCTCTTCGGCCTGGCCTTCGCCACCGTCGTCACCTCGGTCGCCGTGTTCACCGCGAAAGCGACGCTCGTGGAGGGCATCACGATCCTGACCTCGCTGATGATGTTCTTCAGCACCGGCTTCGTGCCGCTGGTCGCCTTCCCGAAATGGATCCAGCCGGTGGTGCGCAACCAACCCATGTCGGCCGGGGTCGACGCCATGCGGGCGCTCGCCTTCGGCGGGCCGCTCGCGCGCCCGCTCACCCTCACCGTCCTGTGGTCGCTGGGCGCGATCGTCCTGTTCGCCGTGCCCGCGAGCATCGGCTACCGCAGGGCCAGCAGGCGCTGAGCCACACAGCGAACTCCCAGCGGGAACCCAGCCGAACCCGAGTGCCCGTTCCTAACGTCGCGGAAGACGAATCGGCGATCGAAAGGACGGACAGTGAGCGCACGACGCGATGAGGTGCACGAGCACGATCTCGGCCTCGCACACGACATGAAAGTGCTGATGCCCCGGCGGCGCGCCCTGTTCTTCCTCGGGGCGAGCGCGGGCGCGGCGGCGGTCGCGGCCAGTTGCGCGTCGGCGTCGGACGACACCGCGGCCACGACGACCGCCGCCGCATCCACCACCACGCAATCCGGCGCCACCGCCGCCGCCCCCCAGGAGACCGCGGGACCGTACCCGGGCGACGGGTCGAACGGACCCAACATCCTCGTCGAGTCCGGCGTGGTGCGCAGCGACATCACCAGCTCGTTCGGATCCTACTCCGGTGTCGCGCAAGGCGTCCCGATGACGCTCGAACTGACGCTGCGCGACTTGGCGAAGAACGGCGCCGCCGGAGCGGGCATGGCGGTGTACGTCTGGCACTGCGACCGCGACGGCAACTATTCGCTCTACAGCAGCGGTGTCACCGAGCAGAACTATCTGCGCGGCGTCCAGGTGGCGGGCGAGGACGGCAAAGTGATCTTCACCTCGATCTTCCCGGCCTGCTACTCGGGCCGGTGGCCGCACATCCACTTCGAGGTCTACGACTCGCTCGAGACCGCCGTTGCGGGCCAGAACGCCCGCCTGACCTCCCAGATCGCACTGCCGCATGACACTTGCGATGCGGTCTTCGCCCACGATTCGGGTTACGCGCGCAGCGTCACCAATCTCTCGCAGGTCACGCTCGCCTCCGACAACGTCTTCGGCGACGGATGGGACGCGGAACTGGCCACCGTGACCGGCACGCCGTCCTCCGGGCTGCGCGTCGCGCTCACCGTCGGCGTCGCCGAGAAGTCGCAGAACACGCAGTCGGGGAACGGTTCCGGGCCGCAGCAAGGTGGGCGCGCGCCCGGCGGCGGCGCTCCCGGCGGCCGACCGCAGCGGTGACCGGCGGCTGCCGCCGTGACGGCGGTGCCGATGCGGTCCCCCACGTGCGCGTGCCGCACAATAAGGGCCGCGCGCGGCGCGTCCCAGCGGTCTCCCGCCGGTCGGACGCCTGCCGCCGCGACACAAGGTGTTGTGCTGAGCGGACATGTCGGCCACAAGGAGTAGTGTCCCGAGGGTAGATATTCCGTGACGGCAGCGTGCTCGGGAAAGGCGTGGAGGCAGGATGAAGCTTATCGATCGGGTGTCGGCCATCAACTGGAATCGGGTGCCCGACGAAAAGGACGCCGAGGTCTGGGACCGGCTCACCGGCAACTTCTGGCTGCCGGAGAAGGTCCCGGTCTCCAACGACATTCCGTCGTGGAACACCCTGACCGCCGACGAGAAGCAGCTGACCATGCGGGTGTTCACCGGCCTGACCCTGCTGGACACCATCCAGGGCACGGTCGGCGCAGTGAGCCTGATCCCCGACGCGCTCACCCCGCACGAAGAGGCGGTGCTCACCAATATCGCGTTCATGGAGTCGGTGCACGCCAAGAGCTACAGCTCGATCTTCTCCACGCTGTGCTCCACCCGCGAGATCGACGAGGCGTTCCGCTGGTCGGAGGAGAACCGCAACCTCCAGCGCAAGGCCGAGATCGTGCTGGAGTACTACCGGGGCGACGATCCGCTCAAGCGCAAGGTGGCCTCGACGCTGCTGGAGAGCTTCCTGTTCTACTCCGGGTTCTACCTGCCCATGCACTGGTCGTCGCGGGCCAAGCTCACCAACACCGCGGACATGATCCGGCTGATCATCCGGGACGAAGCGGTGCACGGCTACTACATCGGCTACAAGTACCAGAAGGGCCTGGAGCTGGTCACCCAGGCCGAGCGCGACGAACTCAAGAACTACACCTTCGAGCTGCTGTTCGAGCTCTACGACAACGAGGTCGACTACACCCAGGACCTCTACGACGAGGTCGGTCTCACCGAGGACGTCAAGAAGTTCCTGCGCTACAACGCCAACAAGGCGCTGATGAACCTCGGCTACGAGGGCCTGTTCCCGAAGGACGAGACCGAGGTGAACCCGGCCATCCTCTCGGCCCTGTCGCCCAACGCCGACGAGAACCACGACTTCTTCTCCGGATCGGGTTCCAGCTACGTCATCGGCAAGGCCGTGAACACCGAGGACGAGGACTGGGAATTCTGAGCCATCGGTTAGGGTGACAGACACCGGGGCCCGGCAGCACTGCCGGACCCCAGCCTTGTCTCCGATTCCCGCGTTCACCGTCGGTGACCGCGTACTGACTCTCTTCCCGTAAGGGCCCGGGCTTCCGCGCGGTCGACCGGCCATGATCGTCGACCGCGTCGGGCCCTCAGATGCCCAAGACCAGTTTCGCCGTCGTGAAGTAGATGATCAGGCCGGTGGCGTCGACCAGGGTGGTGACCATCGGCGCGGAGACCACCGCGGGATCGATGCGCAGCTTCTTGGCCAGCAGGGGCATGGTGCCGCCGATGGTGGCGGCCCAGCCGCAGATCAGCACCAAGGTGATGCCGACGACCAACGCGATGCGCGGACCGACGAACAGGGCGCCGATCGCCAGGCCGACCGACGCCAGCAGTGACCCGAGCACCAGACCGACGCGACATTCCCGCCAGATCACCCGGAACAGGTCCGACACGCGGACCTCGCCGACCGCCACCGCGCGCACGCAGGCGGTGGCGGCCTGCGCGCCCGCGTTACCGCCCGCGCCGATCAGCAGCGGGATGAACAACGCCAGATGCGCCGCCTGCTGCAAGGTGCCTTCGAAGAAGTCGGTCACGCTCACCGTGAGGGTCGCCGCGAACAGCAACAGCAGCAGCCACAGCGCGCGGTAACGGGCCAGCTGGAACACTCCGGCGGCCATGTAGTGGCCTTCCCACGGCGCCGACCCGGCCTGCAGCGCGACGTCCTCGCTGTCGGCGGCCTCGATCACCTCGACCGCGTCGTCGATGGTCAACAGCCCGACCAACCGGTCCTCGCTGTCCACCACCGGCAGGTTGATGTCGTTGGTCTCGCGCATCAGACGGGCCGCCTTCTCCGCGGCATCGGTGGCGCGCGCGAAAGCGGGCTCGGTGACCACCAGTTCCGACACCATCGTCTCCGGCTTGCTGAGCACCAGTTCGCGCAGCTCGACGATGCCGGTCAGACGCCTGCCCGCGTCGACGACCGGCAGCGTGTACACCGTCTCGGCGTTGCCGCCCTTGGCCCGCACCATGCCGAGCGCCTCGGCCACCGTGAGGTCGCGCGGCAGCGCCACCACCTCCGGCGTCATGTACTGCCCCGCCGAGCCCTCCGGGTAGCCGAGCAGGCTCGCGGTCATCCGCCGCTCGCGCGGGCTCAGCCCGGCCAGCGCCTTCTTGGCGACCTTGGCGGGCGCCTCGCGCAACATGCGGGCGCGATCGTCGGGCGCCATGCCCTCGACCAGGTCGCGGAAGCTCTGATCGCGCAGCCCTTGCAGGATCTGCTGCTGGTCCACCGGTTCGAGTTCTTCGAAGACGGCCAGCGCCTGGTCTTTGTCGAGCAGGCGGAACGCCATCCCGGCCCGCACGGCGTCCATCCGGGCGAGCTGATCGGCGATGACGTGCGGCGGGTGGTTGCCGAGCCAGTCCAGCGCGGCGTCCACGCGACGGGTTTCGACGATGTCCTGCAGGGATTCGGACAGCGTCGGACGTACTTCGATGATGTCGGTTTGCGACATGAGAGGACCTCAGCACATGCGTGAGTGAACGGAGAACGCGAAATTCACACCGCGGGCGCCGGCCCCTGCCGTCGCGACCTGATCAGGAATGCGAAGGGGCGGCGCCGCGCGGCCTTCGACTGGGAGGTTCGCTGCGCATCGCTACCCCACCTCCCTCTCGTCGTGGCCGCGGATCTCGGTATCCGCACCGTTCTGGTCAACATCACGGGACGCGAGAACGTCCTCGTGCAGCTTACATCGCTTCGGAGACGATGATCACCTTACGACGGACCGCTGTGACCGATGCCGCTCCGCACCGGTGTCGGCGCGTCGCGCGCCACACCACGAACCCCCGCCCCCGTTCATAGGCCATCGACCGCCGTAAGACAGGGTTATACGCAGTCGGCGTCGAACTGTTGCTCCCATGCTTGGGAACCGGGACAGTGTGTGCCAAGCAAGTACCCCGAACCATCGGGCGCTTACCCGCACCAGTTCAGCTCACGGAAGTCTCGAAGTGTCGACAGCCACCGCCTTGATCCGCCGTCGCGCGGTCGACTTCATGCGCGTTTCGCACGGAATCTGTTGCCGCTGAAGCATCGCGGCCCGCATCTCCGACCGGAACCCGCACGGTCGTCCACCGCCGCATCGCTCCCGCTGTGGTGTCTCCGGACGCCGGGCGTCACATCGCACGGCGTCTTCTCGTCTTCGAAAGAACAACAATGCCTTTCCCCCCATCGTCCCGGCGCGTCGCCCGCGCTCTCTCCGCCGCCGTAGCGGTGGTCACCGGCCTGTCCGTGCTCACCGGCTGCGGCGAGTCCGCACCCGCCAAGACCGCCGACGGCAAGACCGTGCTGCGCTACCAGGGTGCCACCGGGCAGGTCAGTCCCTTCGAACTAGCCGACGACCTGGGCTATTTCACGAAGATCAGCTTGCACTGGGAAGGCGATACCACCAGCGGCCCCGCCAATATCCAGGCGGCGGCGACCAACCAGGTCGAATTCGGCAGCGCGTTCAACGGCGCGGTGGTCAAGCTGATCGCAGGCGGCGCGAAGGTCACCTCGGTGCTCAGTTCCTATGGCGCGGACGAGCAATCGTTCACCGGCTACTACGTGCGCGACGACTCCGGCATCACCTCCGCGCGCGATCTGATCGGCAAGAAGGTCGCGCTCAACACCCTGGGCGCGCACCACGAGTTCATCACCAGGGAGTGGCTGCATCAGCAGGGCCTCACCCAGGACGAGATCAAGCAGGTGCAGCTGATCGTCGTGCCCCCGGCCAACACCGAGGAGGCGCTGCGCAAGGGACAGGTCGACGTCGCGGCCTTGGGTAGCGTGTTCCGCGACAACGCCGTCCAGCGCGGCGGCATCCACCCGCTCTACACCGACAAAGCCATCTTCGGCACGTTCGACTACGGCACCTACGTCTTCCGCAACGACTACATCGCCAAGAATCCCGAAGCGGTGGAGGACTTCGTGCAGGGCACCGCGCGCGCGATCCGCTGGCTTCAGGTGACGCCGGGCGATCAGGTGCGCGAACGGTTCGTCCAGATCATCGGCAAGCGCGGCCGCAACGAGAACACCAGCTTGGTGCCGTACTGGCACAGCTCCGGCATCCCGGTGCCGGGCGGGGTGGTCGCGGAGAAGGAACTGCAGATCTGGATCGACTGGCTGGTGCGCAACGGCGAACTGCCGAACGGCAAGTTGAAGGCAGCCGATCTGTTCACCAACAAGTTCAACCCCTACGCCAACGGCAAGTACAAGCCGGAGGCGGGACCGACCGGAGAGGTGGTGGCCGCGAAATGACCACAGCGACGAAACTATCGCTCACCGCGGTGCGCAAGGAGTTCGCGGTGCGCGGCTCGCAGGAGCGGTTCACCGCCCTGCAGGACATCTCGCTGGAACTGCGCGAGGGCGAGTTCCTCGTGCTGGTCGGCCCGAGCGGGTCGGGCAAGTCCACGCTGCTGGACCTGCTCGGCGGCCTGAGCACACCGACCTCCGGTGAGATCCTGCTGGACGGCAGGCCGATCACCGGCCCCGGCCTCGATCGCGGCATCGTCTTCCAGCAGTACGCGCTGCTGCCCTGGCGGACGGCCCGCGCCAACATCGAATTCGGGTTGGAGGCCAAGGGTTTGCGCCGCAAGGAGCGTCGCGCACTCGCCGAGCACTACCTGGAGCTGGTCGGGTTGTCCGGCTTCGGCGACCGCTACCCGCACGAGCTGTCCGGCGGCATGAAACAGCGCGTCGCGATCGCGCGCAGCCTGGCGTTCGATCCCGAGGTGCTGCTGATGGACGAACCGTTCGCCGCGCTCGACGCGCAGACCCGGGAGTCGTTGCAGGACGAGCTGTTACGCATCTGGCGGGCCACCGGCAAGACCGTCCTGTTCATCACCCACGGCATCGATGAGGCGGTGTACCTCGGCCAGCGAGTGGCCGTGCTGACCTCGCGGCCCGGCCGGATCAAGGCCATCGTCGACGTCGAGATCGACCGCGACACCGACGACGACGTCCGCTCCTCCCAGCGCTTCCGGGACTACCGCCACGAGATCTGGACGCTGCTGCACAGCGAGGTCCAGCGGGCCGCGAGCCTGGAACTGGAGTCCTTGTCCGACCACACGGCCGAGATCGAATCCATTACCGAGAGGACGGCCGATGTCTAGTGCCATTCAGCTGAGCGAGCGGCCGGTACGGGGAAGCGCCGCCGCGCCGGCCCGGCCCGCCCCGGTGCGCGAGGCCGAGGCCGCGCCCACCGCCGCGACGCAAGCCGTCCGCGCGGTGAGCCGGTTGGCCTGGCGGGTGTTCAAACCGACGGTCGTCATCGCCCTGTTCCTGCTGCTGTGGCAGCTCGCCCCGACGCTGGGACTGGTGGACGAGGTGTTCCTGCCACCGTTCTCGGTGGTCGCCCAGGCGTTCGCCGACCTGGTGGCGAGCGGGGAGATGTGGACCCACGTCTCCGCGAGCCTGAGCCGTTCGCTGGCCGGGTACTCGCTCGCCTTGGTCGCCGGCATTCCGGTGGGCATCGCGATCGCCTGGTACAAGCCGGTCGCGGACTTCCTGAACCCGATCCTCGAAATGTTCCGCAACACCGCCGCGCTGGCGTTGCTGCCGGTGTTCCTGCTGATCCTCGGCATCGGAGAGACCTCGAAGGTCGCCATCGTCGTGTACGCGAGCTTCTTCCCGATCCTGCTGAACACCATCACCGGCGTGCGCACCGTCGATCCGCTGCTGGTCAAATCGGCGGCCTCCCTCGGTTTCTCGCCGATCCGGCTGTTCCAGAAGGTGATCCTGCCCGCGGCGCTGCCGTCCATCTTCACCGGTCTGCGGATGGCCGCGGCCAGTTCGATCCTCGTGCTGCTGGCCGCCGAGATGTTCGGGGCGAGGGCGGGGCTCGGTTATCTGATCACCGCCGCACAGCAGAACTTCGCGATCCCGAACATGTACGCGGGCATCCTCGCGATCTCGCTGCTCGGTCTGGCCTTCAACGGCCTGCTGGTCGCCCTCGAACGCCGCCTGTCGCGGTGGCGCGCCCCGGCTGAGTCCTGAGCCATGGCCGCCCGCGTCGTGCCAGGAAGTCAGTCGCCGTGCAGGCGCTGACCAAACGTCGCGTCGTCGACTTCATGCGCGTCTGCCGCAGCGCTTGTCGCCCTGCCGCAGACTCCGCCTCTCCGGTTGACGCCGGCCCGATCCGCTAGTTCGAAATGAGTTCTTCCGATGACCGCAGTACACGAAACCCCCGTCTCGACCACCACCGACGACGCGGTGCGCGTCGCCCCCGTCGCCGGTCACATCGGCGCCGAGATCTCCGGCGTCGATCTGCGTGAGCCGCTGACCGACCAGCAGGTCGCGGCCATCACCGACGCCCTGCACACCTACAAGGTGCTGTTCTTCCGCGACCAGCACATCGATCACGCGCAGCAGATCGCCTTCTCCCGGCGCTTCGGCGCGGTCACGCCGTCGCACCCCTACGACGACGACGCGCCGACGGAGTACCCGGAGATCCTCGCGGTCGACAGCAGGCTGTACGAGAAGCGGTTCGGCGTGCGCAAGCACAGCTACACCAACCACTGGCACACCGATGTCTCCGCGCTGATCAACCCGCCCGCGGCCTCCATCCTGCGCGCCGAGATCGCCCCGGAGCGCGGCGGCGACACCGGCTGGACCAACCTCGTGGCCGCCTACGAGAACCTCCCGGAGTCGCTCAAGCGATTCGTCGAGGGGCTGCGTGCCGAGCACCGCTTCGGCGGCAGCAGGCCCGCATGGGACTCCGAGAGCGACTACGCGAAGAAGGTCGCCGCCGCACCGCTGATCACCGAGCATCCGGTGGTCCGGGTACACCCGGTGACCGGCGAGCGGGCGCTGTTCGTGAATCCCGGCTTCACCACCAGGATCGTCGGGCTCAGCCCGAGCCAGAGCGACGCGGTGCTGAAGCTGCTGTTCGACGAGGTCACCCACCCCGCCTACACGGTCCGCTTCCGCTGGCAGAAGGGCAGCCTCGCGTTCTGGGACAACCGGGTCACCGCGCACCTCGCCCCCAGCGATCTGGACCATCTCGATGTCACCCGGGTGCTGTACCGCACCACCCTCGAGGGCGACATCCCGGTCGGCGTCGACGGTCAGCCGTCGAAGTCCGTGGCCGGAGCGAAGTTCACCGGCGCGTAGTCACCGATCAGGCGATATCGGCCGGGCGCACACGCTCCCGGCCGATATCGTGCTATCGCCGCCCCACGTGCCATGGGGTGGCACGAAGTGGCACCACATGGCACACCGCTGATACGATGAGTCCATGCCTGCGCAGCCTGAGATCACCCAGCGCGACCTGCGAAACCGGTCGAAGGAGATCATGGATGCCGTCCAGCGAGGGCAAGCCTTCACTGTCACCCGAGACGGACATCAGATCGGTGAACTGATTCCACTACGCCGACGCCGACGCTTCGTTTCCCGCGCAGAGTTCGCGGCGATGTCGCGCAGCGCGCCGAACATCTCGATCGATGCCTTCCGCGCCGACCAGGCCGCCACGGCCGAACAGGAAGCGGACGACCCGTATGCCCGCTGATTTCGAGCAGGGGCTGCTCGACACCAACATCATGATCCTGCGCAGATGGATCGATCCCGAGCAACTGCCCGAAGCGATGGCGATCAGCGCGATCACCTTGGCGGAACTGTCGGCCGGACCGCATGAGGTCCGGCGCAACGACGAGCAAGACGCCTATGACGAACACGTCGAGCGCGCCCGCCGCCTGGACGTGCTCCAGCGCGCCGAGAACGAATTCGACCCGATCCCATTCGGCGTGGAAGCAGCGCGAATCTACGGCAGGGTCTGCGCGGGCGTCATCAGCGCCGGGCGCAAACCTCGTCGCCGAGTCGCCGATCTGATGATCGCCGCCGTGGCGATCGCCGAAGAGCTGCCGCTGTTCACGACGAACCCGGATGACTTCCGAGGATTGGACCACCTATTGACCGTGGTCGCTGTGACACGCCCGGAAGTGCCGACCGACCTGGCAACCCGCTGAGCGTCGAACACGAACGTCTCTCGAGCGGTCGGGCACATGCGCGAAGGCCACGTTCATTCGCGGTCGGCGGCGAGCGGATGCGGGCGCGGAATTCGGTGCGCCGAGCGCCGAACGGTTGCCAGACCGCGGTGGACTGGTAACAGTGAGGTACGGAAGCCGCGGCGATCGCCGCGGCGGTTCGGGTACACACGAAGGAGATATTCGTGCGCTTCGGCATCTTCATTCCGCAGGGCTGGCGGCTCGATCTGGTCGGCATCGACCCGGCGGACCAGTGGGGGGTGATGCGAGACCTCGCCCAGCGCGCCGATGCCAACCCGGCGTGGGAGTCGCTGTGGGTGTACGACCACTTCCACACCGTGCCGGTGCCCACCGAGGAGGCGACGCACGAAGCGTGGACGCTGATGTCGGCGTTCGCCGCGACCACCTCGCGCGTGCGCCTCGGCCAGATGTGTACCGCGATCAGCTACCGCAACCCGGCCTACCTGGCGAAGGTGGCCGCGACGGTCGACCTGATCTCCGGCGGACGCGTCGAGATGGGCATCGGCGGTGGCTGGTACGAACACGAGTGGCGCGCCTACGGCTACGGCTTCCCCTCCGCGGGCGAACGTCTGGGCCGCCTCGACGAAGGCGTGCAGATCTTCCGGCAGGCGTGGACAACGGGTTCGGCCACCCTCGACGGCAGGTACTACCAGGTGGACGGCGCCATCGTGCGTCCACTCCCCTTGCAGCAGAACGGAATTCCGCTCTGGATCGCGGGCGGCGGCGAGAAGAAGACGCTGCGCATCGCCGCGAAGTACGCCCAGTACACCAACTTCAGCGGCAATCCCGACGAGTTCACCCACAAGTCCGAAGTGCTGCGCGCGCACTGCGCCGACGTCGGCACCGACTTCGACGCGATCGTCCGCAGCTCCAACTTCAATGTCGTCATCGGCGCCACCGAGGCCGAAGTCGAGGAGCGCATCGCGGCGCTGAAAGCCCGCCTGACGCCCGTCATCGGCCCCGACGCGACCAAGTCCTACTTCGAGCAGCTGTACGGCAGCGGCGCCACCACCGGCACCCCCGAGCAGATCACCGAGCACTTGCTCCGCGTCCGCGACCTCGGCCTCGGCTACGCCATCTTCAACTTCCCCGAATCCGCCTACGACACCTCCGGCATCGAACTCTTCGAACGGGAAGTGCTCCCGGCCCTGAGCTGATCCCTTGGGCAGGGGCCGCGGCGGCTGAGCCCCGCGAACCCCTGCCCCGGGCACCACCCCGCGGACGAACTCTCACACCTTGCGGCCGACCGCGGCCCAGCAGTTGACCTGCGAGTCGAGCCAGGACGGTGACTCGCCCTGCGGTCGCCATTGGTTGCTGGCGACGATCCCTGGATCCAGTAGTTCCAACCCGGTGAAAAATCGGGCGAATTCGTCCCGGGTGCGGGTCTGGGCATAGACACCGCTTTGCCGGTACACGTTCAATGCGTCGGTCATCATCTCCGGTTCCAGGTCAGCGGTGACATGCGAGATCACGAGGAAGGAACCCGGCGAAAGGGCATCCAGCAATGTCTCGACGATTCCGTAGGGGTCGTCATCGTCGGACAGGAAGTGCAGCACGGCGACCAAGCTCAGCGCTACCGGACGCTCCAGATCCAGGGTCTCGAGCAGTTCGGACGCGGACAGGATCGCCCGGGGATCCTTCAGGTCGGCGTCGACGTAGGCGGTGCGTCCCTCCGGCGTGCCCGTGAGCAAAGCGCGGGCATGGGACAACACGATCGGGTCGTTGTCCACGTAGACCACCCGCGCTTCCGGCGCCGGCGCCTGCGCCACCTGGTGCAGGTTCGGCTCGGTGGGGATACCGGTGCCGACGTCGAGGAACTGCGTCACGCCCAGCGCGGTGAGCGCGTTCACCGCGCGGTGCATGAACTGCCGGTTCTGCCGGGCCGCGACCCGAGTGGTGGGAAACGCCGCGATCACTTTCTCGGCCGCGTCCCGATCCACCTGGTAGTGGTCTTTCCCGCCGAGGACGTAGTCGTATATCCGTGCGCTGCTCGGCACGCTCGCGTCGTGAATCGGCTTGAGCGGCTTGCCGCCGAGATCGGTCATCCTGGTTCCCATCACTACCGGATTGCTTCTGCCCCAGCCTATTCCAGAAGCGAACGCCGCACCGCACGTAGACGGCGGCCCGGGACCGGCTTGTGGCGGTTGCCCACCTGCCGACTGTGCCGCTCGACCGCGAAACCCCTCGGCCCTGAGCAGCAGAAGACGGTGACGCTTCCCGCCGCACGGGACGCGTCACCGTCTTCGTCAACGAACTACAGCATGCAGGAGACGCAACCCTCGACTTCGGTTCCCTCCAGCGCCATCTGGCGCAGCCGGATGTAGTAAAGGGTCTTGATGCCCTTGCGCCAGGCGTAGATCTGGGCGCGGTTGAGGTCGCGGGTGGTGGCCGAGTCCTTGAAGAACAGCGTCAGCGACAGGCCCTGGTCCACGTGCTGGGTGGCCGCGGCGTAGGTGTCGATGATCTTCTCGTAGCCGATCTCGTAGGCGTCCTCGTAGTACTCGAGGTTGTCGTTGGTCATGTAGGGCGCCGGATAGTAGACGCGCCCGATCTTGCCTTCCTTGCGGATCTCGATCTTCGACGCCACCGGGTGGATGGAGCTGGTGGAGTGGTTGATGTAGGAGATCGACCCGGTCGGCGGCACCGCCTGCAGGTTCTGGTTGTAGATGCCGTGCTCCATGACCGAGGCCTTCAGCTCGCGCCAGTCGTCCTGGGTCGGGATGTGCACGCCCGCGTCGGCGAACAGCTGCCGGACGCGCTCGGTCTTCGGCTCCCACACCTGATCGGTGTACTTGTCGAAGTACTCGCCGCTGGCGTACTTCGATTCGGGGAAGCCGCCGAAGTAGGTGCCGCGCTCGATCGCGATCCGGTTCGAGGCGCGGAGCGCGTGGTACACCACGGTGTAGAAGTAGATGTTCGTGAAGTCGATGCCCTCGTCGGACCCGTAGTGGATCCGTTCGCGCGCCAGGTAGCCGTGCAGGTTCATCTGCCCGAGGCCGATGGCGTGCGAGGAGTTGTTGCCCTGCTCGATGGACGGCACCGAGTAGATGTGGGTCTGGTCCGACACCGCCGTCAGCGCTCGGATGGCCACCTCGATGGTCTGCGCGAAGTCGGGCGAGTCCATCGTCTTGGCGATGTTCAGCGAGCCGAGGTTGCAGGAGATGTCCTTGCCCACCTTGGCATACGACAGGTCGTCGTTGAACTCCGACGGCGTGGAGACCTGCAGGATCTCCGAGCACAGGTTGGAGTGGGTGATCTTGCCCGCGATCGGGTTGGCCCGGTTCACCGTGTCCTCGAACATGATGTACGGGTAGCCCGACTCGAACTGCAGCTCGGCGATGGTCTGGAAGAACTCGCGCGCCTTGATCTTCGACTTGCGGATGCGCTTGTCGTCGACCATCTCGTAGTACTTCTCGGTGACGTCGATGTCGGCGAACGGCTTGCCGTAGATGCGCTCCACGTCGTAGGGCGAGAACAGGTACATGTCCTCGTTCTTCTTGGCCAGCTCGAAGGTGATGTCCGGGATGACCACGCCCAGCGACAGCGTCTTGATGCGGATCTTCTCGTCCGCGTTCTCCCGCTTGGTGTCCAGGAATCGGTAGATGTCGGGGTGGTGCGCGTGCAGGTAGACCGCGCCCGCGCCTTGGCGCGCGCCGAGCTGGTTGGCGTAGGAGAACGAGTCCTCGAGCAGCTTCATGATCGGGATGACGCCCGAACTCTGGTTCTCGATCTTCTTGATCGGCGCACCGTGCTCACGAATGTTGCTCAGCAGCAGGGCGACCCCGCCGCCGCGCTTGGACAGCTGCAACGCGGAGTTGATCGAGCGCCCGATCGACTCCATGTTGTCCTCGATGCGCAACAGGAAGCAATTGTGGACGACCGTACCGCGGATCGAGTAGGTGTGGGTGTCCTCGACGTGGAGGTTGTACACCTTCTCCGGGATCTCGGTGGTGTGCTCGACAGCGCGCACGCCGTATACCTGGCGACCGTGCACGACCTGGTACGTCGCACGCTTCGTGCCTTTGCGGCCGACGTAGTTGTACAGGTTCTTGCCGATGTCGAAGATGAAGTCTTCGTTGTTGCCCGGCAGGCCGGGGACGAATACCTGGCCGGTCGTTTTGCCCGCCCGGTTGACGTAGCTACGGACGACCGACACGATGCCGAGGCGGCGCAGGATCAGCTGCACCTGGTCGATGAGCTCGGGGTTGACCAGGTCGAGCATCATGCCGCCTGATGTGCTGCAACCATCGCCGCGGAACAGCCCGGCCAGCAGGCCTCGTTGGAAGTCCTCGTCGGCGGTGAGCGCATCACCGCTCAATCGTTTGGTGCCATAACCCGTCCCAGCCAAGGACAACAGCAGCGATGCGACGATCTTGCTGTTGCACACCATCCGGGTGGAGTGATCGGAGTGGTTGGTGTGCAAGGACAGATCGACCCCGAACACCTGCTTGAATGCCATGCCGAGTTCGACGTGGTATTCGACCTCATGCGCGCCGAGGGTGAAATGTACGCCGTTGGGCACGCTCACGTCGGTCGACCGCTTGGACACGTGGCCTTCGGCCAGATACCAGCCGAGGATGAGGCCGAGTTCGTAGGATTCCTCGACAAAGCGGTTGACCGCTACGAAACGCTGGTTGTGGCGCTGCTTATTGCGGTGCTTGGCGTCGGTGTTCACCTTCTGGATCAGCCCGTCGACCTCTTCGTACACACCTTCGCCGGTGTGCTCCATGAGGTCGAACACGCGCCGGTCCCGTTCGCCCAGCGGCGCGGTGGTCACGATGAAGTCGGTCGGGTGCACGTCCCGCGCGGCCAGCCACACGAAACCGTTGAACGGGTCGGCGCCGTCCGCGTCGATGAGCGTGTCGACCTCACGGGTGGTCCACACCAGGATCGGATGCTCAGGGGTGCATCGGATCGGCTCCTTGTGGCCGAAGTGTGAAATCGAGACCAACGCTTGGTGGTTGGGATTCTCGATCAGCGCCTCGACCGCACGGTAGGAACCGTCGTGGGACAAGACCCGGTCACCCGGCTTCAGCGTCTCGATGGCGCGTGGACCGTCGATCGTGTCCACCGGTGTACCCGCCGGGAAGCACGACACCGGCTCGCCGCGCTGCTTCTTGCCCGAGTTCAGGAAGGTCGGGGTGGCCGGCTGGAAACGGCCGTCGATGATCTCGTCGACCAGCTTGCTCGCCAGCGCCTCGTCACCGGCGGCGAGCGTGAGCGCGACCATGCACACCCGGTCCTCGAACCGCTCCAGGTAACGCTTGCCGTCGAAGGTCTTCAGCGTGTACGAGGTGTAGTACTTGAACGCGCCGAGGAAGGTGGGGAACCGGAACTTCTTGGCGTACGCCTGCTGGAACAGCTTCTTGATGAACTCGCGGCTGTACTGCTCGAGTACCTCGGCCTCGTAGTAGTTCTCGTCGATCAGGTAGTCCAGCTTCTCGTCCAGGTTGTGGAAGAAGACGGTGTTCTGATTGACGTGCTGCAAGAAGTACTGGTGGGCGGCCTCACGGTCCTTGTCGAACTGGATCTCCCCGTTCGGACCGTACAGGTTCAGCATCGCGTTGAGAGCGTGGTAGTCGAGGACCTCGCCCGCGTCGCCGCCGCGCACCGGGGGCTGCTCTAAGCGAGCTGTCTTTCCGGCCGGTGCTGTCGTTGCTGTTGCCAAAACAATCCCAATCCCTCTCGGACGCGTTCGACGTCCTCAGCGGTTCCCATGAGTTCGAAGCGGTACAGGTACGGCACCCCGCACTTGCGCGCGATGAGTTCGCCCGCATAGCAGAAGGTGTCGCCGAAGTTCGTGTTGCCCGCCGCGATCACCCCGCGCAGCAGCGCGCGGTTGTGCGGATCGTTGAGGAACTTGGCGACCTGCCTGGGCACGAAGTCCTTGTCGGAACGATCGCCACCCAGCACGGGCCGACCGCCCCCATAGGTGGGGACGATCAGCACGTACGGACGGTCGACGCGCAGTGAGTCGGCGGTGTGCAGTGGTATGCGAGTCGCCGGGAGGCCCAGCTTCTCGACGAAGCGATGCGTGTTCTCCGAAGCGCTGGAGAAGTAGACCAGCGCCGTCGTCTCCGACATGGTCGCCTTCCCCTTTTCGGGAGCGCCGCGGCGCTCGCCCATCGGATGAACCGGATGCGCGTCAGGCCGCCACGGTCGCGAGCGACTTGATGCGGTCGGGCCGGAAGCCCGACCAGTGATCGTCTCCGGCCACCACGACCGGCGCCTGCAGGTACCCGAGTGCCATGACGTAGTCACGCGCCTCGTCGTTCTCCGAGATGTCGATGACCTCGTAGTCCACCCCGGCCTTGTCGAGGGCCTTGTAGGTGGCGTTGCACTGGACGCAAGCGGGCTTGGTGTACACGGTGACGGTCATTGGTATCCCTCTCTCCTTGTGCCTGATCCACAGCCTGTGATCCGTATGCAATGCACGATCCGACGTATGCTGCGCAAACTCCTGGATCCGAGCCCGAATCCCCTGATCAGCCACCTGTGCCGAGCGAGGTCTCCAGCCGTCTTCCAGTACCGAAGACACTACACCTAGTGGCCGACAGATTCCTACAACACGACATGTAGCGAGTCACATTGATGAAATTCCACGGAGAGAAGTACCAGTACGCTCGATTCACCCCCCGGCCAAACAGTGGCGCAGATCACTTTTCGGCGCGTCAGCTTACTTTCAGCAAACTTTATGGGCAACGAAGAGGGCCACCGCCGCGCCCCGCGGCGATGGCCCTCGTTCAGACCGGAGGAGGAGCTTACACCGAGGCCAATTCGCCGCGCGTGGCCTCCACCAGATCGCGCACGGTGCCGGCCAGCTGGGTCAGCGCCTCGGCGTCGTCGCGCGGATGCGTGGCGGCGAACCGCTCGCCGATGACCCCGAAGTGCAGGTGCGCGGACTCGACCACCCGCGCGCCGGCCACGCCGAGCGCCTTGACCGCGTCACCGTGCGCCCACTGCGCGGCGTTCGGGCTGATCGACGCGCTCACCACGGCGGCGGGCTTGCCCTTGATGGCCCCGGCTCCGTACGGACGGGAGGCCCAGTCGATCGCGTTCTTCAGCACCGCCGAGAGCGTGCCGTTGTACTCGGGAGTCACCACCAGCAGGCCGTCGGCCTCGGCGACCGCGTCGCGCAGCGCCTGGGCGGCGGCGGGAACGGAGCCGGGGACGTCGATGTCCTCGTTGTAGAACGGGATGTCGGCGAGCCCCTCGTAGAGGGTGACCTCGACACCCTCCGGCGCGGTGTGCGCCGCGGCCTCGGCGATCCGCCGGTTGACCGAGGCCGCGCGCAGGCTGCCGACGAGTGCGAGAATGCGGGTCTGGCTCATGACGACTCCTGGTGTACTGATGAGTGATGTCCGTACGTTCACCACACACTAACCGGACCATGGTCCGATTACTTCCCGCGGAGTCTGCGTGAGCGCTGTGAACTACCCCACACCGGACGTGTCCCCCGACGGCGCGCCCCGGCTGCTCGACGTCGGCACGCCGTTGCCCGGCACGGCGGAACCCGCCGAACGCGCCGACGCGGCGCGCAACCGCCGGCTCCTGCTGGACGCGGCGCAGCAACTGGTGCGCGAGCAGGGCGTCGACAGTCTCACCATGGACGCCCTGGCCAAACGCGCGGGGGTCGGCAAGGGCACGGTGTTCCGGCGGTTCGGGAGCCGATCCGGACTGTTGCTCGCGCTACTGGACCACTCGGAACGGAAATACCAGGAGTCGTTCATCTTCGGGCCGCCGCCGCTCGGCCCCGGCGCGCCTCCGGTGGAACGATTGATCGCCTTCGGGCGCGCCCGGCTTCTGGACATCGAGGTGGCGGGCGAGCTGCACCGCGCCGCCGAACTCGGGGAGGCGAGCGAACGCTATTCCGGTGGGCCCTACAGCTTGCTGCGCGCGCACGTCACGATGCTGCTGCGCGAGGCCGAGATGCCGGGCGAGGTCACGCTGGTGGCCGACTGGCTGCTGGCGATGCTGGGTGCGGCGCTGGTCATGCACCAGATGCAGGTGCTCGGCTACACCCGCGAGCAGATCGGGGACAACTGGGAGCGCGTCGTTCGGCGCGTTGTCGCCCGCTGAGTCATCAGTAGACTCGGGCGCCATGGGGAACCTGCGCGAACAGATCATCAGCGAATTGGGTGTCCGGCCCACGATCGAACCGAAGGACGAGATCCGCCGCCGGGTCGACTTTCTCAAGGACTATCTGAACGCGACGCCCGCACGAGGTTTCGTCCTCGGGATCAGCGGCGGGCAGGACAGCGCTCTCGCGGGCCGGTTGTGCCAGCTCGCGGCCGAGGAAGTGCGCGCGGACGGCGGGGACGCGACCTTCCTCGCCGTCCGGCTGCCCTACGGCGTGCAGGCCGACGAGGCCGACGCGCTCACCGCGCTGACCTTCATCCGGCCCGACCGGCAGGTCGTGGTGAACGTCCGGCCCAGCGTGAACGCGGCGGCCGCGGAGACGGCGACGGCGTTGCAGACCGACCAGCTGCGGGATTTCGTGCGCGGCAACATCAAAGCGCGCGAACGCATGGTGATCCAGTACGCGCTGGCCGGGCAGGAGAACCTGCTCGTGGTCGGCACCGACCACGCGGCCGAGGCGGTCACCGGATTCTTCACCAAGTACGGCGACGGCGGCGTCGATCTGACTCCGCTCACCGGTTTGACCAAGCGCCAGGGCGCAGCCCTGCTCCAAGAACTCGGCGCGCCCCCCAGCATCTGGGCCAAGGTGCCCACCGCCGATCTGGAGGACGACCGGCCCGCACTGCCCGACGAGGAAGCGCTCGGTCTGCGCTACAGCGAGATCGACGACTACCTGGAGGGCAAGGAGGTCACCCCCGAGGTCGCCGAACGGCTGGAGAGCATCTTCCGTAACACCCGGCACAAGCGCACCGTCCCGGTGTCGCCGCTGGACACCTGGTGGCGCTAACGGACCTCGGCGCACGACGCGGCATACGGCGCCGCGCCGACGCCGGAAAAGCCGCCGTCGACAGCTGACACAGTTGCTCGTGGCGGCTGAGGTGTCGGCGCGGCCTATCCGCCCGCGAAGGGCGGCAGGACGTCGACGCGCGGGCTCAGCGCGACCGCGGGGTCACGGGTGAGTTCGTCGCCGACCAGATAGGCGCACACCGACAACATCTTGTCCAGGTCGGGGCCGTAGGTCGCCGCCAGGCTCGCGCGCAGGTCGGCGACCGTCGCTCCGGCCGGGAAATCGATGGTCTCGCCGTCCTTGCCGACGGCGTCGGCGATCGCGGCGAAATAGCGGATCTCAACCACCGATGGCTCCCATCGTCCGCTCCGGGGGGACGAAGCCCTCGGCGTCGATGCCGTGACCTGCCCACTTGTTCCACATCGCCCCGCGCCACAGCGTCGCGACCTCGTCGTCGCCCGCGCCGGAGCGCAGCGCCTGACGCAGGTCGAATTCCTGGTCGCTGAACAGGCAGGAGCGCAGCATGCCGTCCGCGGTGAGCCGGGTGCGATCGCAGGTGTCGCAGAACTTCCTGGTGACCGTGGCGATGATGCCGACGGTGCCGGGACCCCCGTCGACCAGCCACTTCTCCGCGGGGGCCGACGGGTCGGGGCGGCCCACCTCGTCGAGGGAGAACCGGGTGCCGAGCACGCCGAGTAGTTCGGCGGCGGTGACCATGTTGGCGCGGGCCCACTCGTGGTCGGCGTCCAACGGCATCTCCTCGATGAAACGCAGCTCGCAGCTCTCGTCCAGGCACCAGCGCAGCAGATCGGGCGCGCCGGCGAGGGTTTCGCGCATCAGGACGGCATTGACCTTGACCGGGGCCAGTCCGGCGGCGCGAGCGGCGCGGATGCCCGCGAACACCGACTCGAGACGGTCGCGGCGGGTCAGCCGGGCGAATCCGGCCCGGTCGACGGTGTCCAGCGAGACGTTCACCCGGTGCAGACCGGCGGCGGCGAGCCCGAGGGCGCGGTGCTCGAGTCCGATGCCATTGGTCGTCATGGCCAGCGGGATGTGCGGCACCGCGGCGTGGCAGCCCGCGATGATCTGTTCCAGGTCGCGGC
The DNA here is from genome assembly GCF_001612785.1 of Nocardia beijingensis NBRC 16342. Taxonomy (GTDB): domain Bacteria; phylum Actinomycetota; class Actinomycetes; order Mycobacteriales; family Mycobacteriaceae; genus Nocardia; species Nocardia beijingensis. The sequence goes on from NZ_BDBC01000010.1 coordinate 235,388, forward strand.
GCATCAGCGGCTCGCCCCCGGTGAACCGGACCTCGCGCACCCCCAGCTCGCGCACCGCGAGGCGCACCAACCGGACGATCTCGTCCACCGTGAGCAGCTCGTGCCGGGGAATCTCCGGCAGCCCCTCCTCCGGCATGCAATAGGTGCAGCGCAGCGAACACTTCTCGGTGATGGATACCCGGAGGTCGCGGGCGACGCGTCCGAAACGATCCAGCAAGTAGGGGGTGTCGGGACGGCCGGCGAGCGAGGGACGCCCGGAACGCACCGTGGGAATCCCGATCTCGACCAGAGTCACACGTCCATTATGACCGCCTGTCCCGATTCGTCTGTGGGCGGAATGCTCTACTTCGGCTCACCGCGGCCGCGAATCGGCGGTGAGGGCTCGCACTGGCTCGGATGACCGCGGCGCGGCGACGGACGCGGAAAACCGCCCGGATCGGGCGTTAGGCTGACTCCCATGAACCCTCGGCCCGCCGACGTCGCGGCCAGGCCCGTCGACGACCACCGCGACAGCATCGAACAGCTGCTGCGGCCGCTGGCCGCGCGCGCGGTCGAGTCCGTCCCGATAGCGCGGGCGCTGGGCAGGCAACTGGCCGAAGACGTCCGCTCGCCGATCGAGCTGCCGGTGTTCCGCAACTCCGCGATGGACGGGTACGCGGTGCGGGCCGACTCGGTGCTGGTCGCGCCGGTCACCCTGCCGTTGGCCGGGGTCGTCGCCGCCGGCGCCGCGGGCCGGGCGCCGCTGCCGCACGGCGCGGCGATGAAGGTGATGACCGGTGCGCCGATGCCGCCGGGCGCGGACTGCGTGGTGCCGGTGGAGGACACCAGCGCGGGCGACGGCACGGTGACCATCGAACGCGGCCGCGGCGCGGGCGAATTCGTGCGGGAACCGGGCACGGACGTCCGCGCGGGCGACCTGCTGGCACGGGCGGGCACCGTGCTCGCCCCCCGGCATGTCGCCGCCCTGGCCGCGGTGGGGTTGTCCGCGGTGGAGGTCTTCCGCGCGGTGCGCGGTGCGGTGATCACCACCGGCGACGAACTGGTCGCGGCCGGGAAACCGCTGCGTCCCGGCCAGATCTACAACTCCAACGGCGTCGCGCTCGCCGCGGCCCTCGCGGCCAACGGCGTCGAGGTCGTCTCGGTGGCGCACAGCACCGACGATCCGGCGCGTTTCCGCGCGTTGCTGTCGGCCGCGCTGGAGCGCGCCGATGTGGTGTTCACCTCCGGTGGTGTGTCCAAAGGCGACTTCGAGGTGGTCAAGGACGTGCTCGAACCGTTGGGCGGGCGGTTCGGCTCGGTCGCGATGCAACCGGGCGGCCCGCAGGGGCTGACCGTCGTCGACGGAGTGCCGGTGCTCAGTTTCCCCGGCAATCCGGTCAGCACGATGGTGTCGTTCGAAGTGTTCGCCCGTCCGATCCTGCGGCGTCTCGCCGGTCTGCCCGAGGTGGACGCCTACGAACTTCCCCTGTTCAACGCCGTGGCGCGCTCGCCGGAGGGCAAGCGTCAGTTCCTGCGGGGCAAGCTGATCCGCGAGCATCAGGGCGAATCGTGCGCGCACGGACGGCCCCGGGCGGTCGAGGTGGTGTCCGGTCCCGGCTCGCATCTGGTGGCGGCGATGGCGAACGCCGACGTGCTGATCGATGTGCCCGCGGAGGTCACCGCGCTGCCCGCAGGGGCGCTTGTGCGAGTCTGGTCCTTATGAGCGAGCTGTCCCATGTCGACCACGAAGGCCGTGCCCGCATGGTCGACGTGAGCGAGAAGAGCGAGACCACCAGGATCGCCGTCGCGGCAGGCGAGTTGCGCACCACGGCCGAGGTGGTCGCGCTGGTACGGGCCGACGACATGCCGAAGGCCGATGTGCTGTCCACCGCTCGCATCGCGGGCATCGCGGGGGCGAAGAAGACCTCCGAACTGATCCCGCTGTGCCATCAGCTGGCGTTGTCGTCGGTGCGGGTGGAGTTCGGTTTCACCGAGAGCGCCATCACCATCGAGGCCACCGCGAAGACCAAAGGTCCCACCGGCGTCGAGATGGAGGCGTTGACCGCGGTCGCGGTCGCGGGGCTCACCCTGCACGACATGGTGAAGGCGGTCGATCCCGCGGCGGTGCTCACCGGCGTGCGCCTGCTCTCCAAAGAAGGCGGCAAACGCGGACATTGGGAGCGCCCGCAGGACGCGGCCGCCGACGAGGGCGAGGTGGAGCCCACCGGCGACGACCTGTCCGCCGACGCGGACGAGCAGGACACCTCCGACTACGTCGAGCCGGAATTCGGCGAGGACGAACGCTCGGCCGTGGTGCTGGTCGCCTCGACCGGGGTCGCGGCGGGCACCCGCGAGGACACCACCGGTCCGATGCTCGTGGACTGGCTGTCCGGCCTCGGCTTCTCGGTGCGGGGCCCGCTGGTCTACGCCGACGCCGAGATCGAGTTCGGCCTTGCCGACGCGCTGCGCTTCGAACCGGCGCTCGTCATCAGCACCGGCGGAACCGGCGCCTCCCCCACCGACGCGACCCCCGAAGCGACCCTCGCCTTGCTCGATCGCGAACTACCCGGTGTGGCGGAGGCGATCCGGCAGCGCGGCACCGCGAAGTTCCCGCTCGCGGCGCTGAGCCGCGGCGTGGCCGGGCTGGCGGGGCGCTCGGTGATCGTGAATCTGCCCGGCTCGCCGGGTGGCGTGAAGGACGGCATCGCGGTGCTGGAGCCGCTGCTGGATCATCTGCTCGCACAAGTCGCCGGAGGTGGAAGTCATGACAACGGCTGAGGCCACGGTCCGGCTCGCCCGGATCAGCGACCAGCCGCTGGACCCAGCGGAGGTCGAGGAAGCGGTCTCGGGACCACATTACGGCGGGGTCGTGGTGTTCACCGGGAAAGTCCGCGATCACGATGGCGGGCAGGCGGTCTCGGCGCTGGAATACTCCGCGCACCCGCAGGCGGAGCGGTTCCTGCGCAACGTCTGCGCGGACCTCGCCGCCGCCCACGGTTTGCCGGTCGCGGCCGTGCACCGCGTCGGCTCGCTCGGCATCGGTGACCGCGCGATCGTCGTCGCGGTGGCGGCCGCGCATCGTGGCGCGGCGTTCGCCGCTTGCTCGGAACTGGTGGACCGGATCAAGCACGAAGTCCCGATCTGGAAGCGCCAGTTGTTCGCCGACGGACTGTCCGAATGGGTGAACGCCTGCGGGTGATCCGACCGTGACATGAATCTCATGACGAATCAACACGGCCGGTATAGCGTGTGCGCGCGGTATCGCTTCACTCGGAGACCGGCGGCGCGCCGATCGGTCGCGGCGGCAGAAGGGAGCACGCCATGGGAACCGACCAGGTTCTGCTCCACCGGTTCGTCATCTCGCAACTCACCGCGGCCGGCGTCGACCGCGACCGGCTGCTGCGGGAAGCCGGATTGCCCGAGTGGACCATGGCGGGCGACGACGTGCACCTGCCCAGCCAGACGTTCTCCCGGCTGTGGGAGATCGGGGAACTCGAACTCGGCGACCCGGACGTCGCGCTGAACGTGGCGAGCCGCTACCAGCTGACCTGCCTGGGGCTCTACGACTATCTGTTCTCCTCGGCGCCGACGCTGGGGGCCGGACTGGCGACCTGCGGGCCGTACGTCACCGCGGTGACCACCAACCACCGTTTCGACCTGGTCGCGGAGAACGACGACGAGGTCACCTTGTATCTCGACATCATCGACGGGGAAGGCCGCGGCCGCGATCTCACCCAGCTCTGGGGGCTGAGCGCGGTGCTCAGCCGCGCCCGGCGCGTGGTGCGTGAACCGCTTGCTCCGCTGCGGGTGGCGTTGCGCCAGCAGGCGCCCGCCAAGATCGGCGCCTTCATCGAGGTTTTCGGCACCACAGCGATCGAGTTCGACGCGCCGGTGGACGCCATGACCTTTCGCGCCTCGGACATGGATCTGCCGCTGACCACGAGCGATCCGGTTCTCGCAGGCATCCTGCGGCCCTTGGCCGCAGCGCTTCCGCCACCGCCGCCGCTGGCCACCGCATGGCCGGAGCGCGTCGCGACCGCTCTGGCGGAATGCCTGGACGAAGGCGACGCGTCGTTGGAACGGGTCGCGCGCAGGCTGGCCACCAGCCCGCGCACGCTCCAGCGGCGGTTGCGTGAGGCGGGCACCACCTGGCGCGCCGAGCTGGACCGGGCTCGCGGTGCGCGGCTGGTCGCCGCGACCGCCGCGGGGCCGCTGAGCCCATCGCGCAAAGCCGAGATCCTCGGCTACTCCGACCCCGGATCGCTGCGGCGCGCGGCTCGGCGCTGGTCGCTGGCCGGCCACGCCCCGCGCACGGAGCCCAGCGTCACGGCCTGATGAACCGCGCGGCGATCGACCAGAACGTAGCGTCCTCGATCGCGCGGAAATCCCAGCTGTTGGTGATCGCGTGAGTCTCGGCGACGATCGCGGGAACGTCGAAGTCCTCGCGAGTGGCGGTGCCCTTGGCCTCCAGTACCTCGATGACGTACGCGGTGGCGCTCTCCATGGAATCTGACACGGAAACTCCCATCGGTCGCGGAACGATTCGGTCGGTCATCGGCTGCCGAGCGGCGCCGCGCGCGGCAGTACGCTCCCGGTGCCGGCCCACCGGCGGACACGCATTCAGTCTCATGAAAAGACCGCTCTGTCACCAGCACCGAACGCGACACGTCGCGGCCGAACGCGCCAATCTGCGCGCTCAGTGCGGCGTATAGCGCCACACCCCGAGCATGCTCTGCGCATCGAGCGGTTCGGCGTCGTCGTGCACGGTGTCGCGAAGCCGGGTCAAGGCCGCGTCCGTGGGCAGACCCGCACCGATGAGCACCAGTCGCGCTCCCCGCGACTCACCGCGTGACCACCCGCCCGGCTCGAAGACGATGTGGCGGCCGACCATGTGCAGGACGAATTTCCTGCGTTCGCCCGCCACTGCGAACGCGGCGAAGCCCTTGGCCCGGAACAATCCCGCGGGCGGGTCCTCCAGGAAACCGATCAATTTGCGCGGGTCGAGTTCCCGCTCGCTGGCGAAGGAGACGCTGGTGTAGTCGTCGTGCAGATGACGGTGTCCGGCGTGGTCGTCGTGATCGTGCTCGACGAGCAGTTCGTCGAAGCTCAGTTGCTCGGCCACCAGCGGGCGCTCGCGCCGGGGTCGGTCGAACAGCAGCCCCGGATCGATCCGGCCGTGCGTGGTCGCGTACACCGGGACCGGCCCGACCAGCGCCGCGATATCCGCGCGCAGCCGGTCGAGTTGCTCTGGCGTCACCCGGTCGGCCTTGTTCAGCACCACCAGGTCGGCCAACCGCACATGCGTGCGCAGCTCCGGATGACGGGCACTGCTGTCCGGGAACTGTTCGGCGTCGACCACCTCGACCAGGCCGCCGTAGCGCAGGCGCGGATTGTCGCTGCCGAGCACCATCCGGATGAGGTTGCGTGGCTCGGCCAAGCCGCTGGCCTCCACCACGATGACGTCGATCCCGGCGCGCGGCTGGGTGAGCCGGGTGAACAGCTCGTCCAGTTCGGTGACGTCCACCGCGCAGCACACGCATCCGTTGCCGAGCGAGACCATGGCGTCGACCTGCCCCGCCACCAGCATCGAATCGATGTTGATCGCACCGAAGTCGTTGACCACCACGCCGATCCGGGTCCCCCGGTTGTCCCGCAGCAGGTGATTGAGCAGCGTGGTCTTCCCGGAACCGAGAAACCCCGCGACGAGCACAACAGGAATCCGGTCAGCCATTCCGCTCACCCTAGTGCGCCGCGCGACCCGCGGGAAAAGCCGGACGCCACCCTCGGCGGTGCCGGGGATGGCGTCGGGTGGGTTCGGTGTGCGGACTATTTCGCGGGGCCCAGCAGCATGCCCGCCAGGCTGTAGCCGAGATTGATCAGTTCCGTGGCGATGGCGTTGTTGTCCAGGCCGAGCATCTTCGCCAGCGGCATCAGCAACTCCATGATCGAGGCGTTGCCTCCGGAGGCGCCGGGTGACTGCTGCGCGTTGGGCGTCCCCGGCGACTGCGTTCCGGACGTGCCCGGCGATTTCGGCGCCGCGGACGTGCCGGACGACTGTGGTGTCGCCGTCCCCGGCGCGGGCTTCGGCGTCGTGCTGCTCGGCGCCGACTGCGCCTGCGGCACCGCGGGGGCAGCGGGGCTCTGCGGCACACTCGGAGTCGTGGAACTCTGCGGCACCGCGGGAATCTGCTGGGCCTGCGGCACCACCGGGTTCGTCTGCGCCTGGGGCGCGAACGGGTTCGTCTGCGCCTGGGGCGCGAACGGGTTCGTCTGGGCCTGCGGCGTTCCGGCCTGCGCCTGCGGCGTTTCGGTGGCGACGGCGGGATGGTCGAACGACGCGCTCTGGCCGCCCTGCTGATCCGGTGCCGCGCCGGGCTGCGGTGCGCCGAGCAGGTATCCGACCACGCCCGTGGTCAGCGCGATCGCATGCTTGAGCTGCCCGTCCGGTGTCTCCAGCGATGCCGCGTCCTCGGGATTGGCGCCGTTGCCCATCTCGAGGAAGACCAGCGGAACGGTGGTCAACGCGGGCCCGGCGATGTCCCTACGGGTCTGCAGACCGTCCACCACGCCGCCGTAGTTGGCGGGCGGGAATCCCGCGTCGCGATACGCGTCGCGCACCGACCTGGACGCGGCGAGTCCGGCCCCCGACTGGACCTGATCGACGATCGGATCCGGGATGGGCAGCTCGGGAACGATGAGGTGGAACCCGCGATCCTGCGCCGGCGCGCTGTCGGCGTGGATGCTCACGGCGACGTCGGCGCCGGACTGGCTCGCCGCGCGGGCACGGTCGTCGACGCAGCCACCCCAGTTCATATCGTCCTGGCGGCTCAACACGACATGCGCGCCGAGCGTCTCCAGCGACGTCTTGACGACCTGCGCGACGTTCCAGGTGATGGTGTGCTCGGGAACGCCGTTCATGGTGGTCATGCCGGTGGTCTGGCAGTCCTTGGTGCCGCCGCGACCGTCGCTGACCTGTCTGGCCAAGTCCTGGGAGTGGTTGGACCCCTGATGGCCGGGGTCGAGGAATACGGTCTTGCCCGCCAGTTTCTTCGACATGTCCAGCGGCGACGGCGCCGCCTGCGCGCTGACCGGAAGCAATCCGGACAACGTCACCGTCACCGCGGCCGTCACCGCGGTGCAGATACCGGCTTTGACGATGCTTGGCTTCATAGTGCGGTCGGCGCCCTCGGAACGGAGCGCCCCTCCCTTCCCACTTGTAACACCAAACCCAATGGTCACTTTGGCAACGCATGTATCAGCAAAGCAAGCGGTGTAATCGAAGCGTTACAGCGTGCGCGACGCCCCGGCGGGCGAACCGGCCCCGGCGATTTGCGCAGAGATAGCAGAGCGTAACGCCACCGGCTCGACATTGTCGCTTTCGGCACGCCGAAAATCCAAACTGTCTCCTAATTTGTCAGGATCATCCCGAATTTCCTTGGCGATTGCCCAGTTCGTAGGGGCCGGGCTGAAATCGCGGATTCGGGCACACCACCCGGTCGGTTCTGGTATTGGTTGCCGCGGAGATGCGGGGATCTCCCGATTCGGCCGCGACGGCGGGCGTACGACGACGCGGCGGGAGTACAAGTCAAGGAGAACCGGTATGCGTGCTAGCGCGCTCCTACTCGCGGGAGCCATGAGTTCCGCCGTCACCCTGCTCGGCGCCGCGACGGCGGCGGCCGAACCCGCGAACACCATCTCGTACGACGGCGTCTACTTGGTCGGCGTCGACATCGCGCCAGGTCTCTGGGAAGCGCCCGGCACGCCCGACCCCGCCTACGCCTGCGACTGGCGCAGGCTGTGGAAGCTGGAGGGGGACAACACGAACATGCAGTACATCATCGCGAACAACTACACCCGGCTCGGCCCGGTCCGCGTGCAGATCAAGCCGACCGACGTCGGGTTCAAAACCGAGAACTGCGGACCGTGGCGGTTGCTGGCCAGCCCACCACCGACCGGCTCGTCCGGCGGCTGAGGGCGTAGCCTTCGCTCCGGCCAGGCGCAGGCCGACGACGGACAGAGTCGGATTGCGCCGTTAGGGTCGGCCGCATGACGCGGAAGAAAATTCTGATCACCGGGGCGAGTGCGGGTCTCGGAGCCGCCATGGCACGCGATTTCGCCGCCGAGGGCCGCGATCTCGCACTGTGCGCCCGCAGGCTGGACGCGCTCACGGCACTGCGCGACGAACTGGTGGCGGCTCGTCCCGGGATCACCGTCGCGGTGCGCGCGCTCGATGTGGACGACCACGCGGCGGTGCCGGTCGTCTTCGGCGAACTGCGCGACGAGCTCGGTGGTCTGGACCGGGTGATCGTCAACGCCGGGATCGGCAAGGGAGCGCCGATCGGCAGCGGACGGGCCGACGCGAATCTCGCCACGGCGACCACGAATTTCGTCAGCGCTCTCGCGCAGGCGGAAGCGGCGCTCGAGATCTTCCGCGCACAGCGGGCGGGGCACCTCGTGCTCGTCGCGTCGATGAGCGCGGTGCGCGGACTCCCCGGAAAGAAGGCGGCCTACTCGGCGAGCAAGGCGGGACTCGCCGCGCTCGGCGCGGCACTGGCCACCGAATTCGCGCGCTCGCCGATCGCGGTGACCACCCTGCTGCCGGGTTTCATCGCCACCGACATGGCCGCCAAGGCGGGCGACGCGCGGATGGTCGCGCCCTTGGACAAGGGCGTCGCGGCGATGGTGGCCGCCATCGAGCAGGAGCGGCGCCGGGCCTGCGTTCCCGGGTGGCCGTGGCGGTTGATCGACCTGGCGCTCCCCCATCTGCCCGACGCCTTGGTCACGCGGATGAGCTGAACCGCACGAAGCGACGCAACCGCACGGAATCGCAGCCCACGGTCGGGTCGAGCCGGACCTGCGCGCATCGCGCTTTCCGTGACGGAAGTCGTGCCGATTCCCGAGCGGCGAAGTGCGGCGATTACCCGCGAGGTAATCGACCCCGCGACCGGCGGCGGGCAGGATCGCGGCCATGATCGATGAGATGGGCACCAAGCTGTTCCACCAGACCATGCCGTTCACCGAACGCCTCGGCGTCGAGGTGCTCGCCCACGGGCCCGATCTGGTGCGCAGCCGCTTGGCCTGGGACGAATCGCTGTGCACGCTCGGCGGCGCGCTGCACGGCGGGGTGCTGATGTCGCTGGCCGACGCCACCGGCGCGGTCTGCGCGTTCCTCAACCTGCCGGAAGGCAAGCAGGGCACCACCACGGTGGAGTCGAAGACGAACTTCCTGCGCGCCGTCCGCTCCGGGCATGTCGTCGCGTCGTCGGCGCCGCTGCATGCCGGACGCTCGTTCATCGTGGTCGAGACGGTGCTCAGGGACGACGCGGAGAAACTGGTCGCGAAGGTCACCCAGACCCAAGCGGTGCTCTGACCGACGCCGACCGCACGATCCCTTGCAGGCACATCGATGCCATCACCGTGCGGCCGAGCGAGAGCCGATGGGCCAGGCGCGCGTTGCCGGGTGTCCTGTCGCAGCGATACAGCAGCAGACTCGGCACTTACCAGCCGAACAGGTGATTCAGCAGCCGGTCGACGGTCGTGTGGCGAACCAGCAACCACCGGCCCGCCAGCACGGCCGCGACGAACCCGATGACCGGCCACGCGATGATTCCCGGAATCGATGTCGTCAACCGGCCGACCTCCCACCCACGAAACTGTCCCTTGCGAACGATAACGTTGCCGCGTGTTCGTGACCGCGCAGAGGGAGAATCGGCAGCCACCGATTACCGAGGTGTCCACCGGGTCCATGTCTTATTTGTCCAATTCACGACATCGCGCGCCCGGCGCCGAGCCGACGGCGATTGTCATCGGCTCCAGAACTCGGGCCCGAATGTCCTCCGATGTCACAACCACGTGGCTTGCGATGAATTCGGATAGCGCGCAAAACATTTGGCCGAATGACTGTGGATGTTACGCTGTATCACATAGAGTTTCAGTGACGACACTCACCTCCGACACGCACCTCCCGGCGGGTGCGTCTGCTCTTCGTAGCCCGCGAACGCGGCTCCACCTCATGCTCTGCCCGCCCGTTCGTGCGGCAAGAACGGAGATATCTGTGCGCGATGAACCACGATCAGCTTTCCGGACCGGGCGAATCGATGGTGCATCGATCGAAGTCGACGTCGTTCCACCCGCCCCGCGATCGATGGCCGGCGCGGTGATGAGGACCGGGGCGCCCGCGGTCGAGCGGCGATACCGCCTTCCCGAAGACAGCGCAGCGGTGCGGCTATGCGTCACAGCGTGACCGTGTAGGGGGAAACGGAAGCGATGACCAAGCAGACTGCCGGAACAACCGAACTAGCCGTGCGCCCGGCCGCCGGGACGGACACGATGAACACCGCGCTGCGCGATCGCCTGATCGACGCGACCGTCGAGGTGGTGTCGACCGAGGGGTTGCACGCGCTCACCGTCCGCCGCGTGTCCCGCATGTGCGGGGTCTCCACGATGGCGGTGTACTCCAACTTCGGCGGGATGCCCGGCCTGATCCGGGCGGCGGGTTCCGCCGGCTTCGCGCAGCTGGCCGAGCGCATGACCGCGGCCGGGGTGACCGACGAGCCGATCACCGATCTGCTCGTGCTCGGCCTGGTATTCCGCGACGAGGCCCAGCGCAGACCGGAACTGTTCCAGCTCATGTTCGGCACCGGGACGCGCATCGACCTGAAGATCAACCGCGGCAATGTGCTCGTGGCCGGGCACGATTCGGAGTTCGAACACTACGCGGAGACCTTCGACCACGTGGTCGGCGCGGTGCAGCGCGCACAGGACGCCGGACTGATCAACACCGCCGACGTCCGTTCCGCCGCGGCGCAGCTGTGGATGGGACTGTTCGGCTTCATCCAATTGGAGATGGCCGGTCACCTGGGCGACGACGGTTTGCTGGAAGTGCTGGTGCCCGCGATCGTGAATCTGCTCGTCGGCATGGGCGCCGAGCTGGAATCCGTCGGCGCCTCGGTGCTGCTCGCGGTGGAACGGTTCGCCACGCTGTTCGGCGAGTGAGCCGGGTGGCCGGGTTCAGAACGGCAGCTTGGACCTGAACCGCTGGGCGCGTGCCATCGCGCGCTCGGCGGCGCTGCCGCGCGGCGGCATCAGACCCAGTTGCAGCAGCATCTCCGTCAGGTCCCAGGTGGCCTGGCTGCGCCAGATCAACCCGGAGCGGAACTGCCACGCGTCGATGACCAGCAGATCGATCGTCTTTCCGGTCGGGCCGAAACCGGGCGGGTCGATGGGGCCGAGATGGGTGCCGGTCATCCGCCACGGCACCAAGGCCAGCCGGTTGTCCGCGGCGAGCACCGGAGGGAACGGGTTGGTGTAGGCGACATCCGGGAACGAACGCACCGTGTCCGCGACGAACTTCTCCACGCCGGCGGGCCCGTGCGCGGGCGCGTCCAACGAGGGGTCGTGCCAGATCGTGTCCTCGGTGACGCATTTCGCCACCGCCGCGCCGTCGCCGCTGTTCCAGCCGGCGATGTATTGCTCGGTGAACGCCAGCAGCCACTCCAGGCTTTCGATGGGTTCGGCCTCCGCCTCGATGCGGAACTGCCCGGTGTTGTACGAATCCACGCCCATCGCCTTTCGCCCCACTGCGTTATGCCGAGCCATCGTAGCCACGAATGGACCGCGCACTCAACACCTTCCGGCGGCGTGCGGGCGAACGACGCGGAATAACACCGGAATAACGATGTAATTCACACCGGTTCCACCCGGCGATAACTCTGTAATAACGTCAGAATAATCCCGTCATAAGCGCTCTGAACTGCGTCGATGACGAAGTTGTCATTAGTTGCCCGCCAACGTTTTCGAGCTGCGGCGAGAACAATTCCGTATTGACCTTCGCGAATCGCCCCTCCTACCATGGGTGGACACTGACCTCCTACCGCGGAACCACTTCACCGCCGGACGACGCCAAGGCCGAACAGGTTTACCGGCGCCGCGATTCCGGCTGTCTCCACGCTGATTCGACGATGCGGGCGCTCGACCGTCCGCGTATTCGAATGCCCGAGCATCAGGGGATTTGCATGCCCAATGTAGCAATTGTCGGTATCGGCTGCCGTTTTCCGGGCGGCATCGACGGACCGGACTCGTTCTGGGATCTCGTCGTGCGCAAGGGCGACGGGATCGTGGAGATACCGGCGGACCGCTGGAATATCGCCAAGTTCTACGACCCGGACCCGGACGCGCCGGGCCGGATGTACACCAGGCACGGCGGATTCCTCACCCAGCCGCTGTGGGAGTTCGACGCCGAGTTCTTCGGCATCTCCCAGCGCGAGGCCTCGATCATGGACCCGCAACAACGGCTGCTGCTCGAGGTCGCGTGGGAGGCGCTCGACGACGCGGGGATGGCGGGCCGGGTCGGCGGCCGCGAGGTCGGGGTGTTCGTCGGCGGCTTCATGAACGACAACGCGCTGGTGCGCAGCGGCTCGGTGGCGCGGGCCTCGATCAACAGCCACAGCCCGACCAGTTCGTCGCACACGCTGCTGTCGGCTCGCATCGCGTTCCTGCTGGATCTGCTCGGGCCGACCATGACCATCGATACCGCGTGCTCGTCCTCGCTGGTCGCGCTGCACCAAGCGGTGCTGGCGCTGGAGTCGGGCGAGTGCGAGACGGCGATCGTCGGCGGCGCCAACGCGATGCTGCGCCCCGAGGCGTTCATCTCCATGTGCAAGGGCCGGTTCCTCGCGGTCGACGGCCGGTGCAAGTCCTTCGACGCGGCCGCCGACGGCTACGGCCGCGGCGAGGGCGCTGGCGCCGTGGTGCTGAAGACGCTGGACGCGGCGGTGCGCGACCGCGACCGGATCTACGCGGTGGTGCGCGGCAGCGGCGTCAACCAGGACGGCCGCACGCTGGCCATCCCGGTGCCGAACTCGGCGGCGCAGGAGGCGCTGGCCCGGCGGGTGCACCGGCTGGCGGGCATCGACGCCCGCGACATCCGCTATGTGGAGGCGCACGGCACCGGCACGCCGGTCGGCGACCCGCTCGAATTGGCCGCCCTCGGCGCGGTGTACGGCGCGGTCGACGGCCGCGACGAGCCGCTGCCGGTCGGCTCGGTGAAGAACAACATCGGCCACACCGAGGCCGCCGCAGGCGTCGCCGGTCTCATCAAGGCCGCGCTGACCCTGCACCACGGCATCATCGCGCCGCAATTGCGGCTGGACAACCCGAACCCGGAGATCCGGTTCGACGAACTGCGGGTTCGGATTCCGCTGGAGACCGAACCGCTGCCCAACGACGACGGCCGGGCCGCGGTGGCGGTCAACAGCTTCGGCTACGGCGGCACCAACGCCCACGCGATCCTCACCCGTGCGCCGGAAGCGCCCGCGCAGGCGCCGACGGCCGCGCCGATCACGGTGCTGCCGCTGTCGGCCCGCAACGAGACCGCGTTGCGCACGATGGCCACCCAGGTGCACGACCTGACCGAGACCACCCCCGTGGACGCGGTGACCGGGGCCGCATGGACGCAGCGCGCGCACCATCCGATCCGCGCGGCGTTCGCCTACCGCGACGCCGACGACCTGCGCGCGCAGCTGGCCGATTTCGCGGTGGGCGCGGGCAAGTCGCCCGCCCGCGCGCTCACCGACGGCTCCACCAAGCCGGTGTTCGTGTTCAGCGGCATGGGCCCACAGTGGTGGGGCATGGCCCGCGGCCTGCTCGAGGCCGGCGGGCACTTCGCCGCCGCCGCGCGATCGATCGACGAGGTCTTCCAGGAGATCGCGGGCTGGTCGATCGTCGCGGAACTGCTTCGCCCCGAGGCGGAATCGCAGATCACCAGGACCGCGTACGCGCAGCCGGCGAACTTCCTGGTCCAAGCCGCGCTGGTGGCCGAACTCGCCGAGCTCGGCATCCATCCCGCCGCGGTGGTCGGCCACAGCGTCGGCGAGGTGGCCTCGGCCTACGCCTCCGGCTCGCTGTCGCTGCGCGACGCGCTTTTGGTGAGCTATCACCGCGCCCGGTTGCAGGCCACCACCGCGGGCACCGGCGGCATGCTCGCCGTCGGGTTGTCGGAAGAGCAACTGCGCGAGCGCCTCGCGGGCGTGGCGGGGGTCTGCGTCGCGGCGATCAACAGCCACTCCGCGGCGACGCTGTCCGGCGACCTGGCCGAATTGGACCGCATCCGAGAGGAGCTCACCGCCGAAGGCGTCTTCGCCAAGGCGCTGCGCGTCGAGGTGCCCTACCACAGCCACCTGATGGACCCCATCCTCGGCGAACTCACCACCGCGCTCGCCGGACTCGCGCCGCGGGCCGCGCGGGTGCCGATCTGGTCCACCGTCACCGGCGGCGAACTGTCCGGCCCCGACTGGGATGCCGAGTACTGGTGCCGCAACGTGCGCGAGCCGGTGCGGTTCGGCGCGGCCGTCGACAGCCTGCTCGACGCCGGACATCGGGTCTTCCTCGAGGTGGGACCGCATCCGGTGCTCAGCGGCAACATCAAGGAGGCGTTCGTGCGCCGCGGCCTGGACGGCGCGGCGATCAGCACACTGTCGCGCACCGCCGACGACCGCGACAATCTGCTGCGCGCGGTGGGCGAGCTGTACCAGGCGGGTGGGTTGGACACCGCGCACGCGCCCGGCGCGCCGGAGACCCCGGTGGCGCACCTGGACCTGCCCCGCTACCCGTGGCAGCGCCGCACGCTGTGGACCGAGGATCCCGCGATCGAGGCCGATCGCATCGGCGCCGTCGACGGCTACGTCATGCTCGGCCAGCGCACCGCGGCGTCCGCGCCGGAATGGGAAGTCGAACTGTCGGTGGCCGCGCTGCCGTGGCTGCCCGATCACGTGGTCGACGGCTCCGTCGTGCTGCCGGGCGCGGCCTATCTGGACGCCGCGCTCAGCGCCGTCGCGGTGCGGACCGGTCGCGCCACCTTCGGGCTGGAGTCGGTCCAGTTCGTCGCGCCGCTGGTGATCGGCCAGCACGACGTGCCGGTACTGCGTCTCACCGTGGAGGAGACCACCCACCGGTTCACCCTGCGTTCGCGCGCGGCCACCGCGACCACGTGGACGATCAACGCGCACGGCAGGCTGATCGAGGCGGACGTCGACGCGCGCACCGTCGACCTCACCCCGGCGGCGGACGCGGTGGAGGTGTCCGCGGCGACGCTCTACGACGGCCTCGCCGCGCACGGCTTGGCCTACGGGCCGAGTTTCCGGCTGATCACCTCCGCCGCCGTCGGCGCCGACTCGGTGCTGGCCCGGCTCGATCTCACGCCGCTGGCCGGGAGCGCGCCGAGCCTGCCGCACCTGGCCCACCCGGCGGCGGTCGACGCCGCGTTGCAGTGCTTCGCCGCCTTGTACGCGCAGACCGCGCACGGCGCGAGCGTCGTGGTGCCGTCCTCGGTCGACGGGGTCCGCTGGACCGGGCCGCTGCCCGAGCAGGCGGTCGTGCTCGTCCGCCGCGTCGACGGCGACCCGCTGTGCGCGGACATCACTGTCGCGTCACCGGAAGGCACTGTGGCACTGTCCCTTTCGGGGGTTCGGTTCGCCAGCCTTGCGGCCGAGCCCGATCTGCACGACCAGCTCGACGAGCTGTTCTACGAGCCGGTGTGGGCCATCGTCGACGACACCGCGCCCGCCGACGAACCCGTGGGCGGCGAGGAGTTCCTGCTCGTGGTCAGCCTGGGCAGCACCGTCTCGCAGCGCGCGAAGGAGATCGCCAGCGCGCGGGCGTCGGCGGAGATCCTCACCCTGGCGCCGGAAGAGGCCGGCGCCTCGGATCGGGTCCTCGCCGCCTTGCGGGCCGCGCAGGCGCGGCCCGGCGTCACGCGCGGCCGCCTCGTCGTGGTGTCCGGCGCGGAGCTGGACGCGGTGCCCAACGCCTACGGGCTCGCGCAGGTCGCCAAAGCGGTCGGCGAGCTGGTGGTCGGCGAGGAGGACGACGAGGCCCCGGCCGCCGAGGTGCGCGCGGTGGTGGTCACCGAGCAGGCGTTCTGCCTGCCGGTCGACGCCTTCGCCCATCCCGCGCAGGCCGCGCTCACCGGCGCCAGGCGCACGCTGCGCAACGAACAACCCGCGGTGCAGTGGCGGCTGGTCGACACCGAGCCCGCCACACGCGCCGCGGACGTCGTCGAGCAGGTGTTCGGCGACGGGCGAGCCGACGAGGTCGCGTTGCGGGCGGGCGCGTGCTGGGCGCTGCACCTGCGCAAGTCCCTGCGCGATCATCTGGCGATCTGGGACGAGGCCGCGCCGCTGACCGACCCGGAAAGCTCCTTCCGCCTGGAGATTCCGCGTTCGCGGCTGCTGTCGGACCTGACCTGGCGCGCGGTCGATCGCGTGCCGCCGGGGCCGGGCGAGGTCGAGATCCGGCTGGACGCGGTCGGCCTCAACTACAAGGACGCGCTCAAAGTGCTCGGCGTGCTCACCGAAAAGGAGCTTGCGGGCACGTATTTCGGCACCGACCTGGGCATGGACGGTTTCGGCGTGGTCGAGCGGGTCGGCCCGGGTGTGACCGAGGTAGCCGTCGGGGACGAGATGTCGGTGTGCGCGAGGGATCTGGTTCGCAGGCACGTCACCCTGCGGCCGGACGAGGGCGCCACGATGCCCCTCGACTACCCGGACACCGTGCTCGACCCGTGCCACTCCAGCTCGGTCCTGCCTTTCCTGACCGCCGAATTCGCCTTCGGCGAGCTCGCGCACCTGCGACCGGGTGAGACGGTGCTGATACACGGCGCCGCGGGCGGCATGGGCATGGCCGCGGTCCAGGTCGCGGTGCGCCTCGGCGCGCGGGTGATCGCGACGGCGGGCTCGGACGAACGCCGCGCGGTGGCCGCGGCGGCGGGGGCGCACGAGGTGGTCAACTCGCGCTCGATCAGCTTCGTCGACGACGTGCTCGACCTGACCGATGGACGCGGCGTCGACGTGGTCTACAACTCCTCCCCCGGCGAGATCCTCCAGCAGAACCTGCGGGCGGCCGCCGAATTCGGGCGGATCATCGAGATCGGCAAGGCCGACATCTACGGCGGCGGCGCGATCGACCTGCGCCCGTTCGACCGGAACCTGTCGTTCTTCGCCGTCGACATGGACCGCGCCTTGGCCGTGCGGCCCGAACTGGTCCGCCGTGCGGCACGCCGCGCGATGGACGCCCTGAACGACGGCACCTACGACTACCTGCCCTACACCGCGTTCCCCCTCACCGCGACCACCGAGGCGTTCGAAACCGTGGTGCGGTCCAAGCAGATCGGCCGGGTGGTGCTCGATCTGCGCGACCCGGAACCGACCGTGCTGGTCAAGCGGCCGAGTCTGCCGATCGACCCCGCGGCCAGCTACCTGGTGACCGGCGGCTTCGGCGCGTTCGGTCTGGCGACCGCGCGCTGGCTGGTGCGGGTGGGCGCGCGGCGGCTGGTGCTGGCCGGACGCAGCGGCGCCACCAACGACGCGGCACGCGCCGCGGTCGCCGAGCTCACCGCCACGGGTGCGGAGGTCGTCGAGGAGCGCCTCGACATGGCCGACTACGACGCCGTCGCCGCGCTGATCGAGCGCATCCAGGGCAGCGGGCATCCGCTGCGCGGGGTGTTCCACGCGGCCGGTGTGGTGAACAACCTCGAGGTCCCGCAGATCACCGCCGAGTCACTGGCGGAGATCTTCGGGCCGAAGGTCGCGGGCGCGGTCAACCTGGACACCGCCGTCACCGCGGCAGGCATCGACCTGGACATGTTCGTGCTGTTCTCCTCGGCGAGCAGCATCGTCGGCATCTCGCCCCAATTCGGTTACGCGGCGGCGAATTCCGTGCTGGACATGATCGCGGCGGCCCGCCGGGCCCGCGGCGCCGCCGCACTCGCGGTGAACTGGGGCTTCATGAGCGGCGGCGGTGGCATGGCCGATTACGAGGCGGTCAGCCGATACGCGGAGATGACCGGCTACCGCTCGGTGGACATGGACGTGGCCACCGATCTGCTCGGCGAGTGCCTGCGGCTGAACCTGCCGCAGATCGTGCTGTTCGACGTGGACTGGAGCCAGTGGGCGCTGGCGCATCGCCCGTCCACCCGCACGCCGCGTTTCGCCGACCAGGTGGCGGCCGCCGGCGGCGGCGCGGCGGGCGCGGGCGCGCTGCGGGCGGAGATCCTCCAGCTGGGCGTGGAGCAGCGCGGCGAGGTGGTGGCCTACCTGCTCGCCGAGCAGCTGGCCGCGGTGCTCGGCGTCGACGCGGAGACGATCGACCTGAACACCCCGCTGCCCGAACTCGGCATGGATTCGCTGATGGGCATGGAGTTCGGCGCGCGCGTGGTGCAGGTGCTCGGCACCCAGCTGTCGGTGCTCGCCGTGATCGGACTGACGTTGCGCGGGCTCGGCGCGCGGATTGCCGAGCAGATTGCCCAGGAAGAAGAGCGCGCGGCGAGGAGCGAGGACGAATGAGCGGCAACAACAGGGAACTGGCCCGCGCACTGCTGGCCAGGCACGCAGGCGGCGAGCACACCGCCCCGGCGAACGGCAACGGCGCGCGAGCCGCGAACGGCTCCACCGCCCCGGCCGCGGCTACCGGTAACGGCGGCGCGGCGCGCGGGGTCGCGCACACGTCGTTCCGTGACCACCCCGGCGTGCTCGAGGCCGCGCAGCGGTTCGGGCGGTTCGACGCCTGGGTCAACGAGGTCGGGCTGGTCAACCCGTACTACCTGCCGCACGAGGGCATCAGCGGCGCGGTGACCAGGATGGCCGACCGGGACGTGGTGAACTTCAGCAGCTTCGGCTACCTGGACCTGGCCGCCGACCCGCGGGTGCGGCAGGCCGCCAAGGACGCGATCGATCGGTACGGCACCTCCGCCGCCGCGGTCCGGATCGTGGCCGGCGAGTTGCCGATCTATCGCGAACTGGAAGCCGAGATCGCGGGCATCTACGACACCGAGGCCGCGCTGGTGACTGCGAGTGGCTACCTCACCAACGCCGCCGCGGTCGGATTCCTGCTCGGCAAGCGCGATCTCGCGGTCTGCGACGCGCTCATCCACCACAGCGTGGTGTCCGGCACCGAGTGGTCGCGCTGCAAGCGAGTCTCCTTCCGGCACAACGATCCCGAGTCGCTCGAGACGATCCTCAAGATGTCGCGGCGCAGTTTCGACCGGGCCATGGTGATCATCGAGGGTCTCTACAGCATGGACGGCGACGTGGTGCGCCTGCCCGAGATCATCGAGGTGGCCAGGCGCTACGACTGCTCGATCATGATCGACGAGGCGCATTCCTTCGGCACCCTCGGCGCCACCGGGCACGGCGTGCGCGAGCTGTTCGACCTGCCCGGCGACGCCGTCGACGTCTGGATGGGCACGCTGTCCAAGGCGCTCGGCAGCGTCGGCGGCTATCTCGCGGGCAACCGGGAACTGGTCGACGGATTCAAATACGTCGCGGGCGGTCTGAGCATGTACACCGCCGCGCCCGCGCCGTCGGCCATCGGCGCCGCGCTGGCCGGGCTCGAAGTGCTCCGCGACGAGCCGGAACGCGTGACGCGGCTGCGGCACAACAGCGAGTACTTCCACCGCCGCGCCAAGGAGTACGGCTTCGACATCGGCACGTCGGAGGGCTCGCCGATCATCCCGGTCATGACCGGCGCCGACGAACCGGCCGTGCTGGCGGCGCTGGCCATGCTGCAACGCGACTTCAGCGTCAACGCCATCACCCACCCGGTCGTCCCGGCCGGAGAGGCCAGGCTGCGCTTCTTCATCAACTGCAGGCACACCGAGCAGCAAATGGACCAGGCGCTGGCCACGCTGCGCGAGGTGCTCGACGGACTCGCGGACACCGCGGGACAGCAATTCACACTCGCCCATGAGGAGCAGCACTCGTGAAAATTCCCCTCAATCGATCCCTCCTGCGAAAAGCGGTGGTGCCAGGGGTGGCGCTGCTGCTGATGGGCTCGCTGTTCATTCCCGCGCGGTCGGCGCTGCTGCCGACCTACGACGAGGCGGGCGGACCCATCGCGAGCAAGTTCGACTTCACCGCGATGCCGATCGCGCTGCCCAAGGGCCTGCCGACCGACCGCAAGATCCGCGAGCTGCGCGAGCCGTACAAGCACCTGTCGGCCTGGATCTCCTCGGTCGGCGCCGCCATCGCGATGAACGACTTCGACGGCAACCGGCTCGCCGACGACCTGTGCGTGGTCGACCCGCGCTCGGACACCGCCTTCATCACCCCGACGCCGGACAGCAACACCGCCCGGTACGAGCCGTTCGTGCTCGATCCGAAGCCGCTGCCTGCCGACTCCTCCACGGTGCCGTCCGGCTGCATCCCCGGTGACTTCAACGGTGACGGCCGCATGGACGCGCTGGTGTCGTACTACGGCCGCACCCCGATCCTGTACCTGCAGCGCGCCAACGCGACCCGCCTGGACGCCAAGGCGTTCCGCCCGATCGACCTGGTGCCGTCTCCGAACACCGCGGACGGGCACTACGAGGGCCAGCGCTGGATCACCGCCGCGGTCTCGGTCTCGGATTTCGACGGCGACGGCAAGCCCGACATCTACCTGGGCCAGTACTTCAACGACATGGACGTGCTCTCCAAGGACGGCCAGCTCGCGCTGTGGATGACCGACTCGCTGTCCAACGCGCGCAACGGCGGCAAGGACCGCATCTTCACCCTGGCCTCCGCCAAGTCGGGTGACGAGCCGACCGCCGAGTACCGCGAGGTGGCCAACCCGTTCCCGATCGGCATGGACACCGGATGGGCGCTGGCCGCCGCGGCGGCCGACCTCAACGGCGACCAGCTTCCCGAGTTGTACGTCGCCAACGACTTCGGGCGCGACCGCCTGTTCGTCAACAAGTCGACGCCGGGCCAGATCCGCTTCGGCTTCGCCGAGGGCGAGCGCGGCATCACCGAGCCGAAGTCGTATGTGCTGGGCCATGATTCGGACAAGGGCATGGCCGCCGACTTCGGCGACCTGAACGGCGACGGCATGCCTGACCTGTTCGTCAGCAATATCGCGGTGCGCTTCGCGCTGATGGAAGGCCACTTCGCCTTCTACAACACGGCCAAGGACACCGCCGACGCGGCACGTCAGCTGGCCGAGGGCGTGGCTCCGTTCAAGAACCGCGCGACCGACGTCGGCCTGGCCTGGGAGACCTGGGGCTGGGACGCCAAGATCGACGACTTCGACAACGACGGTCGCAACGAGCTGATCCAGGCCACGGGCATGATCAAGGGCGAGACCAACCGGTGGCCGCAGATCCAGGAACTCGGCACCATGAACGACGACCTGACCAAGTACCCGTGGTCCTGGCCGATCATCGGCAAGGACGCCGACATCGCGGGCAGCAACCCGGTCGGTTTCTTCAGCCGCGGTGACGACGGCAAGTTCGCCAACCTCACCCACGCGCTGGGCATGGACACCCCGGTGCCGTCGCGCGGCATCGCGGTCGGCGATACCTCGGGCAACGGCGCGCTCAGCTTCGCCGTCGCCCGGCAGTGGGGCGATCCGACCTTCTACCACAACAACAAGGCCAAGGGCGGCCAGTTCCTCGGCCTGAAGCTGTTCCGGCAGGCCTGGGACGGCACCGCGACCACCAACACCATCGCCGGTCTTCCTACCCAGGGCGTGCCCGCGGTGGACGCCCAGGTCGAGGTCCGCACGGCGGACGGCAGGCTGCTCACCAGCCACCTCGACGGCGGCAGCGGGCACACGGGCAAGCGGGCCACCGAGGTGCACATCGGGCTCGGCGAGGTCGATCCGGCCGCCCCGTTGAACGTCACGCTCCGCTGGCGGGAAACCAACGGCACCCCGCACGAACAGTCCCTCCAGCTCGCGCCGGGCTGGCACACCGTGAACCTCGCCTCGGACGCGCAGGAGGTCAAGCAGCGATGAGCGACAACGACAACAAGGATCCGGGCGAGGCGAAAGCCGCCTCCAACGGCCATCACGAAACGCCAGCGGCCGAAGGCAACGGCAGCGCACCTGCCAACGGCAACGGCGCCGCGCACCAGGCCAATGGCGCCACGACCACCGCGGAACGCATCTCCTCCATACAGCGCTCGGGCACCGAGTTCGCCAAGGAATGGATGGAGAAGCCCGCGCCGACGAAGGACCCGCGCTACCTGGCGCTGCGCAACTTCGCCATCTCGATCACGATCTTCAATCTGATCGGGTTCCCGCTGCTCGGCTTCGAGCAGCCGTTCCTCTGGCCGTTCATCGCACTGGCCACCGCCTACACCACCGAGATCGGGCTGGAAGTCCTGGCGGCCTGGGCGTACAAGCGCCCGCCCGCCTTCCGTGGCCGCGGGCCGCGTGGGCTGTTCGAGTTCCTGCTGCCCGCGCACATCACCGGTCTGGCGTTCAACTTCCTGACCTTCGCGCACGACAAGCTGTGGCCGGTGATCTTCGGCATCGTGGTCGCGGTCGGCACGAAGTGGGTGCTGCGCGCGAAGATCAACGGCAAGATGCGCCACTTCATGAACCCGTCGAATTTCGGTGTGGTGGTGTGCTTCCTGGTGTTCCCGATGATCGCGGTGGCGCCGCCGTACCACTTCACCGAATACATCACGGGACCGGCGGACGCGCTCATCGTGCTCGGCCTGCTGACGACCGGCACCATGCTCAACGCCAAGCTGACGCTGAAGATGCCGCTGATCATGGCGTGGGTCGGCTCGTTCGCGCTGCAGGCCATCGTGCGCGGGCTCATCGAACCGAACATCTCGATCCTGGCCGGACTGAGCATGATGACCGGTCTGGCGTTCGTCTTGTTCACCAACTACATGGTCACCGACCCCGGCACCACGCCGTCGGGCAAGAAGCAGCAGATCATGTTCGGCGCCTCGGTCGGCATCATGTACGGCGTGGTCACCGCGCTGCACATCTCCTACGGGTTGTTCATCGCGCTGGTGATCGTCTGCGGCGCTCGCGGCGTCTACTGGTGGGCACGCGGCATCGCCGAATGGTGGGGGCAGCGGGGCGCGGCGCCGGAGGCGGCGCAGCAGCCCGTCGTGGCCGACGACCTGGAGGCCGACATCACGGGCGAACCGGAACCGGAGAAGGAGGCGGCCCGCTCATGACCGACCGCGCCGAGCTGCGCCGCGTGCTCGGCGCGTTCACCACCGGTGTCACCGTGGTCACCACCGGGTGGCCACGGCCGCACGGCATGACCGCCAACGCGTTCACGTCCGTCTCGCTGGATCCCCCGCTGATCCTGGTGTGCGTCGCCCACACGGCGCGCCTGCACCGGGCGATCCACGAGGCGGGCGCGTTCGCCGTTTCGGTGCTGTCGGCGGAGCAGGAGCCGGTGGCCCGGTATTTCGCCGACTCCGCGCGTCCCGACGGCAACGCCCAATTCGACCAGGTCGAGTGGTTTCCCGGACCGCACACCGCGGCGCCGCTGCTGGCGAACGCGGCCGCGGGCCTGGAGTGCAAGCTCGACGCCGTATTCGACAGCGGCGACCACAGCATCGTGGTCGGCGAGGTCGTGCACGCCGAACGCGACGCCCGACTGGCCGCCACGGGAGCGCTGACCTTCTTCGACGGCGGCTTCCGTCGCTTGATCCTGTGACGATCCCCCACTCCTCCGACGAATGGAGAACCCCCATGCCCTCGCCATTGGGACCGCTGCGCGCGGCCCTGTTCGTCCCCAGTCCGGCCAGCGTCCGCCGAGTGCTCGGCAAATTCGAGCAGCCCGACCAGCACACCGCGCTCGAACTCGAGCAGGTGACCATGCACCTGGTCGGCGGCATCGACTCCGCGGTCCGCAGTTCGGACAACGACGAGCTGATCGCCACGCTGGCGCAGGTGCCGCCGAAGTACCGCGGGTTCGCCTACGAAGGCGCCGCGGTCGGCCTCACCGCGATCGACTCGCTCTCGCCCGGCCGCCGCGCCGCCGACCTGATCGACGGCCCGGCCAGCGAGTACGCGCTGACCATGTATGTCGGCGTCGGCCTTGCCATGGCGAAGATCCCGAAGTCGCGGTGGAAGAAGCTGTTCCCGCAACACCCGCTGTTCCGCTGGCTCGCCATCGACGGCTACGGCTTCTACAAGGCGTTCTTCCAGATGCAGCGCTATGTGCGGGACAAGCACGTCGAGACCCGCTACCCCGGCTGGCTCGGCGACCGCGACAACCTGAAGCGCATCGCGGACCAGGGCATGGGCCGCGCGCTGTGGTTCATCGGCGGCGGCAGCCCGGCCGGTGTGGTGCGGCTGATCGGGGAGTTCGAGCCGAAACGGCACGCGGATCTGTGGAGCGGCGTCGGCATCGCCGTCACCTTCGCGGGTGGTGTGGAGCCCGCCGCGATGGAGGAACTGTGGGACGTGGCCGGTGAGTTCCGGCCGCAGCTGTCGCTCGGCTCGGCCATGGTCGCCCGCATCCGGCAACAGACCAACAGCGTCAACGAGCACAGCGAGGCGGCGGCGCAGGTCTTCTGCGGCACCACCGTGGCGAAGACCGACGCGCTGATCGAGAGTTCGCTCGACGATCTGCCCGGCGACGGCAGTTCCGCCACCTACCTGCTGTGGCGGGACCGGATCGCCGACATCGTCACCTCGAGCCGGGCCTGAGCCGCCGCGATGGCACGGGTCGAGGACTGGGTCGGCAAGCACGTCGTCGTCACCGGCGGATCGGAGGGAATCGGCGCCGCGGTGGCGGAGGCCTTCGCTCGGCGTGGCGCACGCGTCTCTCTGATCGCACGGCGGAAGCTGCCGCTGCGCGACACCGCGAAGCGATTGGACGCGGACTGGGCCACCGCCGACGTCACGCGCGCGGAGGAACTGGCCGCGGCCATCACGGAACTGGAGCAGCGCAACGGGCCGTGTGCGGTCATCGCCTGCTGCGCCGGTCTCGCGCTGCCCGGCCGGTTCCTCGAGGTGGACCCCGACGAATTCGAGGTGCAGATGTCGGCGAACTACCTCGGTGCGGTGCACGCGGTGCGGCGGGTGCTGCCCGGCATGGTGGAGCGGGGCGAGGGAAAGATCCTGCTCGTGAGTTCCACCGCGGCGTTTCTCGGCATCACCGGGTACACCGCCTACGGACCGACCAAGGCGAGCGTCCGGCAGCTGGCGTTGTGCCTGCGCTACGAAGTCGAGCCGAAAGGCGTCGATGTCACGGTGATCTATCCGGCCGACACCGACACACCGGGGCTGACCATGGAGAACACCAGGAAGCCGGTGGAGACCAAGGCGATCACCGGCTCGATCGAGCCGATGCCGGCCGAGCGCGTCGCCGAGGCCGCGGTGCGCGGTCTGGAACGCGGCCGCCACCACATCGCGCTCGACCCGCTCACGCGGTTCTTCCTGGCCTGGGCGAACCTCCCGGAGGACCTGGCGCGGCCGTTCATGCGCCGCACCATCGCCAAGGCGTTGCGCGGCGACTGACCGCGATCGCGACGAAAGGCCCGCTCACCCATCGAAACCCGATGCGTGAGCGGGCCTTTCGGCATATTCACCCGATGATGACGATCACGCAGGCCGCGACGAAGAGCACCTGAACCAGCGCCCGCAGCGGCAGGGGCATGGTCTTGATGCCCAGTTCGGCGCGGGCGGCGCGGACATTCGCCGGGAACAGCGCCACCAGCAGCGCGATCAGGCAGGCCGCGGCCAGGTCCGCGGTCGCGGGAACGAGCACGCCCGCCGCGCCCGCCAGCTCCAGCACGCCGGTCAGCGTCACCAGCGCGGGGGCGTTCGGCAGCCGCGGCGGCACCATGGCGATCAAAGCGTCGCGGCGCGGCTGGAGGAAGTGCGCGCTGGAGGTGAGGACGAGCATCGCGGCCAGCCCGAGCGCCGTCGCGTGCGCCCACGAATCGAGCCAGCCGTTGCCGGTCAGCCAGCCGATGAGCCGGACGACTGCGGTGACGACGACGAGGACGACCAGCGGTGCCATCGGAATCTCCTGTGGATCGAAGAGCAAATCTTGACAGTGGAAAGATAGGCTCGTCGCCATGAACTTGTCAATGTCTAGATGATCGGTCACCATCGAGACATGGCGAAGGACGGCTACCACCACGGAGATCTCCGCGCGGCACTGCTCGCCGCGGCCGCGGAGCGGATCGCCGCCGACGGCGTCGACGCGGTTTCGTTGCGCAACCTGGCCAGGCACGCGGGCGTCTCGCACGCGGCGCCCGCCCACCACTTCGGCGACAAAGCCGGACTGCTCACCGCGCTGGCCACCGAAGGCTTCGAACTGCTCGCCGCGCAGCTCGCGCAGGCCGGGGACGATTTCCGTGAGGTCGCGGTGGCCTACATTCGTTTCGCGCGCGAGCACCCAGGGCACTTCGACGTCATGTTTCGGCACAGCCTGCTGCACGCGGAGGACCAGACATTGCGCGACGCGCGGGAGCGGTCGGCACTGGCGCTGCGCTCCGGCGTCTCGGGCATCCAGCCGACCCACGGCCACGAGCACCGGAAGGCGACCCAACTGGCCGCCTGGTCACTGGTGCACGGCTTCGCTTCACTGTGGCGCGAAGGGGCACTGCATAATTCGACACTGGCCGACGATCCCGATCCGGAGGCCGTGGCGCGCAAGATGCTGTCGACCATCCGCTTCGACTGACCGGAAACCGGCTTGCGACCAGCCGCCACCGTGCTATCCACAGACCCGGAAGGAGCGGGCGGCCACCTCCCAGCTGCCATCGACACATGGACATCCACGCCTACCCCACGGACGCGACCACACCGGTGGACCCGGCCGAGGCACACCGGATCGCCGACCGGCATCTCGTCACCGACGACTACGCCGCACGCGGAATCACCTACCGGCTGGCCGAATTCGACACCTGCTTCGTCGCCGTCGCCACCTTCCCCCGTTCACCGCACGCCGACCCGGACAGCCCGCCGGTTATCGTCGGCGGCTCCGTCTGCGTCATCGACAAGCCCACCGGTGCGGTCTCCTACTGGCCGACCTATCCGGCCGACCTGGTCGCCGACCAGTACGCGACCGCGTTGCGCGACGGCACCCTCGTCGTCGAGGACGGCTGGCCGGAAGACGACGAGTCGCCCGCATAATCGAAGTCGTTGTCGCCATCGACAATTGGGAATCGGCGCACGACCATGATCAACGACGCCGTCCCATGAGAGATCGAGCAGGCGTCGAGCTTCCAACCGCGGCGGGCCGTACCGCGTTCATCACCGGAATCGCGCTCGACAACGTGGTCAAGGCCCACACCGGAAAGGTCGTCGTCTGGTCCGCCACGCAGTAGCGCTTCTCCTCGCCGAGCACCACGCCGCCCGAGTCAGAACGCAGGTTGGGCGGGGAAGCCGGGCTTTGGGTTCGGGGCTGGCTCGCCCGCGTCGGGGACTTCGGTGCCGCGCAGCGAGGCGCCCGCGGTTTCGCGCAGGTGGTTCCAGGCGAGCAGACCGATCAGGGACGCGCCGACCATGTAGACGGCGGGGAACAGAGCCCAGCCGGTCGCCTCGATGACGGCCTCGTTGATCAGCGGGGCGGTGCCGCCGAAGAGCGCGGTGGAGACGTTGTAGGCCAGCGCGAAGCCCGCGTACCGCACATGGGTCGGGAAGATCGCGGGGAACGTGGAGCTGATGGTGGACAACTGCGGCACGTACAACAGTCCGAGCACGATGAAGCCGAGGATGGCCCAGACCGTGCCCTGACCCATCAGCCAGTACAGCGGCACCGCGAGCACGCTGAGACCCGCCAGCGAGAACAGCCACATCGGGCGGCGGCCGACATCGTCGGACAGCCGGCCGAACAACGGCAGCACCAGCATCATCACCACTTGGCCGAGCAGCATCATCGCGGTGGTGGCCGACTCGCCCATGCCGATGGTCTTCTGCAGATAGGTGGGCTGATAGGTCAGCAGCGTGTAATTCACCACGTTGAGCGCGATCACGAGTCCGGCCAGCGTGAGGGTCTCGCGCCGGTAGGTGGTCAGCACCTCGCGCAGGCCGCCCGGCGGACGCTCGTGCTCGGCGACCTCGGTGAATACCGGGCTCTCGTCCAGCTTGGCGCGCAGGTACCAGCCGGTCAGGCCGAGCGGGACGGCGATCAGGAACGGGATGCGCCAGCCCCAGTCGTGCATGGTGTCCGAACCGAGCGCGAGCTGGCAGGCCAGCACCGTCGCGGAGCCGCCGACGAAACCGGCCATCGTGCCGAATTCCAGGAAGCTGCCCAGGAATCCGCGTTTGCTGTCGGTCGCGCATTCGGCGAGATACGTTGCCGCGCCGCCGTATTCGCCGCCGGTGGAGAAGCCCTGCACCACACGCAGCAGGATGAGCAGGATCGGAGCCAGCACACCGACGGACGCGTGGGTCGGCAGCAGGCCGATGGCGCCGGTGGCGGCGGCCATGAGCAGGATCGTGGTGGCCAGCACGGCTTTGCGGCCGATCCGGTCACCGAGCGGTCCCCACACCATGCCGCCGAGCGGCCGCAGGACGAACGAGATGGCGAAGCCGAGCATGGTGCCGAGCGTGCCGAGTTCCCCGGGGAAGAAGGCATCGGTCAGGTACGTCGCGGTGGCGGCGTAGACGCCGTAGTCGAACCATTCGGTCGCGTTGCCCATGGCGGAGGCCGCCACGGAACGCCGCAGCGGAAAACTCCTGGATGCTCGATCGGTCACGTGCACGTCCTCTCCAGTCCGTCACGGACCTCGGTTCCTTCCGCCTCCGGTCTCGACGACCGAAGGCGTGGCACGAAACAGACCGATACCCAGGATTCGACGTCGGCAAACAGTCGCGGAACAGGAAGAGGCCGAGCGCATCCGCGCTGACCTGCCGCTCCACCACCCATTGTGACTCCGGTCACACAGTCGCGAAGTGATGCGACGAAGCCCGCGATTACCGCCGTCCGAGCATGGCGGCGATACCGGCGGTGACGTCCCGCGCCAGCGCCCCGTCCACCGGGGCATGCCGACTCAGCAGTCGGTACCACATGGCCCCGAAGGCGAAATCCACCACCAGATCCAGCGGCACCGCCCCGGCGAACTCACCACTGTCCACCCCGCGCCGCAGCAGGGTGCGCAACGCGGCACGACGCGGGCCGATCACCGTGCTCTGCAACCGCTCGGAGAGGGCGGGGTCACGTTGCGCGTCGGCCATCAGGCCGACCAGCGCCTGGCCGGTCAGCTTGCGGGTGAGTTCGTAGGTCACGGTGAGCAGGCCTTCGACCTCGGCGAGCACGTCGGCGGACTCGGCTGGCACGCGCAGCGCCGGATCCTCCGCGAGCCCGGCGAGCGCCTCCATGAGCACCGCCGCCTTGTCCGGCCACCAGCGATACACCGTCTGCCTGCCCGCGCCCGCCGCGTCGGCGATCGCCTTGATGGTGAGGTCCTGATAGCCGTCCCGTTCACACAGTTCGAGCGCGGCGCGCAGGATCGCGCGCCTGGTCTCCTCGCTGCGCGGGCGGCCACGGGTTCCGGTCATGCCGACACTTTACAAGACACCGTGACTCGTTTATATTTCGAGACACAGAGCTTCGAAAATCAGGAGGACGTTGTGCGCAACCGAATCGTCATCGTCGGCGGTACCTCGGGCATCGGCCTGGCCGCGGCGCGCAGGCTCGCGTCCCACGGGCACGAGGTGATCATCGCGGGTCGCGACAAGAGCAGGCTCGAGGCCGCGCTCGCCGGTCTGGGCGAAAACGTCACCGGCCGGACCGTCGACGCGCGTGACGAGGCGGACCTGACCCGGTTCTTCACCGAGATCGGGTCGATCGACCATGTGGTGGTGACCGTGACCGGCCCGTCCGGCACAACGCCGTTCCGCGAACTGACCCTCGGGCATGTGCGCGAGCACGTCGAGGGCAAACTGCTCGCGCACACGGCCGCGATGCAAGCCGCGCTGCCGCACCTGACGCGGGGCGGTTCGATCACCCTGGTCTCGGCGGCCTCGGCGGGCGGCTCGATGCCCGCCACCGCGGCGCTGGCGGCGGTGAATTCCGGTGTGGAGGCGATGGTTCCGGTGCTCGCCGTCGAGCTGGCGCCGCTGCGGGTGAACGCGGTGTCCCCCGGCGTGATCGACACCGACTGGTGGAGCTTCCTGCCGGACGGCGCGCGCGCCGAGGTCTTCGACTCGATCGCCTCGGACACCCCGGTCGGTCGCGTCGGCACCGCCGACGACGTGGCCCACGCGATCGAGTTCCTGGTGGAGAACTCCTTCACCACCGGGATCGTGGTGCGCGTCGACGGCGGCGCGCGATTGGGAGCGCCGAAATAGGCGCGCGCCCCTACAGCGGGGTCACGTACGCGCCCGCGATGCCACCGTCCACCAGGAACTGGGACGCGGTGATGAACGAGGAGTCGTCGCTGGCGAGGAAGGCGACGGCGGCGGCGATCTCCTCGGGTTCGGCGAACCGGCCGACCGGCACGTGCACCAGGCGGCGGGCGGCGCGCTCGGGGTCCTTGGCGAACAGTTCCCGCAGTAGCGGGGTGTTCACCGGACCCGGGCACAGCGCGTTCACCCGGATGCCGTCGCGGGCGAACTGCACACCGAGTTCGCGGCTCATCGCCAGCACACCGCCTTTGGAGGCGGTGTAGGAAATCTGCGAGGTCGCCGCGCCCATCACCGCGACGAAGGACGCGGTGTTGATCACCGAGCCCTTGCCCCGCTCGAGCATGTGCTCGATGGCGTACTTGCTGCACAGGTACACGGAGGTCAGGTTGACCTCCTGGACCCGCCGCCACGCGTCGAGGCCGGTGGTGCGGATCGAATCGTCCTCCGGCGGGGAGATGCCCGCGTTGTTGAACGCGATGTCCAGCCCGCCGTAGGTGTCCACCGCGGTCTGGAACATGGCCTTGACCTGGTCTTCGTCGGTGACGTCCACGTGCACGTACCGGCCGCCGACCTCCTTGGCGGCCGCCTCGCCGGTCCCGGCGTCGATGTCGGCGACCACCACCTTCGCCCCCTCCGCCGCGAAGCGACGGACCGTGGCCAGCCCGATACCGCTCCCGCCGCCGGTGACGACGGCGACTCGATCCTGTAAGCGCTGCAACGTATCTCCTGTCGGATGTGCGGGTGTCACTACGTGGCGAGGAAGACGTTCTTGGTCTCGGTGAACGCGAGCGCGGCGTCCGGCCCGAGTTCGCGCCCGAGCCCGGAGTGCTTGAAACCGCCGAACGGCGTCCAGTACCGCACGGACGAATGCGAGTTCACCGACAGGTTGCCTGCCTCCACCCCGCGGGCCACGCGCAGCGCACGGCCGACGTCCCTGGTCCAGATCGATCCGGATAGGCCGTAATTCGTGTCGTTGGCGATGCGCAGCGCGTCGGCCTCGTCCTCGAACGGGACCACCGCGACCACGGGGCCGAACACCTCCTCGGTGAGCACCCGGTCGGTGGGCGCGGCGGGCAGTACCACGGTCGGGGGGTACCAGAATCCGGCACCGTCCGGCGCGCTTCCGGTGAACGCCACCTTGGTCGACGGCTGCACGAACTCGGCCACTCGCTCCCTGTGCGCGGCCGAGATGAGCGGCCCCATCTCGGTGGATTCGTCGGACGGATCGCCGACGCGCACCCCTCGCACCGCGGGTTCCAGCAATTCGAGGAAACGGTCGAACACACTGCGTTGCACCAGAATCCGGGACCGGGCGCAGCAGTCCTGTCCGGCGTTGTCGAAGACGCCGTAGGGCGCGGTCGCCGCCGCCTGCTCCAGGTCGGCATCGGCGAACACGACGTTCGCGCTCTTGCCCCCGAGTTCCAGCGTCACCCGCTTCACCTGCCGCGAGCAACCCGCCATGATCCGCGTGCCCACCTCGGTGGAGCCGGTGAACACCACCTTGCGCACGGCCGGGTGGTCGACGAAGCGCTGGCCCACCACCGATCCCTTGCCGGGCAGCACCTGGAACACTCCCTCGGGCAGGCCCGCCTCGAGCGCGAGTTCACCGAGCCGCAGGGCGGTCAGCGGCGTGAGTTCGGCGGGTTTGAGCACCACGGTGTTGCCCGCGGCGAGCGCGGGCGCGAAACCCCACGCCGCGATCGGCATCGGGAAGTTCCACGGCACGATCACCCCGACCACGCCGAGCGGTTCGTGGAAGGTGATGTCCACTCCGCCCGCGACCGGGATCTGGCTGCCGAGCAACCGTTCCGGCATACCGGCCGCGTAGTGCAGGACGTCGCGGACATTGCCCGCCTCCCAGCGCGCGTTGCCGATGGTATGCCCCGCGTTGGCGACCTCGAGCTGGGCCAAATGCTCCAGATCCGCGTCCACCGCGTCGGCGAACCGGCGCAGCAACCTGGCCCGGTCGCCGGGCGCCACCTCGCGCCATGCCGCGGAGGCGTGCCGCGCCGCGGCGATGGCGGCATCGGTCTCCGCTTCGCCGACGAGCTCGACGGTCGTGACCACCTGTTCGGTCGCCGGGTTGAGCACCTGCGCTGTCGTCACGAGTCCCGCTCCCTTCGATAGGTGTCCGCCGCCTCGGTCAGCGCCAGGACCAGCCTGCGGTCGGTGGCGTCGGCCTCAGGATGCCACTGCACGCCGACCAGGAAGGACCCGTCGGTGGCCTCGACGGCCTCGATCGTGCCGTCGGCGGCGTACGCGGCCGCGGTCAGGCCATCGGCCAGCCGATCGACGGCTTGATGATGGTGACAGTGCACCTTCACCTCTGGACCGGCCAGCCGCGCGACCCGGCTGCCCGCGATGGTCAGCACCCTGGTGGCGGTGAACCCGCCCTCGACGCCGGAGTGCTCGTCGTGGCCGACCAGATCGGGCAGATGCGGGATCAACGTGCCGCCGAGCGCCACGTTCGCCAGCTGCAACCCGCGGCACACCGCCAGGATCGGCATGCCTGCGGCCCTGGCCAGCTCGAACAGGCCGAACTCCGACTCGTCGCGGTCCGGCCTGGTGTAGCCGGGGATCCCGGTCGATGGGCCGCCGTAGCGCGCGGGATCGATGTCCGCGCCGCCGGTCAGCAGCAACCCGTCCAGCCGTCGCACCAGCTCGGGCCGCGCGGCGCCCGCGGGCGGAAGCAGCACCGGGATGCCGCCCGCGGCGGTCACCATCTCGACGTAGGCGTGCGGCAACACCGCGCACGGCAGATCCCAGGCGTTGAAGCGGGCCCGCTCCACATAGGTGGGCAGCCCGATCACGGGACGGGCTGCCACGACCTCAGAGTCGTTCGAAACCACGGATACGCTCCCAATCGGTGACCGCGGCGTCGTAGGCGTCCAGCTCCACCCGCGCCGCGTTGCGGTAATGCTCCACTACATCATCACCGAAGGCCGCGCGTGCCACCGCGCTGTCACCGAAGAGCTTGGCCGCTTCGCGCAGCGTACGCGGCACCCGGTGGCGCTGGGAGTGATAGGCGTTGCCCTTGAACTCCGGCTCCAGCGGCAGCGCTCGATCGATGCCGTGCAGCCCCGCCGCGATCAGCGCGGCCACGGCCAGATACGGGTTCACGTCGCCGCCGGGCACCCGGTTCTCCAAGCGCAGCGCATGGTCCTCGCCGACCACGCGGATGGCGCAGGTGCGGTTGTCCCGGCCCCACGCGATGGCGGTGGGCGCGAAGCTGCCCACGGCGAATCGCTTGTAGGAGTTGATGTTCGGCGCCAGCAGATAGGTGAACTCGCGCAGGCAGTCCAGCTGGCCCGCGATGAAGTGCCGCATCAGCGGCGACATGCCGTCCGCGCCGTCCCCCGCGAAGACCGCCTCGCCCGCCTCGCCGCGCAGGCTCAGATGGATGTGGCAGGAATTGCCTTCGCGCTCATTGTATTTCGCCATGAAGGTGAGGCTGCGCCCTTCCTGCGCCGCGATCTCCTTCGCACCGGTCTTGTAGATGCTGTGGTTGTCGCAGGTGACCAGGGCTTCGTCATACCGGAAGGCGATCTCGTGCTGGCCGGGGTTGCACTCGCCCTTGGCCGACTCGACATACATGCCCGCGCCGTCCATCTCCTTGCGGATACGGCGCAGCAACGGCTCGACCCGCCCGGTGCCCAGCATCGAGTAGTCGACGTTGTACTGATTGGCCGGCGTCAGCCCGCGATACCCCGCGTTCCAGGCCGCCTCGTAGCTGTCGTCGAACACCAGGAACTCGAGTTCGGTGCCCACGAACGCGCGCAGGCCGCGCTCGCTCAGCCGGTCCAGCTGCCTGCGCAGCACCTGACGCGGCGAAGCCGCGACCGCCCGCCCTTCCGGCACCACGTGCTCGACGTCGCAGAGCACCATGGCCGTGCCCGGCCACCACGGCACCGTCCGCAACGTGCGCAGATCCGGCCGCAGCACGACGTCGCCGTACCCGGTCTCCCAGGAGGAGATGGCGTAGCCGTCGACGGTCGTCATGTCCACGTCCACCGCGAGCAGGTAACCGCACGCCTCGGTGGCGTGCTCGAGCACCTCGTCCAGGAAATAGCGTGCCGCGCAGCGCTTCCCTTGCAGTCGCCCCTGCATGTCGGTCATGGCGACCAGCACGGTGTCGATCTCGCCCGTGTCGACCCGGTCCCGCAATTGCGCCACACTCAGCATCCCGCTACGCATCCACGACCCCTCTCGGCACCGACCGTGCTCACGCTAGAGCAAAACGGACACCTATGTGACGTGACACCGGAATCTCGTGCCCGCCGCGCGGCGGCAGGTGATCGGGCCGGAGGGATCAGGACAACGGATTGCGGAGGGCCGCGGTGAGGACGGACAGCGGGCGAGGACGCGACGGCGCGGGCGGGCGCGGCGCGCGGATCGGCCGTCCGAGCCACATGCGCAGGAGCAGGCCCGCGAAACGCAGGTGACCGCGAAACGCCGGACCGGCACACGCGAGCGACCACCGGGTCCAGGTGCCGGCCGGGGGCAGCTCTCGACCGGCGAAGCGACCGGCGAGCCAGTCCACCATCACCGGCAGCGCCAGGAATTGCAGCAGCAGATGGGTGCTGAGCCGATCGCGCAGATAACGCACGTGGACGCCCGCGGCGACGTAGCGCGCGACGTGGCCGTCCACGTCGGCGACCGCGATCACCTCGTCGTGCATGCCTTGCAGCACGAGCATCGGCATGGCCGGCGCGCGGCCGCCGGGGTGGATGTCGTCGAGGATGCGCCGCAATCCGTCCTGCTCGAGCATGGCGGTCAGACCGGCGTCGCTGTGCTTGTCGATGTCGCGGCGGGCGAAGCGATACAGCAGGGGGAACGTCGCGGTGGTCTCGGTCTCGGCCAGCCAGCCGAGATACCGCGCGTCCAGATGGGTGCGCAGCAGGCGGTCCAGTTCCGGATAGCCGCGGCGCAGCCCAGCGGTGAAGACGGCGGCGAATCCCGCGAAGAGGGTGCCGTTGAGCCGGACGAACGCGGCGGCCGGATCGCCCACCGGCGACCCGGCGACCGCGCCGACGACATTCAGCTCCGGCGCGTACTCCGCGGCCATCTCAGCGGCCCAGGCCGTGGCCAATCCCCCGCCCGAGTAACCCCACAGCGCCACGGGCGTGGCCGGTTCCAGTCCCAGCGGCATGAAGGCGAGAGCGGCGCGCACCGCGTCCAGCGCGCGATATCCCGGCTCCCTGGCCACCCCGAACCGGCCCGCGGTGCCACCGTGGTCCGGCACCGACACCGCCCAGCCCCGCGCCAAGGCGCTGGCGATCAGCGGCAGCTCCAGCTGGGGAATCGAGCCGGCCGCCCGCGCCCCGCGCCGCAGCGCATAGGAGGGAAGGCATTTCGAGGCCACCGCGTCGATCGCGCACTGGAACGAGACCAGCGGTCGCGGCTCGGCCGGGTCCGCGCCCCACGGCAACAGCACGGTGGTCACCGCGACCTCGGGCTTTCGGTGCAGATCACACGTCCGGTAGAGCAGCTGCCAGGCCGAGATGCGCTGGGACACAAGGCCGAAGAAGCCGATCCGCACCGCCCGTGTGCGGACGATCGCGCCGGGGCGCAGGCGTCCGACCGCGGGCGGCGGGAGGTAGAACGGATCGTCCTCGGGCAGCATCGGCCGAGGCGAGAACACCGCCGGATCGGGTGGCGGCTGGCCGCCATCCGTTTCGAGTCGCACACTCATCCGGTTCTTCCTTTCCGACGGCACGGCCGTGATCGCGGGCATCCGAATCCCTAATTCAGCCAACCAAGGTCGCGGCCGGAAAAGAATTGTCCCGAGTGCCAATCAAACGCTCGCGGATTCTCGCGTCGATGCAGTGACAGCGGCTCACAAGCTGCCGTTGCCGCCGATCATCCACGGATTGAAGGTGCATTCCAGCGACGGCTGGGCGACCGGGTCGAGCGCGTGCAGCACGATCGACGCCGCCCGTGGGGAATACATCATCGTCAGATGGTCGGACATATCCTGCTCGCACCCGTCTTGCAGGGTGACGTTGTCCACCGTCGCGTCCGGCCCCGCCTGTAGGAACGTCCATTGATAAGGGTTGGTGACCTCGTCGTGCCTGGAGCCGATCGCCGTGTACGCGACGCCGGGCACCGTGTCACCCTGCGCGTTCAGTGCGGCGTAGAACGGCGAGCCGACCGCCTGCTGGATATTCGCGATCCCGACCAGCGGCTCGTAGAAGCCGAGAATGTTGACGCCCAGATTGTTGATGATCCGGCCCAGCGTGGCGATGCCCATCAGCGACGTGCCGTGATGCGTCGCCCCCAGGCTCACCAGCCTGCCGACTTTGCCCTGCCCGCCTTCGAATTTCAGATAGTGGTCGGCGACCGTGCCGCCTTGCGAGTGGCCGACGATGTCGACGGCCTGCGCACCGGTCGCGGCCAGCACCCGGTCGACGAAAGCGCGCAACTGCGCCGCCGAATCCTCCATCCGGCCCACCCCGAAACGACCGGGCAGGATCGGGCCGAGACCGCCGCCGTCCAGGATGCCGGAGCGCCCGAAATTGAAGGCGAACACGCAGAATCCGGCGCGGGCCAGGCGCGGGGACAGGTAGGAGAAGGTGTCGTAGGCGTTGAGCCAGGTGCCGTGCAGCAGCACCACCGGTCGCGGGTGTTCCGCGGTAGGAGTGCAGTTCCAGCGGTTGGCTCCGGGTGGGGCGGCGTCGGGGTGGGTCAGACCGTAGGCGAACGCAGCCAGATACGCCGACATCTCCGGGCCTTCGCCGAACGCGTCGGACGCGACGCTGGTCGCCCAACCCGACGAACTGCCGGTGTCCACGATCGCGCGCGGCTGCCTGCCGTCCGGAGCTGGTGTCAGGCCCGCGCTGATGTAATCGGCGAGCGCCTGCTGTGTCGGTTCGATCTCTTGCTGCGCGTGGGCCGCTCCGCCCCCGAGCGCCGTCGCCATGGTCACGCCCGCGATCAGCGCGGCCCCGAGAATCGCCTGCCGAGCGTTGTGCATCATTGCCAACATTCAGTTCACTTCCATTCGCTCCGAACGAATGCGGCCCGGTGCCGCGGAGAGCACCGCGACGAAATGTCTGCCACGACACATTCGGAGATGGATGTGATCGAGACCATAATCGTGAGCCGCTTTCCGAATGTAGAGCGCGCGCCGCGGCGGTGTCACTGCACCTCGAGGAGAACATTTCATCCGGAATGTTGGCGCGCGAGCCAAAAATCGAGCGACCGCGGTCGCGACCTTGCCGCGGGTTTCTGTGGTCGGAAACAATCGGCCCATGTCCGTCGTGTTGTCCCCGGTGGCCGGAGACGCTCCCCTCGTCGCCCGGTTGCTCACCCGCTGGCCGCAGATCGCCGAGCGCATGCTCGCCGCTGGCCTCGGCACCACTCCGCCCGCCGCCGACCTGCCCGAAGGGCATTTCACCGCGGAGGTGCTCCCCGCGATCTACGCCTGCGGCCGCGCCGTGCTCCAAGCGATCGGTGAACAGCGCAGTTTCACCAAGACCGAAGTCGCGACATTCGTCGCCCCGGTGGCCGAGCGGCACGCCGAGGACCGGTTCCCCCTGCCCGTGCTGATCGAGGCCATCCACGGTTCCGCGCAGTCGGTGCTCCAGGAGGCGGCCGCGCTGGCCTCCCGCGAGGAACTCGACGATCTCGTCCTGGTCGGCAGCAGGCTGCTCGACCTGCTCATGCAGATCAACATCACGGTGGTGGAGACCTACGCCGAGGTCGAGCAGTCCATCTACAACGCCGAACGGGAGGCGCGCCGGGCGCTGTGCTCGGCGCTGCTGCACGGGTTGCCCGCGGCGGAGCTGGCGGCGCGAGCGGACACCGCCCTGGCCGAGCGCTACACGGTGCTCGCCATCCACATCCGGCCCGACGACCAGCCGAGCAAGGTCGCCACGCTCGTGGGGCGCCGCCGTATCCGCCTGCTGCACCGCGCCCTTGACGCACTGGCGGGCACCACCACGCTGGCCACCTTCGACGGCTGGACCGGAATCGCGTTGCTGCCCAGCGGTTCCGACGCCGAACCCGACGACGCGCGCCACACCGGACTAGCCGCGGAACTGACGGAGAACTTCGGAGTTCCGGTGTTCGTCGCCGCGTATCCCGCCGTGCCGAGGGACGCCATTCCGCAGACCGCGCGGGAAGCCACCGACCTCGCCGAACTCGCCCGCCTGCTCGGCCGCCCCGCGGGCGTCTACCAGCTCGACGACCTGCTGCTGGAGTACCAGCTCACCAGGCCGGGCACCGCCCGCACGCGGCTGGCCGAGCGCATCGCCCCGATCCTGGACAGCCCGCACCTGCTGGAAGCGCTCGACGCGCACCTGCGCCACGGCTCCGACCGCAAGGCCGCGGCCGCCGAGATCCACGTGCACCCCAACACTTTCAGCTATCGGTTGCGCCGCATCGCCGAACTCACCGGCGTCGATCCCGCCGACCCCCACGACTCCCGGCTGCTGGCGGCCGCGCTGACGATCCAGCGCCTGTATCCGGGCAAGCCGCCCGCCGAGGTCAAGTCCTAGACCGATCGATCGCTGAGCGAATACCGCGCTTGCGACGCGATGCACCCCGGCATGGCCCACAGCAGTGAATCTGTGTTAACTTAATCGCGAATGGCAGTTAACTTATCTGATCGGAGATGGCCATGAGGTCCGCCGTCGTCGTCGATGTCGTCCGCACACCGTCCGGTAAGGGCAAGGCAGGCGGCGGCCTGTCGGACGTGCATCCGGCCACCCTGCTCGCGGGCGTGCTCGCCGAACTCGTCGCCCGCAACGACCTCGATCCCGCCGTGGTGGACGACGTCGTCGGCGGTTGCGTCACCCAGAGCGGGGAGCAGGCGTTCAACATCAGCAGGACCGCCGCGCTGGCCGCCGGATTCCCGGAGTCGGTGCCGGCCACCACGGTGGACCGGCAGTGCGGGTCGAGCCAGCAGGCCGCACACTTCGCGGCGCAGGGCGTCATCGCGGGCGCCTACGACGTCGCGATCGCCTGCGGCGTCGAATCGATGAGCCGCGCGCCGATGTTCTCCAACGGCCAGGGCAAGGACGCCAACCGCGGTCCGCTGGCCCACCGCTACCCGGACGGCCTCATCCAGCAGGGCATCGCGGCCGAGGTGATCGCCGCCCGGTGGAAGTTCGACCGCGCCGCGCTCGACGAGTTCGCGGCGCGCTCGCATCGGCTCGCCGCCGAGACCGCGGCGCGGGGCGGTTTCGACAACGAGCTGGTCGCGGCCGGCACGCTGACGGCCGACGAGACGATTCGGCCCGCCACCACCGGCGAAAGCCTGGCGAAGCTGCGGCCCGCCTTCGCCGACGACCAGTACACGGCACGTTTCCCCGAGATCGAGTGGTCGATCACGCCGGGCAACTCCTCCCCGCTGACCGACGGCGCCTCGGCCGCGCTCATCATGAGCGAGGAGGCGGCGACGAAACTGGGCCTGCGCCCGCGCGCCCGGTTCCACTCGTTCTCCGTGGTGGGCGACGACCCCCTGCTCATGCTCACGGCCGTCATCCCGGCCACCCGCAAGGTGCTCGAACGCGCCGGGCTGAGCATCGACGACATCGATGCCTACGAGGTGAACGAGGCGTTCGCGCCGGTGCCGCTGGTGTGGCGGCACGAGCTGAACGCCGATCCGGACAAGCTGAACCCGCGCGGCGGCGCGATCGCCCTCGGTCACCCGCTCGGCGCCTCCGGCACCCGCATCCTGGCGACGCTGGTCAACCACCTGGAGCAGACCGGAGGCCGCTTCGGCCTGCAGACGATGTGTGAGGCGGGCGGCCTGGCCAACGCGACGATCATCGAACGCCTCGGATGAGCGTCCGCACCGCACTGGTCACCGGAGGCTCGCGCGGCATCGGCGCCGAGGTGGCGCGCCGCCTGGCGGGTGAGGGGTATCACCTGACCCTCGCCGCGCGCACGCTCGACACGCTCGAGCAGACCGCGGCGCGCCTGCGCGCGGAAACGGGGGCCGAGGTGCACCCGATGGTCGCGCAGATGAACGACCTCGAGCAGGTGCGCGCCGTGGTCCAGGCGCACGAGGAACGGTTCGGCGGCATGAACGCGCTGGTATTGAGCGCGGGCACCGGCACGGCAGGCGCCGTGGCCGATCTGCCCGCCAAGGCGTACGAGCGCATGCTCGATGTGAATTTCCGCGCGCCGCTGACGCTCATCCAGGCCGCGCTGCCGTTGCTGCGCAAGAGCGCGGACGAGGATCGCGAGCGCGGCGCGAAGATCGTCGCGCTCGCTTCGATCACCGGCGTCGCGGGCGAGGCCGGCCTCGCCGCCTATGGGGCGACCAAGGCGGCGCTGATCTCGCTGTGCGAGACGGTGTCGCTGGAGGAGTCCGCGAACGGCGTCAGCGCGACGGCGGTGTCCCCCGGGTACGTCGACACGGACATGACCGCGTGGAAGCGCGATGTCCTCGACCGGTCGGCCATGCTCACCACCGGTGACATCGCCGAGATGGTCCTGGCGATCACCCGGCTTTCCCGCAACGCGGTGGTGCCGAACATCGTGCTGTCGCGCGCCGGTGACCAGCTGTGGCGGGCCTGAGCACCGTTACCCGACAGCGACCGGAACCGGCCGTGCATGGCGCACGCCTGCGCCGTGCACGGCGTTACCTGACGCCGATCGGCGCGACGCCGCGCAGTCGAGGAGCGCGGCGAATTCGGGTTCGGTGAATCCGAATTCGGAATTGCTGGTCGAATTGCGCATTGCCAGCGAGATTCCGCAGATAATGACAGTTCGAGCCGATTGGTATTATCGACTAAAAAAATCCGGCGCCTACCGCGCAATTGCGGTAGGCGCCGGGGACGCATCAGAGGTAAGCGCCGCACACGGGCCAGGCGCCCGGACCCTGGGTCGCGAGGACGTTCTCGGCGACGCGGATCTGCTCTTCCCGGCTGGCGTTCGACGGGCTGCCGCTGCCGCCGTTGGCCTCCCAGGTGCTCTGGGTGAACTGCAGGCCGCCCGAGAAGCCGTTACCGGTGTTGGTGGACCAGTTGCCACTGCTCTCGCACTGCGCGACGGCGTCCCAGTTGTGGGCCGAAGCGGTCGCGGTCGACAGGCCGAACGGCACGGCGACGAAAGCGCCGATGGCCGCGGTGAAGCCGAGAACACGAGTGGTGAATTTACGGTTTTGCGACATGAGATTTCCCGCCTGCGCCCACCGGCTCGGCGAATTCGCCGTGCCCCTGTCCCCAGGAAGGTCGTGGACACTCGAACCGCGGGACAGGGTTTCCGGCGTTCTGCGATTCGAGCTCGATCTCGGTGTTGCCCCGAGCCGTCACCGACGTTAGCGAAGATGTCGCGGCAGATCACGTTCGAATAACGCGGGACGAGGTTTAACCCCTGGTCGAGACTCCAGGGCATTCGCGCTGGTCGTGCGCGGGAAATCGCTCGATACAGAATCGCTGTTACGGGTCCGTTATGTGATCGAGATCACCGGGATATGGTGAAGCAGGTCGCATTTTCGCAGGTCCACGACTTGCGGTAGTAGGCACAACGGGCTTCCTCTCCGACGCCACGAAGTCGGCAGCTACCGAGTCGTTATCTGCCCGAGACGCCGGAGATGGTTCCGTGACGCCGAGGCTCGTCCTCCGGCCCGCAACCGCGCCGTGACCTCGGCGACCTCGCGGAAACGGCGATCGGCCCCGGCGGGCCGCGCCGCGGGATGCGGCGGACCGGCGCGGGAAGCGCGCTCCACGCGTGCTTCCGGCGCCGGCGCCGGCTACTTGCCGTGCGCCCGCAACTGGTAGAGCCCTTCGGTCTCCGCCACCACCACGCCGTCGGCGTCGGTGACCACGGCACGCAGCGTGAAGTCGGACTTGCCGTTCGCCGCCGCCTCCGCGGTGATGCGCGCGATCTCGTCCTCCGTCAGCGTCGCCTCCGCGCGCACATCCGTCTTGGCCGGCTTGCGGAAGAAGATGCGCAAGTCCTTCACCAGCGGATAGAACGCCGAGTTGTCGAAGGTGGCGACCGCGATCGCACCGCCGAGGATCTCGGCGACGGTGAACAGCACCCCGGCGTACATCACGCCGAAGTGGTTGCCGTTGCCCTCGGCGGGCACCGAGGTCGCCGCGTAGCCGGGCCGCACCTCCACCGCCTGCACACCCATCTTGTGCGCGATCGGGATGGTGAATTCCAACGCACCGTTGACGATGTCCTTGAACGGAGGAGTTTCGACGTCGCTCATCGCAACCGTCCCTTCACGCCGGAGGTGGCTGGCACCTCGTTGTCTCTGCCACGGCCACCTCGGTGGACGTCACCGAAGCGTAGGCCCTCCGGTACGCGGCCCGACAGGGTGTTGGCGCTTCGCCAACACCGTCGGCCGCGCGATCACAGACTGCGGGCGATGATCTCCTTCATGATCTCGTTGGTGCCGCCGTAGATCTTCTGGACGCGGCTGTCGGTCCACATCCGCGAGATCGGATATTCGGTCATGTAGCCGTAGCCGCCGTGCAGTTGGAGGCACTCGTCGGCCACCGCCATCGCGCGGTCGGTGGTCCACCACTTGGCCATGGCGACGGTCGGGATGTCCAGTTCCCCGCGCAGATGCCGCATGATGCAGTCGTCGAGGAACACCCGGGCCACCCTGGTCTCCGTGGCGGCCTCGGCGAGGGTGAACTTGGTGTTCTGGAAGGCGAACAGGGGCTTGCCGAAGGCGTGGCGCTCCTTGGTGTAGCGCAGCGTCACCTCGAGCGCGGCCTCCATCCCGGCCACCGATCCGACGGCGATGATCAGCCGCTCCTGCGGAAGCTGCTGCATCAGCTGGACGAAGCCCTGCCCTTCCTGCGTGCCGAGCAGGTTCGACACGGGAACCCGGACGTCCTCGAAGAACAGTTCGGAGGTGTCCTGGCCCTTCTGCCCGACCTTGTCCAGCACCCGGCCACGCCGGAAGCCGGGGCGGTCGGCCTCGACCAGGATCAGCGAGATGCCGCTGGCCCCTTCGCTGGTGTCGGTCTTGGCGACCACGATGATGAGATCGGCCTGGCTGCCGTTGGTGATGAAGGTCTTGGAGCCGTTCACCACGTACTCGTCGCCCTCGCGGATCGCCTTGGTCTTGACGTTCTGCAGATCCGATCCCGTGCCCGGCTCGGTCATCGCGATCGCGCCGACGACCTCGCCGCTGGCCATCTTGGGCAGCCATTGCCGCTTCTGCTCTTCGGTGCCGTAGTGCAGCAGATAGTGCGCGACGATGCCGCTGTGCAGGGTGGCGCCCCAGGAGGTGTCGAACGCCTTGGCCTGTTCCTCGATCAGGACGGCCTCGTGGGCGAAGGTGCCGCCGCCACCGCCGTACTCCTCCGGGATCGATGCGCACAGCAGGCCGAGCGCGCCCGCCTTGATCCAGAATTCGCGGTCGACGTGGTGCTGCTCGATGAACTTGTCGATGTTCGGCGTCAGCTCCTTCGCGAAGAACGAGCGGGCAAGCTCGCGCAGGGCGTCCAGGTCGTCGTCGAGCCAGGCGGACCGGTAGGTCGTCATCGGGGGTTTCCTTGCGAAAGTCTGATACCGACAGTTACGGGTACAGTGTGTACCAAGGAGCTGCCGGGTACAAGGTGTACCAACCGATTCCCTGCCGATACGCTGAGCGCCGTGGCACGACAACCTTGGGTGGACACCGCGGAAGCGCGGCGTTCCACGCGCGATCGCCCCGGTCGCGACGAGCGCCGCCGGGCCATCGTGCAAGCCGCGATCGCGGCGATCGAGGAGGACGGGCCGCACGCGCTGACCGGAAAGATCGCCGACCGCGCCGGACTGGCCCGCACGCACGTCTACCGGCATTTCGCCAGCAAGGAGGAATTGGACCTGGCCGTCGCCCGGCACGCGCACCACGATCTGACGGAGCGGATTCGCGCGCGGCTGGCGGTGGACGGCACGCCCATGGACGTCATTCGCGCGCCGCTGGCCCAGCACGTGCGCTGGGCCGCCGAGCACCCGAATCTCTATCGTTTCCTGGTCGGACGCGACTACCGGCGCGGCCGCAACGAGCCACGCGTCGGCGGGAGCGCGTTCGCCGCCGAGATCTCCGCGGCGGCGACGCGCTATCTGCCGGAATTCGGGGCCGACCCGCTGGCCGCCGACCGGGTGGTGGTCGCGCTGCTCGGTTTGGTGGACGCCTCGGTG
This sequence comes from Nocardia beijingensis NBRC 16342, assembly GCF_001612785.1. Taxonomy (GTDB): domain Bacteria; phylum Actinomycetota; class Actinomycetes; order Mycobacteriales; family Mycobacteriaceae; genus Nocardia; species Nocardia beijingensis. The sequence goes on from NZ_BDBC01000010.1 coordinate 279,563, forward strand.
CGCTGGTGGCTGGAACACCACGACACCACCGAGACCGCACTCGTCGACCGCCTTGCCACCGAGTGCTGGCTGCTCGTCGACAACCGGCTGCGCGCGCTGGGCATCACGATCGATCCACGAAAACCCCTGCCGGGCAAGTGATTCGGTGGCCGTCGCGGGTCAGCGCGCGGCAGGCACCACTTCGCGGGTGATGGCGTGCACGAAATCGGGCAGATCACCCGGGTTGCGCGACGTGAGCAGAGTCCACCCGCCCTCGGCGGAGCGCACCGCCGCTTCGTCGACCCACTCGCCGCCCGCGTTGACGATGTCGGTGCGCAGCGAGAAGTAAGAGGTCAGCGTCTTGCCTCGGACCAGTTCGGCGTTCACCAGCAGCCACGGGCCGTGGCAGATCGCGGCGATCGGCTTGCCCGCGCCGGCGAACTCCTTGGCCAGCTCGATGGCCCGGTCGGTGACCCGCAGCTTGTCCGCGTTCACCGTGCCGCCGGGCACGACGAGCACGTCGTAATCGTCCACGGAGACCTCGTGCAGCGACGCGTCCGGCCGCACGGCGGTGTCCTTCTCGGTGTCGTGCAGGTAGGTCTGCACTTCTTCTCGCTTCGGCGCGGCATGGGTGACCCGCGCGCCACGCTCGCGTAGTTCGTCGCGCGGCACCAGCAGTTCGTCCCGTTCCACTCCCGTGTTCGAGGTGATGATCAGCACCCGCGTCCCATTGAGCTGATCGGTCATGAGTGCTCTCCTTCCGTCGGGATGGTTCTTCTTTCCGGCATGCCGCACACGGGCCGGGCTAAACCTCGCCGGAGGCGCGATCGGCGGCGCTGGGCGCGGCGGGCCTCTTCCTCGCACGCACCCGCCGACCCTCGGGGCTGGGGCTCGCCGCATTGTTCGTCGTCATGCTGCCCGCCAATGTCTACGCGGCTGTCTCCGGCATCCCGTTCAACGGCGCACCCGCGACGCCGCTGTGGGCGCGCATCCCGGAACAGGTGCTGTACATCGGCGTCGCCCTGTGGGCAGCCGGGATACTGCGGTCCTGGTGGCGCGGGGCCGGAAGCCCCCGGACGACCGCCGCGGCGAACCGCACGATCGCCTGACGTTCATCCGAAAGCCGCCGCTCCCAAGACCTTCGACGGCGACATTCGCGAATCATGCACAGTCGCAGGCGTACTGGCGTCCGAGGCGGGTACACCGAGATGGTGAGTGCTTCCAGGTATTGGGGCGCGCTCGTCAGCGCGCTCGCGACCGCTGTCGCGGCATCCGTCCTTTCCCTCGCCCCCGCAGGTGCCGAGCCCGCGCGGGAGCGCGTGGTCGGGCAAGTCCCGCTCGGCGGCTCGGTTTCCCAGATCGATGTCTATTCGCCGTCCATGGATCGGGTGGTCACCAATCGGGTGATCCGCGCGGCGGGCGGCGGTCGGGCGCCCACGCTCTACCTGCTCACCGGCATCGGCGGTGGCGTCGACGGAATCTCCTGGTGGGACGACACCGACGTCCGGGAGTTCTTCGCGGACAAGCACGTCAACGTGGTGATGCCGGTCGGCGGCGCCTACAGCATGTACACCGACTGGCTCGCCGACGATCCGGCGGTCGGGCGCAACCGCTGGCAGACCTATCTCACGCGAGAACTTCCCGCGACGCTCGACGCCGAACTCGGCGCGTCCGGGCGCAACGCGATCGCGGGCGTCTCGATGAGCGCGGGATCCGCGGTCGACCTCGCGATCCAGGCGCCCGACGTGTACGACGCGGTGGCCGCCTACAGCGGATGCCCGTGGGCCGCCGACGCGGCGGGCGCGGCGATGGTGAGCGCGCAGGTCATCCGAGGCGGGGGCAATCCGGCGAATATGTGGGGCGCTCCGGGCGAGGTGGTCTGGCGGGCGCACGACGCTTTCGCCAACGCGGCCGCTCTGGCCGGGAAGACCATCTACTTGTCCGCCGCCTCCGGCACGCCGGGCGCGATCGACCGCGGTCTGCCCTTTCCGCCCATCGAGGCGATAGCCGGCTCCTGCACGGCGGCCTTCGCCGATCGTCTCGACGAACTCGGGCTGCCCGCGATCCACGTGAACCGCGCGGAAGGCTCGCACACCTGGGGGCAGTTCGAGACCGACCTGCACGATTCGTGGCCACACCTGGCGCGCGCCCTCGGCGCGTGAGGCAGGCCGCGCCTGCCTCGTCGTGACCGCAGCGGCGCGAGGCCCGGCCTTGGCCGCGACGGGCAGGAGCACACCGGAATCCGCTGGCGCCGAGTGCTCTTCGAAGCCGCCCACGAGGGTGACCACGTCGTTTCACCACGCTCACAGCCGACGCTGTCTCGCTCGAGTGAGCCGAAGACCCGACACGATCGCCAGCCCGACGGCGGCGAGCAGCGCCGCGACGGCGAAGGTCACGTGCGTTCCCTCGGCCACCTGTCCCGGCGTAGCGCCGATCACATCGCTCGTCCCCGCCGCCAGAGCGAAGACCGACCCCATGACCGACGCACCGGTGACGAGACCCAGATTGCGGGAAAGATTCAGCATGCCGGAGACGAGGCCCCGCTCTCCCGGGTCGACGTCTCGCATGACCGCGGTGTTGTTGGCGGCTTGGAACAGGGCATACCCCGCGGTGGTGACCACCAGCGGCAGCACGTACCCGATGACGCCCGCGCTCACGGGCAGCAGCGCCAGCGCGGCGGTGCCGCCGATGACACCGGCCAGCCCGGCGCTCACCATCGTCGCGGCCCCGAGGCGATCCGTAGCGCGCCCCGCCGGCACGCCGATCAGAGCCGACACCGCGGGACCCGCCGACATCACCAGACCGACCGCCGCCGGGTCCAGGTGCAACGCACGGGCCAGGTGGAACGGCCCGACGACGAGCGTGGCCATCATGACGGTCGAGACCAGCGCACTGGTCGCCAGGCCCGCGGCCAGGGCCGGATCCCGCAGCAGCGCGATCCTCAGCAGCGGCGCGGAGATACGCGTCTCGACGAGGACGAACAACGCGAGGCAGGTTCCGCCTGCCAGCAGCAAGCCGACACCAAGCGAGCCGAACGCGCTGCCCCCGATGGTCATGGCCGAGGCATAGGCCCCGAGCGCCAGCGCGAGCAACACTGTGCCCGGGATGTCGAAACGCGCACGCGCCGCGGGTGGTTTCGCCGCGGCATCCGGCACGCGCCTGGCGAGAACGAGGGCGAGCAGCCCGAGCGGCGCGACGGCGAGGAAGATCGCGCGCCAGCCGAACGCCGCGATGAGCACTCCGCCGAGGGACGGGCCGAGGGCGGTGCCGACCGCCGACATCGTCCCGAGCAGTCCCATCACGCTGCCGGTGCGGTCCTTGGGCACGATCTCGCCCACGAAGGCCATCGTCAGCGCCATCATGCACGCCGCGCCCGCTCCTTGCAGCGCGCGGGCGACGCCGAGGAAGACGAGATCCGGCGCCAGACCGCACAGCACCGTCGCGGCCGTGAACAGAGCGATACCGCCGAGCAGCAGACGGCGCCTGCCCGCGATGTCGCCGAGACGACCGGCCCCGACGATCAAGGTCGTGGTGGACAGCAGGTAGGCGAGCACCACCCACTGCACTTCATGGAAGGAGGCGTCGAACGCCACCGCCATGGTCGGCAGGGCGACGTTCGCGATGCTGATGCTCAGCGAGGGCAACAGCATGGAAAGCGACAACGCCAGTAATCCAAGAGACGTGGATGGACGGCGCACGGACGTGTGTGGGAGGGATTGCGCTGATCTCAAGACGACCTCTTCCGTAAGGATGACGCTCTGGACGCTAGGCCCGGCTCTCACCTGGCGGAAGACGCAAAGTCGGAAACTAGTCTGTGCACCGAACGCCATATCCCACGCTTCTGTGAGATCGTGAGCGCATGGCCCGGCCCGATCTGAATCTGCTGATCACCTTGGACGTTCTGCTCGAGGAGGGCAGCGTGACCAGGGCCGGCGAGCGGCTCGCGCTCAGCCCTTCGGCGATGAGCCGCCAGCTCGCGCGGTTGCGTCGGGCCACCGGCGACCCGCTGCTGGTACGGGCAGGCCGGGGGCTGGTGCCGACGCCACGCGCCGTCGAGCTGCGCGAGCGTGTGCGCGGCCTGGTCCGGGATGCCGAAGAAGTGCTGCGCCCCGCCCACCACCTCGATCCGGCCGAGCTGGCGAGAACGTTCACCGTGCGCAGCAGCGACGGGTTCGTGGAGCGGTTCGGACCAGAGCTGGTGGCCGAGATCGGCCGCGCGGCGCCGGAAGTGCGACTGCGGTTCGTGCGGAAGACGAAGAAGGACACCGCCCCGTTGCGCGACGGCGGCACAGACCTGGAGACGGGCGTCATCGAGCGCGCGCTGCCGCCCGACATCGCGAGCAGGCCGCTGTTCACCGACCGGTTCATCGGAGTGGTGCGTACCGAGCACCCGCTGAGCGCCGGAAAGGTCACCGCGGCCCGGTACGCCGCCGCGCGGCACGTGCACGTCTCCCGGCGCGGTCTGGACGAGGGGCTGGTGGACCAGGCGCTACATCCGACCGGCCACCGGCGCGACGTCGTCACCGTCGTGGACGGCTTCGGCGCGGCCTTGGCGCTGGCGCGGGCGGCGGATCTGGTCGCGACGGTCCCCCGGGAGCACACCGCGATTCTGCGGCATGGCATGCATTCGTTCGATCTGCCGTTCCGCGCTCCTGAGGTGACCGTGTCACTGCTGTGGCACCGCAGGCTCGACGCGGACCCGGCTCATCGGTGGCTGCGCGACCTGGTGTTCGGGGTGTGCGTTCGACTGTGCGGAGCTCACAGACCTTCGTCGACGGGATAGCGGGCGGCGAGCCCGGACCGGTCGCCGAGCCCGAAGTTCATGACGAGGTCGTCGGCGACCCGCACCAGCACGTCGCGACCCTCGACCGCCGCCGCCCACTCCATCGGCAATCCGGAGACACCGTGGACGGCGCCGATCAGATTGCCCGCCACCGCGCCCGTGGAATCGGAATCGCCGGAGTGGTTCACCGCGAGCAGCAGCGCCGCGCGGGCGTCGCCGGTCCTGGCCGCGCGCAAGGCGCAGTACACCGCGATGGCCAGGCATTCCTCGGCGACCCACCCTTCACCCACCAGCTCGACCTGCTCGGCGGAAACCGGATGCTCGGACAATTCCGCGGCCCGGGTCAGCGCCGCGACCGTCTCCGCGCTCGAAGGGACGGCGGCGAGCTGAGCGATCGTGTCCCGCAAGGCGATCGGCAGCTCGATTCCGCTCACCACCCGGTCGACCAGTGCCGCGAACGCCCCTGCGGCGAGATAGCCCGTCGGATGCCCGTGGGTCAGCTGCGCGGCACGCGCGGCGGTGGTGAACGCGAGATCCGCGCCCATTCCGCACAATCCGAAGGGCGCCGATCGCATGACGGTGCCGCATCCCTTCGAGTGCGGATTCACCGGTCCGCTCTCGCCGAACGCGACCGGTGCGAGATATCCCCGTGCCTGCTGCCCGAGACCGGACATGCACGCGTTCCCCGGCGCCCGCACCGCGTACAGGAACGGCAGGCTCGCCAGCCACCCGTCGACGTGCGGCGCGGGCCCCTCCTGCCGCTGCGTCTGCAACCAGCGCAGATAGGCTCGGCGCAACGCGGGCACCGGGTCGGCGCCTGGCACCGTACGCAACAGCCCTTCCGCGGTAAACAGAGTCATCTGGGTGTCGTCGGTGACCTGTTGCGGCGCGTCGCCGTCGTGCTGAGGCAGGAAGCCCGTCACGCCCTCCTCGCCGTACCGCTGCCGGATCTGCTCCAACCGCAGGAACTCGATCGGCCAGCCGAGCGCGTCACCCACCGCCCCACCCAACAGAGAACCCCGGACCCGATCGAAGACCGCCATGTAATCCGCCACGGCACACCATCATCGCGCATGGCGCGCCATGCTGGTCATCGCACTCGGCCCGGACGGCACGACGCGCGCCCGTGCCGTCACTCCCCCTACCGAGGCGCCGCCGGGAAACTAGCGGCGCAAGTATCCGGTCGGCTGCCTGCGACAATGCGAGCACCGAAAGGAGAGCCCATGGCACGACCACGCCGGCCGCTGCTGACCCGCGACCGCATCATCGACACCGCCCTCGCCCTGGTCGACGCCGAGGGCTTGGCCGCTGTCTCGACGCGGCGGCTGGCCACCGAGCTGGGCGTGCAGGGTCCCTCGCTGTACAACCACGTCCGCACCAAGGACGACCTCATCGATGCCGTGGTCGACGCCGTTCTCGGCGAGATCGACGTCTCGATGTTCGCCGGATTGTCGGCCGACGATCCGGACTGGCGCACGTCATTGCGCGAGTGGGCCCGCTCCTACCGCACCGCCATGGCGGCGCACCCGAACATCGTGCCCGCGTTGGCGAGCGGTCCGGGTCATCGCCCCAACGCGTTGCGCATGGCCGACGCGGTCTTCGGCGGCCTCGTCGCGGCGGGCTGGCCGCGGCGGGAGGCCACCACGGTCGGCACCACCATGCGCTATTTCCTCACCGGAGCGTCGCTGGGATCGTTCGCCGCGGGCTTCCCCGCCGACGTCGCGGTCTACGCCGACGCGTATCCGCACCTCAACGAGGCGCATCTGCTGGCAGAGCGGCAGCAGCGGATCGATCGCGACGCCTTCGAAGTCGGCCTGGAGTCCCTGCTGGACGGACTGGAAAATCGCTACCGGCGTCTCGTCGACGGCGCGTAGCTCGACCGGGTCACCACAGCGGCAGTGGCGGCGAGGGCGGGAACACCACCGGAAGGGCGGTCAGCGCGCGGTGGAAGGGACCGGGACGCCAGGTCAGCTCGTCGGCCGGGACCGCGAGCCGCAGTTCGGGCAGCGCGTCGAGCAGTTGATCGATGGCGTCCTGAGCGATGAGGTAGGCCAGCGAATTCGCCGGACACGCGTGCGGGCCGCCGCCGAACGCGAGGTGGGCGCGGTTGCCCGAGTACCGTTCGGCGCGGATCGCGGGGTCGGTGTTGCAGGCCGCGATGCTGATCACGACCGGCTGGTGGGCGGGCAACCAGACATCGTCGATCAGGATGGGCTGCTTCGGGAAACTGAAGCAGAAGTTCGCCATCGGGGGATCGTTGAACAGCACCTCGTCCAGCGCGTCCCGGCTCGACAGGCTGCCGCCCAGCACACTGCCGCCGAACCGCTCGTCGGTGAGGATGAGCAAGAGCGTGTTGACGATCAGATTCAGTTGCGGCTCGATCCCCGCGCCGTAGAGCGTCCCCAGCTGGTGCACGACTTCGGCGTCGCTCAACTCGGTCGGGTGCCGGAGTATCCGCGTCGTGATGTCGTCACCCGGCTCGGCCCGTTTCAACACCGCCAGCTCACCCAGCGAGCCGATGAGCATCTTGTTCCCCTCCTCCGCGTCGACGCCCTCGAAGATCGCGGCCATACCGCTCGCGGCGCGCTGCGCGATCTCGGCCGGGCACCCCAGCATGGCGTTCAGCACCGCGAACGCGAGCGGAAAAGCGTACTGCCGCACGATATCCGCCGACCCGTCCGCGCAGAACGAGTTGATCAGCGGCGTCGCCAGCTTCGCGACGGTGTCGTGCAGGCCGTACAGGTCCACCTCGGCCAGGCCCGCGACGTTGGCTTGCCGATAGCGGGCATGCTCGGCTCCGGCGTTGCGCAACGCGTTCGGCCGCCACTGCATCATCGGCAGCACCGGGCAGTCGGCGGCGATGTCCTGCTGCCAGGCCCGTGGGTCGGCCGGAAAGTGGTCCGGATCGTTCAAGATCCGCACGGCCGTGTGATACCCGAGCACCAAGGTGGCCGGCACGCCCGGCGCCAGTTCCACCGGCGCCAGCGATCCGTACCGCTCCCGCATCGCGCGATAGGCGCCGTGCGGGTCCGCGGCGAATTCGTTGGCGAACAACGGAATGCGCGGGCCGTCGGTGTCGATCGGCGAACCGTGCTGTGCGCGGCTGTACGCGGAGGACGTTGGCATCGTCATCGAAGAAGCTCCAGGCGGTCGAACAACAAGATCCGTGAGCCTAAGCAGCGCGCAGGGCGTCCGCACCGGAAACGACTCGAGATGACCGGCCAGCGCAAGTTGCTATAGAATTGCCCCGATATTCGACGCGTTGACCTGATCGAAGGCGAATCGCACCCGCTGTGTCGAGTGCGCCGGTCGAGCGCAGGTAGCACGGCGGCCGTGCGCGAACTGCAACCCGAGGACGGCACGCCATGACAGACGTCGACTTTTGCGTAATCGGCGGGGGATTCGCCGGATTGACGGCCGCGCTGCGGCTGAAACAGATGGGTCGATCGGTGGCGCTGCTGGAGGCCAGAGACCGGCTCGGCGGGCGCACCTTCACCCAGGTGCGCGACGACGGGTCGTGGATCGATCGCGGCGGCGCCTGGATCGGGCCGGGCCAGGACCGCATCCGAGCGCTGATGACCGAGTTCGGCGTCGCGAGCTACAAGCAGTACACCGGCGGCGAGGCCATGATGGTGGTCGACGGCAAGCAGCATCGCTACACGGGGACGATCCCGTGGACCATGAGCCCGTGGGCGGCGATGAACCTCGGCGCCGTATTCCTCGAGCTGGGACATATGTGCAAGTCGGTGCCGCTGGAAGCGCCGTGGGCGGCGAAGAAGGCCGACAAGTGGGATCAGGTCAGCCTGGCGCACTGGCTGGAAGCCAACGTCCTGTCCAAGCCCGCGCACGATCTGCTCGAGACCGCCATCGCCGGTTGCTACACCTCGGCGGCTTCGGAGGTCTCGTTGCTTTTCGTCCTGTACCAGATGGCCTCCGGCGGCGGGCCGAGTTTCGTTCTCGGCGTCAAAGACGCGGCGCAGGACGCGCGGCCGATCGGGGGCATGGGTGCGATCTACCGGCCGATGGCCGCCGAACTCGGCGACGCGATCCACCTTTCGCAGCCCGTGCGCTGCATCCACCAGGACGATTCGGGAGTGACGGTCCGCGGGACCGACCTGAGGGTGCGGGCGCGCCGGGCGATCGTGACCGTCCCCCTCGCGGTCGCAGGCCAGATCTCGTACAAACCGATGTTGCCCGCCGACCGCATGTTCCTGCATCAGCGCATGCCGAGCGGTGCGATCATCAAAGTCTCCGTCGTGTACGACGAGCCGTTCTGGCGCGCCGACGGTCTGTCGGGGCAGTCCGCAGCGCCGGGCTCCCCCGCGACGATCACCATCGACGCGTGCACGGACACCGGGCGGCCCGGTGTGCTGTGCGTCATCGTCGAGGGACCCATCGCACGGCAGCTCGCCCGGCTCGACGAGACCGAACGCCGGCGCGCGATCCTCGACGCCCTCGTGGAACGATTCGGCCGGAAGGCGGGCGCGCCGGTCGACTACCTCGAACAGGACTGGAGCGCCGAGCGTTACTCCGGCGGCGGGATGCTCAGTCACGCGCCCACCGGTGTGCTCACGCAATTCGGTCATGCGCTGCGGGAGCCGTGCGGCCGTATCCACTGGGCGGGCACCGAGAGTTCCGCGGTCATGTGCGGCTGGATCGACGGGGCCATTCGCTCCGGCGAACGCGCGGCCAGCGAAGTGCTCGAGCACGAGACCGCGGTGGTGGGCTGACCGATGCGCACCGACGGAGACGTATGGGACATCGTCAGCAGTGTCGGGCTCACCGCCTTGGGAGTCGCGACGTTCCGGGCGCTGGAGACAGCCGCTCCCGATCCGCTGATCCGGGACGATTATGCGCCGCTGTTCGTCGCGGCCTCGGGTCACCAGCATTTCATCGGACTCTTGGCGGACCCGTCCCCGCTGGACGACATACCGCTGGTGCCCGGGTTCATGGGCTTTCGCACGAAGTTCTTCGACGACTTCTTCCTCTCGGCCGCCGCGTCGGGCGTTCGGCAAGCCGTGATCGTCGCGGCGGGGCTGGACGCGCGGGCACAGCGCCTGGACTGGCCCGCGGGGACGACGGTGTTCGAGATCGATCAGCCCAAAGTGCTGGAATTCAAGGAGAAGGTGCTCACCGAGCACGGCGCGCGAGCGAAGGCCGAGCGGCGCACGGTGCCGGTGGACCTGCGTGAAGACTGGCCCGCCGCGCTGCGTGGCGCGGGCTTCGACCCGGGTGCGCCCACCGCGTGGTCGGCCGAGGGGCTGTTGCCCTATCTGCCGGGCGCGGCGCAGGACAGGTTGTTCGAACACATCGATGCACTGTCCGCGCCCGGCAGCAGGCTGGCGGTGGAGAGCTTCGTGGCCGGAGTCGACGTCAAACGCTTCGCGAGCGTCGAGTCCAAGTACTTCGGCCAGTACAACCCGTTCGGGACTGTCGATCCGGCCGAGCTGTTCTACGACGACGAGCGGGCCGATCCGGCCCGGTGGCTGGCCGAGCACGGCTGGTCGGTGCGGGCCGAGAGTCCGAGCGAGCTGGCCGCGTCCTACGGCCGGTCGGTCCCGGATCTCCCCGATGACCTCGACGACCTGTGGCGGCAACCTCGGCTGCTGACCGCTGGGCGGTAGCAGTCGTCACATCTTCGCGCTGCGGGCCATGACGAAGCTGTAGAGCCCGTAGGTGATGATGCCCAGGCCGGCGACCAGGAGCAGGGCAAAGCCGAAGGGTTGCGCGCCGAGCGTCTTGATGGCTCCGTCCAGTCCGGCGGACTTGTTCGGATCGGATTCGGTCGCGGCGAGGATCACCAGCAACCCGACTGCGGCGACGGCCAGTCCCTTCGCGATGTAGCCTGCCGTGCCGAGCCGTCGCACGAAAGCGCTCGGCGTCCCGCGCAGGTCGTCGAGGAAGTTCTGCGTGGCGCCTTTGTACACGTGATAGCCGCCGACCGCGATGATGATCAGCCCACCCACGACGAGAGCGATCGTTCCGGCGGTGTTCTGCATCAACCGTGCCGTGAGCCCCACGCTCTGACTGCTGCTCGACCGCCCGCTGCCGTGGGCGAAACGGAACGCGGTGACAGCCAATCCCGTGTAGACCGCGAACAGGGAGAAGGCCTTGACGCGGTCGAACGCCTCGGATTTCTTGCTGTCGGCCGCCGGTTCGGACGCTTTGCCGAAGAAAGCTTCCATCAGCCGCCACAGCGCCATCACGACGAACGCGGCCCCAGCCACCCACAGCGTGATCGTGCCGCCCGGCTTGTTCGCCAGTTCGGCCATCGCACCGGATTGATCGGCGTTCCCACCGCCACCGAACGCGAGCCGGATGGCGATGTAGCCGATGAGCAGGTGCACGAGGCCGGACATGACGTAGCCCGCGCGGGCGAACCCCGCGAACACGCTGTTCTGTGCGATGCGCCCGGCGGTGTCGGAAAGGCCGGTGTGGGTCATTGGTACTCCTCCCATCCCAGGTGCCACGACAGAAGCGCCGCAGGACACCGACCGGATACCCAAGTCCGCCGCGAACCCACCTGCCCATCTCGGTGCCTCGCCGATCCACGATCGCAGCGGTGCGCGCCCTCGTGTCAGCGGCCGGCGGGTGCGCGTCGCGCGAATACCGGTGCGCGCTCCGCCCGAATCCCGACGCCGCCCAGGTAGGCGGTGAGACCGCGAAGGGGCGGGACCTGCCGCAACGCGCGCAGCGGCCCCGGCAGGCGATGGGGATCGAGGGTGCCCGACAGCGCCGGTCGCAGGAGCATCTCGTGTTCGCCGCGCTGGGATCGCTGGGTCACGATCGTCGGCAGTGACCTGCGGTGCTGGACCCGCCCGAGATGGCGGGCGCCGATCTGCCCGCCCAGCAACGGTCGCGCCAGGATTCGCGCGGCGGCGACCGCGTCCTGGATGGCGAGGTTGACTCCGACGCCGCCGACCGGCGACATGGTGTGCGCGGCGTCGCCGATGCAGAGCACGCCGGGGGCGTGCCAGCGGCGCAACCGGTTCATCTCGGCGCGAAGCAGTTTCACGTCGTCCCAGGATCGAATGGCTTCCGTCTGCCGCGTCGACCAGCCGAACATCCCGGCCAAGCGTGTGCGCAAGACCGAGATGTCGTCGGCCCGCCGGTGCGCGTCGGTGCCTTTGGCGATCAGATAGGAGGTCTGGTAGTAGTCGCCGCGGTCCATGGTGACCGCGACCTGGCCTGCGCCGAACCAGCCGAACACTTCGCCGTCGCGGGTGTCGTCGCCCTTCGGAACGCGGACCTGCCAGACATCCATCGGGACGTCGAACGCCCTGACCGGCAGCCCGGCTTCCCGGCGGACCGTCGACCAGCGACCGTCGCAGCCGACGGTCAGCCGGGCGTCGAGTTCGTGGTCGGCGCCGTCGGCGTCGCGGTAGCGCACGCCGGTGACCCGCCCGCTGTCATCGCGGCGCAGGTCGGTGACGGCGCAGTTCATCCGCAGTGTGAACGACGGTTCCTCCGCCGCGGCGGTCGCGAGCAGGTCGAGGAAGTCCCACTGCGGGACCATCGCGATGTACTTGTGCCGGCCCGGGATTCGCCGGAAGTCGGCCATCACGACCGTGGTGGCTCCGATCCGGATGCGCATCTGTTCCAGCCGCCTGGCCGGAAGCCGCGCGAATCGCTGCCCCAATCCAAGTTCGTCCAGCAGCCGCAGGGTCGAGGGATGAACCGTGTCGCCACGGAAGTCCCGCAGGAAATCACGATGCTTCTCGAGCACCGTCACCTCGACCCCGGCGCGAGCCAGCAGCAGGCCCAGCATCATCCCGGCCGGACCGCCACCGACGACCACGCATTGTGTCCGTTCAACCATGCCGCCACGGTAGCAAAACTTAGACAGAGTCTAATTTTAGAGGGTGTGTAACAATCGATCCTGTGGCTGAGCGTCTCGGACTGCGGGAACAGAAGAAGCGCCGCACCCGTCGAGCGCTGGTGCGGGCCGCTCTGGCGCTGTTCGACGAGAAGGGCTACGACCACACGACGGTCGCGGAGATCGCGAGCGCCGCGCAGGTGTCGTACGCGACGTTCTTCAATTACTTCACCGCCAAAGACGAGGTGATCTTCGCCGACGACGATCTCTACGACGATCTGCTGCGCGAGGTGTTCGACCACCGCGCACCGGACGAGCGCCCGGCCGATCTCCTGCTGCGCGCGATCGAGCACCTCAGCACCGCCACGTCGTGGAGCTTTCCACTCGACCACGAACTCACCCGCCTGCGCGCCCGCCTCATCGCGGAGGTGCCCGCACTACGCGCCGCCGCCCTGCTGCGCAACGCCGCGCTGCAGCAGCGGCTCGCCACCGCCTTGCGGCAGGCCTATCCGGACGACGTCGACGCCTTGCACGCGGCGGCGCTCACCGGCGCGCTCGTCGGAGCCGTCGATGCCGCGCTCACCTGCGTCGCCACCGGGGCCGTCACACCGGACACGATCTCCGCCGCCGTCGGCGAAGCCGCCAGAATCGTGCTGCGAGGTCATCTGTCGAATCACCGAACCTCGGCGAAGCCGGACCACCTCCCGAACCCGGACGCTTGACCGGTCCCGTCCGCCGACTCACACGGTCGCCGCTGGAACACCGTTTCGCGTACCGACCGGCGGCTGCCGCTCCTGGCCGAGAGCGGCGCTGGCCCGCGGCCATACCCGGGCCAAGGCGAGCAGGTGCCGCAGATCGGTGTCGAAATCTCGTGCGCCCAGCGGCGACCGCGACACGACCACCGCCCGCACCGGTGGCCTGCCCGTCTTCCTGGCCTGCACGGCATAGGCGAGCCGGTGCGCGTAATCCGCTGTGCCAAGGGACGATTCGTCATCCTCCGGAAAGTACGGCCGCAGATGCAGGAGCGCATCGCGCACTTCGACCGCCATCCGAAGCAGGCGTGTCGCCGGGGGAACCCGTTCCCGCGTGCTGGTGTCCGGCACGAGCACGATTTCCGGCACCGCCGCGGTGAGATCGCGCCACAGCGGTCGCAGCCTGCGGCAGGAGCGGGCAGGCCGGTCCAAGCCGAGGCGTTCGAGCAGCCAGGCGCCCAGCGGCACCGCGAGCAACGTCGAACCGGAGACGAGACAGACGACGGTGATGGACTCCACGCGCGGCAGGTGCGGCCCGAGATCGGGCCACCCGGTGAGCATCTGCATCGTGGAGAGGAGCTGATTGGCCAGGATGCAGGCGGTGTCGATGATGAGGGCGTAGTAGAAGACCTTTTCCTTCGCCGATTCGGTGCGGCGCAGCCAGCGGCCCCCCATCCACAGCAACGTCATCGCGCTGACCGCCATCGGCCCGCCGAAGGCGACCGCCAGCACCATCCCGTCGAGATCCGAACCCATATCGATGGACCGGCCCCGAGCATGGGCGTGCGAGCCCGCACCGAGGATGGCGACCGCCGAGACCGCCGCGACGAGACAGTAGCCGCGCTGACGTCGCCATATCGCCGCCACATCGCCGTCGGCATCCCAGAATCGAGCGAGCCCGAGCATGTACATGGCCATCACGACCAGGCAGCCGAGGGCGGGCAACTGCGCCAATTCCGCGACGGCCGTCGTCCAAGTGCAGCGATACAACGCCAGGGCGAGCAGGCACCACAGCAGTATCCGATTGAGGAACTGATCGGCGATCGTGTCGCGGAACAACAGCAGCCTTCCGGCGGTCAGCGCCGAGGCGTACCCGAGCACCGGCCACGCGATGAACCCCGGCAGCGGCGACAACACCATCGAACCACTCCCCTCGCCTCCACCGACCTCTCACGCGGTGCCGAAAACTACACTGGCGCGAGCATATCCAGCACCGAGAAGCGACCTCCCGGCTGGCACGGCGTCGCGAACTCGCCCGCGCTGACAGTAGACGCGAACGACGTGACCGGCTGCGAGCGAATCATTCCATCACTGCCCAAGAGCAGGTCAGCGCCTGTCGCGTACCGGCAACCAGCGGGCGTGATCGCGGAAGCCGGGGTTGACAACTCGTGGATCTTCGCCTGTCGCAAGGATATTCGTGATGGACTCGACATTGGCCGCGAGTATCTCCTGGAAAGACTCCTCGGTAGCGCCTGCCGCGTGCGGCGTGACGAGAATCTTGTCGTTGCCCAACGCCAGTAAACCCAGGGGATCGTTCCCGCTGGAAGGCGCCGGGACGATGTAGTAGCCATCCATGGCGGCGGCCGCGAGGCGACCGTCGAGCAGGGCGGTTCGCAGCGACGCCGCATCCACGAGCTCCGCTTCGGACGTGTTGATCAGGATCGCGCCGGGCTTGACGACGGCGAGTTGGGCTTCGCCGATCATCCGATCCGTCCGCGGCCCGTAGGGAACATGGAGACTGATGACATCGGCCTCGGCGAGCAGCTCGGGCAATTCCACCCGGCGAGCGGCCGTAAGTCTTTCCAGCTCCGGTTTGGCTGTCCGGCTCACGTAGACCACTCGCATCCCGAACCCGTCGGCCGCTATCCGGGCGACGATTGTGCCGATGGTCCCCATCCCGATGACGCCCAGCGTCTTCGCGTGCAGATTGCGTGTCGTGATCCCACCCCAGCGACCGGCTTTCGTCTCCACCGCCAGGTCCGTGATCCTGCGCCAGGCGTCGAGCATGAGACCGATCGTGAATTCCGCGACCGCGCGCGCATTGGCTCCAGGCGTGTTGGTCACGGCGATGCCCGCCGCGGTCGCTGCCGCGGTGTCGATGTACGACTCGTACCCGACACCCATGAACGCTATGACTTTGAGGTCGTCGGCAGTGGACAACGCGGCAGCGGTAGCTCGCTCGATACCGCCGAGAATGTACGCGTCCTTCCCCACCAGAGCGCGCGCCAACTCGCTCTCGGACAGGTCGGAGCGGCGCACTTCCACCTCGAGATTCTGCCGCCGCAGCCACTCGATATCGGCCGGCGCCGGATCAGCGCCGGTGAGCAGGGCACGACAACGGCTCGATCGGGCGCTCATGGTCATGCGTCCTGGGCCGCGAGCCGGTTCGCCGTGTCTCGCAGCAGCCGCGCACCCTCCAGCATCAGCCGCGGATCGCGGGCCAAGGCGACGCGAACGAAGTTTCGCCCGCGTTCCGGCCTGTTCCAGAAGAAGTTCGTTCCGGGTAGAACGTGGACCCCCGCGCGGATCGCCTCCCGGACGAATTCTTCGCAATCCATCCCCTCCTGAAGACGCAGCCAGTCCACCGAGACCGGCGATCGCACGCCGGTGAGGAATTGCAATTCCCCGCCCGAAAGGATCGACCGGAGGATATCGCGGTTCTGTAGCACAGAAGGCAGGATGCTGCGTTCTATACCGTTCCTCGAACTATCCTCGATGAATTCCGTCAGAATGCGCAGGTGAAAGGGGGAGACGCTTTGCAACAGGTCGTCGTGCAGCCGGTACATCTCTGTGTACATATCCGGACTGCACACCGTCAATCCAACCTTCATTTCACTGGTGGCCCAGGTCTTCCCGGTGTCTTCGAGCACGATGTACGAGATCCCGGATTCCTCCAGGATCTCGTACTGCGACCAACCGGTCGGCAGCGGAGCGAAGAAGCGGAACGAGGAATCCAGAACCAGGGTGCACCGACGGTCGGCACAACACTGGACCAGCGTTCCGAACTCCGATTCGGACAGCGTCCATCCGGTGGGGTTGTTCGGCGATACCAGCCACACCACCGCCGGATCGAGTCGAGCCAGCGCCGCAGGAAGGTGTTCGGCGGTGCAATCCTGTTCCGGCAGCGGTACCAGCTCGACGTTCTCGCGGCGCAAGATCGAGGAAATATTGTCGAAAACCGGCTCTATCAGAGCCACTCGCTTGCCCGCGCGGGCACAGTGACTTGCCACCATGGTTATCGCGGACGACGCGGAGTACGACAGCATATACCTGGAGAGATCTCGATGCATCGGCTCGCAGGCCAGGCGCAGAAAAGCAGTGAGGAATTCCTCTTCCAGTTCGGACTGCGACCGCTCTCGTGCCTCGTGGAACAGCTCGGGAAATCGCTCGACGATCTTCTTTTGCGAGGACGTCAACGGCTGCCGGCAATGGGCATCCGACAGGTTGACGGCCCGATCGAGACTGTGCCTCTCATAGGTCGTGCTGGTCGTGTGACCGAGCGGATTCGGGTGAGGTGAGCTGTGCGGACGGACAGATGTCACGGTTGATGAAACCTTCGAGGTGGTAGTTACGACCCGGTGGAGGGCTTGCGGCGGATCGAGCCGGTCGGTCGCCCATCGCCGGAAGTCACGGCGATCGACGGAACCCGCATGGTTCAACCCGGTGGACGGCTCCATGGAGAGCCGTTTCGCTCATGCGGTGGAGGTGTTCTGGTCCAAGGCGTCGGGACGCGTCGCACCGCGGGCGCACCCGAGTCGACAGCTTCGGAATCCGATGTCGATACCGGCGGTGATTCTGTTCGAGCGAGACGCCTGCGAACCGGACTTCTCGACGAATTCTCGAAAGAGTAGATTCCGCCGAGGCGGATCTGGAGTGTGCCGTCCGCGGTGCGTGCCGTGGTGATCTGCGCGACGTCCAATATTCGCCTTGCCGCGGTGACTATCGGTGTTCGGCTCATTCGTCCGTGCGCCCCGGATATGGAGTCGGCGCGCGCCGCGATTCGGCCGAGCGCGAGACCGCCGCCGATGCCGATCGCGGCCGCGGACAGGATTCCGCCGGACGAACCGCCGAAGTCGACGGATTGGCTGGCCACGATACTTCCCATGGCTACACCCACCCACATCAGACTGAAATGGAAGCCGAGGGCCTCACCTAGTGCGTCCTGAGACGCGGCGGCATTCATCTGATCGCCGCACGCCGGGAAAACCGCACCGGCGAGCACACCGACCACGAAAACGGCTACGGCCAGCAGGACCGGCCCGGATGCGACGGAACAGAGCAGGACACCGGCTCCCAGGGCGGCCAGCAGAACATAGGGCGAAATGGTTGTGGAGAGCGCGCCGTAACCGTACCCACCGACCACCGCACCGGCCGCACCGATGGCCAGCACCAGTCCAGTGGCATGCTTGGCGTGCATATCGTGCATCGCCGTGATGACACTCAATTCCTCCGCGCACAGGACGGCAGCGGCTGCGGCGTATCCGACACAGGCCGTCACGAAACCGGTCTGTAGCCAGGATCGCCGTGGGGCACGCGGGGACATCCCGCTCGTATCGGTTCGCAGCGGTGGGTTCAGCCTCAGCAACACGACCCCGCAGCCCACCGCCACCAATCGGACCCCGAGCAGCACCGTCGCCGTGTCCCAGACATTCATGATCGCGACGCCCAGCGGCGGTCCGACCAACAGGGACACATCCGCGGTGATCTCGTACGCCGCGAGCGCCGGTCGCCGCTCGCGTTCGGTCGTGGCGACCGTAATGGCCTGTTTCGCGACGTTGATGACGGGCATCTCGAACCATCCCGCCAGCGCCGCGAGCAACAGCAACAGCGGAAACGGAGCGAATGGCGCGATGAGCCAACAGATCCCGTTCACCAAGATCGATGGAGCCATGGTGGCCCGCAGACCCAGTCGATCGAGCCGCGGGCCGCGCCGTAGCTCGGTGCCGGCCAGACACAGGTAAACCACAGTGCTCAGTAGGCCCGCGGCACCGTAGGAGAGGTGCAACGTGTGCCGCACATGCATTACCAACAACAGGGATTGGGAGTTGAGAACAATGCGGAACAGTAGGCTGACCAGCACCATATTGCATACTGTCCGATTTGCCAGAAGCTCGCGGTAGGCGTTCACTCCCACTCACCTTTCGGCTGGAACACTCGTGCTCTCAACCCTCGAGGTGATCGGAGGTCTCCTGGTAACGTCTGTTCGAAGAGTCATGCGACGACGAGCGCGGCTAGGCGGATGCTGTCTCGAGCAGGTCACACAACTCCGGGATGGCGACGGAAAGAGCATGCGCGAATCGGCGCATGTGCTGTTCGATGCCCTTGGACGCGCTGAGATGGACGTTGAAACCGCCGGGCTGCAAGAGGTAGCCGATGCCGATGCATTGATCGGTCGGCGGACCGAAACCGAAGAACCGAACATTGGCCGACGACACGGCACTGGTGCTGAGATAGTCATCACGCAGAATCCGCCAGCCGGGAGATGCGTACAGCGCGTGCGGCTCGTCGCCGTTTTGCCGCTGGATTCGCTGTAGCTCCACCAGGTGCCGTTCGGGCGCGCGTCCCGCCTGGCAATCTCTGGTATTGGCGACGTGTGCTCCCGCCGCGGCCCGTAGCGCCTCGGCGCGAGCGGTGGCTGTTGCGGTCGAGTCGTTCATCAATGTCACGAAGCGGACGACTTCGGGAGTGACCGCCCGGAGGGCCTCTGTGCGACCGTTGCGGTAATGCCGCACGGCAACGGATTCGTAGGTGGTGCCAAGGAATCCCCTCGACCGTTGATGCGCCAGTTGGTAAGCCATTTGCACGAACGCATCCGGCGATATCCCGAGACGTTTGGCCGTGTCCGAGCCGAAGTCGTCGAACGTCACGACTTCCGTGGCGATCTCGCCGGTTTGTTCGGCGAAGCGGGCCGAGGCTTGCCGGATCTCCTGCCGCAGATCCTCATCGAGGCGGAATTCGATCGGTGCTGTCGTGGGCGCTCGGCCGGGCCGGTCCGCCGAGATGGCGGTCGTACTCGCGAGAATAGCGTCGCAGAAGCCTGCCACGGTGGTTCCGTCCAGCCCGGACTCCTCGATGTTGACGCCAGCGCGGCCGTCGGCGAACACGATGAATGTCAGCGCTTTGTCGTACCAGCGATTGCCCCCGTCACCGTGCAGAAGCTGGTGGCATGCGGAGAGTTCGTCGCGCGGGGCGAAGTCGTCGAGCGCGACGCAGAACAACGCCGTTTCGATCACCTCGAGTGCCGCGGCATTGTCCGGATTCTCGATGAGGGCCTGACGGGCCGCCGCCCATGTGGCGCGCGATGCCGTCGTCAACGCTCCCGGCGACGGCTCCGCGGCCGGATCGGTTCTCCTGATCGCTTGCAGCCCGGCGATCAGATCCTCGACGGGATGCGGGGTACCGTCCGCCGCGATGACGTCCATTCGGAACGCCCGACCACGGAAATGGACGACGATGTGCCGGGCCGTCGACGGGCCGGGTTCCGCACCGCCGACGGAGCGCACGGCGTCGAATTCGATCCCGGGGATCCTGGTCGTGGAGAACAAGCACCTGTTCTGATGCATGGACACCGGCCTGCCGCGCAGGTGCACGGGCGCGACCAGCTCGGCGTCGAGTTCGAGTTTGTACGCGGCGCTGCGCGCGATCAGTTCGGCGGCGCGTTCGAGCTGCCCATGCTCCGAGTCCGCGAACAGGAAGAAGGAATTCGCGCTGAGCGCGATGCTGTCCCGATAGCCGAGATGGCGAGACGCCCAGAATGCGTCCAGCCAACTGCCGACCCCCGGTGTCCGATCGAATCGTTCGATGTCGCCCTGCCATGCCCGTGCCGGACTGTCCGGGGCGAGGAACTGCTCGACCGCCGCCGCCGTGGCAGCGAGTTCCTCATCGGTCAGCAACGGCGAACACCGCTGGAGAAACCGCTCGCACGTTTCCTCCAACGTCGGGATCGGTAGCCGCGGCAATTTCTCGTCGAAATCGTATGTGCTGACATGGATCTCGGCTACGGACTTCTCGCTCACCGTCCGAGTTTCCCATCACCACCGACACGGCTGACTCCAGCGGTGGGAATGCCGGGCGAGGCCGTTACGGCGTCTCGAACGCACTCGCCACAGTGCACAAGTTCGCACGAAGGCCCGAGAAAATGCCGCACCGGCGGGTGGCGACCATTGCTTCTCTTCTGCGCGACGCGCGGGTGTCCCCGGGAACGGGAATGGCGGGCACCGGTGTGCCCGTCACCAGGGCACCGCTCCGGCGTCGTCGAAGAATTCGCCGGTCGGTCCGTCGTCGGGCAGAGTCGCGAGGCGGATCGCGATGGCCGCGCCCTGTTGCGGTGTACGGACGCCGCGAAAGCCGTTGAGGTCGGTGGCGGTGAAACCGGGACAGCCGCAGTTGATCAGGATGTCGGTATCACCCAGTTCCTTGGCGTATTGGATGGTGAGGGCGTTGAGGAAGGTCTTCGAGGCCAAGTAGGCGGCGGGGACCGGGCCCAAGTCGACGCCGGGTGTGGTTTGCAGGGTGAGCGAGCCGACGCTGCTGGACATGTTGACGATCCGCGGTGCGGCCGAGGCGCGCAGCATCGGCAGCATAGCGTTGGTGACCCGGATGACCCCGATCACGTTGGTTTCCACGACAGCTCGCACGGTCACGGGATCGACCGTGGTCGGTGTCTGCGGCATACCGCCGGTGATCGCGGCGTTATTGACCAACACATCGAGCCCTCCGGCGTGGTCGGCGATCAATTCGGCCGCCGCGGCCACACTCGCGTCGTCGGTCACGTCGAGCGGCACACCGAACGCGTCGGTTCCGGCCGCGCGCAGCTTCTCCACCGCGGTGTCGCGGCGTTGCCGATCGCGCGCGCCCACGCCGATTCGCCAGCCGAGCGCGCCAAGGCCGGCGGCGATCTCGTATCCGATTCCCTTGTTCGCGCCGGTCACCAGCGCGATCGTCTGTTCACTCACACCGCCGATCCTGCTGCGGCCGCGGGTGCGGCGTCCAAGACCGATCGGGTGGGCGGCGATACCGCACGGGTATCGGTCGTGGTCATCGCCGGATAGCATGACCCGGTGGAGACGCGGGAGATGCGGTACTTCGTCGCCGTCGCCGAGGAGTTGCACTTCGGGCGGGCGGCACAACGGCTCGCGATCGCGCAACCACCACTGTCGCGAGCCATCCAGCAGCTCGAACGGCGGCTCGGAGTCGTCTTGCTGCACCGCACCGCTCGCGCCGTCGCGTTGACCGAGGCCGGGGCGGTGCTGCTGCGGGAGGCCAGGATCGCGCTCGACGCGGTCGAAGCCGCCGAGCGGCGCACCCGCCGTGCCGCGTCCGATCAGCCCGGTGTGGTGCTGGCCACCAAGGCCGGAGCGTCCAGCGAACTGTTGTCGAAGCTGCTGCACGCCTACGCCGCCGAACCGGGCGCCGTGGCCGTCGAGGTGATGCTGTGCGGGCCGGGCCAGCCGGAACGTCTGCTGCGCAACGGGCGCGCCGACGTTGCTCTGCTCCACCGGCCTTACGACTCGACAGCCGGATTCGACACCGAGGATCTGCACACCGAACAGCAGGTCGTGGTCCTGCCTGCGAACCATCCCCTCGCCAACCGGACGCAGGTGTCGTCGGCCGAGCTCGACACCCTGACGAACCTGCCACTGCCGCGCTGGCCTGGACCGGATGGCAGCTATCCGGACGGCCCCGGCCCGCAGGTGCGCGACCATACCCAGCTATTCCAACTGATCGCGCTCGGACTGGCCTGCGCAGTCGTGCCCGAGTCGCTGCGAACCCAGCTACGCGACGATCATGCCGTCGTGCCCGTGCCGGACGCACCGGCCGTCACGACCGTCATCGCGTGGCCACCACACAGCAGATCCAAAGCCGTCGCCGACCTCGTCCACACCGCGACACGCCTCTGACCGACGCCGGCCGCATCAGGCATAACCGTAGTACCGCCGCACCAGTCGCTCGTAGACGTAGGCCGGGACAAGCCTGCGGGTCCAGAAGGACAACCGGACGTCCCGCCCGCACAGGTACGACTGCCGGGGCCGGGCGGCGGCGAGGATCACCGCGACCTTCCTTGCGACCGTTTCCGCGGATTGTCCGGCCGCCAGGTAGCCGCGCACCAGGTTCAGCACGGCCGCGCGGTCGCGGTCGTATGCGGCGATCGGGTCGGACACGTGCACTGCCGTGTCGATGATCGGGGTGACGGTCCACCCGGGGATGAGCACCGACACGTGCACACCGAACCCGGCCGCCTCCATCCGCGCGGCCTCGCCGATACGCTCGACAGCCGCCTTCGTGGCCGAGTACCAACCGCCGTACGGCTCCGCGATCGCGCCCGCTCCCGAACTCACCACGATCACCCGGCCCGCGCCCTGAGCCCGCAGTAGCGGCAGCACGGCTCGCAGCACGCGATGGGTGCCGAGCACATTGGTGTCGAACAGCGCCGCGGCTTCCTCCGGCGTGGTCTCCTCGACCGAGCCGACCACGCCGTAGGCCGCGAAGGTGACCACCGCGTCGATGCGGCCGTGCCGTGCGTGCGCCTCGCGCACCCAGCGGTCCACCGCTTCCGGGTCGCGCACGTCCACTCGCGCGACACCCGACGCCGCCACGCGGTCGCATCCTTCGATGGTATAGCCCAATGCCGCAAGGTGTTCCATGGTGGCAGCGCCCATGCCGTTCGCCGCCCCGGTGACGAGCACGACGGTCATGCGGCGCACACCCGCAGTACCCGTGGCAGAACTTCCAGCCGCGCCGATTCCACCATCGTGATCTCGCCGTCCAGCTCCAGGGGCGCCGGACGGTCGGGCCGCAGCTCCACCGCCGTGTCCCGGTAGCGCACCGCCAGCCGGGAGCCTCGGAACCGCCCGGCGTACAGCCCGGCGATCAGGCCGAGGGTCCGCAGCCTTCCCGCCGCGGACCAGATGTTCACGTCGAACTGGCCGTCGCCGCGGGTGACCTCGGTGTCGTAATGCATGCCGCCCGCGAAATGCACGCTCTTGAGTACGCCGACGTTGGTGATCGGGGCGGTGTGGGTCCACGTGCCGCCGCGTATCGAGACCGGCAGCGGCCGGTGGGTGGCGATGGTGGCCAGCGCCGTGGCGAGGATGGCGGCTTCGACGCTGCGCGACTTGAGCCAGCCTGCCACGCCGGTAGCGTGGTTGAACGAATGATTGCCCGCCGCGACCAGTCCCATGCTGGCGTTCAGCAGGAAGTAGTGAACGGTGCGCGTGCCGTCGGTCCGCAGCACGCTGGCTTTGCCGACGTCGACGAGTTCGGCGCGCGCGGCGTCCAGCCGAACCGGGATGGCGCCGACGCGCGCGCTCGCGGGCACCGGCTTGTGGAAGTCGTTGGAGCTGCCCAGTCCGACCGCGCCGAGCGCCGACCCGGCGGCGCGGGGCCGGTCGGTCGAGGGGTCCATGAGGGCGTTCAGCACCAGGTTCACCATGCCGTCGCCACCGGCGGCCACCAGCACCCGCGGAGGATTCGGCCGGGTGACGGCCGCGCGCACGATCTCGGTGGCGTGCCGAGGGTCGGAGGGCAGTTCGACGGACAGATCCGGATGGCGAGTGCGCAGCACGGATTCCACCGGCTGCCAACGCCGCAGCGCGGTGCCCGCGTTCGACCGCGGATTCAGGACGACGAGCACGAATCCTCCTCGATGCCGAGCCACCGGCGCAGCGCGCTGTGGTCTCCCGTGGTGATCAAACCGGTGCGGGCCACCGCGGGTGGTATGCCGGTGCTCCGGGCGCCCAGCAGGAACACCGGAATCCCGAGGTGCGCCGCGGGTCCGTCGCTGACGGGATCGTTGCCGACCATCACGCACTCCCCCGCTGCCGCTCCGAGGTGGTCGAGCACTTCGCGATAGAAATCCAGCCGCGGCTTGGCGCGGCGCATGGTCTCACCGCTGGTGGTGAACGCGAACGACGCCAGATCGTGTCCGCCCCAGCGGATCCTCGTCTCGACGGTGCTGCGCGGCCACAACGGGTTGGTCGCGACCACTTGACGCGCACCCGACGCCGTCAATCGGCGCACCGTCGCGACCGCGGCCGGGCTCGGCGGGAAACATGCTCGCAGTCGGACGAATTCGACCTCCGACAGCCGCGCCAGGCGGGCCGCAGCTACGTCGCGGCTGGTGCCGACGCGTTCGGCGAGCAGTCTCAGCATCAGCTCGGTATTGGTGTGGTCGGTGTCGTTGGCGCGCACGTCCCGCAGTGTGCGGCGCAACACCGGCAGGAAACGGTGCGGCGGCGCGAGATCGCGGAATACCCACGCCGCCCCGGCGGGCATCAACGTCGCGAAGGTGCGCCGCCGCAGTCCGATCAGGGTGCCGTCCAGATCCCACAGCACCGTGCGCCGCTCGCTCATTCCTGGCTGTCCAGTACGGCTTGCAGATCCGCCTTCGTCAGCCCGAGCCGGGCGGCGTACTCCTCGATACCGGGCGGCGTGGTCCGCGCGCCGCCGAGCCCGGTGCGCGACCGCAGCTGTCCGGCGTATGCCGCGCCGAGATCGAAGACCGTCTTGGCGAGCGCGGCGGGGAACAGCCATCGGCCGAGGTCGCGCTGGAACACGCGGGTCAGGCGGTAGGGCGCGATCACGCGCGCGCCGAGGGCGGCCACCGGGCCCGGCTCGCGCAGCGAGCTCATCCGGGCCGCCTCCGCGCCGGGGACCAGGAGCAGCCCGGACCACAGCCGGCCGAAGCCGTCCAGCTTCTCCCGCGCGTCTGCGGTCATGTTGAACTCGGTGTAGGCCTTCTCGATGCGGGATGTGTGGGTGGAGCGGCTGCGCAGCAGCGTGTGCACGTCGGCGACCTTGCGCGCGGTGTCGCCGCGAGTGAACCGGTCCACGCGCGCGGCGATCCGGTCCAGCAGCACGGCGAAGTCGTCGTTGGGCACCAGCCGGTGGGCGAGCGAAAGGGCGTGATACATCAGCCCTTCGCTGCCCGCCGTCGCGATCTCGGCGGCGAGCAGGTCATAGTCCAGATTGGTGCCCGCATAGCGGGCCAAGTTCCAGATGTCCCCGAGCTCGCGGACGCCGGTCTTATAGTAGGGCAGGTGGATGCCCAGGTGATGCAGGTTGTCCTCGTGCGCCATCGCCCACGCGGGCACGCCGTGGAAATCGATGCGCCGCACGCGCTTCCAGATCGCGGCGTAGTCGACCGTGTAGGGCGCCAGCGGAGTGATCAGGCCCCAGTGCGTGCCCACCACCAGCGCGCCGTCGCGGGAGACGAACGACGGCAGGTGGTGGGAGCGCTCGGCCCGCGCCTTGGGCGCCTTGCCCAGCAGCTCCGAGGTCGCGAACAGGCCCAGCTCACGATAGATCTCGACAACGGTGTCGATCTGCTCCGGTTCCACCAGGATGTCCAGGTCGTTCATCCGCTTGTAGCGCGGGTCGTGGTAGATCTCGGTGGCGAAGAGCATGCCTTTGAGCACGACGCAGCGCACACCCCGCTCGTCGAACCGGCGCAACAGGTGTACCGCGCCCGCCAGGCGGCGGTCGTTCGCGGCGGCGATCCGCTCCGCGACGGCGTCGAACCGTACTCGCGTCAACGGCGGGACCAGCTCGTACACCCCGGCGGCGAGCAGCGAGTTCCGCACCAGCGGAACCGTCGCGTTCAGTTGCGCCAGCTCGAAGAAGCTCGTCCAGTCGGTGACCCGGTGCGCCAACTCGGTCAGCTCGAAGCGCTCCGATTCGGTCGGGGCGGCCAGCGCGGCGTGCACCAGCAGCCGCTCGGCGTCCGTCCCGCCCGCGGCGATCATGGTGTCGGTCATATCAGGCGATCCCTTCCTGCTCGGGATGGAAGCCGAAGCGGCGGGCGACGGTGTCGATCCGGTCCAGCGCGTGATCGAGGTGGTCGCGGGTGAGGGTGGCCATCATGCTGATCCGCAAGCGCTGCTGGTCGCGGGGCACCGCGGGGAATTCGACGCCGTTGACGAACACGCCCTCCCGGTGCAGGGCGGTGACCACGTCGGCGACGGCGAGGCGCTGCGGTACCAGGATCGGAATGATCGCGGTCTGCGGATCCACCGCGAAACCCATGGCGCGCAATCCGCGCACGAAATACGCCACGTTGTCGTGCAATCGCCGGACCCGATCGGGATGCTCGGCCAGGAAGTCGATCCCGGCGAGCACCGCCGCGACCACCGGCGGCGCGAGCGCCGCGGAGAACATGTAGGACCGGGCGAAGAAGCGCAGCGTGTCCACCAGATCCCTGGAGCCGGTCACGAAACCGCCGGTGCTCGCGAAGACCTTCGAGAACGTGCCCATGGACAGCTCCACGGCGCCTGCTCCGAGCCCGAAGTGCTCGGCGGTGCCGTGGCCGCGTGCGCCGAGCACCCCGGTGCCGTGCGCGTCGTCCACCGCCAGCCATGCGCCGAAGGCGTCGCACAGCGCGCGGATCTCCGGTAGCGGGGCGATGTCGCCGTCCATCGAGTACACGCCCTCGACGGCCACCACGATGTTCGCGCCCGGATTGCGCCACCTGATCTGCATCAGCCGGTGACGCAAGTGACGTAAGTCGTTGTGGGCGAACGCCATCGAGCGCACCCGGCCGAGCTGGATGCCGTCGTAGAGGCTGGCGTGATTCTGTTCGTCGTAGAGCAGCACGTCGCCCTTGCGCAGCAGACCGGTCACCCAGCCGACGTTGGCGGCGTAGCCGGAGGAGAACAGCATGGCCGCTTCGCTGCCCTTGAGCTCGGCCAGCCGTTCCTCGAGCCGCCGGTGCAGCGTCGTGGTGCCGTTGAGCAGCGGCGGGCCGCCGTGTCCGACACCGTATTCCCGGATCGCCGCGATGGCCGCCTCGGCGATCCGCGGTTCGTTGCCGAGGCCGAGGTAGTTGTTGGACCCGAGCATGATCAGCTCGTCGGTCGCGCCGGTCCCCGGATCGCGCACCGGCACGACCGCGCCGGAAGGACCGGCCACCTCGCGCAGCACGAACCCGCTGCCACGGGCGTGCTCGGCGTAGGGGCGGAACTCCGCGAAACGCTGTTCGAAGGTGTGTGCCGTGGGGTCGAGATAGTGTTCGAGGCTGAAGTTCTCGCCGTGGGCGAGATCGGGAGCTGTCATGCTCGCTGCTCCTTACCGAGCGTTACGGTTCCGGCCCGGCCGTCCAGCACCAGGACGTCGCCGCTGGCGACCAACTGGGTGACGCCAGGGACCCCGACGACCGTGGGGATGCCGAGTTCGCGTCCGATGATGGCCGTGTGCGACAGCAGGCTGCCGCGCTCGCTCACCAGACCGCCCGCAGCCACCATGAGGAACACCCATCCCGGGTCGGTGGTGGAGGCCACCAGCACCTGGCCGTCGATCGCCACGTCCGGGTCCGGGGTGCGCAGC
This sequence comes from Nocardia beijingensis NBRC 16342, assembly GCF_001612785.1. Taxonomy (GTDB): domain Bacteria; phylum Actinomycetota; class Actinomycetes; order Mycobacteriales; family Mycobacteriaceae; genus Nocardia; species Nocardia beijingensis. The sequence continues at coordinate 307,212 of NZ_BDBC01000010.1, forward strand.
ACCAACGCGGGGGCCTCGACACGGCCGGGGGCACAACCGATTCCACGCAATACCCGAGCGCCGGCCACGACGCCGTCGTCCGGTTCCTCCAGCGTCGGGTCGGCGATGCCTGCCGCGGCGATCCCGGTGGTGACGATGCGGGAGGGCAGTCGTTGGGCACGCCAGCGCTCGTGGTCGGCCTTGCGCAGGGCCACGGTGCGGGCGGCGTCGGTGTCCACCGCGGTGCCGCGGGTGAGGGCGGCGATCTCCTCGTAGGTCAGCCAGAAGACGTCACGCGGATCGTCCAGCAGCCCGGACGCGTGCAGCTGTCTGCCGTACTCGCGGAATACTCGCTTCACCAAGCCGAAAGAGCGGCTGCGGCCCAGACGCATGTTCTCGCGCTGCTTGACGTGTTCGCGCGCCAAGCGAAGCGTGAGGCGGAAGGCTGCGCGCCGTAGGGCTTTACCATCGAACAGTCCGGCGGCCGTGTGCTCCGCCGCGCGGCGGATCGCTTGCTCCCGCGCGATCATGTCGTCGGCGTTCTGCCCGCCGCGCAGGTAGTTGCGCAGCATCGGCACCAGCCGTTCGGGGTGCTCGCCCAGCGGATCGGTCTCCAGCTTCAGCTCGTCCACGGTGCGGTCGCCGAACTCCGCGATGTGGCGCAGGCAGGCGGCGCGGAAGTCCGCGAACCGATCCTCCGACAACGTCGTCCACACTTCCCGTGCGGTGGCGGGGCCGTCGAACAGCGCGCGCAGCGCCGAATCGGTGTGCACTCGGGCGGTGAGCGCGAGCGCCGAACGCACCGGGTCGACGCTGTCGACGCCGTCCTCACCGCAGAACAGCTCGTTGCGCAGGGTGAGCGCCGCGTCCTCGGTCAAGCCCGCCCGCCGTAGCTGCAGACCGACCACATGGAACATCTGCTGGGCGAGGAAGTCGTTGAAGATCTGCACCGAATACACGGGCACGAGCTCGGCGAAGAAGCGTTCCATCCAGACCAGCAACGCCTGCGCGTCGCGTTCGCGCTCCGGCGTGCCCGGGTCGAGGCGGCGATCGAGGTCGGCGGTGATCGCCGCCAGTTCGCTGAAGAATGCGCGCAGTCGCCGGGGCAGCCGCAGCCAGCCGAGCAGGATGACCGCGAACACCCGTAGCCGCAGGGCGACCGCGCGCACCCGGGCGACGCCATGGGCGGGCGCGTCCGGTCGCCGGTATCGGTTCTCGATGTCGAGTGCGGCCTCCCAGCCCTCGATGGCGAATTCCATGCCGGGAATCTCGAGGAAGAGCCGGTACCAGTTGCTGATGTTGTAGTAGATCCGGCCGCGCGCCGTGCCGACCAGATAGGGGTACAGATCGGCGGCGTTGCGCTCCACGATCCGCGCGGTGGCGCCGAAATCCCGGTGGCAGGCCCGGAAGACCTGCTCGTAGGCCGCTCGCAAGACGGAGAAGGTGAGTGGACTCGACATTCCCGGATACGACTCGGCGACGTTGACGTTGTCGAAGATGGTCTCCTCCGCACCGGTCACGGTGACCGGCCTGGCCTGCAACAGATGCAGCAGGCCGTCGGGTGTGTAGGAGAATTCGATGTCCTGGGGCGCGCCGAAGCGGTCGGCGAGTTCTCCTGCTGTCGCGGCCAATTCGAGGATTTGAGCGTCCGACAGCGCCGGGGTCCGCACCGGGTCGCCGAGGTCTTCGACGGCGGTGCCCGTACCGTCGGGCGACGGCGTCACGCGGCTGTGCTTGTCGACTACGACACGCGAGGTGATGGTGCGAGTGTCGCGATCGATGAAATAGGTGTCGCAGTCGACTGTTCCCGCCACGACGCCCTCGCCCAATCCGAGCGCCGCCGCGACGACCGCCTCGGCGGGATCACCGGTCTGCGGGTTGCAACTGAACACCACCCCGGAGACGGCGCTGTCGAGCAGCACCTGTACCACGACGGCGCAGGCGATCGGCGTCGCGTCGAGACCACGGCGCGCCCGGTAGAACAGCGCCCGCTCCGACCACGCGGAGGCCAGCACAGTGCCGATCGCGGCGGGCAGGCCCGTCGCGGCGACATTGAGCACCGTGTCGAGCTGCCCGGCGAAGGAATCGGTGGCCGAATCCTCGCCGCGCACCGAGGAGCGGACGGCGAAGCGCACGTCCGCCGCGGACGAGCCTGCGGTGGACATCTCGGCGACAACGGCATCCAGTTCGGCCGCGATGTCCGCGGGCAGCGTCAGCGCCTCGACGAGCGCCCGGATCCGCGGCGAGACGGCCCGCAGCGCGGCCGGGTCGTCGGTGTCGAGTCCGGCCAGCAGGTCGGCGATGGAGTCGGCCGCCGGGGCGAGCACACGCGCGCACGCGTCGGTGCTCAACACCGCGAACGGCGGGACACGACACCCGGCGGTGTGCAGCCTGGCGAGGTTGGCGGCCTTGGCGCCCGCGTGCGCCTCGGCGTCGGGGTCCGTGGCGAGGGTTTCCGCGCGCAGTATCGCGCCGGTGGTGGTACTGGTCATCGGGCGGTCTCCTGTCTGGCCGGGATCGCCGCGGCGGCGTGCTCGCGCCGGGTCAGCCGGACCAGGACCGGGTCGGGGGTGTTCGAGATCTCGGGGCGCTCGCGCACCCGCATCCCGTTCACCAGTTCGATGTCATAGCGGGACAGCAGCATCGCGAGACCCACGCGGATCTCGATCAACGCCATCTGCTGACCCACGCACAGATGTGCGCCCCAGCCGAAGGGGAAGTACCGGAACGGCGGGCGCGCCCGGTTCCGCTCCTTGGTGAACCGGTCGGGGTCGAAGGTCAGCGGCGAGTCCCAGAAATCGGGTAGCCGGTGGTTGACGAACGGACTGATCACCACGATCGCGCCGGGACGCAGGTCGAACCGGTCGAAATGGTCCGGCGCGAGCGCGGTGCGGCTGAACGCCCACGCCGGCGGGTGCAGGCGCATCGCCTCGTCGATCGCGCGGCCGGTGTACTCCAGTTCGGGCAGTGCGGCGCGCATCGCGCCCGGATCGTCCATGCCTTCCGACAGCAGGTCGATTTCGGCGCGCACCCGCTCGAGTGCGGCGGGGTTGCGGCACAGCTCGTAGATCGTCCAGGCCAGCGCCCCTCCGGTGGTCTCGTGACCGGCCAGCAGGAAGGTCAGCACCTCGTGCCGCAGTTGCGCGTCGTCCATCGCGTGCCCGGCGTCGTCGCGGGCGGCGAGCAGCCGGGCCAGCAGCGAGTGGGCGTCACCGTCGGTGTGCCGATGCCGCCGGATCACCTCGTCCACCACGTGATGCAGCCGCCGCCGCACGCCGTGGAAGCGCCGATTGCCCGGCGTCGGCACCCGCGGCGGCACCTGGATCGGCGCGGCCATGTGCCGCATCACCCAGGAAACGCCGTCGCGCACATCGTCCTCGATCTGCGGGAGCACGCCGTCGATGTCCGCGCCGAGTACCGCGCGGCACACCACGTCGGCGGCGAATCCCATCACCTCGGGCACCAGGTCGAACGCCGCGCCCGCCGCGGCGCGCGCGTCCAGGCGGGCGCGTAGCCGGTGTCCGCACTCGACCATGAGCGGGATCTCGGTTTCCACGTGACGCCGCGCGAACGCGGGTTTGATCAAGGCGCGCTGACGCTTCCACAGTTCGCCGCCGCTGGTCAGCAGGCCGGGACCGAGCAGATGGTTCAGGCTCCGGTAGCTGATCCCCTTCTCGTATCGTGTCGCGTGCGTGACCAGCACCTGTTCGATGTGCTCTGGCTCGACCAGCAGGTGCACGTGCTGGTGGGCCAGCCGCAGCCGCACGCTGCCGTGGGCGAGACCGGACTCGTAGAACAGGGTGAGCGGGTCGGCTCGATAGTCGGGGTAGGCGCCGAGCGGATGTCGCAGGACGGGACCGTCCAAGCGGCGGTCGCCGTTTCGGGTCAGCAGTGTCATCGCGCGGCATCTCCCCCGCGCCCGGCGCCGACCAGCGCGTCGGGATCGACCTCGAGCAGGTGTCGTGCCGCGGCGCGCTGCACCTTCCCACTCGTGGTTTTGGGGATGCTGCGCGGCGCCACAATGCGTACGCCCGCGGCCAGTACCCCGGTCCGTTTGCTCACCGCGGCGCGTATCGCCCGGGCGAGCGCGTCGTATTCCTCTGGCACCAGAGCTGATTCGACGATCAGATGCAATTCTTCCGACATGCCTTCGGCGTCGGTCACTCCCACCGCGGCCACGCCGCCGGGCCGGACGCCCGGCACCTGTTCGGCGGCGATCTCGAAGTCGGTGGGCAGATAGTTCGCACCGCGGATGATGATCAGATCCTTGCGCCGCCCGGTGACCCGCAGTCGTCCATCCCGCAGATAGCCCATATCGCCGGTGTCCCACCAGCCGTCCACGCGCGTGGCCGCGGTCGCTTCGGGCAATCGGAAGTAGCCCGGCGTGGTGGACGGTCCGCGGAATTGCACGCGGCCGATCAGATCCGGGCCGCGCGGGTCACCGTTCTCGTCCACGATCCGGACCTCGGTGCCCGCCACGGGTGCGCCGCAGTCGACGATGTCGAGCGCGTCGCCATCGTCGGACGGAACATCCACAGCCATATCGTCTTCGGCGAGTGCCCGGCGCGAGATCGAGTCGTATGCGATCGGCGCCCGCGGCTGTGACACTGTCACCGCGAGCGACGCCTCGGCCAACCCGTAGCACGGCACGAGCGCGTCGGACGGAAGTCCCCAGGCGCGGAACCGGTCGACGAACCGTCGCACCGTCGCCGGATGGATCGGTTCCGCTCCGCAGAACAGGAACCGCCAGGTGGACAGGTCCAGCCCGTCGAGTTCGCTGTCGGCGATCCGCGCCGCGGCATAGCCGTAGGCGAAATTCGGGGCGGCGGTGAGGGTTCCCCGATGCCGGTGGACCGCCCGCAGCCAGTCGGCCGGATGACGCAGGAAGCGGTTCGGCGGGATCAGCACCGCGTCGACGCCGCGGAACAGCGGCGTGAGGAATCCGCCGATCAGTCCCATGTCGTGGTGCAGCGGCAGCCAGCTCACCCAGGTGTCGCCGGGTCCGATCGCGGCGGCGCGGGCGATCTGCTCGCAATTGGCGGCCAGATTCGCGTGGGTGACCTGGACCCCCTTCGGTGCGCCGGTCGAGCCGGAAGTGGCCTGGATGAAGGCGAGATCGTCCGGTGCGGGCAGGCGAGGCGTCAACGCGGGTGCGTCCGGCGCGCCGGCCAGCGCGTGCAACACCGTGGCGTCGATCGCCGCCACCGACGTGGGCAGCGGCACATCGGCCAGCACCGATCCGGCGGCCACCACGGCCGCGGGTTCCAGATAGGCGAGCAGCCGGGTGAAACGGTCCAGGAATATCTCCGCCGCCCCGAATCCGCCCGGGGTGGCGATCGCCGTGGGCACCGCGCCGAGCAGCAGTGCGCCGAAGAACGCCGTGACGAACTCCGCCGACGTGGGCAGGCACAGCAGCACCCGATCGCCCTCGCGCACCCCTGCGTCGGCCAATCCGGCCGCCGCCCGGCTCGCCACCTCTACGAGATCATCGTGCCGCCAGGCGATCTCGTCGGCGCCGGGTGCCGCGGCACGCTCGGCCATGATGGTCGTCGACGCCGCTGCCGTGCCCCGCTCGCCGCCTGCCAGCAGTGCGTGCACGATACTCGGGTATGCCGGGCGCAGCGCATCGGATGGTGTGGTCATGCCTGGTCCTCGACGTATCGCACGATCGTGGCGACCGTGGTCAGCCGGACCGCGACATCCTCGGGAATGCTCACGGAGAACGCCTGTTCCAGCTGGATGGTCAGTTCGATGGCGGTCGGCGAGTCGAGTCCGTAGTCGATCAACGGTGTCGCCGGGTCCAACTCGGCGGCGGACACCCACAGCACCTCCCCGACGATCGCGCGTACCCGCGCCTCCAGATCGGCCGCGCCGATATCACCGCGCGTGCTCATCCCAGCAACTTCCCTTCCGTCACGCAGGAGCGCACCGATTCCTCGATATCGACGCCGTCGCCGGTGTCGATGCGGTGGAATCCCACCTCGGGGAACGCGGTCGCGAGGGTTTCGCGCACCCGCTCGTAGCCGGTGCGCAGAGCGGCAAGCCGCTCGGCCGTCTCATGGGCCTCGACGGGCCCGTGCGCCGACCGCTGCACGCAGCGTGCCGCGGCCTGCTCCGGTGGCGCGTCCAGCCACAGCACCGCGTCGGGCAGTGTGGTGCGGAACCGTTCGGCGAAACCGGACACCGCGCCGGAGATGTCGCGTCCGACCAGCTCCGCGATTTCCGACAGCAGCAGCCACGGGTCCGGCGAACTGCCGAGCCGGGCGGCTTGGGCGTGCTGCCACGCCAGGATGTCGGCGAAGGTGCCGGGCCGATGCCGTTCCAGTACCGCGGCGATCTCGTCCTCCCGCTCGCGGCAGCGTCCGTCGGTGCCCGCCAGCGCCACATACAGCGGGCCGTAGACCAGCAGTTCGATCAGCGGATGCCGTTCGCAGACCAGCACATCCGGCGCCCAGGTGCGCAGAAGGTGCTGTTCGACCGGGCCGAACAGGGTCATCTGCAGATACATCGCGGTGGCCTTCATCGCCACGTCGCCGATCTCGTCGCAGCCGACGCTGAACGCTCTGAGCTGCCGGGACAGATCGGCGAGCGGGACGTCCCTGGTGTCGTGGAAGTCGGGGCAGGTCATCGAGGCGAACCGGCCGACCCCGGCGGGTTCGGCCAGCGCGCGCAGCCCGGCCAGCACCGAGGACTTCCCCGCGCCGTCGATGCCGACCAGTGCCACCCGGCGGGTGCTCATCGGTCGTCCTCGCGCAACTGGGCGAGCACGGCGCGGGTGACATCGGCGGGCGCCGCGGCGCCGTCGAGGCGGATCCAGCCGAGTTCCTCCGACAGAGCGTCCAGCGCCTCGTGGCTGCGCTGCTGGAAGGTCAGGAACGACTCCTCGTCGCCGTAGCCGCTCTCGTAATCACTGCGCAATCGCTTGCGCGCCAGCGCATCGTGCGGACGCACCGTGAGGTAGAAGGTGCGATCGGGCTCCGGGAACCCCGCCGCCAGGCTGCGCAGCACGGCCGGGTCACCGCCGTGGGCGACTTCGGTGGCGTAGTACTTGTACCAATAGGCGTTGGCGAGCACGATGTCCGCGTCGCGTTCGGCGGCCAGGTCCAGCGAGAGCTGCATGGCGTGGAACAGGAAGTGCGCACGGCTGAGCGGGCTGAGCAACTGGAGGTAGCCGTAGATCTCGGCGGGACTGCCCCAGGGCAGTTTCGAGGAGATCTTGGGGTCGAGGAACGCGTCCCAGATCGTCACCGCGGCCACGCTGTGGCCCTGCGCCTCGAACTCGGCGGCGATCCTCGCCACCTGGGTCGTCTTGCCCGAACCGTCGCCACCCGCCAGGCAGATGAGACGTTTGCGTGCGGTCAGTGCGGTGTCCTTTCCCGAACCGCGCGGAATACGCGGCAGTACTGTGAAATTGGTTGTCTCGACGGGTGTTTCAGGCATCCGCCGGATCGGCGGCGGGTCCGTTTCCGGCGTTTCGCGAATCGCGGTGTCCGGTCGGTGCGCGTGGGAGACCGACTCGGTCGCGGCGGGTTCGTCCGCCGGATCACCGCCGTCGAGGACCTGCACCACGCCCGCACCGCCGTCGACCCGGATGCGCTGGCCCGATCGCACCGCCGTCGTCGCCCCCGCCACGTTCAGCACGGCCGGAATGCCGTACTCGCGTCCGATCACGGCCGCGTGCGACAGCATGCCGCCCACTTCGGTGACCACGCCGGCCACCAACCCCAGCGCGGGCGTCCAGCCGGGATCGGTGAACCGCGTGACGAGGATGTCACCCTCGCGCAGCTGGTCGATGTGGTCCAGCGAGGTGATCACCCGGGCCGTGCCCTCGGCCACGCCCGGGCTGCATCCGAGGCCGGACAGATCGCCATCGCCCACCGCGCGTACCGCGGCGACGGTCACCCCGCCGCCGAGTTCGTGCGGCGGCACGAGATCGCGGTAGCCCGCGTACATCGCACGGCGGTAGGCGATCACGGGCGCGAGGTCGCTACCGGCCGCGCGGCCCGCGACCAGATCGGTCAGTTCGTGGATGGTCAGCTGGAACGCGTCGTCGGCGTGTTCAAGCACACCTGCCGCGGCCAGCCGGGTACCGGCTTCCACCACGTAGGCGCGGACCACGGCGTAGCACTGCGAGGAGAATTCGCGCATCCGCTCGCGGGCGACCAGATAACGCCGCATCCGCTCGATCTGCTTGTCCAGCGCCTTGGCGTACCGCACCCGCGTCGTCGGCCGGGCACGGACCCGGGCGCGCACCGCCGCGAGCTCGGACTCGTAGCGTTTGCGCTGCTCCACCAGGGTGGTCGCGGGATCGGCGGGCACGGTCCCGTTGTCGAGCATCACCGCGATCATCGCTCGCACTCGCTGTGGGTCCTCCGACCAGCGCGGGCAGGTCAGATCGAGTTCGGCGTCGGCGTGGAAGCCTTGCTCGTCGAGAAAGGCCGCGAGCGCCGCGTCCCACTCCGGGCTGTCGAGCCCGGATTCCCGTGCCACTCGGTGCAATGCGACGATGCCGCGTTGCAGCGCCATGTGGCTGATCTCGGCGAGGCCGCCCATGAGGGCGATGGCCGAGGTGGTCGCACCGGTGGCCGCGTCCACCTTGTCCAGCAACTGCTTGAAATCGGTTTGCAGGCTGGAGTTGTGGTAGATGGTGGTGAAGTAGGTGCGCTCGGTGGCGGCGTGCACGGTGAGCAGGCAGTCGGCCAGGTCGGCGGCGAAGGTCGACTCGTCGGTCCGCGGCAGCGCGCTGACCCGTTCCCGCCAGGCCTGGTACTTGGCGGGCCAGCTCGCGGCGAACGCGTCCACCGCTTCGAGCTGTTCGCGATAGCTGCGCTGCACGGCCAGGGCGACCGGCAGCGCGCGAGCAATGATCAACGGCGTATTCGGGGTGCGAATCGGACCCTGCGGGCCGTATTCGTTGAGGACGCCCAGATCGTCGTCGAAATGCTGCTCGTCGAAGCCGGGAATGCGCCGGAAGCACTGCTTCACCGCGCTGACGTTCCAGTAGGCCCGGCCGTAGTACATCGCCATCCAGTCCGGCTCCCGCCCCGGCTCGGCCAGCCCGAGTCCCTCGAAGAACCGCTGCATCGAGTACTGGAAGGCGTTGTCGTACAACGAGAACATCATCGGCGTGCACACCCGCGCCGAGACGCCGCCGTCCCGGAGATCCGCGTCGGAGAACTGCTCGATGTCGGTGCGCCAGCTGATCGCGGTGACCGCGCGGGACTGCAACAGCCACAATGCGCCGTCGCCGTCGATCGCCCACTCGATGTCCTGCGGCCGATGCCTGCGCGCCTGCACGGTGAGCAGCAGCGCAGCCAGCGCCGCGGTGTCGGTGGCGTCCAGGTGGACGTCCTCCTGTCCCGCGTCGCGCGCCACCACGGCGCCATCCGACAGCCGAAGGGTGTAGCGAGTGGGCGCGACCTGCCCGGAGACCAGTCGCTCGCCCACACCGTGGCAGGTCTCCACCACCGCGTTCTCCTCGATGCCCGAAAGCACATCGATGCTGAAACCGACCCCGGCGCAACGAGCGGCGACCATGCGCTGCACCAAGACGGCGACACTCGCGTCCGCCTCGGCCAGGCCGCGCCGCGACAGGTAGGCCCGCACTCGTTCATTGCGCACCGACGCCCGGCACTGCTCGATGTGCGTCCGTAGCGCGGCCGCGTCGGTGATGTCCAGGTAGGACTCGTACTGTCCGGCGAAACTGGCGTCGTCGAGATCCTCGAGCACGCCGCTGGAGCGCGCGGCCACCGGGAATCCGCCGATCGACCGCACCCAGCCGGTCAGCTCGTCGTCGGCGACGGCGTCCAGGTCCAAGTCGGCGGGAACGACGAAGCCGGGTGGGACGGCGAATCCGTCGGAGAGCAATTCGTGCAGGGTGGCGGCCTTGGCGCCCGCCCGCGACGGGGTGAAGTCGGCCGCACCGAGGAACATCGGTGTCGGACCGGACGCGGTGGTGGGGGTGATCACGGTGGTGGCTCCTGTCGGCAGCAGAACCGGGCGAAGGTCGTGGCGGGCGGCCAGTTCCCGCGCTTGATGTACGCCGGCGGCGGTGAGCGCGCCGTAGGACGGGCTCGCGGTGCGCGGCTCGAAGCCGAGCAGCAGCGTCTCGGCCATGCACGCGTACACGATCCCGGCGGGCAGCCCGGTTTCCGGGAAGGGCGGGGTCTGGCCGAGCGGCAACGCCATGCGGCCGCCGCCGACCAGGGTGATGTGCGGGTGTGCGGCTACCGCCGGGTCCACATCGCCGGGCACGGCCAGATCGCAGATCAGCACGGGGTGGTCGGCGGCGAGATGCTGGGTGGTGACCAGTGGCGCGGCCGAGTTGGTCGCGGTGACCACGACCCGGCAATCGCGCAGCGCGGTCAGGTCCTCGCTCACGACGACCTCGCCCGGCAGTCCGGCCGCCACCCGGCGCAGCCGTGCCCCGGCGCCGGGCCTGCCCACCAGAACCAGCGAATCAGCCAGTGGCGCAACGAGTTCGGCCATCACCGCGCCGATATTGCCGAGCGCTCCGAGGATGCCGACCCGGCGCTGTCCCGGCGGGAGCGCGGTCAGCTCGGCGTGCAGCACCGCATAGGCGCAGGCCGCCGTGAGCGAATTGCCGGAGGTGACGGTGACGGTGTCCTCCGCTACCTCGCGCGCGGCGTCGGTGACGATCGACGTGTAGCCGCCCAGACCGATCACCCTGGCTCCGGCCGCTAGCGCCTGTTCGACCGCCAGCCACACCAGCTCCCGCACGTAGGCGCGTTCGCCGGCGCGCTGGTGCGCCACGATCTGCTCGGCCGTCAGCGGCACCGCGATCAGCAGCATCTCGACCTCGGCCCCGGTCGGTGAGGTGATCGTCCGCCTGGTCAGTTCGAACGGATCGGCCACCGCGCGCAGACGGTCGAACAGTGCCGCGAACTGCTCGTCCGTCCATTCCGTCAGCTCGGGGGCGAGCCGGCGCAGATCCGCGACCTCGGGCAGGTTCGCCAGGAAAGCCACTCTGATCGGTTGGCGCGGATCTCGCGCCGGTGACGCGTCGGCACGCCGCGGGAGGGGCGCGCGGTCCAGCGCCGCGGATTCGGTGGTGACCGGTGCGGCCAAGTGGGCCAGCAGCCGGGCGTACTCGCCGCGGTGCAGCAACGCGGCGACGTCGTCCAGCGCCGCGGCCAGCCGGTCGAGGTCGCGGTCGCTGACGAAGGCCGAAGGCTGAACCCGCAGCGTGGTCGGCGCCGACAGGGTCGGAAGCATGCGGATCGCGTGGCGATGCAACAGGTATCCGGCGACGACGTAGCCGAAAAGGTCGGGCGCGCAGATCTCGCGCAGCAGCGCGGATTCCGGCTCCGGTACCCGCAGCTCCACACCCTGGAGAAGACCGCGCCCGCGCACGGACACGATTTCCTTCGGCCAGCGGCGGGCCACCGCGTCCAGTCGCGACCGGAGCCGGGCACCCGCTTCGCTGATCCGGACCTGGTTGTCGCGCAGCAGGTCCAGCGCGGCGTCCGCGACCGTCGCGGACAGCTCGTCGTCGGCGAAGGTGGAGGTGTGATAGCGCCCGAAGTCGGCGACCGAGTGCCGCCGGTCGACCAGCAGCGCGGCGATCTTGACCAGTCCTCCGCCGAGCGATTTCGACATCAGGTAGTAATCCGCGCGCACGCCGGACGGGGCCGACGCCAGGAACGTGCCGGTGCGTCCCATGCCGCTTTGGATCTCGTCGAAAACCAGTGCCGCCGCGTGCCGGTCCGCCAGTTCGCGCAGGGCCCGCAGGGTCTCGGCGGGGACCTCGCGGACGCCGCCTTCGCCCTGCACGGGCTCGGCGAACACCGCGGCGACCGGCGACAGACGCCGCCAGCTGCGAACGGGCGTGCCGGTGGCGTCGAAGCCAATGACGCCCACCGTGCACAGCTCATCCGCGAACGCGTCGGCGACCTCCTCCGGCGTCCAGGTGTCCAGCCTGCGCCGCTCGGGACCGGGCACCACCAAGTCGGCCGGGGTGTCGGCCTGCTCGGTGAGGGCGAAGGCCCCTGCGCTCTTGCCGTGGAACGCGCCGGCCAGCGAGACGAACACCGGCCCGCGTTCGCGTAGCCGGGCGATGTGCTCCAGCGTCTCGGTGAGCACCGCGGCGGCCGTACGCGGCTCGGCGTCGTCGGCGGGCGCGGCGGGTCGCACGTCGTGCAGGCCGTCGCGGCGCAGCCGACGCAGCGTGCGCCGGATGTCGGCGTCCAAGTCGGACAGGGCACGCGCGTGCGCGACCGCGGCGTGCCTGATCGCCGCTTCGACCGCATCCGCGCCGGTGGATCCGAAGGTGACGACGTACTCCCGGCCGGTGCTCGCGCCGACCGAATCGGACAGCCGCCGCGCCAGCCGCGCCGCGCCGGGCCGGACGCTGCCCTGCGCCACGAACGGCGCCTGCTGATTCAGCACCGCCGTCGCCGCTCGTACCAGCGCTGGATGGTTGTGCCCGAACAGTGCCGCGCCGAATCCGCCCACCAGATCCAGCACCCGCGTGCCGTCGGCGCGGACGAGATGGTCGCCTTCCGCGGCGGTATACACCACGTCCAGGTGGCAGGATCGCAGCAATTGGGCCAGGCCGGGACGGTTGAACTCCGCGAAATCGTTCCAAACGACGCTGCTTCGCCCCGATTTCCGCTCTTCGGCATGCGCGTTCACGCTTGTGCTCCGAGCGCGGCTCGTCGACTGCCCGACGTCTTCGCCACTACATGTTCGGCCACGTCCCGCGCGGTGTACAGCGTCGCGGCTTCCTCGTCGGAGATAGCGATACCGAACCGCTGCTCGAGTTCGACTACCACCTCCACCGACCGAATAGAGTCCAGCCCGTAATCCAGCAATGGGATGTCCATGTCGATGTGCGGCACGTGCAGAACTCCTGCGAACAGCGCGCGCACATGCGCCGACACAGTCTCCGCTGCGTCCATCCAGTGTCTCCCTTCACCGTCCAACAGCCCTTTTTCTCAGACGTGAGAAAAAGGTCTCGATGTGCATTCCCTGATCAATTCCCGAATACGGAATGCACAGCTCGGAGCGGGATTCGACACTACGAACCCGCAAACACAGCTCCTCCGATATCAACGAAACGTCTATCGAATCACTGTCCGTCATCGACCGCCGCACTGCAGTGCAATGACGTCGCCACCAGTTCTTTCATCTCTACACCCGCAAAATGGGTGGCGCAATTCAGCAGATCCCGTGGCTCACCCCCTTCAGCAGGCAGCTACGGGGAGGCTAATTTTCCGTCTCCCTGTCGCCGGAAACCAACTCCGACAGGAGCATTCGTGTCCGAAGCCAACCGTGCCCCAGACGCCTCGGCATCCCGTTCATCGATAGCAAACGATCATCCACAGTTACCCAGGGAACAGCAATCGATTCGCGATCGAGAATGGGCAGCTCATGCCCGACTTTCGCGGCGAAGCGACAAGAGTTCGAACCGACCCACCGGTATCTTCCACTCGAAATCACCCCTACCGCATTTCGGCGGATAGAGGAAGACGTGTAACCGTCTTTTTACCGCAGCCACGCGGCGACGCGAGGCCAGGAACTACCGGCTAACCCCCGGACGCCCGACCGCATGTGACGCCTCTCATTTTGTGCCGGCAAGTATGCGGAAAAGCTGTGACTGTCCACAATGATGCCCCCACCAGGACTTCGCCCAGGCCACGCCCCGGCGAAACGGTCCACTACTACTTCCGGGGCGAATGTGGACGACTCCCCTAGCCGACCGACTCCCACCCCATGGCCGAGTACATCATCTGCCTACCCACTCCGGAAGCCACAGAGCCCGACGACCCCGCCCGGGCAGCCCTCCAAGCCGCTAGGCACTCACAACTCCCCCCGAGGGATCCGCCTTCGCCCAGCAGCGCTACAGATCGTTGATGCAGCCGAGTCGCTGTTCGGCGATTCGGTGGACCGGACCGCACCCGGTTGACCGGACACAGCGCCGGCAACCAATGGCGTGATTACGGGCGGGTGTTCACGCCGAAACTCGGGCGTCCGATCGAGCCGCGCAACGTCAGAAGATCCTCCGGCACAGCTCGATCACCGTGACGACCGGGATCTGCTTGGAGGTGATCGAGACGGTGAAGCGCGACGCGCTGGATTCGATGGACACCCTGTTCGCCTCCTCCGACGACACCGCGAGCTGCACTGTCGTCAGTCGTGTCGTCGATCCCGGATTCGAGAGGTTCCTAAACGAAAAAGGTCAGGTCCGGCAACTCGCCGGACCTGACCTTGCGTTCCAGTGGAGCTAAGGGGACTCGAACCCCTGACCCCCACACTGCCAGTGTGGTGCGCTACCAGCTGCGCCATAGCCCCTGGTTGGTTGCGCTCCGGGTGTCCCCGCCGCGCTTGAATGAAGTTACACCAACGGTGTGTCGGCAACCAAATCGCCTCGATTCGGGGGTGACAGGAGGCGACGGATGGCGTTAGTATCGAACATGTGTTCGAAGTGATTTCGATTGTGCGGGGTGCGGGTCGGTAGGCGGTTGGACGCTCGGAATGGGCAGAGCAGATGGGGTTGCTGGTTTGTTCGTTTCCGAGTGTCCAGCGGTCGCCTGGCGCGAGACGGATGTGCGCGCGGGCGTGGAGCGCTGGACTGGGATGGGCCGAGCGGTCGGCACGGCTCGCGGGTCGGGACGCAACGCGAAACAAGTAGCGGCGCAACCTCGTACGGGTAAATGAGACATCTCGAGGCGCGGTCTAGGGGCAGGGGGCCGGATCGCGCTGTCGAGTGCGCGGGCCGGGTGGCGGCAGGTGGAGCCGTTGCCCGGCCCTAGGCCAACCGAAAGCTCGGCGGGCGGCGATCTCGGGGGCTGGGGATGTCGGGTCGCGCCGTCGAGCGGGCCGGGGCGTCGATTTGGTGGAGTCGACGTTCCGGCCCTTCCTTCCGTCGAGGCCGGATCCGTCATGATGCCGAATGCAGCCGGTGCCGCGCCGGAAGCGGGACCGCGCTCGGTGAGGGAAATCACCGATATCGTCGGTGCCAGGAACAGCGCCGGGGTCCGCCGATCACCGGGTGAGCGAGACCACCCAGTTCTCGTCGTTGGTGTCGACCTTGGTCGTGCCGTCGAACACGGCGGGTGTGGCCGCGGAGCCGCCCAGTGCCGCGCCCAGCGCCGCCGTCTGCGCCATGGCGCTGCTGCGGGCGGAGTCGACCTTGGCTCCGGTCGCGATGCACTGCCGGACGGATTCGGTGGCCCCGGCGTCGCCCGCGATGGCGGCGAGTGCCTCGTTGCTGAGGTCTGCGCCGCCTTCGCTGGGGCGCTTGGTGGTGAACAGTTCGGTGTGGAATTTGGAGTAGACCGGTCCCGAACCCGCCTCGGCCACACACTGGTTCGCCGCGACGGCGCGGGTGGAGTAATCCTTGCTCCGAGAGCGCGCGTCGAGGAAGTTCACCAGGCGATAGCGCACGGCCAGCGCGCCCTCATCGATCTGCTGCGCGATCTCTTGGCCGTAGATGCGCTCCAAGCTGCCGCAGCCGGGGCACAGCGGGTCCTCGAAGATGTCGATGGTCTTCTTCGCGTCCGGGCGGCCGAGCAGAATCGAACCGTTCTGTTCGAGCACCGAGTGCACCGTCTCGTTCCGCGCCGAACCGTAGCCGTCGTTCCGGACTGCCGCGTCGTCCCGCCCCCATCGGATCGCCGCGATGACGATCAGCACGATCAACACGAGAGCGACCGCACCGAGCGCATAGGTGGTCGCACTGGACATCGGCCGGGGCGTGTACTTCGAACGCGATTCGCTCACATGGACACTTTGCCGCAACCAACCACCATTCCCGCCGCCGGGCCACCGATCCGATCCCTACCTGTCCCGTCCTGCGGCGACCGATCGGGGGCGAGCTGTCCTCGTCAGCGCCTGCGGCGGGCACGCCGCTGCGGCCGACGACGTTTGCCGCGAGACATCGGGCGTCCCGGCGGATCTGCCACCTCCGAGTCGACGACCGCGGTCCCCGGCGCGGGCGTCACAGTCCGGAAATCCGCTGCGCGACCAGCGCGATCGCCGCGCACAGCCGACGCGCGACGCGCCAACCCGTCGGACTCCGCCGACGCCCCGGCCACCGATTCAGGACCACCGGCGTGAAGCGCGTCTTCTACGCCGTCTCCACGCGGAGCCGCCCCGGAGGAGGCCACCACCGGCACCGCGCTGTCGGCGACCGGCGCGCCGGACACGTCGCTCAGCGCGTGATCGATTCGGGCTTGCCGCTCCGTGTCGTCCGCTCCGCCGGACTGGTCGGCGGGAATCTCCGATCGAACGGGAGTCCCCCGCCGCAGCGGCTCGGGGACGACGGCCCAGACGAGCGCGGCCACGGCCAGCAGCGCGCCGGTCACGCCGAGCGCCAGCCCATAGGACACCCGCTGGGCCAGGGCGCCCACGGCGACCGGCCCGATGACGGTGCCGAGGTCGGCGGCCATCTGGAAGCCGGCCAGCACCGGGCCGCCGCGCGCCTTGGGGCCGATGATGTCGGCGACAGCCGCTTGCTGGGCGGGCGTGAACATGCCCGAGCCGAGCCCGGCCAGGAACGAGGTGGCGAGCAACCACGGCAACTCGGTTGCCAGGCCGAGCCCCGCGGTTCCCGCCGCGCACACCAGCGAGCCGACGATGACGAACGGTTTGCGCCCCCACCGGTCGGACAGTCGCCCGGAAGCGAACAGCACCGCCACGTTTCCCGCGGCGAACACCGTCAACGCGACACCGGCCATACCCGGCGCCTGGTGCAGCACCTCGACGACGAGCAGCGGCACCAACGCCATCCGGACGCCGAAGACGGCGGCTCCGTTGGCGAAGTTCGACAGCAGCACCGCCCGGTACTCCGGCCGCGCCAAGCCCTCCCGGAAGGACATCATGCGGACGCCGCCGACCGGTTCCGGCGCGGCCAGTTCCGAATGACGCAGGCTCAGGTGCACCACCACGCTCACGGCGAGCAACGCGACGGCGTAGATGACGAACGGCCAGCGCAGCCCCAGTCCGGACAACCCGCCGCCGACCAGTGGCCCGCTCACCGAGCCGACCAGGAAGCTGGTCGACCACAACCCGGAGACCCGGCCGCGCTGCTCGGGCGGCGAGATCCGGATGACCAGCGCCAGCGACGACACGGTGAACATGGTCGATCCGATGCCGCCGAGCGACCGCAACAGCATGAGCTGCCAATAGCTCTGCGCCAACGCGCTGGCGCCGGTGGACACCGCGACGATCAGCAGGCCGCCGAGATAGACCGAGCGCTCCCCGAGCCGTTGCACCAGCCGCCCGCTGAGCGGCGCGAACAGCAACCGCATGAGAGCGAACGCGGACACGATCGCCGAAGCCGCCGCCACGCCGACGCCGAAACCGCGCGCGAACTGTGGCAGCACCGGGGCGACCAGGCCGAAGCCGATGGCGATGACGAACGCGCCCCCGACCAGCACCCAGATCTCGGTGGGCAGGGGCTTGGATCTACCGGTCACCGGACAGCGCCTGCCCCACCAATTCCTCCGCGGCGGTCTGCACCTCGGCGAGGTGCTCCTGGCCGTGGAACGACTCCGCGTAGATCTTGTACTTGTCCTCGGTGCCGGAGGGGCGAGCGGCGAACCACGCGTTCTCGGTGGTCACCTTGAGGCCGCCCAGCGGCGCGCCGTTGCCCCGCGCCCTGGTGAGCACGGCGGTCACCGGCTCCCCGGCGATCTCCTTCGTGGTGATCATGTCCGGAGTCAACTTCGCGAGCAGCTCTTTCTGTTCCGCGGTCGCGGACGCGTCGATCCGCGCGTAGGCGGGGCTGCCGTAGCGGCGTTCGAGTTCGACGTAGCGCGCCGACGGGCTCTGCCCGGTGACGGCCGCGATCTCACCGGCGAGCAGGGCGAGCAGGATGCCGTCCTTGTCGGTGGTCCAGACCGTGCCGTCCATCCGCAGGAACGACGCGCCCGCGCTCTCCTCGCCGCCGAAGGCGAGGCTGCCGCTGAACAATCCGGGCACGAAGAACTTGAATCCCACCGGCACCTCGTGCACGTCGCGACCGAGCACGGAGACCACCCGGTCGATCATCGACGACGTCACCGCGGTCTTGCCGATCTTGGTCAGCGCGTCCCAGCCCATCCGGTTGGCGACCAGGTATTCGATGGCCACCGCGAGGAAGTGGTTCGGATTCATCAACCCGCCGTCGGGCGTGACGATGCCGTGCCGGTCGGCGTCGGCGTCGTTGCCGGTGGAGATGTCGTAGTCGTCCTTGATCGCGATCAGCGAGGCCATCGCGTAGCGGGAGGACGGGTCCATCCGGATCTTGCCGTCGCTGTCGAGCGTCATGAAGCGCCAGGTGGGGTCCACGAAGGGATTGACCACCTCGAGTTCGAGGTCGTAGCGCTGGCCGATCTCCTCCCAGTAGTCGACGCTGGCGCCGCCCATCGGGTCGGCGCCGAGCCGGATGCCTGCGCCGCGGATCGCGTCCAGGTTCAGCACGTTGGGCAGGTCGTCGATGTAGTGGCCGAGGTAGTCGTAACGTTCGACGCCGGTGGCCAGCGCGCGCTCCAGCGTGGTGCGCTTGACGCCGGTGAGCCCACCACGCAGCAGTTCGTTCGCGCGGGCGGCGATGGCGTCGGTGGCGGTGTTGTCGGCCGGACCGCCGTGCGGGGGGTTGTATTTGAAGCCACCGTCGCGCGGCGGGTTGTGCGACGGGGTGACCACGATGCCGTCGGCCTGGTGCTTGGCTCCGCCCCGATTGTGGCGCAGCACAGCGTGGCTGAGCGCGGGCGTGGGGGTGTAGCGGTCGCGCGCATCGATCACCGCCGTGACATCGTTGGCGGCGAGCACCTCGAGGGCGGTGGTCCAAGCGGGCTCCGACAGCGCGTGCGTGTCCCTGGCCAGATAGACCGGCCCGGTGATGCCCCTGGTGGCGCGGTACTCCACGATCGCCTGGGTGATCGCGAGGATGTGCGCCTCGTTGAAGGCGCCGTCCAGGCTGGAGCCGCGATGCCCCGACGTTCCGAACGTCACCCGCTGAGCCGGATCCTCCGCGTCGGGCACACGGCTGTAGTACGCCGTCACCAGATGCGCGATGTCTTCCAGATCGGTGGGACGTGCGGGACGCCCGGCTCGATCGTGGGCCATGCTCGGGTCTCCCTTCCGTATCGGCTGTGCCCGGCTCGTCATCAGGATCATGTCCACGACCGCCCGGTCACCGCCGACCCGGCGGCCACGTTCACCTCGGCCGCCAGCCGGAACGCCTCGCCGCCGTACCTGCTGAACGTGATCGGCGCGGTGCGGAAGCCCGCTTCCGTGTCGGCGGGCGATCGATCGCCCGCCGACGCGCCGCCCTGATCGCCGAGCCGCGCCGAACCGACAATGCTAACGGCCACCGCGCGCGACGGCACCGGCGAGGCGAAAACCGCTGGTGCCGCGAGCGCTATGGCGCCGGGCTCGCCACGGGGTCTGGTCATCGCTCACCTTCCTGCCACTGGTCCACCGGCGTCAAAGTGACGTTGACCGAGGTGAACAGTTCGGCGTTCCGCTCCACGAAGGCGCGCAGGCGTTCCGGCTCGTCGACCAGCATCAGCATCAGCGGAAGGTGGTCGGCGATATCGAGCATGCGGGTGGTGTGCACATGCGAGGACGCGCCGTATCCCTCGATGCCGCGCCACACGCTGGCACCCGCCAGGCCACCGTCCCTGGCCCGGCGCACGATCTCGTGATACAGGGGCGTGTGCCGCCATTTGTCGTCCTCGTCGAGCAGCACGGTGAGCCGTGCCGCGGGGCGCCACCGTCCCGCCGTGGCGGCGCCCGCTTGCGAACCACTCATGCCTGCCCCCTTCCGTCGTGCCGTTCCCGTCGATCGCCGAGCCGAACCAGGTACTCACCGTGCCATGCCCGCGCCGGGCTGCGACGCCCCGGCCACGCCACCGCCACCCCCGAGGCGGACGAGCGCGGCGGGAAATGCCGCGCCCGGTCCGAGGAGTCTACGAACCTCGCGGGTGGGGTGGAAAAGGTGGTGCGACCGCCGGGTGCGCCGGTACAGGGGAGGGTGCACAGCAGCCTCTTGGCTACCCACACCGAAGCGGTCGGAATCATCGGGATCCCGATCGCGAAGCATCCCAGGACATTTACCGCGTGAGCCGGACGGCGGACCGCGGGCCATCACGGCCCGCCACATCTACTTACCTCGTATTTTGCACCAAAGATGGTGATTCGGGAGTGCTTTGCCGTGTGCGGAGGACGAACCGAGCGTGTCGTGCACGATACTCGGCGCCACGAACCGCGATCCGGATCCGCACCGCGGAATGATTCGTTCCCACTCGGGCCGGATCGCTCGGGTCAACCGATCGGCAATCAGACAGCACAGCGCGGCTGCTCGCGCGGGCGCGTTGCTCGGCGAACGACGACGGCCGCCGCCCCGCGACGGAATCGCGGGACGGCGGCCGCTGCGCCGGAAACCCGGTCGGCGCTACCGCACTCGGGTCAGTGGGCGAGCACCGGCTCTCCCTCTGCGGGCGCGGGCGCCGTGCTCGGCATGAGCACCGCGGTGAGGACGCCGCCCGCCACGAAGATCGCCGTGGCCCACCAGAAACTGGTGGTGTAGCTCTCGATCGCGGACTGGGCGATGGTGAGCGGGTCCGGCGTGCGGGTGGACAGGTAGTCGGTGGCCGCGGACGCCGCGATGGTGCTCAGCAGCGCCGTGCCGATCGATCCGCCGACCTGCTGGCTGGTGTTGATCATGGCCGATGCCACGCCGGCGTCCTCGTGCTGCACGCCCGAGGTGGCGCCCTGGAAGGCGGTCGACATCGCGCCGCCGAGGCCGAGACCGAGCAGGATCAGGGCGGGCAGGATGTGGGTGGCGTAGCCGGTGTCCAAACCGATCCTGGTCAGCCAGGCCATGCCCGCCGCAGCGATCAGGAAGCCGCCGCTGACCACGACCTTCGGGCCGAGTTTCGGCAACAGCAGCGACGGGACGGTGGTCGAGGAAGCCACCATGCCCGCGACCATCGGCAGGAACGCCACTCCGGTCATGATCGGCGAGTAACCCAGGGTCAGCTGCATGTAGTAGGTGAGGAACAGGAAGATCGCGAACATCCCGATGCCCATGACGAAGACCGTCAGGTAGGAGGCGCCGCGCATCCGGTCGAGCACGATGCGCACCGGGAGCAGCGGGTGCGCGACCCTGGTCTCCAGCCAGGCGAACACCGCGATCAACGCCGCGCCGCCGAGCAGGAACGCGAGGGTGACGCCGTCGGCCCACCCGTCCGATTCCGCGTGCGAGAACCCGTAGACGATGCCGAACAGGCCCGCGGTCACCACGATCGTGCCCGGGATGTCGAGCTTCGGCCGCTCGGTGCTCGCGTGCTTGGCCAGCAACAGCACGGCGCCCACCAGGGCGACGGCGGCGAAGGCGAGGTTGACGAACATCACCCAGCGCCACGAGGCCCATTCGGTCAACGCGCCGCCGAGCAGCAGCCCGATCGCGCCGCCGGTGCCCGCGACGGCGCCGAAGATGCCGAACGCCTTGGCCCGTTCGGACGGTTCGGTGAAGGTCACGGTGAGCAGGGAGAGCGCGGCGGGCGCCAGCAGCGCGCCGAAGACGCCTTGTCCGACGCGAGCCGCGACGAGCATCTCGAAGCTGGTGGCCGCGCCACCGACGGCGGAGGCGACCGCGAAGCCGACCAAACCGACGATGAAGGTGTTGCGCCTGCCGAACAGGTCGCTGAGGCGTCCGCCGAGCAGCAGCAGGCTGCCGAACGCCAGGGCGTAGCCGGTCACCACCCAGGAGCGGTCGGCGTCGCTGAAGCCGAGGTCCTGCTGGGCGGCGGGCAGTGCGATGTTCACCACGGTCGCGTCCAGCACGACCATGAGCTGGGCGACGCCGAGGACGGCGAGCACCCACCAGCGCAGGGCGTGCGAGCCGCGCCGCCCACTTCCCGTTCGCTCCGGGGCAGGCGCCCCGCGGTCGATCGCGGTAGTCATGTGTACCCTTTGTCTCGAGCATTGATCCGGAGGATTCTCCTCCGCTTACTCGGAGAAGCTATCACGATAACGGAGATAACGCCTCCGGTTAATCCGCGATGTTGATAGAATGCAGGTGTGAATCACGCCACGGTCGTCTCTCCACCCCGGCGCCTGCGGGCCGATGCCGCGCGCAATCAGCAGCGGATCATCGCCGCGGCGCGGGAACTGTTCGCCGACCACGGACTCGAGATCACTCTCGACGACGTGGCCGAGCGCGCCGGTGTGGGTGTCGGCACGGTGTACCGCCGCTTCGCGAACAAGAAGGAACTGATCGTCGAGGTCTTCGACCAGAACCTGAACGATTTCGCCGACGCGGCCGACGCCGCCTACCGGCATCCCGATCCCTGGTTCGGACTCGTCGAGTTCTTCGAATACGCGTGTCGACACATGGCTACGAACCGCGGATTCAGTGAGGTCATGCTGGAACTCGAAGACGACGAGACCGATCGATTCGCGGTCGTGCGCGATCGCATCAAGCCGAAGGTGCACGCCATCTGCGCCCGCGCCCGCGACGCGGGCGTGCTCGCCGACGGCATCGAGCCCTCGGACTTCTTCGCCCTCGTGCACATGGTCGACGGACTCGCCGAGTTCGCCAAGCCGGTGAATCCCGATGTCTGGCAGCGGTATATGGCGATCATGCTGAACGGCTTGCGCGGCGACAACACGCCGCGCAGGCATCTCGACGTCCCCCCGCTGACCGACGACGAGGTCGAGCAGGCCAAGCAACAGCTGACCTGTAGCTGGCGCAAGCGGTAGCGAAATCGAACCGTAAGTAGCGCACGTCACGTTCACTCCCGTAAAGTTGGTCACATGACCAACTCGTGGGTGAACTGGGCGGGCGATCAACACTGTGCGCCCGCGCTACTCGCCACCCCGCGCTCCGTCGGCGAACTGGCCGGCCTGCTCGCCGACGCCGAAGCCGACGACCGGCCCGTGCGCGTCGCCGGCGCGGGCCATTCGTTCACCGACGCCGTCCTGACCGACGGCACGCTGCTGAGCCTGGCGAAGCTGAACCGCGTGCTCGACGTCGACCGGGCCGAGGGCCTGGTCCGGATAGAGGCGGGTATCAGCCTGAACGCCGCAAGCACCGCCCTGCACGAGCACGGTCTCGCCTTCCCGAACCTGGGCGACATCGATGTGCAGACCGTCGCAGGCGCCATCGCCACGGCCACCCACGGCACCGGCGCGACCTTGCAGAACCTCTCCGCCGCGGTGCATTCGGTGGAACTGATGCAAGCCGACGGGACCCTGGTGGAACTGAACGAGCGGACCGATCCCGACGGTTGGCGGGCCGCGCGGGTCGGCATCGGCGCGCTGGGCGTCGTCACCGCCGTGACGCTGCGGATGGTGCCGTCCTTCGTGCTGGAGGGCATCGAGCGTCCGGTCCCGGTGGAGGACGTGCTCGCCGATCTGGATTCGTTCGTCGACGGCAACGAGCATTTCGAGTTCTACATGTTCGCGCACAGCCCGCTGGCCATGACCAAACGCAACAACCGCGTGGCCCTGCCCGAACAACCCCGCCCGAAGGCGGTGGACTGGTTCACCGACATCCTGTTGTCCAACCACTTGTTCGACGTGCTGTGCGGACTCAGCCGCAGGCAGCCGCGCCTGCTCCCGTGGATTCAGCGCGGCGCCGCCTACGCGGGCAGCTACCGGCGTCAGGTGGACCGCTCCTACCGCGTGTTCGCCTCGCCGCGCCTGATCCGCTTCACCGAGATGGAGTACGCGATCCCGCGCGAGCATTCCGTGGCCGCGATTCGCGAGATCAAGGAGCTGTCCACTCGTTTCGACACCCCGATGCCCATCGAGGTGCGCTGGGTCGCGCCCGACGACGCGTTCCTCTCCCCCGCCAGCGGCCGCGACACCTGCTACATCGCGGTGCACCAGTACCGCGGCATGGCCTTCGAGCCGTATTTCCGCGCCTGCGAAGCGGTTTTCGACCGCTACGACGGCCGACCGCACTGGGGCAAACGCCACTTCCAGACCGCCGCGACCCTGCGTGGCCGCTACCCCGACTGGGAGCGGTTCGCCGAGGTGCGCCGCCGCTTCGACCCGAAAGGGCGTTTCGCCAATTCCTACCTCGACCGGGTGCTCGGCCCGGTCGGCTGAACCCGGACCGCCGGGGAATTCACCCCGGTCGTTGGGCGAGCAGTTCCGCGACCAGGCGGGGCACGGCCGTGCCGATGGGTTCGCGGATGATCTCGGTGGCCATGGCGTCGTACGGCGTGGGCTCGGCGTTCACGATCACCAGGTCCGCGCCGGCGCGCACGGCGATGGAGCACATCGACGCCGCGGGCTCGACCTGCAACGACGTTCCGATGGCCAGGAAGATGTCGCTCGTCTCCGCGGTGAGCGCGGCCTTGGTCATGGTGCGGCGGTCCATCTGCTGACCGAACATCACGGTGGCGGCCTTGAGGATGCCACCGCAGTCCGGACACGGCGGGTCGGGCTCGCCCGCCGCCACTCGCTCCAAGGTGGCCGACATCGAGGTCTGGTAGTCGCATTCGACGCAGACCACCTCGAACATGTTGCCGTGGATCTCGATCACCCGATCCGGCGACGACCCCGCCCGCTGATGGAGGCGATCGATGTTCTGGGTGATGATGGTGACCGTCCGCCCGGCCCGCTCCAAGTCGGCGAGCGCGCGGTGCGCCGCGTTCGGGACGGCCTGCCAGGCCGGATTGTCGCGGCGCGCGAGCCAGGCGCGTTGCCGCAGGGCGGGGTCGGCCACATAGTTCTGATAGGTCGACAGCAATTCGGCGATGGGGTCCTCGGTCCACACCCCGCGCGGGCCGCGGAAGTCGGGAATGCCGGAATCGGTGGAGATGCCCGCGCCGGTGAGCACACCTATCCGGCCGGTACGACTGCGCCAGTCGGTCGTCATGTCTGCACAGCCTAGGGGCAGCGACAAGATCGCCTGCCACGGATAGACGATGAGAGATTGTTAGGGTTATCATCTCATTGTATGAATCAGGCCGATCAAGGGAGATCACGATGACCGCGTCCGTCGCACGCGAAACCCCCGGCGCGCGAACGCTGCCGCCTCGCCGCCCGATCGAACCGGGAACCCGGATGTGGGAACAGACCGGTCTGATCACGTTCTCCCTCACCGCGGGCTCGGCCTTCCTGCTGCAAACCATGGAGCCGACCATCTCCGCTGTGGTGGACGAGTTCTCCACCTTCCGCACCGACCCGATGGGCCGCGCCACCCGCAGCCTTGCCTCGGTGATGATGTGGGTCTACGGCGGCGAGGAGGCGCTCGCGGAGGCCGACCGCCTGCGCGAGCTGCACGCGTCGCTGAACACCACCGACGCCGACGGCGTGCGCCACACCGCCCTGTCCAGCGCGCCATGGGCCTGGGTGCTGCACACCGGGACGTTCGCCTTCACCGAGAGCGCCAAGTACTTCGCCAAGCGCCCACTCACCGCGGCGGACAAGGAAGCGTACTTCCAGGAGACGCTGCAACTGCTGCGCAACTTCTCGGTCGCGCCCAAGGAGATCCCGGCGAATTACACCGAGTTCGAGAAGTTCTTCGAGGACACCGTCGCGAACCATCTGGTCGCCACCGACACCGCGCGCGATTACCTGCGGGTGATCCGCTCCGTCGCGCCGCCGAAGCAGCTGCCGCGCGTGCTGCGTCCGGCCTGGAAAGCGGCGGTGGCGCCGATCGGCTGGCTGCAGTACTTCGTGACGGTCGGCACCACGCCCGAGGTTGCGCGCCAGAAGCTCGGCCTGACCTGGACCGCGGCCGACGAACGCAAGCTGCGCGTGCTCGGCTGGCTGATCGCGCGGCTGGTTCCGCTGCTGCCGGAGCGGTTGCGCTACTTCCCGATCGCCTACGAAGCTCGCCGCCTCGAACGCGACCGGCAGCGGCTGCGCAAGATGATCGACCTGCGTCCGATCTGATCGGCTCGCACCGAATCCGTACGCGGTGGACATGGGCAGCGGGGCGGTTCCCGCCACCATGACGTTCCACTGATCCACGCCAGCACCCCGGCCGACTCGCCTCGACCGGGGTGCTCGCGTCGGCGACGGACGCCGAGGCACGCTTCGCGATGCGATGTCGCGCGCGCGGCGATCCGCGGATCAGCTAGGTCCGGGTGATGCCCGTGTGCGGCCGCATCGAATCGCGTGGCCGGATACCGGCGGCTGACGAGCGCTCCGAACGTCGCAGGCATTTCGACGCGGTCATCCCGTGCGTCACCGCGGGGAACATTGCGCGTTGCCGCGCGGACCGCTCGGGCGCACAGCGGCTGCGTGACAGCGGATTACGGCCGCTGACCTGCGGCAGCCGTACGCGCGCGCACGCGACGGCACGGCGCGCCGTAACGATTCGCGGCGCGCTGGTATACGTATCTCATACGCTCCGAAAGCGTTTCGGCTCACCCAGCCGGGCGGCCGGTCCGGCAGCCAGCACACTTATGCTCCACCTTGCACATCGAAAGGCGTTCGTATGTCCCACAAGCCCAGTGTGCTGTTCGTCTGCGAACACAACGCGGGCCGCTCGCAAATGGCCGCCGGGTTCCTCACCGCCCTCGCGGGCCACCGGTTCGATGTGCGATCGGCGGGCAGCGCACCGGCCGAGACCCTGAACGCCACGGTGGTGGACGCCATGGCCGAGATCGGCATCGATATCTCCGGCCACACTCCGAAGCCGCTCACCATGGACGCGATCGGCATCTCCGACGTGGTGGTCACCATGGGCGCGGGCGACGCCTGCCCGTTCTTCCCCGGCATCAGCTACCGCGATTGGATGCTGCCCGACCCGGCCGACCAGACCATCGACGTGGTGCGCACGATCCGCGACCGCATCCGCATCCTGGTGGAGAACCTCATCGCCGAACTGGTCCCCGCGCCCGCGCGGTAGGCGCTGTCCGATTCGTTCAAGACACGTCCGCACGCCGCTGCCTACGCTGCCGGCATGACACCACAACTCGACGTGATCGGCATCGTCGTCCGCGATATGGCCGCGTCGGTGGCCTTCTACCGCCGCCTCGGTCTCGACTTCCCGGCAGGCTCCGACCAGGAAGGGCACGTCGAAGCGGCGCTGCCCAACGGCATGCGGCTCACGCTGGACACCGAAGCCGTCATCCGGTCCTTCCACCCCGAGTGGACACCGCCGATCGGCGCGGGCCGTCTCGGGATCGCCTTCCGCTGCGCCGATCCCGCGGCGGTGGACGCGGTCTACGACGAACTCGTCGACGCCGGGTACCACGGCGAACTGAAGCCGTGGGACGCGTTCTGGGGGCAGCGCTACGCGGTGGTGCACGACCCGGACGGCAACGGCGTCGACCTGTACGCCGCGCGCTAGGACCGAGCGAGCAACCTTCCCAGCGGAATCCCGGCCAGGGCGCGCACCTCGCGGGACAGGTGCGCCTGGTCGGCGAATCCGGTCCGCAGCGCGGTGTCCGCGAGCGGTACGCCGCTGCGCGCCGCGGCCAGCGCGCGTTGCATTCGCAGCACCCTCGCGAGGGTTTTCGGGCCATAGCCGAAGGCGTCCAGGCAGCGGCGGTGCAGGGTCCGCTGGCCCACCCCGGCCGCGTCGGCGACCGCCGCCACCGGCCACCCGGCGTCGAGCGCGCCGACCACCTTCCGCACGAGCGGATCGGCCGGTTCGGTCTCGGCCGCGCGCCGCCCTACGATCTGTTCCAGCGCCGCCGCCTGGTCACCGGCGTGCGCCATCCGGTCCACCAGCGGCCGGACCACCGCCGACGGCCACAGCTGGGCCAGATCGACGCGCCGATCGCGCAACTCGCGCGCCGGGATGCCGAGCAACGGGGGCGCGGTACCGGGGAAGAACCGGACGCCCACGTATCGATCACCAGCCGATCCGCCCGGGTGGTGGGCCTTGGTGTCCGGCCCCGCGACGACCAACCGGCCGTTCATCCAGATCAGATCCATGCAGCCGTCGGGCAGCACCGGCAGCCCGGGGCCGTCGAGGGTCTTGGTCCACAACACGGCGCCCGCGTACCGCGACGGCCGCTCGCGATAGGCGACGTCGTCCATGATGCCGACGCTACTCCGCACCACCGACAGCACGAGCAGAGCGTCTCAAAAATATCGTCTCAATAAGACTGCTTATTTGAGATAGCGATACAACGTCGCCCGGGAGACACCCAGTTCCCTGGCGATGTCGGGGACGCTGCGGCCCCCCTCGTCGCGCAGCCGGCGGGCGAGTTCGATCCGCTCCGCGGTCATGGCCGCGGGCCTGCCCCTCGTCCCGGACGCGGACGGCCCCGGGTCCGTAGGCGCCAGCAACAGCCGCACTCCTTCCAGCACCTCCGCGCGCAGCTGTTCGACCGGCGCCTCGGCGTACAGCACCACCGGGTCGCTGAGCCCCGCCACCGCCTGTGTCGCCCTCACCCGCTCGGCGAAGGTGGCGTCCGGGCCCGCCACCAGGATGTTCGCCTGCATCATGGTCGTGCTGAACCGCTCGAAAATGGTTCCGGGAGCGGCCAGCGCCAGGTCCCTGACGTTGAGCCGGAGCAGGTAGCGGTGTGCGAGGAACACCTCGAGCAACCCTTCGATAACGCGACGGCGAGCCTCGCACGGATCCGGATCGGCCGCCTCGGCGATGGTGCGCTCCATCGCCTCCAGCAACGGTTCGGCCAAACCGGCGAGGATGTCGTATTTGCTCGGGTAGTGGTACAGCACGCCCGCCTTGGAGATGCCCAGTTGCTCGGCGATCGCGCGGACCGAGGTGCGGTGGTAACCGTGCGTCCCGAACAGGTCCATGGCCACCTCGAGGATGCGCGTACGGGTGGTCGTCTCGTCGCTCACGGTCCAGATCCTACTCGTTGACTGACCGATGGTCAGTGCCTTACCTTCGTGACTGACCAACGGTCAGCCACACGAAGGAGGCGCTCATGGCGCACGAACCCCGCATCCTCATCTCCGGCGCGAGCATCGCCGGACCGACGCTCGCGTACTGGCTGGTGCGCAACGGCTTCCACCCCACGGTCGTCGAGCGCAGCCCGGCACTGCGCGCGGGTGGCAACGGCGTCGACATCCGCGCCGATTCCGTGCGGATCGCCGAGCGCATGGGCGTGCTGCCGCGGCTGCGCGAACGCGCCACCGACATCCGCGAACTCACCTTCGTCGACGCCGCCGACCGCCGGGTCGCGGGTATGAGCATGAGCACCTTCAACGCGGAGGGCGACATCGAGATCATGCGCGGCGACCTGGCCCAGGTGCTGTACGAGGCGACCGCCGACGACGTCGAGTACACCTTCGGCGATTCGATCGCCGCGATCACCCAGCACCCCGGCGGCGTCGAGGTGACCTTCGACAGCGGCAAGCAAGCCGAATTCGACCTCGTCCTCGGAGCCGACGGTTTGCATTCGCGCACCAGGAATCTCGCCGTCACGCCCGAATCCGACGCGCTGCACCACCTCGGCGTGTACTTCGCCACCGCGCGTATCGACGGCGATCTCGGACGACCACACTCGGTGACCCTTTACAACACACCGGGAAAGGTGGCGGGCGTCTACCGGTCGGGCGCCCATGACGTCGCTACGGCGTTCTTCGCCTTCCGGGAGGATCGCGTGCTCGATGTCGACCACCGCGACCAGGATGCCCAGAAAGCTCTGCTGCGCGAGTATTTCGACGATCGATCCTGGCAGGTGCCCACTCTGCTCGACTAGGCCACCGCCGACGACGGCTTCTACTTCGACGCGGTGAGCCAGGTTCGCATACCGGCCTGGTCGAACGGGCGGGTCGCGCTGGTCGGTGACGCAGGCTACTGCGCGACGCTGCTGTCCGGAGCGGGCGCGGCGCTGGCCATCGAGGGCGCGCACCTGCTCGCGACCGAGCTGGCCGCGGCGGGCGGCGACCACCGGATCGCCTTCCGCCGCTACGAGCAAGTCCTGCGTCCGACCGTGCTGCGGGCCCAGCGTT
Organism: Nocardia beijingensis NBRC 16342; assembly: GCF_001612785.1. Classification (GTDB taxonomy): domain Bacteria; phylum Actinomycetota; class Actinomycetes; order Mycobacteriales; family Mycobacteriaceae; genus Nocardia; species Nocardia beijingensis. The sequence goes on from NZ_BDBC01000010.1 coordinate 337,047, forward strand.
CGGTGCGGGCGAGCAGTTCCATGCTGATTCCGGCCACCGGCGGCCACATCTGGTTGCGCAACCAGCTGACCCGCCTGATGGTGCTGCAGGCTCTCGCGTCCCGGGTCTACCGGCCGGTCACGGTGCGCGCCGCCTGAGCGGCGGTCACCGGGCGCGAGTCAGCGCTGCGGCGCCGCGATCGGAACGATCTCGCGCGGCACGACGCGCAGATACGGATCACGATGAGCGGCGGCGATCTTCGATTCCGGGTCCCGGCAAGCCACGGTGACGTCGGTGTTCGGGACGGAGGAGAACGTCCATACCGTCACCCATTCCGTCCCGCCGAACGGCTCGGTCTTCTTCGCGTCCGACGAGCGCAGATCTTCATTCCGTCCGGAACTATCGGTGACCGTGCAGCGAATGCCGCCGGCGGCCTGGCCCCACGCGGCGGGAGCCCGGATATCGAGCACCACATCGGCGGGCACCGGAACTTTCTTGGCTTCGCCCAGCAAAATACGGAGACCGCCGTCAGCCGCGTCGTCGTCATGTGCAGCGGCCGTCGTCGCCGCAGCGCTCGACGCGGCAGCGGCGCTCGTGGAGGTCACCGCCGCGCTCCCCTGCGGGTCGTCGGAACACCCGCACGCGGCGGCGGCGACCAGCGCGGTAATCGCCATCCAGCTCAGTTTCACAGTCGGACCTCTCGTCGCGCCCACTCGTCAGGCGGTTGGTTCGGATCAGCCAGGCACTGAGCATGACAACGGGTCAGCGAAAAATCTTGGATACACGCCGAGGAACCGGCAATTGGGCCGCAATCTTCCGAATCCGCACCGGAGGGAATGAAATAGGGTTGAATTATCGATTCGCTTCGATCAGGCACCTTATACGTTCGGGCAATCGCCATGCAGCCGAGGGTTTCTCCGCGCAGGCCGAGCGTCTTCCGGCCAGGATCGCACCGGTTGTCCGCCGTGATCCGACCTCGGAGCCCTTCGGCTTCGGCCGTGACGTTCGCACGACCCGACGCCTCCTCCGCGCCCCCGGACGACGGGGCGCGGCGGCAGAGGGGGCTGTTTGTTCATGGACGCCTTCGGCTCGCACCCGTGGCTGGGCGAGATGTTGCGCACGGTCGCCGGGCACGGACGCACGGCGTCGGACGTCCTCCATCGATCCGGTCACGCGCCGGCGTTGCCCATGCCCGATATCGGCGACCCGGACGCACGTGCCGGGTTCTCCGTAGCGCTCGGTTCGACGCGCGAGGGGCTCACGGCCCGACGGGCAAGGACGCGCCCGCCTGACCCGACCGGCTCGCGAGCTCGAAGTTCGTCGCGCCCAGCCCGCTGGCACGGGCCTGCGTGGACGGGCGGCTCGCGCCTCGCCGGGCGGCGACCATCACGGCGGAGCTGCTAGTCGCGCACCCCGATCAGGAAGGGTCGGTCCCGCGCGACTGCAAGCGGCCCCGGATGCCACGCAGGTCCGCTACACCTCGGTGATCCACCGGGGCGTACGGCACGGCTGCACCGTGGGCGACACGGCGGTGTCCACGGGGACAGCCACAAACGGTCGCTGCCCGATCGTTCGTTCCGGCGAGGGAATAAAACAAGATTCGTCCGATGTTTGCGCTGGCGTGGCACGGACCTGCGTCTGGTTCGGTTCGCGTCACGGCAGCAACCGGCCGGTTTCGAAAAGGCATTTCCTCGAGACCGCCGGGGCGCATAGTGTGTCGGTAGGCGATCATCTGGAGGGCCACCATGGCGAAACTGTCGTGGGCAGCGGAACGCGAAGGCAGGGCGGAGCCCCGTCGTGCCTGACGGCCAGGAAACCTCCAGCGCGCGCACGTTGCGCGCAGCCACCCTCAGCGGCTACCGGGAAGCCGCGTTCACCACCACACCCGCCACGCGCGCCATGCTGATCACCTTGGCGCTGCTGATCGCGCTGATCCTGGCCTACGAATCCAACGTCACCTCGGACGAGACCGTCGACCACGGCTGGTTCGTCGCGCTCGCGCTGTCCGGGGTGTTCGTCGCGCGCGGGCTGCACCTGCGCAGGCCGATCACGCTGCCGCATCTCACCGCCGCGGTGCTGGTGCTCGCCGTCGCGCATCTGGCCTACCGCGCCGAGCATCAGGACGCGGGCTTCGTGCTGCTGGCCGCCACCGGCTTCGTGCTGGTGCTGCCCATATCCAGCAAACCGCAGCCCGACCAGCTGTACCGGGTGGCCGAGCTGGTCGGCCGCACCGAAGGCGATCCGCTGGCGCCGTTCGCCCTGCACTCGGCCAAGACCTACTTCTTCAACGCGTCCTCGACCGCCGCGATCGGCTATCGCGCCCGCTTCGGCATCGCCGCCGTGGCGGGCGACCCGATCGGTGATCGCGCGGCCTTCCCCGAACTGGTCGCGGCGTTCTCCGACTTCGCGGTCAACCAGGGCTGGCGCGTCGCCGTGCTCGGCGCGAGCCCGGAACTGGCCGAATTGTGGCAGGTGTGGGCACTGGAACATCGCGGGCTGCGCGCGGTGCCGATCGGCCGCGATGTGGTGCTCGACGTGGACGAGTTCAACCTCGTCGGACGCAAGTTCCGCAACCTGCGCCAAGCGGTGAGCCGCACGAAGAACTTCGGCGTCACCACCGAGGTGGTGTACGAGTCGGCGCTCACCGAGCAGCGGCGCGAGGAGTTGCTCGCCATCGTCGACGAATGGCGGCGCGGCAGGCAGACCCGCGGCTTCTCGATGATCCTCGACCACCTGCTCGACGGGCGGAACCCCAACATGCTGGTGGTGATCGCCAGCGACGCCGACGGCAACCCGGTCGGCTTCCAGCGCTACGGCGTTTCGGGGCGGGGAAGAGAGCTGAGCCTCGATGTGCCGTGGCGGCGCAGAGACGCGCCCAACGGCCTGGACGAACGCATGATCGTCGATCTGGTCGACTACGCCGCCGCGCACGACATCCACCGGATCTCGCTGGCTTTCGCCCCGTTCCCGGAACTGTTCGCCGAGAAGGACAAATCGCGCACCGCCACGCTGTTCTACCTGCTGGCGCATCTGGCGGATCCGCTGATCCGGCTGGAATCGCTCTACCGCTTCCTGCGGAAGTTCCACGCGCTGTCGGAGCAGCGCTACGCGTTGGTCCGCTGGCGCGAAGTGGTGATGGCCGCCGCCGCGCTGCTCACCTTGGAGTTCGTCCCGCACCGCCGCGAGTACTGAGCGGCACGGTAGGCGAGGAATCCGATGGAACTGATCCACAGCGACGTCAAGGCCGCCGCCGCGCGGGTGGCCGGGCAGATCAGGCCGGTGGCCGTGGCGCAGGCCGACCACACGGGCGAACTGTGGTTCGCGTTGGAGTTCCTCCAGCACACCGGCAGCTTCAAAGCGCGCGGTGCGCTGAACTTCTTGCTCGCGCACCGCGAGAACGGCACGCTTCCCCGGGTCGGCGTGACGATCGCCTCGGGCGGTAATGCCGGACTCGCCTGCGCGTGGGCGGCCCGCAGCCAGGGCATTCCAGCCACGGTGTTCCTGCCGACCACCGCGCCGCGGGTCAAAGTGGACCGGTTGATCTCCTATGGCGCCGACGTCCGCCTGGTGGGGACGCAATACGCCGACGCGCTCGCGGCCAGTCGTGAGTTCGCCGACGCCACCGGCGCGCTGCTCTCCCACGCCTACGACAACCCGCTGATCGCGGCCGGGGCCGGCACGCTGATGACGGAGATCCACGCGCGCATCCCCGGTCTCGACGCCGTCGTGGTCGCCGTCGGCGGCGGCGGGTTGTTCGCGGGTGTCGCCACGGCCGCCGACCACTACGGTGTCCGGACCGTCGCCGTCGAACCCGCCCGTTGCCGCGCGCTGCACGCCGCGATCGCGGCCGGGCAGGTGGTGGACGTAGAGGTCGACTCGGTCGCCGCCGACTCGCTCGGCGCCCGGCGCGCCACGGAGCTGGCGCTGACGGCCGCACAGCGTTACGACGTGACATCGGTGCTGGTCGAGGACGACGCGATCATCGCGGCGCGCCGCGCGTTGTGGGCGCGGCACCGCCTCGCCGTCGAGCACGCCGCGGCGACCGCGCTGGCGGCGATCCGCGGCGACGAGCCCGCGTTCCGGTCCGCGCCCGGCGAGCGTGTCTGCGTGGTGCTGTGCGGAGCGAACACCGACCCGGCGGATCTGGCCGCCACCCGCCACGCCGACTGACCGCGCATCGACGTATTTCCGACGAATCGGACGACACGGGGTTAGGCTCCCGCTGTCCTGTGCGATCCCGACGGAAGGCACACCATGGCGCATACCTCACACATGGTTCCCATCGGCACACCGCTACCCGACTTCTCGCTGCCCGATCTCGACCAGCGGATCTACTCCCGCGACGACTTCGCCGACGGCCCCGGTCTGCTGGTCGTCTTCGCATGCAACCACTGCCCGTACGTCAAGCACATCGAGGCGGCGCTCGGCGAATTGGTCGACTCGCTGCCGTCCATGCCGACCGTGGCGATCTGCACCAACGACGCGACCGCCTACCCGGACGACGCCCCGCTGCGACTGCGCGACCAGGCGATCCGCGCGGGTTGGACCTTTCCCTACCTCGTCGACGAGGAACAGCACGTGGGCCGGGCCTTCCGCGCCGCATGCACCCCCGATTTCTTCCTCTACGACGCGAACCTCCGGCTCGCCTACCGCGGCGCCTTCGACGAATCGACGCCGGGGAACGGCAAACCGCTGACCGGAAACGACTTGCGCACGGCCGTCGAAGCCGTGCTCGCGGGTCGGCCCGCACCGGAACCGCACCGGCCGAGCATGGGTTGCTCGATCAAATGGCGGGACGCCTGAAGACTTTCCCGCGTTCGCGTGCCCGGCGGATCGCGCTGCGCCACGCCAACTGCGGCACGGCGGCCGACAACCGGGCGAATTCTCCGAGGTTGCCCGGCTCGACCACGGTCCTGGCCTGCTGGGCGGTGGCGGCCAGCCGCACGGCGCGCGACGCTTTGCCGACGTGACCGGCATCGTACGGCGGCCGCGGGTCGTACTCGATGATCAATTGAGCGGTCTGCGCCTGCTGCTCCCCGAAGATCTCCCCGACCAGCCACAGCGCCAGGTCGATGCCCGCGGAGACGCCCGCGGCCGTGACCGTCTTCCCGTCGCGCACCACCCGTTCGTCCGGGCGAGCGTCGGCGCCGAGTGCGCGCAATGCCGACTGCGCCAGCCAGTGCGTCGTGGCGGGCCGTCCGTACAGCAGTCCGGCGGCCGCCAGTACCAGCGAGCCCGTGCACACCGAGGTCGTCCACAGGGTGTTTCGGTGCGCTCGCCGCAGCCAGGCCAGCAGGGCGTCGTCGACCGCGGCCGCCGCCGAGCCGGGGCCACCGGGGACGAGCAGGATGTCGGGCGCAGGCGTCTCGTCGAACGAGTGCGTGGCGCCAAGCACCAGCACCCCGCTGTCGGTGGTGATCGGTCCCGGCTCGTGCCAGACGAAGCGGATCTCCACACCCGGCGCGAAACGCAGCACCTCGTACGGGCCGATCGCGTCGAGCGCGGTCATCCCCGGATAGGTCACTATCGCGATACGCACCGTCTTGCCCGCTGCGCGCCCTTCGGGTTCGGTCATCGTCGACCCCTCCGCCGAAAATTCGTGAGACGAAGAAAGAACAAGCCTTTCACTGCATCGGGCACGTGTCAATCGCTGCCATGATGTGCGCACCCACCGCTTCTCGACGAAAGGATTTCCGTTGACCGACTCAGGCGACCCGGGCGCGGTGGCGCGTCGTTACGTCGAGGCGATCGGCGCGCAGGACTGGCGAACCGTCGCCGACTGCTGGCGGCCCGGTGCGCGCGACGTGTTCGTCGGCGTCGCCGATCTGCGCGCTCCCGGCGAGATCGTGACCTTCTTCCGCGACGTGCACACCGCGGTCCCCGACCTGACCGTGGACATCCTCTCGGTCACGGCGCAAGACGAGCGTGCCGTGGTGCACTGGCGCATGCGCGGCCGTTTCGACGGCGCCGCGACGCTGATCGGGTTGGCCCCCAACGGAAGACAGCTCGACCTGCTGGGCACCGACGTGTTCGTCGTGCGAGAGGGGCTGATCGAGTCGAACACCGCGATCGTCAACGGGTTGGACCTCGCCCGGCAACTCGCCGTGCTGCCTCCCCAGCACTCGATCGCCGAGCGAGTGCTGTTCGGGCTCGTCAATGCGATTGCGCCACTGGGCAAAGCGATCCGGGCGCGCAACCGCTCCGGCCGATGAGCCCCCGCTGCCGATCCCGCCCGGATGAGGGACACTGGTCCAGGCACCGGGGATCGAAAGGGGTGGGACGTTGGCGACGATCGTCCTCGTACACGGCATCGCGCAGGAGCAGGAATCGGCCGACACGCTGGAGGCGCGCTGGCTGCCGGGGCTCGCGGGAGGCGTCCGCAACCACGGCGCACCGGAATTGGCGGATCGCTTGTGGCGCAACGGCACTCCCGGCGACTTGTCCACCCGCATGGCGTTCTACGGCGATCGGTTCCTGATCGAGGGCGCGCAGGGCACGGGTACCGAACTCGACGACGCCCAACTGGACCTGATGGAACAACTCGCGGCCGCATGGCTCGCCACGGCCGTGGACCACGCCGGTGATCAGCGCGACCGGGCGACGGCCCGCCGCCTCGGCACCCCGCCACCGCCGGACGCGGTCGCGCAGGGAACTCGAGCGCGGCTGCGGCCCGCTCTGAACGCGCTGATGCGATTGCGCTGGTTCGCGCCGTTCGGATTCGGACTGGCGCAGAAGTTCGTCATCGCGGCGCTGTCCCAGGTCGCACGCTATTTCACCGACGACGAGCTGCGGGAGTACGCCCAGCGGCAGGTGCTCGACCAGATCGGCCCGGACACGCGGCTGGTGATCGCGCACTCGCTCGGCAGCGTGGTCGCCTACGAAGCGCTGCACCGCACCGACCACCCCGTGGCCCTGCTGACCATGGGCTCGCCGCTCGGCCTGCGTTCCGTCGTGTACGACCGGCTGCGGCCGCAGCCGAGCGCCGTGCCGAAGGCGGTGACGAACTGGCACAACCTGGTGGACGAGGACGATCTCGTCGCGGCGCACCTCGACCTCGCACCGTTCTTCCCGCCGTGTCCCGGCGGCGCCGTCGTTCCGGTCACCGAGCCGCACTTCGACAACGGCGCGTCACCGCACGACTCCACCAGTTATCTCGTCAAGTCGGTCACCGGCGGCATCGTCGCGAAAGCGCTCGGCCACTAGCGTCCTACCGGACACCTTGGGACAGATGGACTTTCGCGTCCTCGTAGGTTCCTTCCTGCGCGGCGTCATCCCTGGTGTAGACCAGATGCAACACGCCGGTGCCGAAGGTCGCCGAGGACAGCAGGCGCAGCGCGACGGTGGGCGCGCCGTCCTGGAAAAGGCGCTCGCCCTTGCCGACCGCGATCGGATGCACCAGCAGATGCAGCTCGTCCAGCAGCCCGGCGGCCAGCAATTGACGGACGACCGAGACCGAGCCGCTCATGCCGATGTCCCCGCCCGGCTCGGCCTTCAACGCCGTCACCGCCTCGATCAGGTCGCCGTCGATCACTTCGGAATTGCGCCAATCGAATTCGAGCTTCTGCCGCGTCACCACGATTTTGCGCGCATCGCCCAGTTTCGTCGCGAACGCCGCGTCCGGGCCGCCCGCCGCTTCGCGCTCGGGCCACGCGCCCGCGAAGCTCTCGTAGGTCTTGCGGCCGAGCAACAGGGTGTCGGCGGCGCCGAGCTGGGCGTCCACGGCCGCGCCCATGGCGTCGTCGAAGTAGGGGAAATGCCAGTCCTGCGGGTCTTCGACGACGCCGTCGACGGAGATGAACAGACCGGCGGTGATCTTCCTCATGTGCGTTGCTCCCGGATCGTGTTACGAGGGTGTCGCTTGATCCGACGGGACGACGCGCGGGAACTCATCGGTCGGCCCGAACACTCGTGCCGCGGCTAACGGTTGGCGCCGGAGCCGTGGAACGCCGCACGATAGCTGTGCGGGCTCGTCCCGACCACCCGCTTGAAGCGGTCACGGAACGCGGTCGGCGACCCGAAGCCGACCTGGCCCGCGATCCGATCGACCGGGTGGCTGGTGGCTTCGAGCAGATGCTGGGCCTGCCGGATGCGCGCGCGCAGCAGCCACTGCAGTGGCGTGGTTCCGGTGTGTTCGCGAAACCGCCGGTTGAGTGTGCGGGTGCTCATGCCGGCCTCGGCGGCGATGTCGTCGAGGGTGAGGTCGCGCGCGGAGTTGTCCTGGATCCAGCGCAGCACCGGCTCCAGCGTGGAGCCGCGCGGCGTCGGCGGCTGATCGTGCACGATGAACTGCGCCTGTCCGCCTTCGCGCTCCAGCGGCACGACCGACTTCCTGGCCGCGTCGGCCGCGACCGCCGAACCGTAGTCGCGGCGGACCAGGTGCAGGCACAGATCGATGCCCGCCGCGGCGCCCGCCGAGGTGAGCAGCGAGCCGTTGTCCACGTACAGCACGCCGGGGTCCACCTCGATGTCCGGGTAGCGGGCGGCCAGTTCGGCGGCGGCGAGCCAGTGCGTGGTCGCGCGGCGCCCGTTCAGCAATCCGGTCGCCGCCAGGATGAAGGCGCCGGAACAGATCGACGCGATGCGGGTGCCCGCGGCGGCCGCTTGGCGTAGCGCGTCGATCACCTCGTCCGGCACCGGCAGGCCCACATCGGCGCAGCCGGGCAGCACGATCGTGTCGGCCTCAGCCAACGCATCGAGACCACGCGAAGCCCGCAGCGTGAACACGCCCGCGTCGACCGTCGGCTCGCACGCGCAGACCAGCACGCGGTAGGCGGGGCGGCCGTCGGGCAGACAGGTGCGTCCGAACACCTCCACCGGTGTGGCGAGATCGAACGAGATCACCTGGTCCAGCGCGAGGACGACCACGGTGTGCATGGCAATAGTGTAGTTGGCCGGTCGATTCCAGCCACTGCCGGTCAACTGCGCGTTGTACGAACTCAGCAGTTCAGCACGGATGGCGAGAATCAGTCGATATGTGGCACTTTCGCCAATTCCTCGCGTCCCTGCCACTGGCTAGTCTCGACCGCCGTGACGAAGTTCCTGCTCTCGGTCCACGTGCTCGCCGTGATCATCGCCGTCGGACCGGTGACGGTGGCTGCCAGCATGTTTCCCGCCACCACCCGCCGTGCCCTGGCCCCGTCCGTGGCCGACCACAGCCCCGCCGTCCTCGGCACGTTGCACCGCATATGCCGGGTCTACGCGGCGCTCGGCGTGCTCGTCCCGGTGTTCGGCGCACTCACCGCTCTGAGTCTCGGCGTGCTCGGCGACGCCTGGCTGATCGTGTCGATCGGGTTGACCACGGCCGCCGCGGGCGTGCTCGCGCTGCTCGTGCTGCCGGGACAGCAGAAGATCCTGGCCGACCTCACCGGGACCACCCCGGCGCTGATCCGTCGTCTCGCCATGGACACCGGGGTCTTCAACCTGCTGTGGGCGGTGGTCACCGTTCTGATGATCGTGCGGCCGGGTTCGACGACCGGAGCATGACGCTCAGTCGGGCAGGTGGCGGACTTCCATCGACAGGTCGCGGACGATCATGATCGGGCACGCCACCGACAGCAGCAGCGCCTGACTGGTCGAGCCGAGCAACATGCCGGCGAACCCACCCCTGCCCCGGCTACCGACCACGAGCAACTGGGCCTGCCCGGACCGTTCGAGCAGGCAGCGCTCGGGCCGGTCGGTCACGATCTCGCGGCGGATCTCGACATCGGGGAAGCGCTCCTGCCATCCGGCGAGGCTCTCCGCGAGCACGATCTGTTTTTCGGTGTCCACCGCGAGTTCGGCGCTCACCGACGGCACTTCGACGCCGGTCCACACGTGCAGGGCCAGCAAGGGCGCATCCCGAGCCGAGGCCTCGTGCAGCGCCGCTTCGATGGCGGGTTCGCTGATCTCCGTGCCGTCCACGCCGACCAGGATCAGCTGCTTCCTGGCCTCCTCGGTGAGCGGCGCGCCCTCCCGGACCACGACCAGCGGGCAACGCGCCCGGCGCGCGAGCGCCGCGCTGACCGAGCCGAGCAGCGCGCGCCGCACGGTCCCGCGTTCGCGGGTGCCGACCACCATCATCCGTGCTTCCCGGGTGCGGTCCAGCAGTGCAGGACCGACCGGCTCGTACACCATCTCGGTGGCGATCTCGATGTCGTGCAGCGCTCGCACTGCGATCCGCGCCTCCTCGGTCGCGGTGTCGAGCACCCAGCGCCCGTGCCCCTCCAACCGCGTGTAGTCGGTGCTGGTGAGCGGTTCGGTGACGCCGGGCCCGTAATCGGCGACCGGGTCGAGCACGTGCACCAGGCGCAGGGGCGCCTGGTGCTGCGCGGCGGCCTGCGCGCCCCACGCGACCGCCGCCGACGATCCGGCGGAGCCGTCCACACCGACCACGATCGGCCCGTTGCTTCGCATGCTCAGTTCCTTTCCTGACGAAAAGATCGAGCTCGGCATCGCCGGTTCCGGCCCTACCGGCGCGGCGGACCGGTCACCCGCCGCTGACGATGCACGCATACCCCACGTGGACGCCTTCACCGACGCGGAGGTCGATACTCGCCACATACGGCGGGTACGGCTCCTGTACCGCGCTGACGGTGTGCAAGCCCGGGGTGGCGGGCACCCAGTCGATCAGTGCGACGCCGCCGGACGGCCGCACCACGCCGAACGGAACGCCGTTGTCGTAGAACGTCACCGGCGCGACGGTGTCGGTCACCGTGGCTCGCGCGGTGTGGGTGCAGCCCGTCCCGTAGTTCGTCGCCAAACCGAAGTTGATGCCGGGATACATCCCTACCTGGGTGACCGTGGCTCCGGCCGGAGAAGGACAAGCCAGCGCGAGTGCCGCGCCTGTTCCGATCGCCGCCGCTGTCGCGGCAACTCCTTTTCGCATGCGAGGTGGTCCTATCGGTCGTGAGTCGCTCTTCGTCGAACGGACGCCGGCCGCGCACCGGCGCGATAACTAGATAGTCACTCCCCCACGGCTTCGACGGGGGCAAACCGCGGAATATCGATCAGATGCCTTACCGACCGGCGGTCGTGTCGTACCGGCGTGGTTGTGTGTCCGGAGGTCTTGCCGAGATGGAGGTGTGGCGTGGTCGCGATCGACTTCGAGCGGATGGTGCGCGGCGCGAGGCCGGTATCGGTCTGGCGATCGGTCGCCGCCCATGGGCTCGGTGGCGTCCCGCCGACGGCGCTGGTGCTGACGGGCATCGTCAGCGTGCAGGTGGGCGCGGCGGTGGCGAAGCAGCTGTTCGCCGCGACCGGCGCGGCCGGGGCGGTCACGCTGCGGCTGGTCTTCGCCGGCATCGTCCTGCTGGTGATCTGGCGCTCGTCGCTGCGGGTGGCGCGTCGTGCGCTGCCGGTGGTGCTCGGTTACGGCGCGGTGCTCGCGCTGATGAACCTCTCGTTCTACGAGGCGATCGACCGGATTCCGCTGGGCATGGCGGTGACCATCGAATTTCTCGGACCGCTGAGCGTCGCGCTGGCCGGATCACGCCGCTGGATCGACCCGCTGTGGGCGGTGCTGGCCGGGGCCGGAGTGCTACTGCTGACCAGGGCGGACGGCGAGGTGAACTGGACCGGGGTGCTGTTCGCGCTGGCCGCGGCGGCGTGCTGGGCCTGCTACATCCTGCTGAGTGCCGCGCTCGGCGAACAGACCAGCGGCGGCGGCGGTCTGGCGCTGGCCATGGCGTTCGGCGGGCTGATCATGCTGCCGGTCGGCGTCCTCGACGCGGGCGCGGCGCTGGTGCAACCCGGCGTGCTCGCGGCCGGATTCGCGGTGGCGATGCTGTCGTCGGTGCTGCCGTATTCGGTGGAGCTGGAAGCGCTGCGGCGCATCCCGCCGCGCGTCTTCGGCGTGCTGATGAGCCTGGAGCCCGCGGTCGCCGCGATCGCGGGCCTGCTCGTCCTCGGTCAGATCATGAATCTCGGACAGTGGGCGGGCGTGGCGTGCGTGGTCGCGGCGTCGGCCGGGGCGACGCGCACCGAAGCGAAGGATTGACGCGCGGATCGCAGCTCAGCGGGTTTGCCGAGAGGTATCCGGGTGCCCGGCGGCGCGCTGCTCATCGGCTGCCGTGGCGGGGTTGTCCGCGATCAGGCTGCCGAGCAGCGCCAGCGACCGTTCCGAGGACGATCCCGGCTCCGCGTGGTAGGCGATGAGCATCTGCCCCGGCGCGCCGTTCACGCTGAACGTCTCGTAGGACAAGGTCAAGTTCCCGACCATGGGGTTGCGGAATGCCTTGACGCCCGCGGTCTTCACCCGGACGTCGTGGCGCGCCCACAGTTGCCGGAACTCCTCGCTCTTCAGCGACAGCTCACCGACCAGCTCGGTCAATCGCGGATCGTCCAGGTCCGCGCCCGCGGTCGCCCGCAGGCTGGCGACGGTGTCGGCGGCGATGGTCGGCCAATCCAGGTAGAGGTCGTGTGCCTCGGGATCGAGAAAGACCATGCGCACCTGATTGACCCCGGGAACGGAACACGAATTGACGGCCGCGGCCAGCGGGTTCGCCGCGAGAACGTCCAGGTATCTGCCCAGCACCAGGGCGGGAGTGTGCGGCCACGCGTTCATCAAGCGCAGCAGGCCGGGCGCGACGCGTTCGGGCCGCCGCGGGGCACGCTGGCGCTTGGCGGTCGGCCGGGCCAGCTCGCGCAGGTGCGCCGTGCCCTCCTCGTCCAGCGCGAACACCCGGGCGAGCGACGCGATGACCTGTTCGGAGGGGTGCCGGTCGCGCCCTTGCTCCAGTCGCACGTAATAGTCGGCGCTCACCCCGGCCAGCAGGGCGATCTCCTCACGGCGCAAGCCCGCGACCCGCCGCTGGCCGCCGCCGGGGAGGCCGAAATCCTCCGGTCGCACCAGTTCGCGGCGCGCGCGGAGGAAGGCGCCCAGTCGATTGTCGGAGTCCATGACCCGAGCGTAGGGCAGGCGACCGGCGCCTGGGTGGCCCTGCGACTCCCAGGAAGTCCGCAGCCTGTCAGGTGCGCGCGCGGGGCCGGAAGGTAGTGGACATGACGAACAACAACCTCACCGGCCGCGTCGCGGTCGTCACCGGAGCATCGAGTGGAATCGGAGCCGCCACCGCGCGGCGGCTCGCGCAGGGCGGCGCCAAGGTCGCGTTGCTGGGCAGGCGCAAGGATCGCATCGAGGAACTCGCCGCCGAACTCGGCGCGGACGCCATCGCGGTGGCCGCCGACGTTGCCGACCAGCAGTCCGTACGGGATGCCGCCGCCACGGTGCGCGCGGCGTTCGGGCCCGTCGACCTGGTCGTCGCGAACGCGGGCGTCATGCTCGCCGCGCCGTTCGAATCCGCGCTCACCGACGAGTGGGACCAGATGGTCGGCACCAATGTCACCGGGCTGCTCTACACCGGGCGGGCGTTCATCGAGGACCTGCTCGCCGCCGCGAGCGAAGGCAAGCGCGCGGACCTGGTGCTGGTCGGCTCGATCGGCGGGCACACGGTCTTCCCGAACTACGCCGTCTACACCGCGACCAAGGCCGCGGTCGCGCACCTGACCCGCAATCTGCGCGCCGAGTTCGGGCCGCGCGGCGTGCGAGTCAAGAACATCGAACCCGGCTTCGTCGGCACCGAACTCGGCGATGGCATGCAGGACGAGCAGCAGCGCGCCGGGCTGGAGCAATGGCGCACCGCGATCAAGATCCTGGAACCCGGCGATATCGCCGACGCGATCGCCTACGCCGTCGACGTTCCCGAGCACGTCAACATCGCCGAGCTCGTCGTCGTGCCGACCCAGCAGGGCTGATCACCGACGCGTTCGCTGTCACCGTCCTGCGGATGACGGAGGTCGCCCCGGTGCTGCGCCACGCCAGGTCCGACGACGCCTCGGCAATCGCCGATCCGGTACTCGGCCTGCGGGACGCGCGTCGGGGCCACAGCCACGGCACTCTCCTGACCGCGCGTTCGCGCGATCTGTTCGGCCTCCGCACTCCGAGCGCGTCCGGGACACCGTCGCCGCCGCCCTGGACGGCGCGATGGCGGACTCGTCATGACGACGTCGACCGGGTGGACGCCGCCGACCGGGCGCGACCTCGCTAGTCGAGGTCCGCCCACCCTGGCCACGGTCGCATGCCCTCGTCGCCGCGGATGTAGGCGAGGCGGCGCAGCGCCTGCCGCTGATAGGCGGGGTCGCCGGTGGCGGCTCGCAACGACTGCAAGGCCATCCGGAACTCCTGGATGTCACGCAGCAGATAGAAGCCGTCCCAGCGCATCACGTCCCGGCCGTATCCGGCACAGAATTCGGCGTACTGCGCGGCGGTGATCTTGTTGGCGGTCCAGCAGTCGATCGCCGTATGCACCAGATCCCACTCCGGCGGGCCGATCACCGCCCGGCCCAATCCGACCAGAATCACGTCGCCGTCGTCGCCGACCACGACGCCGTCGTCCCCGCCCGCGCCTCGGACCACCGACCACGGCAGGCCCCGCGGCAGGGCCTTCCAGCGGCCACGCAGTTCCTCCAGATGTTTGCGCAGCCAGCGGCGGTCGTCCTCGGTCACCGTCCGCGCGGCGTCGATCTCGTCCTCCACCCGAGCCAAGGGCGACATCCGGCGTAGCTCGAAGCCGGGCAACGGCAGCCGATGCAACTGTCCCAGCGCCCTGGCGACATCACCGGGCGTACCGGGATGATGCGGCGGCAACTCCTGCCAGAAGGTCACCGGCCTGCTGTCCACCACGACCGGCTGGGGGATGTCCGGGGCGACCCGCGTGGCGGAAACCCCACAGGTCTCCAGCCATCGAGCGACGGCGACTTCCCGGGAAGCCGCCAGCTTCTGTCCCCGCCCACCGATCCGCACGACGATTCCGTCACGCAACCGGTAGACCCCCTTCGCGCTCACCGGCTCGGCATCGCTCGCATCGACACCGACACTCACACAGGCGGCGCGCAGCACCGACGGCGTGCCGTTGCCTGCGACATCCGCGGTCATGTCGACCCCCCGCACCCACTGTGGGGGCAAGAGCTCCGCATCTCGGCTTCGAGCATCATGGCAGCCATCCAGATACCGGGGGGCTAACACCCCATTTTCCCTGGTCAGTGGACATTAATCACAGAATTCCACCAGCTTCAGCAACCAAACAGAATCCGGCCGATTGGCCCGAATTACCCCAATTCGCGCACGCTCATCGAGCATGTGCCCCACGGTCACCGATCAGTTCCGCGAGCGCGCGCCGTCTACACCTACAGCCCGCACTTGTGAACACCGCCCGAGAGGACGACCGCCATGAGCACCACGGCACTGCCGCCCGTCACCGACACCGACACCTGGCAGCGCGAACTCGAAGCGCTTCGCGTCCGGGAGAAGGCCGCGACCAGGGAACTGGACGCGATCGCCGCCCAGCGCCGCCGCCTGCCGATGGTCGAGATGCCCGACTACACCCTCGAGGGCGAAGACGGGCCGGTCCGGCTGGTCGACCTCTTCGACGGCATGCGGCAACTGATCGTCTACCACCACATGTGGTTTCCCGGCGAGAAGTGGCAGTGCGGCGGCTGCACCGGATTCACGTCGCAGTTCACCCGCCTGGAGTTCCTGAACAACTACGACGCCAGGTTCGTCATCGTCACCCAAGGGCCGATCGAGGAGGCACTCGCCTACAAGCGGCACGTCGGAAACAGGATGACCTGGTATTCCACGGCCAACAGCTCCTTCGGCGCCGACGTCGGCGCACCGCCCGGCGGAGGATTCGCGGTCAACGTCTTCCTCCGCGACGGCGACACCGTCTACCGCACCTGGCACACCACCGGCCGCGGCACCGAACAACTCAGCCACTCCTTCGCCCTGATCGACCTGCTCCCCTACGGCCGCCAAGAGGAATGGCAGGACTCCCCCGAAGGCTGGCCCCAATCCCCCACCTACAGCCGATGGAGCAGCTCCCAGGACATCGCCGCGGCGTACGGCGATCCGAACTCGTGAAAGAAGGCCGGCTTACGCCACGTCCGGCGGTCGGTCGTATGCGTCGATAGCCGCCTTGGACGTCGAGGAGTCCTGCAACACCAGCTCCCACGGACCGGAGTTGATCTCGAAACTCTTGCCGAACCCCACCCACTTGCCGGCCATCCGCGCGCCGGTCAGCTCGATCAACAACTGGATCGCCCCGTGGTAGTAGGCGCCGCGGTAGTAACCATCCTGGGCGGTGTGCTCACGCCATGTGCCCGTAGCCACGTGACCGTCGACGGTGAGGTCCATCTCCATCGACGACTGCGCCGAGTTCGGCAGGCTGCGAACCGTCAGGCGGTTGTCGTGCTGTAGCACCACCACGTGATGTACGGCCGTGAACGTCGCGTCTCGGCCGGACGAGTAGTACTCGTAGCGGCTCAGCCAGATCCCCGAATAGTTGCCGGGCGTCCGCGGGCGCCGGGCGGCGGTGAACTGCTCGGGCGAGACTTCACCGATAGCCGAGTCGACCACGGTCCCGTCCTCGCCACCGGACAGGCTGCGGCCGGCCATCACGGCACCGAATCCAAGCGATTCGATCGGCAGCCGCATCACCTTCTCGAGTGCCCGCGCGTGCGACGGCCGAGGGTTGGCGGTGAGCCCTGATTCCCAGCGCTGCACAAGGCGTTTGGTGGCGCTGGCGCATCCCGCTTCGCGGAGCGCCCGCGCTAGGTCGTCCTGGCTCATCAGACGCGCGTTCCGGGCCGCGCGGAGAGCCGTGTTAGGTGCGGAAGCCATGTCGCCACCGTAACGCTTTGACGCCTAAATGTCGCCTTGAATAGACGCGGATTGACGCCGATTCCGTCATCGCACGGACACGACCTGTCGACCGACTCTGAACGTGGCCCCGGCGTCGGGTTCGAGTTCCGACCTCCCCGGCGTCGGGCGCCTGCCAACCCACACCACTATGCAAGGGGGTTTCGGAGTGACCGAGCTCGCAGTCACCCTTACTGTCATGGCCGCCGTCGGCGGCCTGCTGATCCTCGTGTTCTGGGTCCTGCCTTGGCTACTCGATCTCGGAGGCGATACAGACGAGCAGGTGCCGTTCCGTGAGGTCATGGACCGCATCGAGAGCGAGGACAAGCGGTGACGACTCGGCGTTCCTGGGTGCAGGACTACTGCGAGGACGGCAACATGCCCGCCGACGCGAAGCACGCGCGTGGCCTGCTGAAGATCCACACGAACTGCGAACCGCCGTGCCCAAGAAAGATGTCCGCTGAGCGATATCTCCGGGACAGTGGCGAGGGCAACGCAGACAAGGACGGGGCGAGCGAGGACAGCTAGCCCGACCCGTTACGTCCCGTAAGAGACCGACGCAGCGGCATGAAAAAGGCCCCTCACCTGCGAGGCAGGTGAGGGGCCTTGTCGTGGAGCTGCCGGGAATCGAACCCGGGTCCTCCGCCGCGTCTTCAGGGCTTCTCCGTGTGCAGTTCGCTGTGTCTCTACTCGGATCTCCGGGTCCCGCGAACAAGCCCGGATGACGATCCCAGTCGCTGTTCGATGTCCCGCCCTACTCCGCGACCGAGTAGGACGGTTAGCCCTCTAGCTGATGCCGGCACCGGAGCCGAGGGCATGCCCCGGGCCGACAGAGACGCTCTGCTGATCAGGCAGCGAGAGCGTACTCGCGCTGATTGGAATCGGCGCTTAATTGGTTGCAACGACGCTTACGGTGGTCTCTTGCCTGCACCGACACGCTTCCCCTGAATCAACGTACGCAGTCGAAACCGTTCAGCCCCGTACGTCCCGGCACCTTGCCGGGCTGTTCATGTTAACACCGGGGAGAGCCCGGATCATCCCGATATCCGGCGGTGGCGGTCGTCACGCTCGCGCGCGGTCCACGGAGGCGAATACCGCAGGTCAGATCCCCGGACACCCCCGGTCGGCGCGCCGATCGCCGGTGTCCGCGCGCCCGGACGCCCTACTTGCCACGCAGCCGGAGCGCAGATCCGGATACCGTCGGAAGTCCACCTCCGAATCGGCGGACCATCGTCCCGGCGGTGCCGCTCCGCGAGCACACGGGCCGACCGAAGCGCATGCCACGCGTCGGCCCCGATCCTTCCCGGATGCTGGTAGCCGATTCCCAAGGTCCGACGACCAACCCGACTTACACTGCACGAGCCGTACGATCGGCTCTGAGCAGCGGATCTCGATTTCAGACTAAGGAAACACTTTGGCAGTTCGCACCATTCGGGACAGGTTGCTGCGCCTGTCCGCCCTCACCGTGATCGCCGGACTCGTCCTGACCGGGTGTTCCGCCCTGCGCGACAAGTCCGCCCAAGGCGCCGAACCCGGGGTCACCTCCGATCCGTGTCCGAACGCGGTGGACTCGCGTAAAGGATGCATCTATCTCGGCGTGCTCTCCGATCTGACGAGTGGGCCGTTCGCCGCGCTGGGCAAGGACATTCACAACGGCCAGCTGGCGTTCTGGCGGGCGGTGAACGAAGCGGGCGGGATCGGCGGCAAGTACGAGGTGGACATCGCCACCTACACCGAGGACACGAACTACGATCTGCAGAAGCACGCCGAGGCCTACCGGAGAATCGAGCCGCATATCCTCGCGCTCTCGATGAGTCTCGGCACGGTGCAGACGCAGAAGGTACTTCCCGAGATGGACGCGGCGAACATGGTCGCCATTGCCGGAACCCTGTGGTCGGGCTGGCAATTCGAGAACAGTGACAAGGGTCTGCTGCTGGAGTCCGGCTACTCCTACTGCTCGGAGGCGATCATCGCGCTGGACTGGATCGCCGAGCACGACGCCAAGCCGAGTTCGATCGCCACCGTCAGCTACCAGGGCGACTACGGCGGCGACTACGCCACCGGCGCGAAGAAGTGGGCGTCGGCCAACCGGGTGGACCTGGTGGCACAGATCGACACCGAGCCGAACACCCAGATCGGCAATCAGGACGCCGCGGTCGCCAAGATCCTCAACAGCCGAGCGGACCTCGTGCTCCTGGCGACGGGACCCGCGGAAGCGGGCGAGATCATGGGGAAGGCGGCGCTGGCCGGTTTCCCCGGCAAGTTCCTCGGCTCGGGCCCGACCTGGAACGGCGGCCTCCTAAAAAGCCCCGCCGCCTCCGCGATCACCGCTCGCTACAACATGACCTCACCGCTGGACGGCTGGGACGGCACCAGCGCGGGCGCCAAGAAGGCCAGGGCTTCGGCGACCAGGGAACCGTCCACATGGGGCTATAGCGCAGGCTGGATGTTTTCGTATCCGATGAAAGCGCTGCTCACCCGGGCGGTCAACGAAGGCAAGCTGACCCGCAAGGGCGTCCGGCAGGCCGTGCACGGACTGCGTGTGGACTACGAGGGCGCGATTCCCGAACACACGTACGGCGCGGTCAAACCCGACCTCACCCGGCAGCGCGCCGTCATCGAAGCGCCCGATCAGACCGCGCCGCTGGGCGCGAAGACCCTGGCGCCCGACTATCACGGCCCGACTCAGGACCGCATCACCCTCAACGAGCCCTGCGTACAGCCGTAAGCGAGCGACATATGCCTGTTCACAGTAAATTTCGTCGGCTACTTCGTCTCGTGGCCGCTCCTCTCGCGCTCGGGCTGGTCCTGACCGGCGGCTGTTCGAGCTCCTCGCCCGGCGCCGCACCCGGCGTCACCCGGGAACCCTGCCCCCACGCGATCCAGCGGGACAAGGGCTGCATCTATCTCGGCGTTCTGTCGGACCTGAACAACGGCCCCTTCGCTCCGCTGGGAAAGTCCTTGCAGGAAGGGCAGATCGCGTTCTGGAACGAGGTGAACAAGCAGGGCGGCATCGGCGGATACGAGATCGACATCACGACCTACACCCGCGACACGGCCTACGATCCGCGCAGGCACGTCACGGAGTTCGAGAACATAGCCCCGCACGTGCTGGCGCTCGCGATGAGTTTCGGGACCGCGCAGACGCTCGCGGTGCTGCACGAGATGGACGAGGCGGACCTGGTGACCGGGGCCGGCACCCTCTGGTCGGGGTGGCAGTACCGCGCCACCGACCGTGATCTGGTGCTCGACGACGGCTTCTCCTACTGCACCGAAGCAGTGCTGGGCCTGGATTGGTTCGCGCAGAACTTCTACCAGCCGCGCACGCTCGGCGTGGTCGCCTATCGCGGGAACTACGGCGGTGATTACGCCAGCGGTGCGCTCAAGTGGGCGTTGGACAACGGCGCGACGATCACCGAGCGGATCGACACCGGGCCCAACACCGAAGTCGGCACGCAGGACTACCCGGTCGCCGAGATCATGGCCGACCCGCCCGACGTGGTCCTGCTGGCCACCGGTCCGGCCGAAACCGCCGAAATCGTCGGCAAACTCGCGAAATCCGGTTACACGGGCCGCTTCCTCGGATCCACCCCGACCTGGAACAGCGCGCTGCTCAAGACACCGGCCGCACCCGCGCTCACGGCCCTGTACAACTACACCTCGCCGTTCGACGGCTGGGACGGTGCGAGCACCGGAGCCCAGCGCGCCAGGAGCGCCGCGCCGAGCGAACCGACGAACTTCGGCTACAACCTGGGCTGGGCGATTTCGTATCCGATGAAGGCGCTGCTCACCAAGGCGGCCGAGACGGGCAGCCTGGACCGGCCGACCCTGCGCAAGACCCTCGCCGGGCTCACTGTCGATTCCGAAGGCATGGCTGCGCCGCAGGTCTATGGGCGCGACGAACCCGATGTCGCGGCGCAGCGAGCGGTGATCAACGTGCCCGACGCGTCCACGGCGCTGGGTTCGCGCACCGTGGTGGCCGACTACCGCAGCCCGACGCTGAAACGCATATCGATCCGGGAACCCTGCACCCGCTGATCCGCGCGGCCGGGACAGCTCTGTCAGCGGAACGGCTCCGGGCGACGGGACAGCTCCGGCGGCGGGACAGGTGCGGGCGACGGAAAAGCTCCGGCAGCGGGATAGCCCCGGGCAACGAAACAGCCCCGGGCAACGAAACAGCCCCGGGCAGCGGGACAGCAGCGGGCGACGGAAAGCTCCGGCAGCGGAACAGCCCCGAGCGACGGAACAGCCCCGCGCAGCGAAACGGCTCCGGGCAGCGGAACCGCTCCGGGCGACGGGGCGGCTGCGGGCAGCGGAACCGCTCCGGGCAGCGGGGCGGCTGCGGGCAGCCGGAACCGCTCCGGGCAGCGGGGCGGCTGCGGGCAGCCGGAACCGCTCCGGGCAGCGGGGCGGCTGCGGGCAGCGGAACCGCTCCGGGCAGCGGGACGGCCCTGGGCGGCGGGGGCTGGAACCCAGCCGGTTCTCCCTCGCTCGGGGCGGCCCAGCGCCCGTTGCCCCAGTCGTCTCCCGCTCGCTCAGCACATCCCGGCGGGCCGGTGAACTCAGGCCGCGGCGATGAGTGCGACCGCGACAAGGGCGAGGAGCAGGCCGAATTGCTGCTGCCGGTGGACCCGCTCGCCGAGCAGAACCATCGCCAGCAGCACGGTCACCGCCGGGTAGAGCGAGCCGATCACGCTCACCAGCGACAGCAGTGATCCGTGGAAGGCGTACAGCAGCGCCGCGTTGCTGATGACGTCCAGCGCGCTGATGTAGCAGGCCAGGCGGAGTGGTTCACCGCGCAACCGCCCGAACTCTCCCGCGGTGAGCGCGGTGAGCCAGACCACCGCGGTGGCCGCGAGCCGCTGCATGAGCAACGGCCACAGTCCCGAGTCCGACGCGGTCTCGTGGAAGAAGACGAACGCGAGACCGTACGCGGCGCCCGAACCGATGGTCAGCGCGGCTACCTTGCGAGTGAACCGTAGTTCGCGTCCGCCGGTGATCTCCTCCGTTACGTCGTCCGGCGATTCCCGGCTCACCAGCAGCACGGCGACCAGGGCGAACACGATGCCGGCGAAGGCGAGCGGACCGGGGCGCTCGCCGGTCGCCAGCCCGGCGAGCACCGGAATACCCGCGACCAGCACCGCCGTCAGCGGCGACACGACCGCCATCGGACCGTCGGCCAGCGCCGCGTAGAACCACCACACCGCGACGCCGCTCGCGACGCCCGCCGCCGTGCCCCACCACAGCGACGCCGCGTCCGGGCTGCCGGGCACGAACGGGAGCAACAGGAGAACCAGCAGCACCGAGAACGGATAGGTGTAGATGACGACACGCAGCGCGGTCACCCGCCGCGACGCCACACCGCCGTAGAAATCGCTCACGCCGTAGCCGACCGCGGCTACCAGCGCGAGCAGGACGGCGGTCACCGCATGCCTTTGACCCGCCGTCCTAGTTCGCGGGTGACCTCTCGCTCGGCGGTGCGCCGGGCCAGGTCCTGCCGCTTGTCGTAGTCCTGCTTGCCCTTGGCCAGCGCCAGTTCGACCTTCACCTTGCCGTCGGAGAAATACATCGACAGCGGCACCAGCGTCTGGTTGCCCTCTCGCGACTTGCCGACCAGCCGCTCGATCTCGCGCTTGTGCAGCAGCAGCTTGCGCACCCGGCGCGGCGAGTGGTTGGTCCAGGTGCCGTGGCTGAACTCGGGGATGTGCAGCCCACGCAACCACACCTCGCCGTTGTCCACCGTCGCGAAGGCGTCCACCAGTGAGGCCTTGCCCTCACGCAGGCTCTTCACCTCCGTGCCGACCAGCGCGATCCCGGCCTCGTAGGTGTCCAGGATCGTGTAGTTGTGCCGCGCCCGGCGGTTGGTCGCGATGACCTTGCGCCCCTTCTCCTTCATAACGGTCCACTTTAAGTGACCAGGCAACCGGATTATTCCCGCAGGTCGCGGACGCGCTAACCACCTTGATGCACTACGAGGTAGAGCGCGAGGACGGCGAGGAACGCTACGAGCAGCGCCACCGTCGACATTCGCGGCACCCCGGGGCGCTGCGGTGGCGGACTGCGGCGCAGCCACACGTTCTCGACCGCCGGATCGGTCCTGCTGCGCACATAAGGCGGCGTGTCCGGGGTCTCACCCCCCACCGAGCTGATGGAAAGGTCATCGCCGGCGTCACTGGAACCATCACCCGGTGCCATAGCCAGAACGGTAGCCGCCGCGACGGCGGCACGCCGCAAATCTCGCGCCGCGCAACACAGTTGGAACTCAGGCCAGACGCCGCCGGAACGCCTCGGCGGACGCGCCGGTCGCCGGATCGACCGTGTGCACGCCCAGGTCGACGCCGTCCTCGGTGAGTTCGAGCACCATGAAACCCAGCTCGTGGTAGTTCTCGAAGAGCGCACCGTGGCCCGCGCTCGCCGCGAGCCGCGGCTCCGCGCCCACCGTTTTCGCGGCCGCACCCGACACGATCTGCCTGGTTCCCTTCGACTCCGTGGTGGGTTCCAGCACTTGCAGCGAGTGATCGTGCCCGGACAGGATGAACTGGCAGCGCCCGATCACGTGGTCTTCGAAAAAGCGTTTCACGTGCACGCCGTTGATCGGTTCCAGCGAGAGACCCTCGTAGCGGCCCGCGTCCCCGTGCGGGCCGTTGTTGAGATACGGGTGGTGGGTGCAGGCGATCTTCCAGGTGGCGGGCGAGTCGGCGATGGCGTGATCGAGCCAGTCGCGCTGCTCGTTCATGAACTGGCCGTCGACCGCCCAGTACGGCGAGAAGACCGGCGGCACGTAGGCCGCCAGCGGGTTGACGTCGAGGACGAAGAACTCGACGACGGGGTCGCGCTCCGGAATCCGCACCGAGTAGTAGCGGCTCGGCATCCACCAGCGCTGGGAGTTCGCGTGGTATTCCACCTCGGCGTTGCCGCGCAGCAACCATCCGCCGTCACCGCCGAGAACCGAGCTGTTGTCGTGGTTGCCCAGCACCATCAGCCAGGGGAAGTCCAGTCCGGCGTTCGGGTTTTCGAACTTCTCGGTGAACTGGACGTCGACCGCGCTCTCGGGCCCGTGCTCGTAGATGTTGTCGCCGAGGCCCAAGGCCAGCGAGACGGGTTCGCGGCCGTGCAGCGCGCGCATGGCGTCGGCGACCGCCCACTGGGTGCGGGTGCCCGTGCCCGCGTCGCCGGTTACCAGCACTCGCACCCGGCGCTCGGCCGGGAAGGGGAACTTGGTGACGCCCTCGGCGACGGGTACCGCATGCGCGGGCGTGCGCCCGGCCAACGTGGTCCCGGCCGCGAGGGTGGCCGCACCGGCCAGGAACGTCCTGCGCCCGATCGTCTGGCTGCGGCTCACGCTGTCCTCCACGGTTTTCGGCGGCCCGGCTCGGCGGGCGTCCGCGCCGACCGGTGACCCGCGTGAGGGTAGCGGTTCATCCGGCGGCGAGCACTTCGAGCACCTGTTCGCCGTATTTCGCCAGTTTGTTCTCGCCGACACCGCTGACGCCGCCGAGCTGGGCGAGGCTCGCGGGCTTGCGTGCCGCGATCTCGCGCAAGGTGGCGTCGTGGAAGACGACGTAGGCGGGAACGCCCTGTTCCTTCGCGGTGGCCGCGCGCCATTCACGCAACTTCTCGAACAGCGGCAGGTCGGTGGGCGTCACCTCGACGGAGGCGGCCTTGGCGGCCTTCGCGGATCGTGCGGGCTTGGCCTGGCGTTCCGGCTCGCGGCGCAGCGGCACCTGCCGTCCCTCGAACAGCACCTCGCCGCTGGCCTCGGTGAGCGTCAGCACGCCGTAGTCGCCGTGGACGGCCAGCAGCCCATGGGCCAGCAGTTGCCGCACCACGCCGCGCCACTCCGTGTCCCGCAGGTCGGTGCCGACCCCGAACACCTTCAGCTCATGGTGGTCGTATTGCAGGACTTTGGGATTCTTCTTACCGAGCAGGATGTCCACGATGTGCCCCGCGCCGAAGCTCTGGCCGCGTTCCCGCTTCAGTCGAAGCACGGTGGACAACAGCTTCTGCGCGGCCACCGTGCCGTCCCAGGATTGCGGTGGCGACAGGCAGGTGTCGCAGTTGCCGCAGGGCAGACCGGGCTCGCCGAAGTAGGCGAGCAGTTGCGTGCGCCGGCAGCCGACCGTCTCACACAGCGCGAGCATCGCGTCCAGGTGCAATTGGAGCTGGCGGCGGTGGGCGGCGTCGCCCTCGGAGGAGTCGATCAATTTGCGCTGCTGCACCACGTCGTTCAGGCCGTAGACCATCCACGCCGTGGACGGCAGACCGTCGCGGCCCGCGCGCCCGGTCTCCTGGTAATAGCCCTCGACCGACTTGGGTAGGTCGAGATGGGCGACGAAGCGCACGTCGGGCTTGTCGATGCCCATGCCGAAGGCGATGGTCGCCACCACGACCAGTCCGTCCTCGCGGAGGAAGCGCGCCTGGTTCTCCGCGCGGGTGCGATGGTCGAGGCCCGCGTGGTAGGGCACCGCGGTGATGCCGTTCTCGGTGAGGAACGCCGCGGTCTTCTCCACCGAGTTGCGCGAGAGGCAGTAGACGATGCCCGCGTCGCCCGCGTGCTCGGTGCGGATGAATTCCAGCAGCTGACGCTCGGGACGGTTCTTCGGCTCGATCCGGTACTGGATGTTGGGGCGGTCGAAGCTGGACACGAACCGGCGGGCGGTGCCGAGGTCGAGCCGCTGAATGATCTCGTCGCGGGTCTTCTCGGTGGCGGTCGCGGTCAACGCGATCCGCGGGACGTCCGGCCATCGCTCGTGCAGCACCGAAAGGCCGAGGTAGTCGGGCCGGAAGTCGTGACCCCACTGGGAGACGCAGTGCGCCTCGTCGATGGCGAACAGCGCCACCTTGCCGCGATCGAGCAGTTGCGCGGTGGAGTCGAGGCGCAACCGTTCCGGGGCCAGGTACAGCAGATCCAATTCGCCCGCGACGAACTGCGCTTCGACGGTCCTGCGCTCGTCGGGGTACTGGGTGGAGTTGAGGAAGCCCGCGCGCACGCCGAGCGCGCTGAGCGCGTCCACCTGGTCCTGCATGAGGGCGATCAGCGGGGAGACGACCACACCGACGCCGGGGCGAACCAGAGCGGGGATCTGATAGCACAGCGACTTGCCGCCGCCGGTGGGCATGAGCACCAGCGCGTCACCGCCGTCGATCACGTGCCGCACGATCGCCTGCTGGTCGCCGCGGAAGCTGTCGTAACCGAAGACTCGGCGTAGCACCTCTTGCGCCGCAACGGATCCGGCGTCCGATCCGGACGCGACTTCGGTCGCTACAGCAGCGAAATCATCGGGGGGATTCACCCGGCCCATCCTACGAGCGCACCGGCAGGGCGGTACCCGCGTGATTCGGCGTTCGCCCTGCTCGGCCGCCGAGTTGTCCCCATGTGGACAACTGAGACCCTCGCTTTCCGCCGCAGCGCGCCGACCTGCCGTTTCCTCCGCTCGAGCGGACTTCGCCGGGCCGCGGGCGCGATCGGGCGCTGTTATGTTGTCGCTCATGGCAAAAGGGACAGGGATGCGGGCGTACGCGGCGGTGCTCGGCGCCGTCGCCATGGCCGCCGGGATCACCGCGGCGATGCCTGCGGCGCGGGCGGAGACCTTCCCCGCCCGGTGCTCGGACGGCTGGGAGACCGCCACCGTGGTCGAAGGGGTCGGCAATCTGGAGAATCTCGATTCCGACGGGCGGGGCGGCTTCTACGTCACCGGCCTGATGGACGGTTACCTGGGGCACGTCGACCGCGCGGGCCGGATGGAGAAGCTGGTCACGGACCTGTACCGCCCGGCGGGCGTGCGCGTCGCTGGGCGCTATGTCTACTTCCTCACCGGGGACGGGCTCAGCGAACCGCCGGGCACGCTCCAGCGCTACGACACCGAGACCGGCGCCGTCAGCGTCCTGCTCACCGGGTTGAACGGGCCCAACGGCCTGCTGTTGCTGCGAGATGGCAGCCTGCTGTTCACCACGATCGGTCTCGGCGGGTCGAACGGGATCTCGCGCTACTGGCCGGACACGAACGAGTACGAGCGGGATTGGTCGGTGCTTCCACCCGCCAACGGCCTCGCGCTGGCCGCCGACGGCGAATCCGTCTACGTCGACACCATGACGCTGCAGATCCTGCGCGTCCGGCTGGACGATCCGGCGCACCCCACCGTCGTCTCCGGCATCCCGGACCTGGTCGCGCTGCCCGACGATATGGAGGCCACCAGGGCGGGCGCGCTGTTCGTGGCCGATCACGTGCTCGGCGCCGTCTATCAGGTGGACACCGCGACGGGCGCCACCTGCGCGATCATCACGGGCTTGATCAAGCCCGCTCCGGTGCGCAACCCGCCGGACGGCGCCACGTCGGTGCGCATCGACCGTGACGGGGACGCCTGGGCGCTGTTCGTCACCAGCATGGACGGCACGCTGCGCCGCATGCGCCCTCCGGCCGGGATCGACCTCACGCCCGCGACCCCGGGGCGGGCCGGATAGCTCCGAACCCGCTCCGGCACACGACTGTCGCCGAGTTGTATCAGTGGCGGCCGCCCGGCAGAGGCTCGCGGACGCGGTCAGCGCAAGCGGTCGAGGACCTCGTCGTGCAGCAGACCGTTGGTGGCGATGGCGTCGCCGCCGTGCGGACCGGGTGCACCGTCCAGCGCGGAGAAACGCCCGCCCGCCTCACGGACGAGGATGTCGAGGGCGGCGAGGTCCCACAAGGAGACCTCCGGTTCCGTCGCGATGTCGACGGCGCCTTCGGCGAGCAGGCAGTAATTGAGGAAGTCGCCGTAGCCGCGAACACGCCAGACGTCGTCGGTCAGGGCGATGAACTGCTCGCGCAGGTCGCGGTCACGCCACCCGGACAGACTGGAGAACGCCAAACTCGCCGCGCTCAGCTCACCGACGGCGGACACCGAGATCCGCCGTTCCTGCCCTTCGAAGCTCGACCACGCCCCGGCTCCCGCCGCCGCCCACCAGCGCCGTGCCAGAGCGGGCGCGCTCACCACGCCCACGACCGGCGCGCCGTCCTCCAGCAACGCGATCAACGTCGCCCAGACGGGCACTCCGCGCACGAAGTTCTTCGTGCCGTCGATCGGGTCGACCACCCATTGCCTGCCACTGAACTCGGCGGCGCCGCCGAATTCCTCACCCAGCACCGCGTCGTCCGGTCTGGCTTCGGCCAGCGCCTGCCGGATAGCCCGCTCGACCGCAAGATCGGCGTCCGACACCGGCGTCAGATCCGGTTTCGCGTCGACTTTCAGATCCAGCGCACCGAAGCGAGCCCGCGTGATCTCGTCGGCGACGTCGGCAAGCCGCAGGGCGAGTTCGAGATCGGAGGAATACACAGCCACGCCCCGCACCCTATCGGCCCGCCCGCTCACCGCCTCTTCGTCCCGCCGCGCCCGGAAGCACAACCGCGTGTATATCTCCGGCCCACCTGTCCCCGCCTCCACTGCCGGGCCGACGGACCACAGCGCTCCCACGCGTGATACGGGAAGGACCGGGGCTGCGGCTCCGGTCGCGAGTCCTCGCGATCCCGTCTCGGCGCGAGATGCCCCCTCGCGCTGCCGCCGAGCACGCGCACAGCCGAGGCGGTGCCCCTCGCGCCCGGCGGCGCCGCCGTACCGCGCCCACCGCCGCAGTCGGCAACGGCTCGCGGTGCCGCCGTCACCGTGCCGACGATGATCGTCACCGATCCCGACCTCACCCCACAGCTTCCAGCGACCGCGCCGCGGCCAACGCGGTCGCCCACCAGTGCAGTTGGTCGAGCATCGCCGTCGCGGCCGCCGCGGGCTCCTCGGGCTCCCTCAGCCGGCCCTCGTCGTCGAAGAGCAGGTAGTAGCGCGGGAACGACACGTAGTTGCGCACGGTGTGCGCGTTGAGCTCGTTGAAGATCTGCCGCAGGTGCTCGATGGCGAGCAGGCCGCCGGAGGCTCCGCTGTAGCCGACGAAACCGATCGCCTTCGCGTCCCACTGGGTGAAGTGCCAGTCGATGACGGCTTTGAGGGACGCGGGGATGCTGCGGTTGTAGTCGGGAGTGACGATGACGAAGGCGTCGGCCGCCGAGAGCCTGCGGGTCAGGTCGGTCATCCCTTCGGGCCGCTGCGGGTCCGGGTCCAGCGCCGGGGGCACCGCGGGCAGTTCCAGCGGAATCCGCGCCTCGGCCAAGTCGATGACGTCCACCTCGAACGAACCGTGCCGCCGCGCCTGCTCAGCGAACCACGCGGCCACGACCGGCCCGAAACGTCCCTCGCGAACGCTGCCGATGATCACCGCGAGCTTCAGTGGGGCGTTGGACATGCTTTCCTCCTAGAGATCACGAAGCGGCCCGGCCGGGCCGTCCATCTCAATCTGCTGCCGGGCGCGCGGCGCAGGGAGACCGCCGTAAGAGTGGTAGTGGCAGGGATACCCTCAGGGCGTTCGGCCTTGTTAGCTTCGTAGGGTGAGCGACAACGAATTGGGGCTGTTCCTGCGCACCCGCCGCGAAGCGGTGACGCCTGCCCAAGTCGGCCTGCCCACCGGAGCGCGGCGGCGCACCCCCGGCCTGCGCCGCGCCGAGCTGGCCACGTTGGCCGGTGTGAGCGTGGAGTACATCACCCGCCTCGAGCAGGGCCGCGACCGGCGTCCCTCGCCCTCGGTGCTGTCCGCGCTGGCGGACGCGTTGCGTTTGAGCCCCGCCGAGCGCGTGCACCTGCATCGGCTGAGCAAGTCGGTGGACAGCGGCTTCACCTGCATGGGCGACGCGCAGCCGCTGCGCGAGGTGCGGCCGACGGTGCGCGCCATCCTGGACCGGCTCGAGCCGACGCCCGCGGTGGTGGTCAACCGTCTCACCGAGGTGCTGGCGCACACCGGCGCCTACCACCGGCTGATGGCGCCGACCGGACTCTTCGACGGACCCCATACCCCGCCCAACCTGGCACGTTTCGTCTTCCGCGCGTCCGGGGCCCGCGATGTCTACCCGGATTGGGAGCACGTCGCCGACGAGACCGTCGCCACGTTGAAACAGGGACCGTTCCGCGCCGACGCGCACATCGCCGCGCTCGCCGACGAACTCACCGTCACCGTCGGCCCGGCGTTCACCGACCGGGTGGAGACCGTGCCGAGCTTGGCCGCAGCCTCCGGCATCACCCGGCTGGCCCACCCCGAAGCCGGATCGCTGCGCTTGGCCTACGAGTTCCTCGACCTCTCCGCCGATGACGACCAGCGCGTGATCGTCTATCTGCCGGCCGACGAGGCCACCGCCGCGGCCCTCGACGCGCTCACCGGACGCCGTCCCGGAGGACTGCGCGCCGTCTCGGGCTGAACCGCAGCACAGCATGTGGGCCTCCGGGGGTCGCCACGTCCGGCGGATGTGCGGATGACGATCCAGCCGGTGACTCTCGCAGGGGTGGCAGCACCGCAGAGCTACCGGACTGCGCAGCGGTCCACCAGCCCCCGGCGGTCCGGCCGCCGCTTCGGCTCGGAATCGCCTCGGCCACAGTTCGCCGAGCCGAGTGCAGGCGCTTTCGGCGGCAGTGACCCGCGACGGAACGAGTGGAGTTCGCCACACTGTCCGCCGCGCCGCGAATCCGTCCGCCCGGCAAGACGACTGATCAGGCACAACCGGCGTCCACGTGCGCGGACGAACCAGACCTCCGCCGCGAATTCCAAACACCAACTGCGCCAAGCGCGGTCGCCGTTTATGGTGGAAACCCATGAGGCGTCCGTCACAGCGCACCGACCCGGCCCGCGATGGCCTGCGAGCGTTCGGCGTCCCGGTGATCCGCCCACCCGGCCCGCGCGCGGCGCGAGCCGCCCGCGCCGACGCCGTCCCCGGTCATCACGCGCGCACTCGTGTGCTGCGGCCGGAGCGGGGCAGCTAGGCTTGACGATCGTGCATCCTGACGTTTCCGCTGATCTCGCCGAACTCGACGCCACCCTCAAGACGGTCGAGTCGGTCCTCGACATCGACGAGCTGCGCCGTCGTATCGACGAGCTCGAACATCAGGCCGCCGACCCCGACCTGTGGAACGACCAGGACCACGCCCAGCGGGTCACCAGTGAGCTGTCGCACGCACAGGGCGAGTTGCGCCGGGTGGAGGAGCTGCGCCAGCGGCTCGACGACCTGCCGGTGCTGTACGAACTGGCGGAAGAGGAAGAGGGCGAGGCCAGGACCAACGCGCTCGCCGAGGCCGACGCCGAGCGCGCCGCGCTGCGCAGCGACGTGGAGGCGATGGAGGTTCGCACGCTGCTGTCGGGCGAGTACGACAAGCGCGACGCATTGGTGAACATCCGCTCCGGCGCCGGCGGCGTCGACGCCGCCGACTGGGCCGAGATGCTCATGCGCATGTACATCCGCTGGGCCGACCGGCACAACTACTCGGTGGAGGTCTACGACACCTCTTATGCCGAGGAGGCGGGCATCAAGAGCGCCACCTTCGCGGTGAAGACGCCCTACGCCTACGGCACGCTGTCGGTCGAGATGGGCACGCACCGGCTGGTGCGGATCAGCCCGTTCGACAACCAGGGCCGCCGCCAGACCTCCTTCGCCGAGGTCGAGGTGCTGCCAGTGGTCGAGACGACCGACCACATCGAGGTGCCCGAGACGGAGATCCGCGTCGACGTGTACCGCTCTTCGGGCCCCGGCGGCCAGAGCGTCAACACCACCGACTCGGCGGTCCGCATCACCCACCTGCCCACCGGCATCGTGGTCACCTGCCAGAACGAGAAATCGCAGCTGCAGAACAAGATCTCGGCGATGCGCGTGCTGCAGGCCAAGCTGCTGGAGCGCAAGCGGCAGGAAGAGCGCGCCGAGATGGACGCGCTGAAGACCAACGAGGGCGCGTCCTGGGGCAATCAGATGCGCTCCTACGTGCTGCACCCCTATCAGATGGTCAAGGACCTGCGGACGAACTACGAGGTCAACAACCCGTCGGCGGTGCTCGACGGCGATATCGACGGGTTCATCGAGTCGGGGATCCGCTGGCGAATGCGAGAGCAGGGTAGCTAGATGAATGTCGCGGGCGTCCAGGCGATCGCTTCCACCGGTTTCACGACGTGGCTACGCGGTTCGGGCCTGGAGATCGTGCTGCTCATCCTCGGCGCCATCCTGTTCAGCCGGTTCGCCACCTACGTGCGGGACCGGGTCACCCGCAGGATCGACGCCGGATTCCGCAGCAGCGACGCGCTGGTGCGCACCGAGGCCGCCAAGCACCGGCACGCGCTGGCGCAGGTGATCACCTGGGTGGTGCTGACCATCGTCTACGTGCTGATCACCATGGAGGTGCTGCGGCGCCTCGGCTTCGCCGTCACCGGATTGGTCGCGCCCGCCGCGGTGCTCGGCGCCGCGCTCGGTTTCGGCGCGCAGCGCATCGTGCAGGACATCCTCGCCGGATTCTTCCTGATCACCGAGCGGCAGTACGGATTCGGCGATGTGGTCCGCATCGCGGTGACCGGCGCCGCGGAGCAGGCGGAAGGTACGGTCGAGGACGTCACGCTGCGGATCACCACGTTGCGCAACGCCGATGGTGAAGTGATCACGGTGCCCAACGGCCAGATCGTGAAGGTCACGAACCTGTCGAAGGATTGGGCGCGCGCCGCGATCGACGTGCCGGTGGCCGCGAGCGCCGACATCACCAGGGTCAACGAGATCCTGCACGAGGTGGGCGCGAAGGCGTACGAGGACGTTCGCCTGAAGCCGCTGCTGCTCGACGAGCCCACCGTCATGGGTGTGGAAGACCTGACCGTCGACCAGATGAACATCCGAATGGTTGCCCGGACGTTGCCGGGCAAGCAGTTCGACGTCGGACGCGAGCTGCGGGTACGAATCGCCGCAGCGCTGCGCCGGGAGGGAATCAGTGAGACCACGTAAATCCACGGCGATCCTGATGGCAACTTGGGTCGCCACGTTCGTGCTGTACGTATTCGTGAAACCCGACGAGACGACCACCGCTCCGGCCACCCTGGTCAACGCGGTGCCCGCCGCGATGTTCACCGACTCGTCCGAGCGCTGAGCCGAGCGGGACGGACCGGGCGCCGCACTGTCACCCACGGTTGACAACGCAGGCCGCGCGTGGTTGCTGGTTACACTGGCTCCCCGTGATAACCATGCGGAACGTGACCAAGTCGTACAAGACCTCGACGCGACCCGCGCTGGACAACATCACCGTCGATGTGGGCAAGGGCGAGTTCGTCTTCATCATCGGACCGTCCGGCTCGGGCAAGTCGACCTTCATGCGCTTGTTGCTGAAGGAGGAGACGCCGACGGCGGGCGAGATCAGAGTGGCCGATTTCCGGGTGGACCGCTTACCCGGCCGCAAGGTGCCCAAGTTGCGCCAGCGGATCGGGTGCGTATTCCAGGACTTCCGGCTGCTGCAGCAGAAGACCGTGTACCAGAACGTCGCGTTCGCGCTGGAGGTCATCGGCAAGCGGCGCCAGTTCATCGACCGCACGGTTCCCGAGGTGCTCGACATGGTCGGTCTCGGCGGCAAGGCCGACCGGCTGCCGACCGAGCTCTCCGGTGGTGAACAGCAGCGCGTCGCGATCGCGCGGGCCTTCGTGAACCGGCCGCTGGTGCTGCTGGCCGACGAACCGACCGGCAACCTCGATCCCGACACCAGCGCCGACATCATGATGCTGCTGGAGCGGATCAACCGCATCGGCACCACGGTGGTGATGGCCACCCACGACAACCACATCGTCGACGCGATGCGCAGGCGGGTGGTCGAGCTCGACCACGGCCGCCTGGTGCGGGACGAGGCGACCGGCGTGTACGGGGTGGGCCGGTAATGCGCGCGAGCTTCCTTTTCGGCGAGGTCTTCGCGGGCCTGCGCCGCAACGTCACGATGACCATCGCGATGATCCTGACCACCGCGGTCTCGCTCACCATGCTCGGTGGCGGCCTGCTCGCGGTGCGCATCGCGGACAAGACCGAGCAGTACTTCCTGGACCGGCTCGAGGTGCGGCTGTATCTCACCGAGGACGTCTCGGCCAACGACCCGGACTGCTCGCTGGACCCGTGCCGCTCGCTCATGGCCGATCTCAAAGCCACCGGCGGCGTCGAATCGGTCCAGTTCCTCAACCGGGAGGAAGCGGTCCGCGAGGCCAAGGAGAAGACCTTCAAGGATCAGCCCGAGTTGGCCAAGTACGTCAGCGAGACGCCGCTGCCGGCGTCGCTGCGGGTCAAGATGGAGAACGCGGAACTCTATCCGACGATCTACGAGAAGTTCTACGACCGCCCCGGCGTCGGCATGGTGCGCAACGACAAGGACATCGTCGACCGGCTGGTCAGCCTGTTCGACGGGTTGCGCAACGCGGCGTTCGGCCTGGCCGTGCTGCAAGCGCTGGCCGCGGTGATGCTGATCGCGAACATGGTGCAGATCGCCGCGTTCACCCGGCGCACCGAGGTCGGCATCATGCGGTTGGTCGGCGCGACCCGCTGGTACACCCAGTTGCCGTTCCTGCTCGAGGCCGTGGTCGCCGCGCTGGCCGGATCGGTGCTCGCGATGCTCGGCCTGCTCATCGCCCGTCCGCTGGTGATCGACCGCGCTCTCGGCGACCTGTTCGCCAGCAAGGTCTTCCCGCGCATCACCGGCGACGACATCGCGATGACCGCGCTGGTCATCGCCCCGGTCGGCATCGTCTTCGCGGCCATCACGGCCTACGCGACGCTGCGGTACTACGTGCGCGAGTGATCATCGGGGGCCGGTGGCGTCTGCGCCACCGGCCCGGACGAATCACCGTCGAGCTCGTGCACGCGGGGACGATCGCGGGCAGCGCCGCACCGCGACAAGTTCTATGCGCGGCGTCGGTCGCGGGCCTTCACAGCACGAGATCGGTGAGCTGGTCCCAGTCGAGCTGAATCCGGATCGGCAGGTCGACGGCGAAGGCGGTCTGCGGTTTCAAGACGCGGGCGAGCCGGTAATGCCCCACACTGTGGTCGAGGCCGTAGGTCTCGATGGCGGTCACTTCGGTGTCCGACACGCTGACCAGCCAGTACCAGGGGATCCCGGCAGCGGCGTATTCGCCCATTTTCTCGAGCCGGTCCGTTTTGACATGGCTGGGCGAGATGATCTCGACGGCGATCTTCAGATGGCGTGCGGGCATCGGTCGCACATCCGCCGGCACGCACTCGAACAGCGCGATGTCAGGACGCCGAATCGTCGCCCGGGGCACTTCCCAGAGCACCACGTCGAAGTCGTGGTTGGCGTCCAGACAGGCCGACGGATCCTCGGCCATGTATTCACGAGCCGCCGATTCCAGCATTGCCAGCAGCCGGTGTACGGCTTTCTGATGCGCCCTACTCGGTGATTCGCAACGAACCGCATCCCCGTTCACCACCTCGACCAAGCGGCAGAACTCTTCGGGAAGCTCGCGCCAGATGTCGACCGTGATCGGCTCCGGCTGCACATTGTCCGGCCGCGCCCAGTCGAAGATCGCTGACATGGGTCGGATTCTAATCAGGGCGCCCGTGTCGGCTACCTCGTCGACATCGCCTGTCGCCGCCATGCGTCTCACCGCCGTCACGTTCGGCACAAGCTCCGCAGCTCGCTCCCCCACGGCGCAACCTCATCCGAGCGTTCGACATCTGCGGCACCGGTAACGAATCGGCATCGATCGTGGCTATGGCCTTGGAGTGGGGCGAATCGGCGGCGGTAATTCCGGCTATCTCGGGTCGAGAGGTTCGCGTCCGTTCCGAAAGCGCAGCTCATCGCGTTGCACGGCATGGCATGAGGCTGGACAGGGAGGACGGCCGGACCCCCGGACGCAACTTTGGGCACTTGTCCAGCAAGGCGTGGATCACCCGCGTATGCTGCACCTCGACGCACTTCTTACTCCGCAGTAAGATAGCCTTACTCCGGAGTAAGATAGCTCGGGAAAGACCGCACCAACCCATCCGAGAAAACAGGTGATGATGAGCACTCGAGACAGCGCAACGAAGCGACGTCCAGACACGTCCGCGGTCGGCCTGAACCAACCCAAGCGGGATTGGATGGGCGCCGCGATGCGGGTCATGACGACCATTACCGGGTCGGAACTGGCCGAGAAATACAACCTGCGCAAGCCGATCGAGCGCGTCACCTACGAGGGCACCAAGACCGGCTTCCGCACGCTGGGCGCGGCGACCCGCGCGTTCGCCAAGGTGGCGGGCGGTGGCGCGCCCAAGCGCCTGGCCGCCAACGAAGCGAAGAACAAGGACTTCTTCGACCTGACGCCGACCGACGAGCAGCAGATGATCGTCGAGACGGTGAAGGAGTTCGCCGCCGAGATCCTGCGCCCGGCCGCCTACGAAGCCGACAACGCCGCCAAGGCGCCGCGCGACCTGCTCGAGCGCGCGGCCGAACTCGGCATCACCCTGATCAACGTGCCCGAGGAACTCGAGGGTGCGGCCTCCGAGCGCGGCGCGGTGACCAACTCGCTGGTCGCCGAGGCCCTTGCGCACGGTGACATGGGCCTCGCCCTGCCGATCCTGGCGCCGAGCGGCGTCGCGGTGGCGCTCGCCCAGTGGGGCAGCGACGCGCAGCAGAAGACCTACCTGCCCTCCTTCACCGGGGAGAACGTGCCGCAGGCCTCGGTGGTGATCAGCGAGCCGCGCGCCCTGTTCGACCCGTTCGCCCTGGACACCAAGGCGGTGCGCTCGCCGAGCGGCTACCGCATCTCGGGTGTGAAGAGCCTGGTGCCCGCCGCGGCCGACGCCGAGCTGTTCCTGATCGCCGCCGAGCTCGACGGCCGTCCCGCGCTGTTCATCGTCGAGTCGGACGCGCCGGGCCTGGTGGTGGAGGCCGACCCGAGCATGGGTCTGCGCGCCGCGGGTCTGGGCAGGCTGATCCTGGACAACGTCGCGGTCGGCACCGACGCCATCCTGGGCGACGGCGACGCCACGTCCCGCGCCGAGGAGTACGCCGACGCCGTGCGCCTGGCCCGCCTCGGCTGGGCCTCGCTCGCCGCGGGCACCGGCCGCGCCGTGCTGGACTACGTGATCCCGTACGTCAACGAGCGCGAGGCGTTCGGCGAGCCGATCTCGCACCGTCAGGCGGTGGCCTTCATGGTCGCCAATATCGCGATCGAACTCGACGGCCTGCGGCTGGTCACCCTGCGCGGCGCGTCCCGCGCGGAACAGGGCCTGTCCTTCGGCCGCGAGGCGGCGCTGGCCCGCAAGCTCGCCACCGACAAGGGCATGCAGATCGGCCTCGACGGCGTGCAGTTGCTCGGCGGCCACGGCTTCACCAAGGAACACCCGGTCGAGCGCTGGTACCGCGACCTGCGGGCCATCGGCGTCGCCGAGGGTGTCGTGCTGATCTGACCGGCCCGTTCCGTTTTCCAGGAGACCTTCACCAATGATCAATCTCGAACTCCCCAAGAAGCTGCGGGCAAGCGCGAACCAGGCGCACCAGGTCGCGCAGGAGATCTTCCGCCCGATCTCGCGCAAATACGACCTCGCCGAGCACGAGTACCCGGTCGAGCTGGACACCATGGCCGCCATGGTCGAGGGCCTGGCCGACTCCGGCACCCAGAAGATCGGCGGCGCCGCCGGTGGCCGCTCCGATGACAGCGACAGCGATCGTCACGCGACCGAGCTGCTCGGAAACACCAACGGCGGCAACATGTCCGCGCTGTTGAACGCGCTGGAGACCTCGTGGGGCGATGTCGGGCTCATGCTGTCGATCCCCTACCAGGGCCTCGGCAACGCCGCCATCGCCGCTGTCGCCACCGACGAGCAGCTGAAGCGTTTCGGCAAGGTGTGGGCATCGATGGCGATCACCGAGCCGTCCTTCGGCTCCGACTCCGCCGCCGTGTCCACCACCGCCGTGCTCGACGGCGACGAGTGGGTGCTCAACGGCGAGAAGATCTTCGTCACCGCGGGCCAGCGCTCGACCCACATCGTGGTGTGGGCGACGGTGGACAAGAGTCTCGGCCGCGCGGCGATCAAGTCGTTCGTCGTGCCGCGTGACGCTCCCGGCCTGTCGGTGGCGCGGCTCGAGCACAAGCTCGGCATCAAGGCCTCCGACACCGCCGTGCTGCTGTTGCAGGACTGCCGGATCCCGAAGGACAACATCCTCGGCAGCCCGGAAGTCAACGTGGAGAAGGGTTTCGCGGGGGTCATGCAGACCTTCGACAACACCCGTCCGCTGGTCGCCGCGATGGCGATCGGCGTGGCCCGCGCCGCGCTGGAAGAGCTGCGCTCGATCCTGACCGGGGCCGGCGTCGAGATCTCCTACGACACCCCCGCCAACAACCAGCACGCCGCCGCCGCCGAATTCCTGCGGATGGAAGCCGATTACGAGGCCGCCTACCTGCTCGCCCTGCGCGCCGCGTGGATGGCCGACAACAAGAAGCCCAACTCGCTCGAGGCGTCCATGTCGAAGGCGAAGGCGGGCCGCACCGGCACCGACGTCACGTTGAAGGCCGTCGAACTGGCCGGCGCCATCGGCTACTCGCAGCGCACTCTGCTGGAGAAGTGGGGCCGCGACTCGAAGATCCTGGACATCTTCGAAGGCACCCAGCAGATCCAGCAGCTCATCGTCGCGCGCCGCATCCTGGGCAAGACCAGCGCCGAGCTGAAGTGACGCCGCGTTAGCGGAGTGGGCGACGAAATCCGGTGCGAGCTTCTCGGACTCGCACCGGATTTCTCGTTCTCCGGGCCGCCGGTAGCGAATGACGTGTCTCGGAACACTTTCGGTGATGCGAGGCTATGGATTTCGGGCCGCGGCTTCCGTACTCTTCGCCCCCATGTGGAGCATCGTTCTCATTTCAATCGTCAGTTGTTTCGTGATAGCCGCCGGATTCGCGTGGGGGCTGCCCGGCGACTGAGGGCGCTCACAGGGGCTCTGGGGCCACTCGCGGAAGCGGTCGGCGGTGCCGCCGGAGTGGTTCAAGGATTCTGGCGAGCGAGCCGGGCGGCGGTGACATCGGCCGTCCAGAGGGGCTGGAGCATGTGCCAATCGGCGGGGTGGTCGGCGATGCCCGCGGCGAATCGGTCGGCGAGCGCCTGGGTGGTCTCGCGCACTCCACCTCTGGTATCGACAGGTGGATCCACCCGGAATCCCCAGCCGCCCGGGGTGAACCAGCAATGCACAGGGAGCAGTGGCGCGCCGGTGTCGATCGCCAGCCGAGCGGGACCGGCAGGCAGCCGAGCCTCCGCACCGAAGAAGGTGACCGGTACGCCTCTGCCGGACAAGTCGCGCTCCCCGAGCAATCCGACTATCCGCCCCTGCCGGATCCGGGCGATCAACTGCGAGAACGGCGGCGTCGCGGCGCCGGTGAGCGGGATGATCTCGAATCCCAGGCGTTCGCGGAAACGGACGAAGCGCCGGAACAGCGATTCCGGCGCGAGCCGCTCCGCGACGACGGTCGGTGAGCCGACGCGCTGCACCACCCAGACTCCAGCGAGGTCCCAATTACCGCTGTGCGGCAGCGCGAGCACCGCGCCGGTGCCGCGTTCGGCCGCGTCGTGGATGTGTTCGAGCCCGGTCGCCGACGATTCGATGATGTCGGCCAAGCGGATCGGGTCCATCGATGGCAGCCGGAAGGCTTCGCGCCAGTACCGGGCATAGGAGCGCAAGCTCGCCAGGATCAGCGGCTGCGGAACCTGTTCCGGCGTGATGCCGAGCACCCGGGCCAGGTTGCGACGCAACTGGTTCGGTCCACCGTTGCGAGCCGCGCGTTCGGCTCCCGCGTCGAAGAGGCGCACGGCCAGCGGTTCCGGCATGGCGCGCACCAACCGCCAGCCCGCGGCGTAACCGAGATCCCATGCGGTGGCGGCCCGATTCATCGGTTACCCGTCGGCGGCCTGCGTCGTTTCGTCTGTCGCCATGGCGGGTTTCGCGGCGTCGCTGAAGACGGGCAGATGGACCGCACCTGGCGCGGGCGAGCCGGTCTCGACCGGCTCACTGCGATGGCTGAACAGGTCGGATGACGGTCGGTTACTTCGATACATTCCGGGGTTCTCCGCTCACTCGCGATCGATGGCACCCGACTGGGTGGCGTACCGCGAAGACACGATCGCCGCCGCCGTGAATCCGGCGGTCACCTCGAGAACTCCACACTACGCCTGCACAGATCAAACGGAATGGTTTTTTCGGAAGCGCGCCGAATCACCCGTGGAAACGGAGGCCGATAGCGGCCCCGACCGCGGCCAGTCCGCCCGCTTCGCGTCGTCCTACAACGCGGGCAACCGCTGCGGCTGCCGTCGACGACCCTCCCACTGCGTCGATGGGTCATTGACACGATCACGCCAATCGGCGTTCATCCCTGGACAGACACGCGCCGTCCAAGGCAGCCTATCGCCCTGAGTCGCTGGATCGACGAATCAGCGGACGTATCTTCACTCGAGCAGTACCAGCAAACTTCGAGGAGAACTGGTTATGCAACGACTGAGTTTTACGCGTCGCCTCGCTACCGCTTTCGCCGCGTCCGCGGTGTTCGTAGCCCCGTTCGCCGGACACGCCGCCGCCGAACCCGCCGCCGTCGATTGGGCCGCCGCCGCGCAGCAGCTGCGGACCGCCGCGGCAGGCCATCCCGCGGCGGAGCAGGCAGTGGATCGGCTGATCGCCTCCGGGCAGCTCGCGCGGGCGGGCCAGGTGGCCTTGCCCGCGCAGCCGTTCCAGGTTCCCGCGCAGTCGGATATCGGACGCGGCGAGGGTCCGGGGGTGTACGGATCGGGAATCGCCCTCGGTATGGACGGATTCCGCATCGGGTTCTTCGGCGGACCCGGCACCATCTCGCCGAACCAGGGCGGCGCGAAGCTCGAGGCGGTGTGGATCAATCTCGCGAACGGACGCAGCGGCACCGAAGTGCTCTACGAACACAACGACGTTCCGGTGGACACCACCATCCGCAGCCGCGCCCTGGACACCGGCGCGGGCCCGGTGGTCGCCGCAGTGTACGGATCGCTGTGGCACCGCTGGCCGGTACCCGTGAGCGACCAGAACCCGGACGGGTACGCCTACCGGCTGGGCACGATCTCGGTTCCGTCGTTCGGTGCCGTCTACAACTGAGCGCAGCGGCTCCGGCTCCCGCCGCCACGGGAACCGGAGCCTCCGGTTTGTCGGAAGATGCCTACTTCCGTAGCTTTTGGGTTCGTGAGTCTGGAAGACCGGGTCGCCGAATTGGAACGGCGGCTCAGCGCGCTGGAAGAAAGCATTCGGCCCGACGGCCTCCCGCCGGGGGCCGAGCAGTGGGCGGTGGCTCGCCTGCGGGAGGAGTTCGCCGCGGCCGACGAGCCCAACGGCGGCGTCGTGTTCGCCGGGTCGGTCCGGCTGCCCAACGATCAGCAGCGCGAGTGGCAGGCCGGGTTCACCACCGGCGACCTCATCGAGGACGACTGGGCCGAGACGGCGGAATGCCTTGCGGCGCTGGGTAGCCCGGTCCGGCTGCGCCTGCTGCGCGAGATCATGGGCGGGCGGCGAACCGCCGCCGAACTGGCCGGAGTCGACGGTGTCGGCGACTCCGGGCAGATCTACCGGCACTTGCGGCAACTGGCCGCGGTCGGCTGGCTGCACACCGCGGGGCGCGGGCGCTTCGAGGTGCCCGCCGCCAGGGTGGTGCCGCTACTGGTCGCCCTGGCCAGCGCTCGCCGCTGATTCCGGCGGCACTCCGGCGGCCACATATCCCGCGGTGGCGAGCATGCCGCCGATCTGCTCGTAGGTCGCCCGCTCCCGTGGCGCGACCGTCGCGAGACCGTCCACATAGCGGTTGAACATGCAGAACGCCGAGGCGACCAGAACCGCGTCGTGGATGTCCTCGTCCTTCGCGCCCGCGGCGCGCGCGTTCTCGACGTCCTCCGGCGTCACCTCGAGTCCCGACCGGCGCACCTTGTCCGCGATCCGCAGCAGCGCACGCAGTTTCGGATCGATCGCGGCGGAGTCC
Organism: Nocardia beijingensis NBRC 16342; assembly: GCF_001612785.1. Lineage (GTDB taxonomy): Bacteria > Actinomycetota > Actinomycetes > Mycobacteriales > Mycobacteriaceae > Nocardia > Nocardia beijingensis. Next base: position 378,511 of record NZ_BDBC01000010.1, read on the forward strand.
ACGTCATCGATGACCGCGTCGATCAGGTCGCGACCGCCGTCCACCAGCGCCGCCGCGGTCGCCGCGTGCGACTGGGTGCAGAAATAGGTCTGGTTGCGCGACGACACGTACGCGGCGATGGTTTCGCGCTCCCCCGGCGTCAGCGGCGACGACCCACGCAACAGCGTCTGCGCGAATTCGCTGAGCGCCGTTCCGGTTTCGGGCTTGAAGGCGAACAGGCCCCGGATGCCGGGCAGATCGCCGGGAATGTCGATGAACGGTGCACGGTCCTGCGGATCGGACATCGGCCGCGGCTCCCTTCGAGCGGTCAAGAGACGTTGTGAGGGTAGCGCTACCGGCCGGTAACTGAGCGCGAAAAGGACGAAATCGGGCCGCCGACCGCTCCCAGCTGGGAGGAAAGCCACCGAACCGAGACGGATTTGTCCGTTTTGATTGTGACCTGTCACACTCCGCACTGCTACGGTGGCAAGTCAACACGCCGTACCGGTTCGCTAGGTCGAGGACCGACGCGAGGGTTTTGTGGAGGTAATTCGACATGAGCTTGGCCCACACGCTGGAGGCCGTGAAGGCGCTAGGGGTGCTGCGGAGCCGGGGTGTCACCGATCCGAAGAAGCCGCTGGAGACGCTGCGCACGATGCGGGAATCACGCATCCTCGGCCCCCAGGCGACGCTGATCCGGCACTCCGCGCGGGTGGCGCCGGACGCACCGGGCATCGTGGACGAGGCCGGCGCGCTGACCTACCGCGAACTGGACGACCGGTCGACGGCCGTCGCGCGCGGCCTGCAGGCGGCGGGCATCACCGAAGGCCAGGTGATCGGCCTGCTCGCGCGCGATCACCGCGGGCTGATCATCGCCATGGCCGCCGCGGGCAAGCTCGGCGTGCGGGTCGCGTTGATGAACACCGGATTCGCCAAGCCGCAGTTCGCCGAGGTGTGCGTCCGCGAGAAGGTCAAGGCGGTGCTGCACGACAGCGAGTTCCTCGGCCTGCTCGACGCGCTGCCCGCCGACTTGCCGCGCTACCTCACCTGGGTCGACGAGGGCACCGCGCTGCCCGAGGGCGCGCAGACGCTCGACGACCTGGTGGCCGCCAACTCGACCGAGCCGCTGCCCGCGCCGAGCAAGCCGGGTGGCTTCATCATCCTGACCAGCGGCACCACCGGTCTGCCGAAGGGCGCTCCGCGCACCAAGGTGACTCCGCTGTCCACGGCGCAGATGGTCGATCGCATCCCGTTCCCGCGGCGCGGCACCCAGGTGATCGTCTCGCCGATCTTCCACAGCACCGGCCTGGCCACCTGGCTGGTCGGCGCGGCGCTGTCGAACAAAGTGGTGGTGCGCAGGCGGTTCGACGCCGAGGCGACGCTCGCCCTGGTCGCCGAGCACCAGGCCGACATGCTGGTGGCGGTGCCGACGATGCTGCACCGGATGGTCGAACTCGATCCGGCGATCCGCGCGAAGTACGACACCTCCTCCCTGAAGGCGATCGTGCTGGCCGGGTCGGCGCTGTCGCCGGAACTGACCATCAAGGCCACCGAGGCGTTCGGCCCGGTGCTGTACAACCTCTACGGCTCCACCGAATGCGCCGTGGCGACCGTGGCCAACCCCGAGGACCTCGCGCTCGCGCCCGGCACCGTCGGGCGCGCGCCGATCACCTGCGAGGTGCGGCTCTACGACGACAACGACCAGCGCGTCACCGCGGTCAACACCACGGGGCGCATCTTCATCCGCAGCGGCGCGCCGTTCGAGGGCTACACCGACGGCAGGCACAAGCAGATCATCGACGGCTACATGTCCAGCGGCGATGTGGGCCATTTCGACGAGAACGGCCTGCTCATGGTGGACGGCCGCGACGACGACATGATCGTGTCCGGCGGCGAGAACGTCTTCCCGCAGGAGGTGGAGAACCTGCTGCTGGAACGGCCCGACATCTTCGACGTCGCGGTGGTCGGCGTGGACGACGTGGAATTCGGCAAGCGCCTGCGCGCCTTCGTCGTTCCCGAGCCGGGCCACTCGCCGGACGGTGAGGAGATCAAGGCGTACGTGAAGAACAACCTGGCGCGCTACAAGGTGCCGCGCGACGTGGTGTTCCTCGACGACCTGCCGCGCAACGCGACCGGCAAGCTGCTGCGCCGCGTGCTGGTCGAGTACGAGGTCAAGGCCTGACGAACAGCGGGCCGGGCCCCGTGCCCGGCCCGTTACCAGCGGGTACCGACCCGATGAGATACGTGACACAACCGGTTACACACGCTTGCTAGTGTTAGCGCCAGCACTGGGTATATCGAATTGCGGTCCGCACCACCCGGAGGATCACCGGGTGACACCGCCGGAAGGTTGTCGTCGATGTCTCTTTCCCTCCCCACGTTGGGCGGCGCCGCCCGCAAGGCGGGCGATCTGGCCCTTGGCGTGAACGTGATGGTCAAGCGGCGGCTGTTCAATCCGCTGCGCCCCGACCATGCCGCGCGGTCGGCGTTCAACATATTGAAGTTCGGACCGTTCGCCGGTGTCGTCATGCACGCCGCGCAGACCAGACCGCACGCCGTCGCGATCGTCGACGAACGCGGGGAACTGACCTTCGGGCAACTCGACGAGCAGTCCAACGCCCTGGCCCGCGGGTTGCAGAGCAAAGGCATCAATCCCGGTGACGTGGTGGCGATCCTGGCGCGCGACCACCGCGGCATGGTGCTGAGCCTGCTGGCCACCGGCAAGCTCGGCGTGCGCGGGGTGCTGATGAACACCGGGTTCGCCAAGCCGCAGTTCGCCGACGTGGCCGAGCGCGAGAACGTCAAGGCGGTGCTGCACGACAGCGAGTTCATCGACCTGATGAGCGCCATTCCCGCCGCGATCCCGCGCATTCTCACCTGGGTGGACCACAAGGACGACGCCGATCCCGCGATCCCGACCGTCGATTCGCTGATCAGCGGACAGTCCGGCGCGGCGCTGCCCGCCCCGGCCAAGCCCGGCGGCATCGTCATCCTCACCAGCGGCACCACCGGCACCCCGAAGGGCGCCCCGCGCGACCGGGTCAGCCCGTTCGCCTCGGCCCAGTTCGTCGACCGGGTGCCGCTGCCTGCCGACGGCACCATGATCATGGCGGCGCCGATCTTCCACGGCACCGGCCTGTCCCAGTTCACCCTTGGTCTCGCGCTGGGCAACCGGGTGGTCTTCCAGCAGCGCCGCTTCGATCCCGAGCAGACCCTCGCGAATATCCAGAAGTACCGGGCGGATTCGCTGATCGTGGTCCCGACCATGCTGCAACGCATCCTCGACCTGGACGCGGACGTGCTGGCGAAGTACGACGTCAGCAGCATCAAGGTGATCTTCGCGGCGGGCTCGGCCATCGCGCCCGACGTGGTGACCCGCACGCTGGACCACTTCAACGACAGCCTCTACAACCTCTACGGTTCCACCGAGTGCGCCGTGATGACCGTCGCGACGCCCGAGGACCTGCGCAAGGCGCCGACCACCGCGGGCAAGCCCCCGGTCGGCATCCGGATCGTGCTGCTCGACGCCGACCGCAAGCCGATCACCGAGCCGAACGTGACCGGAACCATCTTCGTGGACAACGGCTTCGCCTTCACCGGCTACACCGACGGCCGCACCAAGGAAATGGTCGACGGCATGATGTCCAGCGGCGACGTCGGGCACTTCGACGCCGACGGTCTGCTCTACATCGACGGCCGCGACGACGACATGATCGTCTCCGGTGGCGAGAACGTCTTCCCGCTCGAGGTGGAGAACCTGATCGCCGGGCGCGACGACGTCTTCGAGGCCGCCGTGGTCGGCGTGGACGACCGCCAGTTCGGCAAGCGGCTGCGCGCGTTCGTCGTCCCTGGTCCCGATTGCAAGCGCGACCCGCAGGAGATCAAGGACTACGTCAAGGCGAACCTCGCCCGCTACAAGGTCCCCCGCGAGGTCGTCTTCCTCGACGAGCTGCCCCGCAACGCGACTGGCAAGCTGCTGCGCAAGCCGCTGATCGAGATGGAGGTCGACGCGGGCTGAGCCGCGCGTCCATGGTCTTCCCGGCGGTACGCCTGCCGCAGGCCGGGACGGCCGAACTATTTCCAGTTGGAAGCTGCACGTCCCAGCGGTTTTCGATGCGGTCGGACGCGTGCAATCGGTCCGCTATCATCAGCGGGTGAGTTACGAGTTCGACCGGTCTGCCGCGGGACGTCGCGGCGCCGTCGCGCGGGTGCGCGGTGGCTCGGCCGGTGCGATCTCGGGGGCCATTTCCGTCGCGGCGCACGGCTGGGCTTCCGGCGGCATGCTGCCCGACACCACCGCGCTGGCCCTGCTCGCCGCCGCGTCCGCCGTGATCGGCGCGTTGGTGGCGGGCCTGGCCCCGCTGCGCGAGACGTCGTCCGGGCTGGTCACGGCGCTGATCGCCGGCCAGCTGCTCGGGCACTTCACCATGGGGCTCGACTCGGGGCACTTGCATCACGGTGATGCCCAGCTGACTCCGGCCATGCTCGCCGCGCACGTGTGCGCGGCGTTCGCGGCGGCCGTCGTGATCCGGGGCGCGGAGGCCGCGTACCGGATCGGGACCGCGGTGCTGCGCCGTGTGCTGCCGGTGCGCCACACTCCGCCGGTCGTCGCCGACCGTGCTCCATTGCGTACGGTCCATCGTGACCGGGTCGTCCTGCGCGTGTTCGCCGCCGAGGCGTTGCGCACACGCGCTCCGCCGTTCGCGATCGTTCTCTAATTCTTTCCACACCCGGTGCACGCGTGGCGTGAGTGTTGCTCACCGTCACGGTCTTTCGTGCATCGCCGCGTCGCCTCGCGCTCTTGTGCCCACGCCTGAGCGCGCGGACGCGACGTGTCGTCCCGGGTCGCGAATCCATCCCTCCGCGTGCGGCGGTGCGATCGGGCTCCCTCGCCGGAGCGCGTACGCCGTCGTCGCCGCGGCGAGCGCGTTCGATGTGTGCGCTTTCGCCGTGCCCACGGGTGCCGATGGGTGGTGCGTCCCGACCGGGTTCCGCCGTAAGAAACGAAACGATCGTGAGTACAACAGAAACCATTTCCGACGCCGACCTATCGGAGCCGTCGGATTCCTCCGGCCCACGCCGGGCCACCGCGCGTAACAGTCTGTACGCGCTGGCCATGCGGCTGCACTTCTACGCAGGGGTGTTCGTCGGGCCGTTCATCCTCATCGCCGCCGTCACCGGCGCGCTCTACGCGATATCGCCGACGCTCGAGTCGATCGTGTCGCGCGACCTGCTGACGGTCACCGAGACCGGAACGCCCGAGCCGCTGTCGGAGCAGGTCGGCGCGGCCGTCGCCACCCGGCCGGACCTGCCGCTGGTCGCCGTCGCCCCGGCAGCGGGCGCGCACGACACCACCCGGGTGCTGTTCAGCGACCCGTCGCTGGGCGAATCCGAGCGGCGCGCGGTGTTCGTGAACCCGTACACCGCGCAGCCGGTGGGCGACTCCGTCGTCTACGGCAGCTCGGGTGCGCTGCCGATGCGCACCTGGATCGATCGGCTGCACCGGGACCTGCATCTGGGCGAACCCGGTCGGCTCTACAGCGAGCTGGCCGCGTCCTGGCTGTGGATCGTCGCGCTGGCCGGGCTGGTCGTCTGGGTGCGCCGGGTGCGCGGCCGCCGGGCCCGCAACGGCTGGGGCTGGCTGCTGGCGGCCGATCGGTCGCAGCGCGCGCGAGGCCGCACCATGAACTGGCACGGTGCGGTCGGGATGTGGGTGCTTCCCTTGGCGCTGCTGCTGTCAGCGACCGGCATGACCTGGTCGACCTACGCGGGTGAGAACATCACCGAACTGCGCGAGCAGCTCAGCTGGACCACACCGGCGGTCAGCACCGCCCTGCCCGGTGCTGTTGCGCAGAGCCATGATTCGGGTTCCGATCACCACGGCAGCGGCCACGCCGAGCACGCGCCCGCCGACCCGGCCGATCGGATCGCCCAGCTGGATCGGGTGTACGCGACCGCGCGCGCCGAAGGCATCACGCAGGCGTCCGAGATCGCCGTCCCGGCCGCGCCGGGCAAAGCGTTCGCGGTGAAGGAACGCCGGATGCCCGGCACCTACGCCGTCGATTCCGTGGCCGTCGACGGCGCGACCGGCGCGGTCACCGATCGTCTGCCCTACGCCGACTGGCCGCTGATGGCCAAGCTCACCAACTGGGGCATCCAGTTCCACATGGGCCTGATGTTCGGGGTGCTCAATCAGTTGTTGCTGCTCGCGGCGATGATCGGTCTGATCACCGTGATCGTGCGCGGCTATCTGATGTGGTGGCGCAGGAGGCCGACGCGCGACGCGGGCCGGTTCGCGCTGGGCCGGGCGCCACGGCGCGGGGCCTTGCGCAAGACCTCGCTGTGGCTGCTCGCGCCGCTGGTGGCCGCCGCGCTGGTGGTCGGCTGGTTCGCCCCGCTGGTCGGGCTGAGCCTGCTGGTCTTCCTCGCGATCGACGTGCTGCTCGGTCTCGCCGGACGGGTGCGCTCCGCCGCTTAACCCCACACATCCGCGGGCGAAGGCCCGCTACTCCCACGACCTACCGAACGTCATTGGTATGGCCGTCGCTTCGCCATGCCTCGAGAACCAAGGATTTTCCATGCAGATCACGAAACTAGCCCTGGCCGCCGCGTTCACGACCGCTGCCCTGAGCATCGCCGCGGGCACGAGTTCCGCCGCTCCCGAGGTCGCCGCGGTGGACAGCGCGTCCGTCGACGCCACGTCCACCGAAGCCGCCGACGCCGTCGGTTTCACCGCCCACGCCACGGAGACGGCCAGCATCATCAGCATCGAGTCCGGCTCGCTGGTGGTCGAGGACCAGGTGCTGAAGGTGAAAGCCGCCGACGGCTCCGTCGTCGCCGGCGCGCCGTTGACCTTCCTGGTCGACGAATTCGAATTCCCCATCGCCGCGGAGATCTCCGGCCGCACCGCGACCCTGACCCCTCAGTTCGACATGGCGCACGCGGTCTACAAGCCGGTCGCCCTCCCGTTCGAGGACAAGGCGCCGTGGAAGACCGAGTACGACCGTGAGCAGGCGGCCTGGTCCCGGATGACCAGCACCATCTCCATGGGCGCCACCATCGGCACCCTGGTCGGCGGCATCGGCGGCGCGGCGGTGGGCTGCGTGCTCGGCGGCATCGCGGGCGCGACCGTCGCCGCCGCCACCATCGTCGGCATGTTCGGCCCGTTCATCCCGGCCGCCGCCGTCGGCTGCCTCGGCGGCGTCGTCGCCGTCGGCGCCCTCGGCACGGTAGCGGGCCAAATCCTGGTGACAGCCCCCGTCGCCATCGGCGCGGCGATCATGTACTTCTCCACGATCAACTCCCCCATGCCCGCTCCCCTCAAGTGACCCGTTGACGCGAGTGGCACACCACCGAGAGCTCTACTCGCGGTTCGCCGCAGTGGTGTGCCACTCGTGTTCGTCGGTGGGGGGTCAGGCGCAGCAGGTGGCGCCGGAGGCGAGGGCTTCCTTCTTCGCCGCGGGGGTGCAGCACGTGGCTTCGGCGGCGGCTTCCTCGGCGGTGCCGCAGCATGCCTGGACCGCGTCGGACGAGGTCGGTTCGGGTGCGGTGCCGAAGGTTTCGCTGTCGGCCAGGACGGTGTAGACCTCCCAGCGCTCGTCATCCGGGGCGGTGACCCAGACCTTGTCCTGGGTGGCGAAGCAGCAGGTCGTGGCGATCTGTTCTTCGGTGAACAATCCGGCTGCCGACAGGCGGGCGATCTCGGCGTGCACCTTCTCGGAGTCTTCGACCTCGACGCCGAGGTGGTTGACGCTGCCGCCGTGGCCGGGGTTCTCGATCAGTACCAGTTTGAGCGGCGGTTCGGTGACGGCGAAGTTGGCGTAACCGGGCTTGCGTTTGGCGGGCTCGGTGGCGAACAGGGTCGAGTAGAACGCCACAGCTCGGTCGATGTCGTCGACGTTCAGGGCGAGTTGGATGCGGGACATGGCTACCTCCACTTATGTGACATATATCGAAGAACCGGTTCGGTGCCGAGTCTGCCACCTTTTCGACATATGTCAATGCAGTCGGTAGGGTCGATCGCATGCCCAAGACGCTGCCCGTGATCGATATGTCCGCCCCGGTGTGCTGCGCGCCGGTCGCGGCGGGGCCGGTCGACGACGCCGCCGCACTCGAAGTGGCGTTGCGGTTGAAGGCGATCGCCGACCCGGTGCGGGTGAAGCTGCTGTCCCTGCTGCTGACCAGCGCCGCCGGAGAGGAGAACGGCGGCGACCTGGCCACAGCGGTGGGTCTGTCGGAGTCGACGGTCAGCCATCACCTCGGCCAGCTCCGGAAGGCCGGGCTGGTGGAATCCGAACGACGCGGGATGAACACCTTCCACCGCGCCCGCCGCGACGCTCTGGCGGCGCTGTGTGTGGTGCTCGACCCCAACTGCTGCCGCTGAACTGGCCCTGTCGTCGCCGTCGGATCCTGGCCGGGGGCGCCGCGCTGCCGTCGCCGCAGCTGGTCGAGGCGTTACCAGGTCAGCGCGAGTAAGCCGCGAGACCGGCGACGACTCCATGTCGAGCAGCCAGCTGCCGGGATGTCCGCGCTGCGATCAGACCAGTCCGGGCAGTTCAACCGACCGAGAGTTTCACCACCGGATCGCGGCCCAGATCGGTGATGTAGATGTTGCCCGCCGAGTCGACCGCCACACCCTGAGGATTCTTCAGGCCGGTGAACGGTAGCGGGGTCGGCGTCGACGCGCCCGCCGCCAACCTCACCACCCATTTGTTACCCCAGTCCACGACGTACACATCGCCCGCCGCGTCGACCGCCAAGCCCTGGGGATCTTTGAGTCCGGTGAACGGCAACATGGTCGGCGCCGACGCGCCCGCCGCCAACATCCGCACCTGCTCGGTACCCAATTCGGTGACGTAGACGTTGCCCGCGGGGTCGACCGCCACCCCGTCGGGGCCTTGGAGCCCCGTCAACGGCAGTGTCGTCGGAGCCGCCGCGCCCGCCGGCAGTTTCAGCACCCGATCATTACCCCGGTCGGCGACGTACACGTCTCCCGCCTTGTCGACCGCCACACCATGGGGGTCCTTCAGGCCGGTGATCGGCAGCGGGGTCGGCGTAGGCGCACCCGCCGCCAATTTCAGCACCCGATCGTTGCTCGTGTCGCTGACGTAGACGTTGCCCGCCTGGTCGACCGCCACATCCTGGGGATTCTTCAAGCCCGCGATCGGCAGCGGGGTCGGCGCCGACGCACCCGCCGCCAATTTCAGCACCCGATCGCTATCCATGTCGGTGACGTACACGTTGCCCGCCGGGTCGACCGCCACACCGGTGGGCAGGCTGATGCCGGTGAACGGCAACGCGGTCTGTGAGGAGTAGCCCGGGGCGAGCGATGTGGGCGGACTGCCACCGCCGCCCGATTCCCGTTGGACACCGAGGACGACGGCTACGGTGGCCGCCACCGCCACCGCGACCGCGGCGGCGAGCACCCCGGCGGTCCTGGACGGCAATCCGAACCGCCGCCGTCCCTGGTGCGCGGGTACGCCCACGGTGGCGTCGACCGGGGAATCGTCCAACGCGGCGCGGGCCGCCGCGGCCAGTTCGCGCACGGTCTGGTAGCGATCGCCGGGGTTCTTGGCCATCCCCTTGGCGATGACCGCATCGAACGCCGCGGGTACACCGGGTGTAGTGATGCTGGGGCGCGGCGGCGGGGTGTGCAGGTGATGGGCGATCACACCCTGCATCCCGAATTCGCTCGCGAACGGCGGCCGACCGGTCAGGCACTCGTACAGCACGCACGTCAACGCGTACACGTCCACGCGGGCATCGGCCTTGACCTCCGCGCCGATCTCCTCCGGCGCCATGTAGGCCAGGGTGCCGATGGTCTCGCCGGTCTGGGTCAGCGTACGGTCGTCGGCGGCGTGCGCGATCCCGAAGTCGATCAGGGAGGCGAATTCATCGGCGCCCAGCAGGATATTGGTGGGTTTGACGTCGCGGTGGACCAGCCCGGCGTCATGGGCCGCCTGCAGCGCACCGGCCACCTGGGCGATGATCGCCACTGCCCGCCGCGGCGGCAGGGCCCCTTCTCGCGCGATCAGCGTGCGCAGGTCGGTGCCCTCGATCAGCCGCATATTCAGATAGAGCCGACCATCGATGTCGCCGAAGTCGTGGATGGGGATCACATGCGGCTCGGTCAACTGCGCCACCGCCCGGCACTCTCGGCGGAACCGCTCGCGCAACTGCTCGTCATCGGCGAAGCGCTCCGGCAAGACCTTCAGAGCCACCACCCGGTTGGTCAGCGAATCGTGCGCCCGCCACACCTGGCCCATGCCGCCCTGACCCAGCAGCGATAACAGCCGATAGCGCCCGAACACCTCGGCTGACCCCGGCCCCTTGGCGGTGCCCCCGCCATCCACTGTCGCGTCGTTCATGGTGCCGTCCCGTGACCACTTGTCTGGCTAACGGCGTACTCGCTTGCCTTCCGACCCGCGCTCGCGCGCGGGCAACTCCACCCTAGTCGATTCAGCCAGGCGAGACCCTCGTGAGTGCCCGCCTTCAAGATCAACAGCACATGGTGGAGAGTCTACGCGCGGAATGCCCGCAACCATGTGCCGTTGATCCCGGGATCATTTGGGGAGGGCGGTGACGCACTCGTACATGTGGCCGTCGAAGGAGTTCATAGGGGCCACGCTCCAGAGCATGCCGGTTTCCTCGAGGGCGGGGGTGTAGATCTCGCCGCCGGTGCTGTTGAAGTAGCCGAAGGAGGTTCCGGGGAACTTCTTGCCGGAGGAATTCAGGTATTCGGTCATCGAGTCGACGAAGGTGGACAAGCGCGCGGAATCGCTGGATTCCTGTTCCGCTACCGCGGCCGCGTTCTGCGACCAGTCGTCGTATTGCTCCACCAGCGAACCGGAGGGCGCGGGCGTGCCGGAGGGGAAGGCGATGGCCTCGTAGATCCGGGAACGGTCCCTGAACCCCGACAACGTCCAGTAGATCGATGACGCGTCGCCACGGTCGGTGCCCGCGGTGTCGGACATATGGCACACGCCGTACCCGTGGACGTCGAGTTTCAGGCCGAGCCTGCTCAACATGCCCGGGAGCGCGTCCACGAAGAGCTCGAGACAGGTCTCGTCGTCGCCGCCGTCCTCTTCGGCCTCGGTGGCGGCCATCAGGCAGGCGAGCTGGTAGGCGCCGTAGGCGTCGTCCCGGCCGCCGTTGGAACCTTGGATGCGCCGCATCAGCGCCTCCGGATCGCGCATCTCGCTGCGGGTGGGCATGTCGAAGATTTCGGCCTTCTTCATTCGAACTCCTCTGGTCGGTGGTCTCGTGCGGTCACCACGACGAATGCGTGACCGCCGCAGAGGCAAGGATTCGCTCCGCTTTCTCGGATGTCCTCGCACGTTTCGGGTGGTCCTCGCATCCGATGCCCCGGTGCGGGAGGAATGCCTGCCATCGCGCTGTGCGGCGGGCGTCGCGCGAGGCCGGGACGGCCTTCGCACGACGCACGGTTCGCCCGCACCGGTGCCGAATGCCGCTTCGCCGCAGTGCGTTACGGCGCCGGGGCCTCGGGCACATCACCGGGCGCGGTGTATCCTTCGTGAAATCGCGTTCTCGAAAGTTTCCCGCGCGTGTCTCGACTGTCCGCAGTTCGGCGTCGCTACCAGCGAAATCGCGCCCGAAGACGACCCGCGCCCGCGTATCGACGGGCGCTTGCGAACACGGGGAGCGGGACCGTCGCCTGTTTGCCCCCCGACGACCCGGGTAAGCGACCAATGTCCCGAGTCGCCCCACAAGGGAGCGCTTGTCAACCGAGAGACGCCGGTCCGCGAGTCCCGCGGATGGGCGAGGAAAGGGGTAGCAAGTGAGCACAATGGCCGCCACGGTGGACGTCGAGGTCCCGGTTCGCACCGCCTACAACCAGTGGACGCAGTTCGAGTCGTTTCCGCAGTTCATGGAGGGTGTCGAAGCGGTACAGCAGATCGATGACCGGCATATGCACTGGCGTGTCCATGTCGGCCCGTCGACGCGGGAGTTCGACGCGACCATCACCGAGCAGCATCCCGACGAACGTGTCGCCTGGAAGTCCGACAGCGGGCCCAAGCACGCGGGCGTCGTCACGTTCCATCGGCTCGACGACACCCACACCAGGGTGACCGCGCAGATGGACGTCGATCCCGAAGGCTTCGTGGAGAACGTCGCCGACAAGCTCGGTGTGCTCAAGCACCGGGTGAACGGTGACCTGGAGCGCTTCAAGCACTTCATCGAGCATCAGGGCCGCGAGACCGGCGCGTGGCGCGGTGACATTCCGCGTCCCGATGCCGGGAGCACCGCCACGGAGCGCGGCGCCGCTCCCCGCCCTGGCCCGACCGGCACACCAGGTGCCGGCGGAACCGGCATGCCGGGTGTCGGCGGAACCGGTACTCCCGGTGCAGGCGGAACCGGCGCCGGTGGAACGGGCACCTGGCCCGGCGGAACCGGCACGCCGGGCGTCTGACCTGTACGACAACGATGCCCCCTGGTTTTTCCCAGGGGGCATCGTCGTGTCAGGCCGACTCGCGCTCCTCATCGGTGTCCGCCGGTTTCGATTCCGGCGGCACCTGCACCGGGCGCAGCAATGTCCAGGCCACGAAGGCCGCCGCCACCACGCCCATGCCGAGCCCGGCCCAGAGGTTCACGTTCACCCCGCCGGTCTTGGCCTGCTCGGCGGCGGTGTCGTGCACCAGGCCGGTGACGACGAGAACGATCGCGTAGCAGCCGAGCAAGCCGCCGACGATGGTGCGGATATCGAAAAGCATTGCGGTGGTTCCTTATCCGACGAAGATGTTGAGCGCGATGACGAGCACGAGGGCGATGCCGGCCAGCAGGACCGGGCGCTGATACCAGGGCAGCGTGCCTGCCTCCGGGTCGGTGCGCACTTCCTTCGGCGTCTCCGAGTACACCAGCCCGATGAGCTCCGCCGCCGGTTTCGGCAGGGTCACCTGGGTGACCACGACGCTGACCGCGATGTCGACCGCGAACGCGACACCGGCGGCGACGAAACTGGCCCCCTGGCCGGATAACTCGAAGACCTTCGTCTCGTGCAGGATGAAAACGACGATGGCGGAGGCGGTTCCGCAGACCAGCCCCATCCAGCCCGCCGTCGGCGTCATCCGTTTCCAGAACATGCCGAGGATGAACGTGGCGAACAGCGGCGCGTTGAAGAAGCTGAACAGGGTTTGCAGGTAGTCCATCATGTTGCTGAACCCGGAGGCGATGAACGCGGTGAAGATCGCGGCCACGGTCGCGCCGATGGTCGCCAGCCTGCCCACGCGCAGGTAGTAGCCGTCCGGGCGGTCGCGCCGCACGTACTGCTGCCACAGGTCGTAGCTGAAGACCGTGTTGAACGCGGAGACGTTGGCCGCCATGCCCGCCATGAACGCCGCGAGCAGACCGGCCAGCCCGACACCGAGCAACCCGTTGGGCAGCACGTCCTTCATCAGGTACAGCAGCGCCTGGTTGTAGGTGGTGTCGCTCTCGAAGTCCGGGTTCGCGGTCACCGCCGCCTTGTACTCCGTCATCTCCGGCACCAGCACGGCGCTGATCATGCCGGGAATCACCACGATCAGCGGGATGAACATCTTCGGGTACGCGCCGATGATCGGGGTGCGCCGCGCGGCGGAGATGGAGTGCGTCGCCATCGCGCGCTGCACCTCGACGAAGTTCGTGGTCCAGTAGCCGAAGGACAGCACGAAGCCGAGGCCGAACACGATGCCGAGGATGGACAGGAAATCGTTGGAGAATCCGCTCAGCGCGTTACCGGGCCACGACTCCAGCTGCGCCGCCCCGCCCGGCGCGGCGGTCACCTTGTCCTGGAGACCGCTCCAGCCGCCGACGCGGTGCAGGCCGACCAGAGTCAGCGGCAGCAGCGCCGCGACGATGACGAAGAACTGGAGCACTTCGTTGTAGATCGCGGCCGACAGACCGCCGAGAGTGATGTAGGACAGCACGATCACGGCGGCCACGATCACCGAGACCCACAGCGGCCAGCCCAGCAGCACGTTCACGATCGAGCCGAGCAGATACAGGTTGACCCCGGCGATGAGGATCTGCGCGATGGCGAAACTCAGCGCGTTCACCAGGTGCGCTCCGGTGCCGAACCGGCGGCGCATGAATTCGGGCACGCTGCGCACCTTGGAGCCGTAGTAGAACGGCATCATCACCACGCCGAGGAACAGCATGGCGGGCACCGCCCCGATCCAGAAGTAGTGGAAGGTCGGGAACCCGTATTCCGCGCCGTTGGCGGACATGCCCATGATCTCCACGGCGCCGAGATTGGCGGAGATGAAGGCCAGGCCGGTCACCCACGCCGGTAGCGAGCGCCCGGACAGGAAAAAGTCGATGCTGGAGGACACCCGCTGCCTGGCCAGCAGGCCGATGCCGAGCACGAAGACGAAATACAGCGCGACCAGCGCGTAATCGACGGGCTGCGCGTCCAGGCGGAGGGTCTCGGCGGCCACCAGCCGCGGTGGCGATGCGGCCGGGTACGAGCCGGGCACGGCGGCGAGAACGGACGGATCGACGAGCGGCACAGCGTTCCTCCTGGCGGTGAAACCGGGGCGGCGAGGGCGTTCGTCGCGCGAGAGCCGCGTCGTGCTGGTCGCGCCCGGCGCGCGCGACCTCCTCGTCGCCCGCCGAATGGTGTCGGCAGACACCACTCTGCGCGATCATGCCCGACCGGCGTGGCACATTCGCGCACAAATCCGGCCGGTCGCTCAGGCGACCCGGTGGGCTCCGTGGGCCGGGGCCACCGCGAACGTGCGCGGATCGGGCAGATCCGCCGCGGCGAAGCGCTGCCGCACCGACTCGGTCACCGCCTCGGTGCGGTCCTGCTCGACGAGCGCGATGACGCTGCCGCCGAACCCGCCCCCGACCATGCGCGCGCCGTGCGCACCGGCCGCGAGCGCGGCCTCGACCGCCGCGTCGAGGGCCGGGGTGGACACCTCGAAGTCATCTCGGAGCGAGGCGTGCCCCGCGGTGAGCAGTGGGCCGATACCGCGGGGATCCACGCCCCATCGCAACTTCTCGGCAACCGCGAGCACCCTGGCGTTCTCCGTCACCACGTGCCTGGCGCGGCGGCGCAGCACGTCGTCGGCGATCCGGGTGGTGTCCGCGGCCGACGCCACCTCCCGCAGAGCGCCTACGCCGAGCGCCTCGGCCGCCGCAGCGCATTCCGCGCGGCGCTCGGCATAGCGGCCGTCGGCCAGCTCGTGCGGTTGGCCGGTATCGATCACAAGCAATTCCAGTCCGGAAGCGCCGAGGTCGAAGGGAATCTGCTCGGCGCCGCGCGGCGCGGCGGTGTCGGCGGCGAAGGCCCGCACATCCAGCAACAGCGCGTGCCCGGCGGTGCACAGCATCGCGGCCGATTGGTCGAGCAAGCCGGTCGGCGCGCCGACGTAGTCGTTCTCGGCGGCGCGGGCCACGTCGATCAGCGTGCGGTCGGTCAGATCCGGCGCGAACAGATCGCGCAGCGCGACCGCCACCGCGCAGGACAGCGCCGCCGAGGAGGACAGGCCCGCGCCGATCGGCACCGCGCCGTCGAGGTCGAGATCGACGCCGGGTATCCGGTGCCCGCGCCGGGTGAATTCGGCGACCACGCCGAGCGGATAACGCGCCCACCCGGGCACCCTGGCCCGCGCGCCGTCGAGGCCGGACACCGCGACGTGCACCGGCTCGCCGGGCCGCTGCCGCGAGCCGACCCGCACCAGCCCGTCCGTGCGCGCCGCCGCCGTGCACCGCACCACCAGCGGCAACGCGATGGGCAGGACATAGCCGTCGTTGTAGTCGGTGTGCTCACCGATGATGTTGACCCGCCCCGGCGCCACCCATGTCCGCACGCTCGCTCCTCGCTGTCCCGGTCGCTGCCAGGGTACGAGACACGCCGCGCGAACTCGGTATTCGGCCCGCGGAGACCAGCGCCGAGGTCGCGGCCATGATCCGCGCGGGCCCGGCGGACATGACCCGTTCACCTTGTTGCGCCAAGTGCCCGCCAAGGGGCGGCGTTCCGTGCCATGATCAAATCAGCTGTCCAGACATTGGTTGCCGAGCGCGCCGCGGTCGGTTGGGACATCTGCTCGTACAACAACACTCGGTTCCCGTTCGCCGGCAGCATCCGGGCGGTGCTCGACGAACAGGCGAACGTCGAAGTCGCGGTGGAGGATTCCCAGATCTAGTACGCGGCCCGGTGCACCGGGGATGGAGCGACCAAGGGGGGCTGATGACACCCAGCGAACAGCCACAGACCAGCTGTCGGCGCCGCATCGGAACGGGCTGGTACGCGGCGCTTCTGGGGGGAAGCGGGGCGGCGATCGCGGTCCAGCTGGTGCTGGACTCGCCGGTCGCGGCGTTCGTGACGACGGCGGCCGTCGTCGGCGAGACCCTCGCCATGATCGCCGTCGGCCTGCGCGCGCACCGGCCTGCGCACCCGTTGCCGTGGTATCTGCTGTCCGGCTCGGCCGTGCTGTTCGCCACCGGCACCACGCTGCGCGATGTCGGCGACCACGCGGTCCACCCGTTGGACGACGCGTTCACCCTGCTCGGTTACCTCGGGGTCGGGCTCGCGGCGCTGATCTGGCTGTGGCCGCGCCAAGTGCACGGCGACTACGACCTGCTGCTGGACTCGGCCCTGATCGGGCTCGGCGCGCTGCTCGCCTCCTGGACCTTCCTCATCTCCCCGATCCTGCAGTCCACGACGACCGGCCCGCACGCACTGGTCGCCGCGACCTATCCGGTGCTCGACGCGCTGCTGCTCACCGTGGTGGCGCACTCGATGGTGACCTCGACCAGGGCGGAGACCTCGCTGTGGCTGCTGCACGCCGGACTCGTGGCGGTGCTGCTCGGCAATCTGGGCTACAGCCTGGACACCGTGGGCGCGACCGCGCTCGGGCGCGAAGCGCTGCTGGCTCCCCTGCTCGCCGCCTACGCCACCGTCGGCGTCGCGGCACTGCACCCGACCATGACGACGCTCGGCACGCCGCGGCGCATCCACCCGCACCACTCCAGGCAGCGCGCCAGCCTCATCGCGATCGCGCTGATCGTGGCGTCGCTGGTGCCCGTGGTCGGGTCGAGCCTGCGCCCGGTGGACCGCGTGGTGGTGTCGTCGCTGTTCGCGCTGCTGCTGATCGGCATGCTGGTGCGCAGCGAACGCGCCATCGTGCGCAGCGCCCGCAGCGAGCGGCGCGCGCAGTACCAGGCCGACCACGACATACTCACCGGATTGCTGAACCGGGCCGCGCTGCTGCGCGCGCTGCGGCAGCACGGCGAACAGTGGGCGCAGCAACCGATCTCGCTGCTGTTCATCGACCTCGACGGCTTCAAGCGGGTCAACGACAGCTACGGGCACGCCGTCGGCGACGAGCTCATCGCGACGGCGGCAGGCCGGATCCGTCGGGTGGCGCGCCACGAGGACGTGGTTACCCGCTACGGCGGTGACGAATTCGTCGTCCTCGCCCGCCTGTCCCGGCCGGAGGCCGCCGTGCTGGCCGAACGGCTGCTCGGCGCGTTCGTCCGGCCGTTCGGGCTCAGCGCGGGGGAGATACCGATCACCGCGAGCGTCGGCGTGGCGTGCGTCGGTCCGCGCAGCTCGGACACCGACGTGCACGGCCTGCTCCGGGACGCGGACGCGGCCATGTACCACGCGAAACAGTACTCGCTCGGTTACGCGTTCCACGACGACGTGCGGCGCACGCAGCCCGGCGCCGAGCGGCGGATCTGGCGCACGGCCGCCCGATCCGCCACTCCCGCGGTGTGATTCAGTCGCTCAGCTCGTCCAGCAGGCGCTTGGCCTCCTCGAGCTCGGCCTGTAACTGCTGCACCTTGGCCTCCTGCACCCCGCGCAACGCCTCGAGGACGCCCGCGACCACTTCGGCGACCTCCGGATGCAGGATCTTCGCCGCCTGCGCCACCGCGGAACCGGCCACCGGGAGGCCGCGCAGGGTGCGCTTCTTGCCGCTGACCACGTCGATCGACCACTCGCCGTCGGCGGTGCCGGTGAGCGTCACGGTGACCTCGGGCGCCTTGGCCTTGCGGGCGGCGGCCGCTTTGGCGGGTTTCGGCGCCGGGGCCTGCTTGGCCGCGCTGTCGGATCGGCTCGCTTCCCCGGCCGCCTGCGCGGGCTTCGGGGTGGCCGACGGCGCGGGCGCGCTCGGCTGCGCGGGCTCGGTCGTGGCGCTCGTCGTGGTCGACGACTGGGTCACAGGGGATTCCTTCCTGGTTGACTGCTTCGGCTGCGCGGTGGCGCCCGCCGCCCCTCGCGGCGGCTTGGTCAAGGTCACCTCGGTGGGAGAGAAGGACAGTACATCCTTCGATCCGGTCGGCCGGACCTGCAAGAAGTCACCGTCGGCAGGGTCGCCGAGCGAGATCACCTTGCCCGAGCGCCCCTCCGGCACGCCGACCGCGGCGGCGGTGAACCACACCATGGGCGGGCGGCCACCGGCGATCTCCGCGGCGATCTGCTGAATCTCGCTGTCCGACAAGGGCTGCGGCTTGGTTCGTGGCGACGGCATGGGTAACTCCGAGCGATTTCGTGGTTGGCTGCGTGCACAGATGATGCCGCACGACGCCGACAGATTCGCGAGCCACCATCGAATCCGGGCCGTGGACGGCCAAGTTCGAGCCTTCAGCGAACGATGGGCAACATATATCGTCGGCCCGCGCCCGGTTCAGCTCGCCGCAGGCGCGCGCAGCGCGGGAAACCAGATGTCGGTGAGCACTTCGACGGCTTGCTCCACCGAGACATCGATGGTGCCCTGCATCGCCCATCGGGTGAAGAATCGTTCCAGTTGCGCGACGAGCAATTCCACGCGCAACCGCGCCTCGTCGCGCCGGTCGGCAGGCCATCCGGCGAGATAGGCGGTCATCGCGTTGGGCAACGCGAGGATGCCGTTGCGGGCGATCTCGCGGAACTCCGGCTCCAGCGCGGTCGCCTCGTCCCAGGCGGGCAACAGGTCCTTGTATTCGCCGAACCACTCGATGGCGCGGGTCATCCAACCGGCGAACTCGGCGCGCGAACCGGTCTCCAGCACCCGGTCGAGATCCTGATAGAAGTGCAGCGCGGTAGGCACGGTGCCCTGCTCGGCGATCGCGCGCAAGATCTGCTGTTTCCCGGCGAAGTGCAAGTAGAAGGTGGCGCGGCTGCAGCCGACGGCGGCGGCGATGTCGTCCACGCGCACGGCCGCGTAGCCACGGGTGGCGAACAGCTCCTTGGCGCCCTCCATCAGCCGGGCCCTGGTCTGCTGCTTCTGCTCGTCCCGCAGGTTCGCGCTCGCGTTCGTACGCATGGTGGACAGGTACCTCATATCCGTTGAAAAGAGGGCTCGACGTGCGACTGCCGCCGACCGAGTCTACGCGCGAACGATCTGGATAGACAGCACGTCACTCACTAGACACTGTGTCTATCGAGTGTTACTTTGTTGCCTACGTCACTCCGGCGCGTGACCCGCGCCGGACGGTTCGGCCGTCACCGACGACGGCCTCCAGCACGAGGACAGTGAATGACGTCAACCGCACTCCCCCGCGTCTGCGTGATCGGGGCAGGCCCGTCCGGGATCACCGCCGCCAAGCGCCTGAACGACTACGGCATCCCGTTCGACTGCTACGAGGCTTCCGACGAAGTCGGGGGCAATTGGTACTTCAAGAACCCCAACGGCATGTCGGCCTGCTACCAGAGCCTGCACATCGATACGTCCAAGTTCCGCTTGGCCTTCGAGGACTATCCCGCGCCCGACGAGTGGCCGGACTTCCCCCACCATTCGCAGCTGTTCCAGTACTTCCGCGACTACGTCGACCATTTCGGCATCCGCGATCGGATCCTGTTCAACACGAAGGTGACCGCCGCCGAGCGCGACGCGGACGGCCGCTGGGTGATCACCACCGGCGACGGGAGCACCAAGGATTACGACGCGCTCATCGTCTGCAACGGACACCACTGGGACCCCCGCGTCCCGGACTATCCGGGTGAATTCGACGGCACGCTGCTGCACAGCCACGCCTACAACGACCCCTTCGACCCGGTCGACATGCGCGGCAAACGCGTCGTCGTGGTCGGCATGGGCAACTCGGGCCTCGACATCGCCTCCGAGCTGTCGCAGCGGTTCATCGCCGCGAAGCTCTACGTCTCCGCCCGGCGCGGAGTCTGGGTGCTGCCGAAGTACGTCAACGGCAAGGTGGGGGACAAGCGCTCGATGCCGCGGTGGATGCCGCCGAAGCTCGGTCTCAAGCTCAAACAGCGTTTCGTGCGGAAGTTCCGGGGCAACATGGAGGACTACGGCCTGCCCAAGCCCGACCACCTGCCGTTCGAGGCGCATCCGTCGGCGAGCGAGGAGTTCCTGCACCGCGCAGGCTGCGGCGACGTCACGTTCAAGCCCGCGATCACCGCGCTGGAGGGCCCGCTGGTGCGCTTCGCCGACGGCAGCGCCGAGGAGGTGGACGTGATCGTCTGCGCCACCGGCTACCGCATCAGTTTCCCGTTCTTCTCCGATCCGGAACTGCTGCCCGACGCCGACAACCGTTTCCCGCTGTTCAAGCAGATGGTGAAGCCCGGCATCGACAATCTGTTCTTCCTCGGCCTGGCCCAGCCGCTGCCGACGCTGGTGAACTTCGCCGAGCAGCAGAGCAAGCTGGTCGCCGCCTACCTGACCGGCCGCTACCACCTGCCGCCCGCGGAGGAGATGCGGGCGGCCATGCGGTCGGCGGAATCGGCCAGGTCGGGCCGTTACTACGACTCGCCACGGCACACCATCCAGATCGAATTCGAACCGTACGTGCGGGACATGCAGCGGGAGCTGGCGCGCGGAGCGAAACGCGCCGCCGCCGCGGGGAACGCGCTGCCCGTTCCCGCTCGCACGCCCGAGCACGTGTGAGGCGGCGATGACCACCACCACGGGCACCGCCACCTCGGGATTCTGCGCCGAACGCTTCGCGCTCCTGCGCACGGAACTGGAGACCCGGCTCGCCTCCGGCGACGAGCTGGGCGCATCGATCTGCGTCACGGTCGACGGCGAAACGGTCGTCGACCTGTGGGGCGGCTACCGCGACCAGGAACGCACCACGCCGTGGACCGAGGACACCTTGGTCAACGTCTTCTCCATCACCAAGACCATGACCGCGCTGAGCGCCCTGCTCCTGGTCGACCGCGGCGAACTGGACGTGCACGCGAAGGTGGCCAGGTACTGGCCGGAATTCGCGGCGAACGGCAAGGGCGACATCGAGATTCGTCATCTGCTGGCGCACACCTCCGGCGTCTCCGGATGGCAGCCGCCGATCGAGCTCGCCGACATCTACGACGCCGAAGCGTCCGCCGCCCGCCTCGCGAGCCAGCCGCCGTGGTGGGAGCCGGGCACCGCGTCGGGCTACCACGCGCTGGCCTACGGCCACCTGATCGGCGCGGTGATCCGCCGCGTCACCGGACGGTCGCTGGGCGAGTTCTTCGCCGAGGAACTGGCCGGGCCGCTGGGCGCGGATTTCCACATCGGCACCGGGCCCGAGCACCACGGGCGGATCGCGACCCTGATCCCGCCCGAGGTGCCGGAATTCGACCTGGCCGCGCTCGACCAGGACAGCGTGCTGGTCAAGACGCTCACCAGCCCGCTGCTCGACATCGCCGCGACGGCGAGCGCCGAGTGGCGGCAAGCCGAGATCGGCGCGGTGAACGGCCACGGCAACGCGCGATCGGTGGCGCGGGTGCAATCGCTGGTGTCCTGCGGCGGCGAACTCGACGGACGGCGATTGCTGTCGGAGCGGACGATCGAGTCGATCTTCCAGCAGCAGTCCGACGGCGTCGATCTGGCGCTTCTGACGCCGCTGCGATTCGGCATCGGTTACGGTCTGCCGCAGCGGCAGACCGCCCCGGAAGTGCCCGACGGCCGGGTGTGCTGGTGGGCCGGGTACGGAGGCGCGATGGTGGTCAACGACCTCGAGCACCGCACCACGTTCGCCTACGCCATGAACCGGATGGCGCCGGGGCTGATCGGCTCCGACCGCGCCGACGCCTATCTGCGCGCGACTTTCGCGGCGGTGCGCGGATGATGCGGGCGCTACAGCTCACCGAGCCGGGTGTGCTGGAACTACGCGAGGTGCCGATTCCGCGGATCGGTCCCACTGATCTGTTGCTGCGCGTGGGCGCCGCGGGCATCTGCCATTCGGATCTGCACGTGCTGCACATCCCCTTCCGGATGCGCGAGGAGCCGCTGACCCTCGGCCACGAGATCGCGGGAACCATCGAAGCCGTCGGCGACGGAGTGGACGGCCGCAGGCCCGGCGAGCGCGGCATCGTGTATCTGTGCTGGTCGTGCGGGGTCTGCCGGGAGTGCGCCGCAGGCAACGAGAACGTGTGCCTGGCCGCGGGACGCACCGCCATGCCACCGTGTCCCGGGCTCGGGCCGGACGGCGGGATGGCCGACTACGTCCGGGTTCCGGCCAGTTCGTTCGTGCCGATCGGCGACCTCGACTTCGCCGAGGCCGCGCCGCTGGCCGATGCCGCGCTGTCGAGCTATCACGCCATCCGCGACGCTCGTGATCGGCTGGGGCCGGGGTCGGTGGCGGTGGTCGTCGGGATCGGCGGGCTCGGCCACCTCGCGGTGCAGATCCTGGCCGCGACCACCGCGGCAACCGTGCTGGCCGTGGACGTGAGCGCCGAGAAGCTGGAACTCGCCGCGCGGTGCGGCGCCGCGGAAGGACTCGTCGCGAGCGGCGGCACCGCGAGCGAGATCCTCGCGCGGACCGGGGGCCGGGGCGCGGACGCGGTGTTCGACTTCGTCGGCGTCGATGCGACCGCGCGCCTGGCGGTGGACTCGGTGGCGCCCAACGGGGCGTACCGCATGGTCGGCCTCGGCGGCGGCGCGCCGGAGATCACGGCGGCCCCCGCCACCGGCGCGGGGTGGCCGTGGGGCGCCACGGTGCGAAAAACCTATGGCGGCACCAGATCCGACCTGATCGATTCCGTAGCGCTGGCCGCGGCGGGCAAGCTGCGCGCCGAGGTGGAGCGCTACCCGCTGGCCGAAGGACGCGCCGCCGTCGACCGGTTGGAGCGCGGGCTGGTCACCGGGCGCGCGGTGCTGGTCCCCGAACCGTGACGAATCATCCCTGCGCAGTGACGAGGAAGTATCCGATATGACAAAGGCCATCGACCAGCAGGCGTTCGTGGCGCAGGCCGCGAGCAGGCTCACCGGACCCGGCGGTCGCTTCGAGATGGTGGTCGAGGACGTGCTCGGCGCACCGATGCCGGTGGTGCGCCACCGCAAGTCCTCGCTGCGGGAAGTGCTCGTCGCCGCGACCGCGCACGGCGATCGGGACTACCTGGTCACCGCGGACCGGACGATGTCGTTCACCGAGCACGCCGCCGCGGTCGCCGCACTGGCCACGGCCCTGCGCGACCGGTTCGGCGTCGGCAAGGGCGACCGCGTGGGCATTCTCGCCGCGAACACCCCCGAGTGGGTGCTCACGTTCTGGGCGGCCCAAGCGCTCGGCGCGATCGCGGTGGGTTACAACGCGTGGTGGGCGCCGCGTGAGATCGCCTACGGCGTCGAGCACACCAGCCCCACCGTGCTCGTCGTCGACGCGAAACGCGCGGCGCTGGTGGCGGAGCTGGATCTGCGGGTTCCGGTGCTCACCATGGAGCACGATGTGCCGACGCTGCTGGCCGAATACCGCACCGAGGATCTGCCCGAGGCCGACATCGACGAAGACGATCCGGCGGTGATCCTGTACACCAGCGGCACCAGCGGACGCCCCAAAGGCGCGGTGCACTCGCACCGGAACCTGGTGGCCGTCACCGACTATCACGCGTTCAACGACGCGCTGGCCGCCGCGCTCACCGGGGCGGCCGAACTGCCGAGCGGGCGGCGTTTCCTGCTCACCTCGCCGCTGTTCCACATCGCCAGCCTGCACAACCTGGTGGTGCCCCGGCTGGTCACCGGCGACGCGGCGGTGATCCACCAGGGATCGTTCGACGCCGACCGGGTGCTGCGGCTGATCGAGGCGCAACGGGTCACCAACTGGGGCGCCATGCCCACCATGGCGACCAGGATGCTCGAACTGGACCTGTCCGGCTACGACCTGTCCTCGCTGGCCGCTTTCTCCCTGAACTCGGCGCCGTCGTCTGCCGCGCTACAGCAGAAATTGCGCGATCAGCTGCCCGTCGCCCGCAATGCGCTGGTGACCAGCTACGGACTCACCGAGTGCAGCACCGCCGCGACGCTGGCGAGCCCGGCCGAGCTGGCGGCCTACCCGGACACCGTTGGCCGCCCGGTGGTCGGGGTCACGCTGGAGATCCGCGACAGCGCGGGCAACACCCTCCCCGACGGCGCCGAAGGCGAGATCTGGCTGCGTAGCCCCTATGTGATGCTCGGGTACTGGCAGGACGAGGCCGCGACCGCCGCGGCGATCACCGCCGACCGCTGGCTGCGTACCGGCGACATCGGCGTGCTGGAGGACGGCAGGCTGCGGCTGTCCGGGCGCCGTTCGGATCTGATCCTGCGCGGCGGGGAGAACGTCTATCCCACGGAGATCGAGCAGTGCCTCGAAGAGCATCCGGCGGTGCGCGAATGCGCGGTGCTCGGGGTCCCCGACGCCGACCTCGGACAGCAGGTCGCCGCCTTGGTCGTGGTCGAAAGCGCCACCGCGACCAGCGAAGCGGAGCTGCGGGCGTTCACCGCCGAGCGCCTCGCCTACTACAAGGTGCCCGCCCGCTGGCGGCTCACCACCACCGCACTACCGCGCAACGCGACCGGCAAGGTCGTGCGCGCCGATCTCGAGGTGTGAAGCCATGTACGACACCATCATCGCCAACGGCCAATGGTTCGACGGCACCGGAGCGCCCTCGGCGATCCGGCACCTGGGCATCCGCGACGGGCGCGTCGCGACCGTCTCGGCCGACCCGATCGATGACCCCGACTGTCCGGACGTCGTGGACGCCACCGGCAAGTGGGTGATACCGGGGATGCTCGACATCCACACCCACTACGACGTGGAGGTGCTCCAGCATCCGGCGCTGACCGAATCGGTGCGGCACGGCATCACCACGGTGCTGCTCGGCTCGTGTTCGCTGTCGACCGTCCACGTCGACGCCTCCGACGCGGGCGACCTGTTCGCGCGGGTGGAGGCGATTCCGCGCAAGCACGTCCTCGCCGCGGTCGGCGAGCACAAGACCTGGCGCTCGGCGCACGAATACGCGGCCGCCTTGGACCGGCTTCCGTTGGGCCCGAACGTCGCCGCGTTCATCGGTCATTCCGATATCCGCGCCGCGGAATTGGGTCTGGAGCGCGCGACCCGCAAGGACGTCCGGCCCGACGCCGCCGAACTGGCGGGGATGGAAGCCAAGCTGACCGAGGCGCTGGACGCCGGGTTCGTCGGCATGTCCTCCCAGCAGTTGCTGTTCGACAAACTCGACGGTGCGGTGTGCCGGTCGCGCACCCTGCCATCCACTTACGCGACCACCCGAGAAAGGCGCAGGCTCAACGCCATTCTGCGACGGCGCGGAGGGGCGTTGCAGGGTGGACCCGACGTGTCCCGGCCGCAGAGCCTGGTCACGATGGCGGCCAGTAGCCTCGGTCTGTTCCGCAGGCCGTTGAAGGTCAGTCTGCTCTCGGCCGCCGACCTCAAGGCCATTCCCGGCATCGTGCGCCTGTTCCCGCTGATCGCGCGGGTGCTGAACGCGCTGGGCGGCAACTTCCGCTGGCAGCATCTTCCGGTGCCCTTCGAGGTGTACGCCGACGGCATCGACCTGGTGGTGTTCGAGGAGTTCGGTTCCGGCGCCGAAGCACTGCACCTCGCCGACCAGGTGGACAAGCGCCGCGAACTGCTGCGGGACGAGCAGTACCGCCGTCGCTTCCGCAAGGACTACGACAAGAAGTTCGGTCCCCGCGTGTGGCACCGCGATTTCTTCGACGCGCAGATCGTGGAGTGCCCGGATTCCAGCGTGATCGGCAAGACCTTCGGCGAGGTGGGCGCGCAGCGCGGCGCCCATCCGGTGGACGCGTTCCTCGACCTCGTGGTGGAGCACGGCACCAAGGTTCGCTGGCGCACCACGATCTCCAATCATCGACCCGAGGTGCTCGATCGGCTCGCCGCCGACCCCGGCGTGCAACTGGGCTTCTCCGACGCCGGAGCGCATCTGCGCAATATGGCGTTCTACAACTTCGGGCTCCGCTTCCTGCGGCGCGTGCGCGACGCCGCGAACGCGGGCCGCCCGTTCCTGTCGGTGGAGCAGGCGGTGCACCGGCTCACCGGCGAACTCGCGGACTGGTACGGCCTGGACGCCGGGCACCTGGGGGTGGGCGACCGGGCCGATGTCGTCGTGCTCGATCCGGCTCGCCTGGACGACTCGCTCGACGCCTACCACGAATCCCCGATCGCGCCGTTCGACAACCTGTCGCGCATGGTGAACCGCAACGACGAGACTGTCACGGCGGTCTTCGTCGGCGGCGTGCCGGTATTCCGCGACGGCGCCCCCGCTCCGGTGCTCGGCGCCGAGCGGACCGGCCGGTTCCTGCGCGCGTCGACCGCCGCCGGATAGTCCCAACTGCCCGCTCGGGCCGGTCCGCCCACGTAAAATCGCTGCTACCCGGCGGTTCGCTCGCCGGTGGTTCGCAGGGAGTCGGCGTGGACGTATTCGAACATCGGGGCAGGTCCGTGGTCTTCGACCGGACCGGCAACGGGTCACCGGTGGTGTTCCTGCACAACGCGGGCACGCAACGCCGCATCTGGGACGACCAGGTCGCGGCGCTGCGGGACGGGCACGAGGTCTTCGCGCTCGACCTGCCCGGCTACGGGCAATCCGATCGTCCCGCGACCGGCTACCGCCTGATCGACTACGTCGACATGCTGACGGCGTTCCTGGACGCTCACCGGCTCACCGATGTGGTGCTGATCGGCAACTGTCTCGGCAGCGCCACCTCGCTGCGCTACGCCATGGGGCATCCGGAGCGGGTGCGGGCGCTGGTGCTGATCAATCCGCTCACCTTGGACACCGTCAGTTCGGGGCAGTCGGCGGGCCTGGCCTGGTTGGACGCGCGGCTGCCGCTGGCGCCGCTGGCCCGGCGGATCAGCCTGCCGAACCCGGTGGTCTCGCTGATCGTCGGCAATCAGCTCGGTCCCCGTGGCCGGGGCAGGCGCGACCAGCACGAGCCGCGGGTGCGGGCGCACTGGACCGATCGGGGCAGGCTGGAAGCGCTGCACGGCTTGGTGCAGGATTTCCCGTCCTATCGCGCGTTGGACACCTTCCACCCACCCGCGGGTTTTCCGCCGATCTGCACGATCTGGGGGCGGCGCAACCGCGTCCTGTCGGCGAAGGCGGGCGGGCGGCTCAACCGCACGCTGCGCCCGCACACGGCGGTGGAATTACCGGACTGCGGTCATCTTCCGATGGTGGAGGCACCGGATCGGGTCGCTTCGATCGTCACCGGCTTCCTCGCCGCGATCGACTCGCCCCTGCGGAAGCCCGCCGGAGGCTGAACCGCGTTCAGAGCGGAGCCGCGGTCGGGCAGAGTTCGGCGAAACTGGCCGAGTGCACGCCGCATCCGGCGCATTCGAACACCACGCCCATGTCGAGCATCCAATGGATGCGGGTATGGCAGGTCTCGCAGAGGAAGTCCACGCCGGCCGGATGGCAGCAGGATCGTTTACGGATGAACCATTCCGCGCGATGACGGCATGGCACCGAATCGAAGCGGAACGTGCACTTCGGCGCGACGGGCAACGCGGCGACGACGGCGTCGAAAGCCGTTGTGGCCGTAGGGGTGTTCACAGCAGATACCTTCCGGCGGAGCAGGGCGGGAGAGCGAGCGGTGCGGCGGCGCCTTCACCCCCCAGATCGATTTCTCTCGATTAGCTGTTACCCGGATGAGGCGGCATTCACACGGCGGCGGACCGGCGTGTTTGGCCCCGAACCGCGCGGGAATCCGAATTGTGACGTCATCAATGGAAGGGGTTCTGTCATGTTGTTGCGCCGACTGGCCCGGCCGCTACTGGCCACCGCGTTCGTGGTCGACGGGGTCGATACACTGCGGCACCCGGACGAGCGGGTCAAGTCCGCTAACGCACTACTGGAGCGGGGGCACCGGCAGCTCCCCGAAGAGATCGCCGCGAGGTTGCCCTCCAATCCGTCGACCGTCGTGCAGGTCAATGCCTTCGCTCAGGTCGGCGGCGGCGTTCTGCTCGCGCTCGGCAAGGCGCCGCGACTGGCCGCTCTGGTGCTCGCCGCCACCGTGGTGCCCGCGGCCGTCACCGAGCAGGACTTCTGGAACGAGCAGGATCCGGCCCGCAAGTCGGCGAAGCGGACCGCGTTCCTCAAGGATCTCGGGCTGCTCGGCGGGCTGATGATCACCGCAGCCGACACCGGGGGCAAGCCCTCGCTGGGCTGGCGCGGCCGCCGCGCCGCCCGTGACGCCGCCGCCGCGGTGACCGCGGCGCTGCCGTTCGGCGCCGCTTCGGACACCACCACCGGCGCGGCACTGCGCAAGCACGCGCACGAGGCCGCGGACAAGGCGCGGGCGCTGGGCGCGGTGGCCGCGAGCAAAGGGGCCGAACTCGCCGAAACCGCCCAGCGGCACGGCCCCGCGTTGGCGGATGCGGCCAAGGAACACGGCAGCGACCTGGCCGACACCGCCAAGACCCACGGTCAGGAGTGGGCCGAGGTCGCCAAGGAGCGGGGCTCCGACTGGGCCGGAATCGCGAAAGAACGTGGCTCCGACTGGGCCGAGATCGCCAAAGAGCGCGGCGCGGAATGGGCGGAGATCGCCAAAGAGCGCGGCGCCGAATGGGCCGAGATCGCCAAGGAGCAGAGCGCGCATCTGGCGGAGCTGGCGAAGCAGCGCGGCGCCGAATTGGCGGAGCTCGCGAAAGAGCGCGGACCCGAGCTCGCCGACGCCGCCAAAGAGCGCGGAACGCACGCGGCGCGCGAGGCCCGCGAGCGGGGAGCGCAGACCGCGCACGCGGCGCGCGAGGCGATCGATTCGCGTCGCCGCTGACGCGGCTCGGACCGGTAGCCCGCCGAACGAGGTGTTCGGCGGGCTACCGGTGCGCGTGCACCTCGTCCGGACCTCGCGATGGCCATCGCCCGCATCGATCGTCGGCCGGTCGTTCGGGCCGCTGTCCCGGCGCACAAAGCCGGTCGCGGCGTCGAGGTCAGGCCGTCTCGTCGTAATCGGGCGCGAGGTCGATGAGGGCGGCGTCGAGCGACGAGACCCGATGGAACAGGTCGGCCAGCCCGGTGATCTCGATGGCCCGGTCCACCGGCCGCACCGTGGTGATCAGCGTCATCCGGCGGCGCGAGCGCGTCACTTCGGCCTGCGCCTCGACCAGAATGCTCAGTCCGGCGGCCGCGAGGAAAGTGACCGGTGAGAGGTCGAGCACGAGGGTGGCCGCGGGGCGCGAGCAGGCGCGCGACAGTTCGGCGCGGAACCGGGGCGCCGTCGCCACATCGATCTCCCCCGCGACCAGCAGCACGGTGACGTCGCGACGCGGTCGGCACACCGAGAACCGAAGGGGGTCGGTCCGTTCGGTGTGAGGGGACATGCGCTGACTCCTGGCCGGAAGCTGGCACTGCACAGACCTTGTGCTTCCAGTGAAGCACGGTGCGCGAGGCGGGGACAACAGCGCCACGGGGCGAATCGTATTCGCGCACGACACTTTTCCGGCGCAGACCCTAAGAGGTGCTCGCGCTTCCGCCGCAGGAAATGGTGACGGCTTCCCCGTTGAAGTGGCGGCCGTGCTCGGAGACCAGCAGCAGCATCGCCTCGGCCACCTCGGCGGGCTGGATCAGATCGCCGTTGGGCGGCCCGGATTC
The DNA here is from genome assembly GCF_001612785.1 of Nocardia beijingensis NBRC 16342. Lineage (GTDB taxonomy): Bacteria > Actinomycetota > Actinomycetes > Mycobacteriales > Mycobacteriaceae > Nocardia > Nocardia beijingensis. Next base: position 408,242 of record NZ_BDBC01000010.1, read on the forward strand.
GATGATCGCCATCCAGTCCTCCCTGGTGGGATTCTCCTTGTCCGGCACCATGAGCCGCCAGGTCGCCGGATTCTGGATCATGTCGGTGTCGACGCCGGAGGGCAGCAGCGCGTTCACCGTGATGCCGTACTCCGCCACCTCCAGCGACAGCGACTTCACCAGGCCGAGCACGCCCCATTTGCTCGCGGCGTAGTGCGCCGCGTTGCGCACGCCCATCTTCGCCACGATGGAGGAGGTGGCCACCACACGACCCCAGCGCCGCTCGATCATGTGCGGGACGACCGCGCGGAAGCTGTGGAACACGCCCGTCAGATTGGTGTCGATCATGTCCCGCCACAACTGTTCGTCCATCTCGGCGACGGGCGAGTTGGACGCGATGCCCGCGTTGGCGATGAGGATGTCGATACGGTCGAATTCCTCGAGCGCGCGCTCGGCGACCGTCCGCATCTGTTCCAGGCTGCGCACGTCGGCCTGGACGGCGACGCAGCGGCGGCCGGTCCGCTCGACCAGCGCGGCGGTCTCGGCCAGGTCGGCGGGCGTGCTCAGCTCGTAGGGAAGACCGGACAGCGGTGCGGCGATATCGCACACCACGATGTCCGCTCCCGCGTTCGCCAGCGCCACCGCGTGCGCGCGCCCCTGTCCGCGGGCTCCTCCGGTGACCACCGCCACCCGGTCGTCGAGATTTCCCATCGCGGGCCTCTCGTCGGTCGCTACCTGCTTCGGCCGTCACCCATCCTGTCACGGAAGAACCGGCTGAGCTCCCGGTTTTCCGCGGGAGGCGGCGCAGGGCGTGATTTCCCAGGACTGGGAACGGCCGGGAGCCTGCGGCGGGCTCGACGTGCGCTGGTGGGCGCCGACGAACGACCACAACCTGCGCGAACGTGCCGTTTTGCCGAATTGCCCACGGCGAGTGGAACAATGGGAACGATCTCCACGCCCGAGCGGGCGCGGCCACGGCACGGACGAGCCGGCCCGACTGCGGCACGGAGATCACACGCACCCATTCCGACCCGGTACAGCGACCGACCAGTTGCGATGTACGCTGCGCCCCGGAACGATCTCGCCCGTGCCCACGCTGTCGTTCCAGGCACGAGCGTCGCACGCACATGGTTTCCTGGGGGCCCGATGACCGATTGTGAGTACCTTCCCGTGAATCTCGACCGACAGTTCGACGCCGAACCGACCGCACACGACGACACCCTCGCCGACCGGCTCACCAGCCCGCGGCTGCGCAGGCTGCTGCACACGGCCATCGGCCTCTCCGAGGACTCCGTCGACCTGCTGACGACCATGACCACGCGCCTGCGCGCGGCCGAGGGCATGATCCTGCGCGACCCGCTCGACGACTGCTGACAGACGGGCGGCGACGGCCCCGGCCTGCGACCGGTTGCCGAAGCGGCAACGATATTTGCCGTTCCGGCCGGGGCGATGGAGGGTGGGACGCATGAGCGCGACACCCCATCACCACACCGACCGGATGACACCCACGACCGTCGAGTACTGGGAGGCCTTCTACCAGGAACGCGACCGGGTCTGGTCGCGACGGCCGAACTTCCTGCTGGTCCGCGAGATCGAAGACCTCGCGCCCGGCACCGCCCTTGATCTGGGCTGCGCCGAGGGCGCCGACGCGATCTGGCTGGCCGAGCGCGGCTGGCGGGTCACGGCGGTCGACGTGTCGGAGACCGCGCTGGCCCGCGCCAGGGCCAACGCGGCCCGGCAGGAATTGTCCGGCGAAATCGACTGGCAGCGACACGATCTGGACCACACCTTCCCGGCCGGACAGTTCGACCTCGTCACGGCGCAGTATCTGCACTCACCGGCGGCCGGGGACGGCGAGCGGACCCGAATCCTGCGCCGCGCCGCCGAGGCGGTGGCGCCCGGCGGGCTGTTGCTGATCGTCGGGCACGCGCAATGGCCCTCCTGGGTGCTGGAACCACCCGCCGACGTGCATTTCCCGACCACGGCCGAGGTGCGCGCCGATCTCGCGCTGGACCCAGCGGAATGGCAGGTGGAAGCGGAGGAAGAGGTCGAGCGCGAGCACGCGGGCCCGGAGGGGCAGCCCGGCACCAGGAAAGACAACATCCTACGAATTCGCCGTAGCCGACAGTTCCGCAAATAACGGGCGAATCTCCTTGCGACCTAGGGGAATTCGGCGAAACAGCGGGTGAAATTAACTCCGATATTACTCAGGATTCATGGCGTCGATACGGGTTTCTCGCTACTGTGGACGGAGCCTACAACGCGGTGGCAATCGAGAATCTCACGTCGGTCGGGGGGAAATTCGCCCGTAGGAGAGTTCCCAATGAAGTATCCGGTATGCGCTCGCGTGCTAGGTCCGTTGACGCTCGCCCTGAACAATCACAACGCGACGCCGACCGCTCAGAAGCAGCGGCAGTTGCTGGCATTACTGTTGGTTCGGCACGACACCGTCGTCCCGGTGACGACCCTGATCGAAGAACTGTGGAACGACGATCCGCCGCGCAGCGCGGTGACGGTCGTGCAGACTTATGTGCTCGGAATTCGTAAGAAGATGGCGGAGCAGCTCGGGATCGGGCAGGCCGAGGTGGCCGAACGCTTTTTGCGCACGCGCAGCAAGGGCTACTCCTTCGACGTGCAGGACTGCGTGTTCGACCTGCGCGACTATCAGTCCATGTCCGCCGCCGCCCGCTGCGCCGCCAAGACCGGCGACGACGAGCGCGCGGTGGACCTGTTCAGCGCCGCGGAAGCGCTGTGGAGCGGTCCGGCGCTGGTGGACGTGGAGGGCGGCATCCCGCTCGCCGCCGAGATCTCGCATCTGGACCACCTGCGGCTGACCAATATCGAACTGCGGGTGGAGGCGGAATTGCGGCTGGGCAGGCACCGCGAGGTCTGCCCCGATCTGGCGCGGTTGACCATGCAGCATCCGCTGCACGAGCGGTTGCAGGCGTACTACATGTTCGCCCTGTGCCGCTCGGGACAGCGTGCCCGCGCCCTGGCCTCCTATCAGCAGTTCAGCCGGTCCATGCAGGACGAGCTCGGGCTCGACCCGTGCCAGAAGCTGAGGAAGCTGCACCAGGACATCCTGGCCGCCTCCGACGACTCGGTGAGCGCGATGCTCAACAGCCGCCACGCCGGTTACCTGATCGGCTGGTACTCCCCCGAGTTCAGCGCCGCCGCCGAGCCCGCCTGACGCGGCCGAGACCGAGCCCGGCCACGCTCGCGCACCCGCGACCGGGTCACCGTCGGGCGCGCTCATTCCCGTCCGAGGAGTTCGTCCACCAACCCGGTGGTGTGCGTGGCGGCGCGCATGGCCGGATGGTCGAGCACCTCGTACAGGAAATCCCGCGTGGTCGCGACGCGGGCGCCCGAGATCCGGAATTCCGCCAGGGCCCGGCGCATCCTGGCCAGCGCCCGGTCGCGGTCCGGCGCCCACACCACCAATTTGGCCAGCAGCGAATCATAGTGCGGAGGTATCGGATAACCGGCGTGCGCATGCGTGTCGACACGGACGAACGGACCGCCGGGCGGCGTGAATTCCGCCAGAATTCCGGGGGCCGGCGCGAATTCCGCCGCAGGGTCTTCGGCATTGATCCGGCATTCGATCGCCGCGCCACGCAGAACGATGTCCTCTTGCGCGATGCCGAGCGGTTCTCCGGCGGCGACCCGAATCTGCTCGGCGACGAGGTCCATACCGGTGACCATTTCGGTCACCGGGTGTTCCACCTGAATTCGGCAGTTCACCTCCATGAAATAGTAATTGCCGTCCCGATCGACCAGGAATTCCACCGTTCCCGCGCCGGTGTACCCCGCCTCCAGCACACCGTGTACGGCGGACTCCCCCATTCGTTCGGCGAGGCCATCCGGCAGCATCGGCGCCGGGGATTCCTCGATCAATTTCTGGTGCCTGCGCTGCACCGAGCAGTCGCGTTCACCCAGGTGCACGCCGTTGCCGTAGGCGTCGCACAGCACCTGGATCTCGACGTGCCTGGCCGCGGCGAGGTACTTCTCCACATACACCCGGCTGTCACCGAACAGCATCCGCGCCGTCGCCCTGGTCTCCTGATAAGCGCCAGGGAACGCCGCGCTCTCGTGCACGACCCGCATGCCGCGCCCGCCTCCGCCCGCGGCCGCTTTGACGATCACCGGATAGCCGATCGAATCCGCGAGCGCGTGCGCCTCGTCGGGTTCGAGCGGATCGAGGCTGCCCGGCAGAAGTGGCAGCCCGGCCTTCGCCATCAGCGTGCGCGCCGACTGCTTGTCGCCGAGCTGGGCCATCACGTCGGCGGGCGGCCCGATCAGCGTTCTGCCAGCGGCCCGGCAGGCATCGGCGAAATCCGGTGACTCGGAAAGGAATCCGTAGCCGGGATGGATCGCGTCCGCGCCGGTGAGTTCGGCCGCGGCCAGGATCGCCGCGGCGTTCAGATAACTGCGCTTGGCCGCGGACGCACCGATCTGCACCGCCTCGTCGGCGAAACGCACCACCGCCGACTCGGCGTCGGCCACCGAGTGCACCGCCACGGTGCGCACGCCCAGTTCGCGGCAGGTGCGCGCGACGCGAAGCGCGATCTCGCCGCGATTGGCGATCAGGACCTTCTCGAACATGACGTCACTCCTACGCGACCGACCGGACCAGGACCTGCTGCCGCGCGCCGAAGCGCCGGAACCGGGCGCGGCGCTCGTCGGCCAGCTCCGCGCCACCCCGACCGGCGAGCTCGCCGAGGGTCGCGGCCAAGGCGCGGCGCAGCTGTTCGGCCGCGGCGACCGGCGCCGCGCCCACGTCGTCGTCCGGCTCGGGCAGCACCGCGTCCACCACCCCGAGGCGCAGCAGGTCCTTCGCGGTCAGCGACAGCGCGGCGGCGGCCTGGGGCGCGGCGGCGGGATCGTTCCACACGATCGCCGCGCAGCCCTCCGGGCTGATCACCGAGTACGTGCCGTTCGCGAACATCAGCACCCGGTTGGCGACACCGAGCGCCAGGGCTCCTCCGCTGCCGCCTTCGCCGATCACCACACTGATCACCGGTACCCGCAGCGCCGACATCAGCCGGATGTTCTCCGCGATGACGATCGCCTGCCCCTGTTCCTCGGCGGTGGCGCCCGGATACGCGCCGGGCGTGTCGATCAAGGTGATGACGGGCAGCCCGAGCTTCTCCGCCAGCCGCATCAGCCGCGCCGCCTTGCGATAGCCGGCCGGGGTCGGCATGCCGAAGTTGCGTTCCATCAACTCCTTGGGCTCGTGTCCCTTCTGGTGGCCGATCACCATGACCGGCCGCCCGCCGAGCCACGCCGTTCCGCCGACCACCGCAGCGCAGTCGCCGGAGATCCGGTCGCCGCGCAGCTCACGGAATTCGTCGAAGGCGAGGGCGAAGTAGTCCAGCGTGGTGGGCCGCCGCGGGGACCGAGCCCGGCGCACTTGCGTCCAGGGATCGGCCGGCGGAACGCGAGCCGGATCGGTGATCGTTCCCGCGTCGGCGGGGACGAAGGTCTCGGCGGGATCGACCGGGCCCGCGGCCCGCAGCAGCGCGCCGAGCGCCTGGCGCAGGCCCGCACGCGGGACGATCAAGTCGATGAGCCCGCGTTCCAGCAGGAATTCGGCGGTCTGGAACTTCGGCGGCAACTCCTGGCGGATGGTCTGCTCGATCACGCGCCGCCCGGCGAACCCGAGCCGGGCGCCCGGTTCGGCGATCAGCACGTCGGACAGGGTCGCGAAGGAGGCCGCGACGCCGCCGTAGGTGGGGTCGGTGATCAGGGTGACGGTGAGGATGCCCGCCCGGTCCAGTTGTTCCAGCGCCGCGCTGGTCTTGGCCATCTGCATCAGCGCCAGCGGGCCCTCCTGCATCCTGGCTCCGCCCGACGCCGTGACGATGATCAGCGGAAGACGCCGGGCCAGAGCGGTTTCCGCGGCTGCGGTGATCATCTCGCCGACGGCGGTGCCGAGGCTGCCGCCCAGGAAGCGGAAGTCCATCGCGGCGATCACCACCGGCTTGCCCTCGATCGCGGCCAGCGCGCAGAGCACCGCGTCGTGCATGCCGGTGCGGGCGCGCGCGGCGGCCAGCCGGTCGGGATAGGGCTTGGTGTCGGTGAAGGTCAGCGGGTCCTCGTCGGTGGCGGCGATCGGCAGCGGCTCGAAGCGCCCGTCGTCGGCGAGCTGCTCGATGCGCTGCCGCGCGGTGATCGGCGTGTGCCTGCCGCATTCGCCGCAGACGCCGAGGTCGCGGGCGAACCGCTTGCCGTACAGCGGGATCAGGCATGCCGGGCAGAGCACCCAGTCCGCGGCGCCGTCCGGGCCGTGTGCTGACTTCATCACGCGTGTCTCCTGTGCTCGGGAACGGGTGATCGGTCCGGGCGGCGGCGGCCGGGTGATCACAGCGACAGCCTGCCGCGCGCCGCTCGAGAACAGCTCGACTCGTTCGCTCGAGCGAGGTTCGAGGGCCGTCGCCGATGCTCGATCGCACCATCGAAGGGAGAACGCCATGAACCGCAATGCATCCGGTGGTCCGCGATGAGCCGCCGCGTCGTCGTCACCGGGCTCGGCGTCCGCGCGCCCGGCGGGTCGGGCAAGGACGAGTTCTGGAAGCTGCTGTCGGAAGGCCGCACCGCGACGCGCCGGATCTCGTTCTTCGACGCCTCGCCGTACCGGTCCCAGGTGGCCGGTGAAGCGGACTTCGATCCGGTGCGGGAGGGGTTGTCCCCCAGAGAGATCCGGCGCATGGACCGGGCGGTGCAGTTCGCCGTGGTCTGCGCGCGGGAGGCGGTGGCCGACAGCGGGCTCGACCTCGCCGCGGTCGATCCGCACCGGCTCGGCGTGAGCCTCGGCAGCGCGGTCGCCGCGGCCACCAGCCTGGAGCGCGAATACCTGGTGCTGTCGGACTCCGGAAAGAACTGGCTGGTCGACGAGACGTATCTCTCCCCGCACATGTTCGACTACATGATCCCCAGCGTGATGCCCGCCGAAGTGGCCTGGAGCGTCGGCGCCGAAGGACCGGTGGCGATGGTCTCCAACGGATGCACGTCGGGACTGGACTCGGTGGGCCACGCGGTGCAGCTGATCCGCGAGGGGTCGGCCGACGTCATGGTGGCGGGCGCGTCGGACACGCCCATCACACCGATCGTGGTGGCCTGCTTCGACGCGATCAAAGCGACCACGCCGCGCAACGACGAGGCGGAGGTGGCCTCGCGGCCGTTCGACAACTCGCGCAACGGGTTCGTGCTCGCCGAGGGCGCGGCGATGTTCGTGCTGGAGGAGTACGAGAGCGCGCGCAGGCGCGGCGCGCACATCTACGCCGAGATCTCCGGCTACGCGACCCGGTGCAACGCCTATCACATGACGGGACTCAAAGCCGACGGTCGCGAGATGGCCGAGGCGATCCGGGTCGCGCTCGACGAATCCAGGATCGACCCCACCGCCGTGCACTACATCAACGCGCACGGCTCCGGCACCAGGCAGAACGACCGCCACGAAACCGCGGCGGTGAAGCGCAGCCTCGGCGCGCACGCCTACGCCACGCCGATGAGCTCGATCAAGTCGATGGTCGGGCATTCGCTCGGCGCGATCGGCTCGGTGGAGATCGCCGCCTCGCTGCTCGCGCTGGAATACCAGGTGGTGCCGCCGACGGCGAACCTGCACGAACCCGACCCCGAATGCGATCTGGACTACGTGCCGCTGGTCGCCCGCGACCACCGGATGGACACCGTGCTCACCGTCGGCAGCGGGTTCGGCGGCTTCCAGAGCGCCATGGTGCTGCGCAAGGCGGAGGCGGTGGCGGCATGATCCTCGTGACCGGAATGGGTGTGCTCGCGCCGAACGGCACCGGTGTGGAGCGTTTCTGGGACGCCGTGCTGGCCGGGCGCGGCGGGATCGCGCCGCTCACCCGGTTCGACGCCAGCCGCTCGGCGGCGCGCCTTGCGGGCCAGGTGGCCGATTTCGACGCCGGGGCGCACCTGCCGAGCCGGCTGCTGCCGCAGACGGACGTCTCGACCCGGATGGCGCTGGTCGCCGCGCAGTGGGCGCTGGACGACGCGAAGGTCGACACGGCGGCGATGACCGACTACGACATGGGCGTGGTCACCGGGAACGCTTCCGGTGGCTTTGAATTCACCCATCGGGAGTTCAACAAGCTGTGGTCGCTCGGCTCCGAGCACGTCAGCGTGTACGAGTCGTTCGCGTGGTTCTACGCGGTCAACACCGGACAGATCTCCATCCGGCACGGCATGCGCGGACCGAGCAGCGCCCTGGTCGCCGAGCAGGCGGGCGGACTGGACGCGATCGGTCACGCGCGGCGCACCGTCCGGCGCGGGACGCCGCTGGTGGTCACCGGCGGCGTCGATTCGGCGCTCGATCCGTGGGGGTGGGCCTCGCATCTGTCCAGCGGTGGAGTGAGCACCGCGACCGACCCCGAGCGCGCGTATCTGCCGTTCGACGTCAGCGCCGCCGGGTACGTGCCCGGTGAAGGCGGCGCGATGCTGGTGGTCGAGGACGCCGCCGCGGCGCGGGCTCGTGGCGTGCCGAAGGTGCACGGTGAAATCGCCGGATACGCCTCGACTTTCGACCCGCCGCCCGCTTCCGGCCGACCGTCGGGCCTGCGCCGCGCCGCCGAGCTCGCGCTGGCCGACGCCGGGATGACACCCGGCGACATCGACGTGGTGTTCGCCGACGCCTCCGGCATACCCGATCGCGACCGCGACGAGGCCGCCGCCATCGAGGCGCTGTTCGGGCCGGACGGCGTTCCGGTCACCGCGTCGAAACCGCTGACCGGGCGCCTGTTCTCCGGCGCGGGTCCGCTCGACGTCGTCACCGCGCTGCTGGCGATGCGCGACTCGGTGATCCCGCCGACCGCGCACACCACCACCCTCGCCGAGGACTGCCGGATCGATCTGGTTCTCGGCGCCCCGCGCTCCGCCACCGTCGGCGGCGCGCTCGTCCTGGCACGCGGGCGCTGGGGTTTCAACTCCGCGGTCGTCGTGCGCGCCGTATCCGATCGAGATCTGCCGAGGAGCGAATCATGACCATGACCATCACCGAACTACGCCGCATCCTGGTGGACTGCGCGGGCGGGGAGGACCTCGCCGAACTCGGCGGCGACATCGCCGCCGTCGAATTCGAGGAGCTGGGCTACGACTCGCTCGCGCTCATCGAGACCGCGGCGCGGATCCAGCGCGACTTCGGCGTGACCATCCCGGAGGAACAGCTCGTCGAGGTCAAGACGCCACAGGAGCTGGTCGACATCGTGAACGCCCAACTACGGGGTGCGGCGTGAACGCGGAAGTGATGTCCCACTCCAGGGTGGTGCAGGCCGCCCCGGACGTCGTCTACGACCTGGTCGCCGACGTCACCAGGTGGCCGGTGATCTTCGAGCCGAGCGTGCTGGTGCGCCATCTGCACCGCGGGCCGGACGAGGAACGTTTCCGGCTGTGGGCGACCGTCGGCGGCGCGGTGCGGAACTGGACGTCGCGGCGGGTGCTGGACGCCGGACAGCGCCGCATCGCCTTCGAGCAGGAGCGCAGCCAGGCGCCGATCGCGTCGATGGGTGGCGGCTGGTCGTTCCGCGAGCTCGGTGCGGGCACCACGAAAGTCGTCTTGGACCACCACTTCACGGTGGTGGACGGGGCCGATGCCGCGCAGGTCGCCGCGGCGGTGGATCGCAACAGCGTGTCCGAGCTCGCGGCCTTGGCCCGCATCGCCGAGATCGGACACCCGGTCGACGAAGTGGTGCGCACCTTCGAGGACACGGTGACGCTGGACTGCTCGGCCTCCGAGGCATACGACTTCGTCTACCACAGCGAACGCTGGCCCGAGCAGGTGCCGCACGTCGGCCGCGTCGAACTCACCGAGGACGCCGACGGCGTGCAACTGATGGAGATGGACACGGTGACCGCGGGCGGTATCCCGCACACCACCAAGTCGATCCGGGTGTGCGTTCCGGGCGAACGGATCGACTACAAGCAGCTGGTGCCGCCCGCGATCCTGTTCGGCCACAGCGGCGCATGGGAGTTCGCCGACGGGCCCGACGGCGCGGTGGTGACCGCCCGGCACACGGTCGCGATCGATCCCGTGGCCGCGCGGGAGATCCTCGGTGCGAATACCGATCTCGCCGACGCGGGCGCGTACCTCACCGAGGCGCTTTCCAGCAACAGCCGCAACACGTTGCGGTGCGCGGAACGCCATGCCGCGTCGACGAAGTCGCCGACATGACCGCCACCGAGACGACGGCGACCCCGCAGGTGCACGAGATCGCCGACGGCGTCTACGCCTACACCCACAGCCGCGGCGGCTGGTGCGTCAGCAATGCCGGTGTGCTGACCGGGCCGGACGGCGCTGTGGTGATCGACACGCTGGCGACGGAGGGGCGTACCCGGGCGCTCGTCGAGTTCGTCGACGGGCTCGGCGCCGGCCCGGCCCGCACCATCGTGAACACCCACCACCACGGCGACCACAACTTCGGCAACCACCTGTTCGGACCGGCCGCGGTCGTCGTCGGCCACGACCGGATCCGGCCGGAGATGATCGAGACCGGCCTTGCGCTGACGAAGCTGTGGCCGGAGGTCGAATGGGGCGATGTGCGGGTCACGTTGCCCAGCATCACGTTCGGCTATCACCTGACCCTGCACCAGGGCGAGCGCCGGGTGGAGCTGCTCCACTTCGGCACGGCCGCGCACACCACCAACGACGTGGTGGCGTGGCTGCCAGAGGAACGCGTGTTGTTCGCCGGGGATCTGGTGATGTCGGGCGCGGCGCCGTTCTGCCTGATGGGGTCGGTCAGCGGGTCGATCACCGCCGTACGGCGGCTGGCCGCGCTGGGCGCGGAGACGGTCGTCGCCGGGCACGGACCGGTCACCGGGCCGGAGATCTTCGACCAGACGCTGCGCTACCTGCGCTGGGTGCAGGACCTGGCCGTGGAGGGACGCGCACTCGGACTGTCGCCGCTGGCGATTGCGCTGGAGGCCGACCACGGCGAGTTCGCCGACCTGGTGGATCAGGAGCGGTTGGTCGGCAATCTGTATCGCGCGGACGCGGAACTGTCCGGCGGCGAGCCCGGGGAGCCGCTGGATGTCCTGGCGATCTTCGACGAGATGGTGCTCTACAACGGCGGGCAGGTGCCGGCATGCCTGGCGTGAGCACCGCGTCGGTGCGGGTGTGCGTGATCGGCGGCGGTCCGGCCGGTCTGATGACCGGTCTGCTGCTGGCGCGTTCCGGCGTGGAGGTGCTCGTGCTGGAGAAGCATCCGGACTTCCTGCGGGATTTCCGGGGCGACACCGTGCATACCTCGACACTGCTCGCGATGAACGAACTGGGCCTGGCCGAAGAGTTCCTCGCGCTGCCGCACGTCGAGCTGCCCCAGCTGCCGATGGCGACCGCCACCGGGCCGGTGGTGTTCGCCGATTTCAGTGCGCTGCCAGGGCCGTTCCCGTTCGTGGCCTTCATGCCGCAGTGGGACGTGCTGAACTTCCTCGCCGAGGCCGGTCGCCGCTATCCCGGTTTCCGGCTGGTGCAGGAAGCGGAGGTCACCGAGCTGGTGCTGCGCGACGGCGCGGTGACCGGCGTCCGCGCCGAGACCGCCGACGGCCCGCTGGAGGTCGCCGCGGATCTGGTGATAGCGGCCGACGGGCGGCATTCGATCGTGCGCCGGTCCGGGCTGCTCGAGGTCGCCGCCAGCGCGGCGCCCATGGACGTGCTCTGGTTCCGGGTCGGCAAGCCGGAGGGCGAGCGCCTGCCCACGGTGCGCAGCGGGAAGGGCTTCTTCATCGTCTGCATCGATCGCGGCGACTATTTGCAGGTCGCGTACATGATCCCGAAGGGCGGGTTCGCGACGATCCGGGCGGCGGGGCTGGCGCGGTTCCGTGCGGATCTGGCGGCCATCTATCCCGTGCTCGCGCCGCGGCTGGACGCGGAGATCCTGGACTGGGACGACGTGAAACCGCTCGACGTGCGGGTGGACCGGCTGCGCCGCTGGTACCGCCCCGGGCTGGTGGCGATCGGGGACGCGGCGCACGCGATGTCCCCTGCGGGCGGGGTCGGCATCAATCTCGCGGTACAAGATGCCATCGCGACCGCCCGCTTGCTGGCACCCGTTCTCGCCGCGGGCGCGACCCCGTCGACGGCCCAGCTGCGCACCATCCAGCGCCGCCGCGAATTGCCTATGCGGGTAGTGCAATTCGCGCAGCTGCACTTGCTGGCCGACCTCTACCCCAGCGCGGGACGGCCAGGAACCGATAATCCGCTGCTGGTCCGCCTGCTGCGGCGTTTTCCGCGCCTGCCCCGGCTGGTGGCCCGCGTGATCGGCCTCGGCATCCGGCCCGAGCCGGTGCCGCCCGCGACCGGAACCGTCACCGCACTGACGAGACTCAGGGAGAACTGATCGTGTCGACCTACTTGCTCATCCACGGCGCCTTCCACGGCGGTTGGGTCTGGCAGCGGGTGACTCCGCTGCTGGAGGACGCGGGGCATCGTGTCCTGGCCCCGTCGCTGGTCGGTCTGGGCGACCGCGCCGACCTGCTAACCGCGGATGTCGGCCTCGACACCCACGTCCAGGATCTAATCGACCTGGTCACCGTCGAGGATCTGTCCGAGATCGTCCTGGTGGGTCACAGCTACGCGGGCATCGTCGTCACCGCGCTGGCCGACGCCGTGCCGGATCGCATCGCCGAACTGGTCTACATCGACACCTTCGTGCCCCGCGACGGCGAGGCGGTGGCCGACATCATGCCGGGCATGGTCGACGCCTTCGCCGCCGCGGCGGCCGCGGCCGGGGACGGCTGGCTGGTGCCGCCGCAGACCGAGCCGACCGGCGACGGCGGCCTGTACGGCGTCACCGAGGAACCCGATATCAGCTGGCTGGCGTCCATGCAGACGCCGCAATCGCTGAAGACCTTTCAGCAGCCGATGACGCTGACGAATCCCGTTGCGCTGGCGGCCATTCCGGTGCGGCACGTCCATTGCAGCGAAGGCGGCGACGACTTCAAAGCCATGCGCGCCGCCATGCCCCGCACCCTGCCACCCGCCGATCTGCCCGCCGATCGCCTGCACGTCCTCCCCACCGGGCACGACTGCATGATCACGATGCCTCGCGAACTGGCCGAAATCCTGCTCACGGTGGCGCCGCGACCGGCATCCGCCCGCTGACCACGCGCAGTCACGAGACCGTGCCCGACCCTCGTCTCGGCGAGGGTCGGGACGCAGTCGCAGCCTCTGCCGGTTCGACGGACCGGAATGGGCCGGGGCCACGGATCAGCTCACTCGCTCCCCCGCGTCATATTCGGCGCGCGCCGCGAGGACCTCGCCGAGGTGTTCGGAAGACCAGGCCACGATGCTGCCGAACACCGGGGTGAGCGTTCTGGCCAGCGGGGTCGCCTCGTATTCGACGCGCGGCGGGACCTCCTGGTGATAGGTGCGCGCGACCAGGCCGTCGCGTTCGAGCTGACGCAGGCGCTGGGTGAGGACCTTCGGAGTCAGGCCGGGGATGCGCTGTTGCAGTTCGGTGAAGCGCAGCGTGCCGTCGTGGGTGAGCACCCACAGCACCTGCGTGGACCAGCGACCGAACACCAGGTCGATGACGGGCGTGATCGGACAAGGATCGACGGGCTCCGGCACGGCTGACATACGTCCTCCTGGTAAGTCACTTTCCCCTTGGTTACTACTATACTTTGGAAAGTAATGTGTTTCCCAGGGGTCGCGAGTACGCGAAAACCGAAGGGAGCACAGTCATGACGACAACAGTGGACGGCCGCCTCGACCTGCCGCGCCGCTCCGGCGAGCGGCCGCGCACCCGGGAGCACAACCCACACCAGCAGCTCGACCAGATCGCGCCGCCCGAGCTGCAAGAGGAGCTGTGGTCGCGGATGACCACGCTCGACGGCGTCCTGCTCGGCCGCAGCGGCGTCTCCCTGCCCGACACCCGGGCGCTGCACCTGCGACCGGGGATCGCCCGAGGGCCGCGTGCGGCGTACCTCGCCGGCACGGAATTCGCCCACCTGCACGGGCACGGAGACGGCAGCCTGCACATGTGCCTGCCGGAAGACGTCGTGGCGCAGGCGGTTTCCCGAGGATGGGCGGAGGCGCATCCGATGGCGCGGCAGGGCTACCTGCCGGGGACGCTGGTGATGGTGTACGGGCCGCGCGATCACGCGGAGCTGGAGGTCGTCTGGCAGCTGGTGCGGATCAGTCACCGCTTCGCCGCCCGACCGGCTACAGCGTGATTAGAGCGGCGGCCGCCATCGTCGGTGTCATGAACGCATCCGATCTTGTCGGCACCTGGGAACTGGTGTCCTACTACGACATCGACGAGCAGGGCGTCACCAGCGAGGGACCGCTCGGCGACGCCCCGCGCGGCCTGCTGATCTACGGCGCGCACGGCTACATGTCCGTGAGCATGATGCGCACGGACGGAGCCACGGGAGCCACCCCGTTCATGGGATACGCGGGCACCTGGCGGCGCACCGGCGCGGAGGTGGTGCACGCGATCAGCGTGTGCTCCAACCCGGCGTGGGCGCGGACCGAGCAGGTGCGGCAGATGTCGCTGAACGGTGACGTGCTGACGCTGAACGGCGCCGCACAGGTCGGCGGGCGGACACAACGCCGGGTGCTCACCTGGCGTCGCGGCCGCCCGCCCGAATCCGACCGTCATTCCGCGGTATACGAGAACAAGGGCTCATCGAAGTGAACCGGTTCGCCGTCTTCCTTCAGTATCCCGGTGATCACGCCGCCTGCCTGGGCGGTCACCGGGATCATCAGCTTCATCGCCTCCACGATGCCGACCTGCTGCCCAGCGCTCACCCGATCGCCGACCGCCACGAACGGGTCCGCGCCCGGCTCAGGGGATCGATAGAACACGCCGACGCTGGGAGCGCGCACGACCGCGCCGAGCGCCTCCGGCGCGGCGACGGCTTCCACCTCGGCCACCGCGAGCGGGGTGGACCCGACCGGGCTCGCTTCGGCCCACTCGGCCTCGACGGTCACCTCCCCCACCTGGAAGCGCAGCGCGCTCGGCTGCCGCGGAAAACCCGCGAGCAACTGCAACGCGCCGGACTGGATCGCTTCCAGCACACGCAGATAGTCCTCGTGTCCGGTAGCGGGAGCGTTTTCCTCCACTGCGGTCATCGCCGTCACTCCTCGTCAGTAATTGCCCAGCCCGCCACAGACGTTCAACGCCTGCGCGGTGACGGCGCCCGCCCCGGGACCGATCAGATAGTCGACCATCGCCGCCACCTCGAACGGCTGCACATAGCGGCCGATGGGCACCCGCGCGCTGACCCGGGCGTGCACCTCGTCGGTGTCGACGCCCCACAGCCCGGAATACACCTCGCGCACCCGCTCGGCCATCGGCGTCTCCACGAAGCCGGGGCACACGGCGTTCACGGTGATCCCGGTCTTGGCCAGTTCCAGGCCGAGCGCCTTGGTGAAGCCGACCACGCCGTGCTTGGACGCGGAGTACGGAGCGCCGTGCACCACGCCTTGTTTGCCGCCGGTGGAGGCGATGTTGACGATGCGGCCGCTGCCGCGTTCGAGCATGCCGCCCGCGTTCAGCACCGCCTTCGTCATCAGGAACACGCTGTTGAGATTGGTGTTGATCACGTCGAACCACAGCTCGTCGGGCACCTGCGCGGTGACGCCGCCGCCGCTGCGGCCCGCGTTGTTGATCAGGATGTCGATCGGGCCGTAGCGCCGCACACCGGCGTCGACGTACTCGCGGACCTGCGCGGCGTCGGCGACGTCGCAGACGGTGCCGTCCACCTCGTAACCGTCGTCCTGCAGGCTCTTCACCGTGTCGGTCACCCGCTGCTGATCGCGAGCGCAGAGGAGCACCGCGATGCCCTTGGCCGCCAGGCTTTTGGTGATCTCCAGGCCCATTCCGCTGGTCGCTCCTGTGACCAGCGCGACGCGCCGATTTTCCGCCATGACTCCTCCATCGGTCGAACTTTCGAACCCGCCGGGCTTCTCGACCACCAGGGTCGACCCGCGTCCTATAGATCCGGTCAACCGCGCGCGGGCCTCGGCTCAACCGAGGCTCTAGCGGCGTCCACCACGCTGGCGTGCAGCCGAGCCCCGCCGCGACCACAGGAGCAACCATGACCACCGTCGCCAGCCGCACCGAGTTGTACGCCGAGGTCCAGCAGTTCTACGCCGAGCAGATGCAGCGGCTGGACAACCGCGACATCCCCGGCTATGCCGCGACTTTCACCGAGGACGCGGAATTCGAGCACACGCCCGGCATTCCACCCGCCCGGACCAGGGCGGGGATCATCGCCGACCTGGTGGAGTTCCACAAGCGCTTCGAAACCGACCCGATGCAGCGCAGGCATTGGTTCAACATGATCAACCTGCAACCGCAGGACGACGGCACCATCGTGTCCACCGCCTACTGCCTGGTGGTGAAGATCCGCCCGAACAGCAAGCCGGAGATCGCGCCGAGCTGCGTCGTGCACGACGTGCTCGTCCGCGCCGACGGCGGGTTGCTGACCCGGTCGCGGCGCGTCGTCCACGACTGATCCCGACCACCCCTTCGAGGAGAACCCGTGAACTCCGTTCAGCCCGCCCTGCTCACACTCGCCGCCGACGCCCAAGACCTCCTGTTCCGCGAGGCCCGCACGGCGAACGCCTTCACCGACGAACCGGTCAGCGACGAGCAGATCCGCCAGATCTACGAACTGGTGAAATACGGACCGACCTCGATGAACCAGCAGCCGCTGCGGATCGTTCTGGTGCGCAGTCCCGAGGCGCGGGCACGGCTGGTCAGCCACATGATCGACAACAACAAGCCGAAGACGGCCGCCGCGCCGCTGTCGGCGATCCTGGCCGCCGACCTGAATTTCCACCAGCACCTGCCCAAGGTGTTCCCGCACGCTCCGGAGGCCGCGGACTACTTCGCCGACCCCGGCTATCGCGCCGAGTCCGCCCGCTTCAACGCGTCGATCCAGATCGGCTACTTCATCCTCGGCGTCCGTGCCGCCGGGCTGGCGGCCGGGCCGATGAACGGCTTCGACAGCGCGGGCCTGGACGCGGATTTCTTCCCCGGCGGGGAACACACCGGCCTCGTCGTGGTCAACATCGGCAAACCCGGCCCGAACGCCTGGTTCCCGCGTTCGCCGCGACTGGATTACGCGGAGGTGGTCAGCACGGTGTGATCCGCGCGAGCGCCGCCAGGCCGCACAGCGCACTCCCAGGTTTGCCCCAGCTCGCGGGCAGCCCGCCTTCCTAGCCTTCGAGCGGAGGTTGACGAAAGGAAGGCGAAATCATGGCGCTGATCACGAGCGTCCCGCCGGGCGTCGAGGCCGACGAGCGACTCGTCGGCGCCCATCGCGCCCCGGCCGGACGGTCCTGGGCGGATCGCGTGTTCTTCGGGCCCGCGACCCAACCGCGGTGGGCACGCCCGGCGCTGCTCGCGCTGCTCGGCGCGACCGCGGTGCTGTATCTGTGGAATCTGACGGTGTCCGGTTGGGCGAACGAGTATTACGCCGCCGCGGCGCAGGCGGGCACGCAGAGCTGGAAGGCGCTGCTGTTCGGCGCGCACGACGCGGGCAACGCGATCACGGTGGACAAGCCGCCCGCGGCACTGTGGGTGATGGGACTGTCGGGGCGGCTGTTCGGGTTCGGCTCGTGGTCGCTGCTGGCGCCGCAGGCGTTGATGGGCGTCGGCTCGGTGGCGCTGCTGTACGCCGCGGTGCGGCGGTGGAGCGGGCCCGGCGCCGGCCTGCTCGCGGGCGCTGCGTTGGCGGCGACGCCGGTCGCCGCGTTGATGTTCCGCTTCGACAACCCGGACGCGCTGCTGACACTGCTGCTGATCGCGGCGGCCTACTGCACGGTGCGGGCGATCGACTCGGACGCCCCGCGCTGGCGCTCGGCCGGCACCGGCTGGCTCGCGCTGGCCGGTGTCGCCATCGGTTTCGCGTTCCTGACCAAGATGATGCAGGCGTTCCTGGTCCTGCCTGCGCTGGGGTTGGTGTTCCTGGTCGCGGGGGCGGGCGGATTCTGGTCGCGCATCGGCAAATTGATCACCGCGTGCGCGGCCATGGTGGTCGCGGGCGGCTGGTACGTGCTGCTGGTCGAGTTGTGGCCCGCTGATTCGCGCCCGTACATCGGCGGGTCGACCGACAACAGCCTGTGGGAACTGGCGCTCGGTTACAACGGCATAGGCCGATTGCTCGGCGGCAGCGGCAATCCGAGTGGAGGAGGCTCGGGCGGCCCCGGCGGTGGCGGCATGGGCGGGGCGTTCGGCGGCGAGACCGGACTGGCCCGGCTGTTCAGCGGCACCATGGCCACGGAGATCTCCTGGCTGCTTCCGGTCGCGCTGATCGGCTTGGCCGCCGGGCTCTGGCTGAGTGGCCGCGCACCGCGCACCGACCGCCTGCGGGCGGCGATGATCCTCTGGGGCGGCTGGCTGCTCGGCACCGGCCTGGTCTTCAGCTACATGAGCGGCATCATCCACCCGTACTACACGGTGGCCCTCGCGCCCGGCGTCGCCGGTGTCGCCGCGATCGCGGTGACACAGCTGTGGCGACGGCGCGGGCACGTGGCGGCCAGGATCACCTTGGCCCTGCTGTCGGCGGTCACCGGCGCCTGGGCCTTCGTTCTGCTGAACCGCACGCCGGACTGGCTGCCGTGGCTGCGCTGGACGGTGGTGGCGGCGACGGCGATCGCCGCCCTGGCGCTGCTGCTCGGCGCGCACCGGTCCCGCCGGATCGCCGTCGTCGTCGCGGCCACCGCATTGCTCGCCGGATTCGCCGGGTCGGCGGCGTACGCGGTCGAAACGGTCACGCACGCGCACAGCGGCGGCATCCCCGCCTCCGGACCCGCGCAGACCGGGTCGATGGGCGGGCCTGGTGGACCCGGTCGGGGCGCGGGAGCCGACGACGGTCGCACCCAGGCCGCAGACGGAGCGTCCGGGACCGGCCAGTCGACCGGAGACGGAGCTACCACCGGCACCGGCCAAGCGCCCGGCGACGCGGCCCCCACCGGCACCAGCCAAGCGCCCGGCGACGCGGCTGCCACCGGCCTGCCGACCGGCGACAGGGTTGCCGCAGGCGGCGCTCCCGGCGGCGGTGGGCCGGGCGGCAGCGCCGACAACGCCGAGCTGGACGCCCTGCTGGCCGACACCGACAGCCGGTGGTCGGCGGCGAGCATCGGCTCCGGCACCGCCTCCAGCCTGGAACTGCGCACCGGCACGTCGGTGATCGCGATCGGCGGCTTCAGCGGAAGCGACGACGCGCCGACGCTGGCCCAGTTCCAGCACTACGTGGCGAACGGGGAGGTGCACTACTTCATCGCCCAAGGTCAGGGCATGCGGCCCGGCTCCGGTGGCGAGAAGTCGGCCGCGGACCAGATCACCGAGTGGGTGAAGGCCAACTACACCGCGAAAACAGTCGGCGGCGTCACGGTCTACGACCTGACCGCACCCACCAGCTGACGATTCGGTCCGCGATATCGCCGCGTCCCACGACGCGGCGATATCGTGTCCCGCGGGTTCGAGGACCGCGCGGCATCACTGTCCACGGCCACCCGGCAATGCCGCTGGTAGCAATGTCGGCACACCGCTTTCCGCGGCCGGGCCTGCGACGCCGACCTCGATCGACCGGGCGGCCGGGAGCAACGCGCCCGCCTCGCCGGTCCCCTACCGGCTTTCCGACCTCGGCGCCAGCAAGCTCCATCACCAGAGGCAATCGGGCGGATGACCGGGAACCGCGACATCGGTGGTTCGGTGTGGACGCAGCCGGCCGCCGCGGTGTCGTGACCGGCCGCGCCGAGTAGTCCGATCGCCGTGGAAGAACGTCCTGCCGGTGCGCAGCAATCGACTCGGCCGAGCGCACCGGGCTCAGGCAGATCCGGCGACACCCGGTTCGGCTCCGGACAGCCGCCCTGTGATCTGCCGCCCTGGGTGAAGCATCGGCATCCGCCAGTGCATCCGCTGTGCGGTCGGTGACCGAGCCGTTCAGACGAAACACCCGCTCGGCGCGCGCGGCCGGGTCTCGCCTCATGGGGGCTAGGGGTAGCGTTCGCGAGCCACGGTGCCCACGCACGTCTGCGGTCGATCCCCGTTCACAGGAAACGTCCAGCTTGCTCGCAGGTTGCTCAGCGCTTGCGGCGGAACCATGGGTGCATGACCGGCACCCGACCCGAGGCCCGCGTCCTCATCGTGGACGACGAACCCATGATCATCGAACTGCTCGCCGTGAGCCTGCGGTTCCAGGGCTTCGAGGTGGCCACGGCGCTCAGCGGGACCGAGGCGCTGGACCGGGTGCGCACCTTCCGGCCGGACGCGCTCATCCTCGACGTGATGATGCCCGGCATGGACGGGTTCGGGATGCTGCGGCGGCTGCGCGCCGACGGGGTGAGCGCCCCCGTGCTGTTCCTGACCGCGCGCGACGACGTCGACGACAAACTCACCGGCCTCACCCTCGGCGCCGACGACTACGTGACCAAGCCGTTCAGCCTGGAGGAAGTCATCGCCCGGCTCCGAGTCATCCTGCGCCGCAGTGGAATACAGTCCGTCCAGGAGAGCGCCAACCGGATCACGGTCGGCGACCTGGTGCTCGACGACGACAGCCACGAGGTGTGGAAGGCGGGCGCGCCGGTGTCGCTGTCGCCGACCGAGTTCACCCTGCTGCGGTATTTCATGGTCAACGCGGGCAAGGTGCTGAGCAAGCCGAAGATCCTCGATCACGTCTGGCGCTACGACTTCGGCGGCGACGCCGGCGTGGTCGAGTCGTACGTGTCGTACCTGCGGCGCAAGATCGACACCACCGAACCCAAGCTGCTGCACACGCTGCGCGGCGTCGGCTACGTGCTGCGCGAACCGCAGGTGAGCCGGACGTGAGCGTGCGGGAGCGCCTCGCGCGGCGGATCTCGGCGGTCCCGCTGCGCATCGGGCTGGTGATCGTGCTGCTGCTGCTGACGGCGGCGGCGTTGTTCGCGTCGGGCGCGGCGGTGACCTCGGCGCTGAGCCGGTCGCTCACCCAGCGCACCGACGAGCAACTCTACGACGCGGCACGGTCCTGGGCGCAGCCGCGCCCGATGCGGCAGGTGACGACCGATGACGGTCGCACGCAATGGGTTCCGGCCGATCTCCCGGCCGTGCCGGTGCAGCCGAGGTCGCCGGGCGAGCAGCCGCGCCGCTTCTTCGAACTGCGCACGGGAGCCGACGGGCAGGTGTACCAGGAACTGCCGGGTGCCAACAACGCCGCGGGCGCGCCGGACCTCGACGACGCGAACGCCCGCACACCGCGCACGGTGGACTCCGCCGACGGCTCCTCCGTGCGCTGGCGCGTACTGACCACCACCAACCAGTACGGTTCGACCACCATCGGCCTGCCGCTGACCGACAACCAGGAGACGGTCTCGCGGCTGATCTTCTTCGAGATCGGCACGGGAGCCGCGGCGCTGCTGGCCCTCGGCGCCGTCGGCTACCTGGTCATCCGGCGCAGCCTGCGGCCCCTGCGCGAGGTGGAGCAGACCGCGGCGGCGATCGCGGGCGGGGACCTGCACCGGCGGGTGCCGGTGCGCGGCGTCGACACCGAGGTCGATCATCTCGCGCGGTCGTTGAACGAGATGCTCGCGCAGATCCAGCACGGCGTGGCCGCGACCGAGGCCTCGGAGGAGGCGGCCCGCCGATCGGAGGCGCGGATGCGCCGCTTCGTCGCGGACGCGAGCCACGAACTGCGCACGCCGCTGACCACGATCCGCGGTTTCGCCGAGCTGTACCGCCAAGGCGCGAGCAGCGACGCGGGAATGGTGGTCGGCCGGATCGAGGCCGAGGCCGAGCGCATGGGTTTGCTGGTCGAAGACCTGCTGTTGCTGGCGCGACTGGACGAGAAACGCCCGCTGGAACGCACGCCCGTCGACCTGCTCGCACTCGCGGGTGACGCCGTGCACAACGCCAGGGCCATCGCGGCCCGTCAGAAACCCTCGCCCGACGCCCCGGATCGTCCGATCACGCTGACGCTCGGCGACGGCGAGGGAACCATGGACGTCGTCGGCGACGAGGCCCGCCTGCGCCAGGTGCTGAGCAACCTGATCGGCAACGCCCTCGCCCATACTCCGCGGGAAACGCCGATCACGGTGCGGCTCACCGCCGCGCCCGATCGCGTGCGCATCGACGTGATCGACGCGGGCCCCGGCCTGTCCTCCGACGCGGCGGCCCGGGTGTTCGAACGCTTCTATCGCGCGGACGCCTCGCGCACCCGCACCAGCGGCGGCACCGGCCTCGGCCTGTCCATCGTCCAGGCCCTGGTGAACGCGCACGGCGGACGGGTGTCGGTCGACAGCGAACCGGGACGCGGGGCGACCTTCACCGTGGTGCTGCCTCGGGAGCCCGCCGACACCTCGGGTGAACGGATGCCATCGCGGTAGGTCGGGGTTCCCGCCGAAGTCCACCGCCGAGGCCGGCCCGGCGGCGCGGTCGAGGACCGGTCGGCTTCCTGTCAGCCCACCGACAGCCGCAGGCGTGGTCCATCGGTACCCGGGAACGCGCAGGTCGACCGCAGGGAGGCACAGGTCCGCCGGGAAACGCCCCGCCCCCGCAGAACGAGCCGGTCCACCGCGGGAACGCGCAGCCCACCGCAGAACGAGCCGGTCCACCGCGATCCGCCGACGATCGTGCGGCTGGGATCGGTGACCGCCCACGACCTGCGGTGTCGAATCGGCCCGCGCCAAGGGGCCTTTTCGATACCGCGTGCGTAGCGAGGTGGGTCACGGGTGGTCTCGGCACACAGGTCGGCTCATCATGAACCTCCGAACGCGAACCGCTCAGCGGGAGGCGGTCCGGAAGATGTCGTCGAGCGGAGGGCCCGAGGTCAGGGTGGCTCCTTCTTCGGCGTACCACTCCCAGCGCATGACGCGGGCCAACACCGGAGTCGGCATGCGCAGCAGCACCTTCGCGATGGACGCGAAGCGGCTGGAGCCCTCGATGATCGACCGGTGGGCGGCCAGGGCGGTCTTGCGGCGGGCGGCATGGGCGGAGACGTCGATGCGATGGGTGATCGCCGAACGCGGACTGTACAGCGAGTGCAGAACCGACGGATCGTAGCCGAAAGGAAGGCCCAGCCGCGTCAGTGCACGCGCGAGGCGGGTGTAGCCGTCGCGGGGCAGGGTGGCGTCCAGAACGCGCGTCACCCCGGCCAGTTCGGCCGCGCGCTTGCCCACCTCGTGCACGCGCACGTGGTCGCGATGCCCGTACCCGCCGTTGCGGTCGTAGCTGAGCAGGATCTCCGCGTTCTCCTCGCGCAGGATCGCGGCCAGACGCCGCGCCGCGTCCTCGGGGTCGGCGCGGGCGAAACGTGTGCGGTCCGGCGGGTCGGCGTACAGCACCGCGCCGTGCCCGCTGTCGGCGTAGCCGAGGTGCGCCACGCGGTGCACGCCGAGGGCGGCCGCGCTCGCTTCCAGTTCCCCGAGCCGCAGCGCCTTCCGGCCGTCCAGATCGGCCATGTGGCCGTCGGTGGCCACCACGATGACGGTGCGGTGTCCGGCGGCGGACAGCTCGGCCAGCGTCCCTCCGGTCAGCAGCGTCTCGTCGTCGGGGTGCGCGTGGAATGCCACAACGGTCGCCATCGCCCCAGTGTGCCAAAGACATTCACGACAGGTCCTTGGCCAGCCGGGTCGCGCCGACGAGCATGTACCCACCGGTCAGGGTCACCAGCGCGACCGCGGTGGGCCGGGGGACGTCGCCGCGCACCAGGCGCACGCCGCCGTGCGTCGTGTCGAGGATGTCCACCAGCAACGCCAGGCGCTGCCAACGCGGCAGCTCCTCGGCGGGCGCGGTCAGATATCCGAGGCCGAGCGCGATCGCCCGCGCGCCGAAGATCCGGGTCATGTAGTCGAGTTCGGGCGTCGGCCGGACGCCGAGCGCCTTGCTCAGCGTCCGCGGGGCCACGAGCGCGGCCGAGCCGAGCACGACCCGTCCGAGCGCAAGGCCGCGCAGCGCACCCGCCAGCGCGGAACGTTGTCGCCGCATGCTGTTCGTCACCATGCTCCCGAGCCTGGCCCACAACGCCGATCAGGTCGATTACCTGCGAGGTAATCGACCTGACCGCGGCGTGTCGACGGACTCAGGGCAGCGGGATCCACTGGTTGAGGAACCAGAATCCGTGCGGGCTCGGCTGCGGGTCCTGGTGGTGCTGCTCGGGAACCGGTCCGTGGTCGCGGTCGTCGTGGCCGGGATCCGCGCTCGCGACGCCCGCGCCGACGCCGACCGCCGCCAGAGCGATGCCTCCGACCGCCGCGGCCTTCGCTACCTTCGACTTCAACGCCTTCATACTCGTTCTCCTCGGTCTTCGCCCCGCGGGCCGCCGGCCGGACTTCGACCGTGCAACCGATCCTCGGGGCGGGATCTCGAGCGAGCCCGGTAATGCGCCGGGAAGTAGCTGACAACCGGATCCATATCTCCAGCGACTTCACAGCATCGAAAGAGCCGCCGGGCCGGATCCGGACGCGATGATGATTCCGAACACCGACCCGGCCGTCGGCGCGCTCGCCACGGCCTACCCTGAGTTCTTCGGCCAGCCACCTGAGAGGACACCCGTGAAACTTCTCGTCACCGGCGGCGCCGGCTACATCGGCGGCGTCGTCGCGCACCAACTCGTCGAAGCGGGCCATGAAGTGGAGATTCTCGACGACCTGTCCACCGGCTTCGCGTCGAACCTCCCGCCGCGCGTGACGTTCCACGAACTGCCGATCCACCGCGTCGCCGACGTGCTAACCCCGTCGGCAGGCTTCGAGGGCGTGCTGCATTTCGCCGCCAAGATCGAAGTCGCCGAATCGGTCGCGAACCCGGAGAAGTACTGGTGGAACAATATCGAAGGATCGCTCGCACTGTTGCGCGCCGTTCGCTGCGCCGGCACCCCTCGCCTGATCTTCTCCAGCACGGGGTCGATGTACACCGGTGACGGCAGCACGCCTTTCGACGAGAACGCCGAAGTGCGTCCGGCCAACCCCTACGCGGCGACCAAGGCGACGGTGGACATGATGATCGCGGGCGAATGCGGCGCGAGCGAACTCGGCGCGGCGTCGCTGCGGTACTTCAACGCCTCCGGCGCCGTCGTCACCCGGGACGCGCGGCTGGGCGAGCGGCACGAGCCGGAGTCGCATCTCATCCCGATCCTGCTGCAAGCCGCTGCCGGGCAACGTGATTCGTTCACCCTCTACGGCACCGACTACCCGACGCCGGACGGCACCTGCATCCGTGACTATGTGCACGTGGCCGATCTGGCCGCCGCGCATCTGCTGGCGCTGGAGGCCATCCGCCCCGGCGAGTACGAGGTGTACAACCTCGGCAACGGCAGCGGCTACTCCAACCGGCAGGTGCTCGATACGGTTCGCGAAGTCACCGGACGCGATTTCCCGGTGCACTTCGGCCAGCGCAGGCCGGGCGACCCGGCCGTCTGCGTGGCCGCGAGCGGCAAGGCGGGCGCTCGGCTCGGCTGGAAGCCACAGCGTCCCGACCTGGCCGACATCGTCTCCGACGCATGGGACTTCCACCGCTCGGTCCACGGCGGCTGATCGATGCTCCGGCGGCGAGCCAGGCAAGCACGGGTCGCTCAGAGAATGAGCAGGATGAGCGCCTTCTGCAAGGTGTCCACGATGCGGCCGATGGTGATCGCGATTTCGACGGTGCCCATGACAGGCCCCTTTCCTCGGGCGAAGCAAATCCTCGACACATCAATTCAAACTCGCCCGAACTGGATTCGCCAAGCTCACGCCGCAACGCTTGCGGTCCAGGAGGGTTGATCCGCACCGGCCTGGTCTTCGAATCATCTGTGTCGCGGTACCGGTCGCGACCGTGCGGGCGATCATCGCCGCGCGCAGACCTTTCGATCCACCGTCAGGAGCACCTGTGACGTTGTCGCAACCGTTGGCCCGGAAACACTCCGATGACTGCGCTCGGCGGGCGGCGAGCACGGTCGGGCAAGCCGCGGCGATCCTCGGCATGCTCCATCTCGTGCCCGCCGATCACGCCGCGGTGCACGCCCAGCTGGCGGCACTCGCCGAGGACGGCACGTGCGAGCCGGACTGCGACCTCACCCGCGCCATGCGGGCCGTCGTCGTCCATCTCGGAAGGACAGCCGAGCTCGCGCACCGCCACCGCGTAACAGCGCTCGCGGACGAACTCGCCGAGCTCATCGGCATCGTCGAGGAATGCGGCCGGAACACGGCCCGAACGTTCGCGGCACCGTTGAATTCCTTTGGCGCGGAATACTACCGCGCCGAGATCGCGCGGCTCGCCCACGACGCCGACGACGCGTCCCGCCGCTGGTTCGCACGGTGGTACTTCGACACCGACGATCCGGCGACGGTGGAAGGGATGCGCCGCGTGGGCGACGAACTGGAAAACGTCGTGCGAGCCTTCGAGTCGGTCGCCGACGCCGTGCGGCCGAGTACGCAGCGAAGGTGAGCGGGAGCGGTCACATTCCGGCGACGTCGATGATCGGCGCCGGATAGTCCGCCGGATCGACCTTTTCGCGCCACGGACGGTGGACGCGCGCGCCTGGCAGATGCGCCAGCTCGGGGATCCAGCGCCGGACGTACGTGCCGTCCGGGTCGTAGCGCTGCGCCTGGCGCAGCGGATTGAGCACCCGGTTCGGCCTGGTGTCGGTCCCCGTGCCCGCGACCCACTGCCAGTTGAGCTGGTTGTTCGCCAGATCGCCGTCCACCAGCCAGCGCAGGAAGTGCTCCGCGCCCACCCGCCAGTCGACCCGCAGCGACTTGGTCAGGAAGCTGGCCGTGATCAGGCGGGCCCGGTTGTGCATCCAGCCCTCCGCGCGCAGCTGCCGCATGCCCGCGTCCACGATCGGGTGCCCGGTGCGTCCCTCCCGCCAAGCGTCGACGGCCTGCTGGTCGTCGCGCCAGCGGATCGAGCGGGTGCGATAGTCCGACCAGGCCGCGGACGGGCGAGCGGCCAGCAACTGGTGATGGAAGTCGCGCCAGGCCAGCTGCCGGGCGAACGCGTGCCCACCCTCGGTCGCCAGGTCGACCCGGTGCGCCAGCTCCACCGGGGAAACGCACCCGAAATGCAGATACGGCGACAACCGCGAGGTGGCGTCGGCGGCGAGGTCGTCGTTGTCGCGCGCGTAGTGCTCCACCGGGCCGGACAGCCAGTCCCGCAGCAGCTTGCGGCCCGTCGTCTCACCGCCCACGGCGAGCCGCGGCGACGCCGGGCCCGCGCACAAATCGCCCGGGTCCGGCAGCGGCAGGCCGGTCACCCGCGGCACCGTCAGGTCGCGCGGCTTGCCGAGCGGCTCGCGCCGCGGCGCGTCGGACCAGCGCCGGAAATACGGGCCGAATACCGCGAAGTGATCGCGCCCGGTGGCGGGCAGCAGGGTCGCCGGATCGGCGATGGTGACGGTGGCGGGATGCGTGTGCAGCAGGCAGTCGCGACGGGAGAGAAGTTCGCGCAACGCGCGTTCCCGTCGGCGGCTGTAGCCGCTGACGTCGGCGGCGACGTGCACGCTCTCGGCGTGCACCTGCGCCACCACGCGATCGACCTCGGCGGCCACGTCGCCGCGCCGCAGGACCAGGGCGCCGCCGATGGCGCGCAATTCGTCGTCCAGTTCGGTGAGGGCGGCGGCGAGGAACCGGGCGCGGTTGGGCGCGGCGAAGCGGCCGGAGAGGATGGCGTCATCGAGGACGAACAGCGGCACCACCGCGGCGCCCTCCCGGTGCGCCGCGGTGAGCACGGGATTGTCCCGCACCCGTAGATCGCGGGTGAACAAGGCGATCGTGATGGTCATCGCGCACGCTCCCGCCGTACGGCACGGATGGTCATCCTCCAGCCTCCTCGCCGGAACGTGCTCGGCGCCCGTGAGGGCCGCGCCGGGGCGGCAGCGGGCGGCTCAGCCCTACCGCCTGCGACGCGACCCTCGCGAGCGCCGAGCACGGCTGATCAGCTCACGCAGAGGGGGACGATGCGCGACTCACCGCCCGTCGTCGGGGAGGTCAGGTACAGGCACGGGTTCTGGCCTGCCGCGACGATCGCGGCGCGCACCTGCTGCCAGGCGGCGGCGTCGAGCGACGCGGCGCGCGCGAGGACGAATCCGGATGTCCCGCTCGGGTCGGTGACCACCGCCCACGAATAGTCCGGGCCGAGCGCGGTGACGATGTAGTTGGTCGGCCCGTTCAGGCTGTCCTGGGTCGGCACGCCGGGGAAGCTGACGTGCAATTGCGCCCCGGTCTCCCGGTCGTTGACCACCGCGGTGCCGTTGATCTCGTTCTGCGTGTTCGACCACGTGGTGCAGGTATTGCGCACCGCGATGTTCCCTTGCGGATCGAGCGCGTAGTTCGCCTGCGTATCGCGCGCGCAGGCGAGATTGAAGTACTGCGGGACGGCGGCGAGCTGACGCCAGGTGCCCAAGTACCGGTCCAGTTCCAGGCGCGGCACCGGCGCGGGCCCGGCGACCGAGCCCGGCTGCCCCGCGGCTCCGCCCGCGGCCAGCGCCGTGACGGACAGCGCCGACACCACCCCGACGAGCAGTCGGGTCGACATACGCAACGAATCGCGACGGTACACGCTAACTCCTCGTAAATCGGCGACGTAGACCACGTTAGCATAAACGATGCATAATTGATGCATACCTTCCTCCCGGAGGATCGATGACGCCGAGAACAGCGCCCTGTCTCGGGGGCCGCACGACCGCCGGGCGCGGGCGCCGCTCGGCGACACCGCGCGCCGGCCACCGTGGCGTACCCGAGCGACCCCATCCGGCATGCCCGGTCCTCGCTCGGAGCCGAGCCGGCGCGAGGACAGTTCTCCACGAGGACTCGTCGGCCGTAGTCAGCGCGATGCCCGGATGCCGGCACACCGCAATCACCGCCGCAGTACCCCGCCATGGAACGCGGTGGCCTCCGCGTGGCCGTCCCGGCTCGGTTCGCCCGCGCGCCCGCGCGGACCGGCCCGCCGGGCGAGCGAGGGTGACGTGACGCCGCCGCGCGGACCCACCGACCGGCCGGATGGAACGGGTCCCGTGGGCGGCGGGCAGAATAGGGCGATGCCCGCCGGTCCCGTCCCCGTGTCCGACGCGGCCGGATACACGGTGCGCGCGGTCGCCGAACGTCTCGGTATCCCGACCGCGACGCTGCGCAGCTGGAATCGCCGCTACGACATCGGCCCGCCGCAGCATCGCCCGGGGAAGCACCGCTTGTACACCGAGGCCGACATCGCCATGCTCGAGCGGATGCTCACGCTGATCCGCACGGGCGCGAGCCCGGCGGGAGCGGCCGCAGCGGTGCGCGGACCCGCGCCCACCCTCGGCCACCGGGAAGCGCTGCTGGAGGCGGCGTTCGCGTTGGACACCAGCGCGGTGTCCGACCTGATCGAAGCGCATGTCCGCGCGTTCGGTGTGGTGGACACCTGGAATTTGTTGTGCCGTCCTGCTTTCGCCGACATCATCGATCGCCAGCTGAGCGGCGAGGGCTGCATCGATGTGGAGCACTTGCTGTCCTGGTGCGTCATCTCGGTGCTGCACCGGACCGATCCGCCGTCGGCGCCCGCGGGGACGACGCCGGTGGTACTCGCCTGCACCAGCGGAGAAACGCATTCGCTTCCGCTGGAGGTGCTGCGCGCGGCCCTCGCCGAACGCGGCGTCGGGGCGCGGATGCTCGGCGCCGACGTGCCCGCCGCCGCGCTCGCCGACACCCTGGCCCGGTTCGACCACCCCGCAGCCGTGCTGCTGTGGTCGCAGCAGGAGTCCACCGCGCTGACCTCCGCGGTGCGCGCCTGCCTCGACGCGCGGGCCCGGGTCCTGGTCGGCGGTCCCGGATGGGAGGCCGTCTTTCTTCCCGACGGCGTCGCACGCGTCGACAGCCTCCTCGACGCCGCGAACCTGCTCGCCGAGCACGCGTCCGGCGGATGACGCCGTAGTCAGCCCGCGGTCCTGCCGAGCAGATGCCGCAACGCCGGTTCCAAGGCCGGGGTACGGAAGCGGTGACCGGCTTCGGTCAGCCGCGCGGGCACGACGCGCTGGCAGGCGGACGCCACCTCCCGGTTGCCCTCCCGGCCCAGCAGCAGCGCCGGACCGAAACCCGGAACCGGGAACAGCGCGGGCCTGCGCAGCACCGCCGCGAGGACCTGGGTGTATTCCGCGTTCCGGACAGGTTGCGGCGCAACGGCATTGACCGCCCCCGACAATCCGGTGTCCCAGAGCGCCCGATGGTAGACGTCGATCAGGTCATCGATTCCGATCCACGACAGCCATTGCCGACCGCTACCGATGCGCCCGCCGAGCCCGGCCGCGAACAACGGCCGCAACAACCGCAGCGTGCCACCACGCGGGGATTGCACGATCCCGGTCCGCACCCGCACCACCCGCATTCCCGCTTCCGCCGCGGGCTCAGTCGCCGCCTCCCACCCGTCGACCACGTCGGCGAGGAAGCCCCCACCACGCGCCGACTGCTCGGTCAGCGCCTCGTCGCCCCGGTCGGCGCCGTAGTAGCCGATCGCGGACGCGCTCACGAAGACCGGCACCCCCGCCGCGGCCGCCACCGCGGCGAGACCGCGGGTGGGGCCGATCCGGCTGTCGGCGATGGCGCGCTTGTGCCCCTCGGTGAACCGGCCCGCGATGGAGGCTCCGGCCAGATGCACCACCGCATCCACCCCGTCGAACAGATCCGGGGCGGGATCGGCGGTGTCCCACTGTCGTTCGTCCGCGGCGCGGGGCTGGTGCCGGACCAGCCGCAGCACGCGGTGCCCGCCGGTGGACAGGAACGCGACCAGCGCCGAACCGACCGTGCCGGACGCTCCGGTCACCGCGATGGTCTTGTGCACGAATCCTTCGCCCGCCGCCCGCGCGTGGGCCGCGAGATCGCCGGCGAGCTGACGGTGGCGGTAGGCGAACATCGGCCGCAGCACCGCGGCGGGCACCGGCGCGTCCACCCGGTCCATCACCCGCGTGCGCGTCTCGTCGACGACCTCGAAATCGTGGGTGTGCCGCCACGGGAGCAGTCCGGCGGGCAGCGACCCGATGCCGTCGACGGTCACCGCGTCGACGAACCGGCGTGGCGGGTCGTATTCGCGGGAGTCGTGCCTGGCCACCCAGCGCAGCCCGCCGGGAAGTCCGAGCACCGCCTGCCCGTCGCAGAGCGAGTCCGCTTCCGCGCGCGGCGACACCGGTTGCCATGGCGGCGCGAGGCGAGTGAGAGCGCCGGGGCGCGCGTGCCACGCGAACACCTCGGAACGGGGTAGATCGATGACGCTCGCGTACTCGATACCCATGCCCCGACTGTAGTCCGAAAGGGAGGAAATGCAGCATTTCCGCATCGTTTTTCGCACACGATCGGACAAGAGTAGGCGTCGGTCACAGATCAGCTAATTCCATGCAATCGGTCGGCCCGTCGAGTTCCGAGCAGTACACGAGCCCCACGAACACCAGATGCCGCGCCGAAATTAGAACTTGTTCTACCATGTGTCGAGTTCTGCTCACGTCGACGGAGGTTCCGCCATGCCGCTGGATCACTCGGGCGCAGCGCTGCTGGCGGCCGTCGAAGCGTCGCCGCGCGCGGTCGCGGCGCACGACAAGTCCGCGTGGGTCGGCCTGTTCGCTCCCGGCGCGGAGGTCAACGACCCGGTGGGCTCGCGTCCGCACATCGGCCGCGTCGCCATCGAACGCTTCTACGACACCTTCATCGGGCCGAACACCATCGCGTTCCGGGTCGACCGCGACCTGGTTCATCCGCCGATGGTGGTGCGCGACCTGACCATCGTCACCACGATGTCCACCGGCGCCACCGTCTTCGTCCCGATGCATCTGCGCTACCGGCTGGTCGAGCTGGACGGCGTCTGGAAGATCGCCTACCTGGCCGCACACTGGGAGCTGGCCGGCATGATCCGGCAGCTGCTGCGCACCGGGCTGCCCGGCATCGCCGCCGCGTTGCGGCTCGGGCCGCAGCTGGTCGTCAACCAGGGCGTCGGCGGCGCACTCGGCATGCTGCAAGCGCTCGGCGGCGTCGGCCGTCGCGGAAAGCGGGCTACGACAAGGCTTTTCGCCGCCGCGGCGAGCACCGACCTGAGCCGTGTGCGCGAGCTGCTGGGGCAGCGGGTCGACATCGAACTGCCCGCGGGCACGCCGGTATCGGCGGAGGAATTCACGAATCGAGCGCGAAACATGCGCTGGAGCAAGGTGATCGCGGCCGGGCGCACCGTCACGGCGAGTGTGCGGCTCGGCGCGGTATCCGGGGTAGCGGTCGTCGAGTTCGCGACCGGCGGCGACGGCATCGCGAGTCTGCGGTTCTACCTCGATCCCGCCTGATCCGGGCCGGCATCACCCGCGCGGCGCGCGCTCCACACGCCGGAGCCGGACGGCTCACACCGCCCGGCTCCGGAGCCTCCGTCGTTCAGGACGCGAGTTGCACGGCTGGGACCTGCTCCTCCGCGGCAGCGGGCGGCGGCTCCGCCACCGAGACGGTCGGCGCGGGGTGCTCGGTCCAGCCGGGCGGGCCGAAGATGTACCCTAGCCGCCCCCGCCAGGTGGTCGCGCCGCGCACGTCGCGGATCAGCGCCGCCAATTCGTGGTAGTTGACCTTCAGCGGATTGTCGGTGCCGATGTTCTTGGTGAGTCCGTAGCGGACCGGCTCCGACTCGGCGGCGAAGCTGCCGAACAGGCGATCCCAGATGATGAGGATGCCGCCGTAGTTCTTGTCGATGTAGGGCTTGTTCGAGCCGTGGTGCACACGGTGGTGCGAGGGGGTGTTGAACAGGAACTCGATCGGGCGCGGCAGCGTCTTCACCCGCTGGGTGTGAATCGGGAACTGGTAGAGCAGCCCGATGCCTTGCAGCAGGAAGATCATCCAGGCCGGGAAGCCGAGCAGCGCTGCGGGCACCCACGCCAGGCCGCGCAGGATGTTGGGGACCGGATGCAGCCAGGAGAGGCGGATGGCGGTGGAGAGGTTGAAGTGCTCGCTGGAGTGGTGCACGTTGTGCGCGGTCCACATCAGCCGCACCCGGTGATCGGCGCGGTGCGCCCAGTAGTAGCAGAGATCCGTCACGATCAGGCCGAGCACCCAGACCCACCACGATCGCGGCGACAGGTGCAGCGGTGTGATCGCCGCGGCGACGACCACCGCCGAGAACGGCACCGCGTACTGCATCAGCGGCTTGGTCAGCCTGCCCAACGTGAACGTCGCCACGTTGGAGGCGGTGTCGCGGCCCGATCCCCCGTTGCCGGACCGGTCGGGATCACGCCGGTAGGCGATCCACTCCACCAGCATGAGCACCGCGAATGCTGGTATGGCATAGGTCAGCAACTCGAACTCCACACGGCCCATGGGACACTCCTTCGTCGTCTGCCGTCGGCCTCCGACGCTACGGGCTCGTGCCTGGGAAAACATCGCGCCGCCGAGGGACTTCGCGTCCCCCGCGCGGGGGACGCGGGCGCGCAGGCGCACCGGCAGAGTTGTCGACCGTGCGTCGTCTTCCGGGGAGGTCCCGATCATTAGGATCACCCTCAGGACGGGCACCGGAACCAGACGGAGGCGGTGACGAACTGTTGGACGTGAGCAGGTCGCTGGCGCGTCAGTCGGTGATCGTCGCCGTGGTGGCCGCCACCATCGACGCGGTGGTGCTCGGCCTGTGCGGCGTGTTCGCGGTGGCGCCGTGGCAGACGGTCGCCGCCATCATCGCGATCGTCGCCGCCGATCTCGCCTTGGCCGCGCCGCCCCGGACGGCGGGCGTGGTCGCGGTCGTACAGGTGCTGGTGCGCCTGCTGGCCGCGCTGCTGCTGTACCGGCACGGATTCCCGGTGCGATTCGCCGACGTCGGGTTCCTGGTGGCCGGATACCGCGCGGGAGCATGGCTCGCCGGGCCGACTTCCGTGCTCACCATGTTGCTGCTGTGCGCGGGAGTCGCGGGGGCGCACCTGCGCACCGACAGCGCCGCGGCGCACGACTGGAGGATATTGCTCGCCACGACCGTCTCCGCGGGTTGCGTGCCCTGGCTGGTCGGCCGCTATACGGCGGCGCGCGGCTCCTACATCGCCGATCTGGAGCAGCGGGCGCGCTTGCGGCAGCAGGAGCACCGGACGGCCGTGGAGCGCGCGGTCACCGAGGAACGGGCGGCCATCGCCCGCGACCTGCACGACGTGATCTCCCATCACGTCAGCGCGATCGGCATCCACGCCGGTGCGGCGCGGCTGGCCCTCGGCGGGACGGCGAACGCGGCCGCCGCCCGATCGCTGTCCGCGGTGGAGTCCAGCAGCAGGGCCGCGATGGTCGATCTGCGCCGCCAGCTGGACCTGCTGCACGGCCGCGAGGACGATGGTCAGCGCCAGCCCGGACTCGCCGATATCGACGGGCTGATCGAGCACGTGCGCGCGGCGGGGCTGGACGTCGAGACGGACGTGCGCGGCGAGGCGGTGGAACTGCCGGACTCGCTGAACATCACCCTGTACCGCATCGTGCAGGAAATGCTGACCAACGCCCTGCGGCACGGGGACGGCACACACGCGCGCCTGGAGGTGGAGTACCTGCCGAAGCGGGTCACGCTGCGCGCCACCAATCCCCTCGCCTCCGGTCCGGTCACCGCCGACGCCTCGGTCCAACGCGGCCTGAACGGAATCCGCCGCCGCGCCGAGCTCTTCGACGGCGAACTGCACTTCGGCCACGACGCCACGCACTGGCACACCACCGTGTCGGTGCCGATCGGAGGATCGTGAACCCGCCCATCCGCGTCCTGATCGCCGACGACCACAGCGTGTTCCGCTCCGGCCTGCGCGCCGTCGTCGACAGCCAGCCGGACCTGGATTGCGTCGCCGAGGTGAGCGACGGCCACGCCGCGATCAGCGAGACCGCCCTGGTGCGTCCGGACGTCGCGATCCTCGACGTCCGGATGCCGAAGCTGGACGGCCTCGCCGCCACCGCCGCGATCGTCGCCGCGGGCGGCACGCACGTCCTGGTGCTCACCACCTACGACAGCGACGCCAACCTGTATCGCGCCCTGCAAGCGGGCGCGAGCGGGTTCCTGTTGAAAAGCCTGCCGCCGGAGGAACTGGTCACGGCCATCCGGATCGCGGCGCGCGGCGACGCGCTGATCGACCCGTCGATGACCCGCCGCCTCGTCTCCCGCTTCGCGAACACGCTCGCACCGCCGCGCACCCCGCCGGAGGTCCAACAGCTCACCGCCCGCGAACTCGAGGTGCTGCTGCTGCTCGCCGACGCGCGCAGCAATGCCGAGATCGCCGCGCAGCTCGGCGTCGGCGAGGAGACGGTGAAGACCCACGTCTCCCGCATCCTCGCCAAACTCGGCGTCCGCGATCGCATCCACGCCGTGGTCTACGCCCATCAACACGGCCTGGTGGCGCCGGGATCCGCGCGCTCCGACTGACCCGGGTATACCGACCGTCGCCTGGACCTCGACGAATCGCCGCACCCGTCGGCACGAGCGTCGTTCATGAGTCGTGTCGACCAGACCCTACGTTCCCCTCGCCGCGAGCCGCGGAGCCCGCCGAAACGATTGCCGCGGCGGCGACAACCGAGCGCGGCGGCTCGGTTGTCGGCGCCGGACGACTCACGCGCCGCTCGGCGGCTCCCCGACGGTCGTCGTCGGATCGATGACGCCGAACACCTCGCCCTGCGGCCCCTGGACGATGCCCATGCGGCCGAAGGGGCTGTCGTCGGGTCCGGTCATGACGGTGGCGCCGAGCTCGCGCGCCTTGGCGAGCGCGTCGTCGGTGTCGCCGACCTGGAACCAGGCCAGCCAGTACGACGGATTGTCGCCCGGCATCTTCGTCGAGTCGTTGACGCCGCCGACGGCGTCGCCGTCGGGCGCCAGGCTGAACGTGGAGTAGACGAAGTTCTCGCCGTCGCCGATCTCGGTGTAGTGCCAGCCGAACACCTCGGCGTAGAACTGCTGGGCCTGCTTGTAGTCGCTGGTGTGCAGCTCGTTCCAGCAGTAGGCGCCGTGCTCGTTGTAGATCCCCGCGCCGCTGTGGGCCTTGGCCTCCCAGATGCCGAAGACCGCGCCGGTGGGGTCGGCGCCGACGACCATGCGGCCGACATCGAGCACGTCGAACGGTTGCATCATCAGCGAACCGCCCGCGGCGTTCACCTTCTCCGCGACGGCGTCGACGCTGTCGGCGGCCAGGTAGGTGGTCCACACCGAGGGCATCGGCATGCCTTCCGGCTTGGGTCCGATGCCCGCGGCCGCGCGGCCGTTGCGCATCGCCATCAGATAACCCCCCGCCTCGGGCGGGCTGTCTTGGATGTCCCAGCCGAAGAGTGCGCCGTAGAATTCGCGGGCGCGTGCCGGGTCGTCGACCTGGCAGTCGACCCAGCACGGTGTTCCCTGCGGCCAGCTTCCGTCATGAGTGGGCATTGCGGGTGCCTCCTGATACGGGTTGCCGATCTCCGGCCGAGACAGCCGGCACACGGCTAGTCAACCACCAGCATTCCGTTGGAGTGGGCGAATCGGCCGAGCACTCCGGTCCGGTTCGCAAGCCTGGAACCCAGGCGAAAAAACCCCCTACACAGATCAGTCCCCGGTAGTCTTCGTCGTTCCGTGAGCCTCAGTCGTCGCTGACGGCTCCGGTTCTCGACTGGCTTGCCGGGGGCCTAGCCGGATCCTGTATCGGTGTCTTCACTGCCTGCCGACGTCTCAGCTGACAGTGCGCTCACCGACCGTTGTTTCCGGTGTAATGACTAGTTTCCTCCACTTTTTCCGCTAGTCAAGAGGTCGGCGACACGAATTCTCCGATCTGCGCGGGCATCCCGACAGCCGCGCGGCGGGTGGACGTGCGCGAGCACACCCACCGCAACCATCCACCGTCCATCCCACCGTCGACACCGGATCCGTCACCTCGGACATGATGAGCGCGCCGAACCGATCCGACGGCCGTGCGGGAACGGTTGCACCGGGAGCAGGCCCGGCGACCGCCTCCGCCCGGCTGGAGGTAGCCGCGGATGGGTGAAGATGCCGCAACGTTTCCCGATCAACGCAAAACGGCCCCGGAACCAGTGTTCCGGGGCCGTTCCTAGTAGCGGGGACAGGATTTGAACCTGCGACCTCTGGGTTATGAGCCCAGCGAGCTACCGAGCTGCTCCACCCCGCGTCGGTGAACACAACATTACACACGGGTTCGCAGAGTCTGCAAATCGCCAGCTCAGGTGCGGTTTCGAGAAGTTGAACAGACCGCGTGACAGCCAACGCAACGCCGTCGACGGACGGGAACGCACCGGACAATCCGACGGCGGTGATATTCCCCCCGTCGCAACACCGCGCCCAGAAGATTCACCACCGAATGCCCACTTCAAACGTGACCTACTTCACCATTTCGCGGTGATCTCACTCACATAACAATGCGATAACTTCGCAAGGATTCCGCGTGTTGACGACGTTTCCCACCTGGTAAAACACCGATATTCGGGTTATTCGCTTCATGCAATTCCGGCGTTATCAAGATGTGATCTGCTGAGAATTCTTCGTTACCGTCACTCCACGGCCCGGATCATCCGAGACGGGCTAGAACTCGAACCGCCGAACACCGGTGACCCTGTCCCGCGGTTCGAGGATCCCCGACGACCTGGGGACAGGGGCGCGGCAGAAAGCCAGATCGCCGTGCCGGCGGGCGCAGGGAGGGAAACGACCATGACTGAGAACCGGAAGATCAGCACCCGCGCCATCGGCTTCGCCGCCATCACCGGCGCTCTTGTTGCCGTCCCGTTCGCATTCTCCACCGCTTCCGCCTCCGCGGCCGCCACCCACGATTGGGACGGCGTCGCCCAGTGCGAGAGCGGTGGCAACTGGGGGATCAACACCGGAAACGGCTACTACGGTGGCCTGCAGTTCTCGCAGAGCACCTGGGCCGCCAACGGCGGCAGGGGCTCGGCGCACACCGCCAGCAAGGAAGAGCAGATCCGCGTGGCGGAGAACGTGCTCGCCAGCCAGGGCCCCGGAGCGTGGCCGACGTGCGGCAAGTTCCTGCGTCCCGGCACCTCCGAGCCCGAGCCGCTGGTCCAGGCCGAAGAACTCCCCACCGTGCCCGAGCCCGCCCAGCCGGCCGTGAGCGCCGCGCAGTCTTTGGTCGAGCAGGCCCAGTCCGCCGCGGGCGAGCTGGCCGAGCAGTACGGCTTCAAGGGCCAGTTCGAGCAGATCGTGAGCCAGAACAGCGCGCTGATCGACTCCCTCGGTCGCTGACGCATCCCGCGCACAACGAAAGACGCCGCCATCGCGATGATGGCGGCGTCTTTCGTTGTGTCCCGCGAACGGGCGCTACTCAGCGACCGGCGTCCTGGTACGCCTTGACGGCGGCTTCCAGTTCGTCCAGCGCCCGGCCGAAGTCCTGGAAATTCCCGCTGCGCATGGCATTACGCGCATTCTCGATCTTGCGGTTGAGTTCGGCCGCGGCGGCGTCCTTGGCGGCGGACGAGCCCGTCGCCGGCGGCGGCACCGAGGCGGGCGGCGGGGTCGAGGCGTTGCTCGTCCCGTTGTTGCCCTGCTCGGCGGGCGCCGGAGTGGTGCCGGGCTTGGGCCTGGTGCCCGAGTCGCCGCCGAACGGCGTCGCCAGCGCGCCCGCACCGGGGATCACCTGGTTCAGCGCATCCGCCAACGTCGAGGCGTAGCCCACCTTGACGTTGCCCGCCTCGTCCCGGTAGCTCACCAGCACCCGCAGCAGCTGCGGGAAGGTCGCCGTGTTCGGGCCGGTGTTGCGTTCGTTGTAGAACGGCTCCACATAGAGAATGCCGCCGTCGGCGACCGGCAAGGTCAGCAGATTGCCATATTTGATCTTGTTCGAATTGGACAGCAGCGTTTTCTCCCGCGACACCTCCGGCGAGGTCGTCATCCGGTTCTGCGTCTGCTGCGGACCCAATGTCTGTGTGTCCGTGGGCAATCGAAGAATCGTGAATTTGCCGTAGCCGTCCGGGTCGGAACGCACCGAGATATAGGCCGCGAGATAGGGCCGGTTGTAGCCGGTCATCGCGCTGGTCAAATTGAACGTGGGCTTGTTCGTTTTCGGATCGCCCAGCAGCACGTAATACGGCGGCTGGTTGGCGGTGGTCCCGCCCTCGGTGGTCGGGTCGGCGGGAACCGACCAGAACGCGTTGTTGGTGAAGAACTCCCGGGGATCGTCCACGTGATACTTCGACAGCATCTCGCGCTGGACCTTGAAGAGATCCTCCGGATAGCGGAAGTGCGCCCGCAGCTCCGGCGAGATCTCGCTCTCCGGCTTCACCGCGCCGGGGAACACTCCGCGCCAGGCCTTCAGCACCGGATCCGACGAGTCCACCTCGTAGAGGGTGACGCTGCCGTCGTACGCGTCGACCGTCGCCTTCACCGAGTTGCGGATGTAGCTGACCTCCTTGCGCGGCAGCAGGCGCCCGGTCTTCTTGTCGATGCTGTCCTCCAGCGCGCCCTCCAGCGAGGTGGTCTGCGCGTACGGGTAGTTGTCCAGCGTGGTGTAGGCGTCCACGATCCAGACGATGCGTCCGCCGACCACTGCGGGGTAGGCGTTGCCGTCGGTGGTCAGCCAGGGCGCGACCTTCTGCACCCGCTCGCGCGGGCTGCGGTTGAAGATGATCTTGGAGTCGTCGCCGATGGCCGAGGAGAACAGGATGTTGCGCTCGGCGTACTTGGCCGCGAAGGCCAGGCGGTTGAACCAGTTGCCGATCGGCACGCCGCCCTTGCCGGTGTAGGTGTACTGCGCGGTGTCGGAGTCGTACTCGCGCGGACGCTGACCGTCCATCGCGCCGACGATCGCGTAGTCCGGGTTCGCCTGCGAGATCAGCTCGCCGAAGTAGACGCGCGGCTGGTCCACCTTGATCCGCTGCTTGTCCGCGGGCGTGAACAGGTCGCTCACCATGAAGATCGGGTAACCGCCGTCACCGCTGCCCCCAGCGGCGTTCGGATCGTCCGACGGCGGCTTGTTCACCCGGTTGGCCGGCGCGGCGACGAAGCCGTTGCCGTGGGTGTACACGGTGTGCCGGTTGATCCAGTCGGTCTGGTTGCCGCTCAGCGCCGCGGGCGAGAGCTCGCGGGCGGCGACGATGTAGTCCTGTACGTCACCGTCGAGGTTGTAGCGGTCGATGTCCAGCGACTCCGGGAAGCCGTAGAAGTTCTTCAGCTGGCGCAGCTGGGTGAAAGTGGGCGAGAGGATGTTCGGGTCGAGCAGCCTGGCGTTGCCGATGGTCGCAGCGTCCACCGGCACCTCGAGCGGGCTCTTGCTGCTCTCGCCCTTGTAGTCCTTGTAATCGATCCTGTCGTCGGTGATGCCGAACGCCTGCCTGGTCGCGGCGATATTGCGTTCGATGTACTCGCTCTCCTTGTCCGCGGCGTTCGGACGCACCGAGAACTGTTCGACCACCAGCGGCCACACCGCGCCGACCAGGATCGAGGACAGCACCAGCAGGGCGGCGGCCATCGCCGGCACCCGCAGATCGCGCAGCACGATGCCGGCGAAGAAGGCCAGCGCGCAGATCACCGCGATGGACAGCAGGAT
Source organism: Nocardia beijingensis NBRC 16342 (assembly GCF_001612785.1). Lineage (GTDB taxonomy): Bacteria > Actinomycetota > Actinomycetes > Mycobacteriales > Mycobacteriaceae > Nocardia > Nocardia beijingensis. The sequence goes on from NZ_BDBC01000010.1 coordinate 448,610, forward strand.
CAGCTTGGCGGGCAGCACCGCGTTGATGTCGGTGTACGAACCGCCGGTGAAGGTGGGTTCCTTGCGGCTGCTGGAGAGCAGTTCGTACCGGTCGAACCAGTAGGCGATGGCCTTGAGCAGCACGAACAACCCGGCCAGCACGGCGAGCTGGATGCGCGCCGGGCGGGTGAGCGTGCCCTCGCGGCCGCTCAGGCGCAACCCGCCGAAGACGTAGTGGGTGACCAGGCTGGCGAAGAACGCGATGACCACCGCGACGAAAAGCCAGTTCAGCACCATGCGGTAGAAGGGCAGGTCGAAGGCGTAGAAGCCGACGTCGAGGCCGAACTCCGGGTCCTTCTCACCGAACGATCCGCCGTTGAGGAACAGCTGCACCGTCACCCAGTTCGACTGCGCCACCAGACCCGACAGCAGGCCCAGCAGCACCGGGATGCCGACGCCGAACAGCCGCAGCCTGCTCATCACGGTGGTGCGGTAGCGCGCGATCGGATCGTTCGGGCCCGCCACCGGCACGAACACCGGCCTGGAGCGGTAGGCCAGCAGCAGCGCCAGCCAGACCACGAGTCCGACGAAGGCCGCCACGACGAGGAATAGCAGCACGCGGGTCCGCAGCACCGTGAGATACACGTTGCGGAAGCCGACCTCGCCGAACCACAGCCAATTCGTGTAGGTGTCCGTCAACCGCGGCCCGAGCAGCAGCAACGCCGCGAGCACGATGGCCGCCACCAGCAGCACACGGCTGCGTCGGGACAGCGAAGGTAAGCCGGTGGGGGGCCGCATGCCCACGATGCCACTCTCCAAGGTCCGGCGACGCTCGCACCGAGAGGCCCGGCCGATGCGCCGCAGTCCGATGTTGCGGGTGGTCCTTCCGGACCGTCCCGGCCCACTCTACGGAAATCGGACACCATGCAGCTGGCAGGGTTGCGCTTGCCGCGCCGGGGAACCGATCGCCCGGGTTCGCGGCTGCGTGCGCCTGCGGTTTGGTTGGATGTTCGCGTGACCCCAGACCTGCACGCCGAACTCGTCCTTGCCCGATCCGTCCGGGAGGTGGCGGAATTCGTCGATGCCGAGGGGTGGGGCCGTCCCCCGCAGATGTTCGCCTTGGTGCCGACCGCCGACCTGGTCGCGGCGCAGCCGGAACTGGAGGATCAGCTCGACGAGGGCGGCGAGCTGACGCCGGTCGCCCAGGAGGCGTTCCCGGACGACATCACCGGCGGCTCGATCGCCTTGGACGAATTCCTGGCCACCACCAGCTGGCCGCCCGCCGTCCGCGGGTGCGTGCTGGTGCAGGAGATCGTGGTGCTCCCGCCGGACGCCGAGTCGACCCTCGACGACGCGCTCGCCCCGCTGCTGGCCGATCACGACGCCGCCGACGCGGCCGCGCGCGCCGCCGCCGAAGCGCACCCGGAGCGCAGGGAGGCCCGGTTGTTCGCCGCGGTGCTGCGCGACGGCGCGTCGCTGTGCCTGTTGCAGCTGCGCCCCGAGGACGACGCGGACGACTTCGGCGACCTCGACCTGCGCACCTATCCGAACCTGGCGCCGAACCTCGTCGAGGCGCTGCACCACACGCTCGAGTGAACTAACGCCAGACCTCGAGGAGCCACAGCCCCACTCCGCTGGGATCGCGCGGGCAGCGCTCACCGGCCGGGATCGCGCCGCGGTCGCGGAGTGCACCCGCGTGGCTACCGGTGCGGATCACCGCCATCCCGGTGCCGCGTCACCCGCAGCTGGCCGGTTCCTTGCCGGTGTTGATCTCGTTGAGCGACTGCACCGCGCCGCTGAGGTTCTCGATGCGCACCAGCCGCAGACCGTCGGGAGTCCGCTGCCTGGCTTCGTCGCAGTTGGCGGCGGGGACGAGGAACGTCTCCGCGCCCGCTTCCCGCGCGGCCATCATCTTGTACTGGATACCGCCGATCGGCCCGACCTTGCCGTCCTGATCGATGGTCCCGGTACCGGCGACGAACTTGCCGCCGTCCAGCTCGCCAGGGGTGAGCTTGTCGATCAGGGCCAAGCTGAACATCAGGCCCGCCGACGGACCTCCGATGTCGGCGAGGTTGAACGCGACCTCCAGCGGCGGCCGGGCGCCTTCACCCGGCGTCACGCCCAGGTAGCCCTTGGCCGGGTCGTCCGGGCGGGCGCCGAGCACGATCGTCGCGGTCTGCTCGGCGTTGTCGCGGCGGAACACCACGGTCAGCGTGCTGCCCGGCGCTTGGGCTCCGACCGCCGTGACGACGTCCTTCGGCGTCGTCACGGGCGTGCCGTTGATGCTGATCAGTTCGTCACCGGCGCGCAGCGCGTCACGGGCGGGCCCGTCGTCGGCCACCTTGCGCAGCAGCACGACCGTGGGCAGGTTCAGGTAGTGCAGGGCGGCGACCTCGGCGTTGCCCTCGGAGTTCTTGAAGTCCTCCTGGTTGGACTTGTCGATCTCCTCCCGCGAGACGTTGGGCGGGTAGACCTCCGAGCGCGGCACCAGGCCGTGCTTTCCGCTGGCCCAGAAGCCGAACGCCTCGAAGATGCTCAGCCCGTCACGCACCGACACCGTGGTCATGTTGAGATGGCCCGTGGTCGGATCGACCTCGGTGCCCCGCACGTCGACGACGTCCTTGCCGTCCACCGTGCCGAGGGTGTTGAAGGTGGGACCGGGCCCGAGTGCGACGAACGGCACAGTCAGCACACTGCCGACGACACCGAGCACGAGGACCGGGATCAGGGCGGCCACCAGGGTGAGGATCCGACGATTCACCCGGACCACAGTAGTGACAGCCGGGCGCCGGAGTGGCCGGAGGCGGTCATTTCGGCCCGCCGCGCCGCCGCCGATTTCGCGCCGCGCGAACACAGGGATGCTGTGCTACCCGCGTAACGTGAAGACCATGAACGACCTCCCCTTCGGATTCTCGAACCGCGACGACGACGATCACAAGCGCGGTGACGAGCCGAGCGGTCCCGGCCCGAACGATCCGTTCGGTTTCGGTATCGGTGGGTCCGGCGCGGGCGGATTCGACCCGGCGCAGCTCGGGCAGATGCTGACCTCGCTCGGCCAGATGCTCAGTGGCATGGGGCAACCGGGCTCGGCGCAGGCCGGGCCGGTGAACTACGACGTCGCCAAGCGGCTGGCCCGCCAGCAGCTCGGCTCGGCCGTCGCCCCGGTGAGCTCGGGCGCCGCGAGCGCGGTGGCCGATGCCGCGCACCTCGCCGAACTCTGGCTCGACAGCGCGACCACCCTGCCCGCCGGCGCCACCAAGACGGTCGCGTGGACCGCCAACGACTGGATCGAGCAGACCCTGCCCACCTGGCAGCGGCTGTGCGACCCGGTCGCCGAGCAGATCTCGGGCATGTGGACCGCGGCGCTGCCGGAGGAGGCCAGGCAATTCGCCGCGCCGATGGTCGGCATGCTCGGCCAGATGGGCGGCTTGGCCTTCGGATCGCAGCTCGGCCAAGCGCTCGGCCAGCTCGCCAAAGAGGTGCTGACCTCCACCGACATCGGTCTCCCGCTCGGCCCCACCGGCACCGCGGCGCTGCTGCCGAGCGCGATCTCGGAGTTCAGCGCCGGACTGGAGCAGCCGGAAAGCGAGATCCTGGTGTTCCTCGCCGCGCGTGAGGCCGCCCACCAGCGGCTGTTCGCGCACGTGCCGTGGCTGCGTCAGCAGGTGCTCGGCGCGGTCGAGGACTACGCGCGCGGCATCCGGATGGACTTCTCCGCGATGGAGCAGGCCGCGCAGAACATCGATCCGATGTCGCTGACCGACCCGTCGAAGCTCGAGGAGATCCTGGCCCAGGGCACGTTCGAGCCGCAGACCACACCCGAGCAGAAGCAGGCGCTGGAGCGGCTGGAAACGCTGCTGGCGCTCATCGAGGGCTGGGTGCAGGTGGTCGTCGCCGACGCCGTGGGCGACCGTCTGCCCGGCGCCGGCGCGCTGGCGGAGACGCTGCGCAGGCGGCGCGCCACCGGCGGGCCCGCGGAACAGACCTTCGCCACGCTGGTCGGGCTGGAGTTGCGTCCGCGCAAGCTGCGCGAGGCGGCGGCGCTGTGGCGCAGGCTCACCAGCGACGCGGGCCTGACCGCCCGCGACCGCGTGTGGGCGCACCCGGACCTGCTGCCGGATTCCGACGACCTGGACTCCCCCGCCGGTTTCATCGACTCGGTCATCGGCGGCGGCGCCACCGTCTTCGACGACCCGCTGGCGCAGTTGGCCGAAACCGAGGCTCGTGAGCGCGCCGCACGCGAGGGCAAGGACGACGACAGCGGGGCCGACCAGGGCGAAGAAGGCGGCACATCGTCCTGATCCGGGCTGTGGATGACGCGAAATCCTGTGGATAACCGAGGATTTCGGCACCGGTAGCGGCGCGCGCGAACCGCATACTGATGACATGACAACGATGTGTCGCGGTCCGCGATTGCGCCCGAGGGTGACCGTCCTGGTCCGCCCGACCGGTGTCGTCCAGCTCGGATGCGATCCGGAGACCGCGGTGGTGCTCGATCCGGACGGCATGGACGCCGAGACCGTCGTCGCTTTCCTCCGTCTGCTCGACGGTCTGCGCACCAAGCCGCAGATCATCTGGCGCGCCGGCGAGTGCGGCATCGATGCCGAACGCGCCGTGGCATTGCTCACGCTGGTCGACGAAGCCGGACTGCTCGACCACCCCGAGGAGCGGGCCGGGCAGGTGCGAGCGGTGCGAGTGCACGGCCTCGGCCCGCTGTCGGACGCGGTGTCGGCCGGCTTGCGGGCACTAGGTATGCGGCCGAGCCGTTCCCGGGATTACCCGTCCGGTCCGGCGACGGTGCGGTCCTGGGGAGCGGATCTCGTAGTGCTGGCCGACACGCTGATGCCCGATCCCCGTCTGGTGGCCGACCTGGTCCTGCACCGGATACCGCATCTTCAGCTGCGCATCCGAGACAGCAAGGGCGTCGTCGGCCCCCTGGTGCTCCCGGGCGTCACCAGCTGCCTGCGCTGCGCCGACCTGATCCGCGCGCAGAACGACACCGACTGGCCCCACCTCGCCGCCCAACTCCTCGGCCGCGTCGGCCACGCCTCCCCCGCCGGAATAGCCGCCACCACGGCAATCGCCCTCACCGAACTAGAGACGATCATCGAATGCTCCCCCCGCCGAGCCCCCGCCACCTTGAACGCGACCCTCGAACTGGACCTGGATTCCCACACCCTCGACCGCCGCGGATGGGACCGCCACCCCAACTGCGGCTGCGCGCACGTTTCCGCGGAACACGACTTCTGAAGCCGGCCTGAGCAAGTTGCCGGGAGCCGATCGACAGCCCGGAGGCCGCCGACCCCGTTCACGCTACGCGGCGAACTCGGGGACGGCGGCGATCCGGGATGCGATGACGCGGTGGCCCGGCCCCCGCTCCGTGGTGCGCAGAACTCGATCGAGGTCGCGATTCGAGTCGACGGTGGCCGGTTGCGGCGAGGGGCCGCAAGCACAGCCGAAACGACGGTGATGGCCACTCGATTATTTGCGGCGCATCGGCGTACCTGCCCTGTTTCGGCACTGCGCGTCTCACAGTCCGAACAATGGCAGCAATAGCGGGATCAGGTCACTGATCAACTTGACAATGTCTGCGATAACGGTCAGCATTTTTCACCTCCTCTCAGATACTGGCGCCACGAAATGGCCTGTTGCGTTATCCGAGTCAAAACGTGGCAGAACCAGCGTGGGAGTGGCAATCGGTAAGGGCGCGCGAAGCATCAATCCGCACCCGGGCGGAAGTAGCGACCACCGCCGCATCAGGGTCTGCTCGACCCGAGCAGCCGTCGTCCGCTTCGCATCCCCGGTCGTGTGTCGGATGCCCTCAGATCTCCTCTTCGAGCGACGGCGGTATCTTGTAACGCGCCTCCGGCGGCTCCTGACCGGGCACGTGGATACGCAGGAAGAGGCGCAGTTCGTCGATGTGGTCCTGGAGTGCGCGGATCAGTCGGATCGCGTCACGGAAACGCTTTTTGTCGTCCACCGCCTGCGCCTCTAACGACTCAACCCTGGCGCGGAGTTTGCTGACCTCCCGAGCCTGCCACGCGGTGATCGCGCCGATCACCGAGGCCATCGCCATTCCGGACGCCTGAACCAATTCCGGATCGAACCATACGGGCACCGTCAACGCCCGTCCTGGTGGGCCACGGGTGTCACCACGGGGCGGATCAGCGCGCCGGCAACGACCGGGGTCAGCAGGCCATAGATGGTCAACACCGTCTCGATCCATCCGGTGTCGATCTTGTGGCCGAGCAGATAGGCGAGGACGCCGGTGAGCGCGACCAGCACCGAGCGGATCAGCGCGGGCTCGGGCAATCCATGGATGCGCATCAGAGTTTCTCCTGTGCTGCGGTCAGCAGTCGATCGATCTTGAGTTCCAGTGCCTTCAACCGCTGCTCGGTGCGGTAATCGGCTGCGTCGGCATTGAGCACGTATCCCGCCACGGTGTCGCGGTATTCCGAGTCGGCGACCCTCGACTGGAAGCCGTAGGTCAACTCGAAATGCACCCTGCGCAACTTGTCGAGCAATTCGCGTTGCTCCAGCTCGGAAAGCGCCATCAGCGCACCGCCTTTCAATCGAACCGCGACATCCGCGCGGAATTGATCCATATCCATGGCGCCGGGATCCCACTTTCCTTGTTTGGGCCCGGCCCATTCCTTGTGGCCGATTACGCGATCAGCCCCGTGCCCGAGCCTGCGCAGAATCGCCGCGCAACAACCCACATAGGCGTCGTATTGCGCTGTCGACCAGCCCTCGGTGCCGTTGTTGGCGGCCTCGATGCCGATCGTGTGATAGTTGGCGTCGTCCTCCGGCAAGCCCGGCCACGATCCGAGGCCCGCGTGCCAAGCGACACCTGCGGCCACCACTGTCACAGTGCCGTCCTGGGCCAGATGCAGCTGCGAAAGGGGGCCTTCCAATGTCGGTAATCCATAAGCGATTTCCGACGGGGGCGTGCGTGACCCGCCCGTGTGATGGGCGATCACACCCCAGATTTCGCCGAAATCGCCGTGGCCGCGCTCGCGCCAGTCGGAGAACTCGACAACCCGCAGTCCTTCCTCTCGGAGTACATCTGCGAGCCACACGGGATCACCTGTCCAAGACATGGGTCGTTCAGCCTTTCTGTAGTCGATTCACTCCGCCCCGCACCAGACCTCCGCCGGAGAATCGAAACCAGCTCAGGGCCCCTGCCGTCGAGCGGCGGATCGGTGACGTTCAGCCCACGGTGCGCGCAGGCGTCCGGTCCGGGGAATGGGAAGGGGAGGTTCCCTCCCCGGCCAGGGGCAGCCGGGGAAGGAACCTCAGCGCGCTCCGGATCGCGTTCCTACTACCGCAAAGGGGAAGGGCAAGGCGGGAGGCAACGCGTTCGACGGAGCGGGTAGGAGGACATGCGCCGATGACCGGGCATGTGCGTGGCGACGGTATGCCGCCGGAGATTGTTCAGCGAGCGCTGATTCGGCGCAGTAGATCGCCGGAACCGGGCGTAGGCCACAGGCACACTCGATGGTGCTTTTCTCCCAGTCCGGGCACCCAGCCCAGCCGGTCGAGCAGCGGCGTGCTGATGAGCCGGGCTTCGTCTTCGGACATGTTGCGCAAGCGTTCAGCGAGGAGGTACTGCGAGACGCCGAGCGCCGCAGCCACCTCAGGGACCGTAGCGGCGAGTGCGAGGGCATCGTGCAGGTCCGGCAGTGGGATCAACCGGCGTGACACGATGTCATCGACCATCGCCTCGACCCGGAGGCGTGGGTTCATCCCGAGCAGAGCGCCCGCCGCGTACTCCTCCTCGGCGAGTTCGACGTGGACGACACCGTGCGCGATCGCCTCGTTTCGGCGCGGCTCCGGCAGGTCGGCTTGGAAGAGCACACAACGCTCCACTCCCGACCAGAAGACGGTGACTTCGGTCAGCGGAGCCGCGTCAACCCTGATGCCGAGCTGGAACGCATGTTCACGGGCATCGAAAATCTTGCGCTCCCTTCGAATCGGTACCAGAGGACTGTCAAACCATCGAACGCCCCCGTCCCACTCCCGCCGCAGACACGGACGGAACCGCTCGTCGGAGCGGACCGAACCGGCCCGATGTGCGGGACGCTAGAACGTGTGCGCCTGCCCGTCACCATTGGGCGCAGACAGCGGGTTCGCCAGGACGGGTTGAACCGCGGATCTTCTGACATGGAGGCGGGCGAGATGATCGATCACAACGCCACGATCGGAGGCACAGACCTGAGACAGATCGACATGCCCACGGTCCACAAGGTAGGCCGCTCTCATGCCGGCCGATGCTGCCGAATCCATCGATGACCCCTCGTGCTGGAGCTCAGGCTGAGCACCAGCTGCGTCGTGCAGTCCGCCAGAACCAAAGGCGTCAACGGAATCCGCCACGGCCCACCCCTCGATCAGTGAAACAACTGCGCCCATCCGGGTACGGATCTCATGTTACTGGCCGTGCGTTCAGGTATTGAAATCGCCCGCCAGCGGGCGCGGCACGTCAAGTCAAGATAATGTGCTCGAAATCATATAGCTCTCATACGCATCACGGCTTACTCGTTTCTATGTCGGTCGGTGGTATACGCAGGCAACGACACCCACTCCACCACCGCCGCATGGTCAGCGACCGCCGCCGCTCTATCCGGTTCCTCTCAACCCCGCCTACCACGGCCGGTCGACACCGCCAGCTCGAGCTCCACGAGAACCTTCTGCCACTCGTCATTTTCCGGTACTGCAAGTGCGGAATACCCGGGGCCTATCAAGTAGTCTCTGAAAAACACCAGGATACTCGTCGCCATCTGAGCTAATTCAGCATCATCATGCTCGCCCCAGTAGATGCCGCCAGAGCTTCGCTCGAGCATCAGAGGGGTCCCGTCGTAAGTCCCGATACTCAGCCAGCGCTCGCGTCCGCCGTCCAGAATATCGGCATAGTATTGCGAATCGGCGATCTCCGCCCTTGAAAATAGAACAACGGTCCCACACCGCGGGCCGTCGGTGATCGACAGGAGGACGTCGAGGTCGGAAGGTAGCTCGTCGGCTTCACTCGAACTCGTTCCTGGTGGGAGATCCCCAGCGCGAATACTGTCCGGTCGCTGTGCAAGGAACGCGCGCAGACGAGCGGTCCGATCCGACAGTCCGTCTACCAATTCAGCACCTCTGATCGAATCCGCGTTCCGTCGTAAAAATATGCGTACCCTTGAAGGCGATGTATGGAACTCATCCGAATGTCGGCGCTCCGAGCTTCGACAGGGCTATCGACCACCACGACTCGCGACTGGCGAAGGCGCCCGGATCAATTTTCACCAGAGATGACTGCAAAGTCGTTGCTCGTGCGGCGCGGCCGACGGGGCCGGTGTCTTCGTCGATGAAGCATGCGTAGTGATAGAGAAACTCGGTCAAAGCCCGGAAACTCGAATTCACCAACTCCAGAGTGCCGGATTCGACGCCGAGCAGTACCACTCGACCACCTGTCACATCGAAACCGAACAGCATCGAGCCGGGAGCCGCAGGCACCGCGCCGATCACCAACAAGGACAGTACCTCGTCCCAGCTGCCGTCTGCTCGAAGGTTGAGCTGATCGAACAACTCGAAATCTTCACCGTCCAGTTGCGCGGTGTAGACAACCGACATCTCCACCGGAAGGAAGTTTACGTCAGGATACGATTCGACCGGGGCGGACAACATCTCAATCCACTGGTCACGCGGAAATCCAATGAGATTGTCGTACTCCCACACTCGGGGCATACTTCTGCCGAACTTTTTCCAGCCGATCGCTATCCACAAGCAATCTTTCCCTTTCCCGGTAGTGATGTGACCAACGCCCGGTCCGCCGTCCTGCATCGGCCGATCGATATCTGAAGTAGTTAATAGCACGCGGGACGGTTCTATGCCAAAACACCACATACGCCCCCGCTCCGAGGGAGACTCTTATGCCCGGCGGGATCAATCTTAACCGGAGTCGACCACGCCGAAAAGACTATAGTTTACCGTGTGCCTCGGTGCCAACTTTACTGTTCTGAACTATCGTCAAGCAAGCTATCGAGCGGGATTCTTTCAGCCTCCGATTCGTTCTTCCACCAAAAGGTATGACCGTACATTATGTCTTTGGCCCAGAATTTCGAATCTTCGTGGAAAATTATATCATACTCGGTCAGTGCCAGACCGCGAAATCTCGAATTAATCCTTATAATGGCCTCCTCTTCTGTTATCTGAAATCTCTCCATCATTTCACGCACGATATCCCAGATCAGCGCACTCGCCGCCTCGTCCATCTGGAATGAGAATGCAGGCATCTCCAAGCCTCCCTTTCAATCTACCAGCCCTTTCATTAGTAATTCTACCGTGACCGGCGAGTGCCACGAGGACTGTTGCCCTTTGGCAACTGGCACAGCTCCAATTTTGAACTGTTGAGGATTCGCAATGTAAGGCCCCTCTACCAGGTCGTAGTCATGTAAGGCACGGCCGCTACGATGCCTTTCGACAAACCGAACCCAGGTCTCGTCCGGCTTATCGAAGACCAAGCGGTTCAATTTCTGTATATCGCTAACCGGAATTCGGAACGTTAACACCACCGGGGCATCGAAGAGGCGGTGCGCCCACTGCTGCGCCTGCTGTAGGCGCGTAGTGGTGTAGAAGCCCTGACCGAAATCCAAGTCGCCACGTCCGCGCTCAAGGTCTATCCCTTGTCTGATGTTTGCAGCATACTCGACAGAAGTCCCATGATAGAAGGTGACGTATTCGTCGGAGTTCCGGCCGAATGTGCTGTCTTGGCGAAGCTTAGGTCCAGACCAAGTGGCATCGCGTCCTTCGCCGGCCGCTCCCCTACCGCCGCCCGGACTACCACCTCGCCTGCTCGAGCTCGGCATCGACGTGTGTCGAGGCAGCACACTACGAAAGCGGCTGCCTCGAACGCGTTGCGAATCTCCTCGAGCGCCCCTTGCGATCCATCAGTGAGTGCCAGCGCATTTATATTGCGTTCGAGCCACGTGGAGAGCTCGCCCATCGTGTCGCCTCCGGCATAGTTGGAGCCCCGCTCTTCGCAGACGAACCGCACCCACGACACGAGTACGGCATGCAGGTGCGCTTCCACCCGGGCAGCCGCCTCGTTGAACGGAAGACGTTGTTCTCTCGCACCGGATCGCGTCCGGAAGTCGACGGCGCCGAACCGCGTCTGGCGCGTCCGGGTATCGACCAGGTCGGCCGCCAGTTCCGGCACTTCCCGAAGCAGCCGCAACAGCTCTCGCTTCGAACTTTGATCGATATAGAAGTGCGGGTCGCGCGGACCCGACGCACCGACGTGCGTTGCCATTACCTGCTCCTTCAGATCGTTGCCCACGCGACACCACCACGCTGGGCGCTAGGCGGGACTGCTGGACTACTGCCATTTGCTTGCAAAGTAACTTGCAATTGCATACAACGGCAACAGGTTACGCGTGTCAAACCGGTGCAGCACAACGATTCGATATGCACGAGGAACCGTTGGCGCACCGAGCCGCATCGGCTGCCACTGCCCTACAGCACTGATACATGTATTGACCTGGCTCGATGCATGCAGAGTGATACACTGACTGCATGGTGAGACAGCGGAGTGCGGTGATCCCCGGCGAGGTCAGCGCCGCTTTGCGGCGCGCCCGCAAGGAACAGGCGATGTCGATGGAACGTGCGGCGAAGATCGCACAGATCAGCACAAGCCTGTGGACGCAGGTCGAGGGAGGTGCCCAGTACAAGGGCGGCGAGCGAGTTCCCGCCACCACGACCGCGGACACGCTCCGCGCGATGGCACTGGCCGTCGGCCTCGATCCCGCTCCCCTGCTGGCAGAGGCCGGATTGGAGTCCGAAGAGGCCGGTGCGCCGATCGGGCAGGTCGCGAACCCTGCCGCCATCGTCGACCTCAACGGCCTGTCCGAACAAGATCTGAGGACCGTAGCGGCCTACGTCGCAGGGCTCCGGGCGGGACGCGGGATCTGACCGCGGCGCGATACACGGATGGCAGGGCCGTGTCCTCGTAGGACACGGCCAGTGTCCTACTTCGATTCGGCGAGCGCAGGTGGTCATCGACTGCTCACTCCAGCGCACAGCGGCCACGTTGGCCACGACATCGGAGCTGGATCTGGATTCCCCAGATCCTCGACCGGCGTGGATGTGACCGGCGCCGGGCATCGACATGTTCCTGTTTCCCCTAGACACGGCTATAAAAGCTGGGCGTGATCAAGATTGCCGTGGCCGACCGGCCGGTCCTTCCGCCATGATGGGTACGTGTCTGAGATCGTGCGCCGTCGCTCGTCCCGCAACGCCAAGTTGGCCAAGATTCCGCTCGGCATAGCCGGGCGGGCGGCTGTGGGGTTCGGCAAGAAGCTCGCCGGAGGCGACAGGTCCGAGATCAACGCGCAGCTCAATCAGAAGGCCGCCGAGCAGCTGTTCACGGTGCTCGGCGAGCTCAAGGGCGGCGCCATGAAGTTCGGGCAGGCGCTCAGTGTGATGGAGGCCGCGGTTCCCGAGGAGTTCGGCGAGCACTATCGCGAGGCGCTCACCAAGTTGCAGGCCGCCGCGCCGCCGATGCCGGCCGCGACCGTTCACCGCGTGCTCGACCAGCAGCTCGGCACGCAGTGGCGCACCCGCTTCCGTGAGTTCGACGACACTCCGGCGGCGTCGGCCAGCATCGGGCAGGTGCACCGGGCGGTGTGGTCGGACGGACGCACCGTCGCGGTGAAGGTGCAGTACCCGGGCGCCGACGAGGCGCTGCGCGCGGACTTGAAGACACTGAACCGGATGTCCGGTCTGGTCGCTTCGGTGATCCCCGGCGCGGATGTGAAGCCGATTCTCGCCGAGATCACCGAACGCACCGAAGAAGAGCTGGACTACCGCAACGAAGCGGCCAACCAGCGCGCTTTCGCCAAGGGCTTCGAGGGGCACGGTGAGATCGTCGTGCCGAAGGTGGTGGCGAGCGCGCCGAAGGTGATCGTCACCGAATGGCTCGACGGTGTCCCCGTCTCCACGATCATCAAGCAGGGCGCCGAGGATCCGGAGGGCACCCGCGCGCTGCGCAACCGCGTCGCGGGGCTGATGGGGCGGTTCCACTTCTCCTCGCCCGAGGTCGTCGGACTCCTGCACGCCGACCCGCACCCGGGCAATTTCATGATGCTGCCCGACGGCAAGCTCGCGGTGATCGATTTCGGCGCCTGCGCGCCGATGCCGGACGGTTTTCCCCCGGTGCTGGGCCGAATGCTGGCCCTCGCGGTCGAGGAGCGCTTCGCCGAACTCACCGAACTGCTCTACGACCACGGCTGGGTGATCCCCGGCCGAGTGGTCACCCACCAGGAGATCGCCGACTACCTGCGGCCGTTCACCGACCCGATCCAGGCCGACTCGTTCCACTTCACCCGCAGGTGGATGCAGCGAGTGGCGGGCAAAGCGTCCGAAATCTCCAGCCCCGAGATGAAAACCGCACGGGCACTGCAACTTCCGGCGCAATACGTGATGATCTTCCGCGTACTCGGCGGCTCCGTCGGCATCTTGGCGCAACTCGACGCGGAACTGCCGTTCATGCAACTGGTCCGTACCTGGATGCCCGGCTTCACCGAGGAACGAACGGCCTCCTGAGCTGAACTCCTCAGCTCGGCCGAAGCGGTATCCCTGCGCTGAACCGCGCAACTGAGAAAGAATTCACGTCACTCCCGACCCCGCCGGGTGCGAGTCTTACGAGCACCGTTCGCGGCCCGTCTCGCGGCCGAGTGACCGAAGCGCATGCGACGTAGTCGCGAGTCTCGGTCGCTCGGGCGCGAGACTTCCCGGGGCCGCGAACACGCAGCGCCGCAGGCGCTGCAAATCGAACACAGCAGACCAGCCGCCCACCAGTACGCGGTGGGCGGCTGTTCTGCTTTCTCGTTCGTTGGCTCGGCCCGTGCCGGTACCGACCGAATCGAGCACATCGACCGGAGGGAGGGAAGTCACTCCCCGGCTCATGCCGGGACCGCGACCTTGCGCGGACGACCGCGGGGGCGCTTGCGGGCGATCACGACGCCCTGGTCGAAGATCTCACCGCCCCAAACACCCCACGGCTCACGACGATCCATGGCGGCGCTCAGGCAGCCTTTGCGGATCGGGCAGGTCGCGCACAGCGCCTTGGCCTGCTCCAGCTGGACCGGGCTCTCGGCGAACCAGAGGTCCGGGTCTCCAGCACGGCAGGGCAGGACCTTGGTGATCTCCTGGGTCCGAGTAGTCGACGCCACGGTTCGGCATGTCACGTCAGTAGTGGCCTGCGGCCAACCCTGTGCGGTGAACACGTCGTTCTCCTTCAGCTCGTTTGCAGCGGTTCGTGTGTTGTGGCGAAACCGGTGCCGGGTGGCTGAAGGGCCGGAGAATACTGGCCACGGTTTCGCTGTCGTGCGATCCGTGGCCAGGAGGTCGGGGAGGAGTTCCCTACCTAGGTCGACATCTGTGTCGAGTCCTGTTCACGGTCGCTGGGTGTGCGGTGCGGAGGCGTGCTGCCCGCGGGGCCGCCGGCTCGAAGCCGGCTTCATCCGCGAAGACACCGACTGCTGCCTCGGCAGCCGTCGGGCGCCAGCCCACGCTGGGCTTGTCCTGGATGTGGGTACGCAGCGACGCATGCATGGCAGCGCAATTCACTTGCGTGCCGGACGTGCCGAACGCACCGATTCCGGACAGACCGATCCCCTGCAAGGCGAGGATCCCCCGGGAGGCCGCCATGGGCGCATAGACCGCAACGCCACTGGCGCCGAAGTTCATGATGTTGTCCACTGCTCTGCCTCCCTCCTGTACTCGTTGTGTGTCGGTAACTGTGCGCGCCGAGATGCCCTCCCGGTGCGTGAAATACACCATAGGCAAGATCGCCGAGCGGGACAACCTATTTTCTACCTGCGGTTTTGTGATGTGGATCGAAGCCGGGACGCGACGATGGCGAGCACCTCGGCGCCGAACTGATCGATCTTCTTGGCGCCGATGCCCGCGATGGCGGCCAGCGCGGCGTCGTCGGCGGGCAGTTGTTCGGCGATCGCGGTGAGCGTGGTGTCGGTGAACACGACGAATTCGCGCACCCGCAGCGCCTCCGCCTTCTCCGCACGCCAATCCCGCAGTGCGGCAAGCAATTCCGAGTCCAGTTCGGCCGGGCAGCGCCGGCACCGGCCGAGCATGGTCGCGTAGGTGCCGATCAGCGGTTTCGCGCACACCCGGCAGGTCGGGCGAATACCGTTCGGGGCCGACGGCGGCGCCGCGATGCGCGACGCGGGCGAATCGTCCGGAACCAGGCCGTTGAGGAATCGCGAACGCCGCCTGGTGCGCCTGCCGCCTTCGTTCCTGGCCAGCGCCCAGGACAACCGCAGATGTTCGCGTGCCCTGGTGACGCCGACATAGAGCAGCCGCCGCTCCTCCTCCAGCGCCGCTTCGTCGGCGACCGAACCGTCGTCGGCGAGAACGTGCGCGATCGGCATGGTGCCGTCGGACAGGCCGACGAGGAATACCGCGTCCCACTCCAAGCCCTTGGCGGCGTGCAGGGACGCCAGGGTGACCCCTTGCACCGTGGGTGGGTGCCTGGCTTCGGCGCGGGCGGCGAGTTCGCGCAGCAGTCCGGTGAGGTCGAGCCGCTCGTCGTGGCCGACCAGTTCCTCGGTCAGGCGCACCAACGCGACCAGCGAGGTCCAGCGTTCGCGCGCCTGGGCGCCTGCTGGCTCGGTGGTGGTCAGGCCGAGCGGGGCGAGCGCCGCGCGGACCAGCGCGACCAGGGAGCTGCCGCTGCGTGCCTGGTCGGGCAGGTCTTCGCGGGCGGCGACCTGCCGCAGCGCCTGCACGGCCTGCCTGACCTCCGCGCGCGCGAAGAAACCCTCGCCGCCGCGCACCTGGTACGGGATGCCGCGCTCGGTGAGCGCCTGCTCGTAGCTCTCCGAGTGGGCGTTGATCCGATAGAGCACGGCGATCTCCGCGGCCGGTGTGCCCGCCGCGATCAGCCGGCCGATCGCCTCGGCCACCGCCGCCGCCTCGGCGGGCATGTCGTCGTATTCGGCGAACGTGGGCTCGGGTCCGTCGGCGCGTTGGCCGATCAGTTGCAGCCTGGTGCCCGCGATACGCCCGCGAGCCGCCCCGATCACCCGATTGGCCAGCGACACCACCTGCGGAGTCGAGCGATAGTCACGTTCCAACCGAACCACGGTGGCGTCGGGGAAGCGCCGGGAGAAGTCCAGCAGATAGCTCGGCGTGGCTCCGGTGAACGAATAGATGGTCTGGTTGGCGTCGCCGACGACGGTCAGGTCGTCGCGGTCGCCGAGCCACGCGTCGAGCACGCGCTGTTGCAGCGGGGTGACGTCCTGGTATTCGTCCACCACGAAGCTGCGGTAGCGGCCGCGGAATTCGTCGGCCACCGCCGGATAGTCCTCCAGCGCGGCGGCCGTGTGCAACAGCAGGTCGTCGAAATCCAGCAGCAGCCCGTCCGGTGTCGCCTTGAGCTTCTCGTAGCCCGCGTAGACGTCCGCGACCCGCAATGCGTCGTAGGGCGTCTCGCGCCGCTGCTTCGCGACCGCCGCCGTGTAGTCCTCCGGCGCGATGAGCGAAGCCTTCGCCCACTCGATTTCGCTCAGCAGGTCGCGCACGCTGTCGGTGGCCGTGGACAGCCCGGCCCGGTGCGCGGCCTGCGCGACGATCGGGAACTTGGCATCGATCAGCCGCCACGGCACGTCGCCGACGATCTGCGGCCAGAAGTACTTCAGCTGCCGCAGCGCCGCCGCGTGGAACGTCCGCGCCTGCACCTGGGTCGCTTCGCCGCCGAGACCGAGCGCGCGCAACCGGGTGCGCAGTTCGCCCGCGGCGCGCGCGGTGAACGTCACCGCGAGCACCTGATCGGCCTTCACATGCCCCTGCGCGATCAGATGCGCGATGCGATAGGTGATGGTCCTGGTCTTGCCGGTGCCCGCGCCCGCGAGCACGCACACCGGGCCGCGCGGCGCCCGCACGGCGGCGGCCTGCTCGGGATCGAGGTCGGCGAGGTCGAGAGCGGGCACGCGGTCCATCATGACAGCGCCCACCGACAAGCGGCCGGTCGCCATGTGGGCGTGCGCGGCGTTCAGCGGTCGCGCAACTGCCGCAGGGATCGGGCGAAAGCGCCGTCCTCGGCGCCCAGCGGCGCGAAGAACTCCGCGTCGCACGCCTCCACCGCGACGATGGCCCGGTTCACCAGCGCCACGCCCGCTTCGGTGGCGACCAGCGCCTTGGCCCGGCGATCGCTCGGGTGGTCGCGGCGTTCGATCAGGCCCTTCTGCGCCAGCGCGCGCAACACCTGGGAGGTCATCATCGGGTCGGTGGCGGCGTATTCGGCCAGGTCACGCTGCCGCACCGGATCTTCGCGGCCGGTAGCCAAATAGGTGAGCGAAGCCAGCAGCACGAATTGGACGTGGGTCAGGTCGAACGGGGCGAGCGCCGCCCGCTGCGCCGCCTGCCAGCGATTGGTCACCTGCCACAGCAACAGCCCAGGACTTTCCTCAGCCGTGCGAAATCGGGAACGCAGCCTCCCGTCTTGCGCCTCGCGCATCGGCCTCCCTCACTCGTCGGTCATCTTTCGCGCGATCAACGCGTAATCGTGCGGGCTGAGTTCTATCAGGCCACGGCGCAGGATCATGCCCCAGTTCGGCACGCTGGTGAGGTCGAGTTCGGCACGCAGCGGATCGATCGGTGTCTCCCGCGCTTCCGCTCGGTAGCTGACCGACCGGCGCCACGGCCGGAAGCAGCCGCCGTCCTGCGGGTCGGCCTGCCAGGCCGGACGGTCGTCGATGGTGCCGATCGCGGTGAACGAGCGCACCGGCGCACCGGCTCGCATGCCTTCGCGCGGCGAGTAGTACACCAATCCGTCGCCGGGCCGCATGCGTTCCACCGCCGCGCGCTTGCCGTGGTTGGCCTGCGCGATGCCCAGCCGCACGCCGCGCCGGACATGCTCCCTCGACACCACGGCCAGCCAGTACTTCGCGCTCGATCCGGTCGCGCTCATGCCGCGACCCCCTCGGCGACGGCCACCAGTGTGTCCAGGTCGGGCTGCACGGATTTCGCCAGGTCGGCGCCCAGAATCTTCGTCCACAACACCCGCAGCGGCCCGTCGATCGAGACGGTCACGGTGACCGTGGTGCGGCCGTCCGCGACGGAGACCTCGTGAGCGAAGGTGAGTCGCGCGCCGAACAGCCGGGAGACATCCACGAATTCGCGGTCGGTCAGGCGGGCGATCACGAACCGGACCTTCGGGCCGCCCTTCGGCCGCAACGTTCCGGTGGCGCCCTCGGCGAACGGTCCGTCCAAGCGCACCCACTCGGTGTCGGTGTTCCACTCCGGCCAGGTGGCCACGTCGGCCCAGCGGGCGAAGAAGGCGGTCGGCGGCGCACTGGAGATGGCATGCGCGGTGGCGATGATCGTCATGCATTTAGTATGCGCGCATACTAAATGGCGCGCAAGGCGCGAGTGGTTCAAGTTGGAACAGTGAGCGGGCCTCCGGCGTTGCAGTGTCCGTGACTGACGCGAATCCCACCCTGACGATGTACTCGACCACCTGGTGCGGCTACTGCCGCAGGCTCAAGAAGCAGCTGGACGAGGCAGGCATCAGCTACGTCGAGATCGACATCGAGCAAGATCCCGCGTCGGCCGAGTTCGTCGGCAGCGTGAACGGGGGCAACCACGTCGTGCCCACCGTCAAGTTCGCGGATGGCTCCACCGCGACGAACCCGTCGCTGGCGGCGGTCAAGCAGGTCCTCGCCGGATTGTCCTGATCGGCCGCCGCGCGCGGGTCGGATCGGCCCGCGCGTCAGTCGATCGCGGCCCAGGATTCGATGATCGTGCGCGCGATCGAGATCGAGCCGGGCAGCAGCAACCGGGATCCGCCGTCCCGGTTCGACCAGTCGCCCACCGCCAACGCCTCGCGCACCTGCGCGCGGGTGAACCAGGCGGCCTCGGCGATCTCACCGTCGGTGAAGGTCAGCGGCTGCCCTGGATCGGCGACCGCGGCGAAACCGAGCATCAGCGAGCGCGGGAACGGCCACGGCTGGCTGCCCAGGTAGGTGATCTCGCGCACGTCGAGGCCCACTTCCTCGCGCATCTCGCGCTCCACGCAGCGCTCCAGCGACTCCCCGGCCTCGACGAACCCGGCCAGCAGCGAGAACAGCGACTTCGGCCAGCTGCTCTGGCGGGCGAGCAACACCTGCTCACCACCGTCGTGGATCAGGCAGATCACCGCCGGATCGATGCGCGGGAACTCCTCGTAACCGCTCTCGGTGATGCGCGACCAGCCTGCCTTCGCCGACGTGGTGGCGGCGCCGTCCGCACCGTGGAACCCGGCCTTGTCGTGCCAGTTCAGCAGCGCGATCGCGGTGGAGAGCAACCCGGCGGTGCGGTCGTCGACGGCGCCGCCCGCCAGTGCGCGCAGATCGGTCAGCGCTCCCTCCAGCTCCGGATCGCGCACCGCCCAGAGATGGACGCCGTCCTCCACACCGAGGAACACCGCGGCAGGGCTCGGCTCGGCGGAGAACTCCACGGCCGCCTCCAGGATCAAGGCGCCCTCGTCGAAGCGCACCTGTCCGCGGCGGTTGACCCGCAGAAGTTTCGCTTCGGCCCAGCCCTCCTTCAGAGCCTGGGCATCACCGCGGATGTGCTCGGCCCGATCGATGACGGAACGGGAGAGCAACGGAACACTGTTGAGCTGAAAGGCCGGCACGGTTCGAGACTATCGCGCCCCGAGCAACGACCTGGTTCGCGCCGGGTCACTTGCCCGCTCGACGGATGTACAACAGCTTGTCGCCCGCGTCGACCGCGTCGACTTCCGGCTCGCCCACCCGGTAGAGCACCCCGCCGCGCACCACGCCCAGGACGATATCGCTGAGATGCCGCGGCGAGCCGCCGATCTCGGACGCCTCCACCTCGCGTTCGGCGACGGCGAAGCCCTCCTCCGGGGTGAGCAGGTCTTCCATCATCTCCACGACCGTGGGCGTGGTGGTCGCGATGCCGAGCAACCGGCCCGCTGTCTCCGAGGACACCACCACGGAGTTGGCGCCGGACTGCCGGACCAGGTGGGTGTTCTCCGCCTCCCGGATCGAAACCACGATCTTGGCGGTCTTGTTCAACTCCCTGGCGGTCAGGGTGACCAGCACGGCGGTGTCGTCCCGATTGGTGGCGACGACCACCGACTCCGCGTTCTGCACGCCCGCCAGCCGCAACACGTCGGATTGGGTGGCCGAGCCGTGCACCGTGACCAGCCCGGCGTTCGCGGCCGCCTCCAGGGCGACCACATCGGTGTCGACCACGACGATGTCGGCGGGCTGCACTCCGTCGCCGAGCATGGCGTCGATCGCGGTCCGCCCCTTCGTGCCGTAACCGACGACCACGGTGTGATTGCGCACGGTGTGCCTCCATCGCTGAATCTTGAAAGCCTGCCGGGAACGTTCGGTCAGCACACCCAGCGTCGTGCCGACCAGGACGATCAGGAACAGGATGCGCAGCGGGGTGATGATGACGATGTTCGCCAGCCGCGCCTCCGGCGTCACCGGGTGGATGTCGCCGTATCCGGTGGTCGACAGCGACACCGTCGCGTAGTAGAACGCGTCCAGGAACGACAGCTCGTTACCCGAGTTGTCGTGGTAGCCCTCGCGCCCCAGATACACCACCACCGCGGCCAGGAACAGCAGCGCCGTCGCGAACAGCACCCTTCTGGTCAGCGAGATCCACGGACTGGTCTGCACTTCCGGGATGCGCAGCACGCCGACCAGGGCGAAATGGGGGCGGCTGGCCAAGCCGAGGCCGCGCGCTCGGTCACCGAACACCGGACACACCCGTCGTCGCGTCGGTCATACCCGGTAATCCTTGTCCCTCCGGCACACCGGGGAGCCTACTGGGTTTGATTTGCCGCGACTTCGTCGCGGCGTGTTCGCGGCCCCTTTATGGCTCGTGTCGGAGCGGCCGCCGCTTGCTCCTTCGTCGCTTGCGCGGCGGCCACTCCGACACGAGCCGGGCCGCGAACGGCGGATGCTCGGTCTCGCTTCGCTCGAAAGACGTGGTCGAGGTCGGCTGGGCGCTTTGGCATTTCAACGCATGATCCAGCGCGCGCCGCACGGCGACGAAGGTCGAGTCGGCCGACGCCACGACGCCGCACAACGCCCAGCCGATCGAACCGCGACCGGGCCGCGAACAGCGCATGCTCGCTATCACTTCGCTAGCGACACGAGGCCGAAGCGAGCTGAGCACCTCCGCGCATTCGAACTGACGACCCAACACACGCCCCCTGCGACCGACCTCCGAACCGACCGGCACGGCACCACGACGCCGCACAACGCCCAGCCGATCCAGCCGCAGCTGGGCCGCGAACAGCGCATGCTCGCTACTTCGCTCGCAACATGGGGTCAGGGTGAGGTGGCGAGCGGAACACGCCTGGTCGCTGGGCTCGGGGTAGGTGTCCGGCCGGGTGCGGCGGTCGACGTGTGGATGTCCGGGGTCGTATCAGAGCGACCCGGGTCGACGGGAGGCGGCGTAGATGTAAGGGTGCCTGCATGGCAGAAAACACGCTGACGTCCGTGTCCGATGGTGGGCGGCGGCCCGCGCTGGCTCTGGCCGCCCTCCTCTTCGGCACCGGGGTCCTGCATTTCGTCCGGCCGAAGCCCTTCGACTCGATCGTGCCGCGCTCGCTGCCCGGACGCGCCCGCGACTACACCTACGCCTCCGGCGTGGCCGAGATCGGCGTCGCGGCCGCCCTCGCGGTCCCACGCACCCGCAGCCTGGGCGGACGGCTGGCGGCGCTGCTGTTCATCGCGGTGTTCCCGGCCAACGTGCAGTTCACCGCGGACATGCTGGCCAGCGAGAAGGCGCCGCGGCTGCTGAAGGCCGGGTCGGTGGTGCGGCTTCCGCTGCAGATCCCGCTCGTCACGCAGGCGCTGGCGGTGAGCCGGCGGGCGCGGCGTTCCTGATCAGCTCCGCCAGTTCGTCCGGACCCGCCAGGTTCGCGGGCGCGATGGTGCGGCCGGTGCGCACATAGTGGAACGCGGCCCCGATGCGGGGAAGCATCTCGTGCTCGGGCCGTCCCTCGCGGGCGGCCATCAAGCGCGCCCACGCCAGGCGGTACACGGCCAGCTGCATGGCGACCGCGGGCTCTTCTGCGGCACTCGGTTCCGCGCCGGTCTTCCAGTCGACCACGATCCAGCGCCCGCCGGGTTCGGCGAACACCGCGTCCATCCGGCCGCGGATCACGGTGCCCGCGATCGACGTCTCGAACGGAATCTCGACCTCGATCGGGCTGCGATCGGCCCAGCGCGAGTTCAGGAACGCCTCCTGCATCGCGCTCAGCTCGGCGTCCAGGCTCGCGTCGGCCGCGCCGCCGTCGGCCGCGCCGGGCAGTTCGTCCAGACCGAGCAGGCGGGTGGAGCCGAACCAGCGTTGCACCCAGGCGTGGAACGCGGTACCACGGCGGGCCAGCGGATTCGGCGGGTACGGCAGCGGACGGCGCAGGCGCGCGGCGAGTTTCGCCGGATCGGCGCGCAGCTCCACCAGGGCGGTCGCCGCTATCTGTCCGGGTAGTTCGACCACTTCGTCGGTGACCGCGGCCGCGTGGTGTTCGGCGAGCAGGGCGTCGACGTCGGCGGCCCAGCCTTCGGGATCGTCGGGGTCGGACGCGGGGTGCGCGTGCTCCGGCCGGTACAGGTCCTCGGGCGGCGGCGGAGCGAAGCCGGTCGCCGCGAATGCCGGTTCATCGGCGGACAGATACTCGTCCACCGGGTCCGGCGCCGTACCGAAATAGGGCTCGATATCGGCGTAGGGATCGGCGTATTCGATCGACGTGAACTCGAACTCGTCCGCGAAATCGTCGGGTGGGTACTCGTCGTCGGGAGGATAGTAGGTCGAGTCGTCCGCGAAACTCGGCTCGTCGGCGGGCGGGTAGTAACCCGACCCATCCACTGAATCCGGCCTGCCGGGTGGGTGATAAGCCGATTCCTCCGCCGAATCCGACTCATCGCGGGACGCGTTGGAGATTTCACCATGCACAGAGCCCGGCCCGTCGCCGGGTCGGTGGTGGATTGATCCATCCGCGAAACCCGAGCCACCGAGAGGTAGCTCGTGACTCGGCTCGCCCACCGAACCCGGCGCATCCTCGGGCGGGTAGTTGCCTGACCCGCCCTCCGAACCCGGCATGCCGGGTGGGTAATAGGCCGATTCGTCCGGGAACTCGAGCTGTTCGAAGGCTCCGTCGGCCGGTCCGGCCGCAGAACCCGACCCACCGACGGGCGTGTGATGACCCGACTCGTCCACCGAACCCGGCTCGGCGGCGGACGGGTGGTGACCCGGTTCGTCCGCGAACCCCGGACTGTCGCCGGGCGGCATTTCGGCGCGGACGGACCCGGCAGTTTGGTTCCGAGCAGCAGCCCTGGGCGGCCTCCCGCTCTCGGCGGGACGGGCGCGCAAGTCGGCCAAGGCCGCGCGGACGAGGGCGGCGCCCTGTTCGATGGGGTCGCGGCGGGGGCCGAGGGGGTCGCGCGGCCACTCGGCGGTCGCCGGGTTGTCGGTGAACGGGTTGACGGCGTCGGCGGCGGGCGGGTCGTCCCAGCGGTCGATCGTCAGGACGTCGTGAGCGGGGCTGGCGGGGTCCTCGTGCGCGGCTTTCAATTCGAGCAGGAAATCCGACGGGCCCTTCGGCGTGCTGCCGGTCTCGGCCCAGTAGTGGGCCGAAACGAGCAGGACCCGTTCGGTTCTGGTGAGCGCGACGTAGAACAGGCGGCGTTCCTCATCGATGCGGCGGCGCTCCAGCGCCTCTTTGTGCGCCTTGATCGCGCGATCGAGGTCGGCGCGGTCGTACAGGTCGGTGAGTTCGAGCACCGGCACGCCTTCGGCCGCGTCGTCCTGCTGCCGGTCACCGCGCAGCGACGTGGGCAGCTCGGCGAGCGCGCCGAGCCACGTGCCGGAGCCGACCTTGGACGGGAACACGCCGTCCACCACGTTCGGCACCGCGACGATCTCCCATTCCAGGCCCTTGGCCGCGTGCACGGTCAGCACCTGCACCCGGTCCTTGGCGACCTCCACCTCCCCGGGCTCGAGCCCGTTCTCGACCTCCTCCGCGGCGGAAAGGAACGCGAGCAGCCCGCCGAGCGAGGCGCCGGTTTCCGCGGCGTACCCGGCCACCACCTCGGCGAACGCGTCCAGATGCTCGCGTCCGGCGCCCGTGCCCGCCATGGCTCGACGGGTCTGGGTCTCGACACCGACGCCGATGGTGCGCTCCACATCGGCGACCAACTCCGCCAGCGGCTGACCGCTGCGTTCGCGCAACGCGGCCAGCTCCCGTCCCAGCGCCTCGATGCGGGCGAACCCGGAAGGCGAATACCGCTCGGGCGGGCCGGGGTCCGCGATCGCGTCGGCCAGCCCGGCCTGCTCGGCGGGTTCCGGGGCCACTTCGCGCAGCGCCTCGTCCAGCGCGGCCCCGTCGCCGATCTCGGCCGGGCTCTCCGACCCGGGACGCCGGATGGACAGGTCCCTGGCGCGGCGGGCGAGCGCGGCGATGTCGGCGACCCCGATGCGCCAGCGCGCGCCGGTCAGCACGCGCATGGCGGCGCTGCCCGAACCGGGTTCGGCGATCAAGCGCAGGGTGGCGACGACGTCGGCGACCTCCGGCGTGGCGAGCAAACCGCCGAGCCCGACGATCTCCACCGGAAGACCCTGCGCGCGTAACGCTTCGGCGAGCGGGGCGGCGTCGGCATTGCGGCGCACCAGGACGGCGGAGGTGGGCGGCTGCTGCCCCGCCGCACGCCGGGCGGCCCACTCCGCGGCGATTCGCTCGGCCACCCACTCACGCTCATCGGCGACGGTGCCGGTCAGCGCCAGCGCCACGACCCCGGGACCCGCGCCCGGCTTGGCCCGGAGGGCGTCTACCGTTACCCCGCCGCCTTCGGTTGCTTTGCGCCGCAACGGTTCCGCGACCAGATTCGCCAATGCCAGCGCTTCCGGCGGATTGCGCCAGCTGGTCAGCAACGACAAGGTGGGGGCGGGCACGCCGGGCGCACTGGGGAAATCGGTGGCGAACCGGGGCAGGTTCGCCGCCGAAGCGCCGCGCCAGCCGTAGATGGACTGCATCGGGTCGCCGACGGCGGTCACCGCGAGGCGTTGTGTTTCGTGCGAGTGCTGGTCGGCTCGCCTCGCCACGGCGTGCGGGTCGTGTGCGCCGGCGAACCGCGCTTGCCCTTCCGTGTCGTCCACGCCGACACGCTGCGGTGCGCTCCGCGCGGAGTCCTCGGCCGCCGACAGCGGCCCACTTTGCGACAGTCGGTCCGAACCGGCCGCGGAGTGCGGTGCGCGACGAGCTGGAGCGGCCTGGTCGACGATCCCATCCAGCGCAGCCGCCGACGACGAGGGCCGATCGGCGACCGGATCCGGCACACCGGCCGCCGACGACGGTCGTTGCGGGATGGACGGATCCGGCTGCACCGTGGGCGTATCCGCGCTCGGACCATCGCCGTCTCGGACGGCGTCATGCGGCGCGCCCGACGGGCGCACATCCAGCCGATATTCCTCCGCGTGGGACGACTGCGGATCGCGCACAGCGGGATTCGACTCGCCTGGTCCTGCGCCGTCCGCCGAGTCGCCAGACCCGCCCGTTCGGGAGGACGGACTACCCGGCGCATTCGGATTCGCCGCGCCACTCGTGAGCGACTCGCCGACGCTCCCCGGTCCATCGGCCCGAGTCACCCACTGCGAATCGCTGCGCACGTCCGCGTGTGGCCGATCGTCGTCCTCGCCGCGAGAATCGTCCGTTCCCGGACGAACGTCCCCCGGCGCGCCCCCGAACAACGCGGAGAGCAGGACCCGTTGGGCGTGGCCGGTGTCCTGGTACTCGTCGAGCAGGACCAAGCGGAAGCGGGCGCGTTCGGCCGCAGCGACCTCGGGATGCTCGGCGGCCAGCCGTGCGGCGAGGGACATCTGCGCGCCGAAGTCCAGCGCGCCCCGTCGGCGCAAGGCCTCGGACAGCTGCTGCACCAGCGGTAGCAGCGCCACACGTTCCCGCTGCACCTGGACGATGTTGAGCAGCGTCTGGCTCGGCCCGCCCCGCTGGCGCGGGCCAGGGGGCAGTGTGTGCACCAGTTTCGCCAGTTCGGTGTGCGCCTCGGCCAGTTCCTCCGGCTCGACCAGGTGCTCGGCCAGTTGCCCGGACAGCGCGAGCACCGCCTCGGTGACCGACACCGGGGTGCGATCGGTCTCCAGGTCGCCGTCCCAGGCGCGAACCACCTGGTGGGCGAGCTGCCAGAGTTGGGTCACGGTCAGCAGCGTCGCCGATGGTTCCACTGGGAGCAGCAGGCCGTGTTCGGTGAGCAACCTGCCCGCGTACGAGTGGTAGGTGCTGATCTCCGGCTCCGCGCCGGTCAGCTGGGCGCGCAGGCGGCCGCTCGGATCCAGCTCGCGCAGCAGCGGCGCTCCGGCGAGCCGGGCCAATCTGGTCCGGATCCTGACGGTCAACTGCTGGGCGGCCTTGCGTGTGAAGGTCAGCCCGAGCACTTCATCCGGCAGCACCAGCCCGTTCGCGATCATCCACACCACCCGGGCGGCCATCGTCTCGGTCTTGCCCGCGCCGGCGCCCGCGACCACGAGGGTGGGGCCGGGCGGCGCCGCGATCACGGCGGCCTGTTCGTCGGTCGGCGGCGGCAGGCCGAGCGCCTGCGCCAGCTGGTGCGGCGTCACCCGGCCCGTCACAGCGGCGCCCCGGCGGCCGGCGGCGGGACCGCGAGCGCGCTCACTCGTCGGTCACCTGCCTCCCGCTGTCCTGCACGGGGCAGCTGCCCGCCACCGCGCAGTGGCGGCAGCCGTCGTTGCGCATGGCGAGATAACTGGGGCCCTGCGTGGACGACGCGGCCTGGTGGATCGTGTCGCGCCAGTGCTCGAGCGCTTCGGCGTCCAGCGGAGGCTGCATGCGCTGGGTGGCGCCCTCAGTCTTGCTGGGTTTCGCGACGTAGACCAGCCGCGCCCCGCCGGGTTCGCCGGTTTCGGAATCGCCGGAACCGGATTCCGCCGATGCGTCGAGCGCTCCCGCGGCGGCCGCCACCTGGTAGGTCGCCAGCTGCGCGTGCTCGACGGCGGCCTGCTTGCTGACCGGGGTCTTGCCGGTCTTCACGTCCACGATGACGAAGCGGCCTTGCGCGTCGCGCTCCAGCCGATCGACGCGGCCCCGGATCCGCACGTCGCGTTCGTCTTCCGTGCGCGCGGGCAGCACGCAGTCCACCGGCACCTCCACGCCGGCCTGGGTGAGTTCACCGCGGGTGTTGCGCACCCAGGCCGAGAAGGTCTCCAGCATCGCCTCGGTGCGGCGCAACTCCTGGCGGGAATGCCAGCCGGTGCCGGGATCCACCGCCTGCCAAGCGCGTTCCAGCGCGGCGCGCACTTGGTCCTCTGGCACTTTGCCCGCCAGCGCCTGCACGAGCGTGTGCACCAGATTGCCCTTGACGGCGTGCGGGTTGTCGCCGTCGGTGCCGCCGTTGCGTTCCAGCGCCCAGCGCAGCGGACAGGTGCGCAGCAGCTCGACGGTGGAGGGCGACAGCGCCACCGCGCCGTCGTCTTCGGTCCACAGCGGTCGCCGCGAGCTGAGTTCGGCGGTGCCGTACCAGTCGTCGGGATGGGCGCCACGCACGCCAGCGTCCGCCAGTCGCGCCAGCTGGTGCGCGGCGCGGCGCCTGCGCTCCTGGTCGGCCTCGGGATCGCAGACCACGCCGCGCAATTCGGCGACCAGCGCGTGCATCACCAGGGCGCGGCCGGGATCGATCACCGGGAGCGCACCGGGCTCGCCGTCCTCGTCGTGCCCGAGTAGTTCGGCGAGAAAGCGCGACGGCACCAGATCGCGCTCGCCCGCCACCGATTCCACGGCGGTGACCAGCAGCGACCGCCTGGCCCGGCTGCACGCGACGAGCAGCAGCCTGCGCTCCTCGGCGAGGATCGGCGCCGCACGGCTCACCCGCTCCCCCGCATCGGACACCCCGGCGGTGAGATCGACCAGATCCTCGGTGTGCAGCAGGGTGCCGCGGGCGCGCGGATTCGGCCAGATCCCCTCTTGGACGGCGGCGACGGCGACCACATCCCATTCCCGCCCCGCGGCAGCGTGCGCGCTCAGCAGCGCCACCGCTTCACCCGCCAGCGTGCGCGGCGCCGCGTCCTGCGGGATCTCCTGTTGCGTCAGGTATTCGACGAACCCTTCGATGCTCGCGCGCGGCAGCCGGTCGACATAGGCGGCGGCCGCGTCGAACAACGCCACGGCGGCGTCCAGATCGCGATCGGCCTGCATGCCCACCGCGCCGCCGCGCTCCGACTGCGCCACCCAGCGCCGCTCCAACCGGGAACCAGTCCACAGCGCCCACAGCACGTCCTCCAGGCCCGCACCGCGCCCGCGCGCTGTGCGGGCCCGGCGCAGCGTGTCCAGCACCCGGCGCAGCGGCGCGGCCTCGACCTCGGTGAGACGGTTCAGGATCGCCGGATCGCCGGTTCCGATCAGCAGGTCGCGCAACATCAGCGCGGAGGGGCGGTCGATGTCGGCGGCACGGCCTGGCGGCGAATCGTCGCCCGGGTCCGGTGTCTTCGTGTCGGCGCGCACCGATTCCAGCACCGCGCGACGGATGCCGCGACGCAACCGGCGCAAGGCGATCTGGTCGGCGCCGCCGAGCGGTCCGGACAGCAGGTCGAGGGCGTCCTCCGGCTCGAACGCCGGTTCCGCGCCGCGCTCCGCCGCCTCCCCCGCCAGAATGGCGCGCAGCGACAGCAGCATCCAGGTCGCGCCGCGCCTGCGCGCCAGCGGTGTGTCCAGCGCGGGCTGCCGCACCGGCACGCCCGCGGCGAGCAGGGCACGGCGCAGCGGCGCCAGCGACAGCGGCACCGAGCGGACGATCACCGCCATCCGCGACCACGGCACCCCACCGGTGAGATGCGCGCGGCGCAGGTGGTCGGCGATGAGCGCGGCCTCCTTCGCGGGCGTGGCCAGCACGCGCACCCGCACCTCGGTGCCGTCCTCCCTCGGCCCGGTGTCCTCCGGCACGGGGATGCGCTGCGGCGCACTGCCCGGCAGACGTGCCGCGATCCGCGCCACCGCCAGCTCCACCTGACCGCCGAACCGGTGGTTGTCGCGCAACACGATCCGCCGCTGCGGCGGCACATCGAGTTCGGCGACGAATCGCGCGTCGGCGCCGCGGAAGGTGAAGACGGCTTGATCGGGGTCGCCCGCGATCACCGTGGTTCGCGCGCTGTGCCCGATCGCCTTCACCAGGATCGCCGCCTGCGGGTCGAGGTGCTGCGCGTCGTCGACCAGCAGGTACCTGATCCTGGCGCGCTCGGCGGCAAGCAGATTCGGGTCGGCGGCCAGCGCGTCCAGCGCCGCGCCGACCAGTTCGGCGGCGTCCAGCGCCGGCGCGGTGGCCTCCGGCGCCTCGATGCCGACCGACCAGCGCAACAGCATGGTCTGCTCGTAGCGGAGGGCGAACCGGCCGGCCGCCACCCACTCGGGCTTGGCGTGTTCGCGGCCGAGCCGCACCAGGTCCTCGGGGCCGATGCCGCGCTCGGTGGCCCGGAGCATGAGATCGCGCAACTGCTCGGCGAACCCGCCGAGCGCGAGCGCGGGCCGCAGCCGCTCCGGCCACAGTCCGCGCGCGCCCTCGGCCATGTCGGCCAGATCACCGCGCAGCATCTCGCGCACGACGGCGTCCTGTTCGGCTCCGGTCAGCAGACGCGGCGGCGGGTTGCCGTGTGCCATCGCGTGCCTGCGCAGCACGGAGAAGGCGTACGAGTGCAGGGTGCGCACCAACGGCTCTCGTGTGGCGCCGGGCACACCACCCTCCGCGCCTGGTTCCGGGCCGCTCAGCCGCGTCGTGATGGCATCGCGCACGGCGCCCGCTGCCTGTTTCGAATGGGTCAGTACCAGCACCGATTCCGGATCGGCTCCGGCCGCGATACGCCCGGCGGCGATATCGACCAGCAGGGCGGTCTTCCCCGCGCCCGGCCCGCCGAGCACCTGCCATGGCCGCCACCCGGGACGGGCGGGACCGTCCGCGGCCGCGGCGTCCAGCAGCGCGCGAACGTCGGCCCCCCAGTCTCGCGGCCGGGGCGCCACCACATTCCGGCGAACCAGTCGCACCGCGCCATCCGATCGCACCACGCGGGCTATTGCAACAGACACGACCGACACGCCGGTACACGCCTCCGCCCGACCGGCGCTGCGGCCGATCGCGGCGCAGGTCAGAATGGACCGGTGTCTGTTCTGAATGTCCACCGGTTCGGTCCGGCGACGGGACCGGTGGTGCTCGCCCTGCACGGCGTCACCGGTCACGGCAAACGCTGGGAAGACCTGGCGACCCGGCATCTGCCCGACGTCAGGGTGCTCGCACCGGATCTGCGCGGGCACGGTCGCTCCACCTCGCTGCCACCGTGGAACTTCGAGACCATCGTCGACGACCTGGTCGCGTTGGTCACCGCCGAAGCGGACGGCCCGGTCGTGGTGGTGGCGCATTCCTTCGGCGGGGCGTGCGCGCTGCACCTGGCGCACCGGCATCCGGAACTGGTGCGCAAGCTGGTGCTGCTCGATCCGGCGATCGCGCTGGAACCGGAATGGCTCAACGAGATCGCGCTGTCCACCCTGATGTCGGCCGACTACGACAGCGTCGACCAGGCGCGCCAGGACAAACTCGACACCGGCTGGGGCGACGTCGAGCCGAGGCTGCTCGAAGCCGAGCTGGACGAACACCTGATGCCCACCGCGGACGGCCGCTTCGGCTGGCGGATGAGCCTGCCCGCGATCAACTCCTATTGGGGCCAGCTGGCCCGCCACTGGGTGCTGCCGCCCGCCGACCTGCCGACCGTGCTGGTGCAGGCGATGAAGGTGGACCCGCCGTTCGTCACGCCGGAGTTCCGCGCGGCGCTCACCGAGCACATGGGCGCCAGCTTGACCGTGCTGGAATGGAACTGCGATCACATGGTCGCGCAGGCGTATCCGGCCCAGACCGGCGAACTCGTGCGATCGGTGCTCTGAGCCCGATGCCGACCAGCGACGCCCAGATCGAGCGGGTACGCGCCCTGGTGGCGGCGATCCCGCCCGGCCGGGTCGTCACCTACGGCGACATCGCGGCGGCCGCCGATCTGTCCACCCCGCGCACGGTGGGCTGGATCATGCGCACCGACTCGGCCGACCTGCCCTGGCATCGGGTGCTCGGCGCGGGCGGCAGGCCCGCCGCCCACCTGGCGCATCGCCAGTTGCGCTTGCTGGCCGATGAGGGCGTGCCGATCCGGGACGGGCGCGTCGATCTGCGTGCCGCGCGCTTTCCTCTGCCTGATCTCCCCGGTGACTGAGCGCCGCTGTCCGAAACGGCTCCGTGCCGGAATGGCGGCCAGTACCGTGGATCCATGCCCACCCGCCTGGCATGTGTCGTATTCGACGCCGACCGGCCGCGTTCGGTCGCGGATTTCTGGGCCGAACTGCTCGGCTGGAGCGTCACCCTCGACCGCCACGACGAGGTGAACGTCGCGGCCCCGGATGTCGACGGTGGCGACCTGGCGCTGACCTTCCTGCCCGCGATGCGGGCCAAGGTCGGCAAGAACCGCTTGCACCTCGATCTGGCCACCCGCTCGCTGGACCACCAGCGCACCCAGGTGGACCGGGCGCTGGCCTTGGGCGCGCGCTCGATCAACATCGGGCAGGGCGCGGTGCCGTGGGCGGTGCTCGCCGACCCGGAGGGCAACGAGTTCTGCGTGCTCGAACCGAGGGAGGAGTACGTGGACACCGGATCGGTCGCGGCGATCGTGGTCGACACGCGCGATCCGCAGCGCCTCGCCGAATTCTGGTCGGCCGCCACCGGCTGGCCGTCCATGCGGCGCGGCGAGCGGCTGGCCGGATTGCGCGCGCCGACCGGCCTCGGCTCCTGGCTGGAGTTCGTCCGCACGCCCGACGCGGGCACCGGCCGGACCAGACTGCGCCTGGATCTCACCTCGTTCCCGGCCGACGACCGGGCCGCCGAGGTGGCCCGGCTGCACGCGGCGGGCGCCACCTCGGTCGACCGCGGCGCCCCGGTTCCGGACCGGGACACCGACCTCGTGCTCGCCGACCCGGAACTCAACGAGTTCCGGCTGCTGCCCCCGGCGCGGTTCTGGTCGACCGCCTGATCTGCGCCGTCCACTCCCGGGCTTCCCGGTGGTGACGAATTAGCATGGCCGCCATGGTGTACCTGACTCCGGGTCGTGGCGTGTGACGGCCGCCGACGCGATCGTGCTCGCGGGCGGGCGGGCCAGCCGGATGGGCGGCGTGGACAAACCGGCCATCGTCATCGGCGGCCGCTCCATGCTCGAGGTGGCGCTCGCCGCCGTCGCCGCGTGCGCGCGGACGGTGGTGGTCGGACCGCACCGCCCCGAGTTGCCGCCGGAGATCCTCCAGGTGCGCGAGGTGCCGCCGGGGTCGGGCCCGGTGGCGGCGATCGACACGGGTTTGCGTGCCCTCGGCTCCACCGCCCCGCTGGTCGTGGTGCTCGCCGCCGACCTGCCGTTCCTGTCGCCATGGGCGATCGCCGAACTGATCCGGCACGCCACCGAGTCCGGCGCGGACGCGGTGTTCGCCGCCGACGAGTCGGGTCGCCCGCAGTACCTGATCGGGGTGTGGCGGCGTTCGGCGCTGGCGGCCGCGCTGGACGGGCTCGACGCGCTGATCAACCAGCCGATGAAGGCGCTGGTGCCCGCCGCCGCCGCGATCATCCCGCTGTCCGGTGTCGGCGACTGCGACACCGAGGAGGAGGTTCGGCAGGCGAGGGCGGCGGTCGACGCACAACGGCAGCCGCCGCTCGAGCTCGCCGAGGCGCGGAACGCGCTGCGCACCGGGCTCCCTCGGCTCACCGCGTACGAAGCCGACTTGCGTTCGGTGATCGGGGCCGCGCTCGCGGGTCCGCTGATGGCCGCAGGGCCGCTGCCGCGCTTCGACGTCTCGGCGATGGACGGTTACGCGGTGGCGGGCGACGGTCCCTGGAACCTGCGGCGCGACATCGGCTTCGCGGGTGGGCGGCGACCGGTGGGGCTGCTGCCGGGCGAGGCGGTGCGCATCGCCACGGGCGCGCACGTCCCCGACGGCACCACCGGCGTGCTGCGCGACGAGTTCGCGCACGTCGCCGACGACACGCTGTACCGCGTGCCGGACACCCCGCCGCGCGACGACATCCGCCGCCGCGGCGAGGACCGCGACGCCGGTGATCCGATCGCGCCGGAGGGCACGCCGGTCACCGCGGCGCTGGTCTCCGCGGCCGCGAGCGTCGAGGTCACCGCCGCGCCGGTGCGCGGGCCGGTTCGCGCGCGCGTCGTCATGACCGGTGACGAGATCCGCAGCGAGGGTCCGCTCCAGGCGGGCCAGACCCGGGATTCGATCGGCCCGATCCTGCCGGAACTGTTGTCCTGGCACGGCATTCGCACCACCGATCGGGTGCACCTGCGCGACACTCCGCACGGCTTCGACGAGGTCCTGACCGGCGCGCCCGAGTGCGACCTGCTGGTGATCGTCGGCGCGACCGGCGGCGGGGCCGCCGACCAGCTGCGTGCCGCCCTGACCCGCGCGGGCGCGTCGATCGTGGTGCCGCGGCTGCGGCTGCGGCCGGGCGGTTCCACCGTCGTCGCCCGGCTCGCCGCGGGCACCACGGTGCTCGGCCTGCCCGGCAACCCGTTCGCCG
>NZ_BDBC01000011.1 GCF_001612785.1 Nocardia beijingensis NBRC 16342
TTGGTCACGGCCGCAACGGTTGCCACCCCGACGCCGAGCGCGGCGGCGACCGCGGGGACCACGCTCACCCAAGCACTCGTGGCCGCGGTGGAGGACGACCCCGACTCCCCCGCCATCCTGTCGGACGACGACGAGCTGTCCTACCACGATCTCGAGACCCGCTCCTCGCGGTTGGCGCGGGTGTTGATCGCGCGTGGTTGCGGCCCCGGCGCGGGCGTCGCGGTACGGCTCGATCGCGGTGTCGAGGCGGTCGTCGCCACCTGGGCCGTACTCAAGACCGGCGCCGCCGTCGTCCCCCTCGACATCCACGACGCCGCACTACCCGAGGACCTCGAGATCAAGACCGGGCTCACCCTCGGCGACACCCACACCGGCGCCCTCGACTGGCTCGCGCTCGACGACCCCGACCTGACCGCCGAAATCGCCGCCGAATCACCACGACCGGTCACCTACGCGCACCGCACCCGCGCGCTGCGCGGCAGCGACCCGGCGTTCGCCGGAGAGCAGATCCTCAGCTACGACGACCTCGCCGCGGCCGCCGCACAAGTGCGCGACCGGGACGGACTCACCTACGAATCGGAGATCCCCTACCGCGGCGAAGCCGGATCCTCCGAGGGTGTGATCGAACTGGTCGCCGCCGGGATGGCCGGGGCGGCAGTCGTCCTGGATGCCGAGGGCGAGGTGCTCACCGACGAATGCGTGACCGGTTGATCGGCTGGTCCGCGCTCAGCTGAAGTGCACAACCGAGAGCGTGCCCGCGGCAATACAGTACGTGGCGAACGGCAGTAGGGTCCGGGTCTGGAAGTAGCGCTCCAGAAACCGTACTGCCAGCCACGACGACACCCCGGAGACGATGGCGCCGAACAACACCGGTCCCCGGATGCCTTCGGTCTCCGGGCCGACCAGTTCCGGCAGCTCCAGCACTCCCGCACCGAGAATCGCCGGAGTGGCCAGCAGGAAAGCGAATTTGGCCGCGTGTTCGTGTGCGAGACCGCGCCACAAGCCGCCGACCATGGTCAGGCCCGCGCGGCTGAAACCGGTCAGCAGCGCACCGGCCTGGGCGAAGCCGATGCCGATGGCGTCGGCTGTCCCGAGGGCGGCCAGGGGCCGGTCGGATTGGCGGCGCGTCTCCGCCTCGGCGGTGACGGTGCCTCTGCGGGCTTCCTGTCGAGCGAACCGGCGGCCGTATTCGGCCAGCGACGGCGCGTTGCGCCGGCGCAATCCCTCACCGATGATCAGCACGACGCCGTTGAGCGCGAGGAAGATTCCGGCGTAGAAGGGCGTGCCGAACAACGCGTGCAGCGGATGTTCCAGCAGGAAGCCGAGCACACCGACCGGAATGGTCGCGATCAGGATCAGCCATGCCAGCCGCTGCGGAACGGTGTCGAGTCGCCCGGTGCGCAGCGTGGTGAAGAACCCCGCCACGATGACGCACCAGTCGCGCCAGTAGTAGCCGAGCAGCGCCACCGCCGTCGCCACGTGCAGCGCCACCACGAACGCCAGATACGATGTGCCGGAATCGGTCTCGCCCTGGCCGGTCAGTCTCTCCCAATCGCCTCCGAGCCATGCCGCGACCAGTACGGAGTGCCCAAGGCTGGAAATCGGGAACAGTTCGGTGACACCTTGCACCGCCCCGATCACAGTCGCTTGAAAGTATGTGAGCATCGTTGCGAGTCTCGCACGCGCGCAACGCAACCGTGTGAGGGCCTCTCGCGATTGTCGGCAGCAGCTCTGGGCCTTCTTCGACCGCCACCACGGAATTGGCCACCGACAGCGAGGGATTCAGGGAAGCCCCCGCCCGGCACGGATGCCGCACGGGGCCGGGGGACGCGAACGCTGGGCTCCTCCCCCTTACCTACTTCGCCGGTGCGACCGGCGGCTGATCGACAGCGGCGAAGTACTGGACGGCGGCGCCGAGCGCCACCGGAGCCGTGACCAGGAACTGACCGGCGAGGGTGCCCAGCGCGCCGACGGCGATGACGCCGCCGAGGCAGCCGACGGCCGCGCGGGGATGAACGCGCCGAATAGGCCGACGATCGTGGAGGCCGCGACCGTCGCAACCGCGATGCCACCCAGGCATGCTGAGTACCGATTGCATAGTCGAGCGTCTCCAACAAACCAGGCGATCTACGGGCCGGACCAAAATCTGCAACACCATACCGTTGCGTATTCTTCGCTGAACCGCAGCCCACCACCCGCCGAGTAGGCAGGAAAGCGCACACAGACAGGCAGGAAAGTCGGCAAATTTCAGTTCGCTGCCGGGTTCCCAGCAGGTATATCCATCTGTTACATTACCGATGCGGAGCCTATATAAACACGTGCTGCTCCCCCCGTCCGGACGACAACGCAGTCAACGGACATCCGGCCCGACAACGACGTCGGCAGGCCGACAATGGCGTCGGCCGCAAACGGATCCCACCACCCATAGCGACACGAGCCCGTCCCCCGCGCATCGCTTGCGGCGGCCCGATATATCGGTCGACGTCCGCCCGCCCGGCCGTCCGGTATCCGGCCCGAATCGCGCCGCGCGGAACACTCGTGGCGCCCCGCCCCGATCGGACTTCTGAGCCGGAGGAACCCAAAGACATGCCGATCAACTTCTCGAGCGGGCTCGATCTGATCGCCGCACTCGACGTGCGCAATGTGGAAGCTCATCTCGCCGACGCCGTCGAGTCCTGCACCGCTTGCGCCACCACCGCCAATCCAGGACCCGGCTGCCCCGCCGGCCTCGCCGCGCGGATTCGCGAAGCCGCCGCGGCCACCGGATCGGCTCCGCCGACGGCGATCGAGATCATCGACAAGCTCCTCGCGCTGCGCCGGACGCCACAGCCCGACAGCGCGTAGCGCACGTGCACCCCCGCGGGCGACTTGGTCTGCGCCGGGTGCGCGTCCGACCCGATCCCGGCCCGGTGACGAGCCATCGGCCGACAGCGTCCAGCGATACACCGCGACCACGCCTGGCACGCCGACGAATGCCCGCCGCTACCCGAGCCGGGCTGTGTTCGCGTTCGGTGCGCGATCAAGAGACGGCCGACTCCCTTCTGCGGCGTGAGCGGCGCCTCGGCGCTTCCGGAATGCTCTCGGGCTGACCAGCGCAACTCCCCGATCAACTCGAGGTGGCCTGGGTGCGGGGGAAGCGGTGGCCCATGACATCCGCCCACCATGCGCTCAAACGGGACTCGGGCCAGATGATCCGGTCTCGGTCCTCGTCGTCGATGCTGGGCACGTTCGTGTCCTCGATCACGATACAGTTCCTTTGCGCCGTTCAACCTTGGGATGGGGCCCCCTCCTCGCGCGGCGCAAGCTGTTCATGACGTGTGTCGAACCGGCCGGTGGTCGAGCAGCGGGGATGCCCCGAATCGCGTACCGGCACGACCGCGCTGTCGAGCCGATACGTGCACGGGGTACCACTCGCGGCCATAAACAAACCGTTCTTTCGGTCGCGCTTCGCGAAGCAGGCCGCGTTGTCGGCGCGTGGTCGACTTTTCGGTGCCGACGCGACGCAACGGCCCGGGCGCTGGTTACTCGTTCATCTGGGCGTCGACCGTGGGATGCGCGCCACCGTTGTCGGCCCCCAAGCCCGCGAGCAGGCGCAATCCGTCCTCGGCTGGGCTGCCGGGGGCGGCGGACAGCACCAGCAGCTCCATGCCGGAGCCGTCCGGTAGGGCGAAGTTCTCCTGGTGCAGTTCCAGCAGCCCGACCAGCGGGTGCCGGTAGGCCTTGCGTCCATGGGTGCGGGCGCGCACGTCCGCGCGGGCCCAGAGGCGGCGGAAGCGTTCGCTGCCCATCGCCAGCTCGCCGATGAGCGAGGCCAGCCGGGGATCGTCGGGGTATTTGCCCGCGGCGAGGCGCAGGTGCCCGACCACGTCGAGGGTGCACGTCTCCCAGTCCGCGTAGAGGCCGCGCTCGGCTTCTTCGAGAAAGATGTGCCGGGCGGTGTTCAGGCCCGGCATCGGCCGTCCGTAGAGGAGCCCGGCGAGACGGTTCCCGGCGAGCACGTCCAAACGGTGGTCCATGATCAGCGCGGGCGCGTCGGCGACCAGGTCCAGGACGCGCAGCAACTCCGGCCGGATTCGCCCGCCCGGCGCCTTCGCCCGGCGGCGGCGCTGCCGGGCGAGCCGGTAGAGGTGCTCGCGTTCGGTCTCGTCGAGTCCGAGGACCCGGGCGAGCGCGTCGAGCACCTGCTCGGAGGGCTCGGTCGCGCGGCCCTGCTCCAGGCGTACGTAGTAGTCGACGCTGACGCCGGACAGGTGCGCGACCTCTTCGCGGCGCAGCCCTTCGACCCGGCGGCGCCGGTCGGTGGGGATGCCGACGGTCGCCGGATCGACCCGGGAACGCCGGGTGCGCAAGAAGCCCGCGAGATCGTCCATGGCCCCAGTATGGCCGCGGCGATGCCCGTGAGGGTGGTCCTGCTGTTACCAGGAAGTCCCGTCCGACGGTAGCGGAGCCCCTGAACGCCGAGCGCCGCGCCACCCAGGATCGAAGGCATCCGATCCCGAGGAGTTCTGATGAAGACATTGATCGTCTACGCCCATCCCGAGCCGAAGTCGCTCAACGGTTCGCTGAAAGACCTCGCGGTGTCCACCTTGGAAACCGCGGGACACGAGGTACGGGTGAGCGATCTGTACGCGATGCGGTGGAAGGCGGTCGTCGACGCCACCGACTACGGCCCCGAAGCTTCGAGTCCGCTGAAGGTCGCCCGGGACTCGGGCCGGGCCTTCGACGCGGGAACACTGACCCCGGACGTCCGCGCCGAGCAGGAGAAGCTGCTGTGGGCCGACACGATCATCTTCCAGTTCCCGCTGTGGTGGTACACGATGCCCGCGATCCTCAAAGGCTGGGTGGACCGGGTGTTCACCTACCACTTCGCCTACGGCGTCGGGGAGCACAGCGACACCAGATACGGCGAGCGCTTCGGCGAAGGCACACTGGCGGGCCGGAGGGCGCTGTTGTCGGTGACCGTAGGCGGCCCGGAGTCGCATTACGCCGCTCGCGGAATCAACGGCCCCATCGAGGATCTGCTGTTCCCGATCCACCACGGCATCCTGTTCTACCCCGGCATCGAGGCGCTGCCGCCGTTCGTGCTGTACGGCGCCGACCGGATGACCGGCGAGGACTACGCGGACGCCGCCAAGGCCTGGCAGCAGCGCCTGCTCACCCTGGAGTCGACCGAGCCGATCCCGTTCCGCCGGCAGAACTTCGGTGACTACGAGATCCCCTCGCTGCAACTGAAGGAGGGACTGGAACCCGCGGGCCGCACAGGATTCGGCCTGCACGTGCGTAGCTGACGACAGGCTGGTGCCCTACGCCTTCTCGGGCTGCCGGGCATCCGCGGGCTCGTCGCGGACCCACGCGTCGGTCTGGGTCAGCCAGAACAGGTAGGCCAGAGCAGGCAGCACCGTGACGGCGGCGACGGCGACGACAGCCAGCAGTCCGATCAAAGTCGAGCGTGCCCCCGCGGCGTCGGCGATGAGCGTCTCGTCGACGAGGATCCACGGCGTCTGCGCGACCGCCCATCCGATGACGATCGCGGCGACCGCGACCACCGCGGGGACGCGCGCCGAGGCGAAGCGGCGACGGTACACCAAGATCAAGGTCAGCACGCCCGCGGCGGCCGACAGCGCGATCAGCGGCAGGGCGCGCCCGAGTAGCCCGGCGCCCAGGGTCGGTGCGTCGTGACGGATCGGGGCGATGGCCGCGATCGCCACCGCCCCGGTCACGCCGCCGACGATCAGCGTGCGGAGGCGCAGATACCCGGCCAGCGCGTCGTCGCCCGAACGCGCGGCGTCCGCGGTGAGGAAGACTCCGGCCAGGAAGGCCGAGGTTCCGACGGCCAGCGTGCCGCCGAGGAGCGAGGTCGGATTCAGCCATGACCCCACCCGGTCGCCGTACCCTTCGGCGGGCACTCGCCCGGATGCGATCGCGCCTGCCACGGTGCCGAAGAAGAACGGGGTGATGAGCGACGCGCCTGCGAACAACGCGCCGAACAGGCGTGCCTGGCGCAGGGTCGCGGAGTACTTGCGGAACGCGAAGTTCGCTCCGCGCAGCACGATTCCCAGCAGCGCGAGACTCATCGGGACGAACAAGGTGGTCATCACGGCGGCGAACACCGCGGGGTAGGCGGTCCAGAGGAATACCAGGATGTAGATCAGCCAGACGTGATTGGCTTCCCACACCGGTCCGATGCTGTGATCGATGAGCACGCGCAGCCTGCTGCCGCGCCGCGCTCCGCCCGCGGTCAGGTCCCAGAATCCGGAGCCGAAATCCGCGCCGCCGAACAGCCCGTAGAGCACCACCCCGGTGAACATCGCCGTCGCCACCACGTCCGAGAGATCCATCGGTCACGGCTTTCCGACGCTGCGGGCCCGCTGCGCCTGGTCGACCGGCGACGCTCCCGGTCCATAGGGGGCGGTGATGGTCGCGACGCCGGCGCGCCAGCGGCGAGCCATGGAACGCAAGACGACGATCGCGCCCACCGTCATCCCGACGTACACCAGCACCACGCTGACATAACTCCACCACAGGCCGGTGCTCGTGCTGGCGGCGTCGGTGGTGCGCAGCACCTGCCACACCGTCCACGGCTGACGGCCCACTTCGGTGGCGATCCAGCCGCTTTCCAGCGCGAGGATCGCCAAGGGGCCGGTGACCACCGACGCGCCCAGGAACCAGCGTTCGGTCAGCGGGTCGCGGCCACGCCAGCGCAGCAGCCAGAACACGATCACCAGGAGCGCGAGCAGGGTGCCGATGGCGACCATGCCTTGGAAGGCGAGGTGGGTGACGTTGACCGGCGGCCGGTCCCCGACGGGCACCGAGTCCAGGCCCGGGACGGGGGCGGTCAGGGAATTGCGGGCGATGATCGAACCCAGCCGGGGAATCTCGAGGGCTCCCTTGACTTCGCCGTCGACGAGGACGCCGCCCAGTCGCAGCGGGGCAGGCCCTTCGGTGGTGGCGGCCAGCTCGAACGCCGCCAGCTTGGCCGGCTGCGTGTCGTGCACCCGCATGCCGAGCACATGCCCGATGAGCGGTTGCGCGAGCGCCGCGACGGTGGCGAAGACGAACGGGACCGTGAATCCGAGCCGGTGGTGGGCGTCGCGACGGCCGCGCAGCAGACCGGCCGCGTAGACACCGGACACCAGGAAGCCGACGACCATGAACGCGCCGACCCACATGTGCGCGAACTGCAGGTAGACACCGTCGTTGAACATGGCTCGCCACGGATCGACGTCGGTCACTTCCCCGTCGACGAGGCGGAAGCCGGTCGGGTTGTTCATCCACGCGTTGACGCTGACCACGCAGAAGGTGCCGACCACCCCCGCCACGCCCATCGGGATGAGCATGGCCAGGTGCCTGCGCGGCGCCATGCGACCCCACCCGTAGAGGTAGATGCCGAGGAAGATCGCCTCGATGAAGAACGAGAGCCCTTCGAAGGCGAACGGCAGGCCGAGCACGTCACCGTAGCGGCCCATCAGCCCCGGCCACAGCAGGCCCATCTCGAAGCTGAGCACCGTTCCGGAGACCGCGCCGATGGCGAACAGGATCGCCGATACCGTCGCCCACCGCTTGGCCAGCCCTGCGGCGACCGCGTCGTCGCGGACGATGCCACGGCGATGCACGACGTAGATCATGGCCGGAAACGCCACCCCGAAGCAGGCCAGCACAATGTGCCAGCCCAGCGAGAACGCCATCTGCTGGCGGGCGGGCAGCAGGCCGGGTGGCCCCTGCACCGACGCCTGGGAGAGCGCGGCGAGCGTGCTCGACACCATGCCAGCCCCTTCCTGCGGTCTCGGGAGCCGCATGCCCGCGCCGGGCACCGGCTCTCGAGCGGGATATCCCCTTTACACCGCACCAACCAGCTGAAGCCGCCCGGCGCCTCCCGTCGCAGCGGAGCTGTCGTGTGTCGCGAGCCCGCGGGCGCAGGCGTCTGGAGTTCGGGAGTTCCGGTCACCTCACCAGATGAGCACCGGCTTGACGACCGTGCCTGCCCGCTGCTCCGCGAGCGCGACATTGATCTCGGTGTGCGGATACCTGGTGATGAGGCGGTCGATGGGGAACCGTCCGGCGGCGTGCAGCTCCAGCAGATGCGGGATGAACGTCGCGGGCACCGCGTCGCCTTCGAGGCAGCCGCGGACGACCTTGCCGCCCAGGACGATGTCCCGCAGGTCGATCTCGGGAACCCCGGCGCCCAGACCGACCGCGACCACGGTGCCGCCGATCGCCGCAGCGGCGGCCGCGGTGGCGAGCACCCGCGACGATCCCGTGGTGTCGAGGGCGTGCGTGGCGCCGCCGTCGGTCAGCTTCCGGATCGCGGGCACGATGTCGTCGGCCGCGGGATCGAGGGCCGCGGTGGCACCCAGTTCCAGCGCCAGCGCCCGCCGCGCCGGTGACGGTTCCACCACGACCAGTTCGGCGACCTCGGCCGCCACCGCCGCCAGCACGCCCGCCATACCGACCGCGCCCGCGCCGTAGACCGCGACGCGGGCGTCCCGGTCCGGCCGCAGCACATTGAGCACCGCTCCGGCTCCGGTGAGGAAACCACAGCCCAGCGGGGCGAGGACGGCCGGTTCGACCTCGGTGTCGACGACCACCGTGTTGTCGGCGGCGGTCAAGGCGTACGCGGCGAAGCTGGACTGGCCGAAGAACCCGTCCCGCACCGGAGCGCCTGCGACGGTGACGCGCGCCGATCCGTCGGCCCTGGCGCCGAACTGATTGAGTTTCGCCGCTCGCAGGCAATACGCAGGCCGTTCCGCCCGGCAGTTGCGGCAGCTTCCGCAGTGCCGGAAGGTCAACACCACCCGATCGCCGGGCCGCACACCGGTCACCGCCGCGCCCACGGCCTCCACCACGCCGGCGCCTTCGTGTCCGAGCAGGACCGGATGGTCGGCCGCGCCGGCCGCCCGGGTGACCAGATCGGTGTGGCAGATGCCGGTGGCCTGGACCCGGACCAGGATCTCGTCCGCACGGGGGCCGTCGATCTCGACGGCTTCGACGGTGAACGGGGCGGCCGGGTCGCGCGACAGCACCGCGGTGGTGGTCACCATCGCTCAGCTCCGCTCGAGCAGGAAGTAGAAGTACTCGCCCTCGGCCAGCACCAGTTCCGGCCTGCCGTTCATGATGCCCATCAGCGTGTTCTCGTCCAGCCATTTGAAGTGGTCGAAGACCGGGCGCTTGTCGTAGACCATGGTGGCGGTCACCTCGCCGCGGAACTCGATGTTCCACAGCGTCGCTTCCCCGCCGCCGCCGAGTTCGACGTTGGAGAACAGTGATCCGTCCTCGGCGCGGCAGATCAACGGCTTCGCGTCCAGCACGCTGTGGAACGTCTTGCCGTGCCAGCGACTCGCCGACAGCGCTTTGCGCAGCGGGTGCCGGGTGGGGAACGCCGCGCCCTTCCACTCGCCCAGGATGTCCTCGGCGCGCGCGACGGGCAGACCGGCCCACAGCGCATCCAGCTCCGCCGCCGTCACCCCGTCTTCCCGCGCGAGGAGTTCTCGCCAGCCGGTGTCCACAGCGCCCATGGCCATCCTCGTTTCCGATGCGGTTTCCAGAACCTTTTGGTTCGGCAACTGTATATCCGAACCAAAAGGTTCGGCAAGATAGGATGCGGCCATGCGCGCAGCAGGTCAGGCCACCCGCGAACGAATCCTCGTCGCGGCCAAAGCGGAGTTCGCCACGTACGGCATCGCGGGAGCGCGCATCAATCGCATCGCCGACGCGGCCAAGGCCAGCAAAGACCGGCTGTACGCGTACTTCGCGGGCAAGGACGAGTTGTATGCCGCGGTCACCGAGGAGTGGGTCGCCCAGACCACCGACGAGACCGCCTTGGACGCCGGGGATCTGCCCGGTTACGTGGGCCGGCTGTTCGACCACTACATCGCGCACCCCGACAACGCTCGGTTGCAGGCGTGGGCAGAGATCGAGCAGACCCACATCGCCGCTGCCGAGGACGCCATCCGCAGGATCATCGCGGGAAAGCTCGCCGAGATCCGCCGCGGCCAGGAGCAGGGCTTGATCACCGACGCGTTCGCGCCGATCACCCTGATCGTCATGCTGACCGACCTCGCCCGCACCGCGGCCATGCACGCCACCCGCGCCACCCGGCACAACATCACCGAACGTCGCGCCGCGACCGTCCTGGCCGCCCGCAGGCTGGTCAGCCCGGAGGCGCCCGCGGCCGCGGAGCGTCGTTAGCTCGCAGGGCTTGCCGAGCCTGCCCACCAGGTGGTGGGCTGGTGGAAGCGTTGCATCACTCACGCCTCGATACCGCGTGTACGGCCACCGGACGGTAAGCCCCGAGACGACGACGGAGAATCGCATGGACGAGATCGAATGCACGCCGCGGCTCACGGCGTTCCCGCGCATCGACGATTACGGGTTCATCTCCGATTGTGAAGTCACCGCTCTGATCGCCCCGAGCGGAGCCATCGAGTGGATGTGCCTGCCGCGCATGGACTCCGCCAGCGTCTTCGCCGCGATACTCGATCGCTCCGCCGGTTCGTTCCGGTTCGCTCCCGCCGACTTCGTGGTGCCCACCGATCGCCGCTACATCCCCGGCACGATGGTCATGGAGACGAGCTGGCGCAGCGGCGAAGGGTGGGCGACGGTCCGCGACGTGCTGCTGGTCGGGCCGTGGCGGCACCAGAAACCCGGCCGCAGCGCTCACCGGCGGACGCCGACGGACTACGACGCAGAGCACATCCTGCTGCGCACCGTGCACTGCGAGACCGGCCAGATCCAGTTCGGGCTCGATTGCCAACCGGCCTTCGACTACGGCAGGCATCGCGCGCGGTGGGAGTACCTCGGCAGTTATCACCTCGCGCAAGCGAGCGCCGACGGGATCGATCTGCAACTGACGTTGAGCACGGACATGCGCTTGGGGTTGGAGGGCACGCACGCGGTCGCCCGGACCCTGCTGAAGAAGGGCGACACCCGGTTCTGCGCGCTCGCCTGGGGCAGCCGGGACGCGCCCCGCGACGTCGCGGAGGCCGAGGAGCGGCTGCTGCGCACGATCCACCACTGGCGGCACTGGCTGGCAGGCGGACGCTTCCCGGACCATCCGTGGACCGCGGAACTCACCCGCAGCGCGCTCACCCTCAAGGGACTGACCTTCGCCCCCACTGGCGCCGTCGCCGCCGCTGCCACCACGTCCCTGCCCGAAACACCTGGCGGAGAGCGCAATTGGGACTATCGCTATTCGTGGATCCGCGACT
This sequence comes from Nocardia beijingensis NBRC 16342, assembly GCF_001612785.1. Lineage (GTDB taxonomy): Bacteria > Actinomycetota > Actinomycetes > Mycobacteriales > Mycobacteriaceae > Nocardia > Nocardia beijingensis. Next base: position 11,205 of record NZ_BDBC01000011.1, read on the forward strand.
CCGCCTTCGCCCTGTGGGGCCTGTACACGCTGGGATTCACCTGGGAGGCGAACGACTTCTTCTCCTACATCCTCGACCTGACCGAGGAAGCCAGGGACATGCAGATCGTCTACGGCATCGGCGGCGAGACCGATCTCACCGAACAGACCCTTCCCCACCTGCGCGGCTACGACAACGCGGGCCCGGTGCGCATCGGCAACGAGGCGTACCGGCAGCGACAGCACGATGTGTGGGGCGCGGCGCTGGACGCGGTCTATCTCTACGGCCGTCATCAAGATCAGATCGATGCGCGAGCCTGGCCGCTGCTGGGCCGTGCGGTCAAAAGCGCACTGACCTATTGGCGCGAGCCCGACCACGGCATCTGGGAAGTGCGCGGGCAGCCCCGGCATTTCACCTCGAGCAAGGTCATGTGCTGGGTCGCCGCCGACCGCGGCGCCCGGCTGGCCCGCATCCACCAGGACTTCGCCCGCGCCCATCGGTGGCAACAGGCCGCCGACGAGATCCACGCCGACATCTGCGCACACGCGGTCGATTCCCGGCGGGTGTTCACCCAGTACTACGGCAGCACGGCGCTGGACGCTTCGACCCTGCTCATCCCGCTCGTTCGCTTCCTGCCACCCGACGACGACCGGGTACGCAACACCGTGCTGGCGATCGCGGAGGAACTGACCGAGGACGGCCTCGTCCTGCGGTACCGCGTCGCGGAGACCGACGACGGATGCGCCGGTGAGGAAGGCGCTTTCACGATCTGCTCGTTCTGGCTGGTGTCGGCGCTGTCGGAGATCGGCGAGAAGAAGAAGGCCAAGCAGTTGTGCGAGAAACTCCTCGGCTACGCCAGCCCGCTCGGCCTCTACGCCGAGGAGATCGATCCCCGCACCGGCAGGCACTGGGGCAACTATCCGCAGGCGTTCACCCACCTGGCCCTGATCAACGCCGTCATGCACGTCGTCCAGGACGAGCAAGCGCTCCTGCGACAGGCGCTCGGCGGTGAATCGATCGCACCGCGGCTGGATGACGCACCCCTCACCCGCGGGTATATCCACCGCTGACCCGGCCCGGCGAAATCCACTGCGCTCCACCGGTGCCGGGGCCTTTCGCGCCGCCGCGGAGGCGAACTCAGTACTATCGCCTTCGACTGTTAACAGGACTAAGGATTTCATTGAAGGGCTCGACGATGGCGATGCTCGGCATCGCCGCGACCGCGGCATTCGGCCTGACGGCCGCCCCCGCGACCGCTGATCCGGTGGCAGACAAGTCTCGCGTGGTCGACACCGAGGACGGCTGGGAGTTGCGGATCAGCAAAACCGCCGAAGACGTGCAACGCGTGCCCAATCTGGCCGCCACGCCGTTCACCAGGGAAGGGTTCGTCACCCTGTCGGCGGCGGCCGACATCGGTGGCGAGGGCCGAGAGGCGGTGAACTCGGGGACACTGCAGCTGGGTTACCAGATCGGTTGCCAGGTGGACGTTTCCAACGGCCTGACCATGGGCCTGTCCGCGGCTATCGGCCCGAACGCCATGGTGACCGTCGCCCCGTCGCCCGGCCTCGCGGTCGGCGGCAGCGCGCTGGCCCTGCCGAGCATGTCGACCACCATCAAGCCGGGCACCATCAACAGCATCACGCTGGGGACCAAACCGCTTGCCGGGCCGCACGGCTCGATCTCCGTCGATCAGATCCAGATCAAGATCGACGCGTGTGCGGGCGCGGTGAGCCTGCGCTCGTTCGCGATCGTGTCGATATCCACCGCGACGGCCGACAATTCGGTCGCGGTCTACGGTGACCCGATATGGCTGTGATCCCAGCGCCCGCGCTGCGGCGCTGGCTGGCGCCGATCGGGGTGGCGGCCGCACTGATCATCGCCGCCCCCACCGCCTCCGCTGAGCCGATCGTGCCGGTCGGGCCGAGCTGCGGTGAGACCCCCTCCCCCGCAACCGCTTGCGGAGACGACAAGCCCGCGACACGCGGCGCGCCCGCCGCGCCGCCCGCACTGCCGCTGCAAGTGCTGGCGCCCCCGCCTGGGAAGTCGGCTCCCAATACCAACACACCCGCCGGTGCACTGGTTCCGCCCGCGCCGGGGCCGGGCTCCGGCAAGCCGATCGTGCCGACCCGATAACGATCAGTCGTGGGCCGCTCGCCCCGCGAGCGGCCCATCGATTCCAGCGCGAGCAGTGATCCGCGCATCGGTATCGCGACAGGCGCATCGGGCGCCGCTGGAATCTGGATGAATTTATGTCTCATCACAGCGAATCACCGCAGGTCAGAATCGGTCTCGCAGCCTGAACAGCGCGGGCTGTGAACGACTTACGGCACCGGGCGAGGTCGATAATTCCGGTGTCCGAAGGCTGGTCGACCCGCCAGTCGGGTGATTCGCCCGTTGATCACGCCCACCGAACAGGAATCAGCGCCGATGAGTTCCGAATTCCTCTGGTACATCCCGAATCAAGTCACGCCGGGACACCGCGGCGACACCATCGTGGCCGACCACAACAGCCTGGACACCCTGACCGCTCAGGCGAAGGCACTCGAGGAACACGGCTGGCAGGGCGCTTTGATCGGCACCGGGTGGGGTCGCCCGGACACCATCACCGTCGCCACCGCTCTCGCCGCGAGGACCACGACGTTCGAGCCGCTCATCGCGATCAGGCCGGGCTACTGGCGTCCGGCGAACTTCGCGTCGGCGGCGGCGACCCTCGACCATCTCTCCGGCGGCCGGGTGCGGGTGAACATCGTGTCCGGCAAGGACGATCTCGCGGCCTACGGCGAAACCGAGAGCGATCAGGCCGAGCGTTACGCCCGCACCGAAGAGTTCCTGCGACTCGTCCGTCGGCTGTGGACGGAGGAGAACGTCACCTACCGGGGCGACTACTACCAGGTCACCGATTCCACCGCGCTGCCGAGGATCGTCGCGCGCGGCGAGCGCCGCCACCCGAAGCTCTACTTCGGCGGTGCGTCGGAGGCCGCGGAGCGGGTGGCGGCGGCCGAGGCCGACGTCCAGCTCTTCTGGGGCGAGCCGCTGTCGGGTGTCCGGGAACGGATCGAGCGCCTGCGGGCCCTGAGCGAGGAACTCGGCCGTGAACACGCGCCACTGGAGTTCGGCCTGCGGGTCACCACCTTCGTCCGTGACACCACCGAGCAGGCGTGGGCGGAGGCGGAGGCGAAGGTCGCGGCGATGGCCGACGACCACCACGCGCCCGTGCCCAACCCGCATCGCCGAACGGCGGTGGGTCAGCAGCGATTGCTGGATCTGGCCGCGCAGGGCGAGGTGCTCGACGACAACCTGTACACGACCCCCGGGAAGTACGGCGCCGGTGGCGCCGGGACGACCTGGCTGGTCGGCTCCCCCGACGACGTCGCCAAATCGCTGCGCAAGTATCAGGACCTGGGCATCACGCATTTCGTCCTGTCCGACACCCCGTATCTGACCGAGATCGAGCGTCAAGGCAACCAGCTGCTGCCGTTGCTGCGGGATTGAGACGGGCAGCGCGTGCGCTGACCCTCCCGATCCGCGTGGCGCGGGCTCAGAGTTTCAGGCCGGTCCCGTGCACGCCGTGCTCGTCGATGAGGGCGAGTTCGTCGTCGGTGAGGGCGGGGAAGCTCAGCGCCGCGATGTTGTGCTCGAGTTGCGCGGTGGAACTCGCGCCGATCAGCGCCGAGGTGACCTCCGGGCGCCGCAGCACCCATTGCAGCGCCAACTGCGCGAGCGACTGGCCGCGCGCCTCGGCGATCTTGTTCAGCGCGGCGGTGCGCTGCCGGTAGGTCTCGTCGATGACATCCGGCGACAGGAAGCTGCTGTTCTGCGCCCGCGCCCCGTCGGGAATCGTCTCCAGGTACTTGTCGGTCAGCAGGCCCTGCGCCAGCGGCGAGTAGACGATCACGCCGAAGCCGTCCTCGCGGGCGGTCTCCAGCAGGCCGCCGCGCTCGGGGCTGCGGTCGTAGATCGAGTAACGGGCCTGGTGGATCAACAGCGGAACGCCCGCCTGCCGGAGCAGCTCGGCGGCCTCGTGGGTGCGGTCGGGCGCGTAGTTGGACAGGCCGATGTAGAGCGCCTTGCCCTGTTGCACGGCGCTGACCAGCGCGCCGACCGACTCCTCCAACGGCGTGCTCGGATCCGGGCTGTGATGGTAGAAGATGTCGACGTAGTCGGTGCCCAGGTCGCGCAGGCTGTGCTCGAGCGAGGTGAGGATCGACTTGCGCGAACCGCCCCGGAGATAGGGGCTCGGCCCGATGGGGTTGCCCGCCTTGGTCGAGAGGATGAGTTCGTCACGGTAGGGAGCGAGGTCCTTGCCGAGCACCGCGCCGAAGTTCTTCTGGGCGGCGCGATGCGGCGGCCCGTAGCGGTCGGCGTTGTCGAAATGCGTGATGCCGAGATCGAAAGCGCGCAGAATGATCTCGCGTTGCGTCGCGAACGGGTGATCGGTGCCGAACTTCTGCCACAAGCCGAACGAGAAGGCAGGAAGGTCGAGGCCGGAGTTGCCGGTGCGGCGGTACGGGATGTTGTCGTACCGGTCCGGCGCGGCGGCGTAGGTCAGATCGAAGGGGCCATAGCTCATCGGGAGAGTGGACCACTTCCGTCCTTCCGGTGCGACCGGTCGGCTCACGCTGATCGAAACCCGTGGTCGGTGTGCCGAGTCCAGTACGTACGGCCGCCAAGGGTATTTCCCCTCGATCGAGCTGATCCGAATCGTTGACACCCTGGGCGCGACGACCGTCGTGTCCGTGCCCGCACCGCTGTAGCCACGCGGTTCCCGATCCGACCGCGGCGGCGTCGCCGATTCGGCCGAGGCCGGCGCTTCCCGCCGCGGCCGTGCTCGACCGGGCGCGTGCCGGTTCGCGCGTTGCACCCCACGACATTCGCGCATGAAGAGAAACGGGAGACGATGGCACCGAACCCACTGCACCTCGGCGTCGCGCTCGACGGGGCCGGCTGGCATCCGGCCGCATGGCGGGAGCCGAACTCCCGGCCCGCCGAACTGTTCGACCCCGGCTACTGGACCGATCTGGTCGCGATCGCGGAGCGGGCGCTGCTCGATTTCGTGAGCATCGAGGACAGCCTGCGCGTCCCCGGTGGTCGGCACGTGCCGTCCGGCGACGCCGTCGATCAGGTGCGGGCGAGGATCGACGCGCATCTGATCGCCGCCCGTCTCGCACCGGTCACCCGTCACATCGGTCTCATCCCGACCGTGACGACCACCCATACCGAACCGTTCCACGTCTCCAAGTCGATCGCCACGCTCGATTACACGTCGCGCGGCCGGGCGGGCTGGCAGGCGCGTGTGTCGGCGACGGCCGAGGAGGCGGGCCATTTCGGACGACGCGCGGTGCGCGACCTCACCGCCACCGAGATCGCCGAAGCGATCGCGTCCGGCGTCTATCCCGGCCACGTCCACGATCTGTTCGAGGAAGCCGCCGACGCCGTCGAAGTGGTGCGGCGGTTGTGGGACAGCTGGGAAGACGACGCGGAGATCCGTGATGTGGCCACCCGCCGGTTCATCGACCGCGACAAATTGCACTACATCGATTTCGAGGGCCGGTTCTTCAGCGTCCGAGGGCCATCGATCACACCGCGTCCGCCGCAAGGGCAGCCGGTGGTCGCGGCTCTGGCGCACAGCCCGCTGATCTATGAATTCGCCGCCCGCGGCGCTGATCTGGTTTTCGTCACGCCGAGCCGGACCGAAGGACCCGGCCAGATCCTGGAGCAAGTCGCGGCGGCCGCGGAACGAGTGGGACGCGCCGGTGAGCCGCTGCGGGTCTATGCCGACCTCACCGTTTTCCTCGACACCGACGAGGAGCAGGGGGCGCAGCGGCTGTCCCGGCTGAACGCACTCGCGGGCGCCGAATTCGATTCCGACGCCGCCTTTTTCACCGGCAGCGCCGACGAGCTCGCCGATCTGCTCACCGACTGGGGCGAGCGTGGGGTCGACGGGTTCCGATTGCGGCCCGGCGTCGCGGTCGACGACTTGGCGGCAGTGGCCGACCGGCTCGTCCCCGCGCTGCAACGCCGCGGTGTGTTCCGCACCGGCTACCCGGACGGCTCGCTGCGCGCGCTGCTCGGCCTGCCCACCGACGTCCCCAACCGCTACGCGACTGCCTGAGCGAGGTCACCATGAGCACCCCCCGTAAGCAGGTCATCCTGGGCGCCTACCTCGGCGGCGTCAACCATCACACCGCCTGGTGGCATCCCGAGGCGGGCAGCCAGATCGATTTCAGTAGTTTCGAGCACACCGCCCGCACCGCCGAACGCGGCAAGTTCGACTTCTTCTTCCTCGCCGAAGGGCTCATCCTGCGCGAACGCGCGGGCCAGATCTTCGATCAGGACATCATCGGCCGCCCCGACACCTTCGCCATGCTGGCCTCGATCGCCGCGGTCACCGAGCATCTCGGGCTCGCGGGCACCATCAACGCCACCTTCAACGAGCCCTACGAACTGGCCAGGCAGTTCGCCAGCCTGGACCATCTCTCCGGCGGCCGCGCCGCGTGGAACGTCGTGACCTCGTTCGACGCCTTCACCGGCCAGAACTTCCGGCGCGGCGGATTCATCGATCCCGCCGACCGCTATGCGCGCGCCGAGGAGACGCTGAACGCCGTTCGCGCCCTGTGGGATTCCTGGGACGCGGCCGACATCGTCGCCGACAAGGACTCCGGGCGGTTTCTGGCCAGGCCGGACGCCGGCGCCTTCGCCTTCCGCGGCAGCCAGTTCGACATCTCCGGTCGCTTCACCGTGCCGCGCAGCCCACAGGGCAGGCCGGTGATCCTCCAGGCCGGCGTGTCACCACAGGGACGCGCCTTCGCCGCGGCGAACGCCGATGCCATCTTCTCCCCGTACGGCAAATTGCCGGAGGCCGCGGACTTCTACCGCGACATCAAGTCGCGCGCCGTGGCGGCGGGGCGGGCCGCCGAGGACATCAAGATCCTGCCGTCGGCCAGTTTCGTGCTCGGCGACACCGAGGCCGAGGCGATCGAGAAGTACCACGCCATCCGCGACGAGCAGGTCACCGGGCAGACCGCGCTGATTCTGCTGGAACAGATCTGGAACCGCGACCTGTCCGGCTACGACCCGGAAGGGCCGGTCCCCGACATCGATCCCGACCCCGACGCGCCGCCGATCATCCAGGGTCGCGCCTTCGTCCACCAGGACCGCTTCGCCACCGCCGAACGGCTGCGCCAGGTCGCGGAGACGAAGAAGCTCTCGCTGCGCGAGGTGGTGATCGACCAGTTCGAACGCGGCCCCCTGGTCGGAACCCCTGCGCAGGTCGCGGAGCAGATCGACGCTTTCGTGCAGAACGACGGCTCCGACGGTTTCATCCTCGGTTCCCACCTGGTGCCGTGGGGCCTGGACGAATTCGTCGACAAGGTGGTGCCGCTGTTACAGGATCGCGGTGCGCTGCGCACCGAGTACGCGGGGACCACCCTGCGCGACAATCTCGGCCTGCCGGATGTGCGCTCGGCGAAGACGGTGCCGGCCGACGCCTGAGTTCGGCCGCGCCCGTCCTATCGACCGGCGTCCGCTGCCGGGCCCACTGGGCCGCCCGGCAGCGGACGCCGGTCCATGTCTGTGTGGCGGGCGGCCGGAGGGGGTTTGTCGTCGCGACGAGTCCGACCTCGGAGCCGGGATCAGACCGCGCCGGAGGTGAGTTCGAGCAGGGCCGCGAGAGCGTCCTCGAGGGTGGTGACGTAGGGAACCCCGGGCGGCAGCGGCACCGCGGACCAGCCCGGCCCGGCCACCAGCACCCGCACCATCGGCTGCCCCACGGCCCGAAGGGTTTCCGGCGTGGCGCTCGGCGGCAACTGCGACCAGAGCACGAGCGAGCAATGCTCGTCGTAATGCGCCAAGGCGTCGCTCAGCGCCGAGTCGGGCACCGCCGCACCCAGCAGCACGGCGACGACGCCCTGCTCGGCCAGCGCGGCCCGCAACACCTCCAGGGGAAGCACATGGTTCTCCCCCGCCGTGCACGCCAGGAGAACCGGCGGCTGGCCGCGCGGCCGCCGGACCGGCGGGAACATCCGGTGCAACCCCGCGATCACCGCCCAGGACAGTAGGTGTTCCACTTCGACCAGGCCGCCGCCATCGGCCTGCTCCGCGACGACGGTCGCGAAGGCCGGTCGGCACAAACCGTTCCACGTCGCCACCACACCGTCGCGCGCGAGCCGCGCCATGATCAGCGTGAGCGCGACATCGGGTTCGAGCCGGTCGGCGGCGACCAACAGCGCGCTGCGGCCTTCTGACGCGCGCGCAGCCTGGGCGAGCGCCTGGCGCGCGGCTCCGGCCGGCGCCGCGCCCGCCGCGATGAAGCCGATCATGCGCCGCAGAGTCGCGATGTCGGTTTCGCTGTAGCGGCGGTGCGCACCCCGCTGCCGGCGCGGCGGGCCGATCCCGTAGCGCTGGTTCCAGCTGCGCAGCGTGGCGACCGGAATGCCGAGCCGCCTCGCCACCGCGCCCACCGGGTATCGGCCGGACTCCTCGTCAACCATCGTCGGACCGCATCCGGCACATGAGTTCCACTCCTTCGAAAAAGTTCGAGCGATGCATCGATTTTGCATCACTACTGGCGTAGCGTGAAGCCTGACAAGCCGAACTTCTCGAGGAGGACGCGCCATGGACCGACGCACTTTCACCCGATCACTCGGGCTGACGACCACCGCCGGCGCGGCATGGCTGGGCATGTGGTTCACCGCACCCACCGCCACCGCCGCTCCGGCGGCGTGCCCCGCACCCGGCCCCGCCGCCACCCAGAGCACCGACGGCACGGCATCGTGCTCGGCGCGCAGCGACACGGGAGGCGCGGCGGCCGCCTACGGCATCGACGCGACAGCCAGCGCAGACGCAGATCCGAGCAGCCTTTCCCTTGCGATCGCGCAGGGCGGCGGCGTCGCCACCTCGAACTCGACGTTCCTGTCCGGTCCGGCCGCGATAGCCGTCGGACCCGACGCGAGAGTCACGACCAGCGGCGTGCGCCCGGGACTGTCGATCGGCATCGCCGGTCCTGGCGCGACGGTCGCGGTCACCGGCGTCACCGCGCCGACCTGCGGCGGCGGATTCGGCTTCGCGGGCGACTTCCAGACAGGCCAGGCCTGCTTCTCGCCTCGATAATGCATCGTTATGTGCGGTATGTCAGACGTGCGGGTGGTTGCCCGAGGCGTGGAAGGAAAGCGCGGATGAACATCGTGTGGTCGGAATCGATAGTGCGCGAACCGGCCGGCGACCTGCCGTCCCTCGCGACCACCCCCATCTCGCTGTGGCGGGAGACGGTGCGGAAGGCGGTGCTCGCCGAGTTGGGCGATTTCGTCCCGCGGGCCTGCCCCGCGCCGCTTCGCCGCCTGGGCGCGGAGGACATTCTGCGGCAATACGCCATGGGCGGGAAGTGCCTGCGATCGACGTTCATGTACCTGGGCTGGCGGTGCGGCGCGCCGGACGATCCTGCGGCGCTGCGCGCGGCCGCAGGCCTGGAACTGCTGCACGCGTTCGCGCTGCTCCAAGACGACGTCATGGACCGGTCGGCGACGCGCCGGGGCGCACCGGCGGCGCATGTCCGGTTCGCCAGGGCCCACCGCGACATCGGGGCGCCCGGCTCCGCCGCCAGGTACGGCGAGTCCGCCGCGATCCTGCTCGGGGACATGTGCCTGGTGTGGGCCGAGCAGATGCTCCGGGAGAGCGGGCTCGCCGAATCCGCGCTCGCGCGGGCGTGGCCGCGCTACGACACCATGCGGGTGGAACTGGCGACCGGTCAGTTCGCGGATCTGCTCAACGACGCGCGCAGCGAGCCCGCGCTGGCCTCGGTGCTGGCGATCGCGCGGATCAAGTCCGGCAACTACACGGTGCGATGCCCCTTGGAGATGGGGGCCGCGATGGCGGGCTGTCCCGCGACCGTCCTGGACGCGCTGGGCCGGTACGGCGCCGCGGTGGGCGAGGCCTTCCAGTTGCGGGACGACATACTCGGCATCTTCGGGTCGCAGGCCGTGACCGGCAAACCCGCCGACGGCGACCTGGCGGAACGCACGGCGACCAGCGTGGTGGTCCTCGCGCGGGAGATGGCGACCCCCTCGGCGCGGGCCGAATTGTCCTTCCTGCTGCATCGCCCCCGGCTGCGCCCCGTGGAGATCGACCGCGCCAGAACCCTGATCATCGAGTCCGGGGCGCCCGAGCGGATCGAGACGATGATCGCCGACTTGGTCGCCCGCGCGGTGGACGCCCTGAGCACCGCCGATCTCACCGCACCGATGCGCGCCGCCTTGGCGCACATGGCCTTCGCCTGCACCGGACGCGTCGCCTGACCAGGAGGTCGCACATGCGCATCGTCGAAGGAGCCACCGACCGGGTGGTGGTGGTCGGCGCCGGACTCGCGGGATTGTCCGCGGCCGCGCATCTGGCGGGCCGCTCCCGCGAAGTGATCGTCGTGGAACGCGAAGCGGTACCGGGCGGCCGAGCCGGGTACGCCGATCCGGCGGGCTATCGCCTCGACACCGGCCCGACGGTTCTGACCATGCCCGACATCGTCGACAGTGTCTTCGCGGCCGTGGGCGCCCACACGGCCGACCACTTGCGGCTCGAGCCGGTGGAACCGGCGTATCGGGCGCATTTCGCCGGCGGCCGAACGCTCGAGGTGCACGCGGACGCGGAACGAATGGAAGAAGAGATCCACCGGTTCGCCGGGCCGGGTCAGGCGGATGGCTATCGCCGCCTGCGGCATTGGCTGACGCGCTTGTACCGAGTGGAGATGGACCGGTTCATCGCCGCGAATTTCGACTCACCGCTGTCCATGGTGACACCCGCGCTCGCCCGGCTGATCGCCCTCGGTGGTTTCGGGCGATGGGATCGCGCCGTCGCGCGCTACATTCGCGACCCCGAACTGCGGCGGGTCTTCACGTTCCAATCGCTGTACGCGGGTGTGGCGCCCAGCCGGGCGCTCGCCGCCTATGCGGTCATCGCCTACATGGACACCATCGGCGGTGTGTTCTTCCCGCGCGGTGGGATGCGCGCGCTCCCGGCAGCGCTGGCCGACGCGGCGACCGAGGCCGGTGTCCGATTCCGCTACGGCGCCGCCGTGACCGCGCTGGAGCGCGCCGGTTCGCGGATCACCGCGGTGCACACCGCGGACGGCGATCGCATCCCCTGCGACACGGTGGTGCTGACGACGGAGCTGCACGAGACCTATCGCCTGATCACGCGCACACCACGGCGTCCGGCGCCGCTGACCGCCGCGCCGTCGGCGGTGATCGCCCATCTCGGCTGCGCGCCGACGGCCGAGATGGCGCATCACAGCCTGCTGTTCGGCGACGCGTGGGAGGAGTCGTTCCGCGACATCATCGTCCGCGGCCAGGTGATGCGCGATCCCTCGCTGCTGGTCACCCGGCCCACGTCTACCGACCCGTCGCTGGCTCCGGCGGGACGGGACCTGCTGTCGGTGCTCGCGCCGGTGCCGAACCTGGAGCGCGGCCGCATCGATTGGGATCGGTCGGGAACCGGCTATGCCGAGCGGATGCTCGAGGTCGCTCAGGATCGTCTGGGCGCACGATTCGGCGAAGTCGAGATCCTGCGCGTGGACACACCCGCCGACTGGGCGCGCCGCGGCATGCTCGCCGGAAGCCCGTTCGCGCTGGCGCACACGTTCTCCCAAACCGGTCCGTTCCGGCCGGCCAACATGATTCGCGGCATCGACAATGCGGTCTTGGCCGGTGGCTCGACCGTACCTGGGGTGGGAATCCCGCCGGTGCTGATCTCCGGACGATTGGCCGCGGATCGCGTCACCGGCCCCAGCCCCGCCCGCCCGCGCCGCACCGTCTCCGCGCTCGCCACCAGCCGCATCGATGAACGACTGTGATGGGAATCGAAATGACCCGCACCGACCTCGACACCACCCCGCCCGCCGACGAGCGATTGCACCGGTCCTACCGGTACTGCCGCCGGCTCAACGCCCGCCACGGGAAGACCTTCTTCCTGGCGACCCGCCTGCTCGCGCCGGATCAGCGCCCCGCGGTACACGCCCTGTACGGCTTCGCCCGCCGCGCCGACGACATCCTCGACGAGTTCGACCCGAGTCGCGATGTCGCCGAACGATCCCTGCGACTGGAGGCGCTCGCCGGGCATTTCCGCGACCGCGCCGCCGACGCCGACGCCGTTCTCCCCGCGGTGCTGGACACCGCCGATCGCTATCGCATACCCGCGGGGCTGTTCGACGCGTTCCTCGCATCGATGCGAATGGACCTGACCGTGACCGACTATCCCGATCGCGCCGCGCTCGACGTGTACGTCTACGGGTCGGCCGAAGTGATCGGACTGCAATTGCTGCCGATCCTGGGCGCCGCTCGCGCCGAGGAGGCCGCGCCGTACGCTGCCGCGCTCGGCAAAGCGTTCCAACTGACCAACTTCCTACGGGACATCGGCGAAGACCTGTTGCGTGACCGGGTGTATCTGCCCGCCGACGAGCTCGCCGCCTTCGACGTCGACCGCGATCTCCTGCGCTGGTGCGCGGCCCGACAGCGCACCGAGCCCAGGGTACGCAGGGCCCTGGCGGCGCAAATCGCCCGCACCCGCGACATCTACCGCTTCGCGGACGCGGGAATCGCGCTGCTGCACCGCCGTTCGCGACCGTGCGTCACGACGGCGACGACACTGTACTCGGAGATCCTCGACCGCATCGAGGCCAGTGACTACGCCGTCTTCGATCACCGCGCGACCGTGCCGAACCGGCGGCGAGCGCGGGTCGGCGCGGCCGGACTGGTCGAGGCGTGGCGGGCGCGCCGACCGGATCGGTGATCGTGCCGCATCCCGCGCCGGACGTCCGGTGCCCAGCGCACCGCCCCTGCCTCGCAGGCGATTCGTCATCCCGGGCGTCGCGGCTCGTCGTCAGTATCCTGATGTCGTGATTACGCTCAGAAAAGAAGACGGTGCCGCGGACCTCGCGGGTATCACGAAATTGAGTGTCGGAGTGAGCTGGGATCCGTCGTCGGGAACGAGCGGCGGCGCGCTCGGCTGGGCCCGCCGCAAACGCGGTGTCGACCTCGATCTGATCGCCGTCCTCATGCAGGGCAACGATCCCGTGCGCTTCGCGGGACTCGATTCCCTCGACCCGTTGGGCAACGGCGCGGTCGCGCACACCGGCGACGAGCAGACCGGCGCCGCCTCCGGTGACGACGAGACCATCCACGTCACCTTCGCCGACGTCCCCACCGCGATCGACGCCATCATCTTCGTCGCGGCCGCGTTCAAGAAGGGCTCATCCTTCGACAAGGCGAACAACATCTCCTTCAAGATCTACGACGCCACCGGCGGCAACAGCCAGCAAGTCGCCGACATCTGGCCATCGCTGCTCGGCACCGACAACGCCAACGCGGTCGCTCGCGCTTTCCGCAACGGCGCGCAGTGGCAATTGGAAGTGCTCAATCGCCAAGGCAAGATCAAGCAGGGCGACATGCAAGCGCTGCTGCGCTTCGCCATGCAGTAGCGCCCGCGATCCCACGCGACGCGGCCTGCGTCGGCTACCCGCACGCGCTCGTCTTCGACTCGCGGCGATACGCCGATTCCGGCAATCGGCGGACAGCCCCCGGTTACTCTGGGCCGATGCGATCTCGGTTCCGTCGGTCCGTCCTGGCCGCGCTCGCCGCCGCGGCATCCACGCTGTTGCTCGCCGCGCACTCCGCGGCCGCCCCACCGATACAGCCGGTCGCCGGCCTACCGGCGCTGGGCGGGGACTTCCTGTGGGGCGTATCGACTTCCGGCTTCCAGTCCGAAGGCCATGCGCCCGACAGCAATTGGACGCGCTACGTCGGTTCCACCCCCGGTTACGACGGCCTCGGCGATTCCGTCGACTTCTACGACCGCTATGCCTCCGACATCCAGCTCGCGGCGGACCTCGGCGTCCGCGTGTTCCGGATCGGGATCGAATGGGCGCGAGTGCAACCCGCGCCGGGAGTGTGGGACGAGGGCGCGTTCCGTTTCTACGACGCGGTCGTCTCCAGCGTCGAGCGGGCCGGCATGCGACCGATGATCACGCTCGACCACTGGGTGTACCCCGGCTGGGCCGCCGACCGCGGGGGCTGGCGCAATCCGCGCATGGTCGACGATTGGCTGACCAACATGCGCGCCGTCGTCGACCGCTACGCGGCGCGCGACCCGTTGTGGGTCACCGTGAACGAGCCCGTCGCCTACATCATGCACGAGGTCCGCCGGGGCGCCGCGGACGCGGGCGAGATGCTCGACCGGGTCGCGCAGGCGCACAACGCCGTCTACGACTACATCCACCAGAAGCAGCCGGGCGCGCAGGTGACCAGCAACATGGGGTACGTCGCCGGTTCGGAGGCACAGGTCAACGGCCCGCTGATGGACCGCATCGCCGATCGGCTCGACTACGTCGGCGTCGACTACTACTTCGCCTTCGACCCGGCGCAATCGCTGGTCGAGTCGATCGTGCGGGCCAGCGGTTCGGCGATGCCGACGCTGCCCGGACCGCACATCTGGGAGCTGCCGTTGCGCACCGAGGGCATCTACTATGCGCTGCAATACTATTCGCGCCGGTTGCCCGGCAAGCCGCTCTACGTCGTCGAGAACGGGATGCCGACCGAAGACGGGCGTCCGCGCGCCGACGGCTATCTGCGCGGCGATCACCTGCGCGACACCGTCTATTGGATCCAGCGCGCCAAGGCCGACGGCATGAACGTCATGGGCTACAACTACTGGAGTCTCACCGACAACTACGAATGGGGAAGCTACACGCCCCGATTCGGCCTCTACACCGTGGACGTGCGCACCGACCCCTCGCTCACCCGCCGCCCCACCGACGCCGTCGGCGCCTACACGCAGATCATCGCCGCGGGCGGAGCGCCCGACGGTTACCGTCCCACCCGCGGCCCGGCCCTGTGCGTGTTCGTCGATCCACCGGCCAGCTGCCTGACTCCGGTGTCGGAACGGTAGGCGCCGGCCTGGTCAGGGCGTGCGCCATTTCTCGTCGGTCAGCAGGGTGCTGGCCTGCGGGCCCATCAGGAGCATGCCGCCGTCCACCAGGTACGACGCGCCGGTGACGTAGCTCGCCTCCGGCGCGGCGAGAAACGCGACCACGGCGGCGACCTCCTTCGCGTGCCCGGTTCGGCCCAGCGGCACGCCGGGGCGGGACTGCTCGCGGGGATCGACGTCTTCCTGACCGGTCATCGGTGTGGAGATCTCGCCCGGCGCCACCGAATTGACGGTGATGTCGTGTTCGGCGAGTTCCAGCGCCAGCACTTTCGTCAGTGCGCCGAGCCCCGCTTTGGCCGCGCAGTACGGCGCGGCGCCCACCCGGGGAACGTGTTCGTGCACGCTGGTGATGTTGATGATCCTGCCACCGGTACCAGCGGCGATCATGTGCGCGGCGGCGCGCTGGGAGCAGAGGAACGCCCCGTCCAGGTCCACCGCCAGCACGTGCCGCCAGGTGTCGAAGTCCATGTCCATCGCCTTCTGCGCCGAGCCGGTTCCCGCGCAGTTCACCAGCACGTCGAGGCCACCGAGTTCGTCGGCGAGTTCATCGATCACCGACCCGGCCGACAACGGGTCGGCCAGGTCGAGACGGCGCACGGCGGCGGTTCTGCCCTGTTCGCGCACCTGGGCCGCGGTGTCCTCCGCACCGCGCCGGTCGCTGTGGAAGGTCAGTCCGACATCGGTGCCGCCCGCCGCGAGCGTGACGGCGATCGCGGCGCCGATGCCGGAGTCTCCCCCGGTCACCACTGCTCGACGCGGAGTGCCCGCTCGTTCTTCCGGAAGTGGAGCTGTAGTAGCCATGTCCCGCGACTACCCGGGCGGGTCCGGACCACACCCGTGCCTGCGGAACACCCGGTCGCGACGAATTGCCGCGCGACACCGACCTCGACGCCGGGCAGTTGACCAGCCAGAACCGAACATTCTTTCCCGGCGCGGGGGTACCCGCGCTGTGGAAAGGAGATGGCCATGCCGGACCCAGACGGCGACGACATGGCGGCGCCGACGGCCGAACAGTTCACGCGAGCCGTCCTGCGCGCCGCCGCGAAACCCGAACGCATCGCCTCGGTGGTGGAACTGGTCGTGGGCGACCGCATCGAGGCGGGGCCGATCAGGGTGGGTCCGGCGCGCCTCGCGGTCGCGGCCGTGGAAGGCCGGCCGGGGATCGTGCGTGCCGCCCCCTGCGAAGCCGACGGCTGGGATGTCGGCGTGGAGGTGCCGGTCATGCTGCGGCTGCGGATCAGCGTGATCGGTGTCGTCGCCCGTTTCGCGGGCGCCGTCGCCGTTCGCCTGCGTTTCGCCTTGGTGCCGGAGAACGCGTGCACGCTGCTGGTACAGACCGAGGACGTGGGAACCGAACACGTCGACGTGGAAATCCTCCCGCTGGATCGGGCCGCCAAGGTGATCGGCCGTATCGGCGACGTCCGCGGCGTGGTCGCCGAGCACATCGTCGCCTACCTGCGTGAGCTGCTCAGCAGCCAGGAGGTGCGCGAGATCCGGCGCATCGACGTCGGCGAACTGATCGACCGCGCGTGGGACTACGGCCTGCTCCTCCCGCCTGCCCTCTCCGGTCGCGACGGAACCGCGCGGCGCGGCGCATGAAGGTCGTGATCACCGGCGCGAGCGGCAACGTCGGGACGGCGCTGTTGCGGGCACTGGCTGCGGACGACTGCGAGATCGTTGGTATCGCCCGTCGCCTACCGGATCGCGCCAGGGAACCCTACGCGGGGGTGCGGTGGGTGTCCTGCGATATCGGCACCGCCCACGCGGCCGAGACCCTGCGGGCGGCCTGTACCGGCGCCGACGTTCTGGTGCATCTGGCGTGGGCGATTCATCCGCGCCGCGGTGACCCGCCGCTGCGCAGGACCAACCTGCTCGGCACGGAAAATGTGCTGCGCGCCGCGGCGCGGACGGCGGTGCCCCAGGTCATCGCCGCCTCCTCCTGCGCCGCCTACGCCCCGGCCGAACGATGGCGGCGGGTATCGGAGGATTGGCGGCTGTCCGGCGTGCCCGGCAGCGCGTACAGCTCGGGCAAGGCGGAGTTGGAAGCGCAGCTGGACACCTTCGCGGCGCGCCACCCGGACATCCGTACGGCGCGCATCCGTCCGTGCGGCATCGCCCAGGCCGAGGCCGCCGCGGAACTGGCGGACTGGATCCTGCCACCGTGGCTGCCGCGACGGCTGGTCGGCGGGCGCCTGACGCCCGTGCCGTTGTGGCGCGACCTGCGGCTGCAACTGGTGCACAGCGCGGATGTGGCCGCGGCGATCCGGCGGATAGCGCACCAGCCTGCGTCCGGGGCGTTCAATCTCGCCGCCGAACCGGCCCTGGGCGCGGACGCGCTCGCTGCCATGGTCGGCGGCTTCCGTCTGCCCGCGCATCGGCGTGCGCTTCATGCCGCCGCGTGGACCGGATGGCGCGCCGGGCTGCTGCCGTTGCATCCGGCGTGGCTGACCTTGGCCGACCGCGCGTGCCTGGTCGACTCGTCCAAGGCCCGGCGCGAACTCGGCTGAGTGCCTCGTTTCGCCGCTCCCGAGACCTGCGCGGAGCTGGTTTCGGCCATGCGCGCCGCCCGCACCGGTCACAGCCCGCCGCTGGCCCCCGACCGCAAGACACGGCTCGGGCGTCCGTCGCACCAGGATCAGCGACCCGGCGGCAGCCACCGGCACTGACCGCCGGAAACCCGGCATGACAAGGGGGTTGTCGCCCCTTGCCGCATCTCGTGTCGCTGCGAGCGACGGGTGATTCGAACCCGTATCGTCGCCAGCGAACAAGCAACGCGTCTCTTGCTCGTCGTGCGCTGGGATCAGGCAGTGAAAGCCATTTCGAACAGCCGACCATATTGGTAAGGAGAGCGATGTTCACCCATAACAAGGATCTCCAGTTCGAAGTTCGCGTGGACCGTCCGGATCCGCGCTTCGCGACTCTGTTGCAAGAACAATTCGGTGGCGCCAACGGGGAATTGAAGGCCGCCATGCAATATTTCAACCAGGCGTTCATGCTGCGTGGCAAGCATCCGAAAACCTACGACCTGTTCATGGACATCGCCACCGAGGAACTCAGCCATCTCGAGATCGTCGGCGCGATGATCACCATGCTGCTCGACGGGCTCAACGACGATCTGAAGCAGGCCAACGAGCGGTGCGACTGGATGCCGATGGTGTCGACCTCCGCTGGACGTGACCAGGTCATCCATCAGGTCGCGGTGAACCCGCTGTATTTCTCGCTCAGTGGCGGCGGCCCCGTCGTGAAGGACTCCGCGGGTGTGCCGTGGTCGGGTTCCTATGTCGACGCCAACGGTGAGCCTTCGGTCGATCTGCGCAGCAATCTCGCGGCGGAGTCACGCGCCAAGATCGTGTACGAGTATCTCAAGCAGTTCACCGACGACCCCGGTGTGCAGGACACGCTCTCGTTCTTGATGACTCGCGAGATCGCCCACTTCCAGCAGTTCACCGCCGCGCTGAACGAATTGCCGGTCAACTTCCCGCCCGGTGCGCTGCCCGGCGACGATCGGTTCCAGAACGTGGCGTTCAATATGTCCAACGGCGCCGCGAGCGCCCGCGGTCCCTGGAACGAAGGGCAGGGGCCGTGGCCGTCGGGCACGGAATGGCGCTACATCGACAATCCGGTCAGCGAGTGGCTCGACTCCGACGAGCGCGTCAATCACGGCGCGGAGACCAACCCGCAAGGCGAGCCCGCGGTTCAGGGCACCAAACCGTTCACCCACGAGTCGCACATCCCGGACTGACCTGTCCCGCGCCGACGGCGACGGGCCGACGGCGGCTCGGACGCGCAGCGACGCGGCGCGCGGCAGTTGGTGCCGCGCGCCGCGCCCGTCTCGCTCGCTGCTGGGGTCAGTGCCGCGGCTTGCTGATCATGTCTTTGGCGCGATCCATCATCGCGGCGAACGGGCCGACCAGGACGTTCGCGGTGGCCGATTCCACGCCGGGATGCGGGCGGGTCGGCGCCATCGTCTCCGCGAGTTCGACGGTTCTGCGCAACCTTTGCAGGGTTTCGTCGTCGAGTTCCGCGCGCAGCCGGTTGAATTCCTCCCGTTCCTCGTGGTCGGCGTGCGCCAGCACCGCTTCGCGCAATTTCGCCAGCCTGACCTGGAATTCCATCGAGCTGATGTCCAGCGACTCCATCTCGGCGAGTTGCTTTTTCGCCTTGTTCTCCTCTTCCAGCCGCGCATCGATGATGGATGCGCCGTCGCCGAGTTCACGCCGGGCGCGCGGGTGGATGATCTCTTCTTCCGCGGTCTCGTGCACCGCGAGCAGGCGCCGCAATTCGAAGAATTTGCTCTCGCGCTCGACGGGATCGGAGGTGCCTGCGGTTTCGGCGAACAATTGCCGGATCCGGCCGTGCTGGTCGACGAGGAAATCGATGGCGTCGGTGGTCGAATCGATCGTGGTTGCCATGGGTTACCTCCCTCGGGCGATCTGACGGACTGCGTCCGTCGCTGCGGTACCCGGCAGTGCGCACGTGAAACCGCCCGGCAGGCCGGTTACGTGCTCGCCCTGCCCACGATGGGAGCGGGATATACCGAGGTCGGCACGCTGTGCCGCCACGGGTGGTGAATCTCCGAGCCCGGCAGGGAAGCCAGTTCCGGAATCCAGCGCCGCACGTAGTTCCCCTCGGGGTCGTAGCGTTCGGCGGTGCCGACGGCTCCCGGGTCCAGACGTCCCACCTGCTGCCAGGTGAAGCGGTCGCTGGCGGCGTCGTCGAGCAGCCACCGGCGGAAGTGTTCGGCGCCGACCCGCCAGTCCACCCGCAGCGTCGTGGTGAGGAAACTGGCCGCGATCACCCGGGCGCGCTCCGGCATCCATCCCTGCGCGGCCAGCTGCCGCATGCCCGCGTCGACGATCGGGTATCCGGTGCGACCGTCGCGCCAGGCGCCGACCATCACCGGGTCGTGCGCCTGCCGCTCGCCCTGGCCGTCATCGGACCGCGCGATGTCGGCCCGGGCGACGAGGAACTGCAGATGGAAGTCGCGCCGGGCGAGCTGGCGAAGGAAGGCGCGCCCGTCCGTGGTCGCCATGTCGGTGTGGTACACCATTTCGGCGGCGGACAGGCACCCGAAATGCAGGTACGGCGACAGTCGGGCGCAGCCCTCCCTGGTCAGTTCACCGGTGGCCCGGCCGCGCGGTTGTCGCCGGTCGGCGAGGCAGCCCCGCCACAGCGCACGGCCGGTGATCTCGCCTCCGACCGCCAGCTGCGGTGAAATGGCCGTGTCGCCGAGTTCGTCGAATCTCGGCACGGGATCGCTGTCGATGCGCGGAACGATCAATTCCGTCGGCTCGGCCAGCGGTCGCCGCTTCGGTGCCGACAGCCATCGGCGAAAGTAGGTCGCGAAGTCCGGAACCTCGTCGTCGGGGCGGTGCGGACCGCAGTCGGCGGGATCCACGGCGGTGAGGGTGGCCGGATGGGTGTGCAGCAGGCAACTGCGCCGCGCCAGCCGTTCGCTCAACGCCCGCAGGCGGCAGCGGCCGGACCAGGCGGCGTCCTCGGCGATGTGAACGCTGTCGGCGTGCACCTGTGCCGCCACCCGATCCACCGCCTCGACGTAGTCACCATGGCGGACCACCAGTTGGCCACCGGCACAGCGAAGTTCGGCGTCGAGTTCGGCGAGCGCGGCGGAAAGGAAGCGAAGTTTGTTGCCCGCGGGCCTGGCGCTGCCGACGAGACGGTCGTCGACGACGTAGAGCGGAACCACCGCCGCGCCCTCGCGTACGGCGGCCGTCAAGGCCGGATTGTCGTGGACGCGCAGGTCACGGGTGAAAAGTGCGATTGTTACGGCCATTCGAAATTCTCGACGACAGGCCTCCGTCGCGCGGATCGGCGACGGCGGTATCGGACATTCGGCGGCGTGCCACGCCGATTCGGAGCGGTATCGGAGTAACGAGCTTTACGCCAATGCTGCGGGACGGCGGCTGCCATGTCAAGTTCGGCCTGCGGGTCACGTGCGCTGGATCAGTGTTCCCGGAACAGATCGGTGAGCCAGGGCTCCAGGTCGGCGCTCAACGCGGTCAGATCCGGCTCCGGCGACTCGTCGAGCGCATCGGCGGTGAGTTGCCGCACGGCGTAGACGACGCCCATGTACGCCGTGACCGAAAGCAGTGGCTGCCGATTCGCGGTCGCCTTCTGCACCAGAGCGCGGATGTACTCGGCGAACAGCCGGATCGACTTTCGTCTGCGCCGCCGGGCGGCGGGCCCGAGGCCGTCGATCTCCACCTGGTAGGCCCGCGCCACGACCAGGTCGTTCTGCAGGGAGCCGAGGTACTGGCCGAGGGCGTCGGCGACGATGGACCTGCGGTCTCGGCCCTTGATGTCCGCGCCCGTCAGTTGCCGCAGCAGCACCTGGATGAAGCGGTCGTAGCCCGCGAACACGCATTCGTCCTTGTTGGCGAAGGCGTCGTAGAAAGCCGCCAGCGAGACGCCAGCCCGCTTGGCGATGTCGGTGGGGCCGAACCCGGCGTAACCGCGGGCGGCGAGCAATTCGGTCACCGCGACCAGCAGCCGTTCCCGCTGCGCCGCCATCACCTGCTCGCGCCCCAGATTGTGCCGTCCCCGCGGCAGCGCGGCGGGAAGTGTGAAGAACACTCCGTCTCGCACCGGGACGATCGGTGCGTCGGCGTCGGCGGGCGCGGCGGACACCTCTGCAGACTACCGAGCCACCCGGTCGGGTATGGGTGCGGCCGCAGTGGGTAGCCGCAGTACATGACCGACACACCACTCGCACTGGTCACCGGAGCATCCAGCGGTATCGGGTTCGAACTGGCCCGGCAGTTCATCGCACACGGCTACGACGTCGTGATCGCGGCGGAAGACGAGGACATCAAGACCGCCGCGGCCGCGCTGCACGACCCGCGGCACGACGTGCGGCCGGTGCAGGTCGACCTGCGTACCGCCGAGGGGGTGGAACAACTGTATCGGGCGGCCACCGAGAACGACCGCACGCCGGACGCCGTAGCCCTGAACGCGGGAATCGGGCGCGGAGGCGCCTTCGTGGAGACGGACCTCGACGACGAACTGGCCGTCATCGACCTCGACATCCGCTCGACGGTGCACCTGACCAAGCTCGTCCTGCGCGACATGGTCGATCGCAACGACGGCAAACTTCTGTTCACCTCCTCCATCGCCGCCACGATGCCGGGCGCACGCCAGGCGGTGTACAACGCGTCGAAATCCTTCATCCAGTCGTTCGCGAAAGCGTTGCGTGAAGAACTGCGCGACACGGATGTCACCGTGACCGCCCTGCTGCCGGGCCCGACCGACACCGACTTCTTCCGCCGTGCCGGAATGCTGGCCACTCGCATCGGCCGGTTGCCCAAGGACGATCCCGCCGATGTGGCGCGCCAGGGCGTCGACGCCCTGCTCAGCGGCAGGCAGCAGATCTTCGCCGCCTCGCTGCTGACGAAGGCGTTCGGCCTCGCCAACCATGTGCTGCCCGACGCGGTCAAGGCCAAGGCCAACCGCATCATCTCCGAACCCGCGCGGTCCGGCGCGCGGTGAAATCGGTTCGGCTGGCACCGCTTCCCGACCACGGCGTGGCCCGGCCCCGTCGCCGGGCCCGGGCCACGCGCAGCGGTCAGCCGAGCGGCAGCTCCAGGCAGGACGGGGCGCCATGCGGCGCGCTGATGGTGATCGTCGCGCCCACCTTGTTGGCGCTGGAGTAGAGCGGATCCATGCCGTCGAGCACCAGCATCAGCCGATGGCCGTCGGGCACGTCGTAGGCGGCCGCTTGCAGCTCCCACGAAACGGTGGCGGGCAGGGCCGAATCGGTGGTCTTCGGCTCGTGCGTGATGATCCGGGCGGTGCCGCTCTCGTCGACATCGAGCAGATAGGCGATCACCGTCGCGGTCTCTTCGCTGCTGTCGATGGTCACCTGCACCCGGGGAATGCCGCGGATCTGCCTCGCGACGCCGCCGCGCGACGCGAGCAGCGGCCCCGTCGACCACACGAGGGCATGGTCGCCGTCGATCTCATCGATCCGATAGATCTTCGGATTGCCGGACCATTCCTGCTGTCCCGTCGTCATGAGCTTGTCCATCGCGACGACCTCCGGCTCCTCGCCCACCGTGAAACTACGCTCCCATCCGGTCGCGAGATCGTGGGTCAGTGCGCCCTCGCCTCCCTCGCGCACATCGGTC
The DNA here is from genome assembly GCF_001612785.1 of Nocardia beijingensis NBRC 16342. Classification (GTDB taxonomy): domain Bacteria; phylum Actinomycetota; class Actinomycetes; order Mycobacteriales; family Mycobacteriaceae; genus Nocardia; species Nocardia beijingensis. The sequence continues at coordinate 34,292 of NZ_BDBC01000011.1, forward strand.
AAGTTCAGCACTTCCGTGTCGGTGGTGACGTCGGCCCACGACGCCTTCTCCTCCCGCCGCGCCGGTTCGACGATCACGTTCTGGCCCTCCCCGGCTCCGGGAGTGGTCACGTAGGTGAACATGACCTGGTTGCTGATCTCCGGCCACGCGTCCACGCCGTTGTCCTCGCCCTTGAGGTGGTGATCGAGCCAGGCGTATGCCTCCCGTAGCGGCACGTTCGGTCCCGCGCCTGGCATGGGTGGCGCGATCAAACCGGGGCCTTCCGGCGCCGCGTGATCGCCGATCCACATGTTCAGCCGTTTCGGCCGAGGCAGCTTCTCGAAGGTCTCCAGAACCTGGTTCACCGGGAAAAGGCCCTCGTGCCAGGTATTGGAGAAGAAGGTGGGGATCTCGCGGGAGCCGACATAGCTCTCCGGCGCCCGTTCGGTGCCCCAGTCGACGACCGGGTCCATGTCCACGCCCTCGTCGAACTTGGCCAGGATCTCCAGCGCCTCTTCGTCGAACTTCTCCGCCTGCTCGCCGCCGGTCAGGCCGATCAGTCCCTCGACGGCCTTCAGATGGCGGGTGCCGTTGTCGTACAAGCTGGTGGCGAGATTGCCCCAGGTGCTGAGGGCCACGACGACGTCGACCCGGTCGTCGTGCGCGGCCACGAGCTGGCTGATGCCCGAGCCGTACGACTCACCCATGAACGCGATGCCGCTGGGATCGAGCGCGTCCAGCGCGTAGTCGAGCACCTTCTTGCCGTCGGCCCGGTCCCAGGGACCTGCGACGTCGACGGTGCCTTCGGACGTGCCGAACCACGGCAGGTCGGTTCCCGGTACGGCGGTCCACCCGATGCCGCGCGGCGTGTAGGCCAGCACGTGGTAGCCCTTCGACGCGAGGGTGAGATAGGCGTACTCGAACAAAGGCCACCCGACGGGTGTCCACCCGGCGGGGAAGACCACCAGCGGGCACGGCCGGGTGGTGGTCTGCCGCAGCAGGTGCGCCGACAGTCCGACCCCTCTCGCCCCTTCGATGCGCGGGAACGTCGGCACGGCGACGTTCAGCGCCCGGTCAACCAGCTCGGCCACATCGTCGGGCACCAGTCCCCTGCCGCTGCGCTTCTGCACGGCGCTGACCAAGTTCGACGCGAACTGCACTGCTTCCGGGCGCACCTGCCCCTCGGCGTCCCATGGCCCTCTGGCCGCGATCCGGGCCAGCTGCTCGGACGTGGTCCCGACGATCGGATCTGCTTGCGACATCGGCGTCATCGATCCTTCCTGCCAGTTGCTGCGGAACTGCGGACCGCAGCAGCCTGACACGACACCCACCGCGGCCCGTCCGGATCCGACAATGCGTATCCCGTTCGCAACAGACCATTGACCAGCGCAAACGTTGCAAGATTCGACTACCTGCCCGGCTGCATCGCCGACCTCCGCGCATAGTCGCGAGCCAGGCGAACGTGCAGCGAGTGCGCACCGGGCGGACCGAACCCGCCCAGCAAGCGGCGACTGACCCGCCTGCGTCCCACCGACCGCTGTGACAGTCGGGGAAGTGCGTGAGCCTGCCGACGCGGCAACCGGAACCGTGCGGTTGCGCCGTCCACCATCGGGTGACGAAACCGGCGATCGCCGCTTGCCGCGCCGGCGGCGCTCACTGTTTCTCCGAGCCCAGTTTCACCGGAATCGACAGCGGGCCGACGGTGAAGAACGACGGCGAGTACGGGATGGTCTTCGGGTCGATGGCGAGTTCGAGGTTCGGCAGCCGACGGTAGAGCGAGGCGAGCGCGAGACGCCCTTCCAAGCGGGCCAGGCCGGCGCCGATGCAGTACCGCGGCCCGTGACCGAATCCGAGATGTCCGCCGCGCTGCTCCCTGGTGATGTCGAACTCGTTCGCGGTCTCGCCGTACTCGGCCGGGTCGATTCCGCAGGCCTGGTAGGCGACGCCCACCGCCTGCCCCTTGGGGATGGCGACGCCGGCCACGGTCACGTCGGTCAGCGTGAACCGCCAGCTCGTCATCATCACCGAATGGCGGTAGCGCACGGTCTCTTCGACCACGTCGGCCCACCGGTCTTCCGCCTTGGCGAGCGCGAGCTGCTCCGGGTGTTGCGACAGCGCCAGGATGGCGTAGCCGAGCAGGTGCACCGTGGTCTCGTGACCGGCGACCAGCATGATCCACAGGACGGCGACCAGTTCGTCGGCAGTGAGCTTGTCGTCCCGGTCACGGGCTTGGACCAGACCTGTCGTGAGGTCGTCGCCTGGCTGCTCCTGTTTCCGGTCCGCCAGTTCGTACAGGTACGTCATCAGCGAGTTCTGCGTCGCGAACGCCTCCTCCGGCGGCGTGGTGTGCGCCAGGAGGGTGGCGGTCCAGCGACGCAGCCGATCCCGCTCCGGCTCCGGCACCCCGAACAGCTCGCAGATCACCGCCATGGGCAGCGCTTCGGTGAAGGTGGGCACCAGATCGACGCCGTCACCCGCGGCGACCACCTCGTCCAGCAAGCGGTCGATGATCGCCTGGATGCGCGGCTCCAGCGCCTGCACCCGGCCCGGGGTGAACGCCTTGCTGATCAGGCCGCGCAACCGCCGGTGGTCGTCGCCGTCCTTGGTGGACAGATGATCGCCCTGCACGACCGCGCGCAGCGGCCAGTCCTCCGGAATCGAACCGTCGTGCAGGGCGGGCCAGTGCTTCGGATCCCGGGCGAAGGTCTTGTTGTCCCCGGCGAGGATCTCGCGCACCGCCTCGTGCGTCAGGGCCAGGTAGGCGGGCACGCCGCCGGGGAACTCCACCTCGACCACCGGCGCGATCTCCCGGAGCCGGATGCAGGTGTCCAGCAGATCCTCGTTCGCCGCGGGGAATGCGGGCAGGCTGGTTGTCATCGGTTTCCCTTCTGCGCGTTTGCCCTCCGACCGTCGTGACGACGGTCGTGCACGAGTATCGAGGCGAGACCGCCTGGACCACCGGCCGATCGATGATTCGTGCCTCCAACCCGAAACTCGGCGGCGCAAAACGGAAGTCCGGTGACCGTGCCCGGCCCGGCGCCGCGGGCGCGCGGTCCCGGCAGGCATTAGGGTGGCGGTGTTCGGAGATGTCCGTGGGCGGCCGGGAGGAAATGGTGGAACCGAAGACGGTGCTGGGGCGTGGCGTGCGCGCGGTGAACGCCGGGGTGGTCGCCCTGCTGAGCGCGCCGGTGCTCGGACGGCTGTTGGGCAGGGGATTCGTGGTGATCACCTATGTGGGCCGCCGGTCCGGGCGGACGTTCAGCACACCGGTCAACTACCGGCGAAAGGGAGACGAGCTCGTCATCGGCGTCGCTATGCCGGACAAGAAGTCCTGGTGGCGCAACTTCCTCGGTGCGGGCGGCCCGATCACCCTGCACCTGGACGGCGCCGACCGGCACGGGCATGCGGTGGCGCACCGCGACGAACGCGGCCGCGTTCTCGTCGAAGTGCGGCTCGACGCGAACTGATCCGCCCCCTTCTCGCATCGGCGGCACGGCGCCGAAAGCGACGCAGGCGCTGTCGCCCTGCGAAGCACGGGACGCCGGATCGAACACCGCGTCACTCGAATGGTGGAGCGCCGCTGCTGATACCAATGCCGAGACGAACTCTAAAGTGCGTGTGCGGCAACGGCTTCGAAAAGCCCTAGACGCTCGCCGACGGCTTCATCTGGGCGATGATCGCCGCCCCCATCCACCGGCGTAGATAGCGCCGCAGCTCGTCTTCGCCGCGCGGTGGATTGCCCGGGGAGACGAAGAACGACTGCATCGTGCGCAGGACGTATTCGACCAGCTCGTGCAGCGACGCGTCGTCGTATCCGTAACGCTCCCAATCGACGTCGAAGCGCTTGATCATCGTCATGCCGAAGGCCTGCGCCTCTTCGGAGGTCAGGCTCTCGGGATGGACGTTGGAGTACGTGCTCGACAGCAGAATGCCGAGATGAGGCGTGCGACGAACCTCGGCGAGGGTGTACACCACCGCCTCGGTCATCGCTTCCACGGCGTCCTCGATCCCGCTGACGTGCTCGGTCAGCCGGTCGAGGAACCCGTCGACCGACGCTATCGCCGCCGCGGTCATCAGCGCGTCGGCACTGGGAAAGTACCGGTAGACCGTCTGCCGGATGACACCGAGCGACTCCGCGACGTCGGCGATGCTGATCTCCGAACCCGTCCGCCCGATCAGTTCGACCGCGGCGGCGACGATGCGACGCGAGGCTTCCTCGTCGTCCTTCGGCGGGCTCCCGCCCCACCCACGCCTTCCTGCCACTGCCCGCTTCCTCGACTCGAAGCCTGTCGCTTGCGAACGCCCTGCTGGAGAGCCTGCCGACCATCCAGGTCAGGGGCTCGACCGTATCACAACATTGCCGGTTCTCGGTTCCAGCGCCGATTCTGATCATACACTTGGACAGTTGTGTGTATGATCACTGCGACATGGCCCGGCGCGCCGGAATGCGCCGCCGGGCCGGTTCGTTTCGGAAAGTCGAGGTTCAGCCCAGTGACCGATCTTCAAGTCCGGAAGATGCGCTTCGCATTCGCCGACTACGACGTGCCCTTCTTGTGGAACGAGGAGAACCCGGCCTTCTCCTCGATGGCCAACGCGGTGTCCTTCCTGGCGATCGGCTTCGAGAAGATGATCGTCAACATGATTCGCGAGGCCATGCCCCTGATCACCGATCCGGCGGTGGCCGAGGAAGCCGACGCGTTCGTGCGCCAGGAGGGGCAGCATTCCACCGCCCACCGCCAGCACGCCAACGCTCTGATCCGGCGCTATCCGGGGTTGCAGGAGACGCTCAACGAAGTGATCGCGGAATTCGACCGCCTCACCGTGCACACGTCGGTCGAATACCGGCTGGCCTACACCGCCGATCTCGAGGCGACGTTCACCCCGGTGTTCAAACTCATGCTCGACAACGACTCGACCTTGTTCCGGCCGGGCGACGACCGGGTGGCGTCGCTGTTCATCTGGCACTTCGTCGAAGAGGTCGAGCATCGCAGCTCCGCGCTGATCATTTTCGACTCCGTCGTCGGCAGCGATGTGTACCGGATGCGCATGGCGCCGTCGATCTTCCGTCATGTGTTGAAGGTGATCCGGTTGGCCTGCGCTGGCTTCAACGAGCATGTCCCGCTGGAAGAACGGAAGGTCGACGCGCTGTCGATGTTCGCGAACTACCGGCGCAGGCAGAAACTGCGCAAGTGGTTGCCGTTCCTGCACGCCGAGGACAACGGCCCGATGCCGCGCGCGTTCGACCACCTGCCGCTCCGTGAGCAGCTCGTCGCGCTCGTGGGCGTCATCCGCAGTCAGTTGCCGAAGCACAATCCGGACCACGAGAAGCTGCCCGCGCTGGCCGATGTGTGGTTCGAACGCTACGCGGCCGGCTACGACGTCTCGCACTGGTACACCGCCGAGTCGGCCGCACGCTAGGAGCCGGACCGATGGCTGATCATTGCGCACCCACGTTCGACCGGCTCGCGACCGCGCTCGGCTTCTCCTGCGAGGAGGCAGGCGGACCGGTCGAAGTGCGGAACCCTTTCGCGTTGGAGAACTGGACGCTGCCCGTCCTCGAATGCACGATCGTCCTCGGCGCGGTGCTCGCCCTGGTCTACGCGGTCGTGCGGCTGCGCCGCCACGGCGATCCCACCAACCTGGCGCTCTGGTTCGGGGCGACCGCGTACCTGTTCATCATCGAGCCGCCGCTGTACTTTCCCGCGGCGTTCGGCATCGACGCGCACGTCGACACGATGTTCGCGCACAACCTGTTCACCGTGGAATTCCTCTGGGGCCGACTGCCGCTCTACATCGTCGCGATTTACCCGTTCATGGCCACGCTCGCGTTCGAAATGGTCAGGATGCTCGGGGTGTTCCGGCGATACGGGGTTCTCGCCGGATCGGTGTGCGTGGGTTTCGTCCACCACGCCTTCTATGAGATCTTCGATCATCTCGGCCCGCAGCTGCGGTGGTGGGAATGGTCGGTCGACAACCCGATCAATCAGCCGATGTTCGATTCGGTGCCGCTGCCGAGCGTGGTCGTCTTCGCCGCGCTGTGGCCGATGTCCCTCGCGTTCTGTGTCCAGCTGTTCGTCGGCCGTCACGTCGACAGGGGGCGAACCTTCTCCGGATGGCAACTGGCCGGGCGCACGATCGTCGTCGGCGTGCTCGCGTCGCTGGGCACCGCCGTGCTCCCCATCCCCGCGACGGTCTTCGGCATGGGCAGCACCACGGTGCGCGGCGTGCTCTACGCCGCCGAGCTGGTCGTCGTCTGCGTTGCCGCGGTGCTGATCCTCACCCGCCAGTGGTCGCGGCTGCGGCGCGGCGACTCGGGTGCGGCGCCTTACACGAACGACTTCGTCCGCGGGTACGGCATCGTGTATCTGGGGGTGATGGCAGTGCTCTGGGCGACCGCGCTGCCCGATTTCTTCGGCGCCGTCGACGGTGTGACCAGCGCAGGCGACCCCGTCGGGAATCTCTGGTACACGATCGCGTGTTTCGTTGTCGCGCTGTTGTGCCTGGTCGCCGTCTGGACGGTACCCCGGAGGAAGACAGCCGAGAGCGCTCCTTCTCCGGCGCCGGAATCGGCGGTGAACTCCACGGCCTAGCGCCGAGCGCTTGCGGTAGCGCCGGGCGGTCCCCGGACCGGGTGTGACGCCCGGCTCGCTCGGGACTTTCCTGGCCGGTGTCCGGGTTGTACGAGGGGCCGATATGAGGAGGTCATGTGGCACGGGAGTACAACCGGAATCCCGCGGCGGTCGCCGCCCTGTCCCCTGAGCAGTATCACGTCACTCAGGAGAACGGGACCGAGCGGGCGTTCACGGGCGAGTACTGGGACAACCACGAGCCGGGCATCTACGTGGATGTGGTGTCCGGTGAGCCGTTGTTCGCCTCGGTCGACAAGTTCGACAGCGGAACCGGGTGGCCGAGTTTCACCAAGCCGATCGAAACCGCGAACGTGGTGGAAAAGCGGGACTTCAGTCATCTGATGGTCCGCACCGAGGTGCGTTCGGCGCACGGTGACAGCCATCTCGGACACGTGTTCACCGACGGCCCCCGCGCCGCGGGCGGCCTGCGGTACTGCATCAATTCGAAGGCGCTGCGGTTCATCCACCTCGACGACCTCGAGGCGGAAGGCTATGGGCAGTACAGGACTCTCTTCGCGAAGGAGGAGGCGTGACCGACACGCGCAAGGCGATTCTGGCCGGTGGATGCTTCTGGGGCATGCAGGACCTGATCCGCAAGCAGCCGGGAGTGGTGTCGACCCGCGTCGGCTACACCGGTGGACGCAACGACCATCCCACCTACCGCAACCACCCGGGCCACGCGGAGGCGATCGAGATCGTCTACGACCCGGCCCGGACGGACTACCGGGAACTGCTGGAGTTCTTCTTCCAGATCCACGATCCGACGACGAAGGACCGCCAGGGCAACGACATCGGAAGCAGCTACCGTTCGGCGATCTTCTATCTCGATGGCGACCAGAAGCGCGTCGCCCTGGACACCATCGCCGATGTGGACGCCTCCGGTCTGTGGCCCGGCAAGGTGGTCACCGAGGTGACCCCGGCGAGTGCGTTCTGGGAGGCCGAGCCGGAGCACCAGGACTACCTGCTGCGTTACCCCGAGGGGTACACCTGCCACTTCCCCCGGCCGGGCTGGAAGCTGCCGAAGCGGCAGACCACCGCTCAGTAGAAGCCGCCGAGTTCGGCGGGACCGCGTTTCGGCCCCGCCGAGCCGAGGCAACACAAACGACTGCGCCACCCCACCCGGGTGGCGCAGTCGTCGCGTTTCCACGTTCTCCCACCGCCGGTGCCGTGGCGATGCTGGACGCGAAGTCCATGCGGCAGAGACTATTTCGCTCGTTTCCGGCGACCGTGGACTCCCCGCCGTGGGGAGAACGCGTGACCGAGCGCCGATATGATCGTCGGCGCTTGGAGCTCCTGGCCGGTCGACCCGAGGTAGGCAGATGACGCGCTACGGCACGAAGGTTCTGGACGTGGTGGGCAGCCGCCGGATGGCGGTGGCGACGCTGGCCACCATCACCGGCTTCTACTATCTGTTCGTCGCGTTCACCAACTGCGTCGACACCGACACCAACCGCAACGGTGTGGCCGCGGTGCTGTCGATGAAGGCGACGATCCACAATCCGGGCACGGACTGGCGCGCGATCACCAACGGCAATGTCGCGCTTGTCGCCTACATCCTCGTGGTGATCTGGGAATTCCTGATCGCCTTCGTGCTGCTCGCCGCGGGAGCCGCATGGGCCAGGGTGCTGACCGGACGGTCGCGCGGGCTGCGAGCCGGCCACGAGCTGGCGGTGAAACTGTCCAGCCTGGGCTGGACCATGGCGGTGCTGCTGTTCGCGGGCGGGTTCTTGACCATCGGCGGCGAATGGTTCCGCATGTGGGCCAACGACGACGTGAACGCTTCGTCGGCCGCGTTGCAGAACTTCCTGATCGCGGGCGTCGGCCTGATCCTCGTTCACCTGCCGGACCCGCAGCGTAACGTCGGCGGCGAAAGTCACTCGGCCGCAGCGGAATCGGACTAGGCGCAGCCGGTCAGCGACCGTTGCGATCGAGTTCGCCCAGCTGCTTCTGCAGACGTTCCAGCGCCGCGCGGATCGCATCGATCTGCGCGTTGAGTTCGGCGATCTTCGCTTGATCCACCGGCGGCGCCTGCGCCGGTGATTGCGCGGCAGGCGGCGCGGCGGGCTGCTGGCCCGGCGGCAGCGGAGCGCCGGGACCGCCGCCGGGCGGCGTGGCGAGTCTGCCGGTGGCCGGGCCGAACACCTGCTCGAGCGCTTCGGCGAGGGTGGGCGCGTAGCCGACCAGGACACCGCCGGTACCGGGATCGCGGTAACTGACCAGCACCCGAGCCAGCTGCGGGAACGTCGAGGAGTTCGGCGCCGTCGAAATCCGTTCGGTGAACAGCGGTTCGGCGTAGAGCACGCCGCCGTCGGCGATGGGCAAGGTGAGCAGGTTGCCGTACTGGATCCGGTTCGAACGCTCGAGCAAGGTCCGCTCGGAGGCCACTCTGGTGTCGGAGATCATCGAGTTCTGGATCTGTTGCGGACCCTGGGTGAGGGTGTCGGTGGGCAGCTGCGAGACGGTGATCTTGCCGTAGCCCTCCGGGTCGGAGCGGGCGGAGACGTAGGCGGAGAGGAATTCCCTGTTGTAGCCGACCATCGCGCTCGCGAGCCGGAACGACGGTTCGGCGCTGCTCTGGTCGCCGACCAGGACGTAGAACGGGGGCTGATGCGGATTGGACTCCACGGTGGGGTCACTGGGCACCGACCAGAAAGCGTTCGTGGTGAAGAATTCGCGCGGTTCGTCGACGTGGTACTTGGCGAGCATCTCGCGCTGGATCGTGAACAGATCCTCGGGGTACCGGAAATGGGCCCGCAGCTCCGGGGTGATCGATTCCTCGGGCCGGACGGTGCCGGGAAAGACCTTCATCCAGGCCGCCAGGACCGGGTCCGTGCGGTCGACCTGGTAGAGGGTGACCGTGCCGTCGTAGGCGTCGACGGTGGCCTTGATGGAATTGCGCACGTAGGAGATCTCCCGGGGCGACCCGCGCTCGGTGTCCTCGCCCGGCGCGAGTGCTTCCAGTGAGCTGCGCTTGGCGTAGGGGTAGCCGTCGATCGAGGTGTACGCGTCGACGATCCAGACGATGCGGCCGTTCACGACCGCGGGATAGGGATCGTTGTCGGTGGTCAACCACGGTGCGACGAGTTCGACGCGATGGCGGGGATCGCGGTTGAAGATGATCTTCGAATCGGCGCCGATCGCCTTGGAGAAGACGATGTTGCGCTCGGTGTAGGTCACCGCGAAAGCCAAGCGGTTGAGCCAGTTGCCGATCGGGACGCCGCCCGCGCCGGTGTAGGTGTACGTGGTGGTGTCGGTGTCGTACTCGCGCGGCTGGGCGCCGCCGCCGACGATGGCGTAGTCCGGGCTCGCATGGCCGATCACCTCGCCGAAGTAGACGCGCGGCTGATCCACTCGGATCACCTGGTGGCCGGAGGCTTGGGAGGCGATGTCGCCGACCGCGTAGATCGGGTATCCGCTGTTGCTGCTCGCCGCGTCGCCCGCCGCCTCGCGGACCGCGGCGTTCACCCGGTTGGCCGGTGCGGCCACGAACCCGTTGCCGTGCGTGTAGACGGTGTGCCGATTGACCCAATGGCGCTGGTTGCCGCTCAGCGCGCTCGGGGTGAGCTCGCGCGCCGCCACCACGTAGTCGCGCAGTTGCCCACCGACCCGGTAGCGATCCAAGTCCAGATGCGGGGGGAAACTGTAGAAGTTCTTCAGCTGTTGCTGCTGGGTGAACGTCCGGGACAACACGTTCGGGTCCAGCAAGCGGACGTCGGCGATCGTGGTGACGTCGGCGGGGACCTCGGGCGGCGGCTTGCTGCCGACGCCGGAATACGGCTGGTATTCGACCCGGTCGCCGCCGATCCCGTACGCCTGCCGGGTGGCCGCGATATTGCGTTGGATGTAGACCCGCTCCATGTCTGCGGCGTTCGGACGGACGGAGAACTGCTCGACGGCCAACGGCCAGACGGCTCCCACGAGGATCGACGACAACAGCAGCAGCGCCGCCGCCATCGCCGGAATCCGCAGATCCCGCACGACGATGGCGGCGAACACCGCCGCGGCGCAGATCAGGGCGATCGCGAAGAGAATCAGCCGGGCGGGAAGCACCGCGTTGATGTCGGTGTAGCCGGGGCCCGCGAACGTGGGCTCCTTGCTGTCACTCGACAGCAGGGAATATCGGTCGAGCCAATAGGCGACAGCCTTCAGGAGGATGAATGCCCCGGCCAGTATCCCGAGCTGGACGCGGGCCGCGCGCGTCAGGCCGCCCGCCTTTCCGGACAGCCGCAGCCCGCCCAGCAGGTAGTGCGTGGCCAGGTTCGCGAGGAAGGCGAGGACCACGGCGATGAACAGCCAGTTGACGACGAAACGGTAGAAGGGCAGGTCGAAGACGAAGAAGCCGACGTCGTGCCCGAATTGCGGATCGGACACGCCGAAGGACCCGCCGTGGAGGAACAGTTGGACCGTCCTCCAATTCGACTGCGCGGCGAGGCCGCAGACCAGCCCCACCGTGGCGGCGACCCCCAGACCGAACCGCACCGGATGCCGCAGCACCGTCGTCCGATACGGCCGGAGACTGTCTTCTTCCGCGGACTCGGGAAAGAAGAGCGGGCGGAACCTGAAGGCCAGCCACATCACCGTGAAAAGGACGCCGCCGATGGCGAGCGTGATCACGGCGAACAGCGTGAGCCGGGTGAACAGCACGGTGAGCCAGACCCCACGGAAGCCGACCTCACCGAACCACAGCCAGCTGACGTAGGTCCTGACCATCCGGGGCACGACCAGCAACGACACGACGAATACCGTGGCGGCGACCACCAGCACCCGGGTGCTGCGATGCAACCGCCGCGGGCCGGGGCCGACGCGCGCGCTCATCTTGCACTCCCGTGGCTACCGCCCGGCACAACGGTGGACGGCCGAGGCGGAACCAAGCTCGATACTACCGGGGTGGTCGACGCGTCGAGGAGCGCTCGATCGGCTCCGCGGCTGCACCGGATGATCGGGAGGTCGCTGCGTCTACCGGCACGCCCGACCTCACCGATCTGGCATCGGAGCAGCGCGCCGCACTCGGCAGCGGCGCCGACTTCCGGACCCCGCTTCAGTGAGCTACGGCGGGCACCCCGATGACCGACGCGTTCTCGGCGGGGGTCGACGCCCGGTGCAGGCCGCGGCGGTCATAGGCGTAAGTCGCGGTCGCACCGAGCAGCAGGCCGATGCCGAGGCCGAGCACCGTCATCCACAAGCCTTGGCCGAAACCGGCTTCGGCGTGGGCGTCGAAGAACAGGATGGCGCGCACGGCGAGGTAGATCTGATGCATCGGCTCGAAGGCGGCCAGATTCGCGATATAGGCGGGCGTCGCCTCCAGGGGAACGGTCGCGGCCGACGAGGGCAGCCCGAGGACGACGAACAGGATCAGATTGACCAGCAGTCCGGCGGTGCCGAAGGTGGCGAGCACGGCGAGCGCGGTGACACCGACCGCGATGATGGCCAGCGTGCCGTAGAGCCACAACAGCAGCGGGTTGTCCAGCGGGACGCTCAAAGCGGTGGCGATCGCGAGGAATATCCCCGACAGAACCGGCGCCGCGGTGACGACGACCGCCCATTTCACCAGTAGCGTGCGGAAGCGAGAGATCCCGGTGGCCGGCGGGTGCACGAACCACGGGCCGTATTCGGTCGGCGTGAAACCGAGCACCGAGTCGACCAGCGTGTGGATGATCATGGCGCCGGTGAAGCCGGCCAGCAGCAGGATCAGGGTGTAGAAGAACGCGACGAGGCCCTGTCCGGCGCCGTCGTCCATCGGCCGGTAGGGCGCGGTGACGATCTGCACCGGATCGGTGAGCATCAGCCGGGCCGCGCCGCTGGGCTCGACCGGCGCGCCGGGCCCGGCGGCGAGGGCGGCGTTCACCTGGTCGGTGAGGCTCTTGCCGACGGTCTCGTCCACCTGACGCAACGCGCGGTCGGCGATGCGCTGCATGATGCCGGTGGTGTAGGGGCCGATCCGAGGGTTGGTGTGGACCGTGATGACCGGGCGCTCGATCGCACCGGGCACCACGGCGGCGGCTCCGAGTATCGCGAGCCGCTTGGTGAAGTCGGACGGGATGACGATCGCGCCGTAGACCTCGCCGTCCTGCAACTGCTTGCGCGCTTCGCCGATGCCGACGACCCGCAAGTCGATCTTCTCCGCGGGCATACCGGCGACCAGCGCGTCGGTGACCTGGGCTCCGATATCGGCGGGTTTGCCGCCGATCGTGTCGCCGACATCCTGATTCACCAGAGCGATCGGGAAGTCGTGCAGATTCTTCTCGGTATTGCTGGCGTAGCCGAGGTACATGGTGGCGAGCAGCGCCGCGAAGACCGTCAGCACTGCGATCGGGGCGGTGAAGGTCCGAGCCGTCATGCGAGTCAATGTAGTCACCGACTACAAAGTAGGCAATGCCTACATTTTGTTATCCTGCATACACCATGCCGATCACCAGAAGCCGGTCCTACCACCACGGCGACCTGCGCGCCGAGTTGCTCCAGCGGGCCGAGGCGACGCTGCGCGAATCCGGCGTCGACGGCTTGTCGCTGCGCGGGCTGGCCCGTGACGTCGGAGTCAGTCACGCCGCTCCGACCCGGCATTTCAAGGACAAGCAGGCACTGCTGGACGCCTTGGCGGTATCCGGATTCCAGCGTCTGGCCGCAGCCCTGGAGCAGACCGCCGCCGCGAATTCGGCTCACGGGCACATCCGAGCCCTGGCGCGCACTTATCTACGTTTCGCGACCGAGAATTCGGCGCTCGTCGCGCTCATGTTCGCGCGCAGGCACAGCCCCGCCGCGGGCGACGCGATGTCGCAGGCCGTGGACGCGGCATTCGCCACGCCGGTCGCGCTGATCGTGGAAGCGCAGCGACACGGAGAAGTGATCGATGGCGACCCGCGGCGCATCGCGCTGTCCGCGGTCGCGGCGCTGCAAGGTCTGGCCACCTTCGTCGGCTCGGGTGTGATCGCCGCCGAGACCGCCGACGAATTGCTGGACGAGACGACCACGCACATGATCGAAGGCCTGCGACCGAGACCGTGATCCACCGGCACCAGCGGCCGACGCCGTTCGACCGATGGAATTCGCCCGTGACGGCGGCACCTCCGCCCCGGCTCGGTCGACCAGCGTGGCGTCCCAGGCTGCCGGTCAGTAGGCGATGAACAGGATCTCGTCCCGTGAGTAGTCGTGGCCGGGATGATTCTCGGCCAGATGGGCTTGCGTCTTGGCCACGAGATCGTCCTCGTCGGTTCCGACGATGAATTCTCCGCAGGGGCAGTTCAGCTTTCGCTTCATCAGTCCTTCCTCCTCGATCCGACAGTCTATGCACAGCGCGGTGATCGAGCGCGAGGCGCGGCTGACGCGCGGGGCCGCGGGCTCAGCCACGTGACCATTCGTGGCCCCAGTAGCTGTCGGCGGTGATCTCCTCCGCGCTGTAGGTGGATTCGTCGACCAGCACACCGTCGGTGCCGTATTCCAGATCCCAGCCCCCGGGAGTGCGGACGTAGAAGGAGATCATCTTGTCGTTGGTGTGCCTGCCGAGCGTCGACGACAACGGGTAGCCCGCCCGCATCACGCGGTCGAGCGCGCGCCCGACGGCGTCGAGTTCGTCGACTTCCACCATGATGTGCACCAGGCCGGGCCCGTCGGGCCGGGTGCCCGGGATCAGGGCGAGGCTGTGGTGGCGCTGGTTGACACCGAGGAAACGCACGCGCACCGGCCCCACACCGGGCGGGGTGGGCACCCGGAACGAGCCGCGCGGCAGGAATCCGAGCACCTCGCAGTAGAAACGGTTGGCCTCCTCGAGGTCGGGCACCGGCAGCACGACGTGGCCCAGGCCCAAACCAGCGGTGACGAAACGGTTTCCATGCGCGGTGACGACCGGGCTGTGATCGAGCACCGCGCCGTGGAAGACCTCGACGGTGAACCCGCCGGGGTCGGTGAAGCTGAAGGCATCTTCCACGCGCAGCGCGTCGAGATGATCCTGCGCGAGCGTCGTGACCGCCACGCCCGCCCGCTCGAGCGCGTCCCGCAACCGGGCCAGCGCGCGATAGTCGCGTACCTCCCACCCGACGGCGAGCACGCGGTCGCGTTCCCCCGGAACGAGTTCCAAGCGATACGCGTGCTCGTCCATGCGCAGGTACAGACTGTCCGGATTCGGCCCGGTGGCCTGCGCGAAACCCATCACGTCGAAGGCGAAGGCGCGCCAGGCCGCCACGTCGGCGATGGCGACTCGGACGTAGCCGAGCGAGGCGATGTCAGCCATTGATTCGTCGTACTCCTCAGGAATAGGTGACTTGCACCGTGTCGGTGACCGGGACCGCCTGGCAGGCCAGTACGTATCCCTCGGCCAGATCGGCGTCGTCAAGGACTTCGTTGTGCCGCATCTCCACCTGCCCGGACACGACCCGGCAGGTACAGGCGCTGCATGCGCCCTCGCGGCAGGAATAGGGCGCTTCCAGCCCGTTGGCCAGCAGCACGTCGAGCAGGACCTCGCCGCGCGGCCACGGAAGGACGCGCGTCTCGCCGTCGAGTTCGACCTCGACCGCGGCGCGGTCACCGGAGTCGACGACCTCGGACCGGCCGGTCTCGAACGGATCGCCGCCGAGCGACACGAACTTCTCCACGTGCACGCGCTTGCGGTCCGCGCCGAGCCCGAGCAGCGCCGCGGAGACGGCGTCCATGAAGGGGGCGGGGCCGCACACGAACGCCTCGCGCTCGCGCCACGGTCCGGCCAGCGCCGCGAGCTGCGCGCGGGACGGCAGCCCTTGCACGCTCTCCAGCCAGTGCACCACGACCAGACGGCCCGGATGCCGGGCGGCCAGATCGGCGAGTTCGGCGGCGAAGATCACCGACCGTTCGTCGCGGTTGGCATAGATCAGCGCGCAGTGCCCTGATCCCGACGCCAGCACCGATTTCAGGATCGACAGCACCGGGGTGATGCCGCTGCCCGCGGCGAACAACAGCACATCGTCCTCGAGCGCCGCGGGCGTGAAGACACCCGCGGGCGGCAGCGCGTCGAGGACCATGCCCGCGACGGCGTTGTCGCACAACCAATTCGATGCGTAACCGTCGGGCGTTCGCTTGACCGTGACCTTCAGCGGCCCTTCCTCGTGCGGCGCGCTCGACAACGAGTAGCACCGGCTCACCGAGCCGGTCAGCTCGCTCGGAATCCGCAAGGTCAGGAACTGGCCGGGGCGGTAGTCGATCGGATCCCGCTCCGCGACGGGACTCAACTCCAGCGATACCGCGTCGTCGGTCTCCCGGATCACCCGCGCCACGCGCAGGGTGAGGGGTGCGCCGGGGTGGCTGCCGGTGCCGCCGGACATCCCGGTCTCCGGCGGCGCGGCGGCTCGGGACGGATGCACTTTCGCGTCTCCTCTTCGATCGTCGACGGCCGTCACGTTCGGGCTCACGGCACGTCCCCGTCTCGGGTGCTGACCTCCACGAGTCCGTCCGCGACGGCGGCATCGATGCTGTCGCGCAGCGCGGCGCAGGTTCGCACCCGCGCGCTGTCCGCCCCGGCGAACTCGGCGCACGCCGCGACCGCGCTCGCGTTCCACTGCACGCTGGTGTGCTGCGGACTGAACTTCTCGACCAGCACGCACGTCGCGCAGGTACGGCAGGTGACCCGTTCCATCCGCTCAGGCTCCGGCGCCTGCGCGCTGCCCGGCGAGGTTCTCCGCGACCTCCGCCTCCCATGCCGTGACCGCCCTGGTGGTGTCCACTTCGAACTCGAAGCGATCGGTCATCTTCGGGTCGATGTCGGCCACGTCGGTGTAGAACTGCTCGTACCAGCGCCGCAGCTGGTAGACGGGCCCGTCCTCCTCGCACAGCAGCGGGTTGTCGATGCGGGTCTTGCGCTGCCAGATCGCGGCGTCCTGTTCGAAGCCGCGGCCGAGTCCACCGGCGAACTTCGCCGCGATCTCCTCGGCCTGCTCCGCGGGCACGCCGTGCGGCTTCTTCACGATCGCGCCGTACTGCAGCACGAACTTCGTGGGCGACACCGGGTAGTGGCAGTTGATGAGGATGCCCTCGACCGTCAGGCCCGCGCTCTCGCTGCGCAGGTGATCGATCATGTAGGACGGGCCGTAGTAGGACGCGTCGGAGTGCAGGACGTTCTTGCCGCCCAAGGCTTTAGCGGTCTCCCCCATCATGTCCTCGCGCGACACCGAGGTCATGTACTGGCTGGCGACGTGTCCTTCGAAGACGTTCTTGAAATAGGTGGGGAATCCGAAGTGCACGTAGAAGAAGTGCGCCATGTCCACCACGTTGTCGATGACCTCGCGGCAGTTCGCGCCCTCGATCGTCATGGTGTTCCAGGTCCAGTCGGTCCACTCGTCGCTGAACGCCCCGTCGATGCGCGGGATGGTGATCTCGTCCGGGGGCCGATTGCCCTCCGGGTCGTTCCACACGAACAGTTGCTTGTTCTGCTCCAACGTCGGCCACGAACGGGTGCGCGCCCGGGGTGGCACCCGGCGGCCGTACGGGATGCCGGTGCAGCGGCCGTCGCCGCCCCAACGCCAGTCGTGGAAGGGGCAGGCGATGGAGTCGCCCTTGATCCGGCCGTCACCCAGGTTCCCGCCCATGTGCCTGCAGTAGGCGTCGAGCACATGCAGCTGCCCGCCCGCACCGGCGAAAACCACCAGCTCGGTGCCGAAGATCTCGACGGTGTGCGGTTTCCCGTCACGGAAGTCCCGCGCCAGGCCCAGGCAGTGCCAGCCGCGCGCGTAGCGGGCGGGCGGAGCGCCCGCGTCGATCACTCGGACCTCGGTGTCGGTAGTCATCGGTTCCTCCACAATTCGCGCACGTTTGTCACCTCGATATTTCGGTTCGGCATCCCGGCGCGGAAATGTGCAGTCCCACTGGCCGGGAGGCGCTCAGGCCTCATCGAGCCGTCCGAACGCGGAGCGGTAGAACAGCAGCGGCGGCGCCTCGCGATGCTCCGACAGCGCGGTGACGCGCGCGACGACGATGGTGTGGTCACCGCCGTCGACCTCCTGCTCGACCTCGCAATCGAGCCAGGCCATGCTTCCGGCCAGCCGAGGCGAGCCGTTGGGCGACGGCTCCCAGTCGACCCCCGCGAACTTGTCCGCGCCGCTGCGCGCGAGACGACGGCAGACGTCTTGCTGGTCGTGGGCCAGGATGTTGACACAGAGCCGGCCCACCGCGCGGATGCGCGGCCACGACGTGGACGTGCGCGCCGGGCAGAAGCAGACCGCGGGCGGCTCCAGCGACAGCGCCGAGAACGACTGGCAGGTGAAGCCGACCGGCCCGTCCTCCCCCAGCGCGGTGATCACCGTGACGCCGGTGCAGAAGCGACCGAGCACCGCCTTGAAATCGCGCACGTCCAGTGGCGATCCGTCCATCTCGAGCACCGGTTCCATCGGGCCTCCTATTTCTGTCAGGCATATACCTGACAGCTATGACAGCAGTCACCGCCCGATGGGCGTCAAGATCGGAGTCCGGTCACCGAGATACGGATCCGTAGAACCTACGTAGTTCTCCCGATTCGTCCCGCCGCCCGACGCGTCAGTGTGATGGGAGACACAAGCGATCGAGCGCGTAATGCCTGGTCGACGTAGACCGACTGTGACCGACGGAGGTTCGAATGACCGTCACCCTGCTGCCCGACACCGAGCCGCGCGCCGACCGGGTCCCGCACCGGACCCGCGCCAAGGCGGCGGAAGCCGACGTGCCGGTATCGATGATCGAGCGGATGACCCTCATCCTCGACGCGTTCGACGCGGCCACCCCGACGCTGACGCTGCTGGGCCTGGTGGAACGCACCGGCCTGCCACGCTCGACGGTGCACCGGATCCTCGACCAGATGATCCGGTTGCGCTGGCTGGCCCACACCTCGGGCGGATATCGGCTCGGCATGCGCACCCTGGAACTGGGCGGGCTCACCGCCGACCACAACGAGATCCGCGACGCGGTCAGCCCGCTGCTGCACGAGTTGTGCCAGCGCACCGGCATGGTCGGGCACCTGGCGGTGCTCGACGGACGCGAGGTCGTGTACCTGGACAAGGCGGGCGGCCGCTTGGCCGCGATGCTGCCGACCCGCCTCGGCGGCCGCATGCCCGCGCACTGCACCGCGCTCGGCAAGGCGATGCTCGCCACGCTCGAGCCGAGCATCGCCGAAGCCGCGTTCCATGCCCGGCTGCCGCGGCGGACCCCGCACACCATCACCGAACCCGACGCGCTGCACCGCGCCTTGGCCCAGATCCGGCTGCGCCAAGGGGGCGCGGTGGACCGTGAGGAATCGATGGACGGAATCGCTTGCGTGGCCGCGCCTTTGCGGGGCCGTGGCACCGCACCCGCGGCGCTGTCGCTGTCCGGGCGGGCCGAGGCGATGAGCTTCGACAAGCTGGCGCGGGTGCTGCTCGAGATCTCCCACGAGGCCGGGCGGACGCTGTTCGGACGCCGGGCGCGCTGGCGCTAGGGCCGAATCCGACTATGCCTGGACGGTACAGTCCGACCATGACCGATGGCGTCACACCCGCGGTGCCCGATCTGCCGACCACCGCGTGGGCCGTGCTCGGCATGCTCTCGCACGCCGACGAACTCTCCGGCTACGACCTGAAGAAGTGGGCCGACTGGAGTCTGCAGTTCTTCTATTGGAGTCCGTCGTTCAGCCAGATCTATGCCGAACTCAAACGTCTCGAGAAGCATGGCTACGCCAGTTCCCGCACGGTCGCGCACGAGGACGGCGTGCGCGGCAAGCGGATGTACGCGATCACGCCGGAAGGCCGTGCGGCCGCGGCGAACTGGGTCAATCACGCGCCGGTGGAGGCGCCGGTGCTCAAGCACGGCGTGATGCTGCGGGCGTGGCTGGGCAACCTCGCCGAACCGGACCGGATGCGCGGCATCCTCGCCGAGCACATCGAGTACGCCGAGAAGATGCGCAGGCGGGCCGAGGCCGACGCGAAGGGCGCCGAGGCGAATCCGGACTGGGCCTATCCCGAGCTGGTGCTGCGCTGGTGCGTGCGGCACTACGAGGCGGAGCGCGATTTCGCCCGGGAGCTGCTGGCGGATATCGAACGCCTCACTGAGTGAGACGCCACCTGGTTCTTCCGGTCCTGCCATATTTCGATTAGGCATATGGAGGTGGCCGACGATGACCGGTGAACTGGATACGGTGCCCGCCGCGGTGGCGGCGATCGCGAACGGCGGGATGGCGCTCGTCGTGGACGACGAGGACCGGGAGAACGAAGGCGATCTGGTGCTGGCCGCGGAGAAGGCGACCGCGGCCAACATCGGGTTCCTGGTGCGGCACACCAGCGGCGTGCTGTGCGTGCCCATGACGGGCGGCGACCTGGATCGGCTGGAACTGCCGCCGATGACGACGGTCAACCAGGACCCGAAGGGCACCGCGTACACCGTCTCGGTGGACGCGGCGGCGGGCGTCGGCACCGGTATATCGGCCGCCGACCGCGCGCACACCATGCGCTTGCTCGCCGATCCCGGCGCGTCACCCAGGGATTTCACCCGCCCCGGGCACGTGTTCCCCCTGCGGGCGCACCCGCGTGGCGTGCTCGGGCGGGAAGGGCATACCGAGGCCGCGGTCGATCTGGTGCGGATGGCGGGCCTGCGCCCCGCCGGCGTCATCGCGGAGGTGGTGCGCGACGACGGGTCGATGGCCCGGCTTCCGGACCTGCTGACCATGGCCAGGGTGCACGGAATCCCGATCATCTCCATCGCCGACCTGGTCGAGCACCGCCGCAGGCTGGAGCGGGGCGTCGTGCGCGTCGTGGAGACCCGGCTGCCCACCCGCTTCGGCGAGTTCCGGCTCGTCGGCTATCGGGACACCACCGACCAGGCCGAACATCTCGCACTGGTGTTCGGCGCGCCGGGCGAGCGGGACGTGCTCACCCGGGTGCACTCGGAATGTCTCACCGGTGACGCGTTCGGCTCGCTGCGCTGCGACTGCGGCGAGCAACTCGACGCCGCCCTGCGTGCGGTGGCCGCCGAGGGCAGCGGGGTCGTGGTGTATCTGCGCGGGCAGGAGGGACGTGGCATCGGGCTGCTGAACAAACTGCGCGCCTACGGGCTCCAGGACGAGGGCGCCGACACGGTCGACGCGAATCTGCGCCTCGGGTTGCCCGTCGACGCCCGGCACTACGGCGCCGCGGCGCGGATCCTGGACGACCTGGGGGTGCGGTCGGTCCGTTTGCTCAGCAACAATCCGGCCAAGCAGGCGGGGTTGACCGAATACGGCATCGCCGTCGAACGGCGGATTCCGCTGCAGACCAGCCCCACCGAACACAACGTGCGCTATCTGCGCGCCAAGCGCGACCGGATGCGCCATCAGCTCAGCGACGTCGACGCCGCTGCCGTCGCCCGATGAACGCCCCCGTCGCGGTTCGTCCCGGGTCATCGCGACACCGCCGCCGATTCCGCAGGCACGGTCATCGGAGTTGAATTTGTCCAGAATGCTCTTCCGCGCTCCGCGCGGTACCTAGGGTTGACACCCATGGCGCGGCGTCCCATCGGCAACCTCCCTGCCGAGGTCACCAGTTTCGTCGGGCGCCGGGAGGAACTCGCCGCCGCGAAGCGGCTGCTGCCCACGACGCGGGTGCTGACCCTGCTCGGTCCCGGCGGCGTGGGCAAGACCCGGCTGTCCCGCCAGGTCGGTGTCGCGGTGGCGCGCGCGTTCCCGGACGGGGTGTGGCTGGTGGAGCTGGCCGACGTCCGTGACCCCGATCTGGTGACGGTGACCGTCGCGGAGGCCATGGCGTTGCGCGACGACACCGCGGCGCCCTTGCGGCGGCTCACCGAGTTCCTCGCGGACAAGCGGTTGCTGTTGATCTTGGACAACTGCGAGCATCTGATCGACGCCTGCGCGCGGCTGGTCGGCCGGATCGTGGCCACCACCGCGCAGGTCCGGGTGCTGGCGACCAGCAGGGAGGTGCTGGGCGTGCCGGGGGAACAGGTCATGCCCGTCGCGCCCTTGCCGCTGCCGGACGGCGCGACCACCGACAGCGATGCGATGCGCCTGCTCGCCGAACGAGCGAGCGCCGCCAACCCCGGCTTCGCGGCCACCCCAGCGAATCGGGATGCGCTGGCCGCGATCTGCCGCAGGCTGGACGGTATTCCGCTCGCGCTGGAACTGGCGGCGTTGCGATTTCGCGTGTTTACTCCGGAGCAGATTCTCACCCGGCTCGACGACACCATGGCCCTGCTGAGCGCGGGACCGCGCATCGCACCGGAACGGCAACAAACCATCGAGGGCGCGATCCGCTGGAGCTACGACCTGTGCACGCCGGCCGAACAGCGCTTGTGGGAACAACTGTCGGTGTTCTCCGGCGGCTTCGACATCGACGCCGCCGAAGCCGTGTGCCTGCCGGCCCCCGACGGGCGGATCGCGATGGACGCGCTGACCGGGCTGGTCGACAAGTCGGTGCTGAGCCTGCGCTACGACGGCGATGTCGGGCGGTACTCGATGCTGGAGCCGATCCGGCAGTTCGCCCACGACCGGCTGGCCGAGCGGGGCGACGAGCCCGAGGTGCGTGCGCGCCATCGCGAGCACTACCGGCGGCTGGCGCTGCGCGGCCGCACCGCGTATTGGAGTTCCGACGACGTCGCCTGGTTCCGTGAACTGAACCGCGAGCACGCGAATCTGCGCGCGGCGCTGCAGTCCGGCCTCACCGACGCCCCCGAGTCGGCGCTCGAGATGGCGGCGGTGCTGCGGCCGTTCTGGGAACACAACCGTTTCCTCACCGAGGGCTATCGCTGGCTGACCGACGCGCTGACGAAGGCGGGCCGACCGACCGAGTTGCGCGCACGCGGACTGTCCGCGGCGGCCTCGCTGGCGGCGCTGCTGTCGGATCGGGGACCCGCGCGCCAATTGGTCGACGAATGCGTCGCCCTGGCTCGCAAGGTCAATGCCCCCGATATCCTCGCGGAGGCCATGCTCGACTCGGCGCTGCTGGCTTTCAACGACGGCGACACCGCGGGCGCGCTCGAATTGGCCGAGACCGCGACACATCTCGCGGCCGAATGCGGCCATCACGCCATGGAGATGGACAGCCTGGCCTTTGCGTTCGTGTGCGCCCTCGTGCTCGCCGACGAACGCTGCACCGCGTTCGCCGAGCGGCTGCTGGAGATCACCACCGAACGCGGTCCTGCTCTGCTCGGCGGGCTGGCGCAGTGGTGTATGGGGCTGGATCACTGGCGGCGCGGCGATCAGGACGGCGCGACCGCGTATCTCGCCCGCGCCGTCGAGATGTTCGCCCTGTTCGACCGCTGCGTCTGGCTGGCCTCCGCGTTCGAAGGGCTGGCGTGGACGGCGGTCGCGCGCGCCGATTTCGAGCGAGCCGCCCGCCTGCTCGGCGCCGCGGAGATCCTGGCCCGCAGCACGGTGCGCCTCGCCCACGCCATCACCGGTGTGCTCGGCGACCGGATGCGCGTCCGTGTGCGGGAAGCGTTGGGCGATCGGAGATTCGACGAGGTCTTCGACAGCGGCGCGATGCTGTCGCTGAGCGAGGCGATCGATTACGCACTCGGACGCGCGCCCGCCGCCGCGCGCCCGCCGCAATCCGCAGCGGTCCGGTCCCGAGCCGCCGACGTCCTCACGCGCCGGGAGAAGGACGTCGCCCGATTGGTGGCGGCGGGTCACAGCAACAAACGCATCGCCGCCGATCTGGTGATCTCGGTGCGAACCGCCGAGACCCACGTCGAGCACATTCTCACCAAGCTCGGTTTCACCTCCCGAACCCAGATCGCGGGGTGGGTGCGCGATCACGACGTGTGATCGACGTGGGCGGCGGCGCTCAGAGCCCGGCGGTGAGGAAGTCGGCGACGGCGCGTTCGAACGCCGACTTGCGTTCGATCTGCACCCAATGACCGCACCGGGCGAAGACGCGCAGATCCGCGTTCGGGATCTGGCGCGCCGGGAGCAGCGACGCCTCCACCGGCGTCACCCGATCGTCGCGCCCCCACAGGATCTGCGTCTCGGCGCGCAGGCCGCGCAACCGTGCCCACAGCGGAACCGGCTCGGCGAGAGCGGGATCGGCGAAGGTCGCGTAGGCGTCGCGCAGGGCGGCGATGGCGGCGGGGTCGGAGGCGGCGGCCGACCGGGCTTCGATCAGCTCCTCGGTGAGGGTCGCCGGATCCGACACCATGCTGCGCAGCCATGGCATCAACCGTTCCCGGGTGGGTTCGGCGCTGAACTCGAGCAGTCGCGTGATGCCCTCGGACGGTTCCGGTCCGAGGACGTTCACCCCGACGCCGCCGGGCGCCATCAGCACCAGGCGGTCGATCCGGTCGGGGTGTTCCAGCGCCAACAGCGTCGCCACCGCGCCGCCCATCGAATTGCCGAGCAGGTGCACCCGTTCCAGACGCAGGTCGTCGAGCAGTCCGAGCACGGCGTCGGCGGAGATGCGCAGGTAGTTGCGTTCGTACACCGCAGGGCGGCCGCTGGCGCCGAATCCGGGCTGATCCACGATCAGGCAGCGGAAACGCTCGGCCAGCACCGGCAGGTTGGCGCCGAAGTTCGCCCATCCGGAGACGCCGGGCCCGGAACCGTGCAACAGCACCAGCGGCGCGCCCGAGCCCGCCTCGTGGTATCGCAGTCGCAGCCCGCCGGTCGTGCTCCAACGCGTGGTGTTCTCCGCGGTGAGCGTCATCAGATCATCCTATCGGTGACCGGAAGGCCGAACGCGTCGCGGCCGTACAGGACGAGCGCGCGCTCGACGTCGTTGATGACGTGCACGCTTCCGGCGTGCGCGTCGCGCCAGTGCCGTTCGATCGGATTGGGTTTGCGGATGGCGTGGCCGCCGGAGTTGTCGAACAGCAGGTCGATGGCCTCGATGGCGCGTTCGGTGCCGCGCACCTGGTCGCGGCGGCTGCGTACCCGCAGTTCCAGGGGGATCTCCTCGCCCGCCTCGGCGTAGCGCAGTTGCTCGCCGATGTTGCGCTCCATCTGGAGGATGGCGGCGTCGATCTCGGAGGCGGCGCGCGCGACCCGGACGTGCGCGAACGGGTCCTCGGCGGCCTTCTGCCCGCCGTAGGAGATCCGCACCCGCTCGCGCATGCGCTCGATGTGCGCTTCGTAGGCGCCTTGGGCCGCGCCGATGATGGGTGCGGTGATGGTGTTGGAGAACACCGCGCCGAACGAGATCCGATACAGCGCGGCGGT
Source organism: Nocardia beijingensis NBRC 16342 (assembly GCF_001612785.1). Lineage (GTDB taxonomy): Bacteria > Actinomycetota > Actinomycetes > Mycobacteriales > Mycobacteriaceae > Nocardia > Nocardia beijingensis. The sequence continues at coordinate 59,000 of NZ_BDBC01000011.1, forward strand.
ATTGACCTCTTGTCCCGGTCCGCGCAGCTCGGCCTGCTCGCTCGCGCTGTAGGTCCGGTGCGCGGGGACGAACGCCTTCTCGATGACGATGTCGTTGCTGCCGGTGCCGGACAGCCCCGACACGTGCCAGACGTCCTCGATGCGGTAGTCCACGCGCGGCACCAGAACGGTCAGGTACTCCGCTACCCCTTCGTCGTTCGGCACGACCGCGCCGAGGAAAGCCCAGCGGGCGTGATCGCAGCCGGAGGAGAAGCTCCACCGGCCGCTGATCTCGAAACCGCCCTCGACGGGCGTCAGCTTGCCGGTCGGCGCGTACGACGACGAGACCAGGGTGTCCGGATCGGCGCTCCACACGTCCTCCTGCGCCCGCGGCGGGAACAACGCCAGCTGCCACGGGTGCGCGCCGAGCACCGACGCCACCCACGCCGTGGACGGGCACGCCGTCGCGATGGCGCGGATCACCTCGTAGAACGCGACCGGCGAGGATTCGTCGCCGCCGAAGCGGGACGGCTGCAGCATGCGGAACACCCCGGCATCGGTCAGCTCCCTGATGCTCTGGTCGGGCACTCTGCGCTGCAGTTCGGCGTCGGCGGCTCGCTCCCGGATCGCGGGCAGCAGATCCCGTACCCGATCGAGCACCTTGTTGGTCATATGCGGTAATCCTCCTGGTAGTGCCGTCTTTCGACGCTAGGCCGGTGCGGCGCCGTCCGGTCCGATCCATCCCGATGACCGGACACGCCGCCGGGATCAGCTGGTGCGGGCCGCGGCGGCGCCGGCGCGGCGGCCGAAGAAGGTGCCGTCGCCGAGCGACGTGCCGCTGATGTAGCCCTCGCCGTGCAGGTTGCTCGCGGCGCGTCCCGCGGCGAACAGTCCGGGGATCGGGTCGCCGTCGATGTCGAGCACCGCGCCGTCGAGCGAGGTGTGCAGACCGCCGAGGGTGAACACGGACGCGCCGGTGCCGCGGCGATCACCGGACTCCGACGGCGGCCGCACCCCCGCCCGCACGTCGATCGCGGCGAGCGGCGGCGTGAGGGGCCGCACCCAGCGCGGAGCCTTCCCGAACTCGGGATCGGCGCCGGCCGAGGCGAAGTCGTTGTACCGGCGGACGGTGTCGGCCAGCGCGGCCGCGGGCACGCCCATCAGGTCGGCGAGTTCTTCGGCGGTCTCCGCCACGTGGGTCGGGCGCACACCCCACCGCTGTTGTTCCGGCACTTCCTCGAACGCTGGTTCGTCCAGCACGACCCAGGTCCGCATGTCCTGGCGGAACAGCGCCGCCTGGCCGATCCGGCCGGGATAGGTGTCCTCGTTGACGAAGCGCTGCCCCTGGCCGTTCACCACGATGCCGCGCGCGGCGAGACCTGGAACGAGCGAGATGCCGACCTGGCCGGTGGACATGTGCCGCACCGCCGCGCCGAGCGCCTGCGCCATCCGGATGCCGCTTCCGTCGTCGGTGCCCGCGCTGACCTTGGTGTGCCCCAGCAGCCTCGGCGCGTGCGCGGCGAGCATGGCGTCGTTGTCGACGAAACCGCCGGTGGTCAGCACGACGCCGCGGCGCGCCCGGATGGTCAGCTCCGCGCCGTATCGCCGAGCCACCACGCCGACGACAGAGCCGTCGGCCGCGACGATCAGGCGCGTCGCCCTGGTGTCGAAAAGCGCTGTGGCACCGGCCGACCGAGCGGCCTCGGCCAGGCGATCCATGAGCAGCTTGCCGCCGAAGTCGGGGGCGGCCGGGCGATGTCCGCGCGGCGCGGGCGTGGCGAGGCCGGAGAACGGCATGCTGTTCTCCCCCAGCCACATGAGCCCGTCGTCCGTCGGCGGCACCCAGGCCGGAGCGTCCCACAGCGTGGGTTGGAACGGCACGCCGCGGTCGGTCAGCCAGTGGAAGTGCGCGACGCTGTCCTCGCTGTAGCGGGCGATCTTGTCCGGGTCGGCGCCCGGACCGAGGGCGGCGGACAGGAACGCCGCCATGGCCGCGGGATCGTCGTCGAAGCCGCAGGCCCGCTGGATCGGTGTGCCGCCGCCGAGATAGATCTCGCCGCCCGACAGAGCGGATGCGCCACCCGGACCGCTCATCCGATCCAGCACCAGCACCTGCTCTCCGGTCACCGCCGCCTCGAATGCCGCCGCCGCTCCGGCGCATCCGTAACCGATCACCAGCACATCGGTCTCGAGGTCGTAGGCGCGCACTTCGGCGTCCGCCCGAGGCGCGACCGAATCCCGCTCACTCATGGGATCGACCTTCGCGCTCGGACCGGCGGAACCGGCCGCCGGTCTTGGTGAGCGACCCACCGGTCCCGTTCATCGGGACTGTGGTCGGTCGCGGGCGCGCCGCATGGCGATGGTGTGTGAACGGCGTCACGTCTGCATGGGCGCCAGCGAGGAGGAAGAATTCATGCGGGTCCTGGTCACCGGAGTTTCCGATCCGACCGGTCGCGCGGTGGCACGCATGCTGCTGGCCGCCGGGCACGACGTGGTCGGGCTGGACCGGGCACGGCACCGGTACGTCGACCCCCGGGTCGAGGTGATCACCGGCGACCCGGCCGAGCCCGCGCTGTGCGCACGGGCCGTCGCCGACTGCGCCGCGGTGGTGCATCTGGGCGGATCACTCGCGCCGATCGCGTCGGCGGCCCGAACGGCCGGAGCGCGGATCGTGGTTCCGGTGGTCGCCGGTGCGGATGCGGCGGCCGAGGACGTCGTGCGCTCCAGCGGCGCGGCGGCCTTGATCGTGCGCACCGCGCCGGTCGCGGGCAGGCGTGTCGAGGGCGAGAGCTGGCGGACCCTGCGCAGGCTGCTCGGCTCCCACCGCGCGGGCGGATTCCAGGTGCTGCACACCGACGACTTCGAACGCTTCTTGGTGCTGGCCGCGGGGTCCGCGCGCACCGGCGCGGTCGAACTGGCCGCGCCCGGCGTGATCTCCGGCGCGGACGCGGACCGCATCCGCGCGGCGGCGGGAACGCGGAAGTGGCGACGGAAATCCGGCACGACACCGCAATTGGATACCGCTGCACAACACGAATGGGGGTTCCGCTGCGGATGGACCGCGTCCGAGGTGGCGGCGGACATCGTTCGCGGACTGTCCGGTCGCAGGCTGGACGGCGACGAGTTCGTCACCCGGCCAGGGGCGATCCCGCTGCCCGGCTATGTCATACCCGCCCGCGCGGCGACTTCGGACGGACACGCCCTGGTGTCGGTCGCGCCGGAAGGTCTCGAGGGTGAGTTCGACGATCGCGTCGACCCGGCCTACCCGGTGCACACCGCGACCAATACGTCCGAGGCGCTGCCAGGACCGCTCACCCCGCTGACCGTGGATCTGCAGGCGGGCGCGATCCGGCTGGCCAATGCCGCGATGGGCCGGATGATCGCGCTGGACGGCATCGCGCTGGAGCACTGGACCAGCCGGGTCACCACGGTGCTCGGCCACCACATCTACATCAACGCCTCCATCGGGGTGCTGGCCGCGGAGAACATGCCCGGCTGGGACGAGCAGAGCATCCGCCGCGATGTCTACGGCAACATCCCGGCCGAGATCTCGCTCACCCCGCACGGCAAGCCGCCGACGCCGACCGGATTCGCCAGCACCCGCGCCACGTGGCGCGCGGCGGGCCGGGTGCTGCGCACCGCGCTGCGTTATCGCGAGACCACCGACGACATCAACGCCGCCGCGCATCAGGAAGCCCTCGGGGCGGCGGCGATTCGCGAACTCACCGATGAACAACTGCACGCCCGCGTGCTGCTGTGGCGGGACCGGCTGAATCAGTCCTGGGCGGCGGCGTCCATCGGCGTGATGATGACCGGCGCGGCCACGGCCATCCACTCCCGCGGCAAGGAAGCCGCGACCGTGCCCATCGATCTGGAACGGCTGGAGTCGGCCAGGACCATGCTCGCGGTGGAACGACTCGCCGCACTGTGCCGGACCGACCCCGCGTTGCACGACGCGGCGCACGCGGGCGATGTGACCGCCGCGCGGGCGATCTCCCCGGCGTTCTCCGCCGCGCTGGACGAGGAGCTGCGGCGGATCGGGCATCGCGGACCGGGCGAGTGCGAACTGCTCAACCCGACCTTCGGCGACCGGCCGGAGCTGCTGGTGACCGCCGCCGCCCGCGCCGCGCAGATGCCCGCGCCCAAGCGCGAACCGGTCGGCCCCGCGCCGAGCCGCACCGCGCGGATGGCGGCGGGGGCGACGATGGCGCGCGAACGCGTCCGCGACGCCGTGGTCCGCTACACCCACTGCCTGCGCCTCGCCGTGCGGGAGCGGGCGCAACGGCTGATCCGGCACGGGCTGCTTCAGCAGGCCGAGGACGCCTGCTTCCTGACGCTCGACGAAATCCTCTGGGCGCCTGCCGATCTGGCCGAGCGGGTAGCACGACGGCGAGCGGAGCTGACCCGGTTGCAGGGCGTCCGCATGCCGGATGTGATCGCGGGCGACTGGGAGCCGCTGCCGCATGCGGACGCGTTGCTGCCCGGTGACAGCCTGTCCGGCATCGGGGTGTGCCCCGGCGTCGTGGAGGGCACCGTGAAACGCGTGCTGTCACTGGACGACGACATCGAGCCGGGCGACATCCTGGTGGCGTCGGTCACCGACACCGGGCACACCGCGATGTTCGCCTACGCGGCAGCGGTGGTCACCGACATCGGCGGTTCCGCGTCCCACGCCGCCATCGTGGCCAGGGAATTCGGCATTCCCTGCGTCGTGGACACCAAGACCGCCAGCGCCCGGCTGGCCGATGGGCAGCGCGTGCGCGTCGACGGGGCGGCCGGCACGGTCACCCTGCTCGCCGGCGCCTGAGCCGTGGCCGGGGTCGCGCACCCCGGCCCACCTGCCGGTTCGGCGCCGCCGGGCCGCGACCCTATGGAAGGAATGAGCCAGTGACGATTTCGCGTGCTGTCCGCGGGGCGGTGACCGGTGTCGCCGCCGCATTGATCGCCGTGTTCCCGTCCACCACCACTGCATTGGCGAGCCCCGGACTCGTGCATACCGTGCACGACCGCTCCATGCAGCTGTCGACAGCGCCGAATGCCAGGGACATCGGTGACTATCCCACCCAGGGCAGCGGCAAACTCCGCACCGGCGTCGTGTTCCGCACCGACGCCCTGGACAAGCTCACCGCCGCCGATCAGCAGAAGCTGGTGAGTTCCGGTATCACCGCGGTGATCGATTTCCGCAGCCCGAACGAGACCGGGGCCAACCCGGACAAGCTCCCGGCGTCGATTCCCACGCTCGCGCGTCCGGTGTACGACCCGGGCAACGACTTCTACCTGCTGGTGGGCAAGGCGGTGCAGGGCGGCCCCGCCGTGCAGCAGCAGATGTTCGGCGACGGCAAGGCCGCGGGCATCATGCGCGACTACTACCGCTGGATGGTCACCGACGCCGGCGCTCGCGCGCAGTTCGGGACCGCCGTCCGGGATGTCGCGAACGCGAACGGGCCGGTGCTGTACCACTGCACCGCGGGCAAGGACCGCACCGGATGGATGACCGCCATCCTGATGACGGCGCTCGGCGTCCCGAAGGGACAGGTGTACAAGGACTATCTGGAATCGAACGACAACCTGGCCGCCGGTAACAAGGCCGTGATGGACGGCCTGGTGGCCAAGGGGCTGGTCACCGACCCCGCGCTGTTCGATCCGATCCTCGGCGTGCGCGCCGAATACCTCGACGCCGCTTTCGACCAGGCCGCCGCGTCGTTCGGATCGTTCGACCGGTTCGTCAGCGACGGGCTCGGCGTCGACGGCGCCACGCTGGACGCGCTGAGAACCAAACTGCTGCCGCGGTAGTCGATGACCGCAGCGGGCCGGGTGGAGCATGTCCACCCGGCCCGCTCGGTCGTTCCGGGGCAGGGAAGGCGGCGCGGGCTGGTCACGAACTCGTGATCGCTGAGCGGCCCGCCGCTGGCATGCGGGGGTGGTGGCTTCCCTTTCGAGCCCGGGATGGTGTGGAAGCGACATCAACCCGCTGACTGATGCGGTGTCCGCCTTCGGGCACAGCACGTCTACTTCTCAGTGGTGATGCGCCGAGCGCGGCGGGTCGCGACACTGGAGACACGCCGGTCGGGGCATCGCTACAGCGTCAGCGTCGAGTCGAGTGAGGAGTCGATCAATGGGACAGCAGGAGTGGCGCGGGACGGTCGTGAAGAAGTCGCGTGGATTGCTGGACGGCGCGAATCTGTACCGGCGCTTGCATATTCGCTTGCCGGACGGCAGCACGATGAAGATTCGTGCGAGCCGAGCGTTGTGGGAGTCGCTGGAGATCGGCGACTCGGTGACCAAGCGGGCCGGAGCCGATCCGGTCAAGGATTGACCTGCCGGATCGGCTCCATTGCGCGGCGAGCAGGAGAGGATGCCGCGACAGCGATCTCCTACTCCGGCGCGATCAGCACTTCACGCAGTCGCACCAATTCCTCGGTGGTGAGCCCGCTGCTCAGCAACCATTCCGTCGCGCCGCCGTGGTCAGCGGACAGTTTCGCGAGGAAACGCCCCATCACCTCGGCCTCGACGCCGAGAATGCCGGTGCTCACCGGGGGCAGCCCGGTGTAGGAGGGGAGCGCGTCGAGCCGGTCGCGGACGCGGTGCATGCGTTCACCGGTCAGGGCGTAGTCGGCCGCGATGGCCTCCGGCGGCACGCCCACCGCGTCCAGCAGCACCGCCGCCAGCACGCCGGTGCGGTCCTTGCCCGCCGCGCAGTGGAACAGCACCGAATGGCTACCCGAGTCGATGACCAGGCGTACCGCCGCGACGATGGAGTCGGCGCTGCCCGCCAGCAGCTTCTCGTACAGGTCCACCAGATCCACCCGGCTGGAATCGGGCACCAGATCCCGCGCGGCCAGCGAGGATCGCGGCGATTTCCGCACCGGCAGGCAGACCCGCCGCACGTCGGCGCCGGCCAGCAGGCCGTAGCCCTCGCGCTCCACCTCGTCGGGCAGCCGCAGATCGATCAGGGTGCGCAGACCGATCGGCCCGAGCAGTTTGGCCAGGTCGGACTCGGTGAGATTCTGCGGCGTGCTGGAACGGTAGACCACCCCGAAACGAGTGGCGCCCCCGCCCCGCACGGGAAGCCCGCCCAGGTCGCGAACATTATCGATCTGGGCGAACTCGACCCAGCGTTCCTGTGGCGCGGTGGATTCGCCCGTGATGTCAGTGGGCACGGCCGGCCGCCGCCTCGTCGGCGCGGTTCAGGCCGCACAGTCCGATCAGGTCCTCGTGCAGTTCGAACCACACGGTGTGGTAGCTGTCGAGCACGGGTCGCGCGACCCATGCGTGATCACCGGCGGCGATCCGCTCGATCGCCTGTGCGAAGCGGGTGGAGTACCGGGCCAGCCGCGGCGCGACGTCGCCGATCCGCCGCAGCAGCGGTTGCACGGCATGGTGCAGATCGGTCAGCCTGGTCAGCACCGCACCGTCGTATTCGGCGTCGGCGTGGTCGTTGACGGTGGCGGGGTCCTTCATCTGCCATGCGGTGACGATTTCTTTCAACACACCGTTGAACTCGCAGAATTCGGCATAGACGGAGGCGATCGCGGCCCGATCGACTGCCCGTCGCTCCAGCGTCAGCAGGCCGTCCAGGTGTCGGCGGCCGTCCGGGGTGAGCCGCACGCCGATCGGTGTCGCGGCGCACCAGCCCCCGGCCACCAGTTCTTCGCATCGAGCGGCGACGGTCTCGGTGGGCGCGCCTACGCTCGCGGCCAGCGCGTCGTGAGCGGCCCGGCCTTTGATGCCGATCAGCCGCAGCAGATCGAGGTCGGGAATCTCCGTCACCGTCGCCGGTGCTGCCGCGTGCGCCTTCGCCGAGACGTCCGTCGCCCGCGCGTCGAGCCAGGTCGCCAACCCGTCGATGTCGGTGCCCGCCCACCCGGCCAATCGGGCGACGTCGGCGAGGGTGGCGGCATCCACGGGTTTGCCTTCGACCCGGCCCGGCCAGACCGTGCCCGCGCCGCCGTCCACGGTCACCACCCGACCGGCCAGTGCCGCGACGACACCGGGGCCGCACCCGACCACGCACGGCCTGCCGATCTCACGGCCGACCAGCGCGGCATGCGAAGTGGCTCCGCCCAATTCGGTGACGATCGCCTTGGCGGCGATCATGCCGTGCAGGTCGTCGGGGCTGGTGGTCGGGCGGACGAGGATCACGTCCTCGCCCGTCTCCGCGCGGCGCTCGGCCTCGTGCGGATCGGTGACGACGACACCCGAGGCCAGGCCGGGACACGCCGCTTCGCCGCGAGCAATCGGTGTCCCGCTGTACTCCCCGGTCGCCGGACGCAGCACGGTGCGCACCTGTTCGGCGGTGACCCGCTTCAGTGCCTCGTCGGCGCCGATGAGCCCTTCCTCGGCCATCGCCACCGCGGCGCGCACGGCCGCGCGCGCCGAGCGCTTGGCGGGCCGCGACTGCAACAGCCACAAGGCGCCGGATTCGACGGTGAACTCGATGTCCTGGATATCGCGGCCGTCGCGTTCCAGCAGGTCGGCCGCCGCGACGAGTTCGGCGTGCACCCGGGGCAGCAGCGTCGCCAGTTCGTCGAGCGGTCGCGGAGTGGTCCGGCCGGACACCACGTCCTCCCCCTGCCCGCCGACCAGCCATTCGCCGAACAGCGCGCGTTCCCCGGTGTTCGGGTTCCGGCTGAACAGCACGCCGGTGCCGGACTTGTCATCGAGGTTGCCGAAGACCATGGCTTGAACGGTGACGGCGGTGCCCAAGGTTCCGGACACACCGCGATTGCGTCGATACGTCTGCGCCCGAGGCGAATCCCAGGACCGGAACACCGCGCTGATGGCCGCCCGCAACTGCTCCCAGGGATCCTCCGGCACCGCACCGGCGGGGTCACCCAGTACGGTTTCGCGATATTGGGTGCGGAACCGCTCCCGGGTGTCGGCCGCGTAGCCCGGGTTCCCGGTCTCCGCGGCCAGCGCTCGCGCCACCGCCTCGTTCATGCCGAGGTTCAGCACCGTGTCCATCATCCCGGGCATGCTCACCGCGGCGCCCGAGCGGACCGATACCAGCAGCGGGCGGGTGCCGGAGCCGAAGACACGTCCGGTGCCGCGCTCCAGGGCGGCGATGCCCGCTCGGACACCGTGCCAGATGTCATCGCCGATCTCCCCGCGCGTCGAGAAGTCGGCCCAGCCGTCGATGGTGATGACGAACGCGGGCGGCACCGACAGGCCGAGTGCGCGCATGCGGTTGACGCTCCACGCCTTCCCGCCGATGCGGTCCCGGGACAGCGAACAGGCGCCGTCGAGTTCGACGACCGGCCCCGCGCCCGCTGCCTCGTCGTTTCGCTCCACTAGCTCTGCTCCGGCCGTCATGTCACTCCTTAGCAATCACTGCTGCGCTCCAGCGCGATTCGGATCTCCTGCGACGGACCGTGCCCGGCGGGAACCGCGGCGCACACCTGTCGCTCGATTCGAGCCTGCCGCGCCGCCGGTCACCTGCCGTACCCGTGGTCCCGGTGAGCAGGACGACCGGCACCGCACGAGCCGGCCGGCCCGCTGTCCGAAGCTGCCGGTCGTCGCCCTCGGTGCGCAGCGCCGCACCGGTGCACGGGGCCGCGCTGCGCGATCTCTCGACCGGGATCGGGTTCCCGGTCAGCGGGATGTCCGGCGGCGATCGGACCGTATCGAGCTGCCGGTGCGGCACGATCGGGGCATGGATCGACGGCGGGCGGCCGGTGGGCTCGGATCAGGATCTGCTGCCGCGCCCGACCGTCCGCAGCACGACTCCGCGACGATTCCGGCGGTGCTGGCCGAGCGGGCACGCCGCGACGGCGCGCGGCTCGCGGTGCTAGCGCCGCAGGGGCAGTTGACCTACGCCGAACTCGCCGTGGCGGCGCAGCGCGTCACCCGGGCGGTGCTGGCGCGATCGGTGCGGCCCGGTGACCGGGTGGCGATCTGGGCGCCCAACACCCCGCGATGGATAGTCGCCGCGCTCGGCGTGCTCGGCGCGGGCGCCACGCTCGTGCCCATCGGCACCCGCCTGCGCGGGCCGGAGGCCGCCGACATCCTCGCCCGCAGCCGCTGTCGCATGCTCCTGACCGTGGGTGCGTTTCTCGGCGTCGACTACCCGGAAATGCTGCGTCAGACCGGGCACCCGCTGCCCGAGTTGCGGACCACCGTCCTGCTCGACGAGACGTCCGAGTATTTCTCATGGTCGCGTTTTCTTGCGCTCGGCGACGAAGTATCCGTCGCAGAAGCATGTGCCCGGACCCGGTCCGTACACCCGGATTCGGTCTCCGACATCCTCTTCACCTCCGGCACCACCGGAATACCGAAAGGCGTGCCGTCCACCCACCGGCAGACCATCGAGGCGTTCAGCCACTGGGCCGATGCGGTCACCCTGTCCGGCGATGACAGATATCTGCTGGTCAATCCCTTCTCGCACACCTTCGGCTACAAGGCGGGGATCATCGCGTGCCTGCTGCGCGGCGCCGCCATGGCGCCGATGGACCGATTCGAGCCGGAGCAAGTGTTCGATGTGATCGAGCGCCGCCGGATCACCGTGCTGACCGGTCCTCCCACCCTCTTCCACGACCTGCTCGCGCACGGCGGTCCAGTCGGCCGCGATCTGAGTTCCCTGCGCCTGGCGGGCACGGGTGGTTCGAGTGTGCCGACCGAATCGGTGGAGCGAATCCGCCGAGAACTGGGCGCCGAAAAGGTCTTCACCGGTTACGGGTTGACCGAATCCACCGGCATCGCCACGGTCTGCACCCCCGACTCCCCCGCGAGACTCCTCGCCGAGACCGCAGGAAAGGCGCTGCCCGGCGTGCGGATTCGGATCGTGGACGATTCCGGACGACCGGTACCGGTCGGATCACCCGGCGAGATCGTGATCTCCGGCCCCAACGTGATGCGCGGCTACCTCGACGACCCCGCCGCGACAACGTCCGCCATCGACTCGGGTGGCTGGTTGCACACCGGCGACATCGGGACCCTCGACACCGACGGCTACCTCCGCATCACCGACCGCCGCACCGATACGTTCATCGTGGGCGGATTCACCGTCCACCCCGCCGAAGTCGAGCGAATCCTCCGCACCCACCCCGATATAGCCGAGGCCGCGGTAGTCGGCGTCCCCGACGCTCGTCTCGGCGAGGTCGCCCACGCCTACGTCGTCCCCCACGACCCCACCGAATTCGACCCCACAGAGATCATCGCGTGGACCCGCACCCGCATGGCCGGATACAAGACCCCCCGCCACATCGAGGTCGTAGCCGCACTACCGCGAAACGCCAGCGGCAAGGTCCTCAAGCGCGTCCTGCGCTCGCAGGGGTCTCAGTCCTGAGCACTTCAGAGACCTGCCCACGCCTACAAAGGTGCCCGTTGGGTGTGCCCTACGAGGCGGCGGTGGACCCGGAGACTTCCACTCGGCGCTCAATCGCTTCGAAAATCCCGATATCGGTCTTCTTCTGCCACTCGGGCAACTGCTTCCCACGGCGCGATATAGCCAGGCTTCGGGTCCGGTATCCGCGCCAGAATCTGCCCGATCCAGCAGATCGCCACGAATTGCCCTTTCAGCTCCGGACTCAGGCGCGCAGCCGCGTTCCCCGTGAGTTCGAGGAAGGCGACCACCTGACCGTAGACCGCCGCCGCGCATGCTTGCCGAATTCATGTGCCAGGTCCATTTACTCGACCTGACGCTCGAACGCGCGCGAGCTGAGGTATATCCACCGTCTGCATCGCCCGGGCGAGTGCGTCGTGCACCTGGAGGCGAGCTGTCTGTTGCTGATCGAGGACGACGACTGAGTGCGTCCGGCGGGGCGCTGTCGCCACCGCCGGACGCGCTGTCAGGCGACCTCGTTCTTCATCTGGGCGGTGAGGATCTTCTGATATCCGGCACCGAAAAGTCTTGGCAGCCAATCGATGACGTGGGCGTCCGTGCCGATCAGGATTTTCGCCTTGTTCTTGCGGATGCCGTTCACGATGACGCGGGCGGCGTGCTCGGGGGTGGTCTTGGCCAGGCGGTCGAAGTTGGCGGCCAGGGCGTCGCGGTCGCGGTCGCCGCCCGCCCGTGCCTTCCAGGCGATGTCGGTTTTGATCATGCCCGGGTGCACGCTGCTGACGCCGACCGCGTGCCCGGCGATGGTCATCTCCTGCCGCAGCGCGTCGGTGAAGGCGCGGATGGCGAATTTCGTCGCGCTGTAGGCGCCTTGGCTGGGGCAGGCGGCCAACCCGAACATGCTCGACACGTTCGCGATGTGGCCGTCACCGGAGGCGATGACATGCGGCAGGAACGCTTTGGTGCCGTAGGCGACGCCCCAGAAGTTGATGCCGACGATCCATTCGAAGTCCGCCCAGCTGAGTTCCTCCACGTTCGCCGTCAGCGAGACTCCGGCGTTGTTGACCACCAGATTGATCCGGCCGAAATCCCCGGCCACCTCGTCGGCGTGGCGGTATACCGCATCCCGGTCGGTCACGTCCAGCTTGTACGCGCGGGCTTGCGCGCCTTCCTTGCCGCACAGCGCCGCGGTCTCGGCGACGTTGTCCACGTTGCGGCCCGACAGCGCCAGCCGGGCACCGCGGCGGGCGAGTTCGATCGCCACCGCCCGGCCGATGCCCGCGCCGGCGCCGGTGATCACCGCGGTCCTGCCCTCGAAATTCTTCACAGTCGATTTCCTTGTCTCGCTCGGTGGTCGGTCCGCCGGGTCGCCCTGCCGGATGTCCTCACAGGCACGTGTAGCCGCCGTCGGCCACGAATTCCGAGCCGGTGCTGAAGCTCGATTCGTCGCTGATCAGGAACAGCACCAGGTTCGCCAGTTCCTCAGGTCGGCCGGCCCTGCGGATCGGCTGGTTGCCCGACATGCCCTGCGAGCGCGCGGAATCCGCGGTCATCTCGGTGACAACGACGCCAGGGTGCACCGAGTTGACGCGGATGTTGTCGGCGGCGAACTCCTGCGCGGCGGTCTTGGTCATGCCGCGCACGGCCCATTTGGACGCGGTGTAGCCGAGGATGTTGGAGAAGGCGATGATGCCGCCGATCGAGGAGATGTTGACGATCGAGCCGCCTCCGGCCCGGCGCATCGACCCGAGCACGGCCTTCATGCCGAGGAAGACCCCGACCTGGTTGACGTCGATCACCTTGCGGAAATCGGCTTCCGCCAGCCGCTCGATGGGATCGACGTGCACGATGCCCGCGTTGTTCACCAGGCCCGAGACCGGCCCGAAGACCTTCTCGGCGAACGTGACCGCGTCGTGCCACGCCGACTCGTCGGTGACGTCGAGCGGGAGGAAGGTCGCCGCGTCGCCCAGCTCGGCGGCGAGCGCCACGCCGTCGTCCACCAGGACGTCGCTGATCACCACGGTGGCGCCGTCGGCGACCAGCCGCCGCGCGAAGGCCGCGCCCATCCCCCTGGCGCCGCCGGTCACGATCACGTTCTTGCCGTCGACGCGTCCCATCAACGCGCTCCTTCCGATGTCTGCGCACGCTGCGCGGTCGGCTGGTTGTCCGCGAGGTGACCGGCGGCGATGTAGCCGAACACCATGGCGGGACCGATGGTCGCGCCCGCGCCCGCGTAGTCGTTGCCCATCACCGAGGCCGAGTTGTTCCCGGCCGCGTACAGGCCGGGTATGGGCTGGTCGTCGCTGTCGAGGACGCGCGCGTGCTCGTCGGTGACCAGGCCGCCCTTGGTGCCCAGATCACCCGGCACCATCTCGACGGCGTAGAAGGGGCCCTGCTCGAGCGGCGCCAGACAAGGATTCGGCCGCACGGTCGGGTCGCCGTAGTACCGGTCGTACGCGGAATCACCGCGGCGGAAGTCCTCGTCGCGACCGGCGCGGGCGAAGCCGTTGAACCGTTCCACCGTCGCGGCGAGCGCGGCGGGCGGCACGCCGATCTTCGCGGCGAGTTCGGCCAAAGTGTCGGCCTGCCGGATGATTCCGGCATCCAGGTACTTCTGCGGAAGCGGACGTTTCGGGAAGTTGCCCAGGAACAGATACCGGTCCCGGAACCGCTGGTCCATGATGAAATGCGCCGGGATGTGCCCGACACCGGCCGCTTCCTGCTCGTACATCGTGTGCACCACGTTCACGTACGGGGCCGATTCGTTGACGAACCGCTCGCCCGCGTGGTTCACCATGATGCCGCCGGGCTGGGAGCGCTCGGCCAGGCAGAAGAACGGCGGCCCGTCGGGATTGCGCACGGACGGGCCCCACCAGGCGTCGTCCATCAGATCGACTGCGCCACCGGCCTTCTGGCCGGCGACGATGCCCTCACCGACATTCTCGGTGGCCCCCACCGTCCAGTCCGTGGACTGGGGGCCGCTCATGTACTGACGGCGCATGTCCAGGTTGTGTTCGAACCCGCCCGCCGCCAGCACCACACCGCGGCGCGCCTTGATCACCACGGGTGTCCCGTCGTGCTCGGCGCGTACGCCGACCACGGCGTTGCCCTCCGTGATCAGTTCGGTCAGCGGCGTGTTCAGCCACACCGGCACCCCGGCGTCGCGCAGCGACAGCCACAAGCGCGCCGCGAGCGCCTTGCCGAGGCTCAACGGCAGCCGTCCGCGCAGCTTGTTTCCCACCGCCTGGATGCCGACCTTGATCGCGGTGCGTTTGCCTGCCCAGGTGCGTGCGATCATGTTCAGATCGTGGAAGTCGCTGACGGTGAAGGCGATGCCCTTGGGGCCCGACATGGTCGGCTGGTTGATCTTGTGCAGGTCGCCGCCGAGCAGCCGTCCGTCCAGCGGGGCAGGTTCGATGCTTCGCCCTTGGGCGAGACCACCGGGGAACTCCGGGTGATAATCGGAATAGCCGCGGTCGTAGACGAATTCCCAATATTTGCTGCGGGCGCCGAGATAGCGCATCATCTCCGGTCCGCGCTCCAGGAAGGCCCGCTGTCTGGCCTCCGGAACCCGGTCGCCGACCACCGCCGCGAGATAGGTGCGGGCCAGTTCGGGGCTGTCGGGCACGCCTTCGCGTTGCAGCACCGGGTTGTTGGGGATCCAGATGCCGCCGCCGGAGCGCGCGGTGGAGCCGCCGAACGCGCGGCTCTTCTCGATCAGCGTCACCGACAGGCCACGGTAGGCCGCGGTCAGCGCGGCGGTCATGCCCGCGGCGCCGGAACCGACAACCACCACGTCGAATTCGAATTCCTGAGTCATCGCGTCGCTTCCCGTCAGTAGCCGCAGCCGGTGAGCATGCCGCCGTCGACCACGAATTCGCCTCCGGTGCAGTAACTGGCCGCGTCCGAGGCCAGGAACACCGCCACATGCGAGACCTCGATGGGCTGCCCCCAGCGCGGGATCGGCAGGCTCGCGAAGAAGCCGTCTCCGTCGACGCCGGACGCGCCCGACACCGCAGCGGTCATCGGCGTGGCGATGCCGCCGGGGTGCAGCGAGTTGACCCGGATGCCCTGGTGGCCCAATTCGCGGGCGGCCGACTTGGTGATGCCGCGGATCGCGAACTTGCTCGCGCTGTAGGCGGACAGGCCGGCCGCGCCGACGAACCCTTCCACCGAGGAGACGTTCACGACCGAACCGCCTCCGGTCGCGGCGAGCGCCGGTGCGGCGGTCTTGATGCCCAGCCAGGTGCCGGTCACGTTGACCGACATGATCGTGGTGAACTCCGCAGCCGTCAT
Source organism: Nocardia beijingensis NBRC 16342 (assembly GCF_001612785.1). Taxonomy (GTDB): domain Bacteria; phylum Actinomycetota; class Actinomycetes; order Mycobacteriales; family Mycobacteriaceae; genus Nocardia; species Nocardia beijingensis. The sequence continues at coordinate 74,553 of NZ_BDBC01000011.1, forward strand.
CTCGGCGATCGGGAGGAACCGCAGGATGCCCGCGTTGTTCACCAGTGCGTCCAACCGCCCGAAGTGGGTCACCGCCTCCGACACCGCCGCGGACCACTCGGCTTCGCTGGTCACGTCGTGGTGCACGTAGCGCACGGCGTCACCCAGCTCAGCGGCCAGGGTCTTTCCCTCCTGGTCGAGCACGTCGCCGAACACCACCCGCGCGCCCTCGGCCACGAACTGCCGCACGTGCTCGGCGCCCATCCCCCGCGCCCCACCGGTGACCAGCGCCACCTTGCCGTCGAGTTGTCCCACCGATTCCCGTCCTCTCTGACCGTCGCTTCGCACCGACGCTAAGACGCCGGTCGGGGCGCGGCACCGGAGCGTCCCGGCCACCGGGACTAGCTCCTGACCTGAGAAGTTCCACCGGTCATATTTCGATTAGGCATACAGCTTCCGACCGCCCCGCAGCGGGACGAGTCACCCCCGACGTAACCGGAAACGCCCGATCGGGCGATCGACAAGGAGACCGGATGAAGTTCTCGATGATCTTCGAGGCCCAGATGGCCAACCCCTCGCGCGAGCACGAGCACCAGGTGCTGCGCGACTGTGTCGAGCAGGCGGTGCTCGCCGATCAGATGGGATTCGACACCGTCTGGGCGGTCGAGCACCACGGCTTGAAGTGGTACGCGCACATGAGCGCCCCCGAGGTCTTCTTGACCTGGGTGGCCGCCAAGACCGAGCGGATCAGGATCGGGCACGGCGTGGTGTGCATGCCGTTCAACTTCAACCACCCCGTGCGCGCGGCCGAACGCGCCGCGATGCTCGACGTGCTGTCCGGCGGCAGGCTCAACCTCGGCGCGGGCCGCGGCGCGACGCCGGTGGAGACCTCCATGTGCGGCGTCGACCCCGAGCGCACCTATCAGGAGGTCGAGGAGTCGCTGCGCATGATCGGCAAGGCGTGGCAGGACCCGGAAGCCGAATTCGAGTACAACGGTGAGCTCTTGCAGGTCTCGCCGCATTCGCTGCTGCCGAGGCCGGAGCAGTTGCCGCACCCGCCGCTGTTCATGGCGTGCACCAAGAAGGACACGCTGAAGATGGCCGCCGACTACGGAATCGGCGCGCTCGTACTGGGTTTCGCGGGCGTGGAGGAGATCGCGGAACTGCGGCGCACCTATGACGAGGCGATCGCCGCGCGCACCGGTGAGCGTTTCGTCTCCACCGTCGTGAACGATCATTTCGCCGCGCTGTGCCCCACCATCGTCCTCGACGACCGGGAGAAGGCGCAGCAGATCGGCGCCCGCGGGCAGCGGTTCTTCGCGCAGTCGATCAAGCACTACTACGGCGCGGGCCCGGCCCCCGACGAGGCCGTGGACCCGAACGCGGACGAAGTCGCCGCGATCAAGCAGGCGGCCGACGACCACGTGGCCTACCTGCACGAGGCCAAGATTCCGTTGAAGACCGGCGCCACCTCGGTCTTCAACGTCGAACACGCCTACGGCAGCCCCGAGGACGCCATCGCCTACGTCGAGCGGCTGCAGGCCGCGGGCGCCGACGAGATCCTCTGCCTGATCCAGATGGGCACCGTGCCGCAAGAGGCCTGCCTGGAGACCATCCGGCACTGGGGCGAGAAAGTCATCCCCCATTTCCGCAACAGCTGACCCCCGCCCGACATCGAGGAGTTCGACATGGTTGACCTGAATGGAAAGGTCGCCCTGATCACCGGCGCCGCCAGGGGACAAGGCGCCGCCGAGGCGCGGCTGTTCGTGGCACGCGGCGCCCGCGTGGTGATCACCGACGTGCTGGAAGACGAAGGCGCGCGACTGGCCGAATCGCTCGGCGCCGCCGCGCGTTTCGTCCGCCACGACGTCGGCCGCGGCGACGACTGGGAGGCGGCCGTCGGCACGGCGGTCTCGACGTTCGGCAAGCTGGACGTCCTGGTGAACAATGCCGCCATCTACACCGCGAAGCCGCTGACCGACACCGCGCCGGAGGAGTTGGAGCGCATCCTGCGCGTGAATCTGGTCGGCCCGTTCCGCGGCATCCAGGCGGCGATCGGCCCGATGACACGGGCGGGCGGCGGCTCGATCGTCAACATCTCCTCGCAGGCAGGCCTGGAGGGGTTGATGGGCCACTCCGCCTACGGCTCCTCGAAATGGGGACTGCGCGGACTGACCAAGACGGCCGCGCTCGAGCTGGGTCCGGCCGGGATCCGGGTCAACTCGGTGCACCCGGGCCCGATCGCGACACCGATGGTGCCGTACCTGACCACCGGCCCCGGCAGCTTCCCCTCCCTGCCGCTGCAACGCACCGGCACGCCGGAGGAGGTCGCCGAACTGGTCGCATTCCTGGCCTCCGACGCCTCGGCCTACATCACCGGCGCCGAGGTGACGATCGACGGTGGCCTGGCGGCGGGCAAGTTCCTGCCGCCGGACCTCCAGCAGTAGCGGAAGGAGCCGGCCGCCATGCCGCTTTCCCCGCAGGCGCGCGCGATCGTCGATGCCGCGAGCGCCGCGTTCCCGAAACTGGGCACCGACGTGCTCGACGCCGCCGAAGCACGGCGGCTGCTCGCCGCCCGCCCGGCGCCGGTGGTCGATCCGATTCCCGTCGCCGAGGTGTCGGAGCGATCGATTCCAGGGCCGCCGGGCGCACCCGAGATCCGGGTCCGGATCTATCGTCCCGCCGCGGCGGTGCAGCCGCCGCCGATCGTGCTGTTCTGCCACGGCGGTGGATTCGTCCTCTGCGGTCTCGACAGCCATGACCGGTTCTGCCGGGCCATGGCCGTCGGCGCGGAGGCGATCGTGGTGTCGGTGGACTACCGGCAGGCGCCCGAACACCGGTTCCCCGCGGCGGCCGAGGACGCGTACACGGCACTGTGCTGGGTCGCCGACCACGCCGGATCCCTCGGCGGCGACCCGGCCTGCCTGGTCGTGGCCGGGGACAGCGCGGGCGGCAACCTCGCCACCGTGACCGCGTTGCTGGCACGCGATCGCGGTGGCCCCGAGATCGCCCGGCAACTGCTGCTGTATCCCATGCTCGACCCGGCCTGCGCCACCGAATCCTACTGCGAGAACGCCGACGGCTATTTCACCACCGCCGCTCACCTGCGCTGGTATTGGCGTCAATATCTGGGCTCGCACGACGGCGCCGATCCGTATGTCAACCCGCTGACCGCCGACCTGGCCGGACTTCCGCCCGCACACATCGTCACCGCCGAGTTCGACCCGTTGCGCGACGAAGGCGAGGACTACGGGCAGCGGCTACGGCAAGCCGGGGTGGCGGCCGACATCCAGCGCTACGACGGCATGTTCCACGGATTCATGAGCATGGCCGACCATCTGCCCGAGGCGGTGCGGGCCAACACCGCCGCCTACGCGGCCGTTCGGGCCGCTCATGCCGAGCGGCGTCGCTGAACGAGCCCGCCCCACGCACTGTGAGGAACCACCGATGACGATCCGACGGATCGGCCCCGCCTACCCCACCGACGACCTGCCCGCCGCCGTGGCGCTGCTGACGGCCGTCCTCGCCGCCGAACCCACCGTCGTCGACGGCGACCGCTGGGCCCAGTTCGACAGCAACGGTGTCCGCGTGATGCTCGCGGGCACCGACCGCGAGGACGACGATCCGTTTCTCGCGATCAAGGTGGACGACCTGGATGCCACGTTGAACCGGCTGCGCGCCAGTGGCTTTCCAGCGACGCAGCCGGTGATCGGCCCGCACGAACGCCGCGCCGTCCTCCGGCCGACACCCGGCTGCGCATGGCACATCGCCATCTACGAACCGATCAGCCCTGGTCCGATTCCGGTAGACCGACCGGGAACACCGGAATAGCGCGGAATTACGGCGCGGCCGAGCGAGCTCATTCGGAGTGGATGCCCGCGGCCGGCTCCGACACGGTCGCATCCTGCGGGTCCGGCAGCACAGGATCAGGGAGGACCGCACGGAATGATTCGGACGGCGGTCGCCGCAATGCGCGTTCGAAGGCACGCGCCGAGGCCGGCCACGGGTTGGTGACGCGCCCACTGTCGTGTTTGTACCAGCCGCCCGGTTTCATGGCGGGCCACACCGTCCCGGCGACCGCTTGCTCGAGCCACTGCTGATGTGCGCGCATCGCGGCCTCCGTCACCTCGATCGCGGCCGCGCCGATCCGCTCGCGCCAGCGCAGGCAACGGATGATGTAGTCGATCTGACGCTCCTTCATCCCCGGGTTGCTGCCCGCCGGGTTGAAACTGTTCGGCCCGGCGATCAGGAAACAATTCGGAAAACCCGGAACCGCCACGCCCAGCAGCGCGGTCGCTCCGGAGCGCCACTGATCGTGCAGCAGCACTCCGCCGCGCCCGCGCACGGTGACGGGGACGAGGAACTCCGGAGCGCGGAACCCGGTGGCGTAGACGATCACATCGGCCCGATGGTGCGCGCCGTCGGCGGTGCGCAGTCCGTCGCGGGTGATCCGGGTGATCGGCTCGGTGATCAACTCCACGTTCGCGCGCGTCAAGGCCGAGTAGTAGTGACTGTCGAAGATGATGCGCTTGCCACCGATCGGATAGTCGGGGGTGAGTTTCGCCCGCAGGCCAGGGTCCGCGACCCGGCTGCGCAGGTACCGCCGGGCAGCCCATTCGGCGGGCCGCGCCGACCAACCCCGGTGCATGATCGGCGCCAAGACGACATCGGCTCCGTAGTACAGGGCGCGGCGGTAGAGGCGGTGCGCACCGGGCAGCCGCAGGGCCGTTCGCGCGAGCGGCCCGAAACGGGCGGGCGGTTTCGGCAGTACCCAATGCGGCGTGCGCTGGAAGACGCGGACGTGGCGGGCGGTCGTGGCCAGCGTCGGCAGCATCTGCGCCGCGCTCGAGCCGGTGCCGATCACGGCCACGTCCATCCCGTGCAGGTGCTGGGCATGGTCCCACCGCGCGGAGTGGAACGACGGGCCGGCGAACTCCGCCCGGCCGTCCAGTTCGGGAATGTTCGGGCGGTGCAGCTGGCCCACCGCGAAGATCACCACCTCGGCGCGGACGCGCCGGCCGTCGGAAGTGGTCAGTTCCCAGCGGTTCTCGGCTTCCAGATAGGTGGCTTCGCCGATGGCGGTACCCAGCCGCAGATGCCGGGTCAGCCCGTGCTCGGCGGCGACCCGGCGCAGGTACGCCAGGATCTCCGCCTGGCGCGGATATCGGATGCGCCGACTCCGATAGGGCGCGAACGAGAACGAGTACAGATGGGACGGCACATCACAGGAGCACCCCGGATAGGTGTTGTCCCGCCAGACCCCGCCGACGTCGCCGCCACGCTCGAAGATCACGAAGTCGGTGATCCCCGCTCGTCGTAACCCGACTCCCATCCCGATGCCGCCGAAACCAGCGCCGACGACAGCCACCTCGCAGGTGAGCGCGATCGCCACCCCGCCTCCTTATCATCACACAGTCAATGTGCAGCTACCTCCTCTCTTCGTTGGCTGAAGCCTTCTGGATGGAAAGATCGCGAGTGCGTACGAGTGGAACGGCGACGACCCAGAAGTACGGGGGCACAGGGGATCAACGTCATGACACGATCAGCGGGACGATACTCGACGATCCGTTCCCGGTGGACCGGGGACCGCCGGGCACCCAGCGATGACCGCTCACACACCCGCCCACCAGCACACTTTTCGCTATTCACGGGTCGACGCCGCATCGTGTTCTCGCGGGGATCGCGGGCTTCCCGTCGACCCCGGCCGAGGAGCAGCGGGGACGCCGCGGGCCGCGCCGACGAGGACGGCGCCGACATGGCGCTGGTCAACGGCACACCCGTGATCGCCATGTGGACGACGACTTCTTCTGATCGAGCTGGAAAATATTGCGGCGCTGCGGGAATCAGCTGAGGCTTCCAGCTGCCATCGACTCACCTTGCGGTGCGACGACACCGCAGAAGCGGAACGGTGACCATGTAGGAAGAGGTACGACCCGTCACCACATGCGGCGCAGGGGTTTTCACACACGCACACCGCGACCCCTCCCGCCAGCGCCGACTCCCCCGTGGCGAGGCCGCGGCAGTCCTGGCGCACAGCGCGCTGGACAATCGATCGGCCGCCCTCCCCTCGACACGAAATCGAGGAAAACTCAGCCACTGAAGCCGAAAGGCGCGCCGGACGGCAGGAACCGATTCGCCGCGCCGGCCCGCCCGCTCCTCACGCCGTCGCGCGGGCGGTGAGGTCGTCGAGCAGAATCATGACCTCCCCTTCCCGCTTCAGCACCTGGGTGAGACCGCGCATTTCGTGCGACGACCGGCCCGGCGCTTCGTACCGTCAGCCGGGCACGGCGTTCGCTCCGACCACCACCGGGACCAGGTACGTACGCGCGAAATCGTCGAGTTGCTCGTCGGTACGGAGTTCGGCGAGTCCGTGCGGGGCGAGGATCAGCGAGTGGACGATCCGGCACACGATCTCCGCGCGGATGGTCAGATCCGCCGCGGGCGGCAGGATTCCGCGCTCGACGGCGCGCTCGAACGCGGTGGCGGTGGCGTGGACGGACATCGCGAACGGGCCGGCGCCGTCCACGGTCAGCTTCAGGACCACGCGCGCCGGTTCCAGCGCCAGCATGCGGTCGACGAGCTGATTCGTGCGCCAGCGGGTGATCACGGTGACGAAGATGTCGGCGACGAGATCGCCGAGCTCGTCGTGGCGCTCCACGATCTCGGTGATCTCGGCGAGCACGGCGGCCACTTCCCGGCTGATCACGGCTTGCACCAGGTCGTCGCGGCCACCGACGTGGCGATAGACCGTCACCCGGTCCACGCCCGCCTTCCGCGCCACCTCCTCGATCGTCGTCTTCTTGACGCCGACCTGCTCGAAGAGGACCAGGGCCGCGTCCAAGATCCGGGTGACGAGGGTATCGGCGGCGTTCTCGCTGCTCGCAGCGGCCTTCGAGGCGGTGGGCATGAGCCAACGCTAGCAAAATCGACCGCTCCTGCAACATTCACAGCGACTTGTTGCTGCAACATTGCAATGCGATTTGTTGTTCTGTACGGTCGTGGCATGGCTGAGCAGGCGGGCGCGACGCAGCGCCGGTACCACGACGAAGCGCATGCCATCCATGCGCGCGACGTCCACTTCGATTTCGACTCCGTGCCCATGCACTACGTGCCGGGCGAGGCCTTGGCCACCCACATCGTCAATGTGATGCACCTGGTGCTGCCCGAAGGGGAACGAGCCATGGCGCAGGCGCTGGCCGAAGCGCTGCCGTACATCGACGACGAGCGGTTGCGGGAGGAGGTGACGGGGTTCATCGGGCAGGAGACCATGCACGCGAACAGTCACGAAGCCGCGCGCAGGCACCTGCAATCTATCGGCCTCGACGTCGACTCCTACGTCGGCAAGGTCGCCTGGCTGGTCGATCGCATCCTCGGCGACCACGGCTTGACCGGCCGCGCCAAGCAGGAGTGGCTCAAGGAGCGCCTGGGCCTGTTCGCGGGCATGGAGCACTACACAGCGGTGCTCGGGGAATGGCTGCTCAACGCGGACATCCTCGAAGCGAAGGGCATGCATCCGGCCATGCTGGACCTGGTCCGGTGGCACGGCGCCGAAGAGGTGGAGCACCGCAGCGTCGTCTACGACGCCTTCATGCATCTCGACGGCAGCTACGCGCGCAAAGCCCGCACGGCGATCCTCGCCAGCGCGACTCTGCTGCCGCTGTTCATCGTCTCGACCGCGTACCTGTACCGGAAGGACCCGTCGCCGCAGAAGGGCCGGTTCTGGGGACTTCAGTTCTGGAGCGCGACCCGGCGTGGCGTCATCCCGAAATGGACGGTCTTCCTCACCGAGATGCCGCGCTACCTGCGGCCGGGCTTCCATCCGTCCCAGCTCGGGCCGATGGACAAGGCCCTGCGCTACCTCGCGCACTCACCGGCCGCGCGGGCGGCGCACCAATGAGCGGATCACCTGCCCTTACCGCGCGCTCCGCGTCCACCGGACTGCGCCTGATCGGCGACGTCATGGACGTCTACCGGAAGGTGTTCGTCACCGGACGCGCCGCCGCGATCCTGTCCCGCCCGAACACGGTGCGCCGCACCGGCTTCGACCTCGACACCACGATCACCGGGATCGAACGCGAAGCCGCCGACGTGGTGAGCCTGACGCTGCGCGCCGCCGGGGGCGGGCCGCTGCCCGCGTGGCGGCCCGGCGCGCACGTGGACGTCTTCCTGCCCTCGGGCCGCCAGCGCCAGTACTCGCTGTGCGGCGACCCGAGCGACCGGTTCCGGTATCGCATCGCGGTGCGGCTCATTCCCGAAGGGGGCGGCGGATCGCGCGAGATCCATCAATCCCTGCGGGTCGGCGACCGGCTGCGAATTCGCGGGCCGCGCAACGCGTTCACCTTCGTCGACGCGCCGTCGTATCTGTTCGTCGCCGGTGGCATCGGCATCACGCCGATTCTGCCGATGGTCGAGGCCGCCGGTGCGCGTGGACGCCTGGTGTACACCGGCCGCTCCCGCGAGACCATGCCGTTCCTCGCCGAACTGCCGGACGCGGACATCAGGCCCGACGACGAATTCGGCCCGCCGGATGTCGCCGCGCTGCTGGCCCGCGCCGAACCCGGTGCGGCCGTGTACGTGTGCGGGCCGCCGCCGATGCTGGAGGCGGCGCAACGGTGCCTGTTCGATCTCGACCCGACCGCCTCGCTGCACACCGAACGGTTCTCCGCCCTCCCGGTCGTCGACGGCGCGGAATTCGACCTCACCCTGTCCCGCAGCGGGACAACGGTCCGGGTCGCGGCCGACGAAACAGCGCTCACCGCGATTCAGCGCGCACTGCCGAACACGCCCTACTCCTGCCGCCAGGGATTCTGCGGCACCTGCCGGGTCGCGGTCGTCTCCGGCGCCGTGGACCACCGTGATCGCGCGCTCACCGCGGCCGAACGCGGGGACCAGATGCTGGTCTGCGTCTCCCGCGCCGCGGGCGATCACCTCGTGGTCGATCTCTGACTCCGTCACACGAAAGGGACAACGTTGTCTATCCGTCGCCGGCCGAGGGAGACGGCCCGATGAGCGTCTCCACCGGCACCCCCGCACCGCCCGTCGCGTCGACCTTCGACGTGCGCGATCCGGCCACCGGCGAGGTGGTCGGCACCTACCCGGTCCACGACCGCCATGCCGTGGACACCGCCGTCGCCGCCGCCCACGATGCCGCGACCTGGTGGCGCGATCTCGGCTTCGCCGGACGCGCTCGGCATCTGGACGCCTGGCGCGCCGAGATCGCCGGCGGCCGCGACGAGCTGGCCCGGATCATCCACCGGGAGATGGGCAAGCCGGTCTCCGACGCGAAACTCGAGATCGCCATGGCTCTGGAACACCTGCGGTGGGCCGCCCGCAACGCCGAGAAGGTGCTCGGCCGTCGCTCCGTGCCGTCCAGCATCCTGACGCTCAACCACGCGGCCACGGTCGAATACCTTCCGCTCGGGGTGGTCGGCGTCATCGGACCGTGGAACTACCCGGTGTTCACTCCGCTCGGCTCCATCTCCTTCGCGCTGGCCGCAGGGAACGCGGTGGTGTTCAAACCCAGCGAGTACACCCCCGGCGTCGGGCTGTGGCTCGCGGAAGCGTTCGCCCGCACCGCGCCCGCCGAGCCGGTGCTACAGGTGATCACCGGCCTGGGCGACACCGGGAACGCGCTGTGCCGCAGCGGCGTCGGCAAGATCGGGTTCACCGGCTCCACCGCGACCGGCAAGCTCGTCCTGGCCGCGTGCGCGGAGAATCTCACGCCGGTGCTGATGGAGTGCGGCGGCAAGGACGCGCTCATCGTGGACGCCGACGCCGATCTCGACGCCGCCGCCGACGCGGCGGTGTGGGGCGGGTTGTCCAACGCGGGACAGACCTGCCTGGCCGTGGAACGCGTCTACGTCCACGCCGCGGTCTACGACGAGTTCCTCACCAAGCTGGTGGCGGCGGCGAGCCGGATCGAAGCCGGTAGCGCGGACGCGAAGATCGGCCCCATCACCATGCCCAAGCAGCTGGCGATCATTCGCCGCCACATCGAGGACGCCCTCGCGCGCGGCGCCGAAGCCGTGCTCGGCGGTCCGGACGCCATCGACCGGCAGTTCGTCCAGCCGACCATCCTCGTCGACGTTCCGGAGGACGCCGCCGCGGTGACGGAGGAGACCTTCGGCCCGACGCTGACGGTGACCAAGGTCAGGGACATGGACGAGGCGGTCGAACTGGTCAACCGCTGCGCCTACGGGTTGGGCGGCACCGTGTTCGCCCGCCGCAACGGGCGCGAGATCGCCGACCGTATCCGCGCGGGCGGCGCCTCGATCAACGCGTTCGTCGCGCACGCCACCATCCCCGAACTGCCGCTCGGCGGGGTCGGCGCCTCCGGCTTCGGCCGCGTGCACGGGCCGGACGGACTCAAGGAATTCACCTACGCCAAAGCCGTTACGCGCCAGCGCTTCCCGTCGCCGCTGCCGCTGACCACGTTCCGGCGCGATCAACGCGTGGACACGATCGTCGACCTGCTCATCGGGGTCGTGCACGGAAGGAAACGCCAGTGACATCCGATCGGATCGAACACACCCCCGTCGCCATCGTCGGCGCCGGGCTGGGCGGCATCGGCCTGGCGATCAAACTGCGCGAGGCGGGCTTCGACGACCTGGTGATCCTCGAACGCGCCGACGACCTCGGCGGCACCTGGCGGGCCAACACCTACCCCGGTTGCGCCTGCGATGTGCCGTCCCATCTCTACAGCTACTCCTTCGCGCCCAATCCGGACTGGTCGCGCACCTATGGCAGGCAACCCGAGATCCTCGACTACATCCGCTCGGTGGCCGTCGAGCACGATGTCGTCCGGCACATCCGCTTCGGCGCCGAACTGCTCGACGCCCGGTGGGACGAGCAGCGTTCACTGTGGCGGATCGAGACCGCCCGCGGCACGCTCACCGCGGACTTCCTGCTCTCGGCCGCAGGCCTGTTCGCCGAGGCGAAGTACCCCCAGCTGCCCGGCATCGATTCCTTCGCGGGCACGTCGTTCCACTCGCTGCACTGGAACCATGACCACGATCTCACCGGCGAGCGGGTCGCGGTGATCGGCACCGGCGCATCGGCCGTGCAGTTCGTGCCGGAGATCCAGCCCCAGGTGGACCGGCTGCTGCTGTTCCAGCGGTCGGCGCCATGGATCGTCCCGCGCATGGATCGCCGCACTCTCGACCTCGAGCGGCGGCTGCTGCGTCGTATCCCGTTGGCGCAACGCGCGATTCGCGGCGGGTTCTACGCGGCGATCGAGACGTTCGGGCTCATCTCGCTGGTCGATCAACGCTTCCGCCACCCGTACGAAGCGCTGGGCCGGCTGCAATTGCTGCGGCAGGTCCGGGACCGGGACCTGCGCAGGAAGCTCACCCCCGACTACGTCATCGGCTGCAAGCGAGCCATCTTCTCCGACACCTACCTGCCCGCACTCGACCAGCCGAACGTCGACGTGCTCACCCAGCCCATCGCCGAGGTCCGGCCGCATTCGATCCTGCTGCGCGACGGCAGCGAGCACGCGGTGGACACCATCATCTTCGGAACCGGCTTCACCTCGATCCCGACCGCCTACGAGCGCTACGTCGGGCGCGACGGACGCACACTGGCGCAGCTGTACCGGGAGCGACCGCAGAGCTATCTCGGTGTCGCGGTGGCCGGGTTCCCCAACTTCTTCTGCACGCTCGGTCCGTTCGGCGCCGCCGGGAACCAGTCCGCCATCTACATGATCGAGTCCCAGATCGCCTACATCGTCGACGCGCTGCGCACCGCGCGCACCAGTGGAACTCGCCGGATCGAGGTGCGCCCGGCGGCGCAGGCCGATTTCGTCGCGGAGATGGCTCGCCGGAGTTCCTCGACGGTATGGCTCACGGGCGGGTGTCAGAGCTACTACCAGACTCCCGACGGGCTCAATGCCGGTCTCTACCCGAACTGGAGTTTCGAATACCGGCAGCGCACCAGCCGGTTCGACGCCGAAGCCTACGAGGTGGCCCGATGATCGGCGACCTGCTCCGGATCGGACGGGACCGGCGCGGGTATTCGGTCGCGGGCAAGGTCGTGCTGATCACCGGCGCCGGCCGCGGCATCGGCCGCGAACTGGCGGCCCAGCTGCACCGCAGGCAGGCCTCGGTCGTCTTGGTCGATCTCGACCAGGACGCCGTCGGCACGGCGGCCGCGCAGCTGGGCGACCGGACCCTCGCGATCGCCGCCGACGTCGCCGACCGCGCGGCGATGCGGGCGGTCGCCGACCGGGCCGCAGACCGTTTCGGCCACCTGGACGTGGTGGTGGCCAACGCGGGCGTCGTGCCGCGCCCGGCGACGGTGCGCACGCTCGACGGGCGCGACTTCGACCGGGTGATGGACATCAACCTCACCGGCGTGTTCAACACCGTGCGCCCGGCGCTGGACCACGTCGTCGCCGCCGAAGGACATGTCGTCGTGGTGTCGTCGTGCGCGGCGTTCGCGCCCGGCATGGCGGGCGCCCCGTACATGATCAGCAAAGCCGCGGTCGAACAGCTGGGACGGGCGCTGCGCGTCGAGCTGGCGCCGTTCGGCGCGTCGGCGGGCATCGCCTATTTCGGCATCGTCGACACCCGCATGACCCACGACACCCTCGACAACGACGACCTCGGCCGTGCGCTGGACGATCTGCTGCCGTGGCCGTTGAACGTGCGCATCTCGGCGGCGGAAGCGGCCGAGACCATCGCCGACGGGATCGAGCGGCGCGCGGCGCGCACCATCGCACCGGCCGGATGGGAGCCCTACGCGCTGCTGCGCGGGGCGGTCAATGTCGTGCTCGACAGCGCACTCGCGCGCGACCGCCGCGTGCACGACCTGCTGCGCCGGGTGGAAGCGCGCACGACGCCGTCCTGACGCCCGAACCCGTGTCATCCGCATGCGCACGCCGGTCACGACGGCTCGCGGTCGCGCCACCGCACGCGATCCGGCCACGGCATGCATCCCCCACCTGAAGGAATTCCTCCCGTGAGCACTCCACGCTTCGACACGCTCCCCGCCGCCTTCCAGCACAACGCCATCGTCGACCCTGACGCCGTCGCGCTGCGCACTCCCGGTGACGCCACCACCCTCACCTGGCGCGAGTACGCCAGGCGGGTCCGGCTGATCGCCGCCGGACTGGCGGGGCTGGGGGTGCGGCGTGGCGACACCGTGGCTTCGATGATGTCCAACCGCATCGAGTTCTACCCCCTCGAAATCGGGGCCCAGCACCTCGGCGCCACCAGTTTCTCGGTGTACAACACCGCCGCACCCGAGCAGATCGCGTACGTGCTGCGCAACGCCGGGGTGCGCCTGCTGATCTGCGAGCCGCGATACGTCGAGCGGGTCCGCGCGAGTGGCGTCGAACTCGACCACATCATCTGCGTCGACGACGCGCCGGAGGGCACGTTGTCGGTCGCCGATGTGCTCGTCGCGGGCGCGCCGGACTTCGACTTCGACGCCGCCTGGCGGGCGGTGCGGCCCGACGACGTCGCCACGCTGATCTACACCTCGGGCACCACCGGCGATCCCAAAGGGGTGGAGACCACGCACGCGAACCTCATGTTCGAGTGCTACGCGGTCGAGCAGGTGCTCGGCATCCGCTTCGGCGACACCATCACCTCCTACATGCCCACCGCGCACATCGCCGACCGGCTGACCGCGCTGTACTTCCAGGAGGTCTTCGGCACCCAGGTGACCTGTGTCGCCGACCCGACCGGGATCAGCTCGGCCTTGGCCGACCTGCACCCCACGATCTGGGGCGCCGTGCCACGGGTGTGGGAGAAGCTGAAAGCGGCGATCGAATTCGCGGTCGCCAACGAACCCGACGAGCAGCGCAAGGCCGCTCTGCGGTGGGCGTTGACGGTCGCCGCCCAGCGCAGCGCGCATCAATTGAACGGCGAGCCGGTCCCCGCATCCGTCGCCGCCGAGTGGGCGCGCGCCGACCGGCTCGTCCTGTCGGGGCTGCGCGCGAAACTCGGTCTGGACCGCGTGCGCTGGGCGATGTCCGGCGCGGCGCCCATCCCGGCCGAAACGCTCGGATTCTTCGCCGGGCTCGGCATCCCGATCGCCGAGATCTGGGGCATGTCCGAACTCACCTGCATCTGCAGCGTCAGCCACCCGGACGAGGCCAGGCTCGGCACCGTGGGCAAACTGCTGCCCGGCATGCGGGCCAGGATCGCCGACGACGGCGAGCTGCACGTTCGCGGTCCGCTGGTGATGAAGGGCTATCGCGGCGAGCCCGGCAAGACCGCCGAGGCCGTCGACTCCGACGGCTGGCTGCGCACCGGAGACGTGATCACCATCGACGACGACGGATACCTCAGGGTCGTGGATCGCAAGAAGGAGCTGATCATCAACTCCGCCGGCAAGAACATGTCCCCCACGAACATCGAGAACGCGATCAAGGCGGCGACACCGCTGATCGGAGCCATCGCCGTGATCGGCGACGGCTGCCCCTACAACACCGCGCTGGTCGTTCTCGACGCCGAGACCGCCGGACCGTACGCCGCGCGCCACCACCTGCCGGATGCCTCGGCGGCGGCCTTGTCGGCCGATCCCGGCGTCATCGAGCAGATCGCGGCGGGCATCGCGGCGGGCAACGCGAAGTTGTCGCGGGTGGAGCAGGTCAAGCGGTTCCGCCTCCTGCCGACTTTCTGGGAGGCGGGTGGCGACGAAGTCACCCTCACGATGAAACTCAAGCGCCGGGTGATCGCCGAGAAGTACGCCGCCGACATCGCCGGACTCTACGACCCCGTGCCCGGCCCGGATGTCCACGAACTGAGCGCACCTGCCGCCATCCCGGTGACCACCACCTGAGCGGATCGGATCAACGCTTTTTGATCCAGTACATGCCGCGACCGGACTCCGCGGGCGCACGCTTCTCGCGTGGCTCGATCCGGTCCAGTCGATAGCCGAGCCGCCGGGCCACCGCGGCGCTGCGGACATTGGCCTCGTCACAGTGGATCTCGACCCGATCGACGCCCGGCAGTGCCAAGGCGATACGGGTCAAGACAGCTGCGCTGCGGGTGATCAGGCCGCGGCCGGTGTGGGCGGCGTGACACCAGTAGCCGATCTCCACCGCACCGGGTCCGAGCCGATCGTGCAGGCCGATGGCGCCGAGCACGTCGCCCTCGGCATCGAAGATGCCGTAGTTGAACGCTCCGGCGGCGCTGGGCCAGCTCTCGTCGGTCTCCCGGCCGAACGCGCGCTGGCTGTCCAGCGTCGCGGGTTCGGGAAGCCAATCCATCCAGGGGTGGATGAGCTCGAACGACGCGTTGATCGCCTCGAGGCGCGGCCGCACATCCTCCGGAAGCCACCGCCGCAACAGCAGCTCGTCCACCTCGACGCGCTGGGGTGGCCCGACCCCCGGCGCGAGTGCGCAGCACGACTGCATGTCCATACCGCTATGGTGGGCGCCCTGCGTCCGGCCGGGCAACGGATATTCCGGCGCCTGTGTTGGTCACCTCGGCATCGGCGCGGTTAGGCGCTGGTGATCAAGCGCCTCGGAGGCGGACCTCGGCGTCCAGCTCGGCGGCGGCTTCGGCCAGCGCGGCGGCGTCCGGATCGGCTCCGAGCCGGTCGGCCAGGTCCGCTCGCGACAGGATCAGCATCCCGCGCGGCTCGGATCGGGAGCCGGGTTCGACTTTGACGTGCCCCTCTTCCAGCACCAAGCGCGCGTCCGGTTCGTCGGTGGCCAGCAATCGGCGCAAGTCGTCTCGGGTCACTCGACCGGAACCCTGCGCGCTGCTCGACGTCGTGTCCGCCGCGTGTGCCGCTCCGCTCGTGTTCTCAGCATCCATGCTGACCGATTGCCCTGGCGAACCTACGGGAAACCGGCCGACCAGCACGCGTGCCCACCTCGCCTGCGACTCTCGGGCGGAACTGAACCGGGCGGCCGGTGCCCAGCGAGCCGGCGTGTCGATGCCCGGGACGCCCTACCCGACTTCTCGGCTATCCGATACCCGACCGCCGTAGCGCACGCTGCGCGGCGTTCGCCCCGCACATGCCGTGCGCCCCCGGTCCCGGGGGCGTTGCGGCGGAGCAGAGGTAGTGGCCCGGTACGCCGACGTCATAGGGCTGCAGGGTCATGCGAGGGCCGAACAGCAGCTGCGGGATGTCTTTCGCGCCGGTCATGATGTTGCCGCCGACGTAGTTGGGGTTGTATTCGGCGAATTCCGCCGCGCTGCGCGCGCTCGTTCCGACTATCCGGTCGCGGAAGCCCGGAGCGAAGCGTTCGATCTGGGCGGTGATCGCGGCCGTCGCGTCACCGCGATATCCGTGCGGGACGTGGGCGTACGCCCAGATCGGATGAATGTCGCCGACCGAACGTCGGGGGTCGGCGAGGTACTGCTGACCGACCAGCACGAAGGGACGTTCGGGCATGCGGCCGCGGTGGATGTCGCGTTCGGTCGCGACGATCTCGGCGAACGTGCCGCCCAGATGCACCGTCCCCGCACGGCGAGCCGCCTCCGCCGTCCACGGCACTCCGCCGTGCACGGCGAAGTCGACCTTGCACGCGCCGGGACCGTAACGAAATCGGTTGTACGAACGTCTGATTCGTGGCGGCAGGTGCTCGCCCATGATGTCCGCGACCGCGGTGGGCGCCACATCCCACATCGTCACATCCGCCGGCGGCAGATCGGACACCGACCGCACGCGAACACCCGTTTCGATCTTCCCGCCCAGGTCGCCGAGGACCGCCGCCATGGCGTCGGTGATTCGTCGCGATCCACCGGCGGCGACCGCCCAACCGTAGGTGTGGCCTGCGGTGAGGATGCCCAAGCCGATACTCGCGCTGAGCGGTCGATGCAAGGGATGGAAGGCATGAGCCGCGACGCCCCCGAAAAGCCCCTTGGCCTGCTCGGTCCGGAACAGTCCGGCCAGCAGAGCGGCCGGGGCCAAGGCGGGAACCCCGAAACGCGCCAGAGAGATCGGATGGCGTGGCACGCGCAGCAGCGGCCGCATGATGTCACCGCTCATCCGCTCGTAACCCGCGGCCGTCCGCTCGAACAGCAGCCGCCACACCCGGCCGTCGCTGCCGAGTCCGGCCGCGGTCTCCGCGACCGAGCGCAGCAACACGCCCGCCGTGCCGTCGTCGAGCGGATGGGCGCAGTCGACCTCCGGCCATGCCCAGGACAATCCGTAGCGCTCCAGGTCGAGACCGCGCAGGAACGGAGAGCCGACCGCCATCGGGTGGATGGCCGAGCAGTGGTCGTGCAGCAGACCGGGCACGATGGCCTCGCCGGTGCGGGTGCCGCCGCCGATCTCGTCGGCGCCCTCCAGCACGGTGACGTCCACTCCGGCTCGGGCCAGGACGATGGCCGCCGCCAAGCCGTTGGGTCCGCCGCCGACTACGACCGCTGTGCTCATATCGCTCTCCGTCCCCGGTGTCGCTCAGCCGACCGTCTGGGGCACGGGAACCGGGGCCGATTCGCGCGGCGGCATCGGCACCGTGTAGCCCGCGCGCCGCCAGGTCACCTCGTGCGGAATCGGCCCGTCGGGCAACCACGGCTGCGCCTCGACCGCGTCACGCACCCGCCAGGTGCCGCGCTCGACGACGCCGAGCGCCGCGTCGATGACCTGATACTCCTGCACCCCGCGATGGATCGGCTGCGATTCCACCCACACCACGATCCACTCTCCCGGAGCGAACCCGACTCGGGACTGCACGGCCTCGATCAGATCGAGATTGTGCAGGTGACCATCGCCGAAGTTGAAGCCGATCAGGGAATTGCAGCCGAATTCGCCCTCTCGCACGGTCCAGCGATCGATGTCGGGGATGTGGGTGTACAGCAAGGAGAACAGGCCGCGTCCTTGGCTGTGCATCGAGCGCCACGCGATCGTCTGCTGCATGGTGATCTCCGCGACCGCGGGAGGGTAGCCCATGGCCCGCAGCTGGTCGATCTGGTTCACCGTGGGCCGGTGCGCGATCGTGTTCAGCTTTTCCTCCGCGCCGGGAGCGAACGCCCAGAGAGCCGAGGCCCAGTTGCCCGCGTACTGGCGCATCGACGGGAGGAACGACACCAGATCCGGGCGCAGGTTTCCGAGAATCGGGAAGAACGCCAGCGCCGCGACGATCGCCACGGCCAGCCACGGCGAGGAGATGTCTCCCAGGCCGTAGCCCGCGCCGTTGGGGAAGCCCAGGAACAGGAACACGGCCAGGTAGGCGAACAGCACATTCCACTCCAACGGCACCGCCAGCGGGAACGTCGAGGTGATGAACGCGTGGAACACCACCATCAGCACCACTCCGGCCAGCGTCAGCCAGTGGTTGGTGGAGAACAACAGCACCAGGGGGGTGATGATCTCGACGGTCGTGCCTCCGACATGGGCCAGGAACGAGGCGACCTTCGACGGCCGGATGTCGCGGGGGAAGTCACGGTAGTGCAGTCGCTTGATCCACTTCGCGGGCACGCCCGGGCTGTTGGACACCATCGGCGGGACCACGTTGCTGAAGTGCCTGCCGAACTTCGACACGCCCGCTCCGATCCACACCGCGCAGATCAGCAGCTTGGCCGCGACGATCATGTCCACGAACGGCAGCACCGCGAAGAACACCAACGCCGGCAGGTACTGCTCGCCGCGCGCGGTCAGGAAGATCGTCTTGTCCCGCAGGCCGCACAGCACGTACAGCACGATCGGAGCGGCGAGCAGCGCCGGATTCACCAAGCCGGAGGTATTGTCCGGCAGCGCCGCGGCGAGCGACGCGCTCGGCACGCCGGGCAGCGCGATCGCCGTCAGCAACGTCGCGACGAACGCCAGATACAGCAGCACGTCACCGACCGTGCGGGTGTCGCCGCCGGTGAACGGCACCCGCCGCCACGGCCGCAGGCGAATCGCGCCGGGCCGGGCGTAGAACAGGATTCCGCCGGTCATCGGCCGGAACTTGCCGGCGAGCGGTCCCCAGGACCCGGCGATGCCGAGCGCTTCGATCAAGACGGTCCACAGCACCAGCTTCTGGTAGACGATCGGTTCGTTCCACCACGCCGCGACCTCCCAGAACGGGCCGACGCCGGAGCTCCAGGTCGCCGCGGCGACGCCGCCCAGCACCGAGACCAGCAGAACCTTGAGCAGATAAATCGTGTGGATCATCCTCGGCGAGCCGAAGCCGTATTCGACCCAATGCAGGGCAAGCGT
This sequence comes from Nocardia beijingensis NBRC 16342, assembly GCF_001612785.1. Classification (GTDB taxonomy): domain Bacteria; phylum Actinomycetota; class Actinomycetes; order Mycobacteriales; family Mycobacteriaceae; genus Nocardia; species Nocardia beijingensis. Next base: position 93,639 of record NZ_BDBC01000011.1, read on the forward strand.
CTTCATCCGCTCCCGCAATGGCTGGTCGAGGAATGTCGTCACATCGACGGGCGGGAAATCCGCTGTTTTGAATCCCATTGTCCGGACCTTTCTCATCCGATGAAAAGAGCATGCGAGGACCCGGCCGGAATCGGTTCGGATCGTGGAGTTCCGCTCACGCAGAGCGGATTTTCTGCTAGGCCGTGGTGACCGCTTCCGCGACCGACGCGCGAAGCTTTCGTTTGTCGATTTTGCCGACCGGATTGCGCGGCAGCGCCGCGGTGAGTTCGATCGAGACCGGGACCTTCGACCGGGCAAGGGTTCTGCGGCAGTGCTCGACGAGATCCGCGGCGTCGGCTCGCGCGCCGGGCATCGTCACCACATGGGCGACGGGGACCTCACCGAGGACCGGATCGGGAGCGCCGACCACCGCGGCCTCCAAGACCGCAGGATGGGCGTGCAGGACGTTCTCGATCTCTTTCGGGTAGATGTTCTCACCACCTCGGATGATCATGTCCTTGATCCGATCGACCAGCACCAGATACCCGTCCGGGTCGAAATATCCCACGTCACCGGTGTGCAACCAGCCGTCCACCACCGTGCGCGCGGTCGCCTCGGGCCTGCCGAGATAGCCGCGCATCACGTTCGCGCCCCGGATGACCACTTCCCCACTCGTTCCCGCAGGCACGATTCGGCCGTCGGCGTCCATGATCGCGACGGTCTGCCCGGGCAGCGGCCGCCCGACCGTGCCCGGCTTCCGCGGTCCCTCCGGCGGATTCAGCGTCGACGCGCACGTTCCTTCGGACAGTCCGTAGCCTTCCACGATCGGCACACCGAAACGCTTCTCGAACCGCGCGATCAGTTCCGCGGGCATGGGCGCGGCCCCGCAGATCGCGCGGCGCAACGACGAAGTGTCCGGCGTCGAACCGTCCGGCTGCGCGACGAGCATCGCGTAGATCGCGGGGACACCCGAGAAGTACGTCGGGCGAACACGTTCCACGATGCCGAAGAAGGCCGAAGCGGAGAATCGGCCCGCGATGGTGGCCCGGCCACCGGCGAGCAGCGGCGACAGGACGCTGACCACGATCCCGTTGACATGGAACAGGGGCAGGATCAACAGGCTGTGGTCGGTGTCACGCAACGCCAGTGCCTCGACGAGCATCTCGCACATCGCGGCGATGTTGGCGTGATCGAGCACCACGCCCTTCGGCTGCCCGGTGGTGCCGCTGGTGTAGATGATCAGCGCCGCCGCGGCGGGATCCACCGGCGCGGGCTCGGGTCCGGCGAGCTCGGGACCGAGCCCGGCGACCTCGGCCACGTCCAGCGTCGCCGCCGCGCGCCCGCCTTCGGTCACGACCACCTTCGCCCGGCAGTCGCCGACCTGATAACGCACCTCCTCGATGGTCGAATCCGGCCTCACGGGAGTGACCGCGGCGCCGAGCCGCCACGCCGCGAAGAGAACGACGACGAATTCGAGTCGATTCGACAATACGAGGGCGACGACGTCGCCTTCGCGAACGCCGTGCGCGGACAGGACGGCGGCGGCCGTGCGCACCCGTTTCGCGAAAGCCTGATTATCGATGTGTTCGCGGTCGTCCGCAATACAGGGCCCGGACGGATTCCAGGTCGCCCTGACCTCCGGAATTTCCACAATGTTCCGCACTTATATCCTCACCTGCTCCGAAGTGACGTGGATTACAGTCCAAATTAGGTTCGGCGCGGCAACCGGGCTACGGGTCCGCATCCCAGAGTTTTCACCGGGCTTTGTACCGGCGGCACAAAAGAACGCGGAATGCGCCGGAGCCGCCGCACCGATTCCGGTACGGTCCCGGCATGAGCGCCGACGTGGACACGACCATCCGCGAGGTCGCCGGACGCGTCAAAGCCGATCTCGAACGGCTGACCTCCGGCATGACCGCGAGGTTCGCCGAGGTGATCCCGGAATTCCGCCACGACGACGAAGTGCATCGATTGATGATCGCCAGTACCGCGTCCAACCTCACCGCGATCCTCGACATGCTCATACTGAGCATCTCCCGCGACGACATCACCGTGCCGCCCGCCGCCGCCGAGTACGCTCGCCGGTTCGCCCAGCACGGGATGTCCCTGGAGGCCCTGCTGCGCGCGTACCGCCTCGGCGAGCACATGTTCATGCAGCAGGCCATCGCCGTGCTCCGGCAGTCCGGGACACCCGCCGATCTCGCCCTGGCGACAACCAGCCGGGTCGCCGTGCTGGTCAACAGCTACATCGACCAGGTCATCGAAGGCCTCATCGATATCTACGAAAGCGAACGCCGCCGCTGGGACGCGCGTTCGGACACCACGCGAGCGGCGCAGATCCGCGCGGTGCTCGACACCGACAACCTCGACGTGGCCTCGGCGGAGGAGATGTTGTCCGCCTCCCTGCGGGGGTGGCATATGGCCGCCGTCATCTGGGTGCGCGAACCCGGCGCGTCCGCGATCGAACTGCTGCGGGCCGGGACCTCGATGCTCGCCACCGCGACCGGAACGCATCCGCTGACGGTCCTGGTCGACGAGCAGAACTGCTGGGCTTGGATCTCGTCGGTCGGCAAACCCGCACTGGATGCCGACCGGCTCGAACGAGACCTGCGCCGCCGCCCCGGAATCAGCGTCGCCATGGGCGATCCCGGCCCCGGGCTGGCCGGCTTCCGGCAGACCTTCCGCGATGCCCAGCGCGCTCGGAGCCTCGCGCTGGTCGCCGAGCCGGCCCGCCCGCTCACCGTGCACGCCCGCGTGGCGCTGGCGAGCCTGCTCGTCGACCATCTGCCCGACACCGAAGCGTGGGTGCGTCGGGTGCTCGGCGATCTCATGCGCGACGACGAGACCACCGCTCGTCTCCGCGAGACGGTGCGCACCTATCTGGAGGCGCGCGGCAGCCTCACCGACGCCGCGGCGCGCATGCACGTCCACAAGAACACCGTCCACTACCGGATACGCAGGGCCGAAGAGGTGCTCGGCCACCCTCTGACGGTGAACCGGCTGGAGACCGAAGTCGCCCTGATGGTCTCCGAGCAACTCGGTCTCGCCCCCGGGAAGTGAGCCGGGCGGCCGGGTCGCGACCACTACTGGTGCGCGTCACGGCGATTCGTCATGGCGTGTGCGCCCGCGCGGCCTGATACTGAGGGCAGGTTGGACCGATTCCGAGGTGGGAGATGAATGTGATCGGGGTGGGCTCGGACGGGCTTGTCGCGGCCGGTGATACCTGGGGTATCTCGGGGCCGCAGTTCCTCGCGGTCTATGTACCGCTCGTGCTGGTGGCCGTAGTCGTGGGATTCTGGCTGCGATCCCGGGTGACGGGCGCGGATCCGGAAACGGACACGGTCGCCGCGCCGGGCGCGGAGCTGACCTCGCCCGAACTGGGGATGCTCTACGGCGACCAGAACGCCGTACTCGCGGCGATGGCGCGATTGCGCGGCGTCGAGGCGATCGATTCGGCCGCCGCGCCGGTTCGCCCCCTCACCGCGCAGGAGCGTGGGGGTCTGGATCCGTTCACCGTGTCGGTGTACGACCGGCTGGCGGCGGGTCATGGCAAGACCGTCGGCGCCATCGTCGGCGGATCGCTCGACGCGCTGCGCGCCAGGATGGTCGACCTCGGGTACTTCCCCGGGCCCGAGATGCGCCACGGTCTGCGTGACGCGGGCATGCCGATCCTCGTCACCGGCGCGCTGGGGGTGGTGCGGATCATCGCGGGCGCCTCGCACGGCAACCCGGTCGGTTTGCTGGTGGTGCTGGTGATCGCGCAGGCGTTCGGATACTGGCTGGTGGTGCGCAAACCTCGGCTCACCGCGCTGGGCGTGCGGGCCCGAGACGCCGTATCCGAACGCAATCGGCATTTGCGGCCGACCAATTCGCCGTCCTACGCGACCTATGGGGCCGAGAGCGCGGCGGTCGCGGCAGCCGTTTTCGGCATCGGTGCGCTCGTCGCGCTCGATCCCGGACTGGCCCAGGCGGTCGCGCCGCCGAGCACGTCGGGCGGCGGCGACGGGGGCGGCGACAGCGGCGGCGGTGACGGAGGCGGATGCGGCAGCGGGTGCGGCGGGGGCTGCGGCGGTTGCGGTGGCTGAGCGCCCCGGGCCGCTGCCACCCGACGCGCTCGGCATCGGCTGGCGGCCCGAGATCTGCGGGGTGATCGCCACCTTGGACGGACTCGGATTCTGCGAGGTCATCGCCGAATCACTGGTCCGCGATCCGCACCGAGGCGGGCAGGTCGCCGTCCCCGAGGAACTGGCCGCCCTGCGGGCGCGCGGCGTCGCCGTGGTGCCGCACGGCATCTCGCTGTCGCTGGGCGGTGCGGAGCCGGTCGAGGGCCTGCGGGTCGAGCACTTGGCAGCCTGTGCTGCGGCGGTGGCGGCTCCGCTGGTGAGCGAGCACGTCGCTTTCGTCCGCGCGGGTGGTCTGGAGGCGGGCCACCTGCTGCCGATCCCGCGGACCCGGGAAGCGCTCGACGCGCTCACCCGCAATATCGCGCGGACCAGGGCGGCGCTCGACGTCCCGCTGGCGGTGGAGAACATCGCCACCCTGTTCGACTGGCCCGAGGACGAATACTCCGAAGCGGAATTCCTGTCCGAACTCGTCGAACGCACCGGTGTGTCGCTGCTGCTCGATGTCGCCAACGTCTATGCGAACGCCCGCAACCGCGGTCGCGACCCGCTCGCCGAACTGTTGCGCCTGCCCACCGAACACGTGGCGTACTGCCACGTCGCGGGCGGTCACGAATCCGGCGGTCGCTACCACGACACCCATACCGATCCGGTTCCCGGCGAAGTTCTCGCGCTCGTGGCGGAATTCTGCGCGCATCGTCCCGTGCCGATGATGCTGGAGCGCGACGGAAACTATCCGCCCGCCGCCGAACTGCTCGACGAACTGGACGCCATCGCGGCGGCCGCCGACCGCCCGCCGATCACCGCGGGCGCCAAGGCGGTACCGAGGTGAGCGACGCGTCCGTGCCTGCGCGGCCACCTGACGGCGCGACGCTGGCCCAGCGGCAAGCGGCGCTGGTGCGCGCATTGGTCGCGGGAGCCGCCGTACCCCCCGGATTCGACGCGGAGGCCGTCGGCGCGGCGGCGGACGCACTGCTGCGCAAGCGGGCCGGCGAGGTGGCCCGGCGTTTCCCGCTGCTGGCGCACGCGTGCCACGGCGACTTCACCGCCCGCTTCACGGCGTGGGCGCGCAATCACCCGAAGACCACCACGTCCGCCGATGCCGCCGCTTTCGCGTCCGCCACCGGAATCGACTGGCCGACCACACCTCACGGCCGGGCCAGGAGGCGCTGGTTTTCCCGGTATCGCGCATCGGGCGGCGCGCGCTGAGTTCGGTCCGGCCCTACGGGTGGCGGGCTTCGACCGGGACCGCGGCGTCGCCGGCGTCGCGACGCTCCTCGAGCCACACACTGACCGCCACCGTCACATACGCAGCGACGGTCGCCATCCCCGGAAGCATCAGCATGAGCATGAGAAACGAAAGCATCGAAGACACAAGCCCTCCCGGACAACACGATGGAAACTGTCGCACCGGTGCGCAGCACTGCGTCACCGTCACGGCCGGGCATACCCACGACCGGAGGTCCAATCTCCACTGGGTCGCCGAGATCATGTGAGAGATATCACATGGCCGATTTACCGCGCGGTCCGTGGATCGGCGGGGACAATCCGCGTCCCGTCGCGCCCGTGGTAGACCGGTCACCATGCGGTTGCTCATCATCTCCGACACGCACGTGCCGAAGCGCGCGCGGGATCTGCCGGAGGCACTCTGGCGCGAAGTCGACGCCGCCGACGTGATCGTGCACGCGGGCGACTGGGTCGAGGTCGCCTTGCTGGACCGCCTGGAAGCGCGCAGCGCTCGTCTCATCGGTGTGTTCGGCAACAACGACGGTCCGGAACTGCGCGCGCGACTGCCCGAGGTCGCCCGTGCCGAACTCGACGGCCTGCGGCTGGCGGTGGTGCACGAAACCGGTCCCGCGAAGGGCCGCGAGCAACGGTGCGCCCGGGATTTCCCGGACACCGATGTCCTGGTCTTCGGCCACAGCCACATTCCCTGGGACAGCGTCGCGGACAGCGGCTTGCGCCTGCTCAATCCCGGCTCGCCGACCGACCGGCGCAGACAGCCGCAGCACACCTACCTCACCGCGCGGATACAGGCGGGGCGGCTGAGCGAGGTCGTGCTGCACACCGTTCCGCAACACTGATCTTTCGATGCACCGCCCGCGCCTTCAGCGTCTGGTCGCGGTGATCACGTCCGAACTGACCGGCTCGACGAAACGGCCACCGGGGTCGATCGCCAGCAGTGTGTCGGTGACCTCCTGCTCGAACACGGCCCGCCGGCCGCCGAGCAACCGATACAGCGGCAACTCGGCCGGAACCGACGCGGAGACTCGATGGTAGCCTCAGTCGCTCCGATCGCCCACCAGCGCCAGATGCCGGTCGCCGAGGGGGGAATCGGTGATCGCGGTGGAGATCTTCGGCAGGGCGTAGGGGTGGTTGCGGCCGAGCCAGGCCAGCATTTCCTCGCGCACCGCGCACCGCAGGTTCCACGCGTCGTCGGCGTCGGCCGCCGACATCGTCGCGCGCACCACGATATTCGTCGGCGTGCTATCGGTGACCTGCAGGCCCCAGGAGCGACCGTCCCAGTCCGCGCGCGTGCGCAGATACTCCTCCAGGTGCTCGCGCAGCAGCGGCACCGGCGTGCTGTGGTCCAGGTACAGGAAGACCGTCCCGGTGAGCTGCGAACCGCCGCGCGACCAGTTCTCGTACGGCTTGTTGTTGAAGTAGGAGACCGGCATGGTCAGCCTGCGGTCGTCCCAGATCCGCACGGTGAGGAAGGCGAGAGTGATCTCCTCCACGATGCCCCACTCCCCCTCGACCACGACGGTGTCACCGATCTTCACCGAGTCGCCGAACGCGATCTGCAATCCGGCGATCAGGTTGCTCAGCGTCGACTGCGCGGCGACACCGGCGATGATGCCGATCACCCCCGCCGAAGCCAGCAGCGAGGTGCCCAGGGTCCGCAGACTCGGCACCAGCAGCAGGATCACGACGGCGGCGGTGGTCACCACCAGGACCGAGGTGACGATCCGGCGCACCAAGCCGAGCTGGGTGCGCAATTGCCGCACCCGCGTGATGTCCTGGGTGCGCCGCGCATACGAGCGCAGCGTGTTCTCCGCGACCGCGTCGGCGGCGCGGATGACACACCACGCCGCGGCCATGATCGCCGCGGTCGCGAGACCGGTCCGGATCATCACGTCCTGGGGCAGATCGAGGTGCGCCAGCGGGTAGGTGGCGTGCAACGCCAACGCGCCGAGCAGCACCTGCACGGGCATCTGCACCCGCCGCAGCAAGGTGGGGAGCTGGTTGCCCGGTCGTCTGCGGGCGGCGTAACGCAGTAAGCGATCGATCAGCAGACCGGCCGTCACGGTGATGGCCACCGTACCGAGAAGCACGATGAGCGGCCGTAGTATTTCCTCCAACGGATCGAACTCCTTCTCCTCGTCCACTCACCGCGCCACGGCGTTCTTCGCCGCATCGGGAAAGCAGCGCCAGGGATCGCCGGCGCTGCTCATATTCCGCGCAGGTGAGTGCGATGCTTCGATTCCGCTCCGGCGAGCGGGCTTGCACACGGGCGAGTGATGGTCTTACAGCAGCGCCAGCGCGATGCTCAGCACCGCCAGTACGAAAACCCATGCCGCGACGGTCCATTCGGCAGGAAGTTCTGTGCCGGGATGGCCGCCGCGTCGGGCGGCGCGATACTGCGAGCGCGAGGCCGAAATGGACATACATCCTCCTTCGGTCGGTTGCGTCATCCAGGCGCATACCCGCTTTCGCCGCCGATCGTCGCCACGCCGGTGTGGCGAATCCCACCGCGGACGGCAGAGGCGTTGTCCATCAGGGATTCTCGGCAGCCGCGCGGCGCCGATGGTCATCGGCGGCCGGAATGGCTGCGGTAATGCAGGTCCTCCAGCGAAAGAGGCGGAACGTAGCGCGTCACCAGTGTGCGGTCCCACCACGCCCGGGTGCGGGCCAGTTCGCGTGGTGTGGTGAAGCGGTACAGATACAGCTGGGCCCGGACGTAGCGCGGTGCGGCATCCGGGAACGGATTGCGCCGTAGCAGTCGCAGCGTGGCGGCGTCGTTCTCCAGCAGTCGCGCCAAGAAGGGGCCCAGCCACGACTGTGCGTACCGCGGTGACGCGGCGGCGAACCACATGAGCCAGTCCAGGCGCAGATGGTACGGGGCCCATTGGCGCGGGAGCCGGCGCGGATCACCGGGTTTGCCCTTGAACTCGTATTCCCGCCACCGTGTCCGGTCGGTGACGGCCGGTTCGTCGGTGCCTTCGACGACCACCTCGTAGCGGGTGCGTCCGATGCTGCCGAACGCTCCATAGGTGTTGACCAAGTGATAGGGGTCGAACGACCGGTTCATGGCCTGGTGGCTGGAGATCAGATTGCGGGCCGGCCGGTAACTCAGGAAGACCACCACCGCGGTGAACGCGATGACCAGGCCCGTGAACCACGGCGGCGGCCCCGGCAGCGACGGCGGTGCGGGCACCGGCAACACCGCGGCGGCCGCGGGCCCGCTGACCGCGCCGCACGCGAGGACGATCGTCAGCCAGTTCAGCCAGGCGAAATTGCCCGACAGCACCAGCCACAGCTGGGTGATCACGATGACGGCCGCGGCGATGCTCGCCACCGGCTGCGGCGCGAACAGCCCGAAGGGCACGACCAGCTGGGCGACATGGTTGCCGAGCACCTCCACCCGGTGCAGCGGCTTGGGCAGGTGGTGGAAGAACCAGCTCAGCGGTCCCGGCATCGGTTGCGTCTCGTGGTGGTAGTACAGGCAGGTCAGATCGCGCCAGCACCGGTCACCGCGCAGTTTGATCAATCCGGCGCCGAACTCCACCCGGAACAGCAGCCAGCGCGCCAGCCACAGCACCAGCACCGGGGGCGCGGTGCGGTCGTTGCCGAGGAAGATCACCAGGAACCCGCATTCCAGCAGCAGCGACTCCCAGCCGAACGCGTACCAGTCCTGTCCCACATTGACGATCGACAGGTAGAGCACCCATAACAACGCCCACATCAGCATCGCCGCCCACAGCGGCACCAGATCGGCGAGGCCGGCCACCATCGCCGCGGACAGCGCCGCACCGAACCAGGACACCACGGCGAAGAACCGGTCGGAATAGTGGACATGGAAAATGCTCGGCGCCTGCCGAAAGGACCGCCGGGCCAGCCATCGCGGCACGGGTAGCATGCCGTGCTCCCCGATCAGCGCCCGGAATTGCCGGGCGGCGACCACGAAGCCGATCAGATAGACGGCCGCGACACCGCGAGTCAGCAGCTGCCTGCTCAACCAATATTCGGATGCGGTGAACCAGTCCATGCCCGCAACTCCTCCGACCGCGGACCTTCGCCCCACCGCATACCCAGCCCGGCGGCGGGGAAACCGGTGCTACATCGGATACAGGCTGTGCTTGCGCGGGTTGTGTTCGGCAGCCGCCTCTTTGTCCCGCAGCAGCCGCAGCGCGTGCCGTATCTCCAGCCGGGTCCGGGATGGCTCGATGACGGCGTCGATGTAACCGCGTTCGGCCGCGATCCACGGCGTGGCCACCGTGGTGTTGTACTGGTCGATCATGAATTCCCGCACCGCGGCGCGCTGCTCCTCCGGCACCTGCTCCAGCTGCCGCCTGCCCGCGATGTCGACCGCGCTCTCCGCGCCGATCACCGCGATGCGGGCGGTGGGCCAGGCCAGGCTGATGTCGGCGCCGAGCTGCTTGCACGCCATGAAGCCGTACGCGCCGCCGTAGGACTTGCGGACCACGACGTTGATGATGGGCACGGTCGCCTCGATGATCGCGCGGAACACGCGACCGCCGCGGACGATGACGCCGTTGCGTTCCTCTTCCACGCCGGGGAGCACGCCGGGAGTGTCGACGACGAACACCAGAGGAATGCCGAACGCGTTGCACAGCCGGATGAAATGCGTTGCCTTGTCGGAGCATTTCGCGTCGACCGCGCCGCCGAGAACCAGCGGCTGGTTGGCGACGACGCCGACGCTGCGGCCGTCTACGCGGGTGAAGCCGGTGATGAGATTCGCCGCGGTGGCCGAGCGGATCTCGTGGAAATCGCCGTCGTCGAAGATGCGCAGCAGGATCTCGTGCATGTCGTAGCCCTCCCGGTCCGAATCCGGGATGATCAACTCCAGCTCGAGATCGGTGGCGGTGATCTCGGGTTCGAGACCCGGGTTCACGATCGGAGCCTGCTCCAGGCAACTCGACGGCAGGTAGCTCAGGTATTTACGGGCCCAGTCGAAGGCCTCCTGCTCGGTGGCGGTCACGTGATGGATGGTGCCGTTGCGGGCCTGCACGTGGGCGCCGCCCAGTTCCTCCGCGGTGACGTCCTCGCCGGTCACGGTCTTGATGACCTCGGGGCCGGTGACGAACATGTAGGAGTTCTCGGTCGCGACGAGCACGTCGGTGTTCACCGGGCCGTACACCGAACCGGCGGCGCACTTGCCGAGCATGATGGACACCTGCGGGACGAACCCGGACAGCCGCTCCTGACGCCTGCTCATATGGGCGAACCAGGCCAGCGAGGTGACCGCGTCCTGGATGCGGGCGCCGCCGGAATCGTTGATCGCCACCACCGGGCACGCCTTCTCGTAGGCGAACTTCAGGATGTGGGCGACCTTCCGCCCGAACATCTCGCCGACCGAACCGCCGTACACCGTCTGGTCGTGCGCGATGACCACGACCGGCCGCCCCTCGATGCGGCCGTGGCCGGTGACCACACCGTCGCCGTACTTCGCGTCCTGCGCTCCTGGCGTGCGCGCGAGCGCGCCGATCTCGACGAACGTCCCCGGATCGAGCAGCGATCGCACCCGCTCCCGAGCACTGGGAATACCCTTGCTCCGGCGTTTCGCGATGCCGGACGCACCGGCGGGTTCCTCGGCGATCGCGAGGGTGTCCCGCAGCTGTTCCAACTTCTCTCGCGTGCCGACCATCCGCAAACTGCCTCTCGACCTCACTGGCTCCTGCGCAGACGATAGGGGGCTGAACGAGCGGCGCCGAGTTCCCGAAGCGTTTACTGGGCAGCTCACAACGCGCGGACAATCGCGTTGGCACGGCGCCCTATGGACCGCTCCGGCGCCGGCGCTGTCCGTCCGCCTCCGAGACTTCCCGTGTGGCCTGGCAGGATTCGGTGCATGAGCTTCACCGGGGACGATGTCCGCACCTTCGCGCTGTCGCTGCCGGAGACGTCCGAACAATTCGCCTGGGGGATGCCCACCTTCCGGGTCGCGGGCAAGCTGTTCCTGACCCTTCCGGAAGGCGAGACCTCGATGGCGGTCCGCTGTCCCATCCTCGACCGCGACGAACTCGTCGTCGCCGAACCGGACAAATTCTGGATCGCCGCGCACGAAGCGGGCAACGCCTGGGTCCGCGCGCGGCTGGCCGCCCTCGACGACCGGGAGGAACTGGAAGCCATCGTGCGCGACTCGTGGCGGCAGGCCGCACCGCGTCAGCTACTCGACGACGCCCGGTGACCTGCTCGGCGTCAGCGGGCGCGGCGGCGGCGCGGCCGTGGCGCGAGTTTCAGGCCGAACAGCAGATCGGTATTGCGGACCGGCGTCGGTTGTTCGGACTTCCTGAGCAGTCCCGCTTCGCGGATCCAGCTGTGGTGCCAGTGGTACAGATCCGGCAGGGTCACCTCGCACGCCGCGGCGAGCCTGCGGAGGCGGAAACCCGCCCCGCCGATGGCGCCGGCGAACAGCTTCGTATTGGGTGTGGGGCGTGATTCCTGGTGCTCGCGAGCTTCGTAGAGCAGAGTCCGCGCCGACGGGGGTATCACCCAGACATACAGGTCGGGAGCGTGGGTGTAACCGATGGGGCCGTTGAAGATCAGCGCGTCGGTGGTGAGCGCGACACACGGGATCGCGTTGAGTTCCATCGCGGTGGCGCCGGTGAACAGTGCCGTGACGATCGCCGCTCCGTCCACCGGATCCGCCGTCCTGGCCCGGACCCGGGCGACGAGGTCGTCGTCGACCGGGACCGTGGTCAGTCCTGGACCGACCGAGTAGGCCAGGTCGGGCGGCAGATCGAGGCGCAGCCCGTGCAGCAGGAACGCCGCTTGGGCACCGCGCAGGCGCGTGATGGTGTGCCCCCGGCTCGGACTGTCGGCGACGAGGCTGCCCAGGAACCGGTACAGGCTCAGGATGTCGTTCCACTCGTCGACCAAACCGGCGCCCTGCTGGAAACGGTCCGGCACGCTGAGGCGAGGTTGCAGTACCGAGAGCATGTATTCGGCCAAGCCCGCCCCGCGCGGCCCAAGCCAGCCGCCGACGCCGTTCTGGTTCAAGTCGTGCCTGCACGGTCGTCCGGTGTGCTCGGCCAGCCACCGGCAGGCGGTCTGGATGCCGTCGGTGTAGACGGCATCGATGCGCGCGAATTCCTCCGGCGGCAGGCTCCGGTAGGCATCGGCGCGGAAAGTGGTGACGTCCCCGTCGGAGATCTGCGGCAGCAACCCGCCTCCGGCCGCTTCGGGGAGCGTGATGATGCGCGATGGCCGGTGATTGGTCTGCCCGTATCCCACGTGCCTGGTCGGTGGCTCCGGGCCGACGATGCGGGTGGTCGGCGGGTCAGGGACGGCTACGCGTGTGGTCGGGGGTTCGGGAGCCCCGACACGTGTGGTCGGGGCGTCGGAAACGTCCACACGCGTGGTCGGCGGGTCGGGAGCATCGACGCCCGCGGTCGGCGGCCCGGGAACGTCCACGCTCGCGGGTGGCTGTTCGGGAACGTCGATGCGCCTGGTGGGCGCGGACGCGCTGCGGCGGTCCTGCAACCACTGCCACAGGTCCTCTTCCGGCACGCCCAGCCGCTGCGAACTCGATCGCACCTGCTCGGCGGAGAGTTCATCGTGTTCGTCGAGCTGAGCCAATCTTTCCAGCTCGGACGGACGCAGCGTGGGCACGCTCGCGTCGGCCACAGCCACAACCTCCCGGATTTACCGAACCCGTAACGCGTCACTGCGGGTTCGAGACGTCAGTTGCAGAGCATTCGATCACGTACCCACCGGTAAGGCTGGGAATTCACCCGAGTTTCGGATGTTGTCTACGTCACCGACAACTGCACACTCTATCGAAATCGCCGTCTGCTGAATGCATTTTGCCTAGTCATGCTGTCTGTCGGCAGCCGCGACGGAAACAAATGAGCGATGCCGGCATCCGAAAAACCCACGCCGCGTTGTCTACTGCGCTGGACACTCGCGCCGAGCTGCCGCGATCGGCAGCGACGGCCCGCCTCGGCGGCAGCGTAGACGTACCGCCGGGCAACAATCGAGCCGCAGGGTGCCGACGCGGGAGAGACGAACAAACCGGACAAACGTGATCGTCGTCGGTGAGTTATGCGCTGCGTGGGCGCCCTCTTCCACCACCGTGAACGCAATTGCGCCGAGCGCTGATCAGTGCGCCGGCCGATAGCCGGAATGCGGCCGGGACCTCCGCCGTGACCAGATCGAGAGCGAATTCTCAGCGTTCACACAACCGTCTCTCGCCAAGCCCAAATACTGCTGCGGTGTCATTAGAGGGTGCTGGTCGGCAGCACTTCTTCAAGCCCAGCCCCGAGGAGACCAGTTCGTGTTTACCGGCACCACCGCGAGCATGCCGCGGATCCACACGTCGTGGCTGGGCGGGGCGACGGGCGCTTCGGCCAGCCGGCGGGCGTCCCGGTCGATCAACGCCGACGCGGTAGCGATCGAGACCGACGCCACGACCGGAACGACGGCGTACGTCGTCGCCGACGGCGTCGGAGATCATCTGCTCGGCGCCCGCGCGGCGCGTACGGTCGCCGCCGCAGCGGCTCGCGCCGCCGCACGCGAGGGGGCACGGGCGGGAATTCTCGCGGCTCAGGAGGAACTGCTGCGCGAAGTCCCCGAACCTTCGGCCGACAGCGTGCTCGTGGTCGCGGTGCTTCCGGCCGCCGGTCAGCCCGACGGCCCCTGCGAGGTGGCGTGGGTCGGCGACTGTCGGGCGTATCGCTGGAACGGGCGGGTGCTGCACCAGATCACCACCGACCACACCGTCGCGGAGTTGTACCGCACCCGCGGGCTCGTTCCCACCCCGCGCATGAGTCATCTGGTCACGACCTCCGCGCGCACCGTCCAGCCGGACGCGATCGGGTACGCCGCCACCGGGTCCAGCACGGGCAGATTGCTGCTGAGCACCGACGGTGTCCACAAACCACTCGGCATCGCCGAGGTCAAGGCCATCCTCGCCGACGGCGACGCCGCTCCCACGATCGCGAGCACCTTGGTGGACGCCGCCCTCCTGGCCGGTGGAAAGGACAACGCCACCGCACTGGTCGTCGACCTGCCCGCTCGGATCTGCGGCGACTG
>NZ_BDBC01000012.1 GCF_001612785.1 Nocardia beijingensis NBRC 16342
TGGCAGAGGGGCGATCAGGATCCGACCGCGACGCGCGCGGAACAAATGTCTAAATGCTATGAATCGACGTCGACGGGGCGCAGTATGTCGCTGTGGAGTTGACAGCCGTGCGCATCGACAAACCGGATGATCTCAACGTCATCATCGGGCAGTCCCACTTCATCAAGACCGTGGAAGACCTGCACGAAGCGCTGGTCGGGGTCGGCCCGCACCTGCGCTTCGGACTCGCGTTCTGCGAAGCCTCCGGACCGCGCCTGGTCCGCCATTCCGGCAACGACGACGCACTCACCGAGCTGGCCACCAAGAACGCGGTGGACATCGGCGCCGGACACTGTTTCGTCGTCTTCCTTCGCGAGGGCTACCCCGTCAATGTGCTCAACGCGGTGCGGCAGGTCCCGGAGGTCTGCGGAATCTACTGCGCCACAGCCAATCCCGTCGAAGTCCTGATCGCGGAAACGGAACTCGGCAGAGGAATCGTCGGGGTGATCGACGGTGCGGCGCCACTCGGCGTGGAGGATGCCGAAGACCAGGCGGCGCGCAGGCAGTTGTTACGGCAGATCGGCTACAAACTGTAGGAACCGCTCGCCCCCGCCCGGCGCACCGGCTGGGCCCGGACTCCCGCTAGGCGATCCGGGCCCGTGCCGCAGGCACGTCAGCCGAGTTCCGCCAGTTGCGCGACGGCGGGCGCCATGCCATCGATCCATGCCGCCGGTGAGCCGGTGGTCGGCGTGACGATGGCGGCCTCGATGCCGAGTTCGGCGTAGCCGGCCATCTGCCGGACGAATTCGTCGCGGTTCTCCGGGCTCGGCCGCGGGTTGTTGGCGAGGATCGTCTTGCGGATCTCGCCGTAGTCGCGGCCGACGTCGTCGCAATGCCGGCGCAGCACGTCGAGTTTGTGCCCGACATCCTCGGGCGAGGAGCCGAACAGGTTGCAGGCGTCGCCGTACTGCGCGACCAGCCGCAACGTCTTGCGCTCTCCCCCACCGCCGATGAGCACCTTGGGCCGGTTGATGGGCTGCGGTGAGCACAGCGTCTCGGCCAGCTGGTAGTACTTCCCGTCGAACGGCCCGTTGTCCTGCGGGTCCCACATCTGACGGCAGATGCGCAGCGTCTCCTCCAGTCGTTCGAACCGTTCGGCGGTCGGCGGATACGGCACGCCGAGCCCGCGGTGTTCGCGCTCGAACCACGCGGCGCCGATCCCGAGGACCGCCCGGCCGCCCGACAGGACGTCGAGGGTGGTGACGATCTTGGCGAGCAGGCCGGGGTGCCGGTAGGTCACGCCGGTGACGAGCAACCCGAGGTCGATGCGCGAGGTGTGCGCGGCCAGGTAGCCGAGGGTGGTGTAACCCTCGAGCATGTTCGCCTCCGCGGGCAGCCCGGTCGGCTCGATCTGGAAGTAGTGGTCCATGAACGACAGCCAGGTGGCGCCGGATTCCTCCGCGGCGGCGCCCACCCGCGCCAGCTCACCGGCGATGGCGGTGGTGCCACCGTCGATATCGAAGATCGGAATGTGAAAACCGAGCTCCATGAAGTGGTTCCCTTCTTGCTGGACAACCGTGTACGAGAGCGCACACTAAGTGCTGGAGTGCGCTCCAGGTCAAGTAGCCGGTCGAACGCCGATCAGCTCGCGCGCGTGAAATCGCCCGGCTTCCATGTACCGTCGAACGCCGCTTCCCCGGGTCCGTAGATGCGCAGATAGGCGAACCATCCACGGCCGGGGACCGTTTGCAGCCAGCGGTGCTCGGCGCCGCGGGGAGGGGTGGGACCGAAGTGCAGGCGCACGGGGGCGTCTGGAGGGAGGTCGCGCAGTTCGAACAGCGACCGGAGGGCGGCCTTGCCTTGATCGGACCGGATCTGCGAGCGGGTCTCGGCGTCGTAGACCGTCACGGACCAGAACATTCCGGCCGGCACCGGTTGCGGTATCTCGAGGGTGTAAGTGGCACCACCGTCCAGATAGTCCCCCCGCTCGTCCCGCACGCCGAGCCAGTACAGCGATCCACCGCCCACTTGCCGCCGGAACATGCCCGGCGCGGCGGTGATCGCTTGGGCGAACCATCGGTCGCGCGCTTCGAGGTCAGGACCGGAGGCAGTCCGGAAGTCGCCGTCGCCATCGGCCGATCCCACCCATTCCCACCGGCGGTCCGGCCACGCCAGACGGTCCGGGCGCGCACCGGCGAACGCCGACACCAGCATCTGGTCGCGCCCGGTGCGCGCCGCGGCGGTCAACAGCGCCGCGGACCGGGGGCCGGGCGCGAACCGGGCGCCCCGTTCGAGGCCGATGGCCCCGAGTAGCCCGTACATCGACGAGAACTCCGGCACCATCGGTTCCGACTCGAGCACTCCGTGCAACACCTGCCAGTAGGAGAGATCGTCTTCCCAGCGCAGACAGGTGAAGTCCAAGTCGAAGTCGGTGATGTCGACGATGTCCAGCACCGCGCCCGCCTCCCCCGGCGGGTACACCCTGACCGCTCGCAGCGCATTCATCGCCTCGGCCACGTCGCCGCCGCGCGGCAGCGCGCGCACCGCGAGCAACACTTTGAAGGTCGCGGCTCTCCCGACATGGCAGCCGGTCGGCAGCGTGCCCGCGTAGCCGGGAGGAACGATGACGTAGCTGCCGCCGCGCCCCTGGTCGGGGCCGGGGATGCCGAGGTCGGTGATCCACCGTTGATGGCGGTCGTCGACCAGCCCGATGTACGGCCCCGGCGGAAGATCGACCACCATCGGCCCTGCCGACAGGTCCAGTACCGCCGCACCGTACGGAGTGTCGGAGTTGAGGGTGAACCCGAGGTGCCGCGGACCGGCCGAGAGGATCCCGATCGCGCGGTTGTCGCTCAGTCCGCTCTCCCGGTTGCCGGTCCGGATGCCCTCCATCGACACGGTCGGATACCAGAACCGATAGGCGACCACGGCGCGCTGGAACAGGCTGTCGTCCCGAGCCCGGGACGCGGAAGCCTCGACCGGATACCCGTGTGCGAGGTCGTATCGGCTGTCAACCATCGCCGCGGCCGTCATTTCCTGGACGGTGCCACCGCCGTAGCGGGCGGACATCACCCGAATCGGATGAAAGGCGCGAACGCTGCTGCCCGGCGGCCGGTCAGCCCGCGGTTTCGGGCCGGTCGGACAACCCGAGGCGCAGATGCTCGCTGTGGTAGATCGCCTCGTCCAGCAATTGGGCGACGTGGTTGTCGTAGAGGCTGTAGACGATGCTGCGCCCGGTACGAGTGCCCGTGACCAGGCCGAGATTGCGCAGCAGCCGGAGCTGGTGGGATACGGCGGACTGTTCCATACCGATGGCGCCCGCCAGCGCGCTCACCGGCAGCGGCCCCTGACGCAGTTCGGTGAGGATCATCAATCGGCTCGGGGTGGCCAGCGCCTGCAACGTGGTCGCCACATGGGTGGCCGATTCGGGATCCAGGCGCACGGCGGGACGGTCCCTGCCTTCGACACCGTGTCCCATGACTGAACAGCATACGCTAGGAACAAATGAAGACGTGTTCATATATTCTGCTATGGTCGGGCCGTCCCGTTCGTTGCCGTTCTGGAGGTCCCCATGGCCGCGCCGACGCTCGCGCCGACTCGCCCCACTCCGCCATCCGCTCGCGCGCACCCGCGCCGGACCCGATTGCTCGACCTGCCCGAAATGCGGTGGGCCGCAATGGCTGTGACGTTCTTCTGCGCCGGGCTCGCGGTGCAGCTCACCGATGGCCCCCCGTGGCTGTTCTGGGGCTTGTACCTGGCCTGTTACGCCGCGGGCGGCTGGGAACCCGGGTGGGCCGGAGTGCGGGCGTTACGCGACCGGACGCTCGATGTCGACCTGCTCATGGTCGCCGCGGCGATCGGAGCGGCGGCCATCGGCCAGATCACCGACGGCGCGTTGCTGATCGTCATCTTCGCGACCTCCGGCGCCCTGGAAGCGCTGGCCACCGCCCGCACCGAGGACTCGGTGCGCGGACTGCTCGACCTCACACCGGACACCGCGACCCGGGTCACGCGCGAAGGCGCGGAAGAGACGGTGCACGCCACCGACCTGTCCGTGGGCGACGTCCTGGTGGTGCGGCCCGGCGAGCGGATCGCGGCGGACGCGACGGTCGTCTCCGGCGGCAGCGAGGTCGACCAGGCCACCATCACCGGAGAACCGTTGCCGGTGAACAAGACCGAGGGCGACGAAGTGTTCGCGGGCACTCTCAACGGCACGGGCGCCCTGCGACTGCGCGTCGAGCGCCGTGCGCAGGACTCCGTGGTCGCGCGGATCGCGGCCCTGGTAGAGCAGGCAGCCAGAACCAAAGCGCGCACGCAGCTCTTCATCGAGAAGGTGGAACAGCGCTACTCCATCGGTATGGTCGCGGCCACCCTCGCGGTGTTCACCATCCCCCTGCTGCTCGGCGACACCGTGCGCCGAGCGCTGTTGCGAGCGATGACGTTCATGATCGTCGCCTCGCCCTGCGCGGTGGTGCTGGCCACCATGCCGCCCCTGCTGGCGGCCATCGCCAACGCGGGCAGGCACGGCGTGCTGGTCAAATCCGCGGTGGTCATGGAAAAGCTCGGCGCCACGACGCAGGTCGCCTTCGACAAGACCGGCACGCTGACCCGCGGCGTCCCCGAACTCGCCGAGATCCGCTGCCTGGACCCGCGTTTCACCGACGCCGAGGTGCTCCGGCTCGCCGCGGCGGCCGAGCACCCGAGCGAGCACCCGCTGGCGGCGGCGGTCGTGCGCGCGGCCCGCGCCCGGGAATTGCGCCTGCCCGAGGTCACGGACTTCACCGCCCACCCCGGCCGCGGCGTGACCGCCCGCGTCGGTGACCGTCTCGTCGGCGTCGGCTCCCCCACCGCGTCGGAACCCGAGCGCGAGAGCCGGAAGGCCGTCGACGCCCTGCACGCGAGCGGCTACACCGTCGTGGTCGTGACCTGCGACCGCCAGCCGATCGGCGTGCTGGCGCTGACCGACCAGGCCCGGCCCGAAGCGGTGGCGGCCGTGCGCGCAACCACCGCGGTGACCGGGAGCGGGCCGGTGCTGCTGACCGGCGACAACAGCGCCACCGCCGATCGGCTCGCCGCGCGGGTCGGGATCACCGACGTCAGGGCCGCTCTGCTGCCCGACGACAAGGTGACCGCGGTGCGCGAATTGCAGGCAGGCGGGCGGAAGGTGACCGTGGTCGGCGACGGCATCAACGACGCCCCCGCGCTCGCCGCGGCCGAGGTCGGCATCGCCATGGGCGGGGCCGGATCCGACCTGACCTTGCAGACCGCGGACGCCGTCGTGGTGCGCGACGACCTCACCGCGATCCCGGCGGTGATCGCGTTGTCCCGGCGGGCGCGCCGGGTGGTGATCGCCAACCTGTCCATCGCCGCCACGTTCATCGGCGTGCTGGTCGTCTGGGACCTCGCGGGAACCCTGCCGCTTCCGCTCGGCGTCGCCGGGCACGAAGGATCGACCGTCCTGGTCGGGCTGAACGGGCTGCGCCTGCTGCGCGAGAAGGCGTGGGAGCGAGCCGGTTCCCGCTAGTCGGCGCGCACCTCGCTGCGGTCCCCGCTCCACAGGGTGTGGAACTTGCCTTCGGCGTCCACCCGCTCGTAGGTGTGCGCACCGAAGAAGTCGCGCTGCCCCTGGGTGAGCGCGGCCGGGAGACGCTCGGCGCGCAGGGCGTCGTAGTAGGACAGCGACGACGCGAACGCGGGCACCGGAATGCCGAGCAGGGTCGCGGTGGCCACGACGCGGCGCCAGCTGTCGATGGCCGTCTCGATCGCCTCGCGGAAGTACGGCGCGAGGATCAAGCTCGGCAGCGCCGGGTTCTCGTCGTAGGCTTCCTTGATCCGGTTGAGGAAGCGGGCGCGGATGATGCAGCCGCCGCGCCAGATCGTCGCGAGATCGCCGGGGCGCAGGTTCCAGTCGTATTCGGCGCTGCCCGCGGCGATCTGATCGAAGCCCTGCGCGTAGGCGACCACCTTCGATGCGTAGAGCGCCTGCCGGATGTCCTCGGTGAACTGCTCCACATCGGTGGGCCTGTCGGCCAGCCGTCCGGAGGCCAGGCCCCGCGCGGCCTTGCGCTGCTCGCGAGAACCCGACAGCGCCCGCGCGAACACCGCTTCGGCGATTCCGGTCACCGGCACGCCGAGATCGAGCGCGGACTTCACCGTCCAGCGCCCGGTGCCCTTCTGCTCCGCCGCGTCGACGATCACGTCCACCAGCGGCTTGCCCGTCTTGGCGTCCACCTGATTGAGCACCTCGGCGGTGATCTCGACCAGGTAGCTCTCCAGGTCGCCGGAGTTCCACTGGGTGAACACGTCGGCGATCTGCTTGGCGTCGAAGCCGAGCGCGTCGCGGAACAGGTGGTAGGCCTCACCGATCAGCTGCATGTCGGCGTACTCGATGCCGTTGTGCACCATCTTGACGAAATGCCCTGAGCCGTCCGGGCCGATGTGGGTGCAGCAGGGCGTTCCGTCGACCTTCGCCGCGATGGATTCCAGCAGCGGCCCGAGCGACTCGTAGGACTCCGCAGGACCGCCCGGCATGATCGCGGGGCCGTTGAGCGCGCCCTCCTCGCCACCGGAGATGCCCGCTCCGACGAAGTTCAGCCCGCGCTCGCGCATCGCGGCTTCGCGGCGAATGGTGTCGGTGTACAGGGCGTTGCCACCATCGATGATGATGTCGCCCGGCTCCATGGCGTCGGCCAGTTCCTCGATGACCGCGTCGGTCGCCGCGCCCGCCTTCACCATGATGAGCACCCGGCGCGGCTTCTCCAGCGCGGCGACGAACTCCTCGATCGTCTCGGTCCGCACGAAGTCGCCGTCGTCGCCGTGGGCCTCGAGCAGTGCGTCGGTCTTGGCGATGCTGCGGTTGTGCAGCGCGACGGTATAGCCGTTCCTGGCGAAGTTCCGTGCGATGTTGCTACCCATGACCGCCAGACCGGTGACCCCGATCTGTGCGCGCGCTGTAGAGGTCGGCATCAATCAGCTCTCTTCGTTCGACAGGGCGGCGCGTCCGCGCGAAGCTGTTCGGCGGCGGCATCGTGGCGTCCGTTCCACGACGCTTCAGACCTTACCCACCCCGCCGGTGCGGGCACGGAGCGCATCGCGAGCCGCCGGCGGCGACGATCCGGGATTGACGGCCTTGCTGCTCGTGCAGGCGGTGGAGGCGCAGGTCCACGGCGCGGTCCTCGATCCGCCGGAGGGTCGCACCGCCGACGAGTGCCGCCGGGCGATCATCGATCTCTGGACCAGGGCGCTCACGCCGCCTGCCGACCAGGGCTCGCCGACGGCCGAGTCGTCGCGAGCAGGCCACCGGTGATGCGGCGCGTGAGTGCGCTCAGCGCCTCCGTTTACCCGTAGGCGATGCGCTCGAGCAGTTCCAGCGCCTCGCCGACCTTGTGCAACTCGCCCGTCCGCAAACTCTCCGACAACGCTTGGGCCAACGCGTCGTTCGCGGACGCCTGGTGCCCGCACACCCACGCCCTGCCTTCGTCGGTGAGGGTCAGGTTCACCCGGCGTCCGTCGTCCGGGTCGCGCACACCGACGATCAGGCCCTGATCGCGCAGGCCGTCGACCACGTTGCGCATCGTCTGCGGCCGCAACATCTCCAGCCGCGCCAGGTCGACCGCGGCCATGGGACCGTATCGATGCAGTCGTCCCAGCACCGCCCACTGCGTCGCGGACAGCCGCCGCTCGTCGGGATTCCTCCTGGCGCGCCGCAGGATCACGGTGGACGCGATGCGCAGGCGGGCCGCCATGGTGGACAGTGCTGTGGCGTGCGCGATGTCGGCGCTCACGGGCGGGCTCCCTCTGCTTACCTGATCGATGAACGATCCCCGGGCTGGTGATAGCTGCGGGAAGCCTACTCGACAGTAGGACTTCGGCGTGGACTGTGACGGAATCGTCATGCGGACGCCCGCCCGCGAGGGATTCGCCCTGTCGGCGGGTCGCCCGGTGGCGGCGGCCCGATTCCGCCGCGCAGCGTCCGATGCGCGACACTGACCGCGATGGGCACACAGGCGAACAGCGGACAGCCACGGCGCAGACCGCCGCAGCGGCGCGAGATGATCCTGCACGCCGCGGTCGACGCCTTCACGCACGGAGGCTATTACGGCACCACGATGGCCGACATAGCGGCAGCGGTGAACATCTCGGCCACGGCGTTGTACCGGCACTTCCGCAACAAGCAGCAACTCTTGGGCCAATGCCTGCTGGTCGGGCTCGACGGCACGCTGGACCGGCTGGACGCCGCGCATCGCGCCGACGCCTCCGGTGGCGCGGTACTCGCCGAGTTGGTCCGGGTCTCGCTCGAGCTGCGTGGCTTGCCGCGGCTGTGGCAACTGGAGTTCCGCAATCTGACGGCGGCGGACAAGACCGCGGTGCTCGTGCGCGCCACGCGCATCACCCGCTACCTGCGGCACACGATTCGCCTGCGCAGGCCCGAACTGAGCGCGGCCGATGTGGAACTGCTGAGCTGGTGTGTGCTGTCGATCGCGGTCAGCCCGTCCTATCACCGCGCGGAGTTACCCGCGCCGGCGGCCGCGCAGGTGCTCGAAGCCGCCGTCGCCGCGGTCATCACGACCCGCATGCCCGAGCACCCGGACGGACACGCGCGGCACCGGCCACCGCGCCTGGAGACCGGCAACACCGCGCTGGACCGGGCCCTGCGGTCGGAGCGAATGCTCGCCGAGGCGGCGCGACTGTTCAGCACCCGCGGCTATGCCGCGGTGGGCATCGAGGACATCGGCGCGGCCGTCGGCGTCAGCGGTCCCGCCCTGTATCACCATTTCGCGAGCAAGGCGGAGTTGCTGGATCAGATCGTCCGGCGTCAGGACGAATGGCTTCGACTGCTGCTCGCCCGAGCGATCGCCGAGGGTCGCAGCGCCGAGGAATCCCTGCGCACGCTCATGCGCAGCTTCGCGCAGTTGGGCGTCGACGAACCCGACCTGCTGGCGATCACGGTCAGCGAGACCCGCCACCTTCCCGGGGACGGGGTACAGCGCTACCGGCGAGTGCGCCTCGACGGCATCGCGCAATGGGCCCGCATGTTGCAGGCGGTGCGGCCGGACTTGTCCGCCCCCGTCGCGCGGGTGCTCAGCCGCGCCGTCAGCACCGTCGTCATCGATGCCGTGCGCAATCCTCGCTTCCGGCGGCGCGCCGATCTCGTGGACGTTCTCGTGGCCATCGGCGAGCGGATCGAGACGGCGGGAACACCTGGCCGGACCTTCCCATAGTGATTTACAGCACTTAGTCACGATTAACTTATTCGAGCCAATTACGCGCTAGCAGCGCGTTGATCGCTTTCGGACGTTCGACCATCTACTTAGTGGTCATTAACATGAGATTGCCTTCCCGGTCAGCCGTGCCGCACAGTGTGCCGTGGGTGAGCACCGATCCGTGCGCCCGCCGAATCCCTCGCCGGTACACCGGCCGTTTCTCGAAAGGCCCTGGCTCGTGAGCCATTACAAGAGCAACGTGCGTGACCTCGAGTTCAACTTGTTCGAGGTGTACGGACTCGACGACATCCTCCGGACCGGAGCGTTCGGGGACCTGGACGGCGACACCGTGCGATCGATGCTGACGGAGGCCGCGCGGCTGGCCGAAGGGCCGGTCGCCGAACCGTATGCCGAAACCGACCGGAACCCACCGGTTTTCGATCCGGCCACCCACTCGGTCAGCTTGTCCGAGTCGTTCAAGAAGGCGGTGCGCGCCTGGCTCGACGCGGAATGGTGGCGCGTCGGCAAGTCCGAGGCGGTCGGCGGGGTGCCCGCCCCCTCGATGGTCAGCTGGGCCATCAGCGAATTCGTGCTCGGGGCGCAGCCGGCGGCCTACATGTACCTGACCGGCCCGATGATGGCCCACATCATCGATGGCATCGGCACCGAGCAGCAGCGGCGCTGGGCTCGATTCATCACCGAACACAACTGGGGCGCCACCATGGTGCTGACCGAGCCCGACGCGGGCTCCGACGTCGGCGCGGGCCGGACGAAGGCGATCGAACAGGAGGACGGCTCCTGGCACATCGAGGGCGTCAAGCGGTTCATCACCTCCGCCGACTCCGACGACCTGTTCGGAAACATCGCGCACATGGTGCTGGCCCGCCCCGAGGGCGCAGGACCGGGCACCAAGGGCCTGTCGCTGTTCTTCGTGCCGAAGTTCCACTTCGACCACGAGACCGGTGAACTGGGCGAGCGCAACGGCGTCTTCGTCACCAACGTCGAGCACAAGATGGGCCTGAAAGCCTCCGCGACCTGTGAGCTCACCTTCGGCGGCCACGGCATCCCGGCCAAGGGCTGGCTGGTCGGCGAGGTGCACAACGGCATCGCGCAGATGTTCCACGTCATCGAGGAAGCCAGGATGATGGTGGGCACGAAGGCCATCGCGACCCTGTCGACCGGCTACCTCAACGCCCTCGAATACGCGAAGAACCGCGTGCAGGGCAGCGACCTGACCCAGCTCGCGGACAAGTCCGCACCCAAGGTGGCCATCACCCGGCATCCCGACGTGCGCCGGTCGCTGATGATGCAGAAGGCGTACGCCGAGGGCCTGCGCGCGGTCTACCTCTACACCGCCGGTCACCAGAACGACGTTGTGGCGCAGCACATCTCGGGGGCGGATGCCGAACTGGCCGCGCGGGTCAACGACCTGCTGCTGCCGATCGTCAAGGGCGTCGGCTCCGAGCGGGCCTACCAGTACCTGACCGAGTCGCTGCAAACCCTCGGCGGTTCCGGCTTCCTGCAGGACTACCCGATCGAGCAGTACATCCGCGACGCGAAGATCGACTCGCTCTACGAGGGCACCACCGCCATCCAGGCGCAGGACTTCTTCTTCCGCAAGATCGCCCGCGACCGCGGCGTCGCACTGGCCCACCTCGCAGGCAAGATCCGCGACACCGCGCAATCCGGCGTGGGCAACGGCAGGCTCAAGACCGAGAAAGTGCTGCTGGCCACCGCGCTGGAGGATGTCCAGGACATGGCGGGCCGGTTCACCCAGCATCTGCTCGCCGCCCAGCAGCAGCCCACCGAGTTGTACAAGATCGGACTGAATTCCGTCCGGTTCCTGCTAGCCGTCGGCGATCTCCTCGTCGCCTGGCGACTGATCGTCGCCGCCGAGATCGCCGCGGCGGCATTGGATGCCGAGCCGGACCACCAGGACCGCGCCTTCTATCAGGGCAAGATCGCCGTCGCGTCGTTCTTCGCCAAGACGGTGCTGCCGCATCTCAGCGCGGAATGGTCGGTCATCTCCGACGTCGACATCAGCGTCATGGATCTCGACGAAGCCGCGTTCTGACCCGGCCGGGCAGCACGATCGGGCGAGCCGCCGCATCAGCCGATGCGGCGGCGTCCATTTCCGTGCCCGGGTGGAGATGTACGGCGCGCGACCGTCAGACGGTCTCCGGCCGGACGGCGTAGATCTCGTGCAGTTCTGTTCCGGCCAGGCTCGGGTCCTGGCGCGTCCGCGCGTGCAGGCCGTGCCTGCCCAGCAACGCGCAGCACTGGGCCAAGCGATCGTCGCGATCGTGGACCTCGGCGACAACGGCGCGGATGCGCCGCCAGTCCGCGTCGGCGATGCCGCGCAGCACGTCCAGCTCCGCGCGCTCCACGTCGACTTTGAGCAAGCCGACCTCCGCCCTCCCGCCGTGCTCGTCGAGGATCCGCGAGACGGTGGTGACCTCGACGTCCATCCGCTCCCCCTCGTGCAGTCCCGCGGTGATGAGCGCGATCGCCTCGTCGTTCAGGCCGCTGTTGCGCAGATACATCTCGGTGGCGCGGTCGTCGGCTTCGCGGTCGGCGTAGAGACCCGAATTCGCCGACGCCCGTGGGTACCAGGTGAACGACGCGCTGCCGGGCGCAGCGCCGACCGCGACCGGCAACGGCACGCCGCCGGGCACGTGCGCGGCGATGTTGTGCCGCAGACAGTCGAAGGTCGCCGGGGCGGGCTCCGCGGCGATCACCCGGACGCCGGGGCAGGCGTCGGCGAACATCATCGCGCTCAGCCCGATGTTCGCGCCGATGTCCAGTGCGATGTCCCCCGGCCGCAGGAGCGCCGCGGCTAGCCGGTAGAAGCCGTCGGTCGACATCTCGCACCACAACATCCGCGCCTCGGCCGGACTGGTGCAGGCGACCGTCCTGCCGTCATCGAGCCGGAGTTGCTGGAGTTGATCGAGAGTCTTCAGCATGCGTGCAAGAACCTTTCGAGGATCGGGCCGATGGCGGCCAGAGCGTGTGGGTGGGTCAACTCGAGATGCCGTGCGTCGACGACCGTGTTGTACAGCTCGCCGGTGATGAACGGCCGCCACGTCCGCACGGCCGCGTCGTGGTCGGCGCGGTCTTTGCCCGCGGTGAAGAAGACCAGATCGCCGTCGAAGACCTGCGGCCGGTATTCCTGGGCGATGCCGGTCGCGGTCCGGAAGCTCTCCATCACCCGGTCGACCTGGTCGGCAGTGAACATCCCGGTGGCGGTGACCTGGTCACGGATCACCGTCCAGGCCTGCTCGTGGGTCCGCGCGGTCACCTCGGCGCCGAGGTCGAACAGCTCACGCCAGCCACCGAGCAGATCGGCCATCAGCTCGCCCGGCGCGGGCTCGTCCGCCGCGCCGCCCATCGCCGCGGCCAGCGACTCGGCGTCGCCGACGGCGCTGTCCATCATGGCCAGCATGCCGACCCGCTGTCCTTCCCGCTGCAGCCGGACCGCGACGGCATGCGCGATCGCACCGCCCAGCGACCACCCCAGCAGGTGATACGGACCGCTCGGCTGCACCCGGCGGATCTCGGCGACATAGCGTTCGGCGAGTTCGTCGACCGAATGCGCACCGGGTTCGCCCGCCACGACATGGGGGTCCTGCAGGCCGTAGACCGGCCGGTCCTTGTGCAGATGCTCGACCACGCCGCCGTAGAACCACGCCAGCCCGCCCGCGGGGTGCACCGCGAACACCGCCGGCTTCGCGCCGTGCGCGCGCAGCGGCAGCAGCACCTGCAGCCCGGAGCCGCCCGCCGTGCCGTCGGCCCTGGCAGCCAAGGCCCGCGGCGTCGCGTCGTCGAACATCCACGGCAACTGGATCGTCACGCCGCGCCCGCGCAACTCGGTCACCACCAGGGTGGCCAGCAGCGAGTTGCCGCCCAGATCGAAGAACCCGTCCGTCGCGCCGACCCGCTGGACGCCGAGGACCTGCGCGTAGACCTCGACGATCACCTTCTCCGTGTGGGTCCGCGGCGCCACGAACGCGGTCGTCGCCTCCTGGAACTCGGGGTCGGGCAGTGCTCTGCGGTCGAGCTTGCCGTTGACCGTCAACGGCAGTGCGGGCAACACCATGATCGTCGCGGGCACCATGTAACCGGTCAGCACCTGGGCGGCGGTCTCGCGGACCTCGGCCGGGTCGATCCGCTCGCCGTCGACGCCGACGACGTAGCCGATCAACTGATCCACACCCCGCTCGTGCCGGTGCACCGTGACCGCGGCCTGGGTGACGAGCGGGTGCCGCAGCAGCGCCGACTCCACCTCGCCGAGTTCGATGCGGAAGCCGCGCAACTGCACCTGCGCGTCGGCGCGGCCCGCGTACGCCAACTCCAGTGCGCTCCCGGACTTCCGCCACCGGCCGACGTCCCCGGAGCGGTAGAGCCGGGCGCCGCCGGGCTCGAAGGGGTTCGCGACGAATCGGCTCGCGGTCAGTGCCCGGGCTCCCAGATACCCGCGCGAGAGCTGGCCACCGGCCACGTAGATCTCTCCGGCGACGCCGATCGGCGCCGGACGCAGCCGGTCGTCGAGGACGTACACCCGCAACCCGGGCAGCGGCACACCGATCCCGGCCGAGCCAGGCCGGGTGACCTCGGAGAAGGTGACATGCACGGTCGTCTCGGTGATGCCGTACATGTTGATCAGCCGTGGCGTTCCCGGCGCGTGCGCGGCGAACCAGTCGTCCAGTCGCGACGTGTCCAGCGCCTCACCGCCGAAGACGACATAGCGCAATGCGAGATCGCCTGCCGGGCAATCGGACTCGCGATAGCGGCGCTCCGCGTCCATGAATCCGTAGAACGCCGACGGCGTCTGGCTCAGCACCGTCACGCCCTCGCGCGCCACGACGTCGACGAACGCCTCCGGCGACCGGGAGGTGTCGTAGTCCACCACGACCACCCTGCCGCCGGACAGCAGCGCGCCCCAGATCTCCCACACCGCGAAATCGAAAGCGTAGGAATGGAACATCGTCCACACGTCGTCGGGTCCGAGGTCGAATCGCTCGGCCGCGTTGGTGAACAGGGTGACCGCTTCCCGGTGGCCGACCGTCACACCCTTCGGGCGGCCCGTCGATCCCGACGTGTAGATCACGTAGGCGACATTGCCCGGCCGCGCAGCCGATACCGGTGCCGGATCGGCGTCGGCGCAATCCTCGATGCGCAGTACCGGCGCGGCGCACTCCGGCACCCCGGCTGCCAGCGCTGCCGAAGTCAGAACCGCGGCCGGACGAGCATCGTCGAGCATGAATCGCAATCGCTCAGCTGGATACGCGACATCCAACGGCAGATAACCCGCACCCGCGCGGACGACGCCGAGCAGGCCGACGATCAGCTCCGCCGAGCGCGGCAACGCCACGGCCACAAGCGTTTCCGGGCCAACGCCCAGCCGCGCCAGCCGAGCCGCCACCGCGGCGGAGCGCCGGTCCAGCTCCGCGTAGGTCAGCCGCGACGCGCCGTCGGTCACCGCGACGGCGTCCGGGCGCGCGAGCGCCTGGGCGGCGAACAGCTCCGCGAGAGTCGTCTCCGGCACCGCGACTCCGGCGCCACCGGCCGCCGCCAGCAGCTCGCGACGCTGCGCCGGACCCACGAGGTCGATGTCGCCGACCACGATGTCCGGGTTCGCGGTGACCTGCTCCAAGATCCGCACGAAGGCCGCCGCGAACCGGGTCATCGTCTCCTCGACGAAGAGATCGGTGGCGTAGGTCAGGCGTCCCCGGATGCCGTCCGCCTCGCCCTCGGCGCCGGACCGTTCGACCAGATTGAGGTTCAGGTCGGCCTGCGCCGGTTCGAAACCGTTCTCGACCGGCTCGACGGTGAGCCCCGGCAGCCGCAGCGCGGCCTTGCCGAGGTTCTGCACATCGAGCGTCACCTGGTACAGCGGCAGATGGGCCGTGGAACGCGGCGGGTTGATCGCCTCCACCACCTGCTCGAAGGGCACGTCGGCATGCGCGAACGCGGCCAGATCCGTTTCCCGCGTCGCCGCGAGCAGGTCGGCGAACGACTGGCGCGACGACACTCGTGACCGCAGCACCAGGGTGTTGACGAACATGCCGATCAGATCGTCGAGTTCGCGCTCCCCTCGGCCCGCCACCGGGGTGCCCACCGCGACGTCGGCGACACCGGCCGAGCGCGACAGCAGGACGGTCAGCGCGGCGTGCACGACCATGAACACCGTCGCGTTCGCCGCGCGCGCGACCGCGCCGATCCGCTCCTGCACCGCCGCGGAGATCTCGAAATCGACGGTCCGGCCGCGCATGGACGCCACCGGGGGACGAGGCAGGTCGGTGGGCAGTTCGAGCAGTTCCGGCAACCCGGTCAGGGTGTCGGTCCAGAACCGCAGCTGCCGGGACATGACCGAACCGGGGTCGCGCTCGTCACCGAGCATTTCACGCTGCCACAGCGTGTAGTCCGCGTACTGCACCGCGAGCGCGGGCCAGAACGGTTGCGTCCTTTGCTTACTCGCCTGGTAAGCCATCGCGACATCCCGCGCGAGCGGCAGCATGGACTGTCCGTCGGCGCAGATGTGGTGCACGGCGATGACCAGAACGTGCTCGTCGTCGCCGAGCCGGAACAACGCCGTGCGCAGCGGGGGCGCCTGCGTCACGTCGAAGCTCGCCGAGACGGTGGCGAGCACTCGCTCCATCAGCCGCTCCGCCTCGACCGGCACGGCGGTCAGCCCGATCGCGACCTCTTCGACGGGGACCACGACCTGATGCGGCGCCCCGTCGGTCATCGGGAACTTCGTCCGCAGCGACTCGTGCCGGTCGATGACCAGCTCACACGCGCGCCGCAATGCGTCGGTGTCGAGGTCGCCGGTCAGCCGGATCACCAGTGGGATGTTGTACGCGCCCACGGAGGTGTCGAGCTGGTTGAGGAACCACATCCGCTGTTGTGCCAGTGACAGCGGCATCAGCGCAGGCCGGGTGCGCGGCACGAGCGGAACCCGGGTCGTCCGCTCGGAGGCGTCGAGGCGGACGGCCAGTTCCGCCACCGTCGGCGCTTCGAACAGGTCGCGCACGCCGACGCCGACGCCGAGCGCGGTCCCGAGCTGGGCGGTCACCCGCGTGGCCGACAACGAGTTGCCGCCGAGGTCGAAGAAGCTGTCGGCTGCTCCGACCCGGTCGATGCCGAGCACGCTGCCGAAGACCTCCGCGACTCGCCGTTCGGTCTCGGTACGCGGCGCGATCCAGGCCCGCGCCGCCGCGAACCGCGGGGCGGGAAGCGCTAGGCGGTCGAGCTTCCCGGTTCTGGTGAGCGGGAATTCGGGGAGCACCGTGCACGCGTCGGGCACCATGTGCGCGGGCAGCCGCAGCCGGACGGCTGCCATGACCTCCTCCGGGTCCACGTGCTCGGCGCCGACCAGATAGCCGGCGAGCCTGCCGACGCCGCGCTCGTCTTCGCGCAGCACGACGACCGCGTGTTCCACATCGGGATGCGCGGCGAGCGCGGCCTCGATCTCACCGAGCTCGATCCGTTGCCCGCGGATCTTGACCTGGAAGTCGCTGCGACCGAGGTATTCCACGGTGTGTTCCGGCGTCCAGCGAGCCAGGTCGCCGGTGCGGTACATGCGCGATCCCGGCGCGCCGAACGGATTCGCGACGAACGCACCCGATGTCGCCACGGGCCGGTTCACGTATCCGCGGGCCAACTGCGCACCCGCCAGATACAGCTCACCGACCACGCCCACCGGCACCGGACGCAGCCTGGCATCCAGCACGACGGCCTCGACGCCGCTGATCGGACCACCGATCGTGACGGTCGCACCGGGATGCAGCGGGCCGCTGATTCCGGCCAGAATCGTCGTCTCGGTCGGACCGTATCCGTTCAGCAGTCGCCGTCCCGGCGACCACTGCGTGACGATCTCCGGCGTCACGGCCTCGCCGCCTGCCATCAGCACCCGCAGGCAGTCCAGCCCCTCCGGCGACATCGTCGACAACACGCTCGGTGTCATGAACGAATGCGACACCCGCTGTTTCCGGATGAAGTCCGCCAGTTCGGGGCCACCGAACACCTCCGGTGGCGGCACCACGAGCACCGCGCCGTTGGCATGCGCCAGCAGCAGCTCGAGGACCACGACGTCGAACCCGGGAGCGGACGCGTTCAGCACCCGCGACCGGCTGTCCACGCCGAAGCGATCGCGTTCGACGGCCGCGAAATTGGCCAGCCCCTCGTGGGTGACCGCCACGCCCTTCGGCGTCCCGGTCGAGCCCGAGGTGTACAGCACGTAGGCGGTGTCGCGGATATGCGGCGTCCGCGTCCGGTCCACGTCGGTCACCGCGGCCTGCGACCGCGCCTCGATCGTCTTCCTGGTTTCCGGATCGTCGAGCACCAGACGCCGGACCGGACCGGAGACCAGCTCTCGCGACGCCAGCACCGTGACCGCCACCCGCACCTGGGAATCGGCGACCATGTGCCCCACCCGTTCGGCGGGATTGCGCGGGTCGACGGGCAGGAACGCCGCGCCGGTCTTGGCGACCGCCCACATGCCGACCACGAGTTCCACCGATCGGGCCATCGCCAGCGCCACCTGGTCGCCGGGGCCGACGCCCCAGTCGATCAGCTCACGCGCGACCTGGTTCGACCAGGCGTCCAACTCGGCGTACGACATCGTGCCCTCGTTCGAGATCACCGCTGCCGCTTGCGGATTCACCGCGACGCCGGCGCCCAACAGCTCCGCCAGCAGGCGGGGCGGGGCGGCGGGTCCGCCCGTCGCGGGTACCAGGGCACGGCGCTCGGCCGGTGTCAGCAGGTCGACCGCGTCCAACCGCGCCCCTGGGTCACGCGTGACGGCGCGCAGCACGGTCTCCATGCGGGCGGCCAGACCGGAGGCCGTGCGGTCGTCGACGCGGTCGGGCTGGTAGCGGATCCTGACGTGCAGCTCATCGGTCTGGTGGGCCTGCACGGTGATCGGGTAGTGCGCCGCGTCGCTTCCGTCCGCCGCGACCACCCGCATGCCGTCGATGTCGGCGTCGCCGAGGCCGCTGCTGTCGACCGGGTAGGACTCGAACACGACCAGCGTGTCGAACAGCTGCCCAGCGCCTGCGGCCGACAGGATCCGGGACAGCTCGACGTCGTGATGATCGAGCACGCGGGTGTTGTCGGCCTGCAACCGGCGCAGCGCGTCCTCGACGGTGCACACCGGCGGGACGTGCACCGCGACCGGAATGGTGTTGATGAACAAGCCGATCATCGACTCCACGCCCGGCAGATCGGCGGGACGTCCCGACACCGTGCTGCCGAACACCACGCGCTCGGCGCCGAGCAGATTGCCCAGGACCACGGCCCAGGCGAACTGCACGATCGTCGCCATGGTCACCGCCCGCGCCCGAGCGAATTCCACCAGTTCCGCGGTGACGGCACGATCGAGCACCACCGCCAGGTCGACCGGGATGCCGACCGTCGTGTGCGTCCGCGCGTCGGCGACCACGGTGGGTTCGGTGAAATCGCGCAGGACCTCGCGCCACACCTCGATCCCGGCCGACGACTCGCGCCGATCCAGCCATTCCAGGTAACCGCGATACGACGCCGCGGCGGGCAGCAGCTGCGCCCGCGCTCCGACCGCGTACAGGCCGATCAACTCCCGCCACAGCAACGGCAACGACCAACCGTCCAGCAGCAGGTGGTGCGCGGTCAGCACGAGCCGGTAGTCCTGCGGCCCCACAGCGATGAGCAGGAAGCGCAGCAGCGGAGGATCGGCGGGATCGAACGGAACCGCTCGCTCCGCCGCGATCAGCTCCTCCGGCGTCGTCGCCTCGTGCGGTTCGACGCGCCGCCAGCGCACGGCCGTGGACGCCGGAATCACCTGCGCGGGAACACCGTCGGCGGTGCGGACGAAGGCCGCGCGCAGGTTGGGATGGCGCTCGAGCAAGGCCGCGGCGGAGCGTTCGAGCCGATCCTCATCGATCACGCCGGCGAGGGTGAGCGTCGATTGCGCCGTGTAGACGTCGAGATCACCCGCGGCGAGCTCGGCGTGGAACAGCAGGCCCGCTTGCAGCGGCGCCAGCGACCAGACCTCGCGGAGGGTTCCGTAGCGGTCGGCGAACGTGTCCAGATCGGATTGGGCGACCGCCACGAGCGGAACGTCGGCGGGTGAGAGCCCCCAGTCCTCGTCGGCGCGGGCCGTGGTGGCGATCGCGGTCACCGCACCGGCCCATTCGTCGGCGAGTTCGGCGACGTCGTCGTGCGCGAGCAGCCGGGACGCGTAGCCGATGTGCGCCGCCAGGCGTGGTCCCGCCGCGGTGTCCTCGATGTGCACGTCGATCGTGACGGCCGCCGCCGCGGGCATGTCCGGATCGAAGGCGCCGCGCCGGTCGAAGGGCTCGTCGGTCGGAATCCACGCCAGCTCCGACAGAGTCGTCAGATCGACGCCGACCCGGCCGAGATTGTTGAAGCTGATCTGCGGCTCCGGCAATGCCGCGAGCCGGTCGCAAGTGCCCGCGTGGAGATAGCGCAGCAGGCCGTAGCCGATCCCCTTGTCCGGGATCGCGCGCAGCTGGTCTTTCACGGTTTTCACCGCGGCGCGCGGATCGTCCGCGTCGACACCGCTCAGGTCCAGCGCCACCGGGTAGGTGTCGGTGAACCAGCCCACCGTGCGGGAGACATCCGCGCCCTCGGCGATCTGCTCCGCGCGGCCATGGCCCTCCAACAGGACTTTCACACCCGCGTGCGCGATACCGCGCCGGTGGCGCCAGCGCGTCGTCGCCACGGCCAGGCCGGCGAGCAACGCGTCGTCGACGGTGCCGTGCGCCGCCTTCGGCACCGTGTCGAGCAAGGCCGAAGTGATCTCCACCGGAAGCGACAGCGTCAGATGCCGCACGGTCGCGTGCGTGTCCACCTCGGGGTCCAGCGCCGCGCGGCCGAGCAGCGGGTCGGGGGCCGCGCTCATCCGGCGCCACAGGTCGAACTCCTCGGCGCGGGCCGCGGCGGCGTCGGCCAGCGCGTGCGCCCACCGTCGCATGGACGTGCCCTGCGCGGGCAGTTCCACCGCGCGTCCCTGGGTGACCTGCTGCCAGGCGGTCGCGAAGTCGGGGATCAGGATGCGCCAGGACACGCCGTCGACCGCCAAGTGATGGATGACGACGAGCGCCCGCCCCTCCGCGTCGATGCCCGGGTCCGGCAACAGGCACACGACCTGCACCATCCGGCCCTCGGCCGGGTCGAGCCGGTCCGACGCCTCGGCCAGCGCCGCTTCCACCACCGCGGCGAATCCCGCGCTGCCCGGCGTCTCGTGCGCGCCGAAGGTGCGGGCCAGCACCGCGCCCGTGGCCTCGGCGGCGGCCGGGGCCGGCACCTCCATGTACTGCTCGCGCAGTCGTGCGCGCAGCATGTCGTGCTGTCGCAGAACGGCCAGCACGGTCGCGATTACGTCGTCGACGCGCGCGTCGCCCGGCAAGCGCACCAGCATCGACTGCGCGAAACGAGGTGCGGCGCCGAGGCGTTCGGTGAACCAGGAGACCACCGGCGTGAACGGGATCTCTCCCACGCCGCCGCCAGGCAACTCCGCGAGGCCGACCCGTCCGGCGGCCGCGGCGACCCGCGCCAGACCGCGGACGGTCTTCTGCTCGAAGATGTCGCGTGCCGTCACCACCACGCCCGCGGATTTCAACCGGGAAGCCAGCTGGATCGACAGGATGGAATCGCCGCCCAGGGAGAAGAACGACGTGCTGACGCCGACCGACGCGATGCCGAGCACATCCGCGAACGCCGCAGCTATGGTGCGTTCCAGATCGGTCGACGCCGCTTCGGCGTCGTCCGCGACGGCGCGGAAAACGGGCTCCGGCAACGCCTTCCGATCGACCTTGCCGGTCGAGGTGATCGGCATGCGGTCGAGCACGGTGAGCACCGACGGCACCATGTGCGCAGGCAGCACCGACGCCACGTGTTCGAGCACGGCCTCCGGATCCACCGCCGTAGCGGCCTCGGCGACGATGTACGCGGCCAGCACGGGCTGCCCGCCCGGTCCCGTGCGGCTGACGGTCACCGCGGCGGCCACCGCGGGATGGGTGAGCAACGCGGCATCGATCTCGCCGAGTTCGATGCGCTGGCCACGGATCTTGATCTGGAAGTCGCTGCGGCCGACGTATTCCACCGTGCGCCGCGCCGTCCAGCGGACGATGTCACCCGTGCGGTACATGCGCGCGCCCGGCCCACCGTAGGGATTCGCGACGAACGCGCCCGCCGTGACCGCGCGCCGGTTGAGATATCCGCGCGCCAGTTGCGCACCCGAAAGGTACAGCTCCCCGGCGACTCCGACCGGCACCGGGCGCAAGCGCGCGTCCAGCACCAGGGCCTCCGCGCCGCGGATCGGGCCGCCGATCGCGATCGGATCGCCCGGCCGCACCGGGTCGCTCATCGTGATCACGATGGTGGTCTCGGTCGGGCCGTAGATGTTGTGCAACCGCCGTCCGGGCGACCACGTGGCGATCAGCTCCGCGGGCACCATCTCGCCGCCGACCGCGAGCATCCGCACCGAGTCGAGACCGGCGGGCGACATAGTCGCCAGCACACTCGGCGTCAGGAACGCGTGCGACACCCGGTGCGTGCGCATCAGTTCGGCCAGATCCGGCCCGCCGAACACCTCCGGCGGCGACACGACCAACGCCGCGCAGGCCGCGTGGGCCATCAACGCTTCGAGCAGTACCGCGTCGAACGCGGGCGCCGCCACTTGCAGCACCCGTGACGTGCCGTCGACCTGGTAACGATCGGTTTGCTCGGCCGCGAAGTTCGCCAACCCCGCATGCGTGACCACGACACCTTTGGGCGTGCCCGTGGAACCGGAGGTGTAGATGAGATACGCGGCGTCCTCGATCCGCAGCGCCCGTCCGCGCTCCGCGTCCGTCACCGCGTCGCCGGAGTTCGCCGCGATCCGTTCCGCCGTGCGCGGATCGTCGAGCAGCAGCCAGCGCACGGCGTCGGGCAGTTCCGCGCGGGCGGTCGCGATCGTGATCCCGATGCCGACACCGGAATCGCCGATCATGTGCGCGATCCGCTCGGCGGGGTAGCGCAGATCGATCGGAACGAACGTGGCGCCGGTCTTCGCGATCGCCCACATGGCGACGTGATAGTCGACCGACCGGGACACGGCCAGCGCGACGAACGCGCCCGGCCGGGCACCCTGGGTGAGCAGGTGACGAGCGAGCCGGTTGGCCCTGGCGTCGAGCTGTGCGTAGGTGAGGGTTTCGGTGTCCCCGATCAGGGCGACCGCCTCCGGAGCGGCGGCCACGGCCGTGGCCAGCAGATCGGGGAGCAGGCAAGGACGCGTACCCTCGCTGCCCCGCGCGGGCACCAGACGTTCGGTGTCGGCAGCGCTCAGCAGACCGATGCCTGCGATGGCCCGCGCCGGATCGGCGGAGACCGCTTCGAGAACGCGAACGAACCTCTCCGCCAGCGCGTGCGCGGTGGACTCGACGAAAAGGTCGGTGGCGTAAATGATCTCGCCGTCGATTCCGGCGGGCCGATCGCCGTCGCGGCGCTCGGTCACCAGCACGGTGAGGTCGGTCTTGGCCTGGGCGATGCCGGGATCCATCACCTCGACGCCGATGCCGGGCAGCTCGAACCGGGCCGGCGCGGTGTTCTGCAACCCGAACATCACTTGGAACAGTGGCGAATACGCCGTCGAACGCGGACGTCCGATGACGTCGACGAGCCGTTCGTAGGGCAGCTCGGCGTTCGCGAGCGCTTCCAGGTCGACATCCCGCACTTCGGCCAGAAGTTCACGGAACGAGCGGTTCTCGTCGATGCGGGTACGCAGCACCACGGTGTTGACGAACATGCCGACCAAGTCGTCGAGTTCCGGGCGGCCGCGACCGGCCACCGGGGTGCCGACCGAGATGTCGTCGCTGTGCGCGGTGCGCGCCAGCAGGATCGCCAGCGCGGCGTGCAGCACGACGAACACGGTGACGCCCTCCCGGTGAGCCAGCCGCACGATCTGGTCGTGCAGCCGCGCGGGCAGTTCGAACCGGATGCCGGCGCCGTCGGTGGAGAGGGTGGCGGGCCGCGGCCGGTCCGTCGGCAGGGCGAGCAGCTCGGGGGAACCGTCGAGAGCCTCGGTCCAGTAATCGATCTGCCGCGCGATCAGCGAGGCCGGATCGTCCTCGGAGCCGAGCAGTTCCCGCTGCCACAGGGCGTAGTCGGCGTACTGGACCGCAAGCGGTTCCCATCGCGGCGCGTGGCCGCTCACCCGCGCCCGGTACGCGGCGAACACGTCGCGCGCCAGCGGAGCCATCGACGCGCCGTCGGCCGCGATGTGATGGACGACCACCACCAGCGCGTGCTCGCGCGGTGCGGTGCGATACAGCCGCGCCCGCACGGGCACGGATTCCGCGAGGTCGAATCCCGCTTTCACCGCGTCCCGGATGCGGTCGGCCAGTTCCGTCGCACCCGCGACCGGCTCCGCGTCGAACGCCAGGTCCGCGGCGACGCTCGCGACGTCTCGCACGAGCTGGCAGGGTTCGCCGTCGACGAGCGGATAGACCGTCCGCAGGGGTTCGTGCCTGGTCACCACGTCGAGGAACGCGGCGCGCAGCGCATCGGCGTCCAGCGGGCCGGTCAAGCGGGCCGCGAAGCAGATGTTGTAGGCCGCCGACTCGGTGTCGAACTGGTTGAGGAACCAGATTCTTCGCTGCGCCGCCGCCAACGGGACCGCGGCGGGGCGCTGCCGCGCGGTCAACGGCACTGCGGTGGACCGGCTCCGCGCCGCGATCCGATCGGCCAGCGCGGCGACGGTCGGCGCGTCGAAGACGTCCTTGATGCCGACATCGACACCGATGCCCGCCTGCGCCCGCGCCGCGAGCTGCGCGGCCGACAGCGAGTTGACGCCGATCTCGAAGAGGTTCGCGGTGACGCTCACCCGCTGCGCGCCGGTGAGCTCGGCGACCAGGCGCGCCAGCACCGCCTCGGTGTCCGTGCGCGGCGAGACGAAGTCGGCGCCGTCGTCGAACATCGGCCGTGGCAGCGCCGACCGGTCGAGTTTGCCGTTGGCGGTGAGCGGCATCGCGTCGAGCACCTGCACGACGTCGGGCACCAGGTAGGACGGCAGGGTGCGCGTCAGCTGTTCGCGGATCGCGCGTCCGTCGGTCACCGCGCCCGGCGTCAGCGTGACGTAACCGACGATGCGATCGGTCGTCACGACGGCCACCGCACGCGCCACCGGCCCGACCGCGCGCAACGCGGCTTCGATGTCGCCGGGCTCCACCCGCTGACCGCGCACCTTCACCTGGAAGTCGCTGCGCCCCACATACTCCAGCTCGCCCGTTCTGCGCCACCGCACCAGGTCACCGGTCCGGTAGAGCCGCTCCCCCGCCGTGCCGAACGGGTTCGCGACGAAAGCGGCGCAGGTGAGGCCTGCGCGCGCGTGGTATCCGCGCGCCAATTGCACACCCGAGACGTACAGCTCACCGACGACGCCGACCGGCACCGGACGCAACCGCGCATCGAGCACGTACACCTTCATCCCGGCGGCGGGCGCTCCGATCGGCACCGCCGCGACGGCGGCCGCGCCGGGCGCGCACCGCTGCGCGGTGACCACCTCCGCCTCCGCGGGCCCGTACCAGTTCACCAGCTCCGCGTGCGCGAAGACGTGCGCGGCGGCGTCGACCGTGCGCTGCGCCAGCGCCTCACCCGCGACGAACACCCGCCGGATCGACGGCAGTTCCGCGACGCCTGCCGATTCCAGCAGGACGTCGAGCATCGAGGGGACGAAGTGCACGGTGGTGATCTCGTGCCGTGCGATGATCTCGGCCAGGTATGCCGGGTCGCGATGTCCGCCCGGCTCGGCGACGACGATGTGCGCGCCGGTCTGCAAGGGCCAGAACAACTCCCACACGGCGATGTCGAAGGTGATCGGCGTCTTGTGCAGCACCGCGTCGGACGTTCCGTGCGGCCACTGCCGCTGCGCCCACGCCAGCTGGCTGACGGTGGCGGCATGGGTCAGCGCCACGCCCTTGGGGACGCCGGTGGATCCGGAGGTGAACAGCACGTAGGCCAGATGGTGCGGCCGCAGCGGTGTGTGCCGCTCCGAATCGGTGATCCGGGCGCCGGACAAGCCGGTCAGGTCCATCCGGTCGATCCGCTCGTATGCGAATCCGCCGGGCAGGCCGCGCCCGTCGTTCTCGGTCGTGAGCACCAGCAGCGGATCGGCCGCGCCGAGCACGTGCGCGATCCGCGCGCTCGGGTGATCCGGGTCGATGGGCAGGAACGCGGCGCCCGCCTTGACCACCGCGTACAGGGCGGTGACCAGCTCGGCCGACCGGCGGACGGCCACCGCCACGATCGTCTCCGGCCCGGCGCCGCGCTCGATGAGCCCGCGCGCCAGCCGGTTGACGCGTGCGTCGAAGTCCCGGTACGTCGCCGTGCTTCCGTCCGGAAGCAGCAGCGCTGTCGCGTCCGGGGTGCGCGCGACCTGTTCGTCGAAGACGTCGACGAGCGTGCGCCCCGGCGCGGCGGAGCCGCCGGTGTCGTTCCACCGCTCCAGCATCCGGGACCGCTCCGCCTCGTCGAGCAAGCCGATCTCCCCGACGGTGGCCTCGGCGTCACGGGCCGCGGCGTCGAGGACCCGGACGAACCGGTCGGCGAAGTCGCGCACCGTGTCCTCGTCGAACAGGTCCGTGGCGTAGGTCAGGCGCAGCGTCATGCCGGTCGGCTCGTTGTGCGTGCCGTGCCCTTCGCTGATCATCAGCAGCAGGTCGTAGATCGCCGCGCTGTCGCCGGGGTCCACGTTCTCCACGGTGAGCCCCGGCAGCTCGACGCGCGCACGCGCCATGTTCTGGTAGGCGAGCAGCACCTGGAACAACGGTGTGTGCGCGGTCGATCGCACCGGGTTCAGCGCGTCCACCAATTGCTCGAACGGCACGGTGGCGTGGTCGAACGCCTCGATGTCGGTGCGCCGTACCTGGTCGAGCAGGTCGGCGAAGGTCTGGTCGAGCGTGATCCGCGACCGCAGCACCAAGGTGTTGACGAACATCCCGACCAGGTGGTCCAGCGACCGGTCGCCCCGGCCCGCGTGCGGCACGCCGACGGTGACGTCGGCGCTGCCGGACAGCCTCGACAGCAGCACCGCCAGCGCCGCGTGCACCACCATGAACGTGGTGGCGCCGGACCGCCGGGCCAGCGATTTCACCCGGCCCTGCAGTTCACCGGGTATGGCGACGCGCAGCACCGCGCCGCGCTGGGACTGCTCGACCGGCCGCGGCCGGTCGGTCGGCAACTCGAGCAGCTCGGGTACGCCCGCGAGTCGCGTTCGCCAGTAGGCGATGTCGCGGGCCACCACCGAGTCCGGGTCGTCCGCGGAACCGAGGACCGCGCGCTGCCACAAGGCGTAATCGGCGAACTGCACCGGCAGCGGCGCCCAGTCCGGCGCGGCGCCGCCGGAGCGGGCGCGATACGCCGTCACCAGATCGGCGGCCAGCGGCGCCACCGAGAAGCCGTCGCAACCGATGTGGTGCGCGGCCAGCGCCAGCGTCCACGCCTCGTCGGACAACTGGTACAGCGCCACGCGCAGCGGCACACCCTTGGCCACGTCGAATCCGGTTCCGCAGAATTCGGCCAGCCGGTGCGGCAGGTCCCGCTCGCCGACCGCCTGCGGGGTGAGATCGACCGTCGCCAGCACGTCCGCGGCGTTCAACACGACCTGCGTTGGCGTGCCGTCGACCGCCGGGTACATGGTGCGCAGGCTCTCGTGCCGCTCGAGGACATCGCCGACGGCCGCGGTCAGAGCGGCCGGATCGAGCGCGCCTTCCAGCCGGATCGCCAGCGGCACGACATACCCTGGCGCCGCGGGGTCGAACTGGTTGAGGAACCACATCCTGGTCTGCGCGTGCGACAACGGGATACGGTCCGGCCGCGTGACCCGCGTCGGCGCGGGCAGGCTCGGCACGGCGCGCAACCGGGCGATGCGCTCGGCCAGACCGGACACGGTCGGGGCCTCGAAGATCGCGCGCACCGGAATGCTCACGTCGACGATGTCCCCGATCCGGCTCAGCGCGCGCGTCGCGACCAGCGAGTTGCCGCCCAGCTCGAAGAAGTCGTCGTCCGCGCCGATCTCGGGACGGTCGAACAGTTCCGCGAAAACCGCGGCGACGGCCTGTTCGACCAGGCCGCGGGGCGCGCGGAACTCGGCGTCCTCGATGCTCGGGTCCGGTTCGGGCAAGGCCCGGTAATC
Organism: Nocardia beijingensis NBRC 16342; assembly: GCF_001612785.1. Taxonomy (GTDB): domain Bacteria; phylum Actinomycetota; class Actinomycetes; order Mycobacteriales; family Mycobacteriaceae; genus Nocardia; species Nocardia beijingensis. Next base: position 27,355 of record NZ_BDBC01000012.1, read on the forward strand.
CACTTTGCCGTTGGCGTTGAGCGGAATCGAGGCGATCCGGGTGACCGACGACGGCACCATGTACGCGGGCAGCCGGTCCAGCAGCGAAGCGCGAATCTGCCGGACGTCCACCGCGGTGTCCGCGACGACATAGGCCACCAGGCGCTGCTCGCCGCCGTCGACGCGTACCTGCGCGACGGCGGCGTGCACCTGCTCGTGCGCGATCAGCGCGGCTTCGATGTCGCCGAGTTCGATCCGCAGGCCGCGCAGCTTCACCTGCGTGTCGGCTCGGCCGACATAGCGCAGGTTGCCGTCGTCGCCCCAGCGCACGAGGTCACCGGTGCGGTAGAGACGCGCGCCTGGCGCGCCGCCGAACGGATCGGCCACGAACGTCGCCGCCGTCAGATCGGGGCGTTCGTGGTATCCGCGAGCCAATTGCGCCCCGCCCAGGTACAGCTCGCCGGTGACGCCGACCGGCACGGGATGCAACCGCGAATCCAGCACGTGCACGGTCACATTCGCCTCGGGGACGCCGATCGGCACGGCCGCGCCTTCGACCGCGTCGATCCGGTGCGCGGTGACACTGACGGCCGCCTCGGTCGGACCGTACAGGTTGTCGATCCTGGCATCGCTGAAAGCGCGGAAGCGCCGGGCGATCTCGGCGGACAGCGCCTCACCGATGCACAGCACGCGCCGCAGGTCGGGGAATTGGTCCGGCGTCGCCACGTCGAGGAACGCCGCGAGCAGCGACGGGACGAAATCGACGGTGGTCACGCGGTACTCGGCCATCAACCGGGCGATCTCGCGCGGGTCGCCGTGCGCGTCGTGACCCGCGACGACCAAGGTGGCGCCGCAGGTGAGAGCGGAGAACAGCTCCCAGACCGACAGGTCGAAGGTCACCGGGGTGCGCAGCAGCATGACGTCGCCGCCGCCGAGCCGGTAGTGATCGCGCATCCAGCGCAGCTGGTTGACCACCGCGGCGTGCGGAACCGCGACGCCCTTGGGCACACCCGTCGAACCGGAGGTGTAGATGACGTAGGCCAGATCCTCCGGGCGCAGCGGCCGGGTCCGGTCGGCATCGGTCAGCGGCGAGGCGTCCGGGCGCTCGTCCTCCAGTTCGCCGAGCGTCCAGACCGGCACGTCGCCGGGCAGGCTCGCCCCGTCGTCCGGCCGGGTGAGGATCGCGCGGGGCCGCGCGGCGGCGAGGACGGAGCGCACCCGGTCGGCCGGATGGTCCGGGTCCAGCGGAAGGTAGGCCGCGCCCGCGGCGTGCACGGCGTACAACGTGACCAGCAGATCCACCGAGCGGCGCATCGCCACCGCCACGATGGCGTCCGGCCCGATGCCGCGCCCGATCAGCGCACGGGCCAGCGCATTCACCCGCGCGCCGAACTCCAGGTAATCCAGCCGGGCGCCGTCGGCGGCGTCCAGCACCGCGGTGTGTTCCGGCGTCGCCGCCACCTGCGCGGCGAACAGGTCCGCGATCGTCGCCGCCGGAGCCTGCGTCCGCACCCCGCTGGACCGGGCCGCGATCCGCCGCGCCTCCCGCGCGGTCAGCAGATCGATGTCGCCGATGGCGCGGGTGGGATCACCGACGATCGCGCGCAGCAACAGCACGTAGCGATCGAACATCGACCGGATCGTCGCCTCGTCGAAAAGATCCGTCGCGTAACCGAATTCGACCGCCATGTCACCCGGCTCGCCGTCCGCCGCCAGGGCGTCGACCAGATTGAGGTGCAGGTCGTATTTCGCCACGCTCGGATCGGCCATCTGCGCCGACACGGTCAGTCCCTCGAACCGCACCGTGGGGATCTCGATGTTCTGGAACGAGAAGCCCACCTGTGTCAACGGCGCGTGCGCGGTCGAGCGCGGCGGGTTCAGCACCTCCACCAGACGCTCGAACGGGATGTCGGCGTTCTCGAACGCGGCCAGGTCGGTGGCCCTGACCTGATCCAGGATCCGGACGAAGGACGCGGCGGGCTCGATGTGCGTCCGCAGCACCAGCGTGTTGACGAACATGCCGACCAAGCCGTCCAACCCGGGCTCGCCGCGACCGGCGATCGGTGTGCCGACCGCGATGTCCCCGGTGCCGGACAGCCGCGCCAGCAGCGCCGCGTAGGCCGCGTGCATCACCATGAAGACCGTGGCGTCGTGGCGGCGGGCCAGCGCGACCACCTCGCGGTGCAGATCCGCGGGGAGGGTGGCCGAGACGGTGGCGCCGCGGAAGGACTGCTTCGCCGGCCGCGGACGGTCGGTGGGCAGGTCCAGCACCTCGGGCAGTCCGGCCAGAGCCGCGAGCCAGTACCGGGTCTGGGCGACGGCCGGGCTGTGCGGATCGTCCTCGCTGCCGAGCGCCTTCCGTTGCCACAGCGCGTAATCGGCGTACTGCACCGGCAACGGCGCCCACTGCGGCGCCTCGTTCCTGACCCTGGCGCGGTAGGCGGTCATCAGGTCCGCGGCCAGCGGCGCGAGCGAGGACCCGTCGAAGCTGATGTGATGGACGACGAGCACCAAGGCATGCTCGTCGTGTGCGCTGCGCAACAGCGCGACGCGCAGCGGCACCTCGGCGGTGACGTCGAAGCCGACGGTGACCTCCGCGGCGACGCGCGCCTCCACCTCATCGGCCGTGACCGGCACCGGTGTCAGCACGGGCAGCGCGGTCGGCACCGAAACGATCACTTGATGCGGCCCGCTGTCGCTGTCCGGGTAGACGGTCCGCAGCGCCTCGTGCCGTTCGAGGACATCCCCGATCGCCGCGTGCATCGCCGCCACGTCGAGGTCTCCCGACATCCGCACCACCAACGGGATGTTGTACACCGCCGAGCTCGTGTCGAACTGATTGAGAAACCACATCCGGGCCTGTGCGGGCGAGAGCGGAATCCGGTCAGGGCGCTCCTGCGGCGCCAGCGGCGCCCTGGTCGCCGCGTCGGCGCTGCGCAGCCGCTCCGCCAGCGCCCCGATGGTCGGCGCCTCGAAGATCGCGCGCAACGGCACCTCGACGCCGAACGCGCCGCTGAGCTGCGCGGCCGCGCGGGTGGCCGACAGCGAGTTGCCGCCGAGATCGAAGAAGCTGTCGAGCACGCCGACGCGTTCGATGCCGAGCACGCCGGCACAGATGTCCGCCACGATCTGCTCGGTGGCGTTACGCGGCGCGACGAACTCAACGGCGGGCGCGAATTCCGGTTCCGGCAGCGCGGCGCGGTCGACCTTGCCCACCGACGACAGCGGCAGCCGGTCGAGCACCACGACCGTGTCCGGCACCATGTGCGACGGCAGGCGCTGTGCCGCGTACCTGGTCAGTTCCCCCGTGTCGACGGCGCCGTCGGCGGGCACCACGTATGCCGCCAACCGCGCGCCGGTCTCGGTCTGCACGCCGACCACGACCGCCGCCGCGACGGTGGGGTGTCCGGCGAGGACGGCTTCGATCTCGCCCAGTTCGATGCGCTGGCCGCGAATCTTGACCTGGAAGTCGGTGCGGCCCAGGTATTCCAGCGTGTGCTCGGCGGTCCAGCGCGCCAGGTCACCGGTGCCGTACATGCGGGTGCCCGCAGGGCCGTACGGGTTGGCGACGAATGTCGCGGCGGTGGAGGCGGGACGGTTGAGGTACCCGCGCGACAGCTGCACGCCCGAGACGTACAACTGCCCGGTCACCCCGACCGGGACGGGCCGCAACCGGTCGTCGAGGACCACCGCGTCGACGCCGCGGATCGGGCCGCCGATGGTCACCGTGTCGCCGACGCACAGCGGATCGCTGATCGCCACCATGATCGTGGTCTCGGTGGGGCCGTAGCCGTTGTGCAGCCGTCGCCCCGGCGCCCAGACGGCGACCGTCTCGGCCGACACCGCTTCCCCGCCCGCCACCAGCACCCGCAGCGAATCGAGTCCGGTGGGCGACATCGTCGCCAGCACGCTGGGGGTCACGAAGGCGTGCGACACCTCGTGTGCGCGAATCAACTGCGCCAGTTGCGCTCCGGCGAACACTTCCGGCGGTGACACGACCAGCACCGCACCGTTCGCGTGCGCCATCAGCAGTTCGAGCATCACCGCGTCGAAGCCGGGCGCGGCCACTTGCAACACACGTGACCTGCGGTCCACCCGATAGCGCTCGCGCTGCTCGATCGCGAAATTCGCCAGGCCCTCGTGAGTCACGGCCACGCCCTTCGGCTTGCCGGTCGAGCCCGAGGTGTACACCACGTAGGCCGCGTCGGCCACCCGGCAGGGGCGCACGCGGTCCGTGTCGGTCACCGCGGCCGGTGACTGCGCCGCGAGGAACGCCTCGGTGCCGGGATGGTCGAGCACCAATTGCCGCACGTGACCGGGAAGCAGGGCGCGCGACGCCTCCACGGTGAGCGCGACCTCGATGTTCGAGTCCGCGACCATGTGCGCGACCCGCTCGCTGGGATGACGCGGGTCGACCGGCACGAACGCGGCTCCCGCCCGCGCCACCGCCCACACGCCGACCACGAACTCCACCGACCGCCCCATGGCCAGCGCGACCTGGTCACCCGGCCCGACGCCCCAGTCGATCAGCACCCGCGCGAGACGATTCGACCACTCGTCCAGCTCTCCGTAGGTCAGCACCCGCTCCCCCGCCACCACGGCGGGCGAGGTGCGCTCACCGACCAGCAGCACGTCCGCCAGCACCTTCGGCGTCTCGGCGCGGCCGCCGGAGGCCGGGACCAGGCCCAGACGCTCGACCCCCGACAGAAGGTCGACGTCACCGACCCGCGCCCGTGGGTTCGCCACGAACGCGTCGAGCACCCGGTTCAGCCGTTCGGCCAGCTCTTCGACGGTCTCCCGGTCGAAGAGGTCCGTGGCGTAGTTGACGCGCAGCGCGACATCACCGCCCGCTGCGGTGTTCTCGGCCACGGTGACGATGAGGTCCACCTTCGCCGGTTCGGCGCCGGGATCGAGCAACTCGACGGTCAGCTCGGACAGTTCCAAGCTCGCCCGGTCCATGTTCTGGAACGCCAGATACACCTGGCACAGCGGCGCGTACGCCATCGACCGCTTCGGATGCAGTTCGTCCACGACACGCTCGTAGGGCAGGTCGCTGTTGGCGAAGGCGTCCACGTCGATGCCCTTGACGCGCGTCAGGAACTCGAGGAACGACTCCTCGGCGGACACCTCGGTACGCAGCGGCACGGTGTTGACGAACATGCCGATGAGCGGCTCGAGGGCGCGTTCACCGCGACCGGCGACCGGTGTGCCGACGGTGATGTCCGCCGAGCCCGACATCCGGGCCAGCAGCACGGCCAGGGCGGCGTGGACGACCATGAACGTCGTGACGTTGGCCGCGCGCGCCAGCCGCTCGATCCCGGCGAAGGTCTCCGCGGGGATCACGGTGTCCGCGACGTCGCCGCGCATGGACCGGCGGGCCGGACGCGGCCGGTCGGCAGGCAGCTCGAGCACCGGCGGCATGCCCGCCAAACGCTCTGCCCAGTACCGTAATTGGCGAGCCGCGCGTGACTCCGGATCGTCCGGGTCGCCGAGCAGGCTGCGATGCCAGACGCTGTAGTCGGCGTACTGGACGCTCAACGGCTCCCAGTCCGGGATCTTCTTCTGCGCCCGCGCCTCGTAGGCGATCGCGACGTCGGTCGCGAGGGGCCGCAGCGACGAGCCGTCGCAGCAGATGTGGTGCAGCACCACGGCAAGGACATGCCGCGTGCGGTCGGCGGTCGCCAGCAGCGCCACCCGGATCGGGGCGCGTTCGCGCAGATCGGTCCCCACCGAAGCCAGGTCGCGAATCCGGTCCTCGATGTCGTCCTGGTCGGTCGGCCGCGGCGTCAGGTCGAGCCCGGCGACGACCTCCTCGGCCGGCAGGATCACCTGTGTCCCTTCGCCGTTCACGGCGGGGTAGACGGTGCGCAGCGATTCGTGCCGATCGATCACGTCGGTCAGCGCCGCACGCAGCGCCGCCACGTCGAGACGTCCGGTGAGCTGCACGATCAGCGGGATGTTGTAGGCGGCCGAGGCCGGGTCGGTCTGGTTGACCAGCCACATCCGGTTCTGCGCCGGCGCGAGCGGGACGGGGTCGGGCCGGGCCGCCGCCCGCAGCACCGGCCTGCCGGAGCGGTGTCCGTCCTCGATGTGCGCGGCCAGTTCCGCGACGGTCTGCTTGACGAACAGGTCGCGCACCGACACGTCGCACCGGGTCGCCTCCGCGATGCGCACGGCCGCGCTGGTCGCGGTGATCGAGTTGCCGCCGAGTTCGAAGAAGCTGTCGAACACGCCCACCCGGTCCGTGCCCAGCACTTCGGCGAACACGTCCGCGATCGATTCCTCCACGGCCGTCCGTGGCGCGACGTACGCCGCGGCCGAATCGAAGACCGGCTCGGGCAGCGCCCGGTAGTCCACTTTGCCGTTGACCGTCAGCGGCACCGCGTCGATGACGACGACGCTCGACGGCACCATGTACTCCGGCAGCATCTCGCCGACGTGGGCACGCAGGACATCCGGCTCGCAGGTGGCGCCGACGGCGGGCACGACGTACGCCACCAGCCGGGCGGCCTCGGTGCCGGGCAGATGCACCATGACGACCGCCGCGGCCACGCTGCGGTGCGCCAGCAGCGCGTTGCGGATCTCGTCGAGCTCGATGCGGAATCCGCGCAACTGCACCTGCTGGTCGGCGCGGCCGCGATACTCCAGTTCGCCCTGGTGATTCCAGCGCGCCACATCGCCACTGCGGTAGAGGCGCTGCCCCGCAGCGCCGAAGGGATCGGCGACGAAACGCGCCGCGCTGAGCGCGGGCCGGTCGAGGTAGCCGCGCGCCAGCTGCGTTCCCGCGACGTAGATCTCGCCCCACGCTCCGAGCGGGCACGGGCGCAGCCGCTCGTCCAGGACGTAGGTGCGCAAGCCCGGCAGCGCCGGACCGACCGTGCTCGGTGCGCCCGGAACGGCGACGTCCGGTGTGAGGGCGGTGTAGGTGACGAAGACGGTGGTCTCGGTGATGCCGTAGCTGTTGGCCAGCACCGGAAGGCCGGGGTTGTGCTCGTACCAGTCGGCGAGCGCGGCGGGGTCGAGCGCTTCGCCCGACAGGACGACCAGCCGCAGCGACAGCTCGCCGTCCGGCTCACCGGCGTGCGCGTAGCGCTGCCGTGCGGCGGCGAACTGGTAGAACGCCGAAGGCGTCTGGCTGAAGACGGTGACCTTCTCCCGCGCCGCGAGGCGCACCACGTCGTCCGGCGAACGGGCGGTGAGGCTGTCCACGACGACGATCCGGCCGCCGCTGACCAGCGCGCCGAAGATCTCCCAGACCGAGTAGTCGAAGGCGAAGGAGTGGAACAGCGTCCAGACGTCGTCGGACCGGATTCCGATCTCCGCGCACGAGTTCACCAGGTAGGTGGACACGGCGCGGTGCGTGATCGAGACGCCTTTCGGGCGGCCGGTCGAACCGGAGGTGTAGATGACGTAGGCGAGGTGGTCGGGACGCAGCACGCGGGTCCGCTCGGCCTCGGTGATCGGGTCGGCGGATTCCCGCGCGGCGAGAACGTCGTCGAACAGCACCACGCGGCCTGGATCGCCCGGCACGTGCTCGCGCATGTCCCGCGTGGTGACCACCGCGATCGGATTCGCGTCGCCCAGCACGTAGTCCAGCCGCTCGGCCGGATGGGCGGTATCCAGCGGAAGGTAGCCCGCGCCGGATTTCAGCACGCCGAGCACGGCGACGATCAGGTCGGCGTCGCGTGGCATCGCGATGGCCACCAGCGCTTCCGGTCCGGCGCCGAGCGCGATGAGCCCGCGGGCGAACCGGTTGGACCGTTCGTCGAGTTCGCGGTAGGTGAGGGTGGTGGACTCCGACGTCACCGCCACCGCGGACGGAGCCGCCGCGGCTTGCCTGGTCAGCAGATCCACCAATGTGGCCGTGGGGGTTTCGCCGTCGCGGCCCGCGAGTTCGGTCACGATGCGCAGTTCTTCGGCGGGGCCGACGAGCTGGATGTCACCGATGCGGGTGTCGAGGGGGGCGTCCATCATCCGTCGCAGGAAATCGAGGAACCGGTCGGCGTGCGACTCGAGTTCGTCCTGCCCGTAGAGATTCGGATTGCCGTGCAGCTCGATCAGCAGCGGCGCGTCCGCACCGGAGCGATACAGATTCAGCTGCAGATCCTCCAGCGCGCCCGAGGTCAGGGCGCGGTAGCGGCCGACGGCCGAGCCCAGGCGAATCTCCGAGTCGAAGAACAGGATGTTCACGATCGGGCCGAACGAGTTCGCCGAGGAGTCGATCGCGGCGGAGTCGCGGCGCAGATCCTCGAACCGGTACAGCTGGTGGCGCATGGCCGAGACGATCTCGGACACCGAGGCGCGCACCAGCTCTCCCACGGTGGTCGAGTGGTTCACGGCGAAGCGGATCGGCACCATGTTCGCCAGCATCGCGGCGGCGTTGCGCAGGCGCTTGGTCACCCGCGCGGTCACCGGGAGCGACAGCGCGACGTCGTCGGTGCCGGTCATCCTGGCGAGGAAAGCGGCGAACGCCGCGATCACGACCTGCGCTGCGGAGGCGTTCACTTCGTCGGCGAAGCGGTCGAGCCGGTCGGTCAGCTGAGCGGGCAGCTGCAACCCGGCCACGCGATCGATCTTGCCTGCACGGGCCGTGCGGCCGGACAGGCTGACCGGCTTCGGCAGATCCGAAACCTTGTTCAACCAATACGCTTTGTCCGCCTCGTAGCGCGAGCTGGCGCGATAGGCGTGCTCGGCGGCGACGATGTCGTGCAGGCTCGCCGCGTCCAGTCGCGTCGGCGGCCTGCCCTCCAGCAGGGCGTTGTAGTGCTCGGCCATCCGGGTCAAGCTGTTGAAGGCGCCGTACCCATCGATCACCAGATGGTGCGCGCGGCCGTACCAGAAGTAGTGGTCCTCCCCGACCCGGATCAGCCTCGTCTCGGTGAGCCGGTCGCGGCTGAGATCGACCGCCTTGGTGTTGTAGTCGCGGCGCATCCACTCCATCGCCGTCGCGACCGGATCCTCCGCATCACTGAAATCCAGCACCGGCTCGTCGTAGATGATGGTCCGGTCGACGAATTGATAGGGCTTGCCGTCGGATTCGACCACGCGCACCACAAGCGACTCGGTTTCGTGACCGCCGTCGTTCACCGCTCGGGTGAACGCGTCGTGATCCACCGGCCCCTCGATCTCGACGCAGTGTGCGATGTTGACAGCCGGCCCACCGGGCACATGGTCCGCGAGCCACATGCCGTATTGCGCACTCGAGAGCGGAATCAGACCCTGCTCGCCGTCGGCGCTTCCGTCTGACTTCAGATGCATCGCATGAACCCCTTATTCCTACCCGGACGCACGAAGGCATGACGGAAGCCCGCCGGGCTCTCCGCGTCCGAAATCTGGCTTTTATATGCAGTTCGTCTACTCAGAAGCGGCGCTACCCCTGCTGTTCGCCGCGCCGTTCAGGTTTCGCGTGTAGCTCGATCGGCCGGTCCCCGGTATCCGGATCGGACACCGCGGCCTCCGCGACAGCTCCCACACCTCCCGTTTGTCGGCATTTCCAGTCGTCTCGAAATCTGAAAACAGAACTTTTGAATCTGCGGTGGAGCATCGACACTCTGATGGGTCAAGCTATCTGACAGCAGCCCGGCTCAGTCTAGTCGTATCAAACCTCTCGACCCCGCACGGAAGCCGGGTGTTTCGAATCCCGATTCGGAGCAATGCGAACCCGCGCACACCTCCGAAGGCACCACAGGCCCTACGCGGCTTCCTCCGAGAAGAGCCTGGCTCCGAGCAAAGTAACCAGAGACAGACACCTGCGATCGGGCATAGTACATGCCGGGTCAGGGCCGCAATCAAGCCGGGACGGCTACGACAGCCCAGACGGCCTCGAGCGGACCGCAAACCCTCTCCACACACGCCTGAAATCGGTAGAAAATTGCCCATATGCACTTCTAGCAATAATCTGGCAATCCAGCGCTTATTGCCAATATATGTCGCTTTACCCAATTACCTATGGGTACCATCACTCGCACCCGATCCCTATTCCGCCACGTCCAAATCCGCCATAGCGGTTGATAGCCGACAATACATAGTTCCGTTCGGCAGTGCACTCATATCGGTCCGCCGATCGCCTTTCGTGGTATCACTCGCACCGAAGACCGTCGGCGCAGAAGGAGGGCTCGTCGGTGGAAGTCCCGGGCATGCGACTGTTTCCACTCGCCCGCGAGCGGCCCGTCGATGAGCGCCGACCGGTACACATCGCCCCGGTCAGGCCGTGGATTCACGCGGCGGCGACGGCCGACCGGGCAGGCGTCGGCGACCGGTGCTCATGCCGGAGCAATCACGCGACTTCCGCGCCGGACTCGCACCGGCACAACGCCGAAGATAATTTGCCCGCAACGGAACCGGGCGGTGGCGAAGCCGCGTACGAGTCCACCGGATACGGCTCCGCAAAGAATTCTCGCTAGCAGCGTTCGGTAAATTGGCCTGCGGCTTCCCGCCGCGCGATCTCTTGCCGCCCAGTCGGTTCGTTCCCCCGTCCGTCCGACCGCCGCCTTTCGCGGCACCGCCGGAGCGGAACAGGCTAGTCCTGCTCGCCGACCAGCCTGACTCCCGTCACGATCGTGGGTTCGATGGCGATGACGGTGTCCATGACCCCGTCGGCCCACGGGCGAAGCAGCCGCGTATAGCGGGCGATTCGTTCCGGATCGGTCACCGTCCGGGCGAGACCGGTCACCACGACCGACCAGCCCGCATGAGTCACCGCGTCGATGTCGTCGGCCTCGTAGGCCACGACGACCGAGGGATCGGCACGGACGGTGTCGGTGAGCCGCGAAGTGACCCGGGTTCGCACGATGACCACACCGCCGTCGACGAAATGGTTGACCGGACGGATCGCGGGCAGCGCGTCGCGGGTGTACACCACGCGTCCGTAGGCGACGCCGGCCAGCAACCGCAGCGCCTCCTCGCGGTCGATCTCGACCATCGTGCGGCCCTGCGCGCCGCTGTCGGTGACACGGCCGTTCGAGGCGATCATGATCTCGCGCCGGGGCGCGTCGCGCGTGCATCCACTGGCAACGACCTCGCTTTCCGGTCTTCACTCGCCACCACGGCCTCCCATACCATCACCGAGTCCCCCTGCCGGACAGGGCAGAAAGTCCCCGATCCGTCCTCTTCGCACGGCCGACCCCGGCGACAGGGAAATCGCGCCGGAAGGGCGCGTCACGGTCGGGTCACCTCCGGCCGGGACGGCCGCCGGAGCCTCGCACGCTCCCACAATCGACGGATCTCCTGCTCGATGCCTTCGGCGAGCACGGCGATGTCGGGCGCGGTGTCGTAATCTCCGGTGATGCCGAAGGTCAGGTGGCCCGCGTAGCTGAGGACGGCGATCGCGGTGCGCAACCGCATCGCGATCGGCATGGCGGGCAGCAGTTCCGAGACCACCCGCCCACGGACGGTCAGCTCTTCCTTCGGACCGGGCACATTCGTCACCAGCGCGCCGACCGTCCGTTGCGGGATTCGCGCCAGCAGACGGAGAGTCCAGGCCAGGGGCGCGAACGGCAGCAGACCCGCCAACGCGAGCACCGAATCCTCCGCTTGCGCTTCGCCGCCCGACTTGTGCCGGTTCATCCGCTCCCGGATCGCCCTCAGCCGCTCCACCGGGTCTGCGATTTCGATCGGCAGGAACGGCAGTACCGCCGAAACGCGGTTGTCCAGCGTGTATTTCGCCTGTTCGGATCGCATCGAGACCGGGACGAGCACACGCAGTTTGTCCGGCGACAGCCGTTCGCCGCGGCCGATCAGCAGGTCACGATAAGCGGCGGCGACCGCGGCCAGGACGACATCGTTGACCGTGACGCCGAACGCCGCGCCGATCTCATGGACCTCCGGCAGAGCGGCGCGGGCCACGACATACCGGCGCTGGCGTCCGATGGGGCCGTTGAGGGAGCACTCGACGGTGGGGGACACGATGGCGGACAGCAGCGGAGCCAGGCCCCGCGTCATGGCGGCCGCCGAACGGGGCACGGCGACCGGCAGACGCGACAGTCCGCGAACCAGATCCGGCCAGCGCACCCCGGTACGCTGCCCCTTCGGCTCGGCGGTGTCTCGCGGCTCCCCGGTCACGGCATCGCAGAGGCTCTGGAACACCGAGATCCCGGATACGCCGTCCACCAGACTGTGATGCGCTTTGACCAGCAGTGCCCACCGGTCACCCGCGAGGTGTTCGACGACGACGCACTGCCACAGCGGATGATCGCGATCGAGTCGCTCCTCCAGCTCCGTGGCCACCAGTTCGCACAGCGCGGTCTCGTCGCCCGGCGTCGGCAGCGCGGTCCACCGGATGTGGTGCGCGACATCGAAATCCGGGTCGTCCTCCCACACCGGCGCGGTCAGGTCCAGCGGCGCGCGACGCACCTTCTGGCGCAGGCGCGCGTTCCGCTGCGCACCCCGTGCCACCAGGGCGCTCAACTCCGCCCGGCTCGGCGGGGCGCCGGCGACGATCGCGACGGCGCCGATGCCGAGACTGATGTGCCGGTCGGCGTCCTCTAGTTCCATGAAGCCCGAATCGAGGGGGCGTAATTCTGTCATGCGGGATGCTCATTCGAGTCGCTTGGTCCTTCCAGCATCGCGCGCGGCGCGGGCGCAGATGATGGCCGAAGGTCACCGAATGCAGAGCACTCCGGCCACGGCGCGGGACGTCGCGGCGACCTCGGTCGCCCGCGAGCGCGCGAGCGCTCGACTCGGCGGCGTCACCAGGAGAAGAATCGGCGTATGCGAACCGTACTCATTCTCGGTGCGGGGTTCGGAGGGCTGGAGCTGGCGACCCGTCTGTCGGATTCGCCGGCCGACGATTTGCGTGTCGTCGTCATCGACCGGAACGATTCGTTCACCTTCGGCTTCGCAAAACTGGACATTTTGTTCCGTGATCTGTCGCCGGAGACCGCCCGGGTGCCGTACTCCCGTTTCACGCATCCGCGCGTCGAATTCCGGCAGGAAGAGGTCACCGAGATCGACCCGAAGACCCGCCGGGTCCGCACCGATCAGGCCGTCTACGACCCCGACATCCTCGTCGTCGCGCTGGGCGCCGACTACGATCCCGGCGCGACCCCAGGCTTCGCCGAAGACGGCTACGAGTACTACTCGATCGAGGGCGCCCTCCGGTTGCGCGAACGCCTCGCGCGCTTCGACGGCGGGGCCGTGGTCCTCGCGGTGCTCGGTGTTCCGTTCAAGTGCCCGCCCGCGCCGTACGAAGGCGCGATGCTCCTGCACGAGACGCTCGCCCGGCGCGGGGTCAGGAGCCGCACCGACATGCGATTCCTCACCCCGATGGACGCACCGATCCCGGTGTCGGCGGACACGTCCGCCGCGATCGTCGAAGCGCTGGCCGGGCGTGGCATCGCGTACGCGCCGGGGCGTCCGGTGCACGGGCTCGACCCGGCCCGGCAGATGGCGCTCACCTCGACCGGCGACGTGCCCTACGACCTGTTCATCGGAATCCCGAAGCACCGGGCGCCCGCGGTCATCGCGGCATCGGGGCTCACCGAGGGCGGGACCGACGGCTGGATCGCCGTCGACCCGCACACCCTCGAGACGCCGTATCCGGGTGTCTACGCCCTCGGTGACTGCGCCGACGCACCGGTCCCACGGGCGGGTGTGTTCGCCGAGGACGCCGCGGGCACGGTCGCCGCGGGCATCGAGGCCCGGTTGCACGGCCTCGCTCCACCGGAACGCTACCGCGGGCGGGGCACCTGCCACATCGAGTTCGGCGGCGGGCTGGTCGGCAAAGTGGAGGCCGATTTCCTCTCCGGTCCCGCGCCGGTCGCGCCGTTCACCGCGCCGTCGGCGGAACTGGCCAGGGAGAAGGCCGCCGCGGCCGAGGGCAGACTGCGCCGCTGGTTCACCGGCTGACCGGCTCCGGCCCGTCCGGCTCTCCCGCCTGCCAGGCGCGGGTCAGCACCGCGGCGATCTCGGCCAGACCGGATGCCACGGTCATCCGCCAGTGCGTCGTCGGCACCGGGTGATTGTGCACGCGTCCGTCGACGATCTCACTCCAGAGCGACGCACCGGCACAACCGGTCGGATCGTCGAGCGCGGCGGTGAAGTAGATGACGTCGCCCCGGTACACCGGCGGATCGTAGGCGCCGCGCAGCTCGACGGAGTGCACGGCCGCGTCGAGGATCCGGGTGACGCGGTCGGAGCCGAACGACGCGAACGGCTCCGGTAGTTCGGCCATCCTCTCCGGCAGCGCGGCCCAGTCGACATCCGCGACATTGCCGAGGTCGCCGGCCTGCTCACCCAGCAGGCCACCGATCAATTCGGCCACCGGGACCTGGCCCGCGTCCCCCGGCGGCGTGCCGGGCGGATCGACCATATAGCTGTCCATCACCGCGAGCAGCGCGACCTGCTCGCCGTCGCGTTGCAGCTGGACCGCCATCTCGTGCGCGATGACGCCCCCGAAGGACCAACCGAGCAGGTGATAAGGACCCGTCGGTTGTTTCGCGCGGATCAGCTCGATGTAGCGGCGGGCCCATTCCTCGATCGAATCCGGCATCACCTCGTCGTTCGCCAGCACCGGAGTCTGCAGGCCGTAGAGCGGCCGTTGCGGGTCGAGGTAGGCGGCGAGGCCCGCATACGACCAGGAGATTCCCGACACAGGATGCACGCAGAACAGCGGCGCGGCCGAACCGCCCGGTCGCAGCGGCAGCAGCGGGTCGAAGGCCGCCTCGGTCTCGACTTCGCCGCTCGCCCGCCGCGCCAGGTCGGCGACCAGTTCCGCGGGGGTGGGCGCGGTGAACACCCGCATCACCGGAATCCGCGTGCCGAGCGCGGACGACAGCCGAACGGTCAGCTTCGCGGCGAGCAGGGAGTTGCCGCCCTGTTCGAAGAAGTTGTCGTCCATGCCGAAGCGTTCGGCGCCGAGCACCGCGGCGAAGGCGGCGGCGACGGTCGCTTCCACGGGAGTGACGGGGGCGCGGAACTCGCGCGCGCGGAACACCGGCGCGGGCAGCGCTCGCTTGTCGAGCTTGCCGTTGGGTGTCAACGGCACGGCGTCGATCACGACGATCGCGGCGGGCACCATGTAGCCGGTCAGGTATTCGGCCACCTGCTCGCGCACCCGGGCCGGGTCCGGCCGCGCACCCGGCTCAGGCAGGACGTAGCCGACGAGCTGGTCACCGAGCGTGGGATCGGTGCGGACCAGCGCGACGGCCTGACGCACGCCGGAGCACCGCACCAGCGCCGATTCGATCTCCCCGAGTTCGATCCGGAATCCGCGCAACTGCACCTGCTGGTCGCCGCGACCGGCGTAGGCGAGCCCGGCCTCGCCGCCGAAACGGCCCCAGCGCGCGAGGTCACCCGAGCGGTACATCCGTGCGCCCGGCGGCCCGAACGGATTCGCCACGAAGCGCGTCGCGGTGAGTCCCGGCCGTCCCGTGTAGCCGCGGGCGAGCTGATCGCCTGCGACATAGATCTCGCCGGGAGTCCCGGCCGGCGCCGGGCGTAAGCGGATGTCCAGCACATGGGTGTCCAGCCCTGGCAGCGCGCGGCCGATCAGGCTCGCCGGACTGTCCATCAGATCCGCGCCGACGTCGAGGAAGGAGACGTGCACGGTGGTCTCCGTGATGCCGTACATGTTGACCAGGCGCGGCGCGGGTCCCGGATGACGCTCGCGCCAGCGTCGCAGCTGTCGCAGATCCAGCGCCTCACCGCCGAAGATCACGTACCGCAGCGCGAACTCACCGGATCCGGCCGTGGCGTCCAGATCGGCGTCGATCAGTTGGCAGAACGCCGACGGCGTCTGGTTCAGCACCGTCACGCGCTCGCGAATCAGCAACTCGCGCAATAGTTCCGGGGAGCGCGAGGTGGCGTAGTCGACCACGACGACGGTGCCGCCGGTCACCAGCGCGCACCACAGCTCCCACACCGAGAAGTCGAACGCGAAGGAGTGGAACAAGGTCCAGACGTCGCGCTCGCCGAATTCGAACAGCGGCTGCGCCTCGGCGAACAGCCGGACCGCGTTGCGGTGCGTCACGCCGACGCCCTTCGGCACGCCCGTCGACCCGGAGGTGTAGATGACGTAGGCGAGGTTGTCCGGCAGCAGCGGCGCGAGGCGGTCGGCGTCGGTGATCGGATCGTCGGAGAACTCCGCCGCCTGCTCGAGCAGGACGGTGGGCAGTGCGGTGTCCGGGAGAGCGGACCGCTCGGCGGCGGTGGTCAGCACGCACACCGGCGCCGCGTCGGCGAGCACGAAGGCCAGCCGCTGCGCCGGATAGCTCAGGTCGACGGGCAGGTACGCGGCGCCGGCGGCCAGCACGCCGAGCAGGGCGACCGGGAGTTCCTCGGTGCGCGGGATCGCCACGGCGACAACGGTTTCCGGTCCGGCCCCGGCCGCGATCAGCGTGCGGGCGACGCGATTGGCCTGCCGGTGCAACGCGCCGAAACTCAGCGTGGCGGCGCCGAACCGGACGGCCTCCGCCTCCGGCCTGCGCCGAGCCCGCTCGGCGATCAGCTCGGGCAGGGTCGTCGTGGGGGCGACCGCGAGCAGCGGCTCGGACGAGCGCGAGACCGCCGGGCGGCGTTCGCTCTCGTCGAGGATGTCGATATCCCATACGCGCGCCGAGGGATCGTCGGCGACCGCGGACACGATGCGCTCGAAGCGGCGAGCGAAGGCGCGGACGGTCGACTCGTCGAACAGGTCGGTGGCGTAGGTGAAGGTGACCGCCGCTTCCGTCCGGCCGTCGCCGCACACCCGTGGCTCGACGACCACGTGCAGGTCGAATTTGGCCGTGATCGCGCCGTTGTCGACGGCGGTCACCGTCAGGCCCGGCAACTCCAAGGCGGGCTGCTCGAGGTTCTGGAACGACAGCATCACCGGGAACAGCGAGGCGCGCGCTCCCGTCCGTGCGGGGTCTGCCTCCTCGACCACTCGCTCGAAGGGAACATCCGCGTTGGCGAAGGCCGAGAGAGCCGCCGCCCGGGATTGTTCGACGAGATCGTGGAACGTCATGGCGGGCTCGACGTCGACGCGCAGCGCCAACGTGTTGACGAACATCCCGACCAGTTCGTCCAGCGCACGTTCGCCGCGCCCGGCCACCGGGGTTCCGATGACGACGTCCGTGCCGCCGCACAGTCGCCCGATCAGGGTGGCGAGCGCCGCGTGCACCACCATGAACAGCGTCGCGTTGTGCTCGCGCGCGATCTCGGTCAGCCGCTCGGTGACCCGCGCCGGGATCGTGCAGCCGGTCGACGCGCCGCGGGCCGAGGCCACCGGCGGCCGCGGGCGGTCGGTAGGCAGTTCCAGCGGTCCGGCGAGCCCAGCCAGCTGCCCGCGCCAATACGAGAGCTGGTGCGCCGCGACGGAATTCGCGTCGTCATCGGAGCCGATCGTGGCATGCTGCCAGATCGCGTAATCGGCGTACTGCACCGGCAGGGGCGACCAGCCGGGCGTGCCGCCGCCGAGCCGGGCCGCGTAGGCGGTGGCCAGGTCGCGGGCCAGCGGCGCGAGCGAGGACCCGTCCGCGGCGATGTGGTGGGTCACGATGACGAGCAGGTGGTCCGCGCCCGAGGTGAACAGTCGCAGCCGCACGGGCGCGGCCGCGGTCACGTCGAAGCCCGCGGACATCAGCGCCGCCACCATGGCCGCGACATCGGTGCCGCCGTGCTCGATCGCGATGCCGTCGGGAAGGACCGCGCCGGTCGGAAGGACCTCTTGATACGGCTGCCCGTCGGCGTCGACCGGGTATCGGGTGCGCAGCACCTCGTGCCGTTCGATCACGTCGGCGATCGCGTCACCCAGCGCGGGCAGGTCGAGAGCGCCGATCAGCCGGACGGCGAAGGGCATGTTGTAGGCGGGCGAGTCCGGTTCGAGCCGGTTGAGCAACCACATCCGCTGCTGCGCGAGCGACAGCGGAATCCGGTCCGGCCGCGGCGATCGCGTCAGGGGTGCGCGAGCGGCGCAGGCCCCACCGGCGGCCGCCTTCGCGGCGAGTGCGCACACCACGGGAGCCTCGAACAGGTCCCGCACGGTGACCCGCGATCCGAGCGCCTCGTTCACCCGCGCGACGGCCCTGGTCGCCAGCAGTGAATTGCCGCCGAGCGCGAAGAAGTCGTCATCGATGCCCACTCGCTCGACGCCGAGCAGCTCGGCGAACACCCGCGCGACGGCTTGTTCGCCGGGAGTGCGCGCCGCCCGGAACGCCCTGGTCTCGAGCTCGGGCTCGGGCAGCGCCGTGCGATCGAGTTTCCCGCTCGCGTTCAGCGGCAGCGCGGTCAGTTCCACCAGCGCGGACGGGATCATGTAGGCGGGCAGGACCGCCGACATCCCGGCCAGCAGTTCGCCGCGATCGACGACCTGCCCGGGTCGCGCGACCACATAGGCGGTCAGCCGGTCGCCCGACGGCGAGGGCACCACCGCCGCGACCGCCTGGCTCACCGACGGCCGGGCCAGCAGTGCGGTCTCGATCTCACCGAGTTCGATGCGCTGGCCACGGAATTTGACCTGGAAGTCGGTGCGCCCGAGGTAGTCCAGGCGCTGCGGCTCGTCCGCGCGGGGCGCACGCCAGACCGCCAGGTCGCCGGTGCGGTACATCCGCGTCCCGCGGTCGAACGGGTTGGCGACGAAACGACCGGCGGTGAGCGCCGCCTGCCGCACGTAACCGCGGGCGAGTTGGTCCCCGGCCAGGTACAGCTCGCCCGGCACCCCGGCCGGAACCGGCCGCAGGCGCGAATCGAGTACGTACACCTGGGTGTTCCACTGCGGCAGGCCGATCGGCACCGTCACGCCGTCACCCGTGTCGGCGGGCCAGTACGTCACCGAGACCGCCGCCTCGGTGGGGCCGTACAGATTGTGCACCCGCGCGCCGGTGACCGCGCGGACCGCCCGGACGGTCTCCGGCGCGAGCACTTCCCCGATGACGAACAGATCCCGCAGTGTCGCAAGGCTTTTCGCCGTCGCGTGTGCGGCGAACTCGGTCAGCATCGATGGCACGAAATCGGTGACCGTGACACCGTGGGTGGCGATGGTGTCGGCGAGGTAGGCCGCGTCCCGGTGCCCGTCGTGGTCGGCGAGCACGAGTTTCGCGCCGGCGCGCAGCGGCATCAGGTAGCCCCACAAGGAGACGTCGAAGGTGGCCGCGGTCTTCTGCAGGTACACGTCGTGCGGACCCATGGGATACCGGTGCAGCATCCACTCGATCTGGTTGTCGATCGCGGCGTGCGAGACCACCACGCCCTTCGGACGTCCGGTCGAACCGGATGTGAAGATCACATAGGCGGGGTGCTGCGGCCGCACCGGCCGCGACAGTTCGCCGGGGCCGATGGCAGCGCCCGAGCGTTGATGCTCGCGCAGGTCGTCCAGAGACAGGACGGCGACCTGGTCGGGCAGCGGGATCGCGTCGGCGGACCTGGTGAGCACGCAGACCGGCCGGGCGAGTTCTAGCACGTGCGCGATCCGCTCGGCCGGGTGATCGGGGTCCAGCGGCAGGTACGCGCCACCGGCGGTGAGAATCGCGTACATGCCGACCACCAGGTCCAGCGATCGCCGGACCGCCAGCGCCACCACGGTTTCGGCGCCGACGCCGTGGTCGGCGAGCACGCGGGCAATCCGGTTCACCCGCTGGTCGAACTCACGGTAGGTCAGCCGGGTGTCCGCGTGGACGACCGCGATCTCGTCCGGATACCGGGCCACCGCCCGCCGGTACCCGTCGAGCACCAGGCCCGCGGCGACCGGGTGCCCGGTGTCGTTCCATCCGGCCAGGATCGCGGCGCGCTCCACGGCATCGAGCAGGTCGATCTCCCCGATCACCCGATCCGCCGAATCCGCGACGGCCGCGAGGATCGCGCACAGCCGCCGGGCGAAGGCCGCCACCGTGGCCTCGTCGAACAGGTCGGCGGAATAGGTGAACGCCGCCGAGATGCCCAGCGGCGTCCGCTCGTCCTCGTGCGGCACCATGGTCAGCTCGAGATCGAATTTCGCCAGCGGCAGCGCGAAATCCACCGGCGAAACACGCAGTCCGGGCAGTTCCAGCGCCGCGGGTGCGAAGTTCTGGAAGGTCAGCATGGTCTGGAACAGCGGGTGATGCGCGCTCGACCGCACCGGGTCCAGCACCTCCACCAGGCGCTCGAACGGCACGTCGGCATGACCGAACGCCTCGATGTCCCGGCCGCGCACCTGTTCGAGCAACTCGGCGAAGGTGTGGCCGGGGTCGATGTCGGTGCGCAGCGCCAGCGTGTTGACGAACATGCCGATCAGGCCGTCCACCGTGGCCTCGCCGCGACCGGCCACCGGCGCGCCCACGGTGATGTCGCGGGTGTTCGACAGCCGGGCCAGCAGCACCGCGTAGGCGGCGTGCGCCACCATGAACAGCGTCGCGTCGTGGCGGTGCGCCAGGCGGCGCAGCGCGGCGTGCACCGTCGCGTCGATCTTGAATTCGTGCGTGGCGCCGCGACCGGAGAACACCGAGGGGCGCGGCCGGTCGGCGGGCAGGTCCAGTCGTTCGGGCAGGTCCGCCAGCCGCTCTCGCCAGAAGCCGATCTGGCGGGCGAGGGTCGAATCCGGGTCGCTCTCCGCGCCGAGCGTTTCCCGCTGCCACAGCGTGTAGTCCGCGTACTGCACGGGCAGCGGCTGCCAATCCGGAGCGCGGCCCGCGGCCCGCGCCGAGTAGGCACTCATCAGGTCGGCGGTCAACGGGCCCATCGAGGAACCGTCGGCGGCGATGTGATGGACCACGCCGACCAGCACGTGCTCGGTCTCGCTCGAGCGGAGCAGACGCAGCCGGATCGGCGGGGCGGCGGTGACGTCGAAGCCGTCGACCACCGCGGCCACCGTGCGTTCGAGTATCTCGGCTTCACCGACGTCGAGCACCGTCAGTTCGGGTACCGCGCCCGGCTCCGATATGGCGTGCACGCGCTGGGTGCCCGCCCCGTCGTACTCCGGATAGCTGGTGCGCAGCACCTCGTGCCGCTCGACCAGGTCCCGGATCGCCGCCCGCAGCGCGTCCACGTCCAACTGTCCGCTCAACCGCACCGCCAGGGGGATGTTGTTGCTCGCTCCGGCCGGATCGAAGCGATTCAGGAACCACATCCGTCGCTGAGCGTAGGACAGCGGCACCCGCTCCGGTCGCGCCATCGGTCGCGGCGCCGGATGGGCGGCTCGGCCGAGTTCGTTCAGGCGTTCGGCCAGTCTCGCCACCACCGAGAACTCGAACAGCAGCGTGACCGGAACGCGGACGCCGAGCGCGGCGCCGATGCGCGCCGCAGCTTGCGTCGCGAGCAGCGAATTGCCACCCAGTTCGAAGAAATCGTCGTGCGCGCCGACCCGGGCGGCGCCGGATCCACCCGGCGGGAGGAGCAGGGCGGCGAAGACGTCGGCGACCACCTGCTCGGTCGGCGTCGCGGGCGCACGGAACTGCCGGGTAGTGAGCACCGGCTCCGGTAGCGCGGCCCGATCCAGCTTGCCGACGGGCGTGAGCGGTAGTTCGTCGAGCACCGTGATCGCGGCCGGAACCATATATGCCGGAAGGGTTTTCGCGAGGAGATCGGAGAGTTCGGCGGTGTCGAGCGCCACCCGGCCACGGCCGTCGGGAGCGGCCTCCGCTCGCGGTAGTACGTAGGAGACCAGCACGGTGTTGCCGGACGGCAGGGTGGCGCCGAGGGTCGCGGCATAGTCGACGTCAGGGTGGGCGGTCAACGCGTTGTCGATCTCGCCCAGCTCGATCCGCAGTCCGCGGATCTTGACCTGGAAGTCCACCCTTCCGTGGTGTTCGAGGAGTCCCGCCGCATTCCGTCGCACCAGATCGCCGGTGCGATACATACGGGAGCCGGGCGAGGCGGCGAACGGATTGGCGACGAACCTGTCGGCGGTCGTCGCGGGGCGTCCGAGGTAGCCCTGCGCCAGCGCCGGTCCGGACAGATACAGCTCGCCGATCACGCCGGTGGGCACCATGCGCAGCCGGCTGTCCAGCACATGCACGCCCAGGCCCGGTACCGGAGTGCCGATATGGGTCGCGCCGCCTGCACCCAGCGCTTCGGTGCCGGTGGCGAAGATGGTGGTCTCGGTCGGGCCGTAGACGATGTAGAAGGACCGGCCGCCGGTCGCCCACCGCGCGGCCAGTTCGGGTCCGACGCGCTCCCCGCCGCACAGAATGGCGCGCAGGTCGTCCAGCCCCGCCGGTTCGATCGATTCCAGTGCTCCCGGGGTGATGCACAGATGCGTCACCCGCTCGCGCCGCAGCAGATCCGCCAGTTCGACGCCGCCGAACACCGTGGGCGGGGCCACGACCAGCGTCGCGCCCGCCGAGAAGGCCAGCAGCATCTCGATCACCGAGAAGTCGAAGCTCGGGCTGCACAGATGCGAGACTCGCGATGCCCGGGTCACGGCGCGGGCGGCTATCTCGTGTTCGACCAGCCCGGCCAGACCGGCGTGGGTGACCGCGACGCCTTTCGGCTTGCCCGTCGAGCCGGAGGTGTAGATCAGGTAGGCGAGGTGCTGCTCGGTGAGGGGACGGATCCGGTCCAGGTAGCAGACCGCATGACCGGGTTCGGCGGCGGCTTTCCGCAGGTGGGTTTCGGCATCGAGTTCGATCCACGTCATGCCGGGCGCGGTGAGCGTCGCGCGATGCGCCGAGGTGGTCAGGCCGATGCACGCGCCGCAGTCGGCGAGCATGTACGCGATCCGGTCCGCCGGATAAGCGGGATCGACGGGCACGTAGGCGGCGCCGGTCTTCGCGACCGCCCACACCGCGAGCACCGACTCGATCGAGCGGGTGACGGCCACCGCGACGAAGTCTCCCGGCCCCACGCCGAACCCGATCAGGTAGCGGGCCCAGCGCGAGGACATCTCGTCCAGTTCCCGGTAGCTGAGCTCACGCTGATCGGCAGGTTCGCCGGTGGGATTGTACCGGACAGCCGCCGCGTCGAACGCCGTGTCGACCGCGGCGGTAAGCAGTTGCGGGAACAGGAGATTGCGTGCTCGGGGGTGCTGAGTGCGACGTGCGGAACGGCGTGTCGGGGTCATGCGGCGGCGAGTTCACTCTCTGGTCGATCATCATCCGCTCTGGCTATGGAGCCAGAAGCGATGCTTCAAATGCGTGAACCATGACCCGAGCGTGCAGAACGGACCTTAGCGAAGACCGATCCGATCGGCGCGCCGAGGTTATGAAAGGTCCCAGGATTACCCGGGGCGGTATTGGGCTATGACATGGTGTGATGTGAAAAACATTCATTTGGGCAGCGGAATTCGGCCATAACTTTTGTGACGAAAATCACTACCCGATGCTTGTGCTGTGCCGCGCCCGGCTCGGTTCTCCGGGCCGCAGCACGCCGAGACCGGCGCGATCGCGCGAAACCGATCCTTCGACCGCGAGCGAGGAGCAACCGTGCAGACACCATCGATCCATGTCGCCTCCCTGCGCGAGGGCGAGCAGATCCACCGCAGCGAACTCGGCTCGCTCACCCGGCTCACCGCCGACAGCTTCCCGATCCTCAGTGGGCTGTCGATCAAACGCCTCACCCTCGCGCCGGGCGCGATCCGCGAACCGCACTGGCACGCCAACGCCACCGAGCTCACCTATTGCACCGCGGGACTGGCACTGGTCTCGGTCCTGGACGACGGCAGCAGATTCTCCTCGTTCCTGGTGCGTGCGGGCGAGATGTTCCACATCGACTCCGGCGCGCTGCACCACGTGGAGAACGTCGGCGATACCGAGGCCGAGTTCATCCTCGCCTTCCGCCACGAACGGCCGGAGGACTTCGGCTTCGGCGCGAGCCTCGGCGCGATGACCGATTCGGTGCTCGGCAACACCTACGACCTGCCCGCCGCGGACTTCGCGAAGATCCGGCGCGACACCACCGCCAAGCTCGTCGTGCGACGCGAGGGCGAGCCCGACATCCCGCCCACCGCCCACTACGGCGATCCGCACCACTTCGCGATCGAGGCGATGCCCGCGCCGGTGGACTCGCCGGTCGGTTCCGCGCGCACCGCCCGTGCCCAGTTCTGGCCGGCACTGCGCGATATCTCGATGTATTCGCTACGGGTGCGCGAAGACGGCATGCGCGAACCGCATTGGCATCCCGTGACCGCGGAGATGGGTTACGTCCATCGCGGCTCGGCGCGAATGACGATCATGGATCCGGACGGCACCCTGGACACCTACACCGTGCGGGAAGGCGAGGTGTACTTCGTTCCGCGCGCCTACCCGCACCACATCGAAGTCGTCGACTCCCCCGAGATCCACTTGCTGATCTTCTTCGACCAGCCCACCCCCGCCGACATCGGCTACCGCGCCTCGATGAGCGCGTACTCCCGGAAAGTGCTCGCCGCGACATTCGGCGTCGCGCTCGACGAACTTCCCGACCTGCCCTTCACGCCGATCGATCCGTTGATCGTCACGCGTAACAACGCCCTCGCCCCGTAACCGCGTCCGAGACACCCGCCGCTACCTCGGACCACATCGCGCTCGAGCATTCCCCGCTGATTGATCATCAGGTAATTTACCTTCGAGTCAATTCGGCGAGGAGCGATGCGGTGGCGACGAGATCATGGTGGGGATGGGGCAACCGGGAAGACGCGGTGACCGGCGCCGAGCGGGAGAACCTCACCCGACGCGTGGCGGCACTCCTACCGGGAGCCGAGTTGGCCGTGCACGAGGCCCCGGATCTGACGTCGCTGCGCGTCCCCGCACCTCGCGTCCGGGTGCCGGACGCTCTGGCTCCCCTGGCTTCCGAGGAACTCGGCGATCGGGTGGCGCACGGCCACGGCCAGGCCTTCCGCGATGTGGTGCGCAATCTGCTCGGCCGCGTCGACCACGTGCCCGACCAGGTGTTGCGGCCACGCACCGAGCAAGACGTGCTCGACATCCTGGACTGGTGCGCGAGCGCCGACATCGCCGTGGTGCCCTTCGGCGGTGGAACGTCGGTGGTGGGCGGTGTCGAACCGCGCGAGGCCGACGCCTACGCCGGGTCCGTGTCGCTGGACACCGGCCGCCTGAATCGGATCGTCGAACTCGACCGCACCAGCCGGGCGGCACGGATCCAAGCGGGCATCCTCGGCCCTGCACTGGAGGCGGCCTTGCGACCGGACGGTCTGACGTTGCGGCACTTTCCGCAGTCGTTCGAGTTCTCCACGCTCGGTGGCTGGCTGGCCACCAGGGCTGGCGGACACTACGCGACCGTCTACACCCACATCGACGACATGGTCGAGTCGATGCGGGTGGTCACACCCGCGGGGATCAGCGAATCCCGCAGGCTGCCCGCGTCGGGGGCCGGTCCCTCACCCGATCGGTTGTTCCTCGGCTCGGAGGGCGCGCTCGGCGTCATCACCGAGGCGTGGATGCGGGTACAGGAACGTCCGCGCTGGCGGTCCGGGGCGTCGGTAATGTTCGGCGACTACCCAGCGGCCGTGGCCGCGACGCGCGCCATCGCCCAGGCCGCGTTGTACCCGGCGAACTGCAGGCTGCTGGATCCGGTGGAGGCGTTCCTCAACGCGGGCACCGGCGCGGCGGGCGGTGTGCTCGTCCTCGGCTTCGAGTCCGCCGACCATCCCGTCGACGAGCCGATGCGCCGCGCGGTGCAGATCTGCCGCGAGCACGGCGGCGAGGTTCCGGACGGTGTCCGCACCACCGATGCGGCGGAGGACTCGGCCCGCACGGGCGCGGCCGACACCTGGCGCTCGGCGTTCCTGCGCATGCCCTACCAGCGCGACGCGCTCGCCGCGCAATCCATGATCGTGGAGACCTTCGAAACAGCGTGCACCTGGGACCGTTTCGACGCCCTGCGGGCGGCCGTGCAGGAAGCGACCACGTCCGCGTTCCGATCCGCCGGTGTGACCGGGGTGTCCACCTGCCGGTTCACCCATGTCTACCCGGACGGACCCGCGCCGTACTTCGGCGTCTACGCCGCGGGCCGGTGGGGGCGGACCGTCGAGCAATGGGACGAGATCAAGACCGCCGTATCGGAGGCGCTGCACAGCAACGGCGCGACCATCACGCACCATCACGCCGTCGGCCGCGACCACCGCCCGTGGTACGACCGCCAGCGCCCGGACCCGTTCGCCGCCGCGCTGCGGGCGGCCAAGTCGGCGCTCGACCCCGCGGACATTCTCAATCCCGGCGTGCTGATCGACCCGGTCGCTCACCGGCCCGCGCGGGAGGACCGGTGAGCAGGCCGGGCACCAAGGGTGTGCCGCGCGAGCGGAGGGAGGAGCAGATTCTCGACATCGCGACCACCGAGTTCGGCGAACGCGGCTACGCCAAGGCTTCGGTCGCCGAGATCGCCTCGGCGGCAGGTGTTTCCAAGCCGCTCGTGTACGCGTACTTCGGCTCACGCGACGGTCTGCACGCGGCTTGCGTGCACCGCGCCGGGAAGGGACTGGTGGACGCGGTCGCGGCAGCGCAGTCAGCGCACGGCGCACACGACCGTGCGCTGGCGACACTGACCGGGATCTTCCGCGCGCTCGACGGGCGCACGCAGAACTGGAAGATCGTCTACGACCCCACACTGCCGCGTGCGAGTGCGGCCTTCGCGGTGGCCCGGCACTATCAGGACGCCTTGAACGGCATGGGCTCGGCCGGGGTGTCGGAAGTTCTGGCCGATGCGGGCATCACCGACCCCGCCGATCACTCACTGCTGCTTGCGCTGTGGTTCAGCGTCGTGTCCACCACCATCTCCTGGTGGAGCGATCATCCCGGCCATACGCCCGACGACATGACCCAGCGCTGCCTGCGCCTGTTCACCACGATCCGCGCGACGGCCGCCCCACGGACCTGACCGTGCTCACCATTCGTTCCAGTGCAGAACCTGCTCGCGGGCAACACGTTTCGCGGGACGGAAGTCGGTGCCGATGGTGAAGGCGAGCGGGAGGAACGCCGCCAGCATGATCTTCTCGTAGGGCACGCCGAGCGCGTCGGCGAGTTCGCGCTCCAGCGGCGCGTGCGCGGTGGTCCACACCGTGCCGAGGCCACGGGCACGAGCGGCGAGCATGAAACTCCAGACCGCGGGAAGGATGGAGCCCCAGGTCATCGACTGTTCCAGCACCCCGGCGCGGTCGGTGCGGCCTTCCACGGCGGGAATCACGAAGGCCGGCACCCGATGAATGTTGTCGTACAGGTGCTGGAAGCCCTCACCGATCCGTCGCATGGACGCGGGATGAGCGGACATGCGCCGCACGTCGGCGGGCGTGAGCGGCTGTCCACCCGCGACGTGCACCGCGCGGCGGAAGATATCGGCGACAACCGCGCGTCGCGCGTCGTCGGTGACGACCAGGAAGTGCCAGCGCTGACGATTGCGCCCGGTCGGCGCCTGGGTCGCCAGATCGACGCATTCCTCGATCAGTCCGCGCGGCACCGGCCGGGTGAAGTCGAGACGTTTGCGCACAGCGCGCGTCGTGGACAGAACTTCGTCCGCGGAAAGGTGCAACGACATCGGGCCCATCCATCTTCTCGAAAACAGTCTGTGTACAGATGATCTGTGACAGTACGGTTTGTTCGATCTGGCGTCAAACGATCTTCCGACAGACGATTTGCTAAGCTGCGTCGATGCCGAGCAGGACCGATCACGCACAGGGCGAGTACCTGCAGAGGCTCGCCACAGAGCGCCCGGACATCGCCCTGTGCCGGGTCTCCTCCCTCGTCGCCCGCGCCGCCGAGACGCACGCGCAGCAGCAGGGCCTCGGCGTCGGCCAGCATCTGGTGCTGAAGATGCTGGCCGATGTCGGCCCGCGCTCGCAGCGAGTACTCGGCGAGGCACTGCGCATCGACCGCAGCGTGATGGTCGGCATCGCCGACGACCTCGAGGCAGCGGGGTACGTCCGGCGGGAACGCGATCCCGCCGACCGGCGGGCCTATGCGGTGACGATCACCGAGGCCGGGCAGCAGGCGCTGGCGAGTGCCGAGAAGACGGTGCCCGACTACCTGCGCCGCACTTTCGCCGTTCTCGAGCCGGAGGAGCGTGCGCAGCTCGTCCGGCTGCTCGGCAAGCTGCTGCTCGCCGCGAGCTGAGAATCTCGTACCGGCGCGGGCGTCAGGCGCTCGGCGTCAATGCGCGCAGCGGCTTGTCGAGTTCCCGGCGGTAGAAGTCGAAGAACCCGTCGGGGTCGGGGCCGGCGTTCTGCATCACGAGATGGTCGAAGCCGGCCTCGGCGTATTGCTCGGCGGCGTCGAGGTAGCGGGCGGGGTCCGGACCACAGGCGAAGTTGTCGAGGATGTCCTCGAGCCGGACGGTGGTGGTCGCCGCGGCGAAATTGACCGGGTTCGGCAACTCGCTCATCACCTTCCATCCGGTCACGGCCCAGCGACTCGTGTCGAGCGCGGCCTTCGCGGCCGTCTCCTCGTCGGGCGCCCAGGCCATGCCGACTTCCGCGTACCGGGGTCCCGCGCCGCCCGCCGCGCGATAGCACTCGACGATGTCCGGCTCCGGCTCGGTGGCGAACAGGCCGTCGCCGAGTTCGGCGGCGATGCGGGCGGCGTCCGGCCCGCCGCCTGCGACGGCGATCGGCGGCAGCGTCTCGGGCAGATCGAAGACGCGAGCCTCCGAGAGGGAAAGGAACTCTCCGTCATAGGACTGGTAGCCGCCGCTCCAGAGCAAGCGGATGATCTCGATGGCCTCGCGCAGCATGCGATGCCGGATGCGCACGGACGGGAATTCCCGGCCGACGACATGCTCGTTGAGGCGTTCACCCGAACCGACACCGAGCGTGAAGCGGTTGTCCGACAAGATCGCCAGGGTGGCCGCCGCCTGCGCGATGATCGCGGGGTGGTATCGCAGGATGGGGCAGGTCACGCCGGTCGCCAGTTCGATCCGTTCGGTCTTCGCCGCGATGGTGCCGAGCACGGTCCAGGCGAACGGCGAATGGCCCTGGTTGTCCAGCCAGGGATGGAAGTGATCGCTGATCTCGACGAAATCGAACCCCGCCTCTTCCGCTCGAATCGCTTGCCGGACAAGCTCGTTCGGACCGAATGCCTCGGCCGCCAGTTTGTACCCGATGCGCATCGCCACCTCCTGGTTCGACGGGGAGCGGCCGGTCACCGCACGAACCGGCTCTCGGCGCGCGTACCCGGCAGGCGGCGGCGAAAACGTCCAGGTCGTCCGGCTCCGGTCGTCCCCGATCGAAGGCGGGGCGGCGCGCCGTCGGCTCAGTCCCTGGTCGGCCAGTAACTGGCCGCGTGCCTGCCCTGTGGAACATAGGTGTTCTCGTCGTCGACTTCGGTGACACCCAGATGCAGCAGTAGCAGCACCGTCACCAGGCTGATGCTCACGATCAGCGGGGTGAGCAGCTGCGTCGCGCCCGCCCCCGAGGGCGCGTGCATGTGCTCGGCCTCGTGCACGTGCATCGCGAACATGCCCGTGTAGTGCATACCGGACACCGCGACACCCATGACCAGCGCCGCGCCCACAGTGACGACCGTGCTGCGGGTGTGCAGCGTGAACCACAACGCGGCGGTGGCCGCGACCACGGCGATCACCATGGACAGCGCGACGATCCGTCCGTCGTAGCCGATCGTCGCGTCGGATTTCATGGCGTACATGCCCGCGTAGTGCATCGCCCCGACGCCGAGACCGGTGATGCCGCCGCCGGCCAGCAATCCCACCGCCCCCAGCGCTCGCTGGTGGGCGATGCGCAGTCCGATCCACACGACCGTGATGGCGATCAACGCGCTGATCAGAGTGAGCGGAACGTCGTACCGGATTGTCGCGCCCTCGATGGCGAAGCCGAGCATGGCGATGAAGTGCATGACCCAGATGCCGGTGCCGCCGATCGCGATCGCCGCGGCGATCAGCCAGCCGTCACGTGCGGTACCGGTGCGCGACCTGGCCACGCAGCGGAGTCCCAGCAATGATCCGGTGAACGACATGACATAGGCGACGATGGGCGTTAGCCATCCGTGGCTGAAGTGATCGATTTCCAGCACGCGACACTCCCTCGCTGGATAGATTCGGACATCACGGGCAGTAAGCCCGAATCTCACATAGTGAAACTGCAGGTAGATAGTTTAGAGTACTACTATCCTCTTTAAAAACATAGGACGAGTTCCGACTAGCGGGAAGTGTGCTGCCAGGCCCCCGAATTGAGCGGGCCTTCGATCCCAGCCCGCCGATTCGGGCGTCGTATCAACCGATAGCTAGCCGCTGGCTTCCGTAGGGCGACAGCCCGGGGCCCATCTGTCGAACACAAGCGGCGCGCAAGAGTGCGCAATGCGGTCGGACACCCGCTGCACGTGCAATGCGATGGTGGACACGCCAGCTGAGGCCGTTTCGGCGAACACGGCTCGGCACAATCACAGTTAACGCCGGAGAAGGCGGCGCCCGCGTCGACATCTCTCCCGAGCGGACCCCTGGCGGCACGACGCTTGCCGCGCCTCCGATTCGCCGGGGCCCGCCTCTACGGGCGACGCGAACGGGATGATCGAGACGTCGCTTCCAGCGCTCCTACCGCAGCGCGGCAAGCGAATCCCGATGGCGGCGGACGCCGGATCCCGCCCGATCCGCGACATCTGGCGAACTTTCAGCGTTTCTTGATATGTCTCACCTGGGTAACGGCGTATGGTCGCGCTATGCCGACAGTGACGTCGATCGACACCGGAGCCGAACACCTCGCCTGCTGGGTCACCGTCGTCGGGCAACGCCTCAACGGCTTGCCGACAGCAAACCCGCATATCCAGCTCGCCCACGCCATGAGCGGCTTCCTCGCGATCGGTCGGGCGAGCATGGCCCTGCTGACCACGTCCGCCAATCCCACCGATATCCGCGATCACGATCTGGTCTTCGAGATCACGGCCGACGCGGAACGCTGGCTCACCGACGCGGCGACCGAATCGGTCGTCAACGAGATCACCGACCGAGGCGAGCACATTCAGCGCTATCTCAGCCCCGCCGCACTCGACACCGTCGCGAAAGCTCGGCTGCGGCGCTGCGCGCAGGCGACGGCCATCCACACCCGCGATCTGCTGACCGGGATCGACGCGGATCCGTCCGCGTCGGAGGAGATCCGGGATCTGGCCCGTGATCTCGCCGCCCGCGCGAACGTCATCGCCACGGTCTACGCCGACGATCCGCAACAGCTGCTCTCGATGTCCAGGAGGTGACCCCGGTCGCCGGGCCGCCGTGGCAACCGGGCACGTGACCCGCACACCGCGTTCCCATCGAGACCGCGATGATCGACAATGGTGTCATGACGACGGTGCTGCTCGGCGGCGACGTCATGCTGGGACGGGGTGTGGACCAGATCCTGCCGCATCCCGGTGACCCGAGGCTGCGTGAACGATACGTTCACGACGCGCGAACCTACGTCGAGCTGGCCGAGCGCGCGCACGGGGCGTTCGCTCACCCGGTCGGATACCGGCATGTGTGGGGCGATGTCCTGCCGCTGCTCGCCCGGCTCGACCCCGAGGTGCGGTTGCTCAACCTGGAGACGTCGATCACCGCCGACGGGATGTTCGCCCCCGCGAAGGGCATTCATTACCGGATGCATCCGGACAACCTGCCCGCGTTGACCGCCATCGCACCGGTGGTCTGCGCGCTGGCCAACAATCACGTGCTCGATTTCGGGATGCCCGGACTGGCCGACACCATCGAAGCGCTCGACGCCGCCCATATCGGCCGCGCCGGAGCGGGCGCCGACCTGGCAGACGCGCGTGCCCCCGCCACGGTGGAACTCGCCGACGGCCGCCGCGTGGTGATCGTCTCGGTCGCCGCCGGATCCAGTGGCGTCCCGGAATCCTGGTCGGCTCGACGCGACCGGCCAGGGCTGTGGCGAGTGGGCTACTCCCCCGGCGCCGCTGCCGCCGACGATGTCGCCGCCGAGGTGGCGGCGCACAAGCGCGACAACGACATCGGCATCGTTTCGGTGCATTGGGGACCGAACTGGGGTTACGAGGTCACCCGCACCGAAACCCAGTTCGCACACCGATTGATCGACGCCGGAGTCGACCTGGTGCACGGGCACTCCGCGCATCATCCGCGTCCGATCGAGATCTACCGCGGCAAACCGATCCTCTACGGGTGCGGCGATGTCATCGACGACTACGAAGGCATCCGCGGCCACGAGCGATACCACACCGATCTGCATCCGCTGTATCTCGTGTCGGTCGATCGGAGCCCGGCGGAGGTCCGGTTGATTCCACTGCAGGTGCGGCACATGCGCCTGGAGTGGGCCCCGCACGCCGAAACCCGCTGGCTCTGCGCGAAGCTCGAGGACATCAGCCGCGATTTCGGCACCCGTGTGGCACCAGGAACCGATGATCTCCCCGAGGTGTTCAGTGCCGCACGACGGTGAGGTGGCGGTGGAACCACTGCGCCGCCGAGTCGGCGACCTGCTCGAGCGCACCGGGTTCCTCGAACAGGTGGGTCGCGCCGGGAACGATGTCCAGTTCGCTCGGACACGGCATCCGTAGCTGGGCCTCCCTATTCATCTCCAGCACCCATCTGTCGTTGCCACCCACGATGAGCAGGGTCGGCGCGCGTACCCCGCCCAGCCTCGGACCGGCCAGATCCGGACGGCCGCCACGGGAGACGACCGCCGCGATGTCGGCGCCCGGTTCGGTCGCCGCCCACAGCGCCGCGCCCGCGCCGGTGCTGGCGCCGAAATATCCGGTCGGCAGGCCACCGAGCTCCGGCCGCGTCCGCAGCCAGCGGGTCGCCTCGACCAGCCGATGCGCGAGCAAGGGGATGTCGAACACGCGGCCGCGGTCGCCTTCCTCCTCGACGGTCAGCAGGTCGACCAGCATCGTCGCGAAACCGGCCCGATTGAGGACCTCGGCGACGAACCGGTTTCGCGAACTGCGCCTGCCGCTCCCGCTGCCGTGCGCGAAGGCGATCAGCGCGGTGCGCTCCGGCGGGACAGCCAGCACCCCGGCCAGCCGGGCGTACTCCGACGGCACGATGACCTCTTCTGTCCGCGTCGGGGACCGGTGTGCGAACGGCATCGGACACCTCCTGCTCTCCGGCGTACCCGATCGAACCGGTCGTGCGCAAGAGGGGAAGGGCCTTCGTCCGCGCCTGGGCGCGGTGACATGGAGTGCTTCGGGCGGAGCTAGCCGGGCTCGCCGGGGGACGGCGACGGCCGCTCCGTTTCTTCGGATTCGGCGCGCTGCTCCGACGTCACGACCTGCACACGCAGCGGAAGACGGAACAGGTTGCCCGATCGGTTGCGGACCCACTGGGTGACGGCCGCGACGGCCGAGCCCAGGGAAGTCGCGCCCGCGATCAGCGCCCACGGCGTGAGCGTCGCCGAGGTGTAGGCGACCTGCCCGATGCCGGGCACGACGAGCCTGCCGTTGCCGAACGCCCAGTTCATCAACGATCCGATCTGTCCGCCCAGATCGTTCCTACGTCCGACCATCGCCTTCAGCTCGGCGCCCTTGCTGTTGATGTAGAGCACGGTGGACACCACGAACAGCGCGGCGACCACCGTGGCCAGCGTCGCCAGCCGATCGAGCGCCACGAGCCGCAGGCGCAGGTTCACCAGCACCGCGAAGATCGCGATGATGATCGCGGCGCAGGCCAGCAGTGCCCAGAAGCCGGTGATCTTGGCGCCGGGCGGCGCCGACCGCGACCAGACGTTGAGGAACCGCGTGGTGATCTCCATCCGGCCGAACGCGTTGGTGCTGACCTTGCCGTCGGCGCCCGCGGCGGTCAGCCACGGCTGGAACAGCAGCACGAGCGTCACCAGGCCACCGACCGCGGCCCACACATAGCCCCAGTGGCCGCGCAGTGCGGCCAGAATCGCCTTCGCCGGCACGACGGCGCCACTGGCCGCCCGGTTCTGCTGGGCGGAGCGGTCGTCTCGCGTTTCGTCCGACTGCCAGGGCGTTGGCTGCACCATTGCCTCAGTTTAGGGTCGCGTCACTGTCCGAATTCGGAGCCGGCTCACCGCCGGTGGGAAGTCCGCGAATAGAGATCCGGCGTGGCGGTCGCCGGAACGGTCCGAGTTCCGGTTACGATCCCCGTTACCAAACGCCGTCACGCCGCACCGAACCAATCACACAGCACCCGCCGGGGCGCCGGGATCGGGGACGAGCGGATCGCAGTACGACAAGGTCGACGACCGCCAGGTCTCCAATGGGCAAAGGCGACGCGACCGCATTTCGAAGCGCGCGATACGGGCATTTATAGGGCAGAAAGAAATCTGCCGGTACGTTATCCGGCCGAATCGGCTGCGGCTACCCCGAAAATAGCACCATCGGTGATCTTCCTGTGACGTACCGCCGGGGAACTTGACGTTTCCTTGCCTGGTGCTCACCCGCCTATGGGTGAAGCATGAAATCCGTGAGTCAGAGTTAGGTTTCATTCGAGTCGAAGGATGCGCAATGTCCACCAGAATCACGAAATTCGTCGCCGCGACCGCAATGGCCGCCTCCCTTGGCGTCATCGCCGCGCCCGCGGCCTCCGCCGAAACGACACCGTCGAACACTGCGACGCCGGTGTGGGGCTCCGTAGTGCTCTGCATTCCGCTCGGCAGCGCCGTCTGGTGCATCTGAGCACACCTGCTGTGCGGCCGAGCCGCGTTCCGGCGGGTCGCATTCCGACCGGAAGCCTTCGCCGGTTCCGCCGATCGGCGGCGCGCAAGGCATTCCGCCGCGTCTCGCGCACACCGACGTAAGGGAGGCAGAGCACCATAGTTGCCGCCGCACGTGGATCGACCGTTGCGGCGGCACCCTCACCACCGACTTTCCTGTGTCACACCCGTGGTCGCCGCTTCGTCCACTCACCGAACCAGTGACTCACAGGAGGTCGTCATGCGGATAGCTGTTGTCGGAGCGGGCGGGCGTATCGGTCGCGAAGTGACCGACGTACTGGAGGCCCAGGGCCATGAGGTCGTCGGGATCAGCCGATCCGCGGGGGTGGACGTCCATACCGGAAACGGCTTGGCGGGGGCGTTGGGCGGAGTGGACGTCGTGGTGGACGCGGTCAACGCGGCGACCACCGAGACCGAGGCGGTGACCGACTTCTTCCGGACCGTCGCGGGGAACGTGCAACGCGAGGCCGCCGCGGCCGGCGTGCGGCGGATCGTGCTCGTGTCGATCATCGGGATCGATCGATTCACGGCGGGGCATTACGCAGGCAAATCGGCCCACGAGCACGCCTACCTGGAAGGCCCGGTCCCGGTGCGAATCCTGCGGGCCGCCCAGTTCCACGAGTTCACCGAGATGATGCTGGACTGGACCACTCGCGGTGACACGGCCTACGTCCCGAAGTACCTCGCTCAGCTGGTCGCCGCCCGAACCGTCGCCGAGCACCTGGCGCAGCTGGCCGTGGCGGACGCCGCGCCCGAGCGGACCGAGATCGCGGGACCGCAGGAGTTGAGCCTGGCCGCGGCCGCCGCCGAGTCGGCCGCGCGACGAGGGGAACCGGCTCGGGTGGAGGAGATCATCGACACCGACGACCCGGATCACGAATTGCAGGCCACCGGCGCGCTCCTGCCCGGGCCGGAAGCGATCCTCGCCGGGCCGACGTTCCGGGAATGGCTCGATCACAAGTATCCGGCACAGCTGTGACCGGAAGCGCCCGAGATCGCCGCAGCGCTCGTACCGGTCACGAACCGGTGGAGACCGCAGGTAAATCGTTATGGCGCACGGAAATCCGCCCTGACGGCGCGATTCGCCGCCATGCGCCGGCCGCGTGGTGAATCAGCGGCGGCAGAGGGTGCTGCACCGCTTTTCCCGGTATTAGGATCGAGTCCTGCGAACAAGGACACAGCAGCCACTGACACTTCGACTGGATAGAGGTGCCCCGTGAGCAGGACGATTCGAATTCCCGCGGTGGAACTTGCCGATCATGTCGGCGAATCCGTCGTGGGATACGGCACGCTCACCCAAGCAGGAGTGGTCCAGCCGGGCGGTGACCTCGTGGTCGCGGTCTTCGGCGTGGAAACCAACCGGCGCGAAAAATCCTTTACGCCGGGCCAATTGGTCGAATTGGAGGTCACCGACTGACCGCGGCGGCCCGCTTCGGCCGACCGGCGGGCGGAGTGCGTGTTCCGCGCTCCGCCGCGCCGGCCGTCCGATTCAACCGATCAAAGCGTTCATGATCGTCCCGGCGCTGGTGGCGATGACGCCGCCGAGCATGCCGCCGGCGACCATCTTCGCCGACGCCAGTGGACCGCCGTTCCATTTTTCCCAAGCGAATTTCCCACCGGCGTAGGCGATTCCGGCAACTCCGGAGAGAATCACGAACCACGTGAAATACCGGAACAGTTGGAGGATTTTTTCCGAGTTCGGAGGGGCCTCGGGGACCGGGTCGTCCACCTGAGCCAGGAGAAGCGCTTCGACTGCCGCATGGATCGTCATTGATCTGTCTCCGTCGCGTATCCGCAGGGAAAGTTATACGCAATCGCTATGACGTTCGAAGTATCGCGATCCGCGCGGCTCGCGTCAACCCCCCGCCTGGCCGAGATCACCGCGCTGCCATCGTTCCTGCGCGCGTCGCCGTGTCAGACCGCCACGGGCGGGTAGTGCGTGCATGTGAGCTACATCGGTGAGGGTACGGCGGGCGGTGACCTCGACCCGGTGGCCGCGCGGGCGGTGATCGAACAAGCCAAAGGCGCGGTCATGCTGGTCTACGGTCTCGACGCCGACGAAGCGTTCGCCATCTTGCGCGTGCGCTCTCAGGAGACCAACACCAAATTGCGCGTGCTCGCCGCCAATGTGGCCGCCGAGCTCCCGTCGGTCGGCGTGCCCGCCGTGACCAGCGAGCTGCGCAGGCGAGTCGACCGGCTGCTTTCGACGGCACACGAGGAAGACCGGTGAGCGCCGAGACTACCGCTTCCTGGCGACGGCGAAGACGCGCCGGAAGGGCAGCCAGGTGGCGCCGTCGGCTCGCCGCGGATAGGCGCCGCGCAACAGGGGCGCCAGCTGCGCCGTGAATTCCTGCCACTGCGCGTCGTCGAGGGCGTCACGCACCGGTCGCAATGCCGTGCCCGTGACCCATTCGAGCACCGGATCCGCACCCGTCAAACGTTGCAGGTACGTCGTTTCCCAAGCGTCGACCGTCCCGCCCGCGGCGGCGAGCAGGTCGGCGTATCCGGCGGGATCGAGCACGGCCCTCGGCTCGAGGATGCCCGCTCGGGCGAGGCTGTCGCGCCACTCGTCGCGGGCGGCCACTTGACGGATCGCCCGGTGCGAGGGCGCGTCGAAATTCCCGGGCACCTGAACGGCCAGGAACGCCCCCGCGGGCAGCTGCCGCATCCACCGCGACAGCAGCTCCGCGTGCCCGGGCACCCAGTGCAGGACGGCGTTGCAGACCACGACATCGGTCTGCGCGCTCGGCTGCCAGTCCTGCACCGCCCCGAGCGTCGCATCGATGCCGCGTTCTCGTGCGGCGGCGACCATCTCCGGCGACGAGTCCAGCGCCTGCACGAGCGCCCCCGGCCAGCGCCGCGCCAGGACCGCCGTGAGATGCCCTGGGCCGCAGCCCAAATCCACCACCACCCGGGGTTCGGCCGCGGTGACCCGGCTCAGCAGGTCGAAGAACGGACGGGACCGGTGATCGTCGAACGCGAGGTACTGCTGGGGATCCCACATAGGCCACTCCGAGACTCGCTACCAAACCGTACGTACGTACTGTACGCCTGGCGCCCGCTCAGAAGAAGGTTCCCGAGAACGGCAACGACTCGATGGCGAACAGCGCGTCCGCGTCCGCGAGCGCCCCGGGGCGATGCTCGTCGACCCGCCCGGCGAAGGCCAGATCACGCCAGGTGGTTCCGCCCAGATAGACCGCGGCGAGATCCGCCACCCCCGTCGTGACGTCCGCGCTTTCCCGTACCCGCCGCACACCGTCGCCCGCGATCCGGTATCGGCCCGAGTTCGACGGCAAGATCGCGTCCACGACCTCGACCACCACCGCGGCGGCCTCGCGAAAGGCCCGCCCCGCCAGCGCTCGCCCCACATCGACCAGGCGCAACCAGGTCTCGTCCCTGGTCGACACCACGCGCAGCGCGCGTTCGTCGGTGAGCAGGTGCCGCAGCGGGCTGTCCAAGGCGACGAACGGGAACACGAAGGTGTCGACCAGGTCGATCGAGAGCAACCCGCGGATCAAGCCGCGATACGCCATCGGCGTCGTCGCGACGAAATCGTTGACCACCACTTGCTTTTCCGTGCGGGACAGCCAGCTCCTCGGATCGACCGGCTGGTACCGGACGAACCCGTCCTCGGCGCCCGCCGGGCCGTGGACCAGGCAGTAACTCGGCTCCGTGCTCAGCAATTCCTGCAACCGCCACCAGTATTCGGGGCGATCGACCGCGCCGGTCCAGGCGACGCCTGCCGTCGCGTAGATCTGCGGGAGCAGTTTCCACGCGGCGGCGCCGTCGACGAAACGCACCGGACCGCACGGCGCCACCGTGTCCCGCAGCCGGGCCCGACGCCGCTGCAATTCCACCCGCGCGAACGAACTGGCGATGCCGTAGCCGAACCGTTCGTAGATCCCGCCCTCCGAAGCACGCAACGTGGCGACCGTTTCGCCCCGCTCGGCGATGTCGGCGAGCTGACGGCGCAGCAACGCGGTGAGCGCGCCGCGGCGGGTGTGCGTCGGCAGCACTCCGACGTGGGTGACCGCCGCATGGGGCAGGCGAGCGCCGCCGGGAACGACCAGCCAGCTGGTATACGACTCCGCGGTGCCGATCAGTGCGCCATCGATGTAAGCGCCCAGCGTGCGGCCGGGCTCCGACAGCTCGGCGGTGGGCGTCAGCGGCGGCAAGCCCACCATGGCCGTGCGGAAAAGGGCGTTGGCGGAACGAATATCGTCCTCGGCGCGGAGGGTCTGCACGGCGACGGTCATGACTCGATCCTGCCCGAGCGCCGCGGCGGGCCGACCTGCGCGGACACCCTGGCCGGAAGTTTTCCCGTCCATCACGGTTTCGTAACGGACCGCCGTGGGTATCTCATAGCTATGACGGATTACCGACCAACCCGCATCGCCGGTGTGGAACCGGGAACCGGCGCGCTCGCTTTGACCACGTGCCTTGCCTTTTCGATCGGCATCGCCACGCTCACCCAATCGGCGCTCGCCACCCTCCTTGCCTGCCTGAGCATCGTGGCGGGGCTCACACTGGTGCTGAACATCCTGCCGCGCAAGGCCTGACGACACCCACCTTGCCTCGCACGCCGAAACCTGGTGGCATCTACCCGGGACATCGACGTCGATCGGAGGCAGGCATGCTGTCGTTGCAGGAGATTTCGGATCGACTCGAGATCGAAGACCTGATGGTGCGCTATTCGCACGCGGTCGACACCCGGCAGTGGGACCTGCTGGACGAGATCTTCACCCCCGACGCGCACATCGACTACTCGGCCATGGGCGGCTCGGTGGGCGATCTGGCGGCGACGAAGCGATTCCTGGCCTCGGTCCTGCCGAACTTCCCCGCCTTCCAACATCTGATCAGCAACTCGTCCACCCGAGTCGACGGCGACACCGCCACCGGGCGCACGATGTGCCACAACCCGATGCTCGTCTCCGGCGGCGACGGCCCGCCGACGATGATGCTGTGCGGCCTCTGGTACCTGGACACGTTCGTCCGCGTGGACGGACAGTGGCGGATCAAAGAGCGCGTCGAGGAGAAGAGCTTCCTCTTCGTCGCACCCTCCGCGCCCGGTACGGCCTGAGGCGCTCGATCCTCAGCGCGCCGACAGGGCTTCGGACGCGCGGACCGGATCATCGGGCGAGAGATCGCCGACGCCCGTGACGTTCCGCCTGGCGGCGGCCAGGAACAGCACGACGAGCACCACGCTGAACCAGACGTAGGTGTTGCCGATGAAATGCTGCCATGGCGTCCACGCGGTCTCCCGATGCTCGCCGTCGGGCAGCCAGTTGTGCGGGCCGATGACGAACACCGCGGCGGTCACCACAAAGGTCACCCACCATCCGATCGCCCGCCGCGCAGGCAGGCGGGACGCGTAACCGACCACGGCGAACAACGCGGGCGCGATCCACACCCAGTGGTGCGACCAGGAGATCGGCGATACCAGCAGCGTGAAGACGGCGTTGAGGGCCAGCGCGAGCGCGGGCAGGTCGGCGGCGCGGCGCATGGCGGTGACGACCAGCGCGAGCAGCAAGGCGCCGAGGACCAGCCAGATGATGGTGAACGCGGGCTCGGGTACTTCGAAGCGAGCGAACACCGCTTGAATCGACTGATTGGTATGGAATGCCGAACCGCTCAGCCCAGACACGTTGCCCAGCCCGCCGAACCAGTACTTCACCGACTCCTTCGGCAGGATCGCGAAGCCGAGCGCCGTCGCGGCGGCGCCGGTGACCGCGGCGGTCGCGGCCGCGCGGTAGTCCCGCCGGACCAGGAAGTAGAGCACGAACGCGGCGGGCGTCAGCTTGATCGCGGCGGCCACGCCGATCAGCACGCCACGGGGCCAGCGCGGCTTGTGAGTGAGGCAATCGGCGGCGACCAGGGCCATCAGCAACAGGTTGACCTGACCGAAGTCCAGCGTGGAGTGGATCGGCTCCAGCAGCAGCCCCAGCGGAGTCGCGCACGCGGTGGCCCAAAGCGCCAGACCCCGCTGTGACTCCTCCGGCCACACCCGCCGCGCCACCAGATACAGCGTCAGCGCGAGGGCGGCCACCGACGAGACGAAGAAGCTCAACGCGGCGACGTCCCACGGCAGCATCGCGAAGGGACCGAGCGCGAGCGCCGCGAAGGGCGGGTAGATGAACGGCAGGCCCGCCCCGATGGTGGTCTGCGGCAGTTGGCCGTACATGTCGGCGCCGTGCCGCATGGCATCCACACCGAGGCGATACACCTGCAGGTCGATGAACCCGCCGGTGATCTTGTGGAACGGCCAGACCGGTGTCAGCAGACAGAACGCGGAGAACGCGAGCGCCAGGACCGGCGCCGGGCGCAGCACGCGCGCGAGTCGACGGTTCTGGGATATCGGCGTTCCGGCGGTGGCGGTGACACTACTCATCCGCGGCGACTATACCGACCCGGGTCCGGTCGTTCACCACATGGGAGGCAGATTCGCGGCTCTCGCGTGAGGGTCGCGGAAACGGGTAAGCCGCCACCAGCACAAGGCGGCAGAGGAGGTCGGCCCATGGCTACGAAGGCGCCAGGCGCCGCGATGTACGTCCCCGAGGACGCGGACCTCACGCGGTTGCGGCAGGCGGCCTGCGGCTGCCGCGGATGCGATCTCTACCGCCACGCCACCCAGACGGTGTTCGGCGCCGGGCCGGGTGACGCCGAGGTGGTGCTGATCGGCGAGCAGCCGGGCGATCAGGAGGACGTGGCGGGCCAGCCGTTCGTCGGCCCGGCGGGGCGGCTGCTCGATCGGGCGCTGGCGGAGGTCGGCATCGACCGCGACGCGGTCTACCTGACCAACGCGGTGAAACACTTCAAGTTCGTGGAGCGCGGCAAGCGGCGCATCCACAAACAACCGGGCCGCACCGAAGTGGTCGCCTGCTCGGCCTGGCTCGACGCCGAACTCGCTCTGCTGCGGCCGCGGTTGGTGGTGTGTCTGGGCGCGATCGCCGCGCAGGCGGTGCTCGGCCCCGCGTTCAAGGTCAGCACACGCCGCGGCGAGGTCGTCGAGACGGCGCAGTTCCGTGCGATCGCCACCGTGCACCCGTCCTCGGTGCTGCGCGCGCCCGACCGGACCGCCGCCTACGAAGCGTTCGCCGCGGACCTGCGTATCGTGCGCGAACAGCTGGGAAAGCCTGCGGCGGCGCGCTGACCGCGCGGCCGGGACAGGAGTGAGCGGATGAGCGCCGACGAGATCGACCCCGAACTGCTCGAACTGGCCGCCAAGGTGTTCGACTTCGCCCGCCGCGGCGACACCGCGAGGTTGGCCGCCTACGTGGACGCGGGCGTGCCGGTCGACCTCACCAACGACGCGGGCGACACCCTGCTCATGCTCGCCGCCTACCACGGGCACGCCGACGCCGTCGCGGCGCTGCTGCAACGGTCGGCCGATCCGGACCGCGCCAACGACAAAGGCCAGACCCCGCTGGCCGGAGCGGTGTTCAAGGGCGAGACCGAGATCGTCCGGCAACTCGCCGCGGCGGGGGCCGACCCCGACGCGGGCACCCCGAGCGCCCGCGACGCGGCGGTGATGTTCGGCAGGACCGAGCTGCTGGAGCTCTTCGGCTGAGCGGGCTACCCGCGCTCGCGCACCGCGGTGACGGCCTTGCGCGCCGCCACCAGCACCGGGTCCCAGACCGGGGAGAACGGCGGCGCGTAACCGAGGTCGAGCATCGTCATCTGCTCGACGGTCATCCGGGCGGTCAGCGCGACCGCAGCGATGTCGACGCGCTTGCCCGCGCCTTCGCGTCCCACGATCTGGGTGCCGAGCAAGCGTCCGGTGAACCGCTCGGCGAGCATCTTGACCGTCATCGGCGCCGCGTCCGGATAGTAGCCGGCGCGGCTGGTGGATTCGATCGTGACGGTCACGTATTGCAGGCCCGCCGCGTGCGCGTCCTTCTCGCGCAGGCCGGTTCGGGCGACCTCGAGCGCGCAGACCTTGCTGACCGCGGTGCCGACGACGCCGGGAAACAGCGCGTAGCCACCGCCGATGTTCGCGCCGATGATCTGACCGTGCTTGTTGGCATGGGTGCCGAGCGGGATGTGGCGTTCGCGGCCGGACACCAGGTCGAGCACCTCGACGCAATCGCCGCCCGCCCAGATGTTCTCGTGCCCGCGCACCCGCATGGCGGGATCGGTTCGCAGCCCGCCGTACTCCCCCACCGGCAGACCGGCGGCGCGGGCCAGTGCGGTCTCCGGGCGCACGCCGATGCCGAGCACCACCACATCCGCCGGGTATTCGGCGGTGTCGGTGACGACCGCGGCGACCCGGCCGTCGTCATCGGTACGGAACTGCGTCACCTCCGCCGCGCCGACCACCTTGATGCCCATGCCGCACATCGCGTCGCGCACCAGGGCTCCCATGTCGGAATCGAGCGTCGACATGGGTTCGCGGCCGCGGTTGACCATCGTGACGTCGTAGCCGCGCCGGATGAGGGCCTCGGCCATCTCCACCCCGATGTAACCGGCCCCCACCACGACGGCCCGGTTGCCGCGCGTCCGTTCCAGCGTGTCGAGCAGCGCTTGCCCGTCGTCGAGGGTCTGCACGCCGTGCACACCGTCCGCGTCGATGCCGGGCAGCGCGGGCCGGATCGGGCGGGCTCCGGTGGCGAGGACGAGGTGGTCGTAGGACATCCATGCCGAATCGCCGGTTTCGCGGTCACGGTGGCGCACGCGCGCCCGGTCGACATCCACCTCGGTCACCTCGGTGCGCAACCGCAGGTCGATCTCTCGGGCGCGATGTTCTTCGGGCGTGCGGGCGATCAGCGCGTCCCGGTCGGCGACGTGACCGCCGACCCAGTACGGAATGCCGCAGGCCGAGTAGGAGGTGAACCCGCCGCGTTCGAAGACCACGATGTCCAGCGCGCTCGGGTCCTTCATCCGGCGCGCCTGCGAGGCCGCCGACATTCCGGTCGCGTCACCGCCGATGACCACCAGTCGCTCACTCATGGCTAAACGCTACGTTCAGCGCGCCCCGAGCGGGCCCGTGGGCCGGGCGCCGCCGCGAATTCGCTGGTTGCGCTGCGGGTGACCGATCGGTACTTCACACTGATCTTCTGGCAGACGCGGTATGAGGGCAGCGTTTTCACCCGGGAGCACGACATGACCGAAACCCGAACCCCTTCCGACGACGAACGTCGGCTCGCCGAACTGGGCTACAAACAAGAACTGGCCAGGTCCTGGTCGGGTTTCTCGAATTTCGCCATCAGCTTCACGATCGTGTCCATCCTGACCGGCGGATTGGCCAGTTACGGCATCGGTCTGGCCAACGGCGGCCCGATCACCATGGCCTGGGGGTGGCCGCTGGTCTCGATCATGGTGCTGTTCGTCGGGCTGGCCATGGCGGAACTCGCCTCCGCCTATCCGACCTCGGGCGGGCTGTACTGGTGGGCCGCCGAACTGGGCGGACCGGTGTGGGGCTGGTTCACCGGATGGTTCAACCTGATCGGGCAGATCGCCGTCACCGCGGCGATCGATTACGGCGCCGCCATCTTCACCACCGTGGTGCTGAACGTCGTCGGAATCGACATCGGCACCGACCGGACGGCGATCTTCCTGGTGTTCGCCGCCATCCTGGTCTTGCACGCCGTCTTGAACGTCATCGGTCCGCACCTGTCGGCGGTGATCAACAACGTGTCCGCGTGGTGGCACGTCGGCGGCGTCGCGATCTTCGTCGTGGTCCTCGGGTTCGGAGCGGAGCACCATCAAAGCGCCAGATTCGTCTTCACCGAGACGGTCGACAACAGCGCGATCGGATTCGGCGGGGTGGCGTTCAGCTTCCTGCTCGGCCTGCTGCACGCGCAGTACACGTTCACCGGCTACGACGCCTCCGCGCACATGTCGGAGGAAACGCACGACGCGTCCCGGATGGCGGCCAAAGGCATCATCAACACGATCGTCGTGTCGGCGATTGCCGG
Organism: Nocardia beijingensis NBRC 16342; assembly: GCF_001612785.1. Classification (GTDB taxonomy): domain Bacteria; phylum Actinomycetota; class Actinomycetes; order Mycobacteriales; family Mycobacteriaceae; genus Nocardia; species Nocardia beijingensis. Next base: position 71,689 of record NZ_BDBC01000012.1, read on the forward strand.
ATACCTGCTCATCATGGCGGTGACGTTCGCCATCCCGGATCTGGACGCCGCGCTCGATCCCGCGCAGAACAGCGGCTATCCCGTGATCTACATCCTGGAGAACTCGCTGAACGGCTTCTGGTCGGGTCTGCTGCTGATCATCGCGGCGGTGGCGCAATTGTTCTGCGGATACGCCTCGGTGACCTCGGCGTCCCGGATGCTGTTCGCGTTCGCGCGCGACGGCGCGGTACCGGGTTCGAGGTACTGGGCGCGGCTTTCCGCGCGCAAGGTACCCGTGCACGCGGTGCTGTTCATCTCGTTCTTCGCGTTCCTGCTGCTGATTCCCTCGATGCTGGTGCCCGCGGCCGACGCGCCGACCGCCTACGCCGCGGCGACCTCGATCGCGACCATCGGGCTCTACATCGCCTACGGCATTCCGATTCTGCTGCGGCAGCGGCACGGGAGCCGATTCCGCACCGGCCCATGGCGATTGGGGGCCTGGTATCGCCCGGTCGGTCTGGTCGCGTTGGGCTGGATCGCGCTGATCAGTTTTCTGTTCATCCTGCCCACCGACGCCCGCGGTTATCCCTGGCACAGCGAGTTCACCTGGAACACAGTGAATTACGCGCCGATCGCACTGGTCGGCGTGGTGGGCGCGATCGGCATCTGGTGGCTGGTGTCGGCCCGGACCTGGTTCACCGGGCCGAAACGGACGGTGGACGAGCCGCCCGCGGGCCGGCCGGAGGAAGAGGCGCCGGCCAACGCCTGAGGCGTGACCCGGCCGGTGGTGGCCTTCTCGTTCCGGCGTGTCGAGTTTGTCGGTCGCGGTCGCTAGGGTGTGTCGGCATGGAAAGGACCGACCTGGTGCGATTTTCGCCCGCCGGGAGAATTGTGTTCCCGGGAAATCCGTGGCCGGAAGGGCACGCGATCGAGGAGTTCGCGTGGACCGGCCGCATGGACCAGGCCGGTAGCCTGTGGTTCGATCTGCATCTGCGCTCCGCGGCGTACAACGCCGAACGCGACCCCGACCACGGCGAGGAGGACGGCGAGGACTGGTTGTCGCCGATCGTCTGGCAGAACTATCACAGCTGCACGCTCTCGTCCACCTACTGGGGCGAGGACGACGCCACCGGGTTGCGCGCCGCGGCGCCCGGCCGGCCCTTTCTGCTGAGATCCGAACAGCCGCAGTGCCTCACGGTCGACCCGCTCCCCCTCGCGCACGCCGACGACATCGAAGGCCTGGCGTTCAACATCTATCTGCTCGGGCACGACTCGGTCGCCGACCAGGAAGTGTCGTTCACCCGGCGCCCCGACGGCAGGCACGACATCCACTGGCAGGGTCGCATCGCGCTGACCTACGCCGGGCAGGTGGAATTCCGGTACGGATTCCGCGCCCGGATATCCGGAGCCACCCTGGAGTACATCCGCTTTCCCGCGCAGATCTCCGCCGATCGAGCGCTTCGCCAGCTCGCCGCGGTGCTCGACGCTCCGGAGGAGTTCGAGCTGGGCCTGGTCGACGGGCAGCCGGCATGGGTGTCGAGACACCCGGCTCAGCGGCTCCGACGGTCGCCGGAATGACCCGGCAGCACGCACACCGAGTCCAGGCCGAGCACATGGTTGAGCCGGCCGAACGCCAGCCACGATCCGATGCACATGCTCAGCTCGACCACTTCCGCCTGGCTGTAGCGGGCGAGCATCCGGCGCCAGAACTCCTCGTCCAGGTGGTGATGATCGGTGGCGTATCGCTCGGCGTATTCGGCGGCGAGCCGGGTGCGTTCGTCGAAGGCTTCGGTGGTGCGCCAGTTCGTGACGGCGTCGGCGAATTCCGGCTCGACCTTGCTCCCATCGCGTTCGGTGCGCCAGTCCATGCAGAACAGGCATCCGTTGATCTGGGCGATACGCAGCCGGGCCGCCTCGAACTCGCGCAGGCCCAGCGTGCTGTGCGAGTACACCGCCAGCGAGAAATTCGAGGCGGCGACGCCGATGCCGGGCACCATCTCGCCCCAGACGTAGCCGATCGGATCCTTGCCCGCGGGGACGTCGATGATCATGGATGTTTCCTTCCGAGTTTGCCGACCGCGGGACGCAGGGGGACATCCAGCGCGTCATAGAGTCCTGGTTGCGCCGCCACCAGCCAGTCGATGGCGCCGACCAGGCGGCCGACGGCCGTGGCGTTCCCGCCCGCGGAGCGGTTGCCGTCTTCGTCGGTCGCCTCGACGGTGACCTCGATGCGCGGGTGGCCCTCGATGATCACCCGGTGCGCCCCCGCGCCGCCGTCGGCGGGTGCGGGCCAGTCCGGCGCGCAGGAGGGATGGATGCGGGTGACGTGCTCGACGATCAGCCGCGGCTGCCCCGCGACGATGCCCTGCACTTCGAATCGCACGGCGCCTTGCGTGCCTGCGGCGAACTGCCCCATGGAGGCCGTGGTGACCGTGGTGTCCAGGGCGCGCCGGTCGAGCGTCTCGCGGATCTCGTCGAGTTCGGCGCCGAGCGCCCGTGCCATCAGCCGGATCTGCCCGCCCCACACCATGGTCGGCACCGACGGCGCGAGCATCGGCGGCTGATAGTCCATCGGCTGGCCCATGCCGACCAGATAGCGCACCGAGTCCGGCTGGTCGTAGGTGGAGTAGTCGAAGATCTCCTGGCAGCGAATCGTCTCCACCGTGCTGCCGAGCCCGCTGATCAGCAGTGGCAGCACGTCGTTGCCCCAGCCGGGATCGATGCCGGAGACGAACAGCGAGCCGCCGCCCTCGGCGATCGCCGCCAGCACCGGCTCGCGTACCTGCGGCGGTGCGTTGCGCGGATCGTAGAGAGCGTAGAGGGCCGGGGTGACGACCACCGCGCCGGCCCGCAGTGCCCGCACGATATCGGCGAGCGCGTCGTCGGGCCGGATGTCGCCGGAAGCCGCGTAGACCACCGCGTCCGGGCGCGCGGCGAGGACTCCGTCGACATCGCCGCAGGCGGCGATACCGAGTTCCCGCTCGAGTCCGCCGAGTTCGCCCGCGTCGCGCCCGATCTTCGCCGGGTCGTGCACCAGCACTCCGGTCAATCGCAGCGCGGGGTGAGCATCGACGGCCCGAATGGACGCCCGGCCGACATTGCCGGTTCCCCAGACCACCGTGGAGATCATCGATCGAGCGTAGCAAGCGCTTGGTCGGCTGGTCGGCGTTCCGGCAAAGCGGCCAACACCCGCGGCGCGGCGCTTCCGGTCCCGCACGACGATGCGAGGCCTATGGCGCACCCCGCCACTCGGCCTGCCGAACCGGTGCACCGTGGGGCACACGACGGCAGCGCCGGGCAGGGGCAATGCCGATGCGGTCGCCATCGCGACGGCCTGTCTCCGGCCAAGGACGACGCGCGCCGCTCGATTCCGCGCGGACGGCCCGCGCCCCACTGCGCACCATTGGGAAATAGCGCGAAGTCCCCGGTAGCGTTGGGGCTCGGGGCATTACCCACCGCCTCGGGATTGCGGCGCGGTTCCGGTTCGCGGCGAGTACGGTATACCCCGCTGCCCGGCGCGGGGGCGGTGGTAGGGATCGGGTGGAAAGGCAGGCGCGCGACAGTGAACGAGCGGTATTCGTCGTGGGCTGCCCGGAATACGCCCGAAGAGCTGCCGCTGGCCGCACGTTATCAGAGCGCGGATCCGATCCGCTGGCACGGCAGCATGGTCTACCCGATGTACACCGAGCAGGTCGGCCCCGCCCCCACCACCGTCACCTTGACGATGATCTCCGCCGCCCCGCCCGCCGGACTGCGCGGGCTCGGCATGGGGCTCTCGGTCGTCGACGGATATCTGGACCTGCACGGACGTTCACTCGCCGGCGTCGACGCGTGGAGCGACGCGCTCGCCGCGGGGGTCAGCTTCGACGTCACGCCCACCGCGCCGGTGACCCTGGTGACCCTGACCCCGGTCTGGGTGGACGAATTCGGCACGCAGAAGTCGTGGGCGGGCAACTACGGCATCGTCGTCGAACACCGGCCCAACGGTCGCGTCGTGTTGTGGTGCAGCATCGGCGAGGGGCCACCCAACTTCGCGAACCTGGTCGTGGAGCTGTCCACCGCTCCCACGCCCGTCGCACCGCAGCCGCCCGCGACCGCTCCGAGTGGCACGAACCCGTCCATCCCGCACGCGGTCTCGTCGGCGGGCCCGCCGACCCTGCCGACCATGCCGGTTCCGCGTATCGACGCCGCGAGCCTACCCAGGGCTCGCGCCGAACGGCCCGCCGCCGATCCGGCCGCAGCTGTCGGCGACGGGCCGGGGAAGACCCAGCAGCACGCCCCGCCCCGCCGCGCGGGCAGTCTCTTCGTGAATTTGCAGTCGTCCCGGGCCGCGCGATCCACTCCGGAAACTCCGCATCCTGCTCCCGGCACCCGAACCCGGGACAGCGCGCATGCGGCGCCGAGTTCGCCCGCCGAGCAATTCGTCACCAGCGCCGCGCACAGCGGGCACAATTCCCTCGCCGGTGACATCGCACCCGAAGCCAATGGCGTGCTGGCCTCGCCCGGATCGCAGCCGCAGGCCGAGATCTGCGCACAACATCTCGATTCCCGCCCCGGGACGGCGCCCGAAAGGCCCGGCGGGCGGCGGAGTCCGGCCACCACCGCGGGTGGATCCTCCGGCGGCAGCGCGGCGGCGGCGGACTCGTACGGAACCTTCGGACCGCCGGTCGCGCATACGTATCCACCCGTGGGCCCAGCGCGCTCCAGCACCGGCCCGCTGGTCGGCGCTGCACCCCCCGCATCGAGCGCTCCGCTCGCGATGGACGGCCCGAGCACCGCATCCGGCCCGATCGTCGCGAACCCCTTGACCGCGAACCCGTACCGCGCGCTCGACCCTGGCGGCACGCACGCCCCTCCGCAGGCAGAACCTTCGCTTCCCGGGCCCGCTCCCGCAGGGCCGCAAGCTACCCGAACTCTTCCCGGCCCTGCCGCGACTCCCCCTGCGGCGGACACTCCACGCTCGGGGCCGAGTGCGCAGGTCGTGAACTCTCCCACCACGACGGAGCCATATCGCGCATTCGACCTCGCGGGCCCGCCCGCCCGGCCCCTCGCCCAGACTCCGCCCGCGGATTCCGGCGCCGCGGCCGCGGAACCGACTCACGCACCGAGCGCATCGAACCTCACCGCCGGCGCCCAGGTATCGCAGGCGCCATCCCCTGAGGAACCTGTCCGTGAATTCGACGCGGCGGTCACCCCCGGCAGCCCCACGGAGAGTGCGCCGAGTAACCGGGCCCCCGACACCGCGTCGGCGGTGGAAGGGATTCCGCAACCCACCGAACGACCCGCCGCGCCGACGCGCACCGGCGAGTCCAAGACGTCGGGCGACCCCGGGTACCGCGGCGCGCTCTACGAACTCGGCGTCGCGATGTACCGCCGCGGCGAGGAAGAACAGGCGTGCGGACTGTGGACGCAGGCCTCCGACGCCGGGCACGCGGGCGCCGCGTACGAACTCGGCATGGTGCGGCTACGGCGCGGCGACCCCGTCGGGGCCGAATCCTGGTGGCGCACCGCCGCCGACCGTCGCGAGCCGCGCGCCATCGCCGAACTCGCCGATCTGCTCGACCAACTCGGCAAGCACGCGGAGGCCAAGTCCTGGCGGGTCTACGCCGCCGAGCAGCAAGACCGGGGCGTTGTGGGCCAGTCGGCGCGCTGACCCCTCCGAAAAGAAGTGGCAGACGACCGCGCGGATGTCATACGGTGCCGCACATGTGCGGCAGTCCCGGGATGAACGGAGCGTACGCGGTCGGCGCGTATCACATCCGGCTGCGTGCGGAGGCCCGGACTCTGCCGATGCACCGTAGCGCTCCGATCATCTGCTGATCCGTTCGAGCGGAATCCCCGTCGGCGACCGGTAGCGGTCGCCGGATTCGTGCCCCGGCATGGGTCCGGGCGAATCGACCTTCCCGATTCGACCACTCCGTTCGGAGGACACCCATGTCCCGCCATCGTTCCCTTTCGCGCGCCCACGGCGGCGCGAGTCACCCGGCGACTACGCGCAAGCGGCTGTCGCAGAATTTCCTCACCGACGCGCGCGCCGCCCGGCTGATCGTGCGCGCCTCCGGCGTCACCGCCGGCGACCTCGTCCTCGAAGCCGGACCAGGCGACGGCATGCTGACCCGGCACTTGCTGGACGTCGGCAGCCGGGTCCTCGCCTACGAGAAGGATCACCGCTACGTGGCGCTGCTGCGCCGCCGATACGCGGACGATCCACGAATTCGCCTGTATCACAGGGATTTCCGCACTGCACGCCCGCCGCGGGAACCGTTCGCGGTCGTGGCCAACGTGCCGTTCGCGGTCACCACCGACATCGTGCGCTGGTGCCTGGCCGCCGACGGGCTCACCTCCGCGACCCTGCTCACCCAGCTCGAATTCGCCCGCAAGCACTCCGGTGACTACGGCCGGTGGACCAAGCTCACCGTGGTCCACTGGCCCACGACGGCGATCGAACTGGGCGCGCGCGTCGGCAGGCGCAGCTTCCACCCGGTCCCCGGAGTCGATGCCGCCGTCCTGCGGTTGCGCGCCCGGCCCGCCCCGCTGCTGCCATGCGACCAACTCGCCGCGTACCGCGAACTCGTCGAGCTGGGATTCTCCGGAGTCGGAGGAAGCGTGGCCGCGTCCTTGCGGCGGCAGTTTCCCGCGCGTGCGGTGCGCAGCGCCTGCGGGGCGGCCGGGATACCGCTCGATCGGCCGGTCGGGCTGGTCTCCCCGGATCGCTGGCTCGCACTGTTCCGCGCGTTGTCCGCCTGAGGAGAACCAACCCGCTACAGGAACGTATCGGATACATTCATGCATCGAGACGTGGACAGGAGCAGCGTGACCAACTTCGGCGACTACCAGAACGAGATCTACTTCCAAGGCCTCGGGGGCGTGCTGCCCGATTTCCCGATGACGTATGCCGACCTGGAAGCCAAGGCACAGGCGGCGCTGCCACCGGGCATCTGGTCGTATGTCGCGGGCGGAGCAGGCGACGAACTCACCCAGCGTGCCAATGTGACGGCGTTCGAGAAACTGGGCCTGATCCCCCGCATGCTGCGCGCGAGCAAGACACGCGACCTCTCGATCGAACTGTTCGGCATGACGCTGCCGACGCCGATCTTCCTGGCCCCGGTCGGGGTGATCGGACTGTGCGCTCAGGACGGGCACGGCGACATCGCCACCGCCAAGGCCGCGGCGCGCACCGGCGTGCCGATGATCGCCTCCACCCTCACCGTCGATCCGCTCGAGCAGGTCGCGGCGGAGTTCGGCGACACCCCCGGCATGTTCCAGCTCTACACCCCCACCGATCGAGACCTCGCGCAGAGCCTGGTCCGACGGGCGGAGGCGGCGGGATTCAAGGCCATCGTGGTCACCCTGGACACCTGGGTGCCGGGCTGGCGCCCGCGCGACCTGTCGGTGTCCAACTTCCCGCAGCTGCGCGGCCACTGCCTGGCCAACTATTTCAGCGATCCGGTCTTCCGCGCCCTGCTGCCCAGCCCGCCCGAACAGGACCCGAAGACCGCCATCCTGACCTGGATCTCGCTCTTCGGCAATCCGTTGACCTGGGACGACCTGGCGTGGCTCCGCTCGCTGACCGACCTGCCGCTCGTCCTCAAGGGCATCTGCCACCCCGACGACGCGCGGCGCGCCAAGGACGCGGGGGTCGACGGCGTCTACTGCTCCAATCACGGTGGCAGGCAGGCCAACGGTGGCATTCCGGCGATCGAGCATCTGCCGGAAGTGGTGGCGGCCGCCGACGGCCTTCCGGTGCTGTTCGACTCCGGCGTCCGCACCGGGGCCGACATCGTCAAAGCGCTGGCGCTCGGCGCCACGGCCGTCGGCCTCGGCCGCCCCTACCCCTACGGCCTCGCCCTCGGAGGCGTCGACGGGCTCGTGCACGTGGTGCGTTCGCTGCTCGCCGAGGCCGATCTGCTGATGGCAGTGGACGGTTACCCGACGATCGCCGACCTCGGTCCGGAAGCGATCCGGCGGCTCGCCTGACACGGGGAACACGCGAAACGCCCCGCGCGTGCGGCCCGCCCCTGGGAGGGAGCGAGCCGCACGCGCGGGGCGGTCGCCGAGATCAGGCCGACAGCGGCGTGAAGTCGCGGCTGCCGATGTACTCCGGTCGCGGCGCGGGCGCGGCGAACGGCTCGACCAGCGTGTTGTGCACGCTGTTGAACACCACGAAGATGTTCGAGCGCGGGAACGGCGTGATGTTGTTCGACGACCCGTGCATCAGGTTGGAGTCGAACAACAGCGCCGAGCCGGCCCGGCCGGTGAACTGACTGATCCCGTACCGGTTCGCGAGCGCGGTGACGTCGTCGGTCGTCGGCACGCCGATCTCCTGCTCCTGCAACGATTCCCGGTAGTGCTCGGCCGGAGTGCTGCCCAGGCACGGCACGAAGGTGTGGTGCGAGCCCGGCATCACCATGAGACTGCCGTTGATCGGATAGTTGTCGGTCAGCGCGATCGACAGACTCACCGCACGCGGCGCGGGCATGCCGTCCTCGGCGTGCCAGGTCTCGAAATCGGAGTGCCAGTAGAAACCGGTGCCGCGGAAGCCGGGCATGTAGTTCACCCGGCTCTGGTGCACGTACACCGGCGACCCGAGCACCTGCTCGGCCAGCCCGAGCACCCGCGGCTGACGCACCAGTTCGGCGACCGCCTCGCTCAGTTTGTGCACTTCGAAGACCGAACGCACCCGGTTCGACGACTTCTCCACGATGACACGGTCGTCGTCGCGCAGCGCGGGATCGTTGGCCAGCCTGGTGATCTCCTCGCTGTACTCGGCCACTTCCGTCGGCGTGAGCAGCTGGTCCAGGATGGCGAACCCGTCGGCGTCGAACGACGCCAGCTCCTGGCTCTCGATCTCCCCCCACACCGCGGGGTCGGCCCGTTCCAGGTGCGGAGCGGGCGCGCCGAGACGGGTCGGGTAACGATCGTAGCGAGCCGTCTCGGGCGGTGTTTCGATGTGCTGCAGAACCATGGGTGTGCTCAACCTCCGATCGCCGCGTGGACCAGCGGGTAGACGCCGTTGCTGTCGTGAACCTCCTGCCCGGTGACCGGCGGGTTGAACACGCACATCATCCGCATCCTGGTGCGCGCCTCCAAGCGGTGCCGCTCGTGTCCGTCGAGCAGATACATCGAGCCGGGCCCGAGTTCGTAGGTGACGTCGTTGTCCAGATCGGTGAGCGTGCCTTCGCCCTCGACCAGCCATACGGCCTCCACATGGTGCACATAGTGGAACACGTGCACCGTCCCGGCGTCGATGGTGGTTTCGTGGAAGGAGAAGCCGACGCCGTCGCCGCCGAGGACGATGCGCTTGCTACGCCAGCCCTCGCCCGCCACGTCGCGCTCGGTACCGGTGATCTCCGCGGTGCTGCGCACGATCATGCGATCGCCCCCATCCCGCCGCACACCGAATCGACCGCGCCGGTGAGGATCTGCAGGCCCTGGTCGAGTTCGTCGTCGGTGACCGTCAACGGCGGCAGCAACTTCACCACCTCGTCGGTCGAGCCGGAGGTCTCCACCAGCAGTCCGCGTTCGAACGCGATCTGGCAGACCTTGCCTGCCTGCGAGGGATCGTCGAACACCACGCCTTGCACCAGACCGCGTCCACGGGTCGAGACACCGGGGAAGTGATCGGCCATTTCGCCCAGGGTGCGCGCGATCTTCTCGCCCTTGGCCCGCGTCGCCGTCTGCAGAGCGTCGTCGGACCAGTAGTGGCGCAGCGCGGTCGTCGCGGTGACGAACGCGGGGTTGTTGCCGCGAAAGGTTCCGTTGTGCTCGCCCGGCGACCATTCGTCCAACTCCGGCTTGAACAGCACCAGAGCCATCGGAAGCCCGTAACCACCGATCGACTTCGACAGCGTCACGATGTCGGGCGTGATGCCCGCGATCTCGAAGGAGAAGAACGGTCCGGTGCGGCCGCAGCCCATCTGCACGTCGTCGACGATCAGCAGGATCTCGCGCTCGGCGCACAGACCGGCGAGGTGGCGCAGCCACTCGGCGCGGGCGACGTTGACGCCGCCTTCGCCCTGCACCGTCTCCACGATCACCGCGGCGGGGCGGTCGAAGCCGGAGGAGGTGTCGTCGAGCACCTTCGACATCCACTGGAAGTCGGCGGTGGTGCCGTCGAAGTAGCCGTCGTAGGGCATGTGCGCGGCGTGCACCAGTGGCACACCGGCCCCGGCGCGCTTGGCGGCGTTGCCGGTGACCGACAGCGCGCCCAGGGTCATGCCGTGGAACGCGTTGGTGAAGCTGACGATGGTCTCGCGCCCGGTGACCTTGCGTGCCAGCTTGAGCGCGGCCTCCACCGCGTTCGCGCCGGTAGGGCCGGGGAACTGGACCTTGTAGTCGAGGCCGCGCGGGGTGAAGAGGGTGTCGCGCAGCGTCTCCAGCAGTTCTCGCTTGGCCCCGGTCGACATGTCGAGGCCGTGGGTGATGCCGTCACTCGCGATGTAGTCCAGCAGCGCGCTCTTGAGCACGTCGTTGTTGTGGCCGTAGTTCAGCGCGCCCGCGCCCGCGAAGAAGTCCAGGTAATCCTTGCCTTCCTCGTCGCGCAGCCAGCTGCCCTTCGCGGTGGTGAACACGGTGGGCCAGGCGCGGCAGTAACCGCGCACGTTCGACTCCAGACTTTCGAAAACGGTGGTGTCCGCGTTGATCATCGGTGATCCTCCTCGGTGGTGCGGGCGGTCGGGGCTATGCGATACAGGTCTTCGGGTGCGTGGCTGTCGGGAAAGACGCCCGCGTCGAACAAGGGGCGCTTGTGCACGTCGGCGCCGCGCGCCGCGGCCACCGACGTGAACAGCGCCACGGAACCGGCGTTGTCCGGCGAGATGGTCGTTTCGAGCACCGAAACACCCTGAGCGGCAACACTGTTGAGCAACGTGTTGAGCAGCTGGGCGCCGATGCCGCGGCCGCGCTGCGCGCGGTCCACCGCGATCTGCCAGACGAAGACGGTGTCGGGCGCCTGCGGACGGACGAATCCGATCACGTATCCCACGACGCGGCCGTCCGATTCGGCGACCACCGAGCTTCCGGCGAAGTCCCGGCACCACAGCAGGTACGCGTAGCTCGAATTGACGTCGAGCACCGCGGAATCCTTCGCGATCCGCCACATCTGCGCGCCGTCGGCCAAGCGAGGCGTGCGCAGGACCACGGCCGGTCCGGCCTCGTTCCGGGCCGGGGTGGCCCGGAGAGCGGCCGCGGCGTTACCGACCCGCGATCGCTCGATCTCCGCTGGGGACAGGGTTGGCGATGACATACAACTCCCTCGTCTGATCAGCACTACTTATTCAGGCTTGCGAAGCCACTTTGAGGTGAACCTGTCGAGTTCTTTACGGTCGTATTACGGATGGATGTCGCCGAGCCGGGGCAGCCGCACGACGAATCGCGCGCCGCCGCCGGGCCGGTCGGTGCAGTGCACCCGGCCACCGTGCGTGGCGACCGTCTCGGCGACCAGCGCCAAGCCGATCCCCGTCCCGTCCGGTGAACGGCGGCCGCTGCGGGCGGTGGCGAATCGTTCGAAGATGCGGTCGCGATCGGCGGCGGGCACGCCGGGGCCCGCGTCGTCGACGGTGAGCACCGCGTCGGTGCCGTCGCGGTCGACGGTGACCGCGACCACACCGCCGCCGTGTCGGTCGGCGTTGTGCAGCAGGTTGGCCACCGCGCGTTCCAGCTCCACCTTGCGGCCGCGCACGGTGACGTCCTGACGCACCGTGAGCAGCTCACCCGGGTAACGGCGGTCGCCGAGGGTGTGGACCAGCAGGTCGCGCACCGACAGCGGCTCGGCGTCGCCGTGGTGCATGCCCGCTTCCACCCGCGCCAGGGCGAGCAGATCGTCCAGCAGCTTGCGCAGGTGCTCGACCTCGGCGGTGACCAGGCCGAGCGCCCGCTGCGAACGTTCCGGCAGATCGTCGCGGTGCCGGTTGAGCACGTCGACGCCTGCCATCAGGGTGGTCAGCGGCGTGCGCAGCTCGTGGCTGACGTCACCGAAGAGCCGGTGTTCGCGCTCGATGCGTCGTTGCAGCGAGTCCACCATGGTGTTGAACGATTCGACGGTGATCGCCAGATCCTGGTCCCCGGTCGCGGGCAGCCGCTGATCGAGGTCGCCGGAGGCGATCCGCGCCGCGGTGCCCGCGAGCTGGTGCAGCGGTGTCAGCACCCGCCTGCTCGCCCACCAGCCGACGGCCGCGCCGATCGAGGTGACCACGACCGCGCAGCAGATGAGCACGTTGCGCAGCAGATCGAGATCCGCGTTGAGGTCGCCCGGCGATTCGCTGCCCGCGTGCGTTCGCTGCCCTTCCAGGTAGCCGCGGCTGATCACGAAGACCGAAACGACCAGGACCAGCGACATCAGTGCGGCGATGGTCGCGAAGGCTGCGGTCACCCTGGCTCGTAGGCTCCAGGCGTTCGGATTCCAGCGTTCGGCGTCGAGGCAGCGCTCAGCGCCGCACATCGAGCCGATAGCCGAGCCCGCGCACCGTCACCACGATGCGCGGATCGGACGGGTCCCGCTCGATCTTCGTGCGCAAGCGGCGCATGTGCACGTCCACGATGCGCTCGTCGCCGAAAAAGCCACGGTCCCATACCCGTTCGAGCAACACCGTCCGGCTGAGCACGCGACCCGGCGTCTCGGCCAGCTCACACAGCAGCCGGAACTCGGTGAGCGTGAGCCGGATCTCCTCGTCGCCGCGGCGCACCACCCCGCTGTCCCTGGCGAGGACGAGCGGAGCCGTGTCGTCGGCGTCGAGCACCATCTCCTGTGGCGTCTCGCGCTCGGCGGTCAGCCGGGCGCGGCGCCGCACCGCGCGCATACGCGCGGTGATCTCCTTGATCTCGAACGGCTTGGTGACGAAATCATCCGCGCCCGCCTCCAGTGCGGCCACCACGTCGTGGGTGTCGTCGCGGGCGCTGACCACGATGATCGGGACGTCGTGGTCGCGGCGGATCTCCCGGATACATTCGAATCCGTCCATGCCGCCGAGCATCAGATCGACGATCATCACATCGGGAACACCGTTGCTGCGCAGATGAGTGAGCGCGTCCTCGGCTTCCTCCGCCTCGTCGACGTCGTATCCCTCGTCCTCCATAGCGAGCCGTAACGCACCACGGACCCGGTCGTCGTCTTCCACGATCATCAGGTTTGCGCTCAAGACCTTATCCCTTGCAGACATGCGCAAGCGCGTCACGATGCGGACGACCGCATCCCCATACCGACGCGACTTTCCGCTTTTCGAGCAACCTTTGCTCGGCTGGGAGTACCCCGGTGCCCCTCCGGTAAACATCCGGCAGACCGAAGCGGGGCCTCGTCGTCGTTCCCTCGACGCTATACACCCGCCCGATTCCGGCAACAGCGGGGCGGCACCGAAGTTTGTCGTCCGCGCGCCACCGCAGTACCCAGAGAACGAGTCGGATCATGAAAGGCGCACGGTAACAGCCATTTTCGACGGCGTAATCGGCTCTTCTCGCAACGGAGAGAACCGCAGGCGCGACAACGGGGCTCGCCGGGCGATCATGCCCTGCGTCACATCGCTTCCGATGGAACGATCACTCCAGCCGTCCGTGACCGGTATCACGGCCACCCCAGCGCCCGACCGGCTATCGCGGCGGCTCCAAGCGGTTGAAGTTACTCGGCGGATCGTCGGTGTCGCGCTCCTGGTACCAGAAGCGAAGTTTCCTGGCATCGAACGTCGCGAACCACTCGTCCCATCCCACCCGGCGCAGCACGGCGCCCCCGTACCCGGGAAAGTCGAATCGCAGCACCCCCAGCCGCCCGTCCTGCTCGCTGCCCGGCACTGTCGCGGGCCGCGCTCCGCGCTGGGCCGCCCAGCGGCGGATGACGTCGTGGTTCCTGGTGACGGAGATCCCTCGGGACTGCGTCGACGCCCCCGGCCCACCCGGTCCGAACCGCGGATTCCGGGTGCCTGGGCGGCGCTGGTCGGTCATGACGAGCTCCTCGAGCCATCGGCATCTGTTGTCCGGTTCCTGTCTGACTACCCGTTGGGTCCGATCGGCAAACTGGTCGGCCGGACCGCCGCCGGGCGCGGACCGGTTGGCCCGGCGATCGGTGGGTAACCGGCCGATGATCGGCCGGTCGAGCGCGGTCGCCGAGGTCGCGCAGCCGGTCGCCCGAAGGAGGAGGAGTTCGCATGTCCACCGACAGCGCGGTGCATCCGGTCCCGCCCACGCCGGAGCCGGACCCGGTGCCGCCCATCCCGGAACCGGATCCCGTGCCGCCGATTCCCGAGCCCGACCCCATTCCGGAGCCGAATCCCGTTCCGCCGGAACCCGATCCGCATCCCCTGCCGCCGGTTCCCGGTCCCGCGCCGCGGCCGCCCGGCCCCGGCCCCGACCCGGTCCCGCCGACGCCGGACCCGGGCCGCCCGTCGCCGGACCCCGGTCTGCCGGGGCCGTCACCGGACCCGGCGCCGCCGAATCCGGTGTAGCGGGCCGCGCTCAGTCCCGCAGCGCCTGCTCGCGCAGCGCGCTCAGGGTTCTGGAGAGAATGCGCGAGACGTGCATCTGGGAGACCCCGAGCCGCTCGGCGATCTGGTTCTGGGTCAAAGACTCGAAGAATCGCATGGTCAGCACCTGACGCTCGCGCTCGGGAAGCTCGCCGAGCAGCGGCCCGACCGCCATCACGTCCTCGACCAGGTGATACGAGGGCTCCTCCGCGCCGAGGCTGTCCAGCAGCGGCTGCGCGGCGCTCTCGGCGTCCTCGCCGGTGGCCGCGTCGATGGACGAGGACTGGTAGGCGTTGCCCGCGATCAGTGCTTGGGTCACCTCCACCAGGTCGACGTCCAGCTCCGCCGCGATCTCCCTGGCGCGTGGCATCCGGCCCAGCTTCTGCGACAGCGCTTCGACGGTCGGACCGATGCTCAGCTGGATCTCCTTGGTGCGGCGCGGCACCCGCACGGCCCAGGTGTTGTCCCGGAAGTGCCGCCGGACCTCGCCCATGATCGTCGGCACGGCGAAGGACAGGAACGACGAGCCGCGCGTGACGTCGAACCGGTCGGCTGCCTGCACCAACCCGAGGCGGGCCACTTGCAGCAGGTCGTCGAAGTTCTCGCCACGGCCCGCGAACTTGCGGGCGATGTGCTCGGCCAGCGGCAGGCATCGTTCGATCAGTTCCCGGCGCAGCGTCTCGCGGCGCGCGTCGCCCGGGTCCAGCGCGGCGATCTTCTCGAACAGCGGCTCGATGTTGTCGTAGGTGTCCCCGCGCGACCTCGGCTCACCCGCCATTCGGGGCCCCTCGTACCCAGCTGAAGTCGATCACGGTGGGATATCCGCCGAGCACACTGTCGTAGGAGCCCTGCGCGGCCGCGATCGAGTCGGTCAGCGTGCGCACGATGTGCCAGCCGAGCCCGGCGTATCCGAGCACCGACTCGGTGACCGCCACCGAGGAGACGTGCACGAACATCTTGCCGTCGTCGTAGGTGAACTCGCAGTCGATCGTCGAGCCGGGGGCGGCGTCGAGGATGAGCGAGGTCGCCACCTCGTCCAGCGCGAGCCGGATGTCGGTCACCTCGTCCAAGGCGAAGTCCGCGATGAGAGCGACCGTCTCGGCGAGCGCGCGGAGCATGGTCAACTGTTCCAGCCGGGCGGGCACTCGTACACCGACCGTCGTCGTGTCGGTCGAGGATCGGGAAGTCGACTCCCCCATTGGCCCATCACCACCTTGTCCTCACAGCCACTCCACTGTGGCCTGCGTACCGCACACCCTGGCGCCACGGACTGTGGAGCGGAAATAAATCGCCACGTTCCTCGTTCGGGGACGTACCCGCCGCGCCGGGATCGAAACGCCGGTCAGTCGCCGTCGATGCGCTCGTGGGCGGTGAGCAGCAGATGATCGAATTCGGTTCGCAGCCTTACCGTGACCCCGGCAAGGCCGGGTAGATCCGCGACCAGCCGCGCGGCCAGTTTGCGCAGTTTGACGTTCGTTTCCTGCGATCGCCAGCTCAGTACCCGGAACGCCTGTTCGGGGCCGACGCCATAGATCAGCATGAGCGCGCCCTTCGCCTGCTCGATCACCGCGCGGGCCGCGTACAGCTCGGGTAGCGCGTCGTGCAGTGTCTCCTGCCGATGCTCGGCGAGGGTGTCGGTGACATCGATGTAGTAGCCGGAGGTGCCGACCACATGCCCCGCGTCGTCGACCATCCGGTCGGCGACCAGGATCACATGGTGCACGGCGCCCGCGGTATCGATGATGCGGTGGCGACTGGAGAACGGTTCCGCGTCGGCGATCGACCGCGCCAAGGCGCTGGCCACCGCTTCGCGATCGTCGGGGTGTTTGTGCGCCAGCAACAACTCCGTCGTCGGGGTCACCGCCCCCGGTGCGTAGCCGTGCATCGATGCGACCTCGCCCGACCATTCCCACCGTTGGTCGGCGAACCAGAAACGGAAGCTGCCGACACTTTGCGGCGTTCCGGTACCGATCACCCGATCCAGCGCGATGGCGTTCTCCGGCTGGACCGACCTGCTCTCACTCACTGCTGAAGTATCCGATGCCGGTGCGCCCGGTGTGACCGGATCGGACGGGGTCACACCGGCGAGCACGGGCTTCGTGTCGGCGGCCTCCGGCTCAGGCGTCCAAGGCCGTGCGCATGGACGGATAGCGGGCGAACAGCGACCGCACGCCGGTCACTTCGAGTGCCCGCTCGACTCCCGCTCCGCCCGCGACGATGCGCAGATCCGGATGACCCGACCCCTCGCCCCGCAGCGCACCGAGCCGCACGGCCGCGCGCAGACTCAGGAATCTCGCCCCGCGCAGATCGATCACCACGGCATCGCACGGTGACTGCAGCGCACGCTCGACCGTCTCGAAGAATTCGGCCGACACGGCGGCGTCCAACTCGCCTTCGACCCGGACCACCACACATTCGCGACGGCGGTCCACCCGCTGTGCCCACAACCGGTTGTCCCGACGACGTCCCGGTCCCGAACCATTGAGATGCACGCCATCGGCGTGGTCCCGTAGCAGAGAAATGGCAGACAAGTCGAACCTCCCGTGTAGGGGGTATCCAGTCCTTCGCGACGGCCGGGGAGGGCGGCGCGAGCGCGAACCGGTTGCCGTGCCGTCCCATCGACCGGCTGCGCCGAATGCGTCGAACCGGGGTCGGCTGTGATCTCAACCTCCCTACAGTGTGGCACGGCCGACCCGTTCCCGACAGCGTTCGGTAGGAGAACGTGACCCGCCGCCGCAGGGCCCGCAACCGGGCAAAACCGACCGATCGGCCCGCTATGCGGCCGCTGACGTGGGGTTTCATCGGGCGGCCTCCGGGCATCCCGACCATATTCCCGAACGTCACGCGATGCCGGTCGTAGGGCAACCGCGCGTACACGCGCGTCCGGATGTGCCCGCGACGAGAGAACGGAGCACCCGGTGAAGATTGCCATGGTTTCCGAAGACGCCAGCCCGCTCGCCGAAGGCGGCCCCGCGGACGGGGGCGGCCGCGGCGCCTACGTCGCGGAATTGTCGGCGGCGTACGCCCGCCGCGGCCACGACGTGACGGTCTACACCCGGCGCATCAGTCCGCGTGCTCCCGCCGAGCTACTGGCCGAGGGCGGCTATCGCGTGGTGCACGTGCCGGCCGGACCGCCCACTCCCCTGCCGAGCGACCGCACGCTGCCCTACCTCGGCGATTTCGGCACGGTGCTGCGGCGGCACTGGACCGCCGACCGACCCGACATCGCGCACGCGCACTACTGGAAATCCGGGCTCGCCGCCGAGCTGGCCTCCCGCGCGCACGGCATCCCGGTGGTGCTGACCTTCCACGGGCTCGGCACCGTGCAGCGGCGCTCCGAAGGCCTCGCCGACCCGAGCCCGCGCTCGCGGATCAGGTTCGAGCGGCTCATCGCGACGCGGGCGGCGCACGTGGTGGCGACCTGCTCCGACGAGGTCGCGGAACTGGCCAGGATGGGCGTGCCGCGTTTCCGGACATCGATCGTGCCGCACGGGGTCGACCTCACGACGTTCACCCCGGAGGGCGCCGCCGCCGATCGGCACGCCACCCACCGGTTGCTCGCGGCCGGAGAGCTGGTGCGTCGCAGCGGATTCGACCCCGTGATCCGCGCGCTGCCGCAGCTGCCCGACACCGAACTGGTGATCGTCGGCGGCCCGGCGGCCGACGACGAGGACGACGCCGAAGGCCGCAGGCTGCGCCGCATCGCGTCGGAACACGGTGTGCGCGAACGCCTCCGGCTGACCGGGCCGGTGTCGCGGCCGCTGCGGCCCCGGCTGTACCGCTCCGCCGACGTCGTGGTCTGCACCCCCTGGTACGAGCCGTTCGGCCGGGTGGCGTTGGAGGCGATGGCCTGCGGGAAGCCGGTGGTCGCCACGGCCGTCGGTGGCCTGCTGGACACCGTGGTCGACGGCGTCACGGGACGATTCGTCGCTCCGCCCGAACCCGACGCCATCGTGCGGGCGGTGCGCCCGCTGCTGGCGGACTCGACGTTGCGCGAAACCTGGGGCGCCGCGGGCTATCAGCGGGCCGCGAGCCGCAGCTCCTGGGACCGGGTCGCGGTCGAGACGCTCAGCGCCTATCACCGCGGCGCTCCCGCGCACGCGGGCGAGGTCGTGTCCTGGGCGCGGTGACCAGGTAGCGCCTGCTCAGTAGCGCTCGGCGCGGACGTCTTCGGACGCGCTGCGCCAGCGCCACGGCGCGACCAGCCACGTGGACACGAACAACGCCACGGCGGCGACGCCCGCCACGATCGCCGCGGCCACGCCGATCACGTAGTCGACCACGAGGATCACCGCGCCGATCAGCGCCAGCCCCAGCAGGGCGACGCCCGCCATCGCGCAGCGGTGGGCCGCCGAGACGACATTGCCCAGCCGGTGCCTGCGGAACAGGATCCGATGCCAGGACACCGGCGCGATCAGGAACACCGTGGCACCGAGAACGGTGGCCAAGGTCGCCAGGTACAGCGCTCGCATCCCCGGTGTCAACGTGCCGAACGACGCCTGGAACGGCAGGACCAGCAGCGCGCCGAACAGGAACTGCACGCCCGTCTGCACGACACGCAACTCCTGGACCAGGCTTCCCCAGTTCCGGTCCAGCCGTTCCAGCTCGGTCTCGCCGCGCTCGCGGCGGGCCCAGGCGTCGTCGTCACTTCCTGGCACGCGCGGCCTCCTGGCGATTGCGTTTCTTGATCGCCTCGACGAGTTCGTCCTTGGTCATCCGCGAGCGCCCGGTGACCTCCAATCGCCGGGCGATATCGAGCAAGTGGTCCTTCGACGCGTTGGCGTCGACGCCTTCGGCCGTCTCGCCCCGCGCGTCCGGCCCGCGTTGCTCGGCGCGTTCATCCGATGGACCGCGGCGCGCTTTGGCCTCCCAGTGGTCGCCGACTTTCTCGTAGCTGTGCTTCAGCGCGGCGTAGGCGACACGGTGCGCGCGCTGTTCGTCACCGTCGTATTGCTCCAGCGCGGCGTCGTGCGCCTCGGCGAAGGTGCGCTGCGCCTTCTCCTCCGACCTTTTCAGCGTGCTCGGCAACTCGGACTTCTTCACGTCGCCGCGCGCTGTCGTCTTGGGCATGATCGCTCCCTTCCCTGCTCGCGAAGTCGGTCCGAAGTGGTCCGGAAACCCGGGGTGGGGCCGCGCCGGGCCCTCCGGATATCCGGACGCATACCCGGTGAAACGCCGATTAACCCGGCGTCCGCCGGGTACCACCGCTGCATGGCCGTTACCACCGATCAGCTGCTGCATGCGCTCACCCGTACGGTGAACGCCCTGGCGGCGACTGATATCCGATTCGCGGTGGCGGGCGGCTGCGCGGTCTACGCCCGTGGCGGCCCCGCCTCCCAGCACGACGTCGACATCTTCGTCAAACCCGCCGACAGCGGGCGGGCGATCAACGCGCTGGCCCGAGCCGGCCTGCGGGTGTGCGACCCGCCGGAGAACTGGTTGCGCAAGGTCTACGCCGACGACATCCTGGTCGACGTCATCCATCGCCCGAACGATCGCGAGGTGACCGACGAACTGCTCGACCGGGCCACCCAGATGCGCATCGGACCGGCCAAGGCCCCGGTGATCAGCGGCACCGACCTGATGATCGACAAGATGCTCGTCTTCGACGCGCACCGCCTCGATCTCAGCCCGATCCTGCACATCGCGCGCGACCTGCGCGAGCAGGTCGACTGGGAGGTGGTGCGCGAGCAGACCAAGGCCTCGCCCTACGCGCGGGCGTTCATGGGCCTGATCGACGATCTCGGCATCACCCGCACCGGAAAGGTGGAGTAGATGGAGCAGCCGCAATACCTGGTCGCCCGCTTGCGCCGGGCGCTGGCCGAGGATCCCCGCACCGCCGAACTCGGTGTGCAGGTGACCATTCGCGGCGACGTCGTGGTGCTGTGCGGCGAGGTGAGCAGCGAGAACTGCAAGCAGCAGATGGAAACCGTTGTGCACGAGCAACTTCCGCACGCGCGAATCCACAACGACGTCCATGTCACCCGCCCGACGGCGCCCGTCGAGATCGAGACGCTGGAGCCCGACGTATCCGAAAGGGGTTGAGCCGCATGCGGATAGCCGCGGTCGGTGACGTACATCTCGGCGCGGACTCGCGCGGCCAGTGGCGGCCGGCGCTGGAGGGGCTGTCCGAGCGGGCGGATGTGCTGCTGCTCGCGGGCGATCTGACCCGCCACGGCGCCGTCGAGGAGGGCCGGGTCGTCGCGGAGGAGTTCGCCGAGCTGGGTGTGCCGGTCGTCGCCGTCCTCGGCAACCACGACTATCACGGCGACGCCGAACAGGAGATCAGCAAGGTGCTGACCGACCACGGCATCACGGTCCTCGAGGGCACCTCCGTGACGCTGGACGTCGACGGGAGCACGCTCGGAGTCGCGGGCACGAAAGGCTTCGGCGGCGGCTTCGCGGGCAAATGCGCGAGCGTCTTCGGTGAACCCCTGATGCGCGAATTCGCCGGGCACACCGTGGACGTGGCCGCGGCGCTCGGCGACGCGCTGGCCGATCTGCGGACCGATGTCACCGTCGCGCTCACGCACTACTCCCCGATCAGCGACACCCTGCACGGCGAGCCGAGGGAGATCTATCCGTTCCTCGGCTCCTACCTGCTCGGCGAGGCGATCGATGCGCACGGCGCCGACTTGGCGCTGCACGGTCACGCCCACGCGGGCACCGAGCGCGGCACCACCCCGGGCGGCATCCGGGTGCGCAATGTCGCCCAGCCGGTGATCCGAGCGGCCTACGCGGTCTACGACATGCACCCGGCCGCGGTCTGAGCGCCGCCGGACTCAGAAGTCGATCGAGATCGCTTCCACGGTGCTGCCCGACTGGGCGTTCTCGACCGTGGTGGCGACGTCGGCCTGCGCGATGATGCCGACCAGCCTGCCGTGGTCAAGCACCGGCACGCGGCGCACCTGATGCTGCGACATCACCGACATCACCTTGCGGACGTCGTCGTCGGCTTCGACGGTGACCAATTCGCCCCCGAGTTCGCCCGCGTCGACGCCGAGCGGGTCCTTACGCTGGGCGATCACCTTCACGACGATGTCGCGATCGGTGAGCATTCCTTTCAGCTTGTCGTCCTCACCGCGGATGGGCAAGGCGCCGACGTTCAACTCCGCCATACGCTGCGCGGCCGCGACCACCGTGTCGCTGGAGCGGACGCACTCGACGTTCGGGGTCATGATCTCCCGTGCTGTTGTCATCGGGATCCTCCTGGAACTTCTCGCGGGTACGAGCGGCCGGGAACAGGGCCGCTCGCTGAGGTGCTACCCCCGTTTCGGACGCCTTAACGCGGGCATTCGACCGGTACGGCCGCCAAGGACGGCCCGCTCGAACACCGCGGGCCACGGGCTGCCGGGCGCACCGAAATCGTTGCCGCTCAGCAGAAAGGACATCCGATGCTGCCAGCACCGAACGAGCCGACCGCGGGATCCGGCCCCGGAGAGCAGCACACACCCCGGACCCAGGGGTTCCCGGACGACAGCCGCACCATCCGGGCGCACGCCGGAGAATCCATCGAGGACGCCCGCAACTGGCCGGGCATCATCCTGGTCGCGGTCGGCCTCGTGGCCATGGCGCTGACGCTCACCGCCGCCGGGTACGGGTTCGAGGGATGGGCGGTGGTGGCGGGGATCGTCAGCGGCGTCTGCATCATCGCGGGCGTCTTGGTGATCGTCGCCGAGCACCGTCGGGTCAAGGCACGGGAAGGCAAGCGGCTGCGAGACGCCGCCGGCCACTGATCGATCGCTCGCGCCCGCCCCGGGAACGGGGCTTTGCACTCCAGGAGAAAGAATGAGAAACCAGCCCAACCGGCCCTTGGGCCGCTTCACCCTGCTCGCCGGCGTCTTGGCCGCGGGTTCGGCGCTCACGGCGTGTTCGGTCGACGACGGCGATTCCGCGGCGGACACGCCGGCGCCCGCGACCGTCTCGATCACCATGCCCGCGCCGAGCAGCCGCCAGGTGCCCGACACCGACCAGATCACCGCGGAAGCGGCGAAGCAGCTGTGCGACATGATGGGCGCAGACATCGACACCTGGCGCAGCCAGGGCGCCACGGTGGCCAAAGTGACGTTCAACGGCACCGTCCATAATTGGGCGGCCCGTAACGGCGGGCTCAACGACGTCGTCGTCACCGACCGCGGCACGATCGACACCATCACCACGCAGACCTGCCCGCAGGTGCGCGAACAGGCGCTGGAGGCGCTGGGCGTGCCGGACCTGGCGTCGGCGCTGGCGGGGTTCGGGCGATGAGCGCCGCGAGCCGGATGGGTGTCGCCGTGCTGGCCGCGCTGGCGGTGTGCGCGGCAGGGTGCGGCGACGAGCCGGAGAAGATCGTGAACAAGGGCGGTGACACCCCGTGCAACGAATACGTCGCCCAGGATCCCGACAAACAGCGCATCACCACCGAGAAGTTCCTCGAAGAGGAGCGCGAGGGTAACGAGACGCCCGACGCCAGGACCGTCGACGCGGCGATCGCGGCGATCAAGCTGATGTGCGCGGCGCAGGCCAACCCGGACACGCCGATCCGCAAGGCCGACCTCACCGGCATCTTCGTGCCGAAATGACGGTGCTGCTCGCGCTGCGCGCGCACGGGTTGCGGGAACTGCTCACCGCGGTTCCCGCTCTGCGCGCGCTGCACGAGGCGCGTCCGCGGCACCGGCTCGTGCTGGCGGCGCCGGGATGGCTGCGCCCGGTC
Organism: Nocardia beijingensis NBRC 16342; assembly: GCF_001612785.1. GTDB lineage: Bacteria > Actinomycetota > Actinomycetes > Mycobacteriales > Mycobacteriaceae > Nocardia > Nocardia beijingensis. The sequence continues at coordinate 94,807 of NZ_BDBC01000012.1, forward strand.
GTCGATCTGGCCGCGTGCGCCGACGAATTCCACGCGACGCCGCTGGCGGGCGGATTGCGCTGGAATGCCCCCGCGCCGACTTTCGCGGTCAATCTGCACGACGCCGGAGCCGAGAGCATCCGCGCGCTGCTGGCCACCGACCCGGAACGAATGATCACTCACCGCCACAAGGACTTTCCGCGCGTGCCCGGCCCGCTGTTCGAGCCGGGCCTGCCCGACCCGCTGCGGTGGTGCAAGCTGCTGGAATGGGCGGGAATCCCGGCCGACCCGGCTCGACTGGACATCACGCCGCCACCGGAGTGCACCGGTGAACGCCGCTCCATCGTCGTCCACCCGGGCGGGGCGCCGGCTCGGCGCTGGCCCGCCGACCGCTTCGCGGCCGTGGCCGCGGGCCTGCGCGAGTGGGGATGTCCGGTGCGGATAGTCGGCAGCGCCGAGGACCGGCCGCTCGCGCGCAGCGTCGCCGACCGGGCCGGGTTGTCCGAGAACGATGTTCTGGCAGGCGAACTCACGCTGCGCCAACTCGCCGTGACGGTGGCCGACGCGTCCCTCGTGCTCAGCGGCGATACCGGGGTAGGGCATCTGGCCACGGCGTTCGGCACGCCGTCGGTGCTGATCTTCGGTCCCGATTCACCCGAGGTCTGGGGACCGCCACCGGAACGGGCCGCCCATGTCGCCTTGTGGGCCGGGCACCCCGGCGACCCGCGGTCGGACACGCCCGCGCCCGGATTGGCGATGATCAGCGCCGCCGAAGTGCTCGCCGCCGCGGATCGGCAACTCAGCGGCCACGTGCGAGTGTGAGAAGGACGCCGCACGGGCGTTTCACCCCGGCGAGACCGGCTATCTCGGGCATATGACGTCCCTATGGTTGCACGGCGCGCAGGTTCCGGCGCGGTTGCGGTTGACGCCGGGATCGCGCTTCGACACGGTGGTGATCGGCGGTGGGCTCACCGGACTGGTGACCGCGCTGCTGCTGGCCGAGAACGGTGTCGAGGTGGCCGTGGTCGAAGGAAGGCGCGTCGGCGCGGGCACCACCGGCGCGACCACCGGGAAGGTCAGCCTGCTGCAGGGAACGCGGGCTCAGCAGATCGCGCGGCACCACTCCGACGACGTCCTGCGCGACTACGTGGCGGCCAATCGCGAAGGGCAGGAATGGCTCCTGCGGTTCTGCGCGGCGCACGGCGTCACCGTCGATCGGGCCGCGGCGTTGACCTACGCGCAGGACGACGACGAATTGTCGGCCGTGCGAGCCGAATACGCCGCGACCCAGAAAGCGGGGCTGCCCACCGAATTGCTCCGCGAGGTGGACGCGCCTTTCCCGGTGCGCGGCGCGGTGCGCCTCGCCGATCAGGCCCAGCTCGATCCGATGGCGCTGCTGGCCGCACTCGCGGCCGACGTGGAGTCGCACGGAGCGCCGATCTACGAATCCACCCTCGTGCGCGGCGTACACCATGGCGACCGCGGTGAGCTCGTCGTCGACACCGAGCACGGCGACCTCGGTGCGCGCCGGGTGGTGCTGGCCACCGGGACGCCGATCCTCGATCGCGGGGGATTCTTCGCCCGCCTCACTCCGCAACGCTCCTATCTGACGGCCTTCCGCCTGGACCGGCCCGCGCCGCGCGATATGTACATCAGCGCGGGCAGCCCGACCCGTTCCCTGCGCCGTGCCCAGGGAACGGACGGCGAGCTCCTGCTGGTCGGCGGCAACGGTCACGTCGTCGGCCGGGGCGGATCCACCCGGGAGAAAGTGGAGGATCTGGTGCACTGGACGCGCACCTGGTTCCCCGGCGCCGAGCTCACGCACCGCTGGTCCGCTCAGGACTACTCCCCCGTCGGGGAACTCCCCTATGTCGGTCCGTTGCTGCCGGGGCAGAACGATATCCAGCTGGCCACCGGCTACGCCAAGTGGGGCTTGACCAACGGGGTGGCCGCGGCGATCGCGCTGGCCGGACGCCTCACCGGGGCGACACCTCGGTGGGCGGGCGCGCTGGCGAGCTGGCGTCCGGACGAACTCAAGGCACTGCCGGCGGCGACGAAGATCAACGGCGCCGTGGCGCAGAAGCTGTCCGCGGGCTGGCTGCGGGTCGCGACCCGCCACGACGGCGCCGCTCCGGCCGAAGGCTGCGGCACCGTACTGCGCGAGGGCTTGCACCCGACGGCGGTGTGCACGGTCGACGGCGTCACCAACCGGGTCTCTGCGGTGTGCCCGCACCTGTACGGCATCCTCGATTGGAACGACGAGGAGCGGACCTGGGATTGCCCGCTGCACGGCTCCCGCTTCGCCGCCGACGGCACCCTGCTCGAAGGCCCGGCCACCAGTTCGCTGACTCCCCTGCGGGTGCCGCGCGACAGCGGGTAGGAGCGGACCGGCTGCTCAGTCCGCCAGCGGCGTGGCGTCGGCGAGGATTCGATCGACCGTCTGCTCGACCGTCAGATCCGACGTATCCAGCCAGAGCCCGATCCGGGGTGTGTGCTCGCGCAGCACTCGGTCCAGCCCCGCGACGGTGAATTCGTCGTAGGCGTCTTTCGCGCGTCCGGCTTCGCGCGCCAGGACGACTTCGGGGCGTGGCGCCAGCACGACCACATAGAGCGGTCGCGTGACGATCAGCTCCGCCGTCCATGGCAGGAATTCGCCGAGGACGACATCTTGCAGCACAGCCGTGAACCCGGCATCGGCATAGGCGTCGGCCGTCGCGGCGGCCAGGGTGTGCCGTAGCCGCAGCTGGGCCAACGCCTCCGGCGAGGGGTCCGCGCTCATCTCCGCGCGTCCGTTCACGACGAACCGGCGGAAGACGTCGCCGCGCACGTGCGCCGAGCGGGGCAGGCGTTCGGCGAGCGCTTGGGCGACGGTGGATTTGCCCGCGGCCTGGATGCCGGTGATCAGATAGACAGCCGATGCCATGACAACGATCATGGCGATCCGCCGTGCGGCCGGTGGCGGCGGCCCCGCCGCGCTCAGTTCACGGGAGCGCCAGCCCCCTGCGCGACGTAGCGGTTCATCGCCCAGTTCAGTCCGCGCATCGCGGCGTTGTACGCGGGCGGGAAATACCGCTGCGCCCAGAAGCCCACCCGGATGTCGGGCGAAGTGAACACGAGGTAGCGGTTGCGCTCGACGCCACGCACGATCGATCGCGCCGCCGCCTCGGGGGTGACCGCGTGCCGCATGAACAGCGCCATGCCCCGCTGCACCGCTTCGGCCGTCCGATCGACGCCCGCGATGTCGACGCTGTCGACCATGGGAGTGGCCATGGCGCCGGGACACACCAGGCTCACGCCGATGCGGTGGCGCGCCAGATCGAAACGCAGCACCTCCGACACCCCGCGCAGGCCGAACTTGCCCGCGCTGTAGGGCGCGTGCCACGGCAAGCCGAACAGGCCGGCCGCCGAGGACACGTTCACCACGTGACCGCCGCGCTCGGCCGCGATCATCGGCGGAACGAACGCTTCGATCACGTGGATCGGGCCCATGAGGTCGATGTCGACGGTGCGCCGCCACTGCTCGTGCGTCAGCCGGTCGACGGTCCCCCAGGTCGCGATTCCGGCCACGTTCATGACGATGTCGACGCTGCCGGCCACGTCGTGCACCTCGGCTGCCAGCGCGACGACCTGCTCGTAGTCGCTGACATCGGCCGCCTGCGCGAGGTGGACGGTCGCCCCGGCGGCGCGCGCGTCGGCCGCGGTCCGTGCCAGGCCGTCGGCGGCGATGTCGGTCAGCACGAGCGAAGCGCCTCGGGCCGCCACCGCGAGCGCCGTGCTACGGCCGAGACCGCTGGCCGCGCCGGTGATCAGACAGGTTTTGCCGGCGAACTTCGTCATAGTCGACGACCATACGCAACCATGAACACCGCTGTCTATGGAACCGGCGAAGGGCTCTCCCCCGGAACGGGCGCGAGCGCGACCGTGATGTTGTCGCCGCCGCCGCACCGCAGCGCGAACTCCGCGAGGGCGCGCGCCGCCTCCGCGGGCGGCTTCCCCGCCACCTGATCGGCCAGCGCCGATGGCGACGGCGAGTAGTTCCACAGTCCGTCGGAGCACAGCAGCAGTACGCCGGGGCCCGAGACGCGCACCGTCCGTACGCAGTTGTCGGCCCACGGCCGCGGCGGGCTGTCGGCGCCGAGCCAGCGGATCAGCGTATGCGCCCGCGGATCGGCCATCGCCGCGCGCTCGTCCATCGCGCCCGCGTCGACCAGCGCCTGTGCCCACGAGTCGTCGACGGTCAAACGCTCGGGTTGCCCCTCGCCTTCGGGCGAGGGCAGCCAGTAGGCGCGGCTGTCACCGACATTGGCCACGGTGATCTCGGTTTCCGCGCCGTGGTGGGCGAGGACGGCGGACACGTAGGTGCACGAGGGCGCCGGGCCGTCGGGCACGTCCACGTCGCGGACCGCCTGCACCGCCGCGGCAAGCCCGGCCATGATCGCCTCGGCCGCGGGCTGCCCGGCGGCGAGCGCGGCTGCGGTGGCGCCGACACCGGCCCGCACCGCGGCACCGGAGGCCACCTGCGGCCGCGACGACGTCGACACACCGTCGCTGACCGCGATCACGACGGCCGTATCCACCTCCGCCACCACGTCCCGCAGCACCCCGGCCGCGACGGCGTCCTCGTTGCGCGCGTGGACGATGCCACGATCGGTGAGCACGGCGACCGCGCCGAGATCGATGTCGAAGCGATCCCGCACCGGCCCGGACCGGCCACACCGCGCGCAGCGCCCGTCGGCGTAGAAGTGGTCACCCCCGCACTCGGCGCACGAGGTCGCCTCGGGACCGGGCAGCGCTACATATCGATAACCGAGTTCCAGACCGCAGGACGCGCACCGCTCGCCGTCGAGTCCGACAGCCGAGCATCCGGCGCAGCGTAGGTCGGTGCCGTCATCGCTCATCGGACGGCTCCCCGGCCGACGGCGCCGCGGCATGCTCCGGAAGTCGTTGGCCCAACCGTAACCACAGTGGCTCGTTGCTGGTGCGAACTTCCACACCCTCCTCCTTCATCTCCCCGGCAGGCCGACTCCGCTCGCGATAGTACGGGAGCGTTCGGGTCCGGGATTCCCGCGCCGGATCGACCTGCGCGCTGCCCGGCAGCACGATAGCCCACGGTCTGCCCACCTCCGCCGGGCACGGCACGCGGCGGCGGATGGTCCGGCACGAGAGCGGCCGTGCGTCGCTCAGACCAGCTCGGGCGCCCGGAACGAGCGCCGACCCTGCGAGCGGAACGTCTGCGGCGGACAGCCCTGCCAGCGGCGGAAGGCCCGGATGAAGGAGGCCGCCTCCGCGTACCCCAGCCGTGCGGCGACCTGTTCGGTGGTCATATCGGTATGCGCGAGCAGCAGCTCCGACATGGTCTGGCGCACCTCGTCCAGCAGCGCACGGAACGAGGTGCCCTCCTCGTGCAACCGCCGCGACAGCGTGCGCGAACTCATGAACAGCCCCAAGGCGACCGTCGCCTGATCGGGGATCTCTCCCGGGGTGCGCACCAGCCGGTCGCGCACCGACGCCGCGACGCCGGTGCGCGACCGGTGCCGGTCCAGCAGGTCGCGGCACAGTTGCCCGCAGTTGTCCCGCGCGGCGGCGCTCGCCGGTGGCAGCGGCCGGTCCAGCAAACCGCGGTCGAAGACCACCGCGCTGATCTTCGCGCCGAAAATCGGTACGACGCCGAAGGCTTCGCGGTATCGCTTCGTATCGTGCGGGCACGCGTGCCGGAAACTGACTCGCCGTACCGGGACGCCGACGGCGAACAATTCGCGATCGAAGGCGGGCAGCCCGGCCAGGGCCGCCTCGGCGAAGAACGCCCGCATCCCCGGCGGGAGGCCGGTGTCCTCGAACACCAGCCGCGCTTCGCCGTCGGCTTCCTCGACGGTCAGCCGCCCGAACGGCACCGTGCGGCCGACGTAGCGCGACCCCACCTCGATCAGCTCACGCAGTGTCCGGCTGCCCAGCAGCGCGAGGCGCCACGGTCCGCGCGACCGCGGATCGTGACGAACCGCCGCGAGACCCAGTCCCGGCTCGTCGCCGAACCGGCCGAGCACCGTGTGCGCCACCCGCAGTTCGTCCTGCACGGTGATCATGGCGGACGGGTCGCCCAGCTCCGCGGGCGCCAGAGCGGTGCCCGCCAGGCACTCGGCGGACGTCATGCCCCGCTCTCCGGCGATGCGGACGAGAGCGCGCACGCCGGCGGTACTGCGGAGGAGATCCGGATCGACCATGGCTCGTATCCTCGATGAAGCGGTACTGCGCGGTATCGGCGCAATGTATCAATCGGGTGTCGCGCGCATCGGCGGTTCGCCGAAATGCCGTCACGACAGCCCCTGGCAGTCGGGCGTTTTCGTCGCCGCACCGAGCGCGGTGACCGGTATCGTGCGAGCGACGCGCGCTCAATCCCGCACGGCGATACCGATGGAACGCGCGAAGGCGGGCGCGAGATCCATCAGCTGCGGACTGCTGATCGTCGCGCCGCGCAGACTGTCGAGCCCGTCGGTGATGTCGAGCGCCGTCGCGCCGCGCAGGTCCACCTTCGTCAGGCGAGCATTGCGCAACGAGAGCCGCACCAATGCCGAGCCGGGCACCGTGATCTCGGTCAGCGCCGCCTCGGCGAAGTCGCAATCGCGCAGCACACAGTCGGCGAAGGACACCTCGCGCAAGCGGGCGCGACGGAAGTTGACCGAGTCGAACTTGCAACCTTCGAACCGGACCCGCCGCAGGTTCGCCCCCGCGAAGTCGACGCCGGACATCGCGCCGGCCACCATCTCCCCGTCGAGCCAAGTCGTGTCGGCCAATTCGGTGCCGACCCAGCGGACGTGGCGCAGCCACACATCGGTGAACCGGCTGTAGCGCAGAGTCCCCCGGGTGAAGGTGTTCGAGACGAACGCCGACTCGTTGAAGCGCGCGTGCGGCACATCGACGTCGTCCAGGGCACCGCCGTCCAGCCGGACGCAGTCGTAGTCGCCTTCCGCTTCGAGGTCGCCGTCCAAGGCGGTGAGGTACCGCGCGTAGGGCAGGTCCTCGAGTTCGCGCGCCATTCGGTCCTCCAGTTCGTCACGAAGATCGGTCGGCGCCGAGTATTCCGGTGTGCCATGACAAGTTGGGCGCCCGGCGAGGATCACCCGCCGTCGGGCTCCAGCCGGACGGCGCGGGACAGGAGGTAGCGCTGCTGCGGAATGCTCGTGGTCCGCCGTGCCGCGGTCAGATACGACTCGCGGGCGCGGGCGATGTCGCCGAGCAGCTCCAGCAGGTGCCCGCGCACGGCGTGCAGCCGGTGGTCGTCGGCCAGACGGTCGCCGAGGTCCTCCACCAGCTTCAGCCCCGCCTCGGGTCCGACGGCCATCGCCACCGCGACCGCGTGGTTCAGCGCGATCATCGGATTGTCGACTGCCGCCAGCAGGCGTTCGTAGAGCAGGGTGATCTGCGGCCAGTCGGTGGCGGCGTAACTGGGCGCCTCGTCGTGCAGTGCGGCGATCGCGGCCTGCAACTGGTACGGCCCCGGAATTCCCCGCGGCAGTGCGGCGGTGATCAGCGCGATGCCCTCCGTGATCGCCTCGGCGTCCCACCGGCCGCGGTCCTGCTCCTCCATCGGGATCAGCTCGCCGCCGGGGCCCGTGCGCGCGGCGCGTCGGGCGTCGGTGAGCAGCATCAGCGCCAGCAGCCCCGCCACTTCGCCGTCCTCCGGAAGCAGGCGATGCACGAGGCGGGTGAGCCGGATCGCCTCGGCCGACAACTCGACTCGGTGCAGACGGGGGCCGGAGGTGGCGGCGTAGCCCTCGGTGAAGATCAGGTACAGCACATGCAGCACGGTGGCCAGCCGGTCGGCGCGGTCGGCCGCCGACGGCGGGGCGAACGGCACGCCGCTGGCGGAGATGGCGCGCTTGGCCCGGCCGATGCGTTTGGCCATGGTCGCTTCCGGGACCAGGAAGCACCGGGCGATCTCCGCGGTGGTGAGGCCGCCGACCGCGCGGAGTGTGAGCGCGACCTGCGAAGTGGGAGACAGCGCGGGGTGACAGCACAGGAACAGCAGGATCAGGGTGTCGTCCGCGTCGCTGGTCTGCCGGTCGGCGGGCGGCGTCAGCCAGTCCTCCGGCAGCATCCGCCGGGCCACGGTCTCTTCGCGCCGCCTGCGGGCCTGCTCGGCGCGCAACAGATCGGTGAGCCTGCGCGACGCGACGGTGATCAGCCAGGCCAGCGGCTTGGCCGGGACACCGTCGGCGGGCCACTGGGTCGCCGCGGCCAGCAGCGCCTCCTGCACCGCGTCCTCCGCGGTGTCGAAGTGCCCGTATCTGCGCACGAGCGCGGCGAGGACCTGCGGCGCCAGCGGGCGCAGCAGGTCCGTCGCCGCGGAATCGGACACGCGTCGCTCAGCCGAACTCGGGGGCGGCCTCGGCGATCGGGCGCACATCGACGTAGACGGATTGGAGCACGTGTGCGGGCGCCGGGCACTTGTTCAGCTCGGAGGCGATCTCGGTGGCGCGGTCGAAGCTCTCGCATTCGACGATCCAGAATCCCGCGAGCACTTCCTGGGTCTCGGCGTAGGGGCCGTCGGTGACGAACGGTTTTCCGTCCTCGACGCCCAGCCTCCTGGTATGCACCGGCTCCACCAGGCCGCGGGTCTCCACGAGTTCGCCCGATTCCTCGAGCCTCTTGTTGAACTCGGTCATGAACTGGGCCATCGCCGCGAATTCTTCGGCGCTCCACGCGGGCTTGCCCGTGTCCTTGCCCACCATGCCGTCGTAGTCCCGCTGCGAGGCGTAGCTCAGGATCATGTATTTCATGGCGATTCCTCTGCGTCGTCGGCGCCCCGGTGGCGCCGCTCGTCCGGAACGTCGGAGCCGCTGACCATTCTCGGACATCGCGGTGGACGCGCAGGCCATTTCCGCGAGGTGAGCCCGAGGACAACCATGCGGACGAGCCAGCGCACCGCAACCCAGCGGGTCCGGAACCCGTCCGGATAGGTACTATGGTTTTCATACCTTCGGCAGTCGCTCGCAGGCTGCTGCGGCGGAGAGGAGTGGGTCGTGGCCGATGCGGATGGGCATCCCGATATCGAGGAGTTCGATCTTTCCACGGTGCTGGCCGCGCTCGCCGATGACAATCGGCGCAGTGTGATCGCGCAACTCTATGCGGAGCCGGAGGGCACCGAGCAGTTCTGCAGCGTGTTCGGGATGCCGTGGGCGCCGTCTACGCGCACGCATCATTTCCGGGTGCTGCGCAAGGCGGGGTTGATCTGGCAGCGTGATGTCGGCAACGGCCGGATGACGAGGCTGCGACGCGAGGACATGGAAAAGGTGTTTCCCGGCCTGCTGGCGGCGATTCTCGACGCCGACAGGAGTCGCCATCCGGCCACGCCGGCTACCAGGTGACCGGCAGCGATGTCGGCCGGTGCACGAGAATGCCGGTCTCCCAAGGAATCCGGTCTTCAGGGACGGCGAGCCGGAGCGTCGGCAGCTCGGTGACGAGCCTGCGCAGCACCTCGGTGATCTCCATGCGCGCCATGGCCGCACCCATGCAGTGGTGCATGCCGTAACCGAATTGCAGGTGCCGCTTGCCGTTACGGGCCGGGTCGATCACCGCGGGGTCCGGGTACACCTCGGGATCACGGTTGGCCGAATGCGCGTCGGCGTAGACGATGTCGCCGGGATACAGCGTCCCCTCCGAGAGCGCGAGTTCCCGGGTGGTGACGCGCGGGAAGGTCGAGATCCGTCCCAGCGGAAGCAACCGCAGGAACTCCTCCACCGCGGCGGGGACGGCGTCCGGATGGTCCACCAGGTACTGCCACAGCTCCGGCCTGGCGAGGGCGACGTAGGCGATTTTGGTGATCACCGACAGGATGTTCTGGTCGCCGCCGACCAGTGAGCCGAGCAGGATCGCCGCGTACTCCCCGTCGGTGACCGGCGGCGACACGGAATCGCGCGCGGCGAGCAGGTCGAGGATCAGGCCGGGCCGCAGCTCACGCCGCCGGGCGACGAGATCCTCGATGTAGTGGTACAGGGTCCAGAAATCGGCCAGCAGTTTGTCCACATCGCTGCCGTCGCCGAGCTGCATCTCCCGCGACAGGTGCCGGAAATAGGCGAGGTCGGCGGTCGGTATGCCGAGGTAGTCGACGTTGACGCCGATGGTGACCGGATCCAGTAGCGCGCGAACGAGATCGGCCGATCCGCGCTCGTGCTGGGCGCGCAGGTCGGCGAGCGCGTCGTCGAGCACCCGGTGCACCGCGGGCACCCGCCTGGCCATGGTGGCGGCACTGTAGGCGGAGGCCACGAAGCCCTTGAGCCGCCCGTGCTCGGGGTGGTCGAGGTTGAGCAGCATTTCCGTCGGCATGATGGTCGGCAGGAAGCTCGGCCCGTCCTCGACGTTCGTCTCGGCGCGCGCGAAGCTGAGGTCGGTCAGGACCGCGTGCACGTCGCGGTAAGCGGTCACGTGCACGGCGGTGTGGCCGCTGGGCAGTTTCACCTGCGGTAGTCCGCCGGCGGAACGCCGCGGTAGTGGTTCGATCATCAGGGGCGGCGCGATATTGGCGATGCCGTCGAGATCGACGCGGACCGCGTCGAGTGCGTGGGTCATGAGGTGACTCCTTCTGGGCTGGAACCGATGTCACGGTTCTCGGTGGCTCGTGTGTTGCCGCGCACCGCGACGATGAGGATGGTGAGCACCACGAGCAGGGCGATGAGGACGCCGACGGTGACGGTGAAGGCGGAGCGGTAGACGTCGGGGTGGCCGAACTGGCCCGCGGCGGTGTCGTCGGCGGCCTTCCCGCTGAGCCGGGTGCCGACGACCGTGGACAGCACGATGGCGTATCCGGCGACGAACAGCGCTTCGCTGCCGATGCGGAAGAAGTTCAGCAGGCCCGCGGCCGTGCCGCCGCGTTCGGCGGGCACCACCGAGAGCGCGTGACCGTCGACGAGACCGATGGGCAGGCCGAAACCCAGGCCGAGCAACACCATCGGCACGATGATCCAGGCCACCGAACGGTCTTCGGAGAGGGCGAGCACACCGGCGTTGCCGAGGATCGCTGCGCCGAGCGCGAGGTAGACCACCCGGCCGACGGTCAGCGCCGGGAAGCGGGTGACGAGCTGGCCGACGGCCACCGGCGCGACGAAGACGGGAATGGTCATCGCGAGCATGAGCAATCCGGAGGCCCCCGCCGAGAGGTCGGTGATGCCGCTCAACGCCGATGGCAGGTAGGTCAGCAGGGTGACGAAGCCGATCGATCCGGCGACCGGGACCAGGCACATGGCCAGGAATTCCCGATTGCGCAGCAGGCCGAAGTCGAGGATCGGGCCGTGTTCGGCGACAGCGGGTTTCACGGCGGGCAGCACCCGTGTGGCGACGCCTGCGGCCGCGAGGATCACCGCGTGCACCAGGAAGACGCCTCGCCAGTCCAGCAGCGAGATCAGGATGCCGGAGATGGTGGGGCCGAGCGCGAGGCCGAGCCCGTTCACGGTGCCGAAGACGGCGAACGCCTTGGTCCTGCGGGCACCCTCGTATGCCGCCGACAGCAGCGCGGTGGCGCCGGTGAGGATGGCCGCGGCGCCGACGCCCGCGACGACGCGCGCCAGGTCGAGGACGAACAGGTTCGGTGCGGCGACGCTGCCCACACTGCCCGCGACCACGAGCGCGGTACCGATTCCGAAGGTGCGCCGATGTCCGATGCGGTCGCTGACCGCACCCCACAGCAGCGTGGTGAGGGCGAAGGCGACATTGAATCCGTTGACGACCCATTGCAGCGCGGCGGGATTCGATCCGAGGTCCTGCGAGATGAGCGGAAGCGCGATGGCGGTGCCCGCGATGGCCATCGGCGTGACGAACTGGGCGGCGAGCACCACGGGCAGTGTCGCGCCGCTGGGTGGCGCGCCGCGGGTTTCGGTTTCGGTGGTGACGGTCGACATGCATACCCCCTGGGGCGGTGGTCGGGTGGGCTCGGCACGGCGGAAGGACTTCGGAACGCGCGAGGTACCACCGGGCTAATAGGTACTATGATGTTAGTAGCTACGATGAGCTTCGTACAACTGCTGCCGCGGACCAGATCCCCGACCTCGCCCCAGGAGCATGTGATGAGCACGGCGCACCCCGGACCGGATTTCCTCGACACCGATGTGCTGGTGGTCGGCGGCGGCCCGGTCGGCATGCTGGTCGCCGCCGAACTGGCGCTCCAGCGCATCCGGGTCGTCGTGGTCGAGACCCGCACCGAACTGGACCTGCGCCCACGAGCGGGCACGGTGCACGCCCGGTCGCTGTCGCTGCTGGCGCGCCGCGGATACCTCCCGTCCGTGAATCCCGAAGCGATACAGCGTGATCCGCACGGTGTACGCCGGACCCCCTTCCAGTTCGCGGCGCAACCGGTGCTGACGATCAGCGCGCCCAGTGTCGAGCCCGGTCCGATCGCGGGCATCCCGCAGGCACGGCTGGAGGCGGCCTTCGAGGCGCGCGCGGGTGATCTCGGCGCACGAATCCTGCGCGGTCACACCGTCACCGGGCTCGAGGTCCGCGACGACGCGGTGGTGGCCGAGGTGGCCGTCGACGGCGCGGATCGCTCGCTGCGTGTCCGCGCCCGCTACGCCGTCGGCGCCGACGGCGCCCGCAGCCTCGTCGCCCGCACCGGAGACTTCCCCGCGCAGGTGTACCCGGCGACCATGAACGCCATCGCCGGGCTGGCGATCGCGGCCACGGACAGCGGGATTCCACCGGGCTGGAATCCGACGCCCACCGGATGGACCCTGCACAATCCGAATCCGCACGGTCCCGCGCGGATCATCGCCATGGACTTCAGCGGCGCCCTCGACCACCGGCCCGAGCCCGGCGCGCCGGAGTACCGGCAACGCCTGGAATACGTGCTCGGCGCACCGCCCGCGCTGAGCGGGATCAGCCACCTCACCCGGTTCAGCGACCACGGCCGTTACCGCACCCGTCTGCGGGACGGACGGCTGCTGCTGGCGGGCGACGCCGCGCACAGTCACTACCCGCTCGGCGGCCAGGGCCTCAACACCGGCATGCAGGACGCTTTCGCGCTGGGCTGGCGACTGGCCCGCGTGATCACCGGCCACGACGGGCCCGCCGTCCTGGACGAGTACTCGCGCGAACGGGTCGCCGTCGCGGCGGCGGTGGTCGCCAACACCGTGCTGCAATCGCGGATGATGAACCCGCGCGAGCCCGAGCTGCGTACGGCGATGGTGGCCATGCTCGCGGTCCCGGCGATCCACGACGCCGTCGCGCAGCTCGTCAGCGGGCAGTTCCAGTCCGGATTCCAGCACGATCTGGTGGTCACCGAAGCCGGCGGCGGCGTGCGGACCCTCACCGAGTTGCTGCGGGCGGGCCGGTTCGTGGCAATCCGGCCCGACGAGCACGTCCCGGTGCCGCACGCCCCCGCCGACGCGATCACGGTGACCGGCAAGGTGTCTCCGGACCAGACGTGGACCTGCGCGTTGGTCCGTCCGGACGGCTACCTTGCCGGCACCTGGTGAGACGGCGCTCAGCCCGGCCATCGCTCCAGCACCTCGCGAACCTCGGCGATCGCCTGCTCGGCGGTACGGAACCGCACCGCCCGCCAGCCGGATTCCCGTGCCGCGGCACAGTTCTCCGCGAGGTCGTCGACGAGCAGGCACTGACCGGGGGCGACGCCCGCCTGCTCGGCGGCGAGGGCGAAGATCTCCGGATCGGGCTTGCGGAACCCGACTTTGCACGAATCGACCAGGGCGCTCAGGACCCCGTCCAGATCGATCATTTCGTGCCAGTAGGGCTCCCATTCGACGACATTGTTGCTGAGCACCCCGACCGGGATGCCGCTGTCGGCCAGCTCGATCGCGAAGTCGCGGACCGCGCTGTTGGCCCGGTGGCCCGCGAACCACTGCCTGCCGAAATCGGGTTCGCTGCGGGAGAGATCGAGCTCGGGTTGCTTGGCCCTGAGCACGGCGTGCAGCTTGCCGACCCACTCGCGTTCATCGAGCAGCGCCAGTTCGATCGGGGCCAGCGGCGCGAGCCCGTATTCGGCGCCCACCTCGGCGATGGCGAATTTCAGCAGGTCGGACGGAATGCCCGCGACCTCCTCGTAGCGCAGGAACAGCTCGTCGAGCGGCGGCGAGAGCACCCCGCCGAAATCGAACCAGACGAACGGCCCCGCCGTCTTCGCGGCGGTCACTGGACCATCGTCCCGACGTCGGCCGGGCGGAAGCGTAGCTCCACCTCACCGGCGGCGATGACATCCGCGTCCTGGGTCAGTGCCACCTGCGCCCGCACGCCGCCGCCCGCACCAGGAAGCGGGGCGACGGTGGCCCTGGCGATGGTCTCGCGCTCGAATTCACCGAATTTGGTGAACTCGATGCTCAGCCGCTGCATCACCATGCGGCTGGTGTCCAGGCCGAGGACGGCGTTCGCGGCGGCCATCGCGACCTGCCGGGCCGCCTCGAACTGCAACATGCCGGGGACGTGGTCGAGGGCGTGATCGAACAGGGAGGGATGGTTGGTGTCGATGATGGTCGACGCCGTCAGCTCGTGCTCGGCCGACAGCACCGGATTCGCCAGGATCGCGTTGCGCGGGTTGTGCCTGCCGACCGAACCCGGCCGCATCCGCGCGACCGGCACCTGCTCCGGGATCACGTGCTGGGCCGGCAGACCCAGCGCCGCGCGCCCCCGCACCCTGATCCGGTTCCACACCGCGGCGGGCATCCACTGGTAGACCATCACCTCCCGGGCGGCTTCCCGGCCCTCGATCTCGGCGACCATCTCGAGCGACAGGCCGATGACCTGATCGTCACGGCGCTTCTCGCCGATCACCCGCGCCTCGATGACGCAGTGCCCCGGGCAGTTGCCGATCCGCAAGGTGTCGGGGTCGGCGATGGTGAAATCCGCCGAACCGAAGATGAATTTCTCCTCGCGGGCCACTCCGAGGAAGGTGTGCGCGTAATAGATCGCGACCTGCCGGAACACCTCGATGAGCAGCAGGGGATCGTAGGTGGTCGATGTGCCACGGTGGTCGCTGAAATACGAGTGGTTGCGCGGCAATTGGGCGGCGAACACCGCGCCGTCGAGAATCGGCTGCGCGTCGGTGAGGAACACCTCGGCGATCGATTCCCGGTGCACGATGCCGCGCGGGATATTGCGATCGAAGGTGAGGGTTTGCGTTGCGGCGGTCATGATCGAGCCTTCCTGGAACTATGGGTTGGCGGCAGACTGGTCAGCGGACGGCGATGTCGTATGCCCAGGCATTGACGGTGTTGCGGGGCGGGTCGAACAGTGTGGTCACGTTGTGGATCGCGGAACTCGCCGCGACACTGTTGCGGTCGGTGTAGAGCGGGATCGCGACGGCGTTGTCGAGCAGGTGCGCGGTGATGGTGTCGAACAGCCGCTTGCGCTGTTGCGGGTCGGTCGCCTTGGTCGATTCGACGAGCCACCGGTCCACCTGGGGATCGGCCAGTTTGGCGCCCGCCACGATGGAGCCGAGGGTGATGCCGTCGATCTGGCCGTACTTCAGATCGGGGGTGGTGGAGCCGTAGGCGCGGTTGAACTGCAGCGACAGGTCCAGGCCGCCGACCTGCCGCGGGAACGCCTCGTACTGGTTGCGCGCCAGCAGGTCGTAGACCTGGGCGTTCTCGACGAACTGCAGCTCGACCCGGATGCCGAGGTTCTGGCGCAGCTCGGCCTGCCATGCCTTCAGGAAATCGTCCTCCGGGTAGGTCGGCGTCGTGGCCAGCAGGCGGACGGTCAGGCGTTGTCCCGCCGCGTCGGTGCGGTAGCCGTCGGCGTCCTTGCCGGTCCAGCCCGCTTGATCGAGCAGGGCGCGGGCGGCGGCGACATCGGGCTTGCCCTTGGACTCGTACTTGGCGTCGTAATAGGCGCTGTCCGGAGAGATGAGACTCCAGGCGCGCTTCTGGGAACCCTTGGTCAGGCTGTCCACCACCGCGGCGATGTCGACGCCCCCGGCGATGGCGCGCCGCACCCGCACGTCGGTGGTCGGGCCGTTGGTGAGATTGAGCATGATCACCGTGGGCGCGGCCGACGAGCCGATCTGTTCGTACTGGAATCGGTCGATCCCGTCGAACAGGGAGATGTCGGTGGCCTTGACCGTGCCGATCGCGTCCACCTCGCCGCTGCGCAGCAGGCCGGCGCGGGTGGAGGCTTCCGGGATGTACTTGACGACGAGATCGTCCACGTACGCGGCGCCCTGATGCGCGGCGGTGGCGGGACCCCATCGGTAGTCGGGATTGCGGTGGAACCTCAGTTCCTGCCCCTGGACCGCCTTGTCCAGGATGAACGGACCCGAACCCACCAGCCCGGCGCCGCTGGTGAGGGTCTCCTTGTCGACGTTCAGCGTGCTGGGAGCCACGATGGCGCCGCTGAGTCCGGCGAGGGTGGACAGGAAGTCAGCGCGGGGCGTACTCAGCGTGATCCGCACCTTGTAGGGGTCGACCACGTCCACCGCGCTGACGCTCGAGTACTGCAGGAGGCCGAGCACCGTCCAGGACGGGTTGTCCGGGTTCCTCAGCACATCGATGTTCGCCTTGACCGCGGCGGCGTCCAGCTTCTCCCCGTTGTGGAAGGTCACGTCCCGGCGCAGCGTGAATTCGTACACCGTGCCGTCGGGGGAAACGGTCCACTCGGAGGCGAGCCACGGGTGGAACTGTTCGTCGCGGTCCTCGGCGATGAGACTGTCGTAGCTGTTGCGCAGCACCTGGGAGGCGTCGAAGGCCGCGCCGACGTGGGGATTGAGGCCGCGGGTCGGATAGGACGGCAAGGCGATGGTGAAGGTGCCGCCCGGCTGTGCGGGCGAGGTCGGCCCGCCCTTGCCGCTGCCGGGTTCCGGGTCCGAGGCGCAGGCGCCTGCGGCGAGGACGACGCCGACGGCCAGCGCGGTGAACAGTCGAGTGAGGCGATTACGCACGCGAGGGGCTTTCTGTGGTGTCCGGTACCGCCAGGCGCGGCACGGAATCGAGCAGGGAACGGGTGTACGGCGAAGTCGGCGCCGTGAAAACGTCGTCGGACGAACCGGATTCGACGATCACGCCGCCGTGCAGGACGAGCAGGCGGTGACAGATCTGCCGCACCACGGCCAGATCGTGGGAGATGAACAGGATGCCGACCCCGCGCTCGCGCGCCAGTTCGGCGATCAGATCGAGGATCTGGGCCTGCACCGAGATGTCGAGCGCCGACACCGGCTCGTCGCAGACCACCAGTTCCGGCCTGCTGCCCAGCGCCCTGGCGATATTGACGCGCTGCCGCTGTCCGCCCGACAGTTCGCGGGGGTGGCGATCGACGCAGGCCGCGGGCAGGTGCACCGCGTCGAGCAGATCCAGCACCTCGGCGCGCCGCTCGCGACGGCCGACCCGAAGGGCGACGCTCTCGCCGATGATCTCGCCCACCCGGTAGCGGGGGTCGAAGGACCCGGTCGAATCCTGTGCGACCAGGCCGATCCGGCCGGGACGGCGGGTGCGCGGCGTCAACGGCGCTGCGGCGAAACGCATGTCGCCGCTGTCCGGCTCGATCAGCCCGGTGACCATCTTCGCCACCGTCGACTTGCCCGAACCGGATTCACCGACCACACCGAGCACCTCACCGGCCCTGATCTCGAAGCCGACGCCTGCGACCGCGGGTACCGAACGGCCACGCACCCGATACGACTTGCTCAGCGCCCTCGCGGTGAAGATCGGTGCGCCCGGACGGGACGGCGGTGCGCCCGCCCGGCCCCGCGGCACCGCGGCGATCAGCGCCCTGGTGTACTCGTGCCGCGGAGCGCCGATGACCTGTGCCGCGGGCCCCTGCTCCACGACGCGCCCCGCTTTCATCACCAGGATGCGATCGGCCACCGAGGCCACCACCGCCAGGTCGTGGCTCACCAGGATCATCGACCGTCCGTCGGCGACCTGCCGGACCAGCAGGTCGAGCACCTGCGCCTGGACCGTCACATCCAGCGCCGTGGTCGGTTCGTCGGCGATGAGGATGTCCGGGTCGCCCGCGAGGGCGGAGGCGATCAGCGCGCGCTGGCGCTGGCCACCGGACAGCTGGAACGGCCGCTGCCGCTTGCGCGCCTCGGGATCGGCGATCCCCACCGAGAGCAGCAGCTCGTCGATGCGGGCGGCGCGCAGAGAGCGCGGTGTCGCGCGCAACGCTTCGGACATCTCGGCGGCGATGGTGCGCAGCGGATCGAGCGCGACGAGCGCGTCCTGGAACACCAATCCGATTCGGGCGCCACGGATCCGGCGCCACTGCCGTTCGCTCAGTCCGAGTGCCGGGGCGCCGAACAGGTCGAAACGGTCGGCTCGCACCCGGGCGCCCGCCCCCGCGAGGCCGACGAGGCTGCGTGTGGTCACCGATTTGCCCGATCCCGATTCGCCGACGATGGCGAGGATCTCGCCGCGCCGCAGGTCGAAGCCGACGCCCTCGACGACATCGCCCTCGGTCCCTGGGAAACCGACGCGCAGGTTCCGTACGCTCAGCACGGTCTCGGTCACGGTGCCCGCGCTCGGCACGGCGGCGGCGGTGAGCGTCATGGCTGTGCCCTTCGTTCGAAACGGTGTCCCACGTGGCGGCCGAGCACCGTGGTGGCCAGGACCACGACCGTGACGGCGGCGCCGGGGAAGGCGACCGACCACCACGCGATACGCAGATCGCCGTGCGCCTCGGCGAGCATGGAACCCCACTCCGGGTCGGGGGGTTGCGGGCCGAAGCCGAGGAAACTGAGGGCGGCGGCGCCGAGAATGCTGGTCCCGAGGCCGAGGGTGACCACGACCGGCAACGACCGCAACGCGTTCGGCAGGATGTGGCGAACGACGATCCGCGCGCGTGAGCGGGTCAGCAGCCGTGCCTGCGCGACGTGGTCGGCGGCGCGCACCGCCCGGGTTTCCGCCCGCATCACCCTGGCGAATCTCGGCGCCGCGGCGATGCCGAGGGCGAAGACGAGATTGCCGGTTCCGGTGCCCGTGAAGGTGATGAGCACCAAGGCGAGCAGCACCTCGGGGAACGCGCCGAGCAGATCGAAGGCGCGCGAGGCGACGGAGTCCACGATCCGGCCACCGATTCCGGCCACCAGTCCGGCGCTCACGCCGAGCAGCACCGCGAGTGCCGTCGCCGACACCCCGATGAACAGCGACAACCGGGTGCCGTGCACGACACGGGTGAACACGTCACGGCCGAGTTGATCGGTGCCGAACGGATGCGACAGCGAGGGCGCGTGATGCGCGGCCACCAGATCGGTGTGCAGCGGATCGCCGGAGGCCAGCAGGGTGGGCACGAGGGCGGCGGTCACCGCGAGAACGAGCACAGCGCCCGCGATCAGGACGGCGACGGGACGGTGCGGCACCGGGAAGGTGAAGCGTTGCCGCAGTATGGCTGTCGTCATGCGGCGGCCTCCTGCAGGCGCGGATCGATCCAGAGATAGGCGATGTCGACGACGACCGTGACGATGAGATAGACCGCGGCAGACAGCAGCGCGACACCGAGTACCACCGGAACGTCGGAATAGCCGACGGCCTCGACCGTCGCCCGTCCCACGCCGGACCGGCCGAAGACCTCCTCGATGACGACGGTCCCGGTGAGCAAACCGCTCACGGCCCATCCGGCCAGGGTCGCGGCCGGGATCAGTGAGTGCCGCAGCCCGTGTCGCAGGCGCAGGCGGATGGCGCCGATGCCGCGTGATCGGGCCGTCAGCGCGAACGGTTGCTCGAGCGCGCGCTCGATCCCCTCCCGCATGACCTGGGACAGCACCGCGGCGATCGGCAGAGCCAGGGTGACGGCCGGGAGTATCAGGCGCTGGAACTCGTTGCCCGCGGTCACCGGCAGCACTTTCAGCGTGAAGGCGAAGATCCAGATCAGCAACAACCCGGTCCAGAAGGGCGGCGCGGAGGCCACCACGATCTCGGCCGTGGTGATCGACCGGCTCAGGGCATCGCGTCTGCCCGCGGTGAGCACGGCCAGCAGTGGCGCGAGGACGACCGCGAGGAGCAGGGCGAATCCGGCGAGTTGCGCACTGCTGCCCAATTGTTCGCCGAAAACGATGTCGGTCACGGGTTCGCCGCGCACGTACGAGTAGCCGAGGTCGCCGTGCAGCAGCCGTGCGAGGTGTTGCCCGTATTGCACGAGCAGCGGGCGGTCCAGACCCCAGTCCTGTTCGATCCGCGCGCGCAAGGCCGGATCGCTGGACTCCCCCATGATCGCGGTGACCGGATCGCCGGGGGCGATGTGCACGGCCAGGAATGCCAGGGTGACCGCGGCCCACATCATCGCCGCTGCGGACAGGACCACGCTCGCGATGCGGCCGAACACTTTGCGCCGGTGTGGATTCATCGCGGCTCAGTCCTCGATGGGCGCGCCGACCAGGCTGCCCCATTCGGTCCATGACCCGTCGTAGACGCGGACCCGGTGATCGTCGAGCAGGTCGGTGAACACCAGCCAGCCCAGCGCGGCGCGATGCGAGAGCCTGCAGTAGGCGATGATCCGGTCGGCACTGTCGATGCCGAGCGCCGCCACCCGTTCCCGGAGTTCGGGCACCGGCCGCAGCAGTCCGTGCTCGTCCAGCAGATCCTGCGCGGGCAGGCTACGCGCGCCCGGAATCCGGCCTGCCCGTTCGGCGCCGTGATCGATCGGCTCGGTGAGCGGGGACACCCGCTGTCCCGAATACTCCTGCGGCGAGCGCAGATCCAGGATCGCGACGGACGACCCGATGGCCGCGCGGACCTCGTCCCGGCCGACGACGATTTCGTCGTGGCGCGGCGTGATTCGAGGCAGCGGTTCCGGCGATTCGGCGGCCTGCGCATCGGCGGTGGACGCGGCCTTGGCGGCGGCGCGCTCGATCGGTGCGGCGGAGGCGCTCGACGCGGGGTCGCTCGCGGCTTCGGCCGCGCGCCACGCGGGCAATCCGCCGTCCAGATAGCGCAGGTCACCACCGACCCCGACGGCCGCGGCCACCCAGATGGCGTACGCGGCGAACTGCGTCGGCTCGCCGGCGAAGACCACCGTCGACCCGGCGCCCGCGCCCAGTGCGCGCAGACGATCGACGAGCACCGGCGCCGAAGGGAATTCCCGGCGCGAGCGGTGCCAGAGCAGGTCCTTCCAGTACACGGTGCGCGCACCGGCGATGACGCTGCGGTCCGCCTCGGCGCCCGGCGTGTTGGTCACCTCGATGACGACGACGCCGGGGTCCGAGAGACGGGTCCGCAACCATTCCGCGTCGACGACTCGGCTCGTCAGGACGTCTCCCACAGCAGCCCTCCCGCTGGTATCCGCCGGGTCGGTCGACCTCGGCGGTGAAAACATATGAGTCGCATCGCGATACTGTGAACACAAAAAGTCACGGAGACCCGAATTATGTTTTCACGGCATCGGGATACATATCCTCGGCACCGCGCATCGTCCGAGCGTCGAAAGGACCGCCATGCCCGGCGCCCGTGCCGCCCACCTCATCTCAGCGAGCGAGTTGCGTGACGACCCACCGGAACAGCTCGTGCTGCTCGACGTCCGAGTCGGCCCGGCCGGGCCGGACCCGAACGCGTTCCGGCGCGGGCACCTGCCCGGAGCGCGGTTCGTCGACGTCGACGCCGACCTGGCGGGCCCCGCCACCGCGCGCTCCGGCGCCCGACCGCTCCCGGAAGCCGGACCGCTCACCACCGCGCTGCGGCGCTGGGGCATCCGCGCCGACAGCACCGTGGTGGTCTACGACGACTCCCGCTCGGTGCCTGCCGCGCGCGCCTGGTGGGTGCTGCGCTGGGCGGGACTCACCGACGTCCGGCTCCTCGACGGTGGGCTGCGGGCCTGGCGCGCGGCAGGCGGCCCCGTCGTCCCCGGCGCCGAAGCCGTCACGCCGGGAACCGTTTCCGCGCGTCCGGGCGGACTTCCCGTGATCGGCACCGCCGCCGTGGCGACCCTGCCCGAACGCGGCGTCCTCCTCGATGCCCGCCCGCACAGCCACTACCGCGGCGAGGGCGAATTCGCCGGTCACATCCCGGATGCCGTGAGCGCGCCGGTCTTCGACGACTTCGACGAGCACGGACTGCTCCGCGACGAACACACCCTGCGTGCGCGCTATCACGGCCTCGGCCTCGGCCCCGAGACGCAGGCGGCCACCCACTGCGGCAGCGCGATGGCCGCGGCGCTGCAGGTCTTCGTCCTCGCCACGCTCGGCATCGAGATCGCCCTCTATCCCGGCTCGCTCTCGCAGTGGACCGCCGACCCGGCCCGCCCTCTCGTCCGCGGCGACTCTCCCGCGCCCGGCCCCGTCCCGTCACTCTGATCCCCGGAGATCCGCCATGGCCGACCAGCCACGACATGTCATCCTCAACGCCAATCTGATACCAGGAGGCACCATCGGCAGCCCGTGGCGGCGCGCCGAGCAACCCGCGGCGCACTTCGTCGGGATCGAGCACTACCTCGACGTGGCGCGCGTCGCCGAACGCGGACTGCTCGATGCCGTGTTCCTGGCCGACTCACCGGACCTCCAGGCCAAGGACTGGAATGCGCCGAGCCGGCTGCTCGACCCGTTCATCGCCCAGTCCGTGCTGGCCGCGCACACCAGCCATATCGGACTGATCATCACCGCCACGACGTCCTACAACGACCCCTACAATCTGGCGCGCTCGTTCGCCGCGCTGTCGGCGGTGTCCGGTGGCCGGGTGGGCTGGAACTACGTCGTCACCGGCGGCGACGCCGCGGCCCGCAACTACTCCCTCGGCCAGGCCCTGCCGAAGGCCGAACGGTACGCCCGCGCCGCCGAATTCCTCGACGTGGTGACCGCGCTGTGGGATTCGGTGCCCGCGGACGCGGTCGTCGGTGACAAGGCCAGTGGACGCTACCTCGACCCGGCGGTGGTCAGGCCGATCGACCACGACGGCAAGTTCTTCCAGGTGGCCGGGCCGTTGAAGGCGCCGCCGCTGACCCACGGCAGGCCGGTGCTGATCCAGGCGGGCGCTTCCGCCCACGGTGTGGAACTGGGTGCGAGGACAGCGGACGCCGTCTACTCCGCACACGTCGATCCCGCGTCGGCGGCGCAGCGCCGCACCGAACTCCGGCGCCGGGCCGTCGACGCCGGGCGCGCCCCCGACAGCGTGAAACTGTTGCCGGGGTTGATCGTAGTGCTCGCCGACTCCGAAGCCGCGGCCCGGCGACGCGAACGCGAGCTCATCGACCTCATTCCCGACGACATCCAACTGGTCAACCTCGCCGATCGGCTCGGCGTCGACCCCGCCGATCTCGACCTGGACGCACCGTTCCCGTGGGAGCGGATCCCCGACGAGAACACCGACGCCGGGTCACGCGGCCAACGCGCGGTGCTGCTCGAGTACGTGCGCTCCAGCGGCGCGGACACGCGCGGCGCGGCGCGACTGCTGGCCTCGGGCAGTGTGCACGCCAAGGTGGTCGGCGGCCCGGAACAGGTGGCCGGATTCATCGCGGACTGGTTCGAGGCGGGCGCCGTGGACGGATTCAATGTGATGATCGACGAATTACCCGGTGGGCTGGCCGATTTCGTCGACCATGTCGTCCCGCTGCTGCGCAGGCGCGGCCTCTTCCGCACGGAATACGACACCACCACCTTGAGAGGGCATTACCGGCTGTGATCACTTCGTCGTCACCGGCGGTGATCGGACCGCCGTCGCTGTTCGTGCAGTTGCGCAGCGGCCCGCCCGTCGCCGAGGTCTACCGGCACACCATCGACATCGGCGTGCGCGCCGAACGGCTCGGCTTCGGCGCCGTCTGGTTCGCCACCAGGCATTTCGAGGCCCATCACGCCGCACTGCCCTCCGTGTTCCCCTTCGTCGCCGCGGTCGCCCAGCACACCACCACGATCCGGCTCGGCACCGGCGTGGTCGCGCTGCCGTTCGAGCATCCGGTGCGCCTGGCCGAGGACGCGGTGGTCACCGACGCGCTCAGCGGCGGACGGCTCGAACTCGGTGTCGGCAAGGGCCTCGGATTCGGCCACTCCGCCTCCAGCTACAGCGGATTCGGTGTTCCCGACACCGACCGGGAGGCGCTGTACGCCGACCGGCTGGCCGCGCTACAGCGTCTCCTGGCCTCCGGGCGCGTCACCGACGACATCGCCCTGTATCCGCCGCCGGGCACCCTGCGTTCCCGGCTCTGGCAGTCCACCGGCAACAGCGACACCGCCCGGCGCGCGGGCGCGGCCGGCGACGGACTGCTTCCGCACGGCAACTCGCAGGCGCGCGCGGGCGGCGATGTCGCCGAACTCGTCGACGCCTACCTGTCCACCTGCCACGGCACGCCGCGCATCGGGTCGAGCGTCACGGTGCTGCCCGGTGACAGCGAACGCGATGCGCTCGACCTGCTCGACACCGACATCCGCGCGAGCCCGGCCTACTACCGGCAGCTGCGGGACGCCGCCGACCGACGACAATTCCTGGCCGACAACCGCATCCGGATCGGAACCGCCGAGCAGATCGTCGAACAGCTACGCGACGACCAGGGCCTCGCCGCCGCCACCGAGGTGCTGTTCCAGATTCCGCTCGCGGTCGGTCATCCCCGATACGCGGAATGCCTGCACCGCGTCGGCACCGAGATAGCCCCGCGGCCGCGTCCTCGGCCCGTCCGCTAATCCAGGAACTCCCGATGCGTGGCGCCGGCGGCCTCGGCGAGCAGGCGCGCGAGTTCGGCGAGCCCGGCGTCCGCATCGGGTAGTTGCGGCACCGCGACGCGCACCACGCCCGGACGCGGCGGCGCCACATACGATTTCGCACCCGACCCGACGACGATCCCGTGCCGGGCCAGCCCGAGCAGCGCCGCCTGTTCATCGGCGACCTCCACCCACACCACCAGGCTGTTCACCCCGGAACGCGCGGTGACGCCGCGCTCGCGCAACGCCGCGAGCAGCCCTTGCCTGCGCGCGGTGTAGCGATCGCGGGCGGTGGCGATCAATGCGGCGGTCGCGCGGTCGGCGATGAGGTGCGCCAGAGCGTTCTGCAGGATCCGGCTGTTGGCGGCGATACCGTGGACCCTGGCCCGGATGGCCCGTTCGACCAATTCGGCGCTGCCGCCGATGACGCAGGTCCGGATGTCCATGCCGTAGGCCTTGCAATAGCTGCGCACCCGCACACTCCGGTGCGGGAACCAGCGGCCGAGCGAGGGCGCCTGGGCCACAGCCAGCGGCCCCACCGCGTCGTCCTCCACGATCCACGGCACCCGCTCCGCCGCCGCGAGCACCGCGGCCAGCTCCGTGGCGCGGTCCTCCGACAGCGCGCCACCCGTCGCGTACCCGCCCTCCGGCTGGAGCACCACCACCGACGGCCTGCGCCGCAGCACCGCCGCCAGCGCGCCGGGCAGCGCACCCTGTTCGTCGGATTCGATACCGAGCACCTCGTACCCGACCTCCGCCAGCGTGTCGAGGAAGCCCGGCATCACCGGCTCCTCCACGGCCACAAGAGAACCCGCGGACGCGGCGGCGTCCACCGCGAGGAACAATCCCTCCGAACCGCCGCCCGCCGCGGCGAAGGCCTCGGCCGCGAACGGCCAACTGTCGACGACGGCGGCGCGGAGCCGATCGGTGATGTAGTCACGCCCGGGCCGGTTGAGCTGATCGGTGTGCAGTCCGGCCAGCATGGCGGGCGCCAGATCGGGTTGCAGTGCGTAGTCCGGGCTTCCGGTCAGCAGGTCGCGGGCCGCGAGCGCACGAGCTGCCGGGGCCTGCTCGAGCGCGGCAACCACCGTGCCACCGCGTCGATTGGTGGCGATCAGCCCTTCCTCGCGCAGCGCGCTCCAGGCGGCGACGACCGTGCGCGTACTCAGCCCGCAGCGCCGGGCGACCTCGCGAATAGTCGGCAAGCGCGCACCCGCGGTGAGCGCACCGTCCCGGATCAACCGGGCCGTCACCGCGCGCACCGACTCGGGGGTATGCGAATCATCGGCCTGCAACGCGCGCACCAGCAGTGCAGAATCCAGCTCCGTCACTGACACTCCACTCGTCGTCGGCCATCCGTACGGAGAATATATGTATACAGAGAACCGGTTTGTTCCCGGTTTCCGGATATATGTATCCACCCGCCCAGCGACCTCGGAGCGACCGGAGGATCAGCCGATGGGCCGGCGGCCATGAACGGGAGCAACGTCGTCCCTATCGGCCAGGACTACGCGCTCTCAGCGGTTCCGTGGTCGAGAAAACACGGTGGTCGGTGTCGAACGCGGCCCGATCCCTCCGACCGTGCCGCGTTCGACACCGAACTGCCGGAATGCCGGACATCGCGACGGGAAGGGCTTCTCGATGGTGGTCACCGGCCCCGATGCCCGCTCGGCCACGTCGTGACAAGCTGTCGAGCATGATCATCGAGGGAACGGCCGACGCGGGCTACCAGGGCGTGCGGGAGGCGTTCGCGGCGAATTTCACCGAGCACGGTGACATCGGCGCCGCGATCTGCGTGTACCGGGACGGACGGCCGGTGGTCGATCTGTGGGGCGGGACAGCCGATCCCGAGACCGGGCGAGCGTGGCGGCGCGACACACTGCAGCTGGTCTATTCGGCGACGAAAGGCGTCGTCGCCACCATCGCGCACCTGCTGGCGCAACGGGGAGAACTCGATCTCGACGCGCCGGTGGCGCACTACTGGCCGGAGTTCGCGGCGGCGGGCAAGGCCGGCATCCCGGTGCGCTGGCTGCTGACCCACCAGGCGGGCGTGGCGGCGCTGGACGAACCGGTCGCGCTGAGCGAGGCGCTGGCGTGGAAACCGATGGTGGAGGCGTTGGCCGCGCAGGCGCCGAACTGGCCGCCCGGCACCGCGTTCGGATATCACGGCCGAACCTACGGCTGGCTGGTCGGCGAAGTGATCCGGCGTGTGTCCGGTCGCACGCCCGGCCGGTTTCTCGCCGAGGAGATCGCGGGTCCGCTCGGCATCGATTTCTTCATCGGCCTGCCGCCGTCCGAGCGGGATCGGGTCAGCCGCCTGGTCTTCGCGCCCGCACCCGACCCGACCGCGCTGCCCGACGAAGCCGTTCCCGAACCGCTGCGTCCACTGGTCGCCGCGATGCGTGATCCCCGTGCGCTGGTCAATCGGGCCTTCCAGATCACCGACCCCGCGGACATCGACTTCAATTCGGCCGCCGTGCAAGCCGCCGAGCTGCCCGCGAGCAACGGCATCGGCACCGCCCGCGGCCTGGCCCGGCTGTACGCGGCGCTCGTCGGCGAGGTCGACGGCACGCGCCTGTTCACCGCCGACACCCTCGCGGCGGCCACCAGGGAGCAGGTCGCCGGCACCGACCACGTGCTGATGCTGCCCGGCCGGTATGCCTCGGGATACATGCTGCCCACCGCGGAGGTGCCGCTCGGCGGGAGTTCCTCGTTCGGCCATCCCGGCCGCGGTGGCAGTCTCGCGTTCGCCGATCCCGAACGCCGTCTCGCCTTCGCCTACGTCACCAACCACATCATCGAAGGCGCGCTCGACCTGCGCGCCCGCAACCTGGTCGACGCGCTCGACGGCGTCGGCTGACGCGCCACGGCGGCCGGGCCGGTTCGAGCGCGCAGGCTCAACGCATGATCGCCCGCACGCCGACGAGTCCGGCGAGGCGATCGGCGATCCGCGCGGTCGTCGCGTCGTCGCCGCCGAGTAGCACGCGCATTCGCGTCGTGCCGGTCGCCGGATCGGTGGTCATGGTCAATTCCCGGACGGCGCCGCCGAATCTGCGCGTCACCAGCGCCAGCCGCACCAAGGCGCCGGAGGGGTCGTCGACGAGCAGGTCGAGCACCCGTGTGCTCATCGGACGTCCTCCGCGGTGCTGCCCGAGGCGGGCAGCTCGTCCGCGTCGTCGAACAACGGCCGCAGGTCCCTGGCCGCCATGATCAGGTCGTTGCCCGCACCGGCCGCGATCATCGGCCACACCTGCGCGTCGGCGCCGACGACGAAGTCCACGACCACCGGACGGTCCCGCACCGCGCGAGCGGCCGCGATCACCTCCGCGACGTCCTCCTTGCGCTCGCAGCGCAGGCCGACACAGCCCAGCGCCTCGGCCAGCGCCGCGAAATCCGGGACGCGCCGGGAGTGCGTGCGCAGATCGCTCTGCGAGTACCGCTCGTCGTAGAACAGGTTCTGCCACTGCCGGATCATGCCCAAGTGCCCGTTGTCGATCACCGCGACTTTGATCGGGATGCCTTCCACCGCGGCGGTCGCCAACTCCCGGTTGGTCATCTGGAAACACCCGTCGCCATCGATGGCCCACACCTCCGCGTGCGGCGCACCGAGTTTCGCGCCGATGGCCGCGGGCACGGCGTACCCCATCGTGCCCTGACCGCCGGAGTTGAGCCAGGTGCGCGGATTCTCGTAGCCGATGAACTGCGCCGCCCACATCTGATGCTGGCCGACGCCCGCGCAGAAGATCGCGTCGGGCCCCGCCGCGCGACCGATTTCACTGATCACGAATTGCGGCGCCAGCGAGCCGTCAGCGGGCCATCGGTAGCCGAGCGGATAGTCCGCGCGCAGCCGTTCCAGCCGCGTCCACCACGACGACAGGTCCGGCAGCGGCTGCGCGGCGACCGCGGCGAGCAATTGTTCCAGCACCTCGCGGCAGTCGCCGACGATCGGCACATCCGCCCGCCGGTTCTTGCCGATCTCGGCCGGGTCGATGTCGGCGTGGATCACCGCGGCGCCGGGCGCGAACGTCCGCGGATCGCCGGTGACGCGATCGTCGAAACGGGCGCCTAGCGCGATCAGCAGGTCGACCTTCTGCAACGCGGCCACCGCCGTCACGGTGCCGTGCATGCCGGGCATACCGAGGTGCTGCGGGTGACTGTCGGGAAACGCGCCGCGCGCCATCAACGTGGTCACCACCGGCATACCGGTGCGTTCGGCGAACGCGCGCAGCGCCCCGGCCGCCTCGGACTTGATCAC
Source organism: Nocardia beijingensis NBRC 16342 (assembly GCF_001612785.1). GTDB lineage: Bacteria > Actinomycetota > Actinomycetes > Mycobacteriales > Mycobacteriaceae > Nocardia > Nocardia beijingensis. The sequence continues at coordinate 123,585 of NZ_BDBC01000012.1, forward strand.
TCCGCCGCCGACGTAGAGCACCGGCGCCCGCGCCGCGGTGATCAGGCGCGCCGCGGCGGTGATCTGCCGTGGGTTCGGCGTCGTCACCGGCCGGTAGCCGGGCAGGCGCAACCGCGGCGGCCACTGGAAGATCATCTGCGCGCGCAGCACGTCTTTCGGGATGTCCACCAGAACCGCGCCGGGCCGTCCCGTCGCGGCCAGATGAAACGCCTCCGCAAGGACTCTCGGGATGTCGGCGCCGCGCGTGACGAGCACGTTGTGCTTCGTGATCGGCATCGTGATGCCGGTGATGTCGGCCTCCTGGAAGGCGTCGGTGCCCATCACCGGGGTACCCACCTGGCCGGTGATGGCGACCACCGGCACCGAGTCGGCCTGGGCGTCGGCGAGCGGGGTGACCAGGTTGGTCGCGCCGGGTCCCGAGGTCGCCATGCACACGCCGACTCTGCCGGTGGCCTGGGCGTAGCCGGTGGCCGCGTGCCCCGCGCCTTGCTCGTGCCGGACCAGGACGTGCCGGATCCGGCGCGAATCCAGCAGCGGGTCGTAGACCGGGAGAATCGCTCCGCCCGGAATGCCGAAGACCACTTCGACGCCGAGTTCTTCGAGCGCGCGGACCACGGCCTGCGCGCCGGTCATGCGTTCCGTGGTCGCGGGCGGGGGTGCCGGATCGGGATGCTGCGGGCGCGGCGCGGTCGGCCGCGCGAGGGATGAGCTCACGGGAAACTCCGTTCTGCTGCGTCGAGACGCGCGAATACCGCTGCCGCAGTGTGATTTCGCGCAGGCTGACGCCGACGATCGAGGAAGCGGCCGCGCCCGGGGCGACACACCGGCTGGTCGCGGCAGGTCTCTCTGCCGTGGGTGCGTCGCGGGCGTTGCCCGGCTCGCCGGTCCGCGATCCCGTGGTGAGGACGGACCGTCCTGGCACGGCGCCTGATGGGGCGCGCGTGCGGATCACGATCTTAACCCGGCGCGCGGAGCAGGTCGCGCCGGATTCCCGGCCCGCCGGGCGGCGCGGTCAGCGCAGAGTGCGGATCCAGCGGCGGGTATCGGCCGGATCGATGACGTCGTCGACTTCCAGGACGGTGGCGGCGGTCAGCGCCTTGCCGTTGGCGTAGGCGAGCTGGACCAGGTTGTCGAACGCGTGCTGCCGCTCGCCCGGATCCTCGATGGCGGCCAGTTCCTTGGCGAACCCGAGACGCACCGCGCCCTCCAACCCCATGCCGCCGATCTCCCCCGTCGGCCAGGCGATGACGAACCGGGGCGCGCGGAACGAGCCCGCCGCCATGGCCTGAGCGCCGAGACCGTAGCCCTTGCGCACGATGACGGTGCCCAGCGGCACCGAGAGCGCGGCGGAGTCGATGAACAGGCGGCTGAACTTCGTCACCGTGGCGTCCTTCTCCGCCTCCGGGCCCACCATGAAACCCGGTGTGTCGCACAAGGAGACGATCGGCAAGCCGTGCGCGTCGCACAGCCGCAGGAACATGCCGAGTTTGTCGGCGGCCGGAGCGTCGATCGCCCCGCCGTGATGGTGACAGTCGTTGGCGATCAAGCCGAACGGCCGTCCCTCGACCCGGATCAGCGCGGTGACGATCCCGGCCGCCCAGTCGCGGCGCAACTCCAGCACCGAGCCGACATCGGCGACGGCCTCGATGGCGGCACGAATGTCGAACGCGCGCAGCCGATTCTCGGGGACCACGTGCCGCGCCAGTCGCGGGTCCGGTGCGGTCCAGTCCGCGATGTCGCCCTGGAAGTAGGCCAGATAGCGCCGCGCGGTGGCGACCGCTTCCGCCTCGTCCGCGGCGACGACGTGCACGACGCCGTTGCGGCGCTGCACGTCGATCGGGCCGATCTCCTCGGGGGCGTATACGCCCAGGCCGCCGCCCTCGATCATGGCGGGACCGCCCATGCCGATATTCGCGTCCGGAGTGGCGATCACGACATCGCACATCCCGAGCAGCGCCGCGTTGCCCGCGAAGCAGCGCCCGGACACGATCCCGATCAGCGGCACCCGGCCCGACAGCGCGCCCATCGCGCGGAAGGTGGTCACGTCGAGGCCGGAGATGCCGGGGTAGTCGGTGTCACCGGGTCTGCCGCCGCCGCCCTCGGTGAAGAAGATCACCGGAAGACTCTGCACGCGAGCCAGTTCCAGCATGCGGTCGGTCTTGACGTGGTTGCGCATCCCTTGGGTGCCCGCGAGCACCGTGTAGTCGTAGGACAGCACGACCGCGCGGGACCGGTCGGGGCCGAATCGCTCGGCGTCGACGGTGGCGACGCCCGCGATCAGCCCGTCCGCGGGCGTGTTCGCGATCAGGTCCTCCGGACTGCGGCGCAGACGCTGGGCGGCGACCGCGAGCGCGCCGTACTCCACGAAACTGTCCGCGTCGACCAGGTCGGCGATGTTCTCCCTTGCGGTGCGCCGCCCGAGCCGATGGCGTTTGGCCACCGCCTCCGGCCGCGCTTCGTCCAGCACGACGCCGTGGCGAGCGTTGACCTCGGCGAGGTCGGCGCGCACCGAGTCCAGATCGACCGCGGTGTCATCCAGCACCGCGCCGTCGTGCTCGGCGGGGACGAAGGTCAGCAGCGGCGTGTGCGGATCGACGACCGCCCCGACCGCCGTGACGTGGCGGCACACGCGCAAGTCCTGCTCGGCGCGCACCACGTGCTGCATCTTCATCGCTTCCAGCACCGCGACCTCGCCGCCCGCCGCGATCACCGCGCCGGGTTCGGCGAGAGCGACCACCGTGCCGCCCATGGGCGAGCGCACCGCTTCCTCGTCGCCGGCCAGCGTCACTTCGGCCGGCGCGGTCTCTTCCCGGCCGGGCGCGGCGGGCAGGGCGACGGCGAAATCGCCTGCGCGCTCGACCAGTTGGTCGACATTTCGCTCGAACCAGGTGGTCGGCACCACGCGGCCCTCCGACAGGTCCGCCAGAACCGCGCGCAGCACGGCGACATTGGTGTCCACCCCGGTCACGACCGTCTCGGCCAGCGCGTCGGCGCACCGGCGCAGCGCGGCCGGATAGGACGGACCGCGGGCGACGATCTTCGCCAGCAGGGAGTCGAAGCGCGCGTCCTGCCGCATCCCGGCGAACGCGGCGGTGTCGACCCGCACGCCGACACCGGTCGGCGGCGCGAACCGGGTCAGCGTGCCGGTGCCGGGCAGCACGTCGCCGCCCGCGGTGACGGTTTCGGCGTTCAGGCGCGCCTGCACCGCGTAACCACGCGCCGCGCCGGGATCGGGCAGGGCGAGATCGGCCAGCGTGGCGCCACGGGCGAGATCGCATTGCACCGCGACCAGATCGATGCCGAGGACGGCTTCGGTGACGGTGTGCTCGACCTGCAGCCGCGGGTTGACCTCGAGGAACCACGCCTCGTCGCCGCGGGCCAGGAATTCGACGGTGAGAACGCCGCGGCAGCCGACGGATTCGGCGAGCCGGGCCGCCCAGCGATGCAGCCGCTCGCGCAACCCGGCGGGCAACTCGGGTGCGGGCGCGACCTCGAGCAGTTTCTGCTGCCTGCGCTGCACGCTGCAATCACGATCGCCGACGGCCGCCGCCACCGCGCCGTCGGTGACGATCTGGACCTCGATGTGGCGCGCCGCGGGGATCAGCGCCTCCGCGTAGACCGCGTCGTCGCCGAATCCGGCCAGCGCCTCCGCACGGCAGCGTTCGAACACCTCCGGCAGACGGCTCGCGTCGCGCACCGCCCGCATGCCCCGTCCGCCACCGCCCGCGGCGGCCTTCACCATCACCCCGTCGGGATGCGCGGCGAGCAGGGCCTCCGCCTCGGCGATGTCCGCGCCGCGGCGGGTCGCCGGGATCACCGGGACACCCGCGCGCTCGGCCGCCGCGCGCGCCGCGGTCTTGTCGCCGAAGATCTCCAGCGCCGCGGGCGACGGACCCACGAACACGAGTTCGGCCGCCGCACACGCCCGCGCGAATTCCGCGCTTTCGCTGAGGAATCCGTAGCCGGGATGCACCAACGCGCCGGGGCCCGCCTTTCGCGCCGCCGCGACCACGGCCGCGACGTCGAGGTAGGCGGCGGCTCCGACGCCCGGCAGCGCCACCGCATCGTCGGCCAGGCGGACGTGCAGCGCGTCCCGTTCTTCGGCGGTGTGCACCGCGAGGGTCCGCCAACCCAGTTCCCGGGCGGTGCGCAACACCCGCACCGCCACTTCTCCCCTGTTCGCCACGACGACCTGCATGCCGCACAGTCTCGTTGACGTTGACGTCAACGTCAACATGAGCGACCATATTCGTCGTGACCCAGTCCACCTGGTCGGTGCGCGCCGCGCGCGAGCGCTCGCACACCTCCCGGCACCGCGCGCTGCTCGACGCCGCCGCCCGCGTGTTCGCCGAGCGCGGCTACGACAACACCACCGTCGCCGCCATCACCGCCGAGGCCGGCGTCTCCCGCGCGACGATGTACGTCTACTTCGCCTCTAAGGAGGAGATCTTCCTCGCCTTGGCCGAGCGGGTGCGCGACGACTTCCTCGCCGCGCAGGAGCCGGGCATCGAGGACGACGATCCGCGAACGATGCTGCGCGCCACCATCGCGTCCTTCGCCGCCGCTGTCGCCGCGGCGGGACCTCTGCTGCGCCTGATCGACGAGCGCGGCGCAGTCGACCCGAAGGTGGCGGCGCTGGCCGAGGAGATCACCGAACGGCCGATCCGCCGCTTCACGCGGTATCTCCAGCGCCAGGTCGACGCGGGCCGCGTCACCCCCGTGACGACGCCGCGGGTGATCGCGGAAACCATCGGCTACACCCTCACCGCGGGCATACTCGCGCGCCGGACCACCGGTGAATCCTGCCTCGCGGAGTATCGCGATGCCATGGGGAAAGTGGCGGAGGCCCTACTCGGCTTGTAGGCCCGCTACCACCCGATCGGGACGACCTACCCCGCTTGGGGCACCAGCGCGGGGTCGTCCAGGACGCCGATCAGCGGAGTCAAGCGCCGCAGTTCTTCCAGATGAGCGGCACCGAGCAGGGCAAGGGTCTGCCTGCCCGCCTCGGTGAGCGCCAGCCGGACGACGCGGCGATCCTTGCCCCCTCCTCGCCTGCGGATGACGAGACCGAGTTGCTCGGTGCGGTCGATCAGTTGCACCACGCTGTGATGGCGAGCGGACAGGTATCCGGCGATCTCCCTGATGCTGGGGCCGTCCGGGTCGGTGTGCCCCCGGATCGCCAGCAACAGTTGGTGCTGCAAGTCGGTGAGGCCCACTTCCGCCGCCCGGCGCTCACTCCACCGCAGCAATTGGCGCAGCCCGGTCCGGAACGCCAGCAGTTTCGAGTACTCCTGGTCGGTGAGGTGGGCAGCCGAGGACGTCGACCCTTCCATCATGGAGTGATATTATCACAGCATGATATATAAGTGAGCGGCGACGCGACGGCCGCGCTGCGGACCGATGGCCGGCCGCCCGGGCTCGAGAGAGCTTCGATTCGCCACTATGTCCGAGGAGTGGTGGAGAACATGAGTAGTGAAACCATGATGAGCCGGCATCCCGACATCGTGGAGTTGCGGGAGAAGTACGAGCGCGCTTCCGAGGCGCCGGACGCCCAGGCGGTCACCGGACTGCTGTTCCTGACCGGGTTGTATCTCGCGATCTCTCCGTGGGTCGTCGGGTTCAACGGGTTTTCGACCTTGACCGTCAACAATCTCGTCTGCGGTATCGCGCTGGCGATGCTGGCGCTCGGGTTCGCCTCGGTCTACGGCCGCACCCACGGCATCGTCTGGGCCGCACCGCTGATCGGCCTGTGGACGATCCTCGCCCCGTGGATCGTCAGCGGGAACGTCGACACCAGGTCGACGATCTGGAACAACGTCGTCACAGGCGCGCTCGCCGTCCTGCTCGGCCTGGGGTCGATGCTCCTCGGGATGAGCCGGACCGCACGTCACACCGGCCAGGCATCCCATGCGGGCGCGACGCGAACCCAGCGACCGTCCGGGCTTCCGCCGGAAACAACCACGCGCTGAACTGAACTCGACATCGATACGCCTGCTCGCACGGGGCGCGCACCGGCGCTCACGGCCCTTCCGCCGACATCCGAGCCGCCCCGCAGGATCACCTCATCGATCGAGACACCGTCGATTCGGTGAGCGCCTACCTCGCATCAGGAGACGCACACATGAACCAGCCCCACGACACCACCGACGACGAAGGTTCACCCGAAACCCCCGCCGCGAGCGAGAAGGACACCACGGAAGGCCGATCCGAGAATTCCGGCAAGCTGGCGGGCCCAGGCCCTGGAAGCGGCCGAGACGAAGACCCCGATACGTAAATCCAAGACTTGAACGGCCGGTCGGCGTGGGGCGTGGAGGACCGGAGCCGGATCTGGACGTCCGGCTCGGTCGGCCACCGCGGTCGGCGCCGACCGAACGGCTCCTGACTTCCGGGGACGAGCCGCCCCCAGCGCGCGAGACGGTGGTCGATCAACGATCAGCGGGCACGTCCGGCTGCCGATCGCTCGACTCGGGCAACGCCACCGGCCAGTTCAGCTCGGTGCGCAGCTCCGCGGGGTCCATGTCCGGAGCGGGCTCGGTCAAGTAGACCTCCCACCGCAACGGCCCCACCGCGAGTCCCTGCTCAGCGATCCAGGATCGCAGATGCTCCCAGGAGGCGGCCAAGCCGTCGAATCCACCGGCGTGCACGATCCTGGCCACCCGGCCCGCGGGCAGACAACCGGCGCGGACCTCGCGCTCGGCGCGCGGACTCCGATCGACCGCGAATCCCACTTCGAGATCCAGCGCGCCATCCGCCTGCCGATACACGCAGAAGGCCGGTCCCTCGATCCTCGCGCCTTGACCGGCGAGGATCTCCGGCAGTAGCCGGAACGAGCGATCGAAGAAGTCCCGCAAATCCGCGGGGGCGACACGGTCCCGGATGACCGCCGTGGTCACCTCGGCGACATCGAGCAACTCGGGCTCGGCCGTCGAGGCGGCGGCCAGGTCGTCGGTCATGACTCTCCTTCACGTCGGGGATGCTCCATCCTCAACGACGCCGTGACTGCCCGAAAATCATCGGTTCGCCCGCTCATCGCCGAATGGTCGCGCCGGGCCGATCGAGCAGGAGATCATCGGCCTGGTGCGCCAGCGTGTGCGGCCGCCCGCGCGGTCGACGACCATCTCACGCGGTTCATGAAACTGAACCAGTGAGGAAAATTCGTACCACCGGTGCGCTACACTGCGAGCGTGGCAACAGGGACATCGGCAGCAGGCCAGGCGGCTTCGCGTGGACGGATCGACAAACGACAGGCCATCCTCGACGCGGCATTCGTCGTTTTCGCGCGCCGTGGCTACGCCCAGGCCTGCGTGCAGGAGATCGCCGAGGAAGCCGGTGTCGCCAAGCCGACGATCTACAACCACCTCAACGACAAGGAGACGCTGTTCCGGCACGCGCTGGCGGCCGCGAGCGACGCGGTGCTGGCCGAGAACCTGTCGGTGGTGGACCGATTGCGCAACCCCGGTCCCGACTTGCGCGCCGCGCTGGAAGACCTGGCGTACCGGCTGATCCGGGTCTGCTGCGCCGAGCGATCCCGGTCGCTGCGCCGGCTGACCTACGGCCAGGTCGCGCAATTCCCCGACCTCATCGACATCGTCGTCAGCCGCACGTCCGACCGGCTCGCCGAGGCGCTGGCCGACCGGCTGGCGCGCCTGTCGCTGTCCGGCCGATTGCGCGCGGGCGATCCGGCCACCGCCGCGGAACAGTTCCTGGTGCTGATCACCGGCCCGATGGAGGGCCGCTCACGATTGGGCACCCGCAAGGTCGCCACCGCCGAGATGCACGCGGTCGCCACAGCCGCGGTCGACACCTTCCTGCGGGCCTACGGCGTGCCGGAAAACGGATGACCTGAACCGCTTTCCGCCGCGGCGCGATGTCCGCGATGCGACACAACAGACTTCACGACCGCCCAGTGGGCGGAGAACGATTCGCCGCGCGATCTCTCGTCGCCGGGAGAAAGGATCGACGTGACCGGCTCACCCGAGGATCTGCTCGCGACCATCGAGGCCGAGCGGGCGATCTACCGGACCTTCTACCACTTCTTCCGGCTCGCCGACACCGGGGAGAGCGAACGTTTCGTCGAATGCTTCACACCGGACGCGCTGATCGAGTACCGGATCATGCCGGGTCCGGTGCAGCGTTTCCACGGACGCGACGAGTTCACGGCGTATATGAGCCGCGTACCGAAGTCCCAGCGCGCCATGGTGGCGCACGTCGCCGGTCAGGCCACCATCGAGTGGACCGAGGACGGTCCGCTGCTCACCGCCTACGCCACGGTGTGGCACTGGTTCACCACCAGGGAATCCGCCGACTCGAACCGGCCGGCGGACTGGACCACCATCGGCCTGGTACAGGACAGATACCAGAAGCACGAGGGGCAGTGGCTGATCTCCCACCGCGATGTGCGGCCGGTCGCGGGCCGGGTCGCCGCCGGGCGCGGACCGGTCTGAGCCACCGCCCCGGTCGCGCCGGTCGCACCCACCGAGTCCGACCCGTCCACTTTCCCGGCATAGTCCGGCCCGTCTCGACGCGCCTCGCCCGCGACTACCCCGCCCACAGCGCGCACCCATCGATCAATTCGAATCATGCGCCGCCTGTCGCTGTCCGCGACCGCCCGACGACGCCTCCACGTACACCACCGTCCTCCGACGAAACCCGCTCGCGGAGTGGCGAACCCGCTCGGCTATCCGTCACGCATCCCGCGATATCGTCCTCCGCGGTGTCACGTCCACCGACACCGTGAAATTCTTCAATGCGCAGGTCAGAAGGGGTGAGCAAACCAGCCGCGCCACAGGACTATTCGCTCACGGCCGCCGTCGCCGGGAGTTGGCGGAAGCGAGGATCGGGCCGCGGGCAGGATAACTCTCGGTGAACGGCTCGTACGACGAGAGCGTCCGCCGTATCCTGAATCGGTTGGGAAAGAGGGGTGATGACCGAACGGCAGACGGCATCATCACCTACCCCCAGACGTTCACTTTCTCCGCCGCGCACGCGAAGCGCTGGCGAAATATCCTCTCCCGCAGCGATTTCCACGAACGCAGGCGCTGTCGACCACCCTCGGTGGCACAGTTCACACCCAGTGACGACAGTCCAGCGGCAAAGTCTCATGCGGGCATTTTGGCAACCCTCCAGTAATCTACTGCCCGATAGATCAACGGTTGCTAAATAGCTTGTCACTATTGAGGATTCGCTATCAATTGCTACAATCGAATCGTGCACCGTTAGCTTGGCTAATCAGTAGCAATCTCGCTCCGTACGCGCCGGAGACCGCGGCCGTCCGGAGTTCTTCCGCACTGAGGCGGGCGCACGATCCGTTGTCGGCAGTTCCAGGGAGTTCGCTATGGACAATCCGCATGTTCTGGTCATCGGTGGCGGCCCAGCCGGGTCGACCACCGCTGCGCTGCTCGCGAAATCGGGGGTGAGGGTGACCCTCCTGGAACGAGATAAGTTCCCGCGCTACCACATCGGCGAAAGCCTGCTCGCATCGGTGTTGTCGACCCTGCGCGTCTCCGGCGCCTACGACGCGGTGGCCGCGCACGGGTTCCAGATCAAACGGGGCGGCCACTTCCAGTGGCAGGACGACAACTGGTTGCTGGACTGGTCCAAGCTCGTCGACGCCGAAGCCTGGTCCTGGCAGGTCCAGCGCGACGTCTTCGACGACCTGCTGCTGCGCAACGCCGCCGAGCAGGGCGCGCAGGTGATCGAGCAGGCCACGGTCACCAACGTCCTGTTCGACGGCGACCGGCCGACGGCCGTGGAATGGACCGTCGCCGGTGACGACCGAGTACACACCACCGAGTTCGACTTTCTCGTCGACGCCTCCGGCCGCGCGGGCGTGCTGGCCAAACACCAGGTCATCGGTCGTCAGCAGCATCCGGCCTTCCGCAACGTCGCGGTGTGGTCGTATTGGGAAGGCGCACACCTACATCCGGACAGCCCGGAGGGCGCGATCAATGTGGTGTCCACGCCCGAGGGCGGCTGGTTCTGGAACATCCCGCTCTCGGACGGCCGCCACAGCGTCGGCTATGTCGTCTCGGCGCGCAAGGCCGCCGGGAAACTTCGCGAACTCGGCCGCGAGGCGTACTACGCGCAGACCATCGCCGACAGCGCCGCGATGAGCGAGCTGCTCGTCGGTGCGCGGCAGGTCGCGGAGGTCAAGGCGGAGCAGGACTACTCCTACACTTCCGACCGGTTCAGCGGTCCCGGCTGGGTCGTCGTCGGCGACGCGGCCTGCTTCCTCGATCCGCTGTTGTCCAGCGGCGTGCATCTCGCGACGTACTCCGCCCTGGTCGCCGCGGCGGCGATCGCGACCATCCTGCGCGGCGAATTGAGCGAGTCCGACGCACTGGGTTTCTACGAGGACGCCTATCGCCGGGCCTACACCCGATTCCTGGTGCTGGTGTCGCGGATGTACGAACAGTACGTGGGCTCGGAGGAATACTTCGCGCACGCGGGCACCCTGACGACCGGGCACAGCGGCGACACGAAGCAGGCTCAGTTCACCGAGATCATGGCAGGTCTGACCGATATGGACGAGTCCTCCGGCGCGCAACAGCGCGCCGCGACCGCGACCATCATCTCCGCGGCCGAAGGCCTGCACGCGGAGTCGGCGAATCTCGAATACATGGGCCACCTGGACATGTCCGTCGTGTGGGATCACTGGCGCGATCCGCTGGCGGACACGACGACCGGCGAGCTGCGCATCACGACCGACCCGGTGCTCGGCCTGACCGACCGGCCGCGGACCGAAGCGGAGATCGCCGCCGTGGCACGGCCCGTTCTCCCACCGACGGCGGCCACCACCTTGTAGCGGCCGGCCCGGAATTCTCGTGACAGGCACCGCACGGAGCCGGTCGTGACCATCACGCACACCGGCACCGAGCCACCGGGCGATTGCCCGCCCGGTGGTTCGGGCTTCCGGAAGCACGACGAGATCGGGCGGTTCGCCCACCCGCTGACCAGGATGTTGCTGGCGAGCGACGGATTCACCACGCCCGCGCTGGCGGCGCTGCTGCGCACCGACCTGCACGTGCGGGTATTGCGCCAGGACGACATCGCGGCCAGCCTGCTGCCGGACACGGTCACCGCCGCTCTTGGCGTCGCCGATTCCGATCGGGTCATCATCCGCCGCTCCTGTCTGGTCGGCACCGACCTGGTCACCGCGTCCGTCAACTATGTCGTCGCGGTGCGCGCGGGCGCGGCCGCTTCCGGCGTGGACGATGTGCGGGTGCCGATCGGAACCGGCCTCATCTCCCGTGGCATATCCCAGCGGCGGCATCTGCTGCGCACCGGGCTGACGCGCTGGCCGGACGGTCGACTCTGCGCGGCACGCGCGTACGTCATGACGCTCGGCGATCGGCCGCTGTGTTACATCCGGGAATCGTTCAATCCCGACGTCATCCCACCCGACTACGACGCCACGGCGGGGGCCCATCCGCCGTGGTCCGACGAACCCCACCCCGCACAGCCCGGGCCGTTCGCGGGTGGAAGCCGACTGGTCATGGCGCGGGATTTCCTCGACCGCGAACAGCGGAGCGTGCAATCCACGGCACTCCCCGGCCACCCGCGACGGCCGCGGCCCGTGACCGAACTCGGCCACGCGAGCGAATGCGACGCGCTGACAGCGGATCTGGCCAAAGCAGCACGAGGAGAAGGATTCGCGCTGCACCTCGATGGCCGGGACCAGCCGTCCGATGGCGGCGAGATCAGGAAGCTCGCCGCGCGCAGGGCGCTGATGTACGCCGCCGCCGCGGTCATCACGCATGGGCTGGGCGCTACGGCGATCACCATCGAACGAGCGCCCAGGCGGCACGGCGACCTCCGCGCCGCCACGGCGCTCGACGAGTGGCCCGCCGATCGGCTACCGCTCACGCTGTGCGTGAACCTCCTGCGCCGTGCCGCCGACCGGTCGCGCGACCCGGTGCGACGGGACCTGCTGCGCGCGGTGAGCGGACTGTTGCCCGTCGCCACGATCGCACCGCCGGGCGCAGGCGAACTGCATACCTGGCTGCCGCTGCTGCGCATCTCGCGCGAACCGTCCGTTGTGTCCGCAGCGGGGCCGACCGGCCGAGGACCCGACGGACGATGGTGGGATCGTTCGGCACACCTCCTGTGGCTCGGCGATGGGGCGGAACCCTCGCGCGGCCGAATCCGCCTCGCCAGCGGTGCCGGTAACCCCGTCGCGGTAACACTCGGCCCCACGACCACACCGGCGGATATCGAGTACCTCTGTCGCACACTGAATCCGTGGAAACAGCCGGGGCGGCTCACCCTCGTATCCCAGCTGGACGTCGCCCGGACCCGAGAGACGCTTCCGGCCTTGTTCGCCGCCGCGGCGGCATGTGAAACACCGATCTGCTGGGTCTGCGATCCGATGCCGTCGCGAACGTCGCATGTCCGCAATGCCTTTCGCTCCACAGATGTCGTCGGCGCGATCGGCGCGTTCTTCGACACGTGCCGGGCGACCGGTACCGTTCCCGCCGGCCTGTATCTCCGATGCGGTCCCGATGCCGCCGTCGGCGCGCGAGACGCGCACCAGCCGGGCAAGTCTCCCGTGCGACGCCGCAGGCGTCACGAGCCGGGTGTCGATCCCGTGGAAACGCTCCTTCACGTCGTCGCCGCGCTCGAACTGCGGGCCAAATGGCCGCCGCCCTGAACGATTCCGGTCCGTGCCCGACGACGCACCACCAAAACCGGCACCACGGGGATCGCGGAAACCGTTCGCCGCGCCGAGGCGAGCCGATCACACGCGGCGGATCGCCCGGCATGACTGCGCACCCGCCCGGGCTCGAGGCCCGGATTGGGAGACTGCGCAGCAGTCCGGGCCACCGTGGAATCACCGACAGCGTTCCACCCGGCGTGATTGCCACCAGCGGGAAATCCAAATCGGAATCGGCGCTATATCATCGCCCGGTTCCGAGCGGCGTTTGCAGGCGTTCTCGGTGTCGGATCCGGTGACAGGAGCGGACCGAGCACGGGACGCGGCGGCAGTCGCAGTATCGCGGGCGTTGTTTTATGACCAGAACTGTCGGTAAGTTAGCGATAGAGGTTTGCTCTGATTCCCGTAGCAGCGGATAACCCAGCCATACCGGCGAGTAGCTTCAGAACCGGGACAAGTCGACCGTTGCCCACCACGCGAGGTCCCCGCTGCGCTCCAGCCCACGAGGCACTATCGCGTAATAATTTCGGTTCACTTAAAGCAAGTCGCGAATCCGTGCGATTCGCGATCGCAACGCTACACTTTCGTTATTCTTCGGAACGGGTACAGGTGAGGTGCCGCCTGGGTTCGGGCGGGCCGTGTCAGAGGTAGGCATTTTTCAGCCGTGAGCAAGTGGTCTCAGCTTCGCGAATCCGCTGTGGGAGTGGTTCGCTCGAGCCGGCGCGATGTCCGTGGTCGAGTCGGTGTCCGGGTACGACTGCTGGCGATCGTGCTCATATCGAGCGTCACGCTACTCGTCATCGGCGTCGGCGCCGCGGGTTATCTGGTGCAATCCGCCCGAGCGGCCAAGGAATGGGCGGAGTTGGCCAGCAGCACGACGGCGCCTGCCATCCAGATGGTCCAGGCGTTCCAGGAGGAGCGCCGCTTGTCGCTGTTGTCCCTGGCCGGTGACGCCGATGCCGCCCGAGCGCTCGCCACCGCACGCCAGCATTCGGACGCGGGGCTCGCGGCGGTGATGGCGAAAGGCGATGCCGCCCGCAAACTGAACCCCGACGGGTCCGCCTCCGATATCGAGGCCTACAACAAGCTGTTCGCGATGGTTCCGACGGTGCGCGCCGGGGTCGACACCCGGCAGGCCGCGCCGAACGAGGTGGTCGAAATCTTCAGCGGGGTCATCGGCACGATCATCGCCGCCTCGACGCTCGCCGCCCGGGTGGCGCCGGAAGCCGACATCGCCATGGAGCTGAACTACGGCGTCGAGGCTCTGCGCGCCGCCGAAGCCTTGTCGCTGGCCGACACCCTGGGCACGGTGGCGCTGACCGTCGGCGAGAACACTCCCGCGCAACTCACCGAATTCAGCCGTCTGGTGGGCGAATTCCGCAGCGAGGTCGCCTACGCGGGCCGGGTGTTGAAGGGCAAGCGACTCGCCCAGCTCCAGGAGATCACCGCCGGACCGGCCTACCAGAAGCTGATCGCGATGCAAGACGCCGTGCTGGTGCACGGACCGGTGGAGGCGGGCTCCGACTCCGACGAGTCCACCGGCCGGACCCAGAGCGGCCGCTCGACCACGAGGACCACGCCGTTGCCCATGGGCGTCGCGGCGTGGCAGGAGGCGTCAGGGCAGGTCTCCTCCGCCCTGCTGAAGGTCTGGGACGACCAGAGCCGCGACGCCCACCAGATCGCTCGCGAGCGGGGTGACCGGACGGCGCGGCAGTCCATGCTCGGCGGCGCGGGCGTGCTGCTGGTCGCGACCATCGCCTTCCTCGCGGCGTTGGTCATGGCCAATCGCTTCATCGGACGCATGCGGCGGTTGCGGCACGACACCCTGGAACTGGCCGACCGGCAACTGCCCGATCTCATGAGCAGGCTCGGCCGCGGCGAGAGTGTCGACTCCGAGGCCGACTCGACCCGGCTCGATTTCGGCACCGACGAACTGGGCCAGGTGGCCGACGCCTTCAACCGTGCCCATGTCGCGGCCGTGTCCGCCGCGGTCGCGGAAGCGAAGACCAGAGCGGGCGTCAACGCGGTGTTCCTCAACATCGCCCATCGCAGCCAGGTCGTGGTGCACCGCCAACTGGCGCTGCTCGACCAAGCCGAACGCAAAGAGGAGAACGCCGACCAGCTCGAGCTGTTGTTCCAGCTCGACCACCTGGCGACGCGGGCAAGGCGCAACGCGGAGAACCTCATCATTCTCGGCGGCGAGAAGCCGGGCAGGCGCTGGCGCAAGCCGGTTCCGCTGGTCGATCTGGTCCGGGCCGCCGTCGCCGAAAGTCTCGACTACGCCAGGATCCAGACCGGCCGGTTGCCCGAACTCCAGGTGTCGAGCAACGCCGTCGCCGACTTGATCCACCTGATGGCCGAGCTGATGGACAACGCGACCTCGTTCTCTCCCCCGCAGGCGCGGGTCGAGGTGTCCGGCGTCGTGGTCGGGCGCGGTGTGGCGGTCGAGATCATCGACCAGGGTTTGGGCATGTCGGAGGCGGAGTTCGCCGCGCGCAACCAACTGCTCGCCAACCCACCGGATTTCAGTGTGGTGAGCTTGTCCAGCGACACCAGGCTCGGGCTGTTCGTCGTCGCGAAACTGGCCCACCGGCACGGCGTTTCGGTGCGCCTGGGCGAGTCGGTCTACGGCGGCGTCAGGGCGGTGGTGCTCGTTCCGAGCGCACTTCTGCAATCGGACACCACACCCCGCGAACAGAACGACGTCGACCCCGTCGAGCCCATGCGAACATCGGCGCAGGGCAACGTCGCGCCTCGACCAGCGGCGGCGCCGGGCCGATCGGCATGGTTCACCTCCGCCTCCGACCAACAGGTCCCGGTACCGGCACCACACGGCGACGACGGCAGCTTCGACACCGGCACCGGTGGATTCGACACCCCCACCGGCCGTTTCGGCACCAACGGCGGGCGCTTCGACAACGGCAGCAGTGGCCTGGACAACGGCGCGACACCGCAACCCGGTCCGGCCGGGGACGCCCGGCCGCCGCTTCCCCGCCGCCGACGCCAATCCCCCCAGGAGCAGGAGCAGGAGCAGCCGCAGACGGCGACGCCCGCCCCGATCCGACAGCGGACCGCCGATGAAGCACGCAATCTGATGAGTGCCATCGAGAACGGCACCCGCCAGGGACGCCGGAAGCGTCCCGACATCGACTAGTCCCGCACATTCCCATCTTCAGAAGGCGACCATGACTACTTCCCAGGGAACCGGTATCGGTTGGCTGCTCGACGAACTGGTCACCGGGCTGGCCGGAGCGCAGTCCGCGGTACTGCTGTCCTCGGACGGGCTGCTGATCGGCCATTCGGCCCAGCTGGACAAGGCCGACGCCGAGCGCTTCTCCGCGATGGCATCGGCACTGCACAGTCTGTCCCGCAGCGTGGGCCACCATTTCGACGCCGGTGGCGTCTGCCAGACCGTGGTGGAACTCGATCGCGCGGTGCTGTTCGTCACCACGGCGGGCGCCAACGCCTGCCTGGCGCTGCTGGCGTCCGAGACCGCCGATATGGGTATGGTGGCCTACGAGATGAATCAGACGGTGCAGCGAGTCGGAACCCACCTGTCGGTCGACACGCGCCCGCATCCCCCCGCTTCGACACGGCCATGAGTTATCAGCACGATCCCTGGTACGAGGAAGACGCCGGTCCGATGGTCCGGCTCTTCGCCATCACCCGCGGCCGGGGTCGTGCCGTGCGCCGGGAGCTGAACTTGGTCACCCTGGTGGTCGACGGCGCACCTGGCACCGCGCTGCGGCGCACCGAACCGGAATACGCCGCGATCGTGCAGTTGTGCCGCACGCCCCAGTCGGTGGCGGAGGTCTCCGCGCGGCTGAATCTGCCGCTGACCATGACGAAGGTCCTCATCGGCGACCTGCTCGACGACGGCAGGCTGGTCTACCGGTCGGCGCAGCCGACGGCCGGGTCGGAGTCCGACCTCGGCCTCCTGCGCGCGGTGCTCGACGGCATCCGCGCGCTCTGACCGCCGACCGATCGTCAGCCCAACTGAGCGGCAAGCCTTTTCGCGTTCATGTAGGCGATCGCCTCGATCGAGACCATCGGGTTCACGCCCGACGCGGTGGGGAAGCTGGAGGCGTCGGCGACGACGATGTTCGCCACTTCCCACGTCGCGCCGTCCGGGTTGGTGGCCGAGGTCTCCGGTGCGCCGCCCATCCGCGCCGAGCCCATGATGTGCAGTGCGCCCAGGGAGCAGTGCCCCGGCCCGTACCCCGCGGCCCGGCATGCGGCCGCGAAATCGGCGTGTGAGCCGCGGCGGCCCGGTTCGTAGGAGATGCCCGCCTGGTGCCCGGAGAAGATGCGCCGCGCGCCCGCCGCTTCCAGAATGCTCGCCGCTCCCTCGAATCCGGTGTGCAGATGGGCGGCGTCGTAGTCCGACAACCGGTAGTGCACGATCGGCTCACCCTCGCGATCGACGGCCACGGTGCCCGAATCGCGGTCGCGCGTGATGATGCCGATCGCGTTCGAATGGGCGAAATCGAGCATGGTGGTTCGATGGTTCTCGGCGCCGCGCCAGCTCATGAACCCGGTGGCGAGACCCGGATGGATCGGGCCGGTTTCGTAGATCACGCCGTAGCCGTTGCCGTCCAAGTCGCTGTGTTCGCGGCAGATCCGGGTTTGCAAGCCGCCTTCCCACGGCCGGATCTCTTCCTCGAACACCCCGAACACCGCGGCCGCCGGGTGCAGGCGCAGATGGCGGCCGATGTTCTGGTTGCGCAATCCGGAGCGCCGCAGCAACGCCGGGGTCTGGATCGCTCCGGCCGCCACCACCACCGCCCGAGCGCGCACCTCGATCGCCACCCCGTCGGAGGTGACCGCAGAAACCCCCTGCGCACGACCGTTTCGCACGGTGATCCGCCGCACGTCGGCGTCCACGACCAACCGTGCGCCCCGATCGGCCGCATCGGCGAGCCAGGTCTTGGTCACCGACTGCTTGGCGCCGAGGCGGCAGCCGTACCCGCAGCGGCCGCATTCCACACCGGCGTCGCAGGCGTCGGTCACGTTGCGCGGCAACGTGTCCACCTCCCAGCCGAGCGCGCGGGCGCCGCGTTCCAGAACACCGTCGCGGGCCGACAGCACCGACCGCCGATCGGTGACGCCGAGCCGGCGCTGCACCACGTCGAGCGCGTCGTCGAATTCGGCATCGGCGAACTGGGCTGCGCCCAGCGCGGCCCACTCCGCCCGGACGGCCTGCGGCGTCGGCAAGGACGTGCTCCAGTTGACGACCGTTCCGCCGCCGAGGCACGTGCCCGCGACGAGGGTGATCTGGCCTTCGCTGGATCCCGGCGGCCCCGGCGCGTACAGGTGCTGCAACCCGCCGAGCTCGCCGGTGCCGAAATCGCGGTCGTCGTAATAGTTTCCGCGTTCCAGCACCACGACGTCGAGGCCGGCCTCGGCCAGCACCGCGGCTGCGACACCGCCTCCGGCGCCGGAACCGACGATCACGACGTCACAGTCGAATTCGGTCGTCTCGGTGCAGCGCAGCGGTGTCAACGCGGGCGCGGGCGCCGTGGACAGCGGGCCGGCCGGGGCCGGATAACCGATCTCCTTCCACAGCGGATTGACGCCCGCGGGGCCCGGGGTGATGTTGTAGGACAGCAGCGACGCTTGTTTGAGCGCCTGGAAGATCACCCGCACCGGCTCGAAGCGCGAATCGGCGAGCCGCAGCAACGCCCGTTCCCGCTGCTCCTGCGACAGGCGGGAGAAGCGCCGTGGACCGCTGCCGGTGAGCAGTCCGGCCAGCCGGGAATCCCACAGGTTGAGCAGCGTGGCCAGTTGCTTCTTCTCCGCCTCGCGCGGATTCCGCCCCAGTAGCTGGAAGACGGTGTCGACGGCGCCGAGCGCGCTCGCCGACGGCAGCGTCAACCCGTCGCCGGGGTTGAACGTGTCGCAGATCAGGTTCATCGCCGCGCGTTGCTTGGCTGTTGGTTGCATGTCGAGCAGTCCCCTTCGTTTACGCAAGTGAGTTCTATCACACGACATGAACAACCACTAACTAACGACCCATCTGTCCTGGTAATTCCGTCTCATAGCGAGAGAATCCCTGCACACATAGCGAGCAGGTCCGCGCTCAGGCCCTGATGACGCTCGCGGCGGCGTATCCGACCGCGAGGAACGCGTGCACGACCGCCACGAGCGCCTTGCCGAGTTCCGCCATCCGGTCCGCGCCCGCCCTCGGCCGCGCCAGCGCCCACCGGGTGAAGGTCCGCTCGGCGTGCACCGCGAGACGCAGCAACTCGGCGCGATACGACCCGAGCAGCGGTTGATCACAGGCGCCGAGCGCCGCCGCGGTGAGCTGCGCGCAGCGACCTATCGTCACCACGACTTCGAGCACCTCGTCCGGCACCATGGTGAGGAGATAGGCGTCGGCGAGCGCGGCTGCCACGCGCGTCCGCTCGACGACGCTTACGAGCGCCTGCCCCAGTTCGGACAACTGCGCGCGGTCGGCGGTCGCGGGCCCGGAGTCCAGTGCGGTGGTCAAGTTGCCGATCACCACGCCGAGCGCGTGCTCGACTCGGCGCAAGCGCTCGAGTATCCCGGGAACGTCGACCGGCGAGCATCCGAAGTCGGCCAGCACCGTCGCGGCCTCGACCAGTGTCGCGGCCGCCGCGCGGAAGTAGATCTCGGTAGTCGCGCTCGCCGTCGGCGTGCTCATGCCCACTCCTCGGGTAGTGCCTCGATCGGCCGCCATGGGGATGTCGACGCCGCCCGGACGACGTCGGCCGGGTAGCGTCGACAACCCAGTGCCGTCCGGGTAGCAATCGCATCGAACTACCACGGTCGACGATAATGATTCATAACATATCGCTCCTTTGAACTGGTAGATAGTCCATTAACAGTCGAAACAGTTGTTCACTTATCGGGTACTGGAACTGCTCGTGAACGGACCAGCTACAAGCAGGCACAAGCACCGTGCACTCCGAATCCTTCGCGGCCCGGACCAGCCGAGCCGGCGGCGCGCATCCCGGTCCGCGCCCGCGCGATGATGGAGCGGAGCCGATGATCGTCGAGAGGATCACCGATGTACCGTCTGAGGCGATTCCTGGTCGCGGTGGTCGTTGTGTTCACGGCCGCCGGATGCGGGAACGGCGAACACGAACCGCCACCGGCCCGCGGCGAGATCGTCTCGGCCACGCCCCTGCTGAGTCTGGCGCCCGAGCAGACCGCGGCGCTGTTGACGAACGGCGGAATTTCCACCCCGGTCCGCAACGGCGTCGACGCCTTTCGTCTCGAGTACCGGACGATCAGCCCGCACGGCGAGCCGACCACCGCCAGCGGGCTGGTGGCGCTGCCGCGCACCGACTCCCGGCGGGTGCGCGTGGTCGGCTACGAGCACGGGACCATGACGCTGAAGAGCGACGCGCCATCGGTCGATACCCGCAACCTCCCCGATCGACTGCGGACGGTCGCGTTCGCCGCCGCGGGTTACGCGGCGACCGCACCGGACTACCTCGGCTTGGGGAACGGTCCAGGGACGCATCCCTACACCCATGCGCCCTCGGAGGTCAGCGCATCGGCCGACCTGTTGCGGGCGGCCGCTTCCCTCGCGGCCGAGCATGGGCGGGAGCTCGATCCGAATGTGCTGGTGACCGGCTTCTCCCAGGGCGGACACGCGGCGATGGCGCTCGGCAAGGCGCTGGCCGCCGGAGCGATCCCCGGCTTCGGGGTCGCCGCACTGGCCCCGATCAGCGGGCCCTACGACCTCCAGCACGTCCAGGCGCCCGCCGCGCTCGACGGGCGGGTCCTGCCGGGCGCGGCGGTGCTGTTCTTGTCCTACTGGATCACCGCGATGAACCGGATCCACCACCTCTACGACGATCCGGCCGAGGCCTTCCAGCAGGCCTACGCCGACAAGGTGGAAGACCTCTTCGACGGCTTCCACAGCGAGATCACCATCGTGACCTCGCTGGCGCCCACCCCGGCGCAATTGCTGACCCCGCGGTTCCTCCGGTCGGCCGCCGAACCGACCGGCGCCGTCGCGGCGGCGATCGCCGAGAGCGACGGCACCTGCGACTGGACGCCGCGGATACCCGTCCACCTCTACGCTTCCCGCAGCGACCGCGCCGTCCCGTATCCGAACGCCGAGCACTGCCTGCAAGCTCTCGGCGGCAACGCGACGCTGCGCGACCTGGGCGATCTGGACCACGCCGCAACGGCCAGGGTGGCCGTCCCCGAGATCCTCGGCTGGTTCGAACAACAGTTCCCGCCGAGCTGACCAGCGCGGGCGCGCGTGGGTGCGGCGATCACGCAGGCTGCGTCTCCGAGGCGAATGGTGCGCCGACCCCGTCCATGACGATCCGGATGTCGAGATTCGCGATCCGGCCCGCGGCGTCGAACTCGACCTCCCCCGCGAGCCCGTGCCCGCCGAATTCCAGCACCCGATAGTCGTCGAGGAATTCGGTGATCAGCCCCCGCCGGGTCAAGTAGCTGTACACCGCGCGCCGGTGATCCGTCAGCGGCAGCGCGCCGAAGCCGTGGGCCAGCACGCGTGCGAGGCCGGAGGGAGTGGGCGCGGGCAACTCGAAGGCCGGGTGATCGATGAGGAACGCGACGCACGCACCGTCGATGACACCGCAGTAGGAATTCCACCGCCCGCAGACGATCTTCGCGGCGTCGGCCATCAACTCGGCCACCTGAAAGGGCTCCGGCGCCGCTCCCCCGAGTACCACCGGTAGTTCGGCCGAACACAATTCGGCGACACGGTAGCGGAACCCGAACTCGCGCACGGTTTCCGCGGCGCGCAGCAGCGACCGCGGGTAGCCCCAGGGATTGACCCACCCCCACAGCCACGTATCGGCGTCCGCCGTGCCGAGCAGGTGGACGTCGGTGCACACGAAGGAGCGTTCCTCGCCGAGGAATTCGAGCCGGCGTCCCTCCAGATCGGCCTCCAACACGTGGACGCCGAGCACCTGCTCGAGATGGAGCCGGTGTTCGAGCGACAGCAAGCCCGCGTCATCGAGAAGTCTCGTCAGTGGCACGGATTGGGACACCGCGACAGCGTAGTCAACGCGCAGTCACTTCTCCGCTTCCGCTCGGGTTCCCGAACATCCGGAGCGCGGCGACGCCGCGGCCTGCCGCGCAGTCGTGCGGCCCTCGGCCCACTCGGTTCGTCCTACCGAACGAAGGGCATGCGAGCCACGCGAATGCCGCAGGAGTGGTGGCGGTTGCGGCCTGCCGGTCAGTTCCTTTTCAAGGTGCCGACACCCAGCGATCCGTTCGCAGCGGGCCGCGCTTTCTCCACGGCTCCCTCTTCGGCCGCCTGGACATAGCCGACCGGATCCTTGTCGACGGGCTGCACGCCGGCGAAGTTGCGCGCCTCGTAAGCGGCGAACGCGACAGCCAGTTGATGGCGACGCGACAGCCCGGCCAGACGGCGGAAATCGGTCAGACCCTCGCGTTCTTCCTCGGCCATGTGATCGCTGTTGGCCGCGTTCGCCGCCGCGACGGCCGCGTACCAGGCATCGGCGCCGACCTGATGACGGGCCACCTCGGCGATCGCGTCCCTGATCTCGTTGTGGTCGTGGATAGCGTCGAGTGTTTCGTCCTCCACCCCGCCCGCGCGCCGGGCCGCGATACCCGCCTGGAGCAGGGCGGGGTAGAAGATCTCCTCCTCCGCCTGCGCGTGCAGCTCGAGGAAGGCCGCGAGCCGGTTCCAGATCGCGGAAAGCGCGCCGGTGTCCGCGCGATCGATCTGCTCCAGGATCGCGAACAGCCGCCGTTGTTCCTGGTGGTCGTCGAGAATCAGCTGGGTGATGTCCACGATTCCTCCCTGAGATCGCACTCCGGCTCAGCATTGAACGCCGAGGCAGACGCCCCTTGGAGCAGCTGGCATCGCCTCAGGGATCCTGACGTTAATCCATCGCCGAGCCGTTGCGCTGCCAACGCCGCACAGCGTGTCCGCGTCTCCGTGCGGCGGTGGAGTGCGCGGCGGTCTTCGGCCGCGAGGTGCTCGCTTCCGCCGTTCGGCGGCGGGCGGAGGCCTACGAGGCAAGCTCGAGCGAAACGACGGCTAGTTCGCGGGGCGACGGTAGGGCGGGACGACCCGCTCCCGGTCGGTGGCGATCTGCCTGCGCCGTGCCGCCATCGCTTCCGCGGGCGAAGCGCCGGTGGACAGTGCGTGGAAGATGGCCACCGCGTCCTCGATGGCGTCCCGCGCGCCGACTCCTTCGGCCGGTGTGATCGCGTGATCGGCGTCGCCGCACAGGATCACCGGCAGCCGTGCGGGAGCGGCGTCGGTGAAGGGGACGTTGCGCGCATTGGAAACGTGCACGGTCTCCGTCTCGGCCAACAGAAGATCGACTACGTCGCGGATGCCAGGGGCGACCGTTCGGATCCGTTCGGCCCACTCCACCACCGGACGGAATCCGAGATCCTCGGCGGGAAGAGCTGGGCGGGTGACTCTGGCGAACCAGACCGACAGTCCTTCGTCCCAGTAGTGACCGAACGCGCCCGCCGGGCGGCCATCCGCACCGATGCGGCCGTCGAAGTGCAGCACCGCGCTCTTGGTGCGCAACGCCTGGGCGCGTTCGGTGCGGCCGTAGAACACGATCTGCCCGGCGTACTCGGGTGTTCGTCCCGGCTCGATCCGTTGGCGGGCGATGGAGTCGATGCCATCGGCCGCGATGACGACGTCGTCGGTGGGCAGCCGGATAGCGCCGCTGAAAAGCACGCCACGGTCGACATCGGTCACCGCGGTGCCGTAGTGGAATTCCGCCGCTGTGGCAGCGGCGAATTCGGTCAGCACCGCCATGAGTTCGGCACGCAGGTACAGCCGATGCCCACGGCTCGGCCCGGAACGGGCTTCGCCCGGCTGGTACTCGACCCGCAGGGCGTCCACCGGATGGGCGACCTCGTCCAGCCGGTCGGCGGGCACGCCGAGGGTGGTCAGCGCGGCATGGGCACGGTCGTCCAATACCAGGAACGCCCCGACTCCGACCGATGGCCGGCTTTCGTACACTCGGACCGGAATACCCTCGCGTCCAAGCGCTCCCGCCAGAACGGTCCCGGCGATTCCGCCACCGACGATGGTCACCATGTAGTCAGCGTAGAGCGGCATGCGACGGTCGCGCCGCCGATCGCCGCCGACGACAGGGCGGCAGAAGCACCGCGCCTGGGTCTATCCCGGGATGACGTACTGCACCTGGACCGAATCGGGCGAGTGAAAAATTTCCTTTGTGGTGACGGACAATTCGACGTGACCGGGACCCGACGGAATGGTGGCGGAGTTGTACCACGAGCCGACCAGCTTGATCGTGGTGTTCCCGCGCGCACCGGTGTCGATGTTGTGCCAGGAGACGTAGGCGGTGGTCGCGCAAGTGCCGATGCCCTCGAAGGCGCTGGTGAGGTGGAGTCCCTGGGAGGAGTCCTGGTCCACGTTCCCGCGGATCGTGCCGTAGCACAGGCCCGCTTCCGTAGCCGTGGTGTAGAGCACCGGCAGGTTGACCGCCTCGGCCGAGGCGGTACCGGCGAAGACGAACGCCGGAGCACAGGCCACGACAGCGGCAGCGGCGGTCGCGGCGAATCTGGTGACTGAGCGCATGAACTTTCCCCTCTGAGTCTGCACACTGATCAGCATGCCCGGTGGCCGGGCCTCGGCGCCGGAAGTTCGAGAACACCGGACTGCACGTCTTATCCGTCAGCACCCCAGGGGCGTTACGCGGAGGCCATGTCTACTACATGCTTGATCCGCCGTTTCGCCTGATCGACGTAGTGTTGGACTCCGCAGGAGATGTGGGACCAAATGGCTTTAGACATCGTTGTACAGGACATCAACCATGCCGAGATCCATCGCTTCGGTGACGATGCGGACGAAACGCTGTTCAGGTTGTGCGCCGCGCAGCCCGACACCAGTTTGGTACGGGGCATCTACCGTTACGGCCACACCATGTTCAACCGGCACCAGCTCGGCTTGATCCTGGATCAGATCGAGGAGATCGAGGTACGGACCGATGCCGAGCGGCAGGCTGTCGACCTGCTGAGGCGAGCATCGTCCATCGCGCTCCGCGCCAACGGATATCTCCTGTTCGTCGGCGACTGACGGGTAAGAGCGCTCGGATATCCGATCGCAGCGAGCTGATCGGCGCCGCGTAATTGATTGTGCTCGTCCGACGTTGGCCGATGAGCACATCTGCGGCGGGGTTGCGACGGCCCGCCGCTGGGGTAGGGTCATCGTCGCGCCCGTCGGCTCTCGCTACCGTGCGCGGATCAACTCTGCCGTCGCCGGCGGCGCTGTCCGGGCAGTCGACATCACCGAGCCATGGCCTGATCAGCGCCATGTGAGCAAGACCGGAAGGCAAGTCCACGACTACGGAGGGACTCCCGACGAAGTCATGTTCAAAACGGGAACCGAATTCTTCTGCAAGAGCAAAGTGACCGATCCGAAAACCGGCCGCACTATTATCACACTGGTCGAACCATAGGAGAAATACCATGCAGGAACCGGCTTCGGAAAAAATCGGCCGCTTCACTTTCTACAGTCGAGAGGAATCGGAAGCGAGAGGCTTGATCCCTTCGGACGAAGAACTCGCACGCGCCGACGAACTTCTCGCCGCATTCAACGAGAAACGCCGCAATGCCCCGCCCGAACCGGCACGGTCCCCTTCGCTGGGCCTGGGAGAACGGTGGGGAGTCGACAGCGTGATCGGTACCGAATTCGAAGGCTGGACGCGCGATGCGAACGACCAGTGGTACGACAAGGACGGCCGCCCCACCAGCCACGACCGCGACGCCAACCCCGGCATCTGAGCCGGAGAGCACGGCGGACGGAACGGGGAGCCGTTCGGCCCGCCGTATCGCGCCTTGACCAGGCCGGCCACGGTGGACCCGGCGTTCGGGGCATCGGCTCGTCGACGGTCGGTTTGGTGCAGCCATCGACGAATTCCTCCGGCAATTCGAGTTCTGGACGCCGGTCAACGCTGCCTCCGCTGCCGTGCGGGAGCTCTGAGACCTATAGAAGTGCGATCTGATCGGGTTCGGGCAGCGTGTGTGGGCGTTCGTTCGTATACCAGGCGTACTCGATTCCCCTGAGCCAACCATTCTCGACCCACAAAATGACCTCGCCGATCGGCGATCCGTCGCGGTCGGTGACCGCTCCGCTGGCGAAGATCCCGTCCGTCGAACCGGATGTTTGCACCGCCTCGGGCCGGACCGCCAGATCGACACTCGGTGAACCGACACCCCACGTTGCGACGACCTGCGAATACGGCACCTGCGCCAGATACTCGGAGGCGCCGGGGGCGTTCGACGACAGCAGCTTGGTGACGACGTTGGTTTCGAGGTCGGTCAACGCTCGCAGCGGAATCGGTGAATTACTCATCAATCCCCTCGGTTCTCCCGCTACATCTGCCACCATCCCATCGATGCCTACCAGCCAGCGATGACTCCGGTAGTAGCGGAAAGGGCCATCCGCGCACAACGCCGCATCGACCAGATCGAACTCCGCATCGACCCGCCGGGCCTCGCACCGCTAGGACTGCTGCCGGAACGTCGGCAGGTCGCCCGACCCGCCGACGCAGCCTGTGGTGCGCACGATATTGATCGGAACCCCGATCTCAGGACCTTCGCTGCCACCGCACGCCTACTGTCGTCTTCGGTGAACACCGGCGATCGAGCAGGCGCAACTCAGAGCCGGTCGAACTGCCCGCCCCGCGCGCCCGACACAAACGCGTCCCACTCCGAGGGCGTGAACACCAGCACCCCGCTGTGAGGGTTCTTCGAGTCGCGAACCCCCACGCGGCCGCCGTCCAGATGCGCGATTTCGACGCAGTCACTACCGGCGGAACTACGAGTGCTCTTGAACCAGCGCGCTCCGGATAGATCAACGGACACAGTCGAACTCCTTCGCTGCCTGCCGCAGCAGGCGTTTGCTACTCGGCACGTCCAACGCTACCCGCTTCATCACCTCGATTGCAGTTCGATAGCGGCGAACGGTGCTGGGTCGCTCCAGGTAGATATCACCGGTATAGCTCTGGACGTAGACCACCGGCGGCTCCAGCACCCGCCCGTCGTCGTCTGCCGCGAAGTCCAGAATCGTGAACGGTCCGGTGGAGGTTCCCAGCGGGTACCCGGCCCCGAACGGAAGTACCTGCACGCGAACGTTCGGCGGCAGGTCCGCGAGGTGACGCAACTGCACTGACATGATGCGAGGGCCGCCGACCACCCGCTTGGTCGCCGCTTCGTCCAGCAACAGCACTGCATTCAGCGGCGCGATATCGCGGGTGATGAGCCCCTGCCGGTTGCGCCGAACCCTGACTCTCCGCTCGATCTCCTCGACGGTATCCATGGGGAAGTACACCCGGTCCAGCGCCCGCGCGTATTCGGGAATCTGAAAGATTCCGGGCAGCAGATCGGGACGGTAACTCGTCAGATGCGATGCCGCCGCCTCCATCTGGATGTACGCGTTGAACGTCGGATTCACCTGATCGGGGAACTCGTCCAGCCAGGACGGCGTCCTGCCCTGCGCCGCCAGCGATTTCAACACCGGCAGCATGTCCACCCGCTGATACAGCTTGCACAGCCGCCGCAGGTCTTCATCACGCACGACAACGTTCGGGGCACCGGTCTCCAAACGGTGCAGTGTCCCCGCCCCGCGCCCGATGGCCCGCGCCGCCACTTCGATGGACAGTCCAGCTTCCTGCCTCATCCCGCGCAGGCAGCGGCCGAGGCTGCGGTGTGGAACGCCCCCGGTCCCGCGAATGTCGGCCTTGAGCTGCCGAATACCGGCGCTCGCATCGCTCTCCCCCATACTGTTTGCTCCCTTCTGTGGAATATTCGCACCCGCTGACTGAAATATGTCGAAAGACATTGTGGAAGGCCACATTTCGGCCTTCTGGACGCCATTGTGCAGGATCGCTGGAAGGTGTCCAGGGCTTTTGCCACTTCGCATCGCGAATTTCCGCGGGAATATCGACGCGGCTCGCGTCGGGTGCTCCACTGACCGCGTGATCGGCGCGGCGAGACTCCCCGTTCGCCGCCATTCGACCAGCGGAGGACACATGACCAACCGACTGCCGCAACGCGTCCCGTTCCCCCGGCCGCGCGCCCCCTACAAGGGCGTGCCACTGCCCGTGCTCGAGCGCTACGCGGCCGCGCTGCGGCAGTGGTCCGCCGCACCCGAACGTCCCGGAGGCGGGGTGCCGACCCCTCCCCCGCCTCCGGTGACCCTCACCGAAGCCCTGTCATGGACGGAGTGACGGTCAGAGCGCGGAGGCCGTGACCGTGCGCCGGTACTACGTCGAGGTGCACTGCTGCGGCCCACGCTGGCTCATCCACGTGCCGGATGCGTACTGCTGGACGATGACCGGCGAGAAGTCGGCAATACGCTCCACCGCCCGCCGGATGATCGCGGCGACGACCGGCCACACCGACCACTCGTTCGAGTTGGATCTCGCCGCGGGCCGGGCGCTGCGCGACGCCGAGGAGTTCGCGGCGTGCCGCCGGGAGCTGACCCGGTGGCATCCGCCCGGACAACAGGGGAAACACCCACACCTCGAGTGACTTCGATCCGAGGACGGAGGTCGCGGTGATCTGAGACGCATCCGAGAACTCGGGTCGCGGGTGCGGACAGTCGCCTGCTCAGTGCATGGTCGGCGACGGTGTAACCAGGGCTTCGCGGTGATCGGATCGAGCTCCGATTGCGGCGGATAGGATGAAAACCTCAGTCATATCGGGAGTTCCCGACTGTTCTCGCAAGCGATGCGTGGAGGGGTGACATGCGGCCCATGGCTGAGTCGAACCCGAGCGGAGGAACATGGTGGGGTTGATGGTTCGTATTGGGTCCAGTCTGCTGGCCGCCGTCGCCGGTGTCGCAGTGCTGGGTGGTTGCGGTTCGGGCACCTCGGTGGATTCGGCGGCGGAGCCGACCGATGCGACGACCTCGACGACGACCTCGACGACAGCCAAGCCGGCAAGCTGCCCCGCCCTGTCTGCCGATCCCCTGGTTACCAAGGAATTGAAGACCGCCCTGGCCGCGACGCACCTACCGGTAGGAGCGTGTCTCCATTCTGTGGATGTGGTGGGCGATCCCAACCGACTGGGTGAAATGGTATTCCTCATCACCCTCCAGGTACCCACGGCGGCAACGCCGGATGACCTACGCCCGATCGCCACCGACATCGCGCATGTCTGGAAAGAAAGCGAACTCGGACAGAGGACGGCCGAGCTGGGTATCACCAATTGGGGATATGCCGGAGCGAAATACATGGATTACCTCATGGACAATCGATTCCGGACCCATCCGTGGAATGGAACGCCGTCTCGCGAAGCCGAGCTGGCGATATGGACCGTCACAGCCAAGGGATGAACGTGACGACAGCTCGCCGCCCTCAGCCGCTCCAAGGACTCCCCTTCGGTTCGGAACGCTTCGAGGCATTCTGGTAAGACCGGCGCCGACACCGAGTTGATGACGGGCCGGCGGCCACATTGCCGTGAGTCGACGCGGGTAGGCTTTCGTGTGCGCGCTGCTACATTCCGTCCTCGACGTGCTGCCGCACATCACCGTGGGCGCGGTGGTCTGGGACGTGATCGAACTCCCCAACTCCGGGCGCTTACTGTCGCGGCCGCGCGCTCCACAGCTGCGGAGAAATCGCCCCCATTGCCCGAACCCCTTCTGGCCGGAAACCGGCTCCGCGGCGGCATAATCCGCAGGTCCGAGGATCGCAAAACCTTCACCCGCTCGGTTGCAGTTCGCGAATCGTGTGAACGAGGATCAGCGGCTGCGCCATGCGTCGAGACCCCAGCGACGCACCAGACGCTCGGCCTCTCAGCTGTGTTCGCCCGGAGCCCGGGGGACCCCTCAAACCACACGCGAAACACATTGCTGCCCTTGGACGGTATTAAGTTCGTCATCTGTTCGTCCACACTGCCAGGAGCATCCTTGATGACCTCCGCGCACCGTCGCGCCGACCTCGATGTCGCCCCCGCCTCGGTATGCTCGCCGATTCGCTCGGCTACCGGCGGACCGCTGTCGCCGCGGTACTCGGTCCCGCTCCTTCCCCGAAGCAACTACCGGTGATGTGGCCATCGGCTGAGTACCTGGCGGCCTACCCGCAGTTGGAAGGGAAGCTCAGCTCGAGCTACTACCGGCTGACGTGGCGGGAAAGTGTCCGATTCGGCAACAGTCCGCAATCGGTCGGGTCGCGAGGCGCGGCCGCTGTCAGTAGTGCTGATCCTTACCCCAACACCGTCGAATCATGGGAGAAACATGCTCGGCTTCGCGACCGTCGACAGGCAACCGACCGCCGACTCCACCGCTGTGTGGTTGACCAGCCGGATCGACACCATCGTCGTACGTAACACGAACGCTGTGGTGGTCTGTCACGACGACCCTGATCACGACACGAAGGTCCGGTCACTTACGGCTGATCACGCTATCGTGCTGACTGACGGCACCGAGCCGCCGCTACCCTTCGTGTACGCGAACCGCGTCGGGGTCTTCGATGAGATGATCAAGCTGACAGCTGCGCACCAGGAGCGAATCTGCCAGGCAATCCGCGACTACTCTCGACGCAATCGCGCAAATCTGGTTCTCCCTGGATTCCTACCGACTCCTGTACTCACCGCCGCCGAGCAAGACGCTCCGCAATTTCGCGCCCTGACAGTCGCCAACTACGTCGGTGCGGTCTGGGAGGCATGGCTGTACACCGATGAGCAACGATACCGCCGCACTGTCACCCCAAGGTTTGGGAAGACCCCGTGGATCATGCCGCTGGAACTGAACAGCCCGACCATCGCGGCGTTCCCACCGGAATTCGCCGAACGCGTTCGACCGGAATCCCTGCCCGATCGAAAGTCACTCCAGGACAACGCATGATCGTCACTCACACCGACGGGCTCATCCGCACGCCGGAGTTCACCGACGCACTCACCCGGCTGCACCGCGGCGATAACGTCTTCCTCACCGGCAAGGCGGGTACAGGCAAGTCGACGCTTGTGCGTGAGTTCCTTTTGACCACCGAGCGCACTGCGGTCGTGGCGGCCCCCACCGGCATCGCCGCGCTGAACGTGGGCGGCTACACCATCCACAATCTTTTCTCGTTCCGGCCGGAAACCCGCCTGGAGGAAGTGCGCGGCGGCGACTACTTCCCCCGTCGCTTCGCATCCACCTTGCGCGGGCTCGGCACCCTCATCATCGACGAAGCCTCGATGGTGCGAGCAGACCTCTTCGACAAGCTGGTCGCGGCCCTCGAGAGGTTCGGGCCCAGGCGCGGCGCCCCGTTCGGTGGGGTGCAGCTGGTACTGGTCGGCGACCTGTATCAGCTTCCACCCGTCGTGGAGGACGGCGAACAGGATTTTTTCACAACCCGATACAAAACGCCCTATTTCTTCTCGGCAGACAGTTACACCCCCGACCGCTTCGCCACGATGGAGCTCACCCGAGTCTTCCGTCAGGTCGGCGACCCGCAACTGCTCGAAATACTCAACGCAGTCCGTGCGGGCACGCTCGAACAGCAACTCCTGGAGAAACTGAACACTCGAACCGACGCCGACTTTCGGCCTCCCAACGACGAGTTCTGGTTGACCCTGACCACGACGAACGCGAGCGCGGACAAACGGAATCAGGAGCAGCTCGCCCAGTTGACACAACCTGTGATCCGCCATCGCGCCATAGAGCGCGGCGAGTTGGAGGGGTTCATCCGCCCGACAGAAGAAGAACTCGTCTACAAGGTCGGAGCGCAGGTCATGCTCCTTACAAACGACCCCTTGGGCCGATGGGTGAACGGCACGATCGGACAGATCAGCGATCACCGCATCGATGCGGGCGAAACGGTTGTCTCTGTGAAGCTTCCGTCTGGTGTGCGTGTGAACGTTCGGCCACACACGTGGCAGATCACCCAGCCCGTAGTCGAGGACGGCACGCTGTGCAACGAGATAGTCGGTACCTTCACGCAGCTGCCGTTTCGGCTGTCCTGGGCTATTACGATCCACAAAAGCCAAGGGCAGACGCTGGATCGCCTCGTCATCGATCTCACCGGCGGAACATTCGCCGACGGGCAACTGTATGTCGCGCTCAGCCGCTGCACATCCATGGCCGGCCTGGTCTTGCGACGTCCGGTCAAACCTGTCGACCTCAAGACCGACCCGCGGGTACGGCGGTTCCTCGCGCAGGGAAACCAAATGCCGTGCTCACGCGGTCCGGTATACCTCGCTGTCTGCACCGTGGGCGCACGGGCACTACGGGTCGAACCGCGTCCGTTGGAGATCGCGCTGGTCACCGATGACGGATTCGAGATCACCACCTTGATCAATCCGGAACGCGACCTCGATGACGCTCGTACGGTCTACGACATCACCGCCGCCGACGTGCAGCTCGCGCCGACACTGTCCGTCGCATGGAACGCCCTCGCACCGCATTTGGCGGGCCGCGCACCGATCGGATTCGGTCTCGATGACGCTTTCCGGTGCATCGAAGCCGAACTCAAGCGTGTGGGGCGATCTATCGCCATGCCTATCGGCATCGACCTGAATCCTGCCGAACTCTCACCAGCGGACCGGGACCGCCTGAGTGCACCCCGCGCACTCGACCGCGCCCGCGCCGTACGCGACATCGCTACACGCCACCCGATACGGATCGTGAATTCCGGGGCATTCCCCGCCGCGGACTCCGGCACTGGATACCTACTGTCCTGGGGTAACACGCCGAGCTGTTTCCAGGTCGGCGGAGTCATCTCTACCGACAAATACCACGACGAGATCCTGGCAGAGCACCTACGTGATGCGATCACGAGGATCAGGATCGACGAAACCGCTCGAGCACTACTGAGAGAGCTCGAGCGAAGGCTCGGCCAGCAACTATTGCCCACCGAGACCACGTTCGACTCACATGACATCGAGGCCGTCCTTGTCCCGGATGCCCGGGTTTGCTTCACCGGAACCGCTATCGACGACGCTGGCAAGAAATGGGCGCGCGATGACTTGGAGGATCTCGCCGTAAAGTTCGGACTCGAGCCTGTCGGCGACGTGACAAAGAAGAACTGTGACGCGCTGATCGCCGCCGAGGCAGCAACCCAGTCAGGGAAGGGCCAGAAGGCGATCAAATTCGGGAAGCCGATTTTCACTGTTCAGCAGTTCCTCACCTGGGCAGAACCGTATTAAATCTTCCGACGAGCGCTGCGGGATGCCGAGGAGTTCGCGGTGGGCTGCCGGGTAGCGGCGCGATGGCACCCGGCCGGGGCAGGCGGATCGCACACTTTCGACGTGATTTCATCCCGAGGACGGAGGTCGCCATGATCTGAGAGGACTGCGGCGACTTTCTCCGCGCAGACATCGATGCCTTGGTTGACGTGGTGTCGGCAGCCGGAACGGCGGGAGTGCTCTGTCATGTGAGACCTTGCTCGTCGGTGACGGCAGAGTCCTCGAGTTCACCTGGTCGACCACGTCCGCTGCCGGGGTGAGGCCCAATTCGCGGCACGGGCTATGACCAGTCGGCTGGTGCGGCCCCCGGGTGAGGTGAGGCGCAGCAAGTCTTCACTGCCTTGGGGAACTGGGCACCTCACCTCATCAGCGGGGGTTCCAGGTCAACAGGATGGCATTCATACAGTCAAGGGTGTATGCGCAGGTCGAGCCGTGCAAGGACGCATCATCCTCTGCTCGGCATCAGGAGGCGGCCTCTTGAGTTCGACACTCCCACCAGATGTGGGTACCATCCCTGAGCATGAGCGACGGGGGGAATCCGGGGCCGGGGCAACATCTCTCGGTCGTCCCAGAACAGGTTCGCAATGTCGGAACGTATGTCTACGAACTTGCCGAGTCGTTGCGTACCGCTTTGGATTCCGCCGCGACAGATGTCGACGGTGTAGTCAATGGTTCCTGGACCGGAATCCTGGCATCCGAGTTCGCCGAAGGCTGGACCGACGTCCGTGACGGCGGCGGTCGGATAATCGCCGCCCTCACCGAACTGGCAGAGAAGCTGGGAGTCAGCGCGCAGACCTACGAATCCCGCGACGGGAGCAACGCTTCACTCCTGAGCAGCTCCTTCAGTCTGGATCTGCCGTGACCACGGAATTCACGGTTGACCTTGACCATCTCGATGAAATCGTGTCCCGACTGGCGGCGCTGGCCGGGTTCGTTGCCGACAACCTCGATGAGATCGACAACAAGGTCGCTACCCTCTCCGGCAGCGGCTGGGAAAGCGTCGCCGCGACGGCCTACCACGATGCCCACCGTGAATGGATGATCGGGGCAAGAGAATTCACCGAGGGCATCCGCGAAATGAGCGACGCGGCACGCAAGGCTCACACCGGCTACAGCACAGCGGTCGAGGAAAACCTGAAGATGCTCCGAGGGGAGTGAGCGTTGCGCGTCAATTGGCAGACATACTACGACGCCGCCAAGCGCTGCCACGACCTCGCCTCCGAACTGCGCCGCGCCGACAAGCCTGTACATGATGCCGTCAAAGGCGAGTGTGCGGGCATGGCCGGTGATGCCCCTGGCTGTAAACAGTGGGGTGAGGCGTACGACCGTTACGCGCGCGACACCATGCAAGCGTGCACGCATCTGGCCGACGCACTCACCAACTTCGGCAATGTTCTCTATGCGAATGGATACAAGTACGGGAAATCGGATCACGGCCACCCGCCACGGCCGACCGTCAACCAGGTCTCCGAATACAAGGTCTCGATCCCGACCTCCGTCCATGACAACGGTGACGGCGTCAAACACAACGGTGGTGTAGAGGAGTTCTTCAGCGAGCTGACCTCGAAGATTGTCAGCACCTTCGAGAAGCTGCCCAACGGTGACGTCGACAAGCTCGCCAAGGCCGCCCAGACCTGGAAGGCATTCGCTGAAAATCGGACCATCCAGGAGGCTCCCGCCAGGATCAGTGCGATATCGGACCTGTTCGACGGTATGGATGCTCCTGAAAACCGTGCGCTGATCCAAGAGAAACTTCAGGCGCTCGAGTCAGGCGCCAATCTCCTCGCATCCGCGTCGCTGAACGTCGCAGCACCGGTCGCTGAGTACCACACCTCGACAGTCGAGGTCGGCGAAGGCATCAAGTCGGCGATGAACAGCTTTGCGTGGGCCGTTGGACTCCTGGTCACCGGCGCGATCGTCGGAGCCATCTTCAGTTTCGGCGGCAGTATCGCCGTCGCCGGAGGCGGTGTCACGGTTGCCGCCTCCGAGACCATCAGCGCCATCCGGAGCCTCTACACGAGCAGGCGGCTCTTTCAGATCCTCAAGATCACCTTGGCCGTCAGCGTAACCGTCGGCGTCATCGACGCCTTCGACAAGGTGCCCGATCTCAGCGCGACCATCACCGCTCTCGCCGGCATCATCGCCATGAAAGCCATCATCGATGATGATTCGCCCTCGGCACCGTCGGAGACCGATGACGACGCAGTGGAGAAGCGGATCGCCAAAGCAATCGCCGACCATGCCAACGGCCGAGCGGAGCAGGGCGACGGCAGTCACTACGTAGCGGGAGTGCCCCCCGAGAAACTCGCCGATTACGTCGAGAGTGTCATCAGCGGCACACGACCGGGAGTGGAGGTCCGCTACGACCTCCGAGGTGGCCGGGTCGCATACTGGGATCCGAGCACAGGCGCTGTCGTGATCGAGGACGGTGAGGCTGGAACGGTACATACTCCAAAGGAAGGAAAAGCGTACTTTGACGATCTGGAGTGACGCAGAGCGGAGCCAGGGATGATCTCGGTTCGGCCGGAACGAGAGGTTTTTCTCAGTGTCGAACAGTTCAAAGCTGTTCGGCAGCTCACTCTTCAAATAGCGAATGTTCGGGAAGATCTCCTGACCCCTTTGGGTTGGAACGCCGGAGTCCAGGACTCCCTGCAGCGACTGGTCCGCTCCCTGCCCCGCCAACTCGACCCGGATACCCGAGTTCGAGTGGTCGCCTCACAAGGCGAGGGGGGCAACGAGGAGGCGGCCGACTCGGCGGGAGGTGACTTCGTGCGGCACCTCCCGACGTCCATCGCCGATGTGTGGCCTGGCTTATTGGATCTCACCTTTGAGTTTCTGGGTAGCCAGGAAGCGCGTTACCGAACGGGCTTCTACGAAGACGAGATCAACGACGCGCTTGCCGCGCTTCGAAACATCGCAGGATGAGAGCCCTGCCCGGTCCGACACTGCCACTGAGCACTATTCGGTGCGCAGATCGTATACGCGGTGGTGGCTCGGGTGCCGCCCTCGGACGGTGAGATTCCCGATGGAGACACCGGCAAGCTGGATCGTGCTCATCTAATTCAGTGGCAGGAAGTCGCGATGAACGGCATCGGCAACGTGGTCATCGAAGCCACCGGCGTCACGTACTACTCGCCGCACGACGAAGCGGTGTTCTTCGGGTGGCTCGATAAGATCCCCTGCATCGAGTCGTACCGAGGACAATTGCGCACCTTGTACCTCACTATCGATCTCGACGCCGTCGATGAAGGCGGGTTGTACGAAATCGTCGCGATCTACCGGAGATACAACATCGACCTGAAGGAACTGCGCGTCCTCGGCGCAGACCAGGTCAGCCCCTGGTTCAGCGACCCCGATCGCTGGTGGCACGAAGAAGTCTTCGGGCGAAGCGCGAGCCGGTAGGCGGCGCGGATCGACCTGCGGTACCGAAGCGGTCGTCGCTGGTGCACATGTGGAGCGGACGGACGTGGCAGTCAGCCATTCAGGCCAGGCCACCGAAGGCGAGGAACTCGATCATCGACGGGTGCCTGGCACGAGCCGGTCAGAGAGGATGCGCTACATAAGTTCGATCCGACCGATCTCGGGCAGCGCAGGTGGGCGTTCGTCCGTGTACCAGGCATACTCGATTCCGCTGAGCCACCCGTTTTCGACCCATAGGAAGACCTCGCCGATCGGTGATCCGTTGCGGTCGGTGACCGCTCCGCTGGCGAAGATTCCGTCCGGCGAACGGCATACTTGCGCCGCAGCGAGCCGCACCGCCAGATCGACGCTGGGTGAACCGACACCCCAGGTTGCGACGACCTCCGAATACGGCACCCGCGCGAGATACTCCGAGGCATCGGGGGTGTTCGACGACAGCAGCTTGGTGACCACGCTGGTTTCGAGGTCGGTCAACGCTCGCGGTGGGATCGGTGTACTACTCATAGATCTCCTGGGTCTGGCGCTACCTCAATCCAGGAAGGCGAGCGCGTGCGCCACTGCTCGATGGGCGTGAGAATAGCATTTCCGCAACGGGAAAAGACAGTCTCTTTTCCGGGGCATACACGCGTTCCGAGAACCCGGTGACACACCGTTCTCCGATACAGTGCACTCATGTTCTCTCCGTATGACCGAGGACCGAGGCGTCCGTGACCAGCTCGAGCGAGAACCCGGCCTGGAAGCAGCGCGCCGTCGAGCGCTCCCTGCGCACCGCGAAGTTGCGCGCCGAGGAGCGCGTGCAGCGGTTCCTGGACGCCGCCCAGGCGATCATCACCGAGAAGGGCAGCACGGACTTCACGGTGCAGGAGGTCGTCGATCGCTCACGGCAGTCCCTGCGCAGCTTCTACCTGCAGTTCGACGGCAAACACGAGCTGCTGCTCGCCCTCTTCGAGGACGCGCTCAGCCGCACCTCCGACCAGCTGCGCGCCGCCGCCGACGGCCGGACCGACCCGTTGGACAAACTCCAAGTGGCGGTCGAGTTGCTGTTCGAGCTGTGCAGGCCGGACCCGTCGGCGCAACGCCCGCTGTTCACCGATTTCGCGTCGCAACTGCTGATCTCGCATCCCGGTCACGTCAAGGTCGCGCACGCGCCGATGCTCGCGCTGTTCACCGAACTGATGGACGCGGCCAAGGAAGCCGGGCAGTTGCGCCCGGAGGTCAACTCGCGGAGGACGGCGGCGATGGTGATGCAGACCGTCATGTTCACCGCGCAGTCCGCGGGAGCGTCCGATGACGAGACGCAGCATCCGATCACCGCCTCCGAAGTATGGAACTTCTGCGCGCACGGTTTCGCGCGCGGATGAGAACACTGTTCACACCCGCTTCGACGCCCGCAGTCTGCGGTTGTCCTACGGCCGGGTGTTCGGCGGCCAGCTGCTCGGCCAATTCGTCCGTGCGGCCACCGCGGGCTCCCGACAAGTCGATCAAGTCCATGCACACGGTGTTCGCGCGAGGGCCGCATCGACGAGCCGATCCGCTGGGCCGTTCCGAGGGGTACGCCAAGCTGGCCATCGCCATCATCGAGAACGACTATCTCAACGGCGAAGTCATCCGTCTCGCGTTCCGCCGAGACAGCCCGCCGGTTCTGCCCGCGACACGTGACGGCCCGCTGCGCAAAGGAACGATTCCGCTGGTTCTACACTGACCCGATCGGTCAGTGACGTTCTAAGCTGGAATCGACGGCCAATGCCCTGGCAGTAGGGAGCGAATGAACATCGCCACAGCGCCTCAGCCGGAATATCGGAAGGCCTGCTTCGCCGATATCGAAGACATCGCGGCCATCGAGGCCGAGGTGTTCGCCGAGCCGTACCGGTATCTGATGCTGCGCCAGCTGTTCGACCTGCACGGATCCGAATGGCTGGTGGCGGAGCTGGACGGAGCGGTGATCGGGTACGCGCTGACGCTGGAGAAATCCGGCCGGGCGCTGCTGTTCACCTTCGCGGTGGCCAAGCGTTACCAGGGCGGCGGCTACGGCCGCACGCTGCTCGACCGCACGCTGCAGACCTGCCGGGACGTGGGAGCGGAGGTCGTGTACCTGACCGTCCGGCCGGACAATCAGCTGGCGAGCCACCTGTTCAAGCAAGCGGGGTTCGCGTTCGTCGAGCACGACGAGCGGTATTTCGGCCCCGGCGAACCGCGCGACGTTTTCGAATACCGGTTGAGAGGCCGACCGCTAGACTCGTGACATGGGGGAGATTTCGCCCTTCGTCGCATCCATATCCACCCGGATCACCAGGCGCGCGGACGAATACACCGCCGAGCTCGATCGCGGTGACCGTACCGAGCAGGCGGAGCTGGGCCGGTTCGCGGCGCACGCGGACGCGATCCTCGCCGACTACGACCCGCCCAGCACGCGGCGGCACTCCGACTCTTTGGTGTTCCGCCACCTCTACGCCGCCGCCCGGCAACCCCAGCCGGATGAGGCTGGCTGGCGGGTGCCGAGCGCGATCCCGGCGGCGCTGCTGGCGGCGGAGATCGAATTCCGCGGTCCGCTGCGGCTGAGCAGCAGGCAGAACACCATGCTGGCCGAGGAGTACGAGCAGTTGGGCGCTCAACTGTCGGCGGCGCGGCTGCCCGCGCACGCGGCCCTCGCCTACCGCAGAGGCGCCGCGCTGTACCGGATGAACGAGGACGACGAAGCGCAGGACCGCTGCGGCCTGCGCTTGGCGCGGGCGCGCACTCTCGCGCTGCCGCCGGGCTGGCGGCGCTGGGCGGGCCAATTGTCGTATGTGCTGTGCGGCTACGGGTATCGGCCGTTCTGGCTGCTCGGCTGGGTTGCCGTGCAGGTGGTTCTGTTCACCGTCGCCGCTTTGGTCTTCAGCGGCATTTCCTCGCCCGCCGCCACCGTCTACACCTGCGTGACGGGCTTCATCAATCCCCTCGGCCCCGGCGACACCGAGGATTTGCGCCCGGTCGCCCGGCCGTTGTTCGCGGTGGAAGCGTGGACGGGCACGGTGTCGATGTCGGTGTTCTTCGCGCTGCTGGTGCGCAAGTGGTTCCGAATGTAGCCCGGCTACCATTCGGTGTCGAACGCCTTGTGCCGCAATGCTTCCAGCGTCGCGACGGCGATGCTGTTCTGCAACCGTGCGACGAGGGCGTTCCACTGGCGGGACAACCCGGGATCGGTCTGCAACTTCTGCCACAGCGTCCGCATCGACGCCGGAGTGTGCGCTCCCGGCATCCACAGTCCGGTGAGGTCCTCCAGCACCGGGGCGAGGATGTCGGTGCGGTCGCGGCTGTGCGAGGGGAAGCGATCGGCCTCGGCCAGCGCATCGGTGACCACGGTGAGCAACCAGTCGTGCGCGGCCAGATCCTCACAGAACCGTTGCGCCGCCGACAGATCGGCCTCGTCGCGCACGATCATCCGGACCGTGCGCAGCGTGGGGTCGTCCAGGTGCAGCTTGGCCGTCGGCCCCGCGGCGCCGCCGATCCAGGCGACCCAGCGCAGACGGGTGGCGCCTGCCCGCACCGGCGGCTTCTGGTCCAGCCTGGTGTCGGCGCGCAGGCGGGCCAGCAGCCGTTCGCTGATCGAGGCCAGGTCGAGCGTCTCGGCGCCGGCCCTGCCGGTGAGATAGCCCTCGGCCAGCGCCTCCGCGCTGCCGGTTCGCTCGGGCATGCGGCTGATGACCTCGGTGACGCCTTTGCGGCTGAGGTAGTGCGACCAGGTCTGCCTGCGCCGGTTGGCGGCGCGGACCACCTGGGTGCGCGCGCTGGACTGCAGCACGCGGCCGCCGGACAGGACCGCGCTGGTCGCCACGGTCCCGACGATATGGGCGGTCTGCTCGCCGAGGGCGAGATCGCAATCGACGCCGACCGCGGTGGTCGGTGACACCGCGAGCGTGCCCGGCCGCTCCCGCCATCGCACCGTGCAGCCCGGCATGAGCGCCAGCAAATCGCAAGCTTCCGGCCCGGTTAGCGCGGTCGCCGACGGAAGCAGGCAGGTGCGTACTTCACCGAGCACGACCAGAGGCGTGGTCGATGCCATGTCAGGCCCCGTCGAGCAGCAGGTGGGAGAGCCGTTCGCTGACCGCGCGCGGCACCGGCACCGGTGGCAGCTCCTCGCCGCCGCGGGCGATGGTCTGCTCGACCACGTCGTCGTCGAGGTCGAGGTGGTCGAGCACCAGCCGCACGGCGTGCTCGATCGCGATGTATCGCTTGGGCAGCATCGACAGGGTCTTGTAGGCGGCGAACGGCGCGGCGGACGGATTGAGCTGCACCACCGGCGG
Source organism: Nocardia beijingensis NBRC 16342 (assembly GCF_001612785.1). GTDB lineage: Bacteria > Actinomycetota > Actinomycetes > Mycobacteriales > Mycobacteriaceae > Nocardia > Nocardia beijingensis. Next base: position 164,079 of record NZ_BDBC01000012.1, read on the forward strand.
AAGGTCCTGCCAGCGGCGCGGCGCGAGATCGACGCGGCGCCACGGTTGCGGATCCACCACGGCCGCGCCGTGATAGCGCAGCATGCCGAGCCGCAGCAGATGCCAGACCGCCGCCAGGAACGGGCACGACCAGCGCGTCACCGCCACCCCGTCGACGACGTGCTTGCTCCACAGTTCCACGTCGAGGAAGATCGAATGCTCCCGGCGGCCGAACTCCTCCGGCGGCTGGTAGACCCGTTGCCGCATGGCTTGGCCGCGTTCGTCCTCCGACGACCGCCGCCCGTTGCACAGCCAGCCCGACTCCGCGGTCGGCGGCCTGCGGCCGGTGCTCGGCGGCGCCGGCTCGGCGACGATGCGCGCGGCCACCATCTCCGCCACGGGAATCGGCTCACCCAACGCGACACCGTCGACGAATCTCGAAGCCCGCCAGCAGGCGGACTCCCTGGCCAGATAGTCGATGACCAATCCGGCTTCGTCCGCGGCGCCCAGCAGCTTGGTGAGGATGGCGGAGGGATCGCCATCGGACTGGAAGTAGTCATCGATCAGATAGCAGGTGCTGACCCTTGCGTTCGGACCGAACTGCACCTTGGCCGACTCGGTGAAGGCCGACACCAGCGGGACGATGCGGCGGAACTCCGCGCCGACCCGCTCGATGTCGGCGACGATGTCGTTGAGATAGAAATGCCCGACCTCGATCGATAAGTGCGACAACGGGACCTGAGCGATTCGCGGTTGTTCGGTGGCCTCGCTGTAGCCCTGTGTATCCCGCATCTACAGCCTCTCCCAGGTCGCGTTGTCGACCAGTCGCCGAGCGAGTTCGGCATAAGCCTGCGCGGTCTCGGGATTGGCGATCTGAGCGTTGACGTCGGCGTCGAGAATGAGCTGTTCGCGCCGCTGCAGCACCGGCTCGATCGGAGTCGAGCCGAGCACCCCCGTCGTGCCGAGCCGTTTGGCGGTGGCAAGCCGTCGCAAGGCGGTGTCCTGCTCCTGCAACCACGCCGCCTGCGCCGGGCGCTGGGCGACACCGTCCCAGTTGGCGTCGGGCACCGCGGTGCGCACGTAGCGCACCGACCCGAGCAACTCCTCCGGGTCGTGGCCGCACTCGGCTCCGGTCTTCAGCAGTCCGTGCGAGCCGTAGACCAGACCGGCGGCGGCCAGGATGTGCTGGCGGGTCCAGCGGTGGAAGATCAGCCATCGGGTGGTCAGCCCGCGCAGTTGCGGCATGGCGGTCGCCTGCAACACGATCTGCAGCGCCGCGGAACGCCCCGCGCTCAGATCGACCACCACCACGGGGAATTCGTGATCCAGCGCCACCAGCAGTTCCGCGCACCGCTGGACCACCGCGTCGTCGTCGGTGAGGAATTCGGCGCCGCCCTCGTCCCCCGGCAGCAGCACCAGCCGGCCCGCATTGGGACCGATGCGGCGCAGTTCCGGCCGATCGGTCGTCGCGCCGACGTCGAGACGGGCGACGGTTCCGCTCTCACCCAGCAGGTAGGAGTGCACGCCGCCACTCGGAACGCCGCGTTCGGCCGCGCCGATCTCGAACAGCGCGCCCGCCGTCGGCGAGCCGAGGTCGAAGTCGGCGTAGGCGACGTTGCGGCCGGAACGGCACAGCCGGTAGGCGATGTTGCAACTGGTCACCGACCGTCCGGTGCCGCCCTTGTCGGAGGTGGAGAACACCAGCACGATGCCGCCCCTACCGTGTCGCGTCCCGGCGCGCGTACGCCAGTTCGTCGAGCTGGACCAACGCCTGGGTGGCCAAACTGTAGGCGGTGCCGGGACGTTCGCGCAGCACGCGGCGGGCCCGGTCGAGCGACTGCCGGATCCGGTTGATCGCCGCCTGTTTCGGCGAGAGATCCTCGCCCTCGACCTCCAGTTCCTCTTGATTGAGCAGATGCTCGGCCTCGCTGAGCAGGTCCACCGCCCGCGCGACCATCGCCTGCGGCGCCAGCGGCGGTTGCTCGAAGGTGCTGTAGGCGATGACCAGGCACTCCATCATTCGCTCGGTGACGAACCAGGACGGACCTTCCGGCCCCGCCTCGCCCGCGCCGACCAGCCTGCCGATGTCGTCCCACAGGCCGACCGCGGGACCGTCCCGCAGCACCCGCTGGTCGAGGTGATCCATCGCCGCCTCGGCGAGGGCCATCAGCCGGTCGCGGGTGTCCACGTCGGTGCGCAGCCGCGCGGCCTCCAGGCAGCGTTTCAGCAGCATGGTCGCGAAATCGGGGACATACCAGATCAGCGGCGCCCCCTCGGCGACGTCCTCGCTGCCCGCCAGGTTCAGTCGCACACCCGGGTAGTGCAGCGGCGCGGCCGGATCACCGACGGTGAACCGGCTGGTGATGCGCCCGCGGCGGGCCAGCTGGTCGAGCACCGACACCGTGCGCGCGAGATCCTCGGTGCTCTCGCGGTAGACCAGGTCCTGGATGAGCACGGCGGCGACCACGAGACTGAAGTACTCCGACTCCTCGCCGTCGGAGGTGCGCCACGGGATGTCCTCCAGCGGCCAGCGGCCACTGTCGAAGCGGGCGACCCTCGACCAGTAGTTGCGGGTCAGCTCGAAGCGCAGCTGCAGCGCGTCGGCGAGGGTGCGCTGCTCGTCGGTCAGCAGATCGAGCTCGCGGATACGCTGCGAGGACAGGTCGATGATGCCGTCGAGGGCGACGGCCGTGAAGTACAGATACGGACGGGATTCGGCGTACCCGCGCATGCCGCTGACCCGGCCGGGCACGAGATCGATGGGTTCGGCGCTGCGCACGATGCCCCAGCTCCATCCGCATTCGAACAGCCGCCCGTCGTCGGCGACATCGATCTCGGAGGTCTGACTGAGCCTGACCTCGTTGGCCGCCTGCACCCGCAGGCGTTCCAGCTGCGTCGACAACCGTCCGATGATCTCGTCGGACGGCGTGCGGGACTGATTGAGCATGTAGATGATGGACTGCCCGTACTCGGTCCTCGGCTCCGGTGTGTGGATGACGAAACTGCGGATCAGGCCCGCCATCGCCGCGGTGAGCCGCGCGCTGACCTGTTCGATCACCGTGGGGATCCGTTCGCGCAGCTGCCTGGCCTCCAGCCGGACCTCGCCGCTGACGAAGCGCAGGAACCCGCGCAGGAACCGCAGCGCCGCGATGCACAGGCTCAACGACATCGAGTACGAGTCGACGACCTCCACCGCCTGCTGCTGGGCGGTGAGCGGGCTGTCATCGCCGCAGCGCAAGTAGGTGCCGCTGGCGAAGACCGGTTCGCCGTCGGGTCCGGTGTAGCGGCGCAGATAGTCCTCCACCAAGGCGACCAGGACGCCGCCGATGCGGGTCTCCTCGCCGAACGGCGCCAGCGCGGACCGGACGTCGGGACTCATGTCGTTCGGCTGGTCCAGCGCGAACGCTTCGATCTCGGTGGCCGGATACAGCAGGCAGAGCAGCTGTTCGGCGTCGCTGATGGAGTTCGCGCCGTCGCGTCCGCCCCACTTCCACGTTCCGTTCCGGTAGGAATGGGCCAGCACCGCCCGCCACAGCTCGAGCAACTGCTGCCTCGGCCGAATCCTCATGTGCTCTCGGACCTCGCCCCCGCGTTCGACCGGCGGCGCCGGACGTCGTTACTTAGAGTGTGCCCCGCGAAAGTTCACTTGGCCAAGCACCCTTTGCAGGATCGCGGTTGCTGCGAGATGGCTTGCACCGCAAACTCTTCTGATCGGTGGCGAAGAACCGTCCGGTCGCGGTGTGGCCGCAGGAGCACGATCGGCGCGCCGCCGCGACTCCCTCGGCCCGAAGGGGGGAATTCGCGCAACCTTCGCGCATCCGATTTGGCTATTTCTCAGCCATCACGCGGCGACGCCGGTCCGAATCCGCCACCGCGTGCGCGACCTCGTCGTGTTTCCAGGCCGGGCCGATCAGCACCGCCGCCGCGCCCAGCCGCCGGATCGCCGGCACGGCGACGACGAACTCCGGCCAGGGCGCTCCGCACCCCGCGCCGATCAGTCGGCAAGCCCGGCTGGTTTCGCGATCATTTCCATCGCCGCTGCCTGCACCGCGGTTGCGGCGGAATGAGTTTCGTCCAGAAGTCATGGCGTACCGCGTCCCACAGCTTGGCCATCTCCGGAAGGAGTTCCCGCGCTTGTGCGAGATCCGGGAAATTCTCGGGACCGAAGGATACGATCGGCGTGACGCCGGATGCCTCGTGGACGGCGACAATAGAGATCAAGTGATCATGGAACAGCCGCCATGTCACCCGAAATCCTTCGACCTCGGTTCTTCGGATATCATTCATGTTCGGCTTCCCGCTCCTCGACTCCGGCCGAATGCGTTTCAACTGTTCTCAATGTCGGCCTCGCTGATCGACTGGAGTAATCCGCACCCACTCCACCGCGCTCCGATCACCTTCGGTAGGTGCGGGCGACCAACGCCGAACGCAGGCGCCACAGCCCGCTCGCTTCGGCGGGATCGAAACCTGTGAGCTGACCGATCCGCTTGAGCCGGTAATCCACGGTGTTGGTGTGCACGTGCAGAAGCCGCGCAGTGCGCCTGCGGTTCAGGTTGTGCGCGATATGGGTTTGCAGAGTCTCCAACAGTTCCGGATATTCATCCAGGGGATCGAGCAGCGACCCGAGCTGTTCGCGGGCAGGGCCGGGGCGGGTGAGCTGGTATTCCAGAGCCAGCTCGTCGAAGTGGTAGAGGCCCGGCACCGAACCGAGCCGGGCGACCATGTCGAGCAGTTCATGGGCTTGATCCGCGGCGGTGGGCACGGCGTCGGTAGCGGCGGTCACCTCGGTGGCGGTGATGTGCACGCGGGCCGCCCGCGACAGATGCCCGATCAATTCCTTCAGGCTGCCCTTGGTGATGTCATCGGCGGGGATGAGCAGGGTGCCGCCGTCCACCGAAAGCAACGACAGCACGGTGTCGTCGCAGCAGGTGGCCAATTCCGCCTGCACGCGCCGGAGTTTGCGGCGGGCGACGACTTGCGCGTCCAGCATCGGGTTGGACTCGTCCGGGTGACGCGGAATGGCGAGGGCTAATACGCGATAGCGGTCTGAGATGTCGATGCCGCATTCGCGGGCCATGGTGGAGGTGGGGTGGCCCCCGAGTAGCGCCGAGGTGAGCGTATGCACCGCGGTGTGGTGCTCCGAAACCACAGCGCGCAGTTCGCGCACATAGGCCGCCGAGACCGCCGTGGTCATGGTGTCGAGCATTTCGACGACGAGTTTGGCGCCGTCGAGGATGCTCTGATAATCGGCCGTGCTGACGGTGGATATCGGCTCGGTTTCGGCTGAGCCGGAGGCACGCTGCTCGGCCAACGCCGTGGACACCACCAGGTCGAAGCCGATCTTGAAGCCCTCATGGATAGCGTGGTGAATAGTACCGATGGGCACGCCTTCGCGAGCCCATTGCGCGGCGGCATCCTCGAGTTGCCCGGTCTTCTCCGAAATGTTGCTGCCGTCCAGCATGCTGGCTGCCAGCTCCAAGCACACGCGGGTGATGATGGTGATGTCGCCGTGGATGGCGTCACCAGGCAGCGTGCCGCAAGGGGCGACGGTTTCGACAAAATGTCCGACCATCTGCCGCGACAAGGCGCGCACGTCCTTCAGCGGCAGGGACATGGGCCGACCGGATACCGTGAGACCTTGCCGTTCGGCGAAGGTGAGAGCCATGGTGGAGCTTCCTTCCACCCCCGTTAACTGCACTATTGCACCAGCGTAGCCAGAGCAAGAAAGCAGAGAACGGTTTACTCCGAGTAACGTGATTTTCGGCAAGCACGACCGGCACGCGATAGTGAGAGTTCACAATGACGGTTCGGCCGCGCCACCACCGAAGGGCCGAGATGCCGGAGAACGGTGGTTCGAGCATAACCGCCAAGTGGTTGAAAAAGAGGGCAACCGCCGATGCAACGGCGCGAATCCACACTTCCTGCGTGCGCCGCCCTCCGTCTCCGCAGTAAAACACGGGTGCGGCCTGGGCCGGGGCACCCGGTCGACCGCGCGAGCAATGAAAGGTTCGTTTCCCTAACCAAGGTCCAGCGGAACCTGCTGCCTTGCATCGCGCCATTGATACAGGTGGATCGCACCGGCACCCCAAACCCATCCAGGGCGGGCGGCGCACAAACCTACGGGACGCAGGAGCGGCATAGCACCTCTCCCGATACGCTCCCGGCCGGGCGCGAGAAGCCGGGGCTCTCGGCGAAGAGTCGCACCTCGAGGACCATGTGCACCTGCGGTCGAATCACCGAGCACGTGGTCAGTCGGCGCGTTGGGCCCAGCCCTTCGGGGGGTCGCCGGGGCCACCGAGACAACGGTGTCGTCATCGGCGCCGACGTACTCGAACAGGGGTGCTCTCGGCTAACTCGGGGACCACGTAGAGCGGTGGGTGGGACCCGCGTCGCGGTACCTGCGCAACATCTCGTACTGCCAGCCGTTGGTGTAGGTGTAGATGAATCGGTCCCCACGATGCCCGACACATCCTGCGGTGGGATCGCTGCTCGACCGTTGCCTCGAAGTCCGCGTTGCTCGACATCGCTGATCTCCATGTCGGCACTACCGTCGCCATCTTCAGGCCTCGCCAGTCCAGCGCCTACTCGGCTGCACTCTTCGTGGCGTTCGGAGCCGCGACGCGCAACGCGGCCGGGTCCCGAGCGGTGTGTACCTATGAGGTTCGCTCTGCCCATACGCCCAGAAACTCCCGAACTTCGGGTACCGCGGCATGCGATCGAACAGCAGTGGCTATGCCATTCAACTTCTGACGCACCCGGGTGGAGGCAATCCGGCTGATGTTGTCGAAGTGGTTCGTCAGAACCTGGCAACCTTCAGCGATCTCTCCGGCTCGGACCAGGTTGCGGCTGAGCAGCACGTACCACTCGGCTTGTTCGCGCGGCCAGGCCGATGATCCCTCGATGGCCGCTCTGATCTGTTCCGAGGCGGCTTTGTGGTCGCCGAGGTACATCTGCATCATGCCGGTCATGCCGCTCAGCAGTGCATCAGGCAGGTAAACCCATTCAGGGTCGAACCCACGACCGGATTCATATGCACGGTGACTCCGCCTCAGCGCGTCGGTGACAGCCGTTTTGTTGCCGACCGGATCTTGCATTCCCAAGGCATCGGCTTCACGTATCGCCATAAGGGAGCGCAGTTTCGGGCCACCGCGACTGATCGCCGCCCGCGAAGCAGTCTGGGCGTACTGCACCGCTTGCCTGGTTCCCGCGCGGGTGCCACCGTTCAACTCGGTAAGCAACGAGCTGGCGTTACCCAACGCGTGCGCGACCGCGATTCCGTCACCGGCCGCGGTGGCGGCTTGGGCGGCGTCGGCATAGTAGCGACGCGCATCCTCCAGGCGTCCCGCGTCGTAGTGGACCCAACCCGCCGCAACCATCATCTCGGCTGCGGCGCTGGTCAATGTCCGGCCGACGTCATCGGTGTAGGTGCCGTTGTCCAGCAGTTGTACGGCATAGCGCACTTCACCGGCCGCGACACGGCACAGCCGGTCGCCGCCCACCAGGAGGTCCAACTCGTGAATCTCGTTCACCGTCGCGTTGATCTCGGCGACCTCACCAGGACCGATCCGGACACTGCCCGCTGCTGACGGGGTGGCCTGTTCGGAACGAATCACCCCCGGAGACATGGTCACGCCTGCGCCGATCGCACCGGTTCGTAGGAAGTTGCGACGGTTCACATCCGCCTCCTCGTTCGACTCCACAACCAGTATGGCAAGCGGTACGTGGAGCGCCTTGGCTACTCGGCGCAGTACTCGTACATCGTGCACCGAGGCGCCGTCGCGTTCGAGCTGAGAAATGGCGGGCTGGGTAATTCTCGGCTATTCGGGCCGCTGAGCGGCCCGCCACATCCCTTACCGTCGGGCCGGTACCCGCCACCGAGCTGACGCCGTAGTCCTCCACGGCGCACCGGTCGCCTGACGGCGGATGCACCGGTGGCCTCGACAGCCCTCGGTGACGGGTGCCCACCGTTCACCATCGCGACCGGGAACCACCGGATCGAGGGAACCTCCAACATGCGCTCACTTGCCAACACCAGGTGTGCGCTCAACGAACAGAACCGCCAGGCGCCGGACGCATGAGCGAGGTCATCGACCAACCCCGTGACTGGATGGTCCGGTAGATGCGGCCAGGTCGGGTACCGCAGAGGGCAACCGATGATCGACCGCCTACCAGCCGTACACCGAGAACTGCTGACCAGCGGCCATCCGCCGGTTGCGTGGGGTTCCTTGAAGCGCGGGTGAGTTTCCGCTGTCAGTGGTGCGGCAGCACTCGGTAGACGATCTCCACCCCACCGCCGTCCAACGGCCGTGAACTCTCGAATTCCAGACTGGTCTGCGGGTTCAGCGAATCGGTCAGGCGCATGCCGCTGCCGACGAAGAACGGCAGAATCACGAGTTCGAGTTTGTCGAGAACGCCGAGGGCGCGGTAGGTCTCGATAGTGCCGGGGCCGCCGATGAGGTGCACGTCGCCGCCGCGATTGGCCGCGCGGATCTTCTCCAGCAGCCGCTGCGGATCGTCGTCGACGGTCACATCGTCGGGAGTGCCCTCGGGACGGTGTGAGCTGAGCACGAAGACCTCCAGGTCCGGCCAGGGCCAGCGATCGGCGGTGAGTGCGGGTTCAAAGGTGGTGCGGCCCATCAGGGCGGCCTCGCAGGTCTTCAGGAATTCGGCGATACCGTGACTGCCCGGGCCGTGCACCGGATCGATGACCTGAGGTGGCCAGCCGTCCGGAGTCGTCACATAGCCATCGGCGGTCATACACAGGCGAGCCAGGATTTGCACGAGTTCGTCCTTTCGTCGAGTCACAGAGGAGACGGCGCCTGCTGCCGAAACTCATCGACGGACGCAGAAGAGCATGTGCGGCGAACTCTGGGACCGACGCGAGAGGTGGAGTGCCCCTGACCCGCCCTCGCTGCCACGGATCTGCACATGGTGGTGTGCTGTGTGCTGTGCACTGTCTCGTGTGCGCCGTGCTGGGCTGCGGTGTGAGACGGGGAGTCGAACCCCTCGCACTGCCCATCGTGCGCCGAGAAAGCGGCCGAATATCCCGTCGGCCGATCGGGGTCGTGCACGCCTCCGTGACGGCTACCTGCTCCACCTCTCCCGGTCAATCCAACAGGTCGACCTCCCAGTTCGAGCGCTGGATGCGCACGTCGAGTTCCCGGAGTTCCCTGGCGATGTCATCGGCCTGCCCGCGCAGTTCGGCGACCGGCAACGCCGCGAACATCTTCAGCTCGGACCGCAGCTGGCGTGCGTACCCGGGCTGCCCCTTGCCCGCCGCGGCGTCGGCCGCGGCCGTGACCAGGGAGTGCCGCAGGCGCAACGCATCCCGGCGGGCCAGCGCGTCGGTCAAGGTGCCGTCGTCTCCGATCCGCGCGGCGGCGTTGGTCCGATTGATGCGCCGGATCAGCGTCTCGTAGTCACCGAGCGCCTCACCCGCCTCGGCCAGCAACTCCGCCGCGTTCTCGGCGGGCTCCTCCCCCTCCTGAAACCGAGCGTTGCTCACGATGCGAGCCCGCAACTGCTCGATCCGGCGCGCCGTATCCGCCCGCAACGCCAACGCCTCCGCCAACTTCATTCCCCACCTCCGGCCATCGACTCGTGCAGCGTCGAGTATCGACCCTGGCACGGGAGGAGTCACGCGAATTAACTCCCCGAGACTCGCTCGACGTCCGAGTAATCTCCGGCCCGGATGGTGCGGGCGACTTTCTGCGGGGCACCGCCGATCAGGCCCCGCCACGGCAGGTACGGCAGCAGGCGCACGTTGAGATCGCGGAAGCGAATCATCGCCTTGCTCGCCGGTGCGTACCACCCGCCCACACCCCCGGCGAACTTCTGGCAGGCGTCGACCATGGGCCGCAAGTAGGGGCACCGGGGCCACAGTGGCCGACGCGGGCGCGACCGGCGGCGGCGCGCCCGGATTCCAGCGCGAATCCGGTTGCACCCCTTCGCCCTTCAAGACCGGATCGTGCGCGTAGAGGAAATGCGACTCTCGAGTGACCAACGTTAGGCATCCACAATGAGAATTCAACAAGCTGATGCGTGGGGGCAACCGCCTGGGAACGCGCGGGTGCCCGGTGTCAGCGCGGTGGCACGGCGCGCGATACCGCATCGGCGATCGTGCGGAGCGTGCCGATCGGGTCGTCGCCGAGGACGGTGAGGCCGACGTGGTTCGCACCCGCTTCCAGGGCGACCCGGATGCCCGCGGCCACTGTGGCGGGCGCGCCGTGCAGCACGAGCGCGTCGATCAGGCGATCGCTGCCCGGCTCGGTGAGATCGGCGTCCGTGAAGCCGATGCGGCGCAGATTGGCGGTGTAGTTGGCGACATGCAGGGCCGGGGGCGCGGCGTGGGCGCGGCCGGTCGCACGGGCACGTTCGACGTCGCTGTCCAGCACCACCATCTGACCGGGCAGCACGAGCGGGGCAGCGCCGAGGATCTCGCGCGCTCGCCGGATGTACTCGGGCGTCACGAGAACCGGGATCGTCCCTGCGGCGCGGTCGCGGGCCAGGCGGAGCATCCTCGGCCCCAACGCCGCCAGCACCACCCCGCTCGGGGGCACACCGGCGGCGGCCAACTCGTCGAGATAGGCCGCCATCGCGGTGTAGGGCGACGCATACCGCGGATCCGCTTCGCGGTGGCCTGCGCCGATCCCGAGGACGAATCGACCCGGGTGCGCGGCGACGATCCGGTGATAGGAGGCGGCAACCGTCCTCGCCTGGGTCGTCCAGATGTTCACCACGGCCGTGCCGACCACGAGACGCTCCGTGGCGTCGAGTATCCGCTCGGCCACGGCGAGATCGGCGGGCGGCGAGATGGTCAGCCATAGCGCGCCGTATCCGGCTCTCTTGATTTCGACCGCTTGTCGCGGGGTTACCTCGCTGTACCGCAGATGGGCTCCGAGCGTGCCCGGTTCGATGCTCATGACTTCGACTCCAGCACGTCACGATCGGGGGCAGCCAGATCCGATTCCCCTGTGCAGCAATAACATGATGTGATCGCCGCAGGTGACGACGGGAGGCTCAATGGAACTGCGCGCGCTGCGCTACTTCGTCACCGTCGCCGAGGAACTGCATTTCGGCCGAGCCGCCGAGCGACTGCGCATCGTGCAACCGGCGGTCAGCCAGCAGATCGCGCGGTTGGAACGCGAACTCGGGGTCCGGCTGTTCGACAGATCGCCGCGCCGAGTCCAGCTCACCGAGGCGGGGCACCGCGTGCTCGGCGCGGCGCGGGACGCGCTCGCGGCCGCCGACAGAGTCCGGGCCGCCGCCGTCGGCGGGCCCGCCGCGACAGTGCGCATCGGCACCACGGCGGGCCTGACCGCCCGCCTCGAGCGGGGCATCGACGCTCTGCGCGAGCGAACGCCCGCTTTCGAAGTCGTCCTCGTCGACCTGCCGGTCGTCGAGCGGCTGAACGCGCTGCGGCGCGGCGAACTGGACTTGGCGCTGGCCCGCGGTGTGGTCTCCGCGCCGGGGCTCAGAGTCTCACCGGCCTGGTCGGAACCGTTGCGCGCGGTGGTGTCCAGAGATCACCCCGCCGTGGCGCGCGGCGTCGCGGCCATCACCGACCTGGCCGCGGACGTCCTGCGGGTGCCGTCCCGGCAATCCGATCCGCCGCTGCACGACGCGATCGACGTCGCCTTCCGCGCAGCCGGGGTGCGTCCGAGATTCGGCAGACCCATCGGAACCATTCAGGACGCCGTGGTCGAGGTCGGTTCCGATGCGCACAGCTGGGCCTTGCTTCCGGCGGACCAGATCGCCGAAGCCGATTCCGTCCGCGTCCGCGCGCTGCCGATCACCCCTGCGATCGCGATCACCGGCAGCGTCATCACCGCCGAGGAGATCTCCGACCACGCCTCCTGCACTGTCGCCTGCGCGGTGGCGGCGTTCGGCGACACCATGGCAACCTGATTCGGGAGTTCCGGGAGTTCTTCGAGCCGGTGGCCCATCCGGTCGCCGCGACGGCCAGGCACAGCACCGTGCCGGTGCGGTTCTCTGCCGGTCTCCGGCGTCTCCACCGCCGGCCCGCTCCCCTGCTCGGCCAGCACAGCACGGAGCTGCTCACCGCTCTCGGCCTGAGCGAGATCCGCGCTCTGGAGGCGGACGGTGTCATCGGTGGGCTGCCCGCGGTGGTGCGGTCTTCGGCGGAATCCCCCGAGCGATAGGGTGATCGAGGTCCAGCCGACGTGCCCGCACCCGGCTGCCGTCACCGCCAGGCCGCAAACCAGCGCGACGACCGACCCGCAACTGGACTGTGCTGCAAAGGATCTGGCAACTCGGCGGAAACGATCAGCTGATCCGGATCAGGTGCTAGCGGCCGACGGCCGCGTGCCCCTGTCACGACGCTCGACGGCTGCCTCCGTCCGGCAGCGACACATCGCGCGGCGAACGGCCACCGGCGCCATGAGGCGAGAGCGACAACGGTGAGCCGGGTGCGCGAAGGCTGGTCACGTGCTCGGCCGGATCGTGCCCGGCAGTGGTCAATCTGCACTGACCGTCGGCGCACGTACGCCGCAGCCGTCCCCGCGACACGGTCTGGATCAAGCCGATCACCCAGCAGGTCGGGCACCCGCGCAAGGCGAGCAGACCGACCGGTGCGAGCAGCAAGCTGAACGCCCCGAATACCGGCAGCAAGGCGATCGCGCCGATGAGTGCGCCGAAGCCCGCGACGCCGCGCGCCAGATGCCGGGGCACGGAGGCGCTGGCGAAACTCCGCTCGTCAGGCATTTCGTTCGCTCCTCTCCTGAGCCGACCACGGTGTGGTCCGCAGCTCCTGCTGGACTGTGGCGCGGGCGCGGTGCAGGCGTGACTTCATCGCCGCGACGCTGAGGCCGAGCATGCCCGCGACCATCCGGCCGCTGTATCCCTGGACGTCCCGCATGATCAGCACCCGGCGCTGATCGGCGGGCAGCGCGGCGATCACGCTCGCCACCCGGCTCGCTTCGAGCCGCCGCACCGCCTCGTCCTCCGCCGACGCCACGGCGGCCTCCGCTATCGGCTCGGAGGGACGGGTCATCGTGCGCCACTGCCGCAGGCATTCGTTGCGGACGATGCGGAACATCCACGACGCCAGCGCGCCCGAGGCCCGCAAGGTCCCGATCTTGCGGTAGAGGATGATCAGCGCCTCCTGCGCGGCGTCCTCCGCGTCCTCGGCGGAGGCGCACAGGGTGTGGGCGAATCGGCGCACATGCGGGTAGGAGCCCGACACCAGTGTGGTGATCGCCTCGGCGTCGCCCTCACGCGCGGCGCTCACCAATTGCTCGTCGGGCCAGATCAGGTCAGTCACGGGAGCGGCTCCGGCGGCGCAGCAGGGTCACGCTGCACGTGCCGACCAGCACGGCGGCGACAGCGATGGCGGCAATGATCACAACGACCTCCTCGATTGCGTGCCGACCTGGTTGTCGGCACATCTATGAGAGGGCCGGCCATCGACAAAGGATTCACACCGAATCTCAGCACGACACAGTGCCGTATCCGAAGCGGTGGCTCAGCCCTGGCCCGGCGGACATATTCGCGTGCTTCCCGGATTCGCCGGTTGTAGCGTCGGCCGATGGTCGATACTCCGCGGCAGCGACTTCTGGGAGTGGTGTCCCGCGCGGCTCGGGCGCGGCCACGGTCGGCGATGGCCGTGGGCGCGCTCGGCGTCGCCACCTCGGGGATCTTCATCGAGCTGTCCGGCGCCGCACCGGCCACCGCCACGTTCTTCCGTTGCGCGCTCGCCTTGCCGTTGCTGTGGCCGCTGGCCCGTGGTGAACGCCGACGGGAGGGCGCGCTGCCGCGGCGGCAGACCGTGGTCGCCGTGACGGCCGGTGTGCTGTTCGCCGCGGACGCGCTGTTGTGGACGCAAGCGATCTACGAGGTCGGCGCCGGGTTGACGGCGGTGCTGGTGAACGCGCAGGTCGTCATCGTTCCGCTGCTGGCACTGCTGATCGATCGCGAGCCGATCCGCGGCGCGTTCCTCGTCGTGTCGCCGTTCCTGGTGGCGGGCATCCTGCTCACCGGTGGCGTCTTCGAGGCCGGAGCCTCCGGCAGCGCGCCGGTACGGGGAACGATCCACGCCGTCCTCGCCGCGTTGTGCTACTCGGGGTTCCTCTTCCTCCTGCGCCGCGGCGGGCACAGCGGGCAGGTGGTCCAGTCCTACCGGCTGGTGCTGCTGTCGGCGGCCGCCGTGGGGGCGCTGTGGCCGGGCGTCACGTTCACGCCCGGTTGGACGGCGCTGGGCTGGCTGACCCTGACCGCGGTGTGCGGCCAGATCGGCGGCTGGCTGTTGATCGCCCTGGCCACCGCCCAGCTGAGCAGCACGGTGAGCGCGGCCATGCTCATGCTGACGCCGGTCGGCGCGCTCGTCCTGGCCGCCGTCGCGCTCGACGAGCGACCTACGGCGCTGCAGTTGTTCGGCTGTGTCCTGATACTGGTCGGCACCTACGGCGCAGCCACATCCGGCTCCGGACAACGCCGGATCACCATCGGCGTGCGGAAACGGCGGGGCGTCGCACGCAGCGCCGATCCGTGAAAGCCACTGCCTGCCACCACTTCTGCCGAGTGTGATGATCGGACGTGGCGGCGGCCTAGCGGCGAGGCCTCCGGTTCACGAGGTGAAGCGGGCATCGTTTCCCAGCCGCACACGGTGGAGGTGGGCGAGAGCCTCGCGGCGGCCAGGTCCACCTCCACTCGGGAACCGAAGACCGAGTTGTGGAGCCGCCGGCAGCAACGCATCGCCCCGGCTTACGCGCTGGGCCGACCGGAACCGCCGGACCCGGACACGTCACGGCACACCGCCGGCCGAGAGGCATCCGGACAGAGAGAACAGACAGCGCGACATAACATTTCGACGGTCGACAAAACGGGCCCCGCATCCGATGACGGTCGGATGCGGGGCCCGCTCGGATCCCGGTGGAGACGAAGTCAGTCGATGGTGCAGCCGGAAACGGGTTTGTCGGCCAAGCGGTCGAGCAGATAGGTGACCGCGTTGTCGGGGCCGAATCCGTCGATAATCTCGGGACCGAAATGGTTCGGGATGGTCGCGCCGGGCAGGATCGGCGGCAGGTCGTTGGTACGGAAGGTGACCGTTGCGCCTTTCGCGCACCAGTCCTCGGCGAGCCGGCGAGCCTGACCGTAGGGGACGGTGTCGTCGTTCAAGCCACTGGTGATCAGCACCGGCGTGGGCGGGGTCAGATTGCCGACGCGCATCTCGGCCAGCACCGGAGCGGCCTCGGGGATCTCGGCCAAATGCTCGGTCAGCGAGCGGCCGTCGTTGGTCATCGACCCGGTCCGCTGGAACGCGTGACGGGTGATGATGTCACCGATGCACTCATCGCTCAACGTCTCGAGCATCGCGCGCCCGGCGGGACTGGTCACCCGGTCGACGGCCTTCTGCAGTTCCGGGTATCGCGCGAGCAGACCGTTGATCGCGAATCCGATGGCGCCGCTGATGAGCGAACCGTCGATCCGTTCCAGGATCGCGGCCAGATCTGCGACCGGCCCACCCGCCCAGGTGCCTTTGAGATTCAGTTCCGGCGCATAGTCCGGTTGCATCTCCGCCGCCGCCGCGGTCGCACCCCCACCTTGCGAGTAACCCCACAACACCACCGGGGTATCCGGCCCGACACCCGCCAGGTTGTGGGCCGCGCGCACACCGTCGAGCACCGCGTGGGCCTGCTCGATCCGGTTGGCGTAGGTATGGATACCGGGCGTACCGAGTCCGATGTAATCGGTCACCAGCACCCGGGCGCCCAACCCACTCCACAGCGCCGAGGCAGGCAATTCCTGGTTCGCCGACAACCCCGGCGACGGTTCGGCGAACAACGCCAACCCCGTCGAGAACGCCACCGACATCGCGCACCGGTCACCCTGCCCCGAAGTCCCGGGACCGATGACAACCGTCGGACGCGGCCCAGGTCCCTGCCACGGACCGGTGGCGTCGATGAACGTCCCGCTCACCGCGACCGGCGACCCGTCCTGCAACCGCGAGGTGTACATGACGTGCTGCGCTTTACCCGGCCAGCCCTGGGCCGTCGGCGGAGCCGCGAACAAGGCCATCGGCGCGGTCTTGATGATCGCTCCCCGCTCCGCGGGAATCTGCGCGGGCGCAACGTAGAAGTCACCGACCGGAGCGGCGGCCGCCTCCCGCGTGTCCACCCCCACCACGGCCACCGCCGTACCACAAGCCACGGCCACCGCCGCCGCCACCGGAACGGCCCACCGTCGCCACCTCGATCGAGACGGCCCCTGCTGTCGTTGCATCGATAACTCTCCGTGAATTCCACCCGGCACCGTCGCCGGAGTGTTCCAGGCCGCAATAGCTGTAGGACAGGAGACACATCACAGCCGCGGACCTACGGCAGAGTAACACGATTACTACAGATATGAATCCTGCTGGTACCACACCTGCCGCAGCAGATCAGCGCACTCTCCAACCGGCGTAGCCGAAGCCACCGCACCTCGCGGGCCGCAGCGGGGACTCACCGGTACGGACATGGACGCGGAGACAAGAGTTCCGACACAAGGTTTCGTATGCGGGCTACCAGCTCACCGGCAGTTCGTACAGCCCGTAAGCGAGCCGGGCGTGCTCGAACTGGACCTCTTCGAAGGAATCGCCAAGCGCAGCGTCGGAACTCGCCGCACCAGCGTGCGGAAGACGATCTGTAAGTTCGGTACCGGCCAACTGCTGCTGATCGGATGTCGCGTCAGCTGTTCGGCGGAGCCTCGGCCGCACGGCGTGCACGGGCACGCCTTTTGCCCTCGTGCATGGCCTGCACCCGGGCCACTGGAATCGTGTGTCCCTCCTCGACCAGATCCGGAGGAAGACGCTGCGGGGCGGGCATCTCCGACTGCCATGGATCGTTGTCGCCGAGCAGGTCCGGCACGGTCCGCACAGTGAAATCAGACGGCGTCACCTCGTCGAGATCCGACCAGCGCAGCGGGAACGACACCGTGACACCCGGACGGATACGCGGACTGTAGGCGGCGGCCACGGTGGCACCACCCGCACGGGTGGCATCGAGAAAGACCTTGCCGTGTCGGTCGTCTCGGATGAACGCCGTCGTGCCGACCGACGGATCGATCCGCTCGGCTCGCGCCGCCACGGCCCGCGTCGCCGCGGCCGCGTCCTCGACATCGATCCCCGAGACCACCGGTACGAACACATGCAATCCCCTGGAACCACTCGTCTTCACCGCTCCGGACAATCCGTCCGCGGCCAGCGCTTCCCGGATCAGCCGGGCACCTGCCACCGCATCGGCGAAAGTCTGTCCTGGTGAGGGATCGAGATCGAGCACAAGATGTGTGGGTTCGGGTGCGGTTTCCGCGAGGAACAGGGTCGGGTGGTATTCGACCGCCCGCTGATTGCCGAACCAGATCAGGGTCCGCAGGTCGTCACACAGCGCGTAGGTGATCTCCCGACTCGAACTCTCCGCCCAGACTTTCGTCCGCGCCACCCACTCCGGGGTGTACTTCGGGAGATTCTTCTGCATGAACGGCTCCTGCCCCGGCCGCACCCGCACCACCGAAAGCGGCCGTCCGCGCAACACGCCCAGCAACCGTTCCCCGGCGAACTCCAGATAGTTCACCAGATCCCGTTTGCTCGCCTCGGCCTCGTCGAACAAGGGCTGATCCAGATTGGACAGTTCGACTCCGTGACGCAGTTCGCCTCCCGCCATCGCTCCACCCTCCCCCACCACCGGACACCGGTCAATCACCGGCGGTGGCGAACTGCTCATGAACTGGACTCGGTTCGTCGGGCGTGGCGAGGATCGCGGCCCGCCGGTGCGGGCCGGCTCCCAGCCGGCCAAGGACCGGCGTGGCGACGGCGCCGCTGAGCAGCGCGACGGTCAGCGTCCACTGCGCGCTGCCGAGCGATACGTGGAACGAGGTCGCCACGCTGGTGATGAGCGGCCTTCGCGGTCCTTACTTTCGAGTTCTGCTAGACGCTTCAGCGCCGGAAGGGCCGCCACCAGCGCCCCACCGCGGCCAGATCGGTGATGCGCCACGGGCCGGGCGGGTCCAGGGTGGCTCATGTCCCGGGGCAGGCGTCTCACGGCAGTGGTGGCCAGGCCCGTAGAGGGCTGCCCCGATGGCGGCGGACGCGCCAGCTGATCACCATACCCCGGCCGGACCATCATGCGGCAGGTGGCGTCAACACTCCGTCGATCAGATAGACAGTGGCGTTCGCGGTCTGGAGGCCGCCGCAGATCACATTGGCGTCAGCCACTTTGAGGTTGTCCCCACTGCCGGTCACGGTGACCGTGGAACCTTCGACGGTCTTGTGGTCGCCCGCGATATTGCCGGGCCCGACCCGCCCTGGCACAACGTGATATGTGAGGAGCTTGGTGAGCGCGGGCGCATCGGTCTTCAGCGTATCGATCGTCGCTGGATCGACCTTGGCGAAGGCGGCATCGACCGGGGCGAAGACGGTGAACTGCCCGCCGTCGAGAGTGCCGACCAGATTCACTTGCGGATTCAGCTGACCGGACGCCGCGGCGACGAGTGTGGTGAGCATCGGGTTGTTCGACGCGGCCACCGAGACAGGTTCGGTCGCCATGCCGGTCACCGACCCCGGCCCGGTCGGCACCTGCTGGGCGTACGCGGCACAGCCTGGGCCGACGGGAGCCGACACGGGCGCCCCCGTCGGCGACGGAGACGCTGTCGCCGACGTCGGCGACTTGACGGCCGAGCCGACGGTCGAGGCGGTGGAGGACGTGTCGTTGTCATCGGAGCAGGCCGAGGCTCCCAAGACGGCGGCGGTGACGGCCGTAGCCAGCAGAAGTGTTCGTTGCACGTTTCGCATGTCAATCGTTCCTTCGTCGAGTTCAGTTGTGCTGGAAGTCTTCAGCGCGCGAGCGCGTCCTCCCGGCAGACCGGAACGCCCACCACCGAGTGCGCGCGCCTCGTGCGGGACAACCGCACGAGCGAATGTTCACTTCATGAAGTCTTGCACCGATCACGCTCGAATGCATCGTTTATGCGTCGATTAAGCCTGATATTTTGCTGAGAATTTGCCCTTTTCGTGCACTTCGGCCACCCGGCACGCCCACCGGGGCCCGGATACCTTCACGCGACGCCGAGGCGGGATTGCGCGCAGACCAGCAGATCGCGACTCGACGCAGAGGACTTGGAATCAGAATGCCGCGGCATTCGAACGGATCGCTCGCCCGCACTGCGATGCATCGTTCTCGCCTCGATCCATATACGCGCTCCGATCGCCTACCGGCGGGCTCTGGATATCGGCCGTCTCACCCCTTGTACGGCTACGGCCTCTGAGCAGCATGCCCGCGAATCCGCCGCCCGCGACTGCCGATGACCACCAACTGCGCAACCTTCGACCAGGCCAGCACGCGGGGAGCCGACGCTGGTGCGCCAGCAGGTTCCTAAGTATGTG
The DNA here is from genome assembly GCF_001612785.1 of Nocardia beijingensis NBRC 16342. GTDB lineage: Bacteria > Actinomycetota > Actinomycetes > Mycobacteriales > Mycobacteriaceae > Nocardia > Nocardia beijingensis. Next base: position 183,430 of record NZ_BDBC01000012.1, read on the forward strand.
ACTGACAATTCACACTTGACGTATTGCATTGAACTGCCGCAATGAATGTGTAAGTTGTTATAAAATCTCTATTGTGTGGGTGAAGGCGATGATCACCCTTGCACCCCAGGGAGACTCACGCGGCGAGAGGACAGCCATGAACGGAAGCCGGGACATCGACGCCGGGCCGGACCGACGTGCTCCGGCGTCCTGCCTTCGGCGCACCCCGGCACCGACCGTCTCGTGACACGCCGAGTCACCCTCCGACCGAACATTCGATCGCCCGCGATACGAGGAGCCCCCGTGGAGACAACGTCGGCAACGCCGTGCGACAGCACCCTGTACGAGCGAGTCGGCGGCCACGCCGCCCTCGAGGTCGTCGTAGCGGACCTCTATGCCCGCATCATGGCCGACGATGAACTGGCACCGTTCTTCACCGGCGTCAACCTGCCGCGAGTGCGGGGCCGCCAAGTCGAGTTCTTCGCCGCCGCGTTAGGAGGACCCGCGCCGTACACCGGGCCGGGAATGAAGCAGATCCATCAAGGCCGAGGGATAAACCGCCGCCACTTCGACCGCGTCGCCGAACACCTGACAGAGGCGCTCCGCGCGGCCGGCGCCCACCCTGCGGTCACGACCGAGATCATCGCAGCGGTCGCTCCCCTCGCCGACGACATCGTCTCCAAAGCGATCGAATAGCCGAGCACCCCGCGATGGGGCAGACGACCGGCCTACCGATATACGTGCCCACCGGTGCGGTCACCGACATCTCACGGCGGGAACGCGACGCTGATTCACCCGGCGCACAGCGCGCCGTTCGCGGCGTACCGGCGGCGAGGTCAGGGAGTGCGCGACCACCGACGGTCTGATGCGCCTCGAACAGCCGGACCCGAGCGCCGGCCTCCGCCGCCTCGATGGCCGCGGTCAGCCCGGCCAGGCCGCCGCCGACGACGGTGAGGTGTGTGTGCTCATGGCGGCCCTTCTTCCGCATCCGTCCACCGCAATCTGGCCACGACCATCTCCGCGACGGCCCGCAGATAGCGGTCCGGATCGACCGCGGTGGGGTGGTCACCGCCGAAGGTGTCGCTGATCAGCCAGTAGTGCGCGATCGCGCCGACGAGCACCGCCGCCGTGGCTTCCCAGTCCTGTTCCGGCGCGACGGGATCGGTGAGTTCACGCAGGCCGCGCAGGACCGCCGAGACCAACACCAGGTACTCGTCGCGGCGGAACACCTCCAGCACGTCGGTGCCGATCGAGTTGTCGCGCATCAGGATTCGATTGACATCACGGTCGTGCTCGAGCCGGCCCAAGCCGATGCGGAACAGCAGGGTCAGCTTGTCCACGACCGAACTGCCCGGCGCGAACGACTCCAACCACGCCATCACCGAGAAGTCCTGGTCGAGGAACGGCGCCCATTCCTCCCGCTCGGTCAGCCGTGCCCGCACCGCCTCGACCAGCAATTCGTCCTTGGAGCGGAAATGCCGGTACAGCCCGCCGGAGCCACCGGAAAGCCCTGCCGCACGCTCGATCTGAGTGACCGTGGTCCGTGCGAAGCCCTGTTCGCCGAACAACCGCAGAGCCTCGGCGATGATTCGCTTCCGTGTCGACTCGGCCATACCCTCCCCTGTAAGTAACTTCTTACTTTTGCAGCGTAGGGGGCAGTCGATGGACACGCAAGCGTCGATGACGCAGTCGCCGTCCCGCCTTGCGACGCGGAAGGGGTCCCCGATCAGGACGAGATGGCGACGACGGACCGGTAGGTGCGCGGGTTATCGACGGCGTCGAGAAGATAGTCGGCGAGGTCGGCACGTGCTGTGCGCGGGCCGAGCTTGCTCATCGCCCCCGGCGAGACACGTGGACCGCCGGAGGCCGGCGCATCGGTCAGTCGCGAGGGACGCACCGCGGTCCAGCGCAGGTCACTGCCTGCGAGCAGATCTTCCATGCGCGCCATGTCCGAGTAGACGTGCCGCATGGCCGCGCGCAGGACGGCGGCGAGAATCCTTGCGCCCGTTCCCGCGTCGGCCGGGACCTCCACCGCCGCGGAGGAGATCACCAGAACTCGTCCGCCCGGCCGCATGGCGGCGATGATCTCGGCGGTGGCGGCGGAGTAGACGGTGGTGGGGCCGCGCCCGGCGGCGCCGAGCGCACTGATCACCGCGTCGTGTTCATCGAACAGTCCGGTCAAGGCTCCTGGCACGCACGGATCGGCCGTGACGACGGTGGCCGCGTGCGCGAACGCCGGGGTGGCGGCCGGACGGACTATCGCGGTGACGTGATGTCCTCGAGCCAGCGCCCGGTCGACGACCAGGCGCCCGGTGCGGCCGCTCGCGCCCAGGACCGCGATGGCCGCCATCAGTGCGCGGCCGGCCGGGTGGCGGGCTGGGACAGGAAGGACACGGCCTCCATCAGCGCCTTGCGCTGGGTCTTCTGCACGGCCGCGATGCGCCACCGTCCGTCGGTGTCGCGGACGACGGTGTAGGTGGCGAGCTTTCCGAGCTTGCCCGGCTGCCGCTTCGAGGATTCGCCGCGCGTGACCACGACGGCGGTATCCGCGCCGTAGCGACGGATTTCGAGGATATCGACGGTCAGACGCGTGCCCTTCAGGAAGCTGTCGAACAGCGCCTGGTGCGCACGGCCGATCTCCTCGCCGCCGTGGTAGACGGTGCCGACATAGGTGATGTCGGTGGCGTCGGCGGTGAAGCAGGCGCCGTAGGCGGCGCCGTCGCCGCGATCCCATGCCTGCCTGCTGCGCTCGATGAGGGCGCGAATGGCGTCGATGTCGGTGTCGGTGGTCATTTCTGTCTCCTTCTAATCGGCCAGCAGAGCCAGGGCGGCCCGGCGGGGAAGCAACCGCGATGCGGCGACGAGCGCCCGGTTGAGCGGACTGGTGAACACGACGGCGCCAGTTCTGCGCGACAGAGCTCGCCGGGCCCGGTCCACCACCTGCTCGGGGGTCTGGAGCAGCCAGGGCGGCACGTCGGCGGCGGTCTGCGAAGCGGTGGCGGTGACGCCGGGGCACAGGGCCAGCACCCGCACGCCCCGCATTCGCTGTTCGTGCCACAGTGTTTCGGACAAGGTCGTGACGAACGATTTGGTGGCGCTGTAGACGGCAAGGCCCGGTTTCGGTGTGTGCCCGAGGGTGGAGGACACGTTCACCAGGACGCTGCCGGGGGTGGCCGCACCGAGAAAGGCGTGGGCCAGCACGACCACCGCCCGGCAGTTCACATCCAACGTGGCGATCGACGCTTCGAGCCCGATCGCGGTGAAATCACCGTGCGCGGCGGTCCCGGCATTGTTGACCAGCAGCGTGTAACCGCCGCCGCGTAGCCGTTCCGCGACCGCCGACAGCCCCTCTTCGGTGCCCAGATCGGCGGCGATGTGATCGTGCCCGGCACCGAGTTCGGCCATCAGCGCGTCCAGGCCATCGGTGCCACGCGCGACGGCCGTCACCGAATATCCCCGTGCTGCGAAAGATTTCGCGAAGGCACGCCCGATTCCCGCGCTGGCGCCGGTCACCAGCGCTCTCACCGTTCGGCCTCCGGCTGGGTCGCCGGGTCGAACAGGAACGAGATGCGCTCCATGACCGGCTGCCGCTTGGTGTTGTGGAAGCCGGCGATCCGCCAGCGGCCGTCGGCTTCCCGCACCAGTGTGTAGGTCTGGGTCTTGGACAACTCCGCCGGGCGATCACCTTCGTAACGATCACCACGGCTGGTGACGATCGCGACGTCGCCGCCGAAGAAGCGCACTCCGAGGAAGGAGTCGGCGAGCTCGGTTCCCTTCAGGAATCCCGAGAACAGAGCGCGGTGCGCCTCGGTCAGATCGCGGCGGCCCGCATAGTGGGTGCCGAGAAATGTGGTGTACGTGGCGTTTTCGGTGAAGGTCGCGCCGAACGCGTCGGCGTCGTTGCGGCCCCACGCCGCCGTCATGGTGGCGATGGTGTCGCACACCGCGCGCAGGTCCTCGGCACTGCCGCCGTCGGCGACGGCGTCCACGCACGCGGCGACCCCCGTATTCCGGATATCCGAGGTCCGATCCAGCCACAGGTACCCGCCGCCGACGCCGACTCCGAGCGCCAGTGCGGCGGCTCCTACGACTCGGGCCACGGTGCGCCGTCGTGTGCTGGGCGACGCGGCAGGTTCGGTCCCGGTATCGGCCGATGTCATCACGAAAACCTTTCCCTCAGCATTTTCTATATCGAAGATGCTTCTTCTTAGAAGATGTCTCTTCGTTAAGGAAGAGATTAGGGTAGTCGGCTTCGCGTGTCAACACGGGGAGTGCTGCCCGACCCTTCCGCGCGATGCGGTCATCGCCGCGAGGGTCGGGCAGACGAGTTGTTGGTGGTCAGCCCAGCGTTTTCAGCAGTTCCTCCGCCACACCCGCGGAGGAGGCCGGGTTCTGTCCGGTGATGAGCGTGCGGTCCACCACCACGTTCGGGGTCCACGGATCGGCCTCGCGGAAGTCGGCGCCGAGCTCGACCAGCCGGTCCTGCAACAACCATCGGGCCTTGTCCGCGAGACCCGCCTGGGTCTCTTCGGCGTTGGTGAAGCCGGTGAGGGTGTAGCCGGCGAATGGGTTCGCGCCGTCCTCCCCCTCGGCTGCGAGCAGCGCCGCGGGCGCGTGGCACACCACCGCCAGCGGCTTGCCGGAGGCCAGGACGGCGGTGATCAGCCTGCCGGAGTCGGCGTCGACCGCGAGGTCTTCCATCGGCCCGTGCCCGCCGGGATAGAACACCGCCACGTAGTCGGCGAGATCCACCTTCGCCAGCTCGACGGGGTTGTTCAGCTCGGTGCTCGTGGCGATCACCCGCGCTCGATGGTCGGCGGTCTCCTGGCCGTCGTTCACCTCGGGCGCGAGGCTGCCCTTGTCCACACTCGGCACCACACCGCCGGGCGTGGCCACCACGATGTCGTATCCCGCCCCCTTCAGTTTTTCGAACGGCACCACGAATTCCTCGGCCCAGAAGCCGGTCGGGTGCTCGGTTCCGTCGGCCAGCGTCCAGTGGTCGGCTCCGGTCATCACGAAAAGGATCTTCGACATGGTTCTGTTCTCCATCGTCGGGAACCCGCTCGCTCGGTCGAGCGCGGGTCTTCCAGTCATGTCGCGCCGCTCCGCGACCGCGGAAGAAGGTGAACCGCGGGCGCCGGGATCGCAGGCTGCGACACTGTCGACGCTAGCCCTCCGCGACCACGGGGCACCAATGCGAACGACCGATTCCCGGCATCGAGTCGTCGATGGATTCTCCTCCCGCCGACCCGACTGCCCGACCTCACGCGGGGCGCGGTCACAGCCGACGACCTGGAGTTCGCGACGATTCCCGTTTCACTTTTTGCCCCACCCATGGCCGCGCGGCGGCGCCGATCGGGCGCTCAGCGCCATCCCTCGCCTGACCTGGTCTGTTTTCCGCGCCATACTGGACCGGTGACAGAGATGGGACAGTGCGCGCAGGACACTGCGCGCAAGATGCTCGGTGGTTGCCCGGATATCGGCAGCTTCCGATTCTGGTTCGCCGACCAACGCTGGGAATGGTCCGACGACGCCGCGGCGATCTACGGGTACGCACCAGGAGAGGCCGAGCCGTCCGCCGAGCTGCTGCAGCGCCACCTGCACCCCGACGACCGCGAGCGGGTCGCCCAGGCGCTCGCCGACGCCGTCGAGACCGCATCGCCGTTCTGCACCCGCCACCGGATCATCGACACCGAGAACGAGACGCACGACGTCATCGTCATCGGCGACCAGCTGTTCGACGAGGACGGCGCCGTGGTGGGTTCCGCCGGTTACCTCATCGATGTCACCGAGACGCTCGAAGACAACCGGCAGGAGACCCTGGACGACCTGTTACCGGACGTGATCGATGCCCGCGCGGTGATCGAACAGGCCAAGGGCGTGATCATGTTCGTCTACGGCGTCAACGCCGATCAGGCGTTCCGTGTGCTGCGCTGGCGCTCGCAGGAAACCAACATCAAGATCCGCACGCTGGCCGAGCAGCTCGTCGCCGACGTCGTCGCGATGGGCGGTGCGCTCGTCCAGCAACGCACCCGCTTCGACCATCTCCTGCTGACCCTCCAGCGCCGGGTGACGCCCCGGCAACCCGTCGCGGACTAGCGCCGAACGGGTGAGCGTTCGCTCCGCCGCCAGGAGCACACAGCCGCGCTGATCAGGTCACGTCGATCGCTCACGGCGCCGGGTCACTGCTCGGAACCTTCCAGAACGGCCAGTACCGCCGACGTGTCCTGGTAGTAGGGCCGGAACTCGGTGATCAGGCCGTCCCGGAAGCTGATCCATTGCAGGAGCGAGGTTTGCAGTATCCGACCGGTGCGCCGCGCACGCAGACGCCCCCTGCTGTAGACCACGACCCTGGCCTCGTCGCCGAGGAATTGCTGCTCGTCGAACCACAATCCGTCCCAGCTGTCGCGCATGGCGGCGATGAACCCGCGGAACCCGTCGCGTCCGTGCCAGTCGCCGCCATAGGGCAGGCTCGATGCCTGGCGCATGACCACATCCGGCGCCAGATGCCGGGCCAGTTCCTCGAACCCGGCCGCATCGGCGAGATACGCCGCCTCCGACGCGTAGAATGCCCGCAGGGTGCTCATCACATCAGCTGTCATGCGCACGATCATCGTCACGGTCACCCCGCCCGCGCTGGCGAGAATCAGCCCTCGCGATCGGCCGGGTGACGCGCTGCTCCGGCCTTCTGGCGCTCGGATCGGCGCGCGAACTCCGTGATGGGTGCGGCACCCGGGCCGGACGGGGGCGGCGTGTCCGCGCCCGGAGTGCGGGTAGCGCGGGCCGGACGGCGCTACGGTACACAGCACCGAGATTCTCCGCGTTCCATTCGACCGAACAGCACTCATTCGTGGAGGAACATTGCCGAGCTCGTTCACACGCAGGGGATTTCTGACCAGTGCCGCCACCTCGGCCACGGCCGCGGCCGCCGTGTCGAGCGCGGCCGCGCCGGGCAAGGCTCGCGCGGACACCGACCCGGACAAGCCGAACATCCTGGTGATCATCGTGGACGAGATGCGGACACCCGTGTGGTTCCCCGATCAGCAGACGCTGGACGCCGTCCTGCCGAATATCGCCCGGATCCGCCGGGGTAGTGTGTCGTTCGAGAATCACTACACCGCGGCCAACGATTGCACGCCTGCTCGCGGCTGCCTGCTCACCGGCCTGTACGCGCAGCAGACCGGGGTCATGGTCGTGTCGGAATCGACTCTGTCGCCTTTGTTCCCCACGTGGGGGTCCATGTTGCGCGACCACGGTTACGACACCACGTACTGGGGCAAGTGGCATCTCGGCAGCTATCCGGATCGCACCCCGGGCGCGCTGGAGGCCTACGGTTTCCACGGCGGCACCTATCCCTCGCCGAACGGCGCTCCGGGACAAGGGCTGCAAGCGGATCCGAAGATCGTCGACCAATTCGCCGACTGGTTCCACAACGATTCCGGCGACGCGCCATGGTGCACGACGGTGTCGCTGGTCAATCCGCACGACATCCAGTGGTGGCCGCGCTGGACCCGGCGCGACCAGTTCAACGCCGACATCCCGCGCTGGATGAACGAACTGCCGCCCAACTTCGAATCACTCGAACAGCTGTCGCGCAAACCCCGCCTGCAGATGGCGCTGGTCGAGGTCTCGGCGGTGGCGTTCGGGGCGGCGCCCTACGGAACGCAGGAGGCCATGCGGGCCTGGGTCGAGATGCGCAATCTGTATCTGTGGGCGCAGCAGCAGGTCGACATCCAGATCGGCCGCGTGCTCGACACCTTGCAGTCGCGTCCCGACGTGGCCGCCAACACCGTCGTCGTCTTCACCTCCGACCACGGCGACTACGCCGGCTCTCACGGCCTCCACGGCAAGGGCGGCGCCGCCTACGACGAGGCGCTGCGCGTCCCGCTCTACGTCCACGACCCGCGCGGCTACCTGAGCCCGGTGAACGGCACGAGCACCAGAGACCAGTTGACCTCGAGTGTCGATTTCACTCCCCTGCTGCTCACCATCGGCACCGGTGGCGACCAGTGGCGCGGCGACGGACGCTACGAGCATCTCAGCGGGCGTCTGGACATCGCCGCACTCTGCCGTAACCCGGCGGCCGCGGGCAGGCCGTGGGTCGCCCACACCACCGACGAGGCCTCGATCGAGGAAGCGGCGATGCTGTTCAACCAGGACGCCCCGGGCCACGTCGCGATGGTGCGCACCCCGGACGCGAAGTTCGCCTCCTATTCCCATTGGGTGCACGGCCGGATCCAGATCGACCCGGCGGCCGGACAGGAATTCGAGCTCTACGACTACAGCACCGACGGAGGCAGGCTCGAACTCGACAACCAGGCCGCGACCGGGAATCCGTTGCGCGGCGAGATGGAATCGCTGCTGGACAACGTCATCCGTACCGAGATCCAGCAGCCGCTGCCGCCGTATCTGCGAGCCGCTCAGGAAGAAGGCATCGGCGACTACATCTCGGCGCAGACGAACGTGCTGGTCCAAGCCGAACGGATCGGCAACGCCCTGCTGGATGCCGTGCCGAAGCCGTCCTAGCTGCTACAGCAAGCCCCGCACCCGCAGGTCGGTGACGTATTTCTCGATGAGTTCCCGGGAGATCTGCGGAATATCCTGATCCGCCCCGATTTTCGCCGCTCGGACGGCGGCCCGGAATTTCTCCGCGGGCAACGCCGAGCCGCGAACGGCCGGGGACGGTCGCCGATAGGCGTGCAGCAACGGCAGCACCGACGCCTGGCGCTGTCCTTCCGGTAGCGCCCGCAGCGCGGTCTCGAATCGGGTGACCCACTCGTCGTAGTCGGCGATCCGCTCGATGCGATGGCCCGCGTCGATCAGCCAGTCGACGAACTCGTCGAGCGAGCGGCCGTCGTCGTGCGGATTGAGCACGTCGTAACTCTGGAAACCCGTTCCGGGCGCCGCGCCGAGCGTGGTGATCGCCTCGGCGGTGAAGTCGGCGGGCAGGCCGTCGTAGTGGGCGCGCCTGCGGTTGCCGTCGGCGTCGGTGCGGTAGAAGGAGAACGGCGCGATCCCGGTCAGCAGCAGGCTCAGCAGCAGCCGGGTGAAGATGTCCGGCACGTTGAGCTGACCGGCGTAGCGCCGGTCGGCGAGGATCATGTCCGAACGGAACACCGCGACCGGCAGTCCGCACAGGTCGTTGGCCTCGCGCAGCAACACCTCGCCCGCCCACTTGCTGTTGCCGTAGCCGTTGGCGTAGCTGTCGTCCACCGCGCGGACCGCGCTGATCTCGCGGATGTCGCCGTCCTCGGCGAAGACGGCCGGGTCGATCTGCGTGGCGACGGCGACGGTGGACAGATAGGTGAACGGCTTGAGCCGCGTGGTCAGGGCCAGCCGGATCAGCTCGGCGGTGCCGACCACGTTGGGGCCCCACAGTTGCCGGTACGGCAGCACGTGGTTGACCAGCGCGGCGGGATGCACGATCAGATCGACCTGGTCGGCCAGCCGTTGCCACGTCCGGTCGTCGAGGCCGAGGTTCGGCTCACCGATGTCGCCCGGGATGACCTCCAGATGCGCGGCGGCCAGCTCCTGGAACTCCCGCACCAGGGCGGGATCCCCGGAGTCGAAGGCGCCCTCGAGTCGCTTGCGCGCCGCGGCCGCGTCCGAGCCACGGACCAGGCAGACCAGTGTGCCCGCGCTGTCGTGCATCCGCCGCAGCCACTCCAGGCACAGGAAACGGCCGAGGTAGCCGTTCGCACCGGTCAGCAGCACCGTGCGCGCGGCCGCGGCGGGGCGCGGCAGGGCCGGCGCCTCGGCGATCGTGCGGGCGTCGAGGAACTTGTCCAGCGTCAGATCGGCGGCGCGGACGTGGGTTCCGGCGCCGTGCACGGAGGCGTAGGTGGCGCCTCGTGTGCCGGAAGCGCGCTCGGACTCGATGTATCCGGCCACTTCGCGCAGGCCGTTGGCCGGGCTGATCACCACCGACACCGGCACCTCGATCTCGAAGATCTCGTGCAGCAGGTTCGACAGCGACAGCGCCGAGAGCGAGTCGCCGCCGAGATCGCCGAAGTGGGCGTCGGGACGCAGATCGGTGTCCGCGCAGCCGAGCACGGCCTTCGCCGCGCGGCTCACCGTCTCCAGCACCGGCAGCTCGTCCGCGCTGCGGCGCAGGTCGAGCAGTTCGTTCTCCTGCCCGGCGGCCAGCTCGGCGTACAGCTCCTGCAAACGCGGCTCGTAGCGTTCTTTCAGCTTGGGGCGCAGCAGTTTTCCGATGCCGCTGAGCAATCCGTTGGCGGTGGTGAACGGCTCCGGCTCGATGAGGAACTCGCGCGGGATCTCGTAGGACTGCAGTTCGGCGTCCTTGGCGAGCCGGCGCAGCGACTCGCTCAGCGCGGTCTTCATCTTCTCGGCGTCACCCCAGGCCAGGACGTCCTCGGTGGGCACGATCACGGCGAGCAGATAGGAGCGTTCGCTGCTGCCGTAGACGAAGATCTGCCGGATCAGCGGACTGGTCGCGTAGACCGACTCCAGGCGCGACACCGCGACGAATTCGCCCTGGGACAGTTTCAGCACGTTGTTGCGGCGGTCGACGTAGACCAGGCGATCCGGGGCGAGTTCGGCGACGATGTCGCCGGTCTTGTAGAAGCCGTCGGCGTCGAAGACCTCGGCCGTGATCTCGGGCCGCTTGTAGTAGCCAGAGATCAGGGTGGTGCTCTTCAACAGCAGCTCGCCGCGCGGATGCGGTTTGTCGGTCCGGAAGTAGCCCAGCTCGGGGACGTCGGCGAGCTTGTAGTCGAGCACCGGCGGCCGCTGCACCCGTTCGTCGATGACGACCACGCCACCCGCTTCGGTCGACCCGTAGCCGTCGTGCAACTCCAGATCCAGCACCGACTCCACGAACGATTTCATCTCCGCCGACACCGGAGCGCTCCCGCAGATCGCCATGACCAGGCGCCCGCCCAGGAAACGTTCGCGCAGTTCGGTTTTCACCTCGGCTTCCACCGCGGCCCGGTCCACGCCCGGTCCGTCGCGCCGGTCGACCTCGCTGCGGAAGCGCTGGAAAACCATGTCGCACACCCGAGGAACGAGGAACAGCTCGGTCGGACGGGCCAGCGCGATGTCCTCGAACAGCGTCGACATGTCGCTCCTGGCCGCGAAATACGCGGTGCCGCCGCGCGCCAGCACGCCGGTCAGCGACCCGCGCCCGGCCACATGGCTCATCGGCATGTAGTTGAAGTTGATCGCGGCGACCTCGGGCCGGTTCGCCCATCCCCTGGCGACCAGCCGCTGGCCGTACATCGCGCCTTTCGGCGTGCCGGTGCTTCCCGAGGTGTAGATCAATAGTGCCAGCGGGTCCGCATCCGGCTCCGCGGCGAACAGCGGCGCAGGCGGCAGCGACCGGCCGCGCGCCAGTACCTCGTCGAGCGATTCGATGCGCACCGGGCTGCCCGACTCGGCCAGCCGCGCGCGAGCCGCGTCGAACGCCGCGCGCTGGTCGTCGTCCCCGGGGTGGTAGTCGAAGACGACCAGCCGTCGCGGCCCGGAGTCCGACAGCGCGCACGTCACCGCGGCGTCGAGCAGCTCCGGCGTCGCCGCGAGCACCCGTGGCTCGGTCTCCGCCACGATCGCGGCGAGCTGGGCGACCGGGGCGCTGGATTGCATGGGCACCGCGACCAGGCCGAGGTGGATGCAGGCCAGGTCGAGAGTGGTGTAGTCACTGCTGGTGAAGCCGAGGATGCCCACGAAGTCGCCGGCCCGCAGCGGTGTGTCCGCGTCACCGTGCCACGCGGCGGCCACCGCGCGCACGCGCTCCCACAGCTTGCCGTAGGTGATGGTGTCGAACCGCGGCAGCAGCGTGGCGGTGGTGCGGCCGGTCTCGTCGGTGCGCAGCTCGGTCGCGCGCTGGCCGAGGGCGGGCCGGTCGGCGTAACCGACCATGACCGTCTCGACGATCTGGGCGAGTCCCAGTCCGGGCTCGCGAATCTTCGCGGTGACGTCCGCACGCGGTGTGGCGTTGCGGATGTCGTCGTATTCGGCATACAGCCGGGAGATGCGGCGCTCGAGCCGCTCCCTGCGTGTCTCCGGTGCCACGACGACCTCCTTCGGTCCTTGAACGCGCCTCCCCAAACACGTTAGCTCGACTAAGTACTTCGGTCAGCTGATAGCCGTCGCGCACATCTGTGATACTGGACACGATGCCGGGAATGTCTGAAAAGTCCCCGGTAATCCGTTGGGGCGCATGCTCAGCCTGGTGCTGCCGGTACCAGTGTCATCGGGCTCCTGTTACCGGTGCCCGGCGCACCGCATGCTCGGTGCATGACACAGACCATATCGCCGGGAGCGGCGGCGGCGCCCACCGCGGCCGCGGCCGCCCCACCGGCCGCGCTGGGAGCGCGGCGTTCGTTCGCCGTCCTCGCCGTCATTCTCACCGGCCAGTTCATGGCGGTGCTCGATTCCTCCATCGTCAACGTCGCCATTCCCTCCATCCGCGCTTCGCTGCGCACCAGCGGCGCGGCACTGCAGCTCATCGTCGCCGGGTACGTCATCGCCTACGCCGTCCTGCTGGTCACCGGCGCCCGGCTGGGTGACCGGTTCACCCAGCGCCGCGCGTTCATCGCCGGACTGGCGCTGTTCACCCTGGCCTCGCTGGCCTGCGGTCTGGCCTGGAACGAGACCTCGCTGATCGCCTTCCGCTTCGCCCAGGGCGTCGGCGCGGCGGCCATGGTGCCGCAGATCATGACGCTCATCCAGCGCACCTTCACCGGTGCCGCTCGCGCGCGGGCGCTGAGCGTCTACTCGGCCATCATCTCCGGCGGCATGGTCGCGGGCCAGGTCCTCGGCGGGCTGATCGTCAACGCCGACCTGTTCGGCAGCAGCTGGCGCGGCGTGTTCCTGGTCAACGTGCCGATCGGCCTCGCGCTGCTCGCGGCGGCGCCGCGCATCCTGCCGTCGGCGGCTCAGCGGCTCGAACGCAAGCTCGACCTTCCGGGACTGGCCACGCTCACCGCATCGGTGCTGCTGCTGGTGTTGCCGCTGGTCCTCGGGCGTGAGCTGGACTGGCCGTTGTGGTCGTGGTTCGCCTTGGCCGCCAGCGTGCTCGGCTTCGCCTTGTTCGTCGCGATCGAACGAATCGTCGCCACCCGCGGCGGTGAACCCCTGTTCGCGCGGCCGGTGCTGACCGCGCCCGGCTTGGTGCTCGCCGCGGTCGCGCTGTTCGTCATCATGGCGACCTTCGGCGGCTGGATGTTCGTCATGGCGATCCACCTGCAGAGCACGCTCGGCTACAGCGCCCTGCACGCGGGCCTGCTGTTCGTCCCGCTCGGCGTGACCTTCGCCGTCGCCAGCCTGAACTGGGAGCGGGTCCCGGCCCGCTTCCACCCGGCGATGATCCCGCTCGGCCTGGTGCTCGGGGCGGTGAGCATGGTGGCTCTCGGCGCGCTGCTGCGCGACGGCGCCGACGTGGGGCCGCTCGCCCTGACCCTGCTGGGCCTGTGCGGCGCGGGCAACGGCATCGCCTTCAGTCCGCTCATGACCCGCACGCTGGCCAAGGTGCCGATGCACCTGGCGGCCGACGCCAGCGGCATCCTGGTGACCAACGTGCAACTCGGCATCGTGGTCGGGATCGCCGGGTTCGGATCGCTGTTCCTGGGCCTGGCGGGCAGCACGGTGAGCAGTGCGGCGCACGCCCTCGGCGGCACGGCGGTCGCCGAAGGTGTCACGGTCCTGCTCGCGGCGGCTTTCGCGGCCCGCGCGGCGCGGTAGGCCCTGCCCTCCGTTCGACAATCTTCGAATCATCGCGACGCAAACCATCGCCATCGACCGCCCACCGCGCGCATGCTCGCAACGGGTGCGCCGCCGGTGGCCCGAGCCGGATCGCGCCCGGCTCGGGCCACCGATCGTCGCGTCGTGGTTCGCGGGATGAAAGAAGGTGCGGGATGGGCGTTTTCGCGCTCGGTGTAGAGCTCGACGGGGAGGGCTTCCGCCCGGAGGCGTGGCGGCGGGCGGCACACGCGCCGGACCGTCTGCTCAGCCCGGAGACCGTGCGCAGGCGGGTGGCCGCCGCGGAGAACGCCGGGTTCACCCTGGCCACGTTCGCCGACTCCATCCTGCCGGGGCACGAGATTCCCGGCCGCATCGACGCGGTGACGCGGGCGGCCTTCGTCGCGGCGACGACCAGCACGATCGGCCTGGTTCCCACCGTGGCCACCACCTACGCCGAACCGTTCCACACGGCATCGCAGGTGGCGTCGCTGGACTACGCCTCGCGGGGGCGGGCGGGCTGGATCGCCGAGCGCGCCGACGATCCGCGCGCCGCCGCCACCTGGGGACGTCGACCGGTGACGGAAGACGCCGATCTGGCTCGTGAGCAACGGGATTCGATCGAGGTGGCCCGTCGCCTGTGGGACTCGTGGGAAGACGACGCGGTGATCCGCGACTACACCAGCGGCCGTTTCCTGGATCGGAACAAGCTGCACTACATCGACTTCCAGGGCGAGACGTTCTCGGTCAAGGGACCCGCGATCGTGCCGCGGCCGCCACAGGGTCAGCCCGTGGTGTTCGGCGCCGAAGGCGAGGTCGATGTCCGGCTCGTCGCCGCCGATTCCGTCGCGGCGGCCGTGGCGGCGGGCTCCGGCGGGGCCGCGCTCGCCTTCGCCGAAGTCGAAGTGACCTTGGACGTTCCGGGCACGCGCGCGGCGCAGCGATTCGGCGAGTCCTCCGGTTCGCCGGGCCGCCTGGCGTTCTCCGGATCGGCCGGGGAATTGACCGATCTGCTGACCGAACTCAGCGCGCATCTGGACGGGGTGCGGCTGCACCTCGCGGTGATCGATGAGGATCTGCCCGTGTTCGCGCGTGAGGTCGTGCCCGCGCTGTTGCGCACCGGCGTCGCGCACCGCCCGATCCCCGGTTCGACCTTGCGCGCCAACCTCGGCCTGAGCCGCCCCGCCAACCGCTACGCGACCACCCGCTGATCGTCAGGAGATCGTTTCCGTGACCGACTTCCCGCGTCCCGACGCCCAGGTCCACTTCGGTGTCTTCTTCCAGGGCGTGAACCACACCACGATCTGGTCCAACCCGTCCAGCGGCTCGCAGATCGACTTCGAGACCTTCCGCCGGGTCGCGCAGACCGCCGAGCGCGGCTTGTTCGACGCGTTCTTCCTCGGTGAGGGCCTGCGGCTGCGCGAGCAGGATGGCGCGATCCTGGAACTGGACATCGCGGGCCGTCCCGACGCGATCACCCAGCTGGCCGCGCTGGCGGGCATCACCGAGCGCATCGGCCTGGTGGCCACCCAGAACACCACCTACAACGAGCCCGCCGATCTGGCGCGCAAACTCGGCGGACTGGATCTGCTGTCCGGCGGCCGGGCCGGCTGGAACGCGGTCACCACGGACAACGCGTGGACCGGCGCGAACTTCCGGCGCGGCGGATTCCTCGACCACGCGCTGCGGTACGAGCGCGCCGCGGGGTTCGTCGCCACGGTACGCGCGATCTGGGACGCCTGGGACGACGGCGCGATCGCGACCTCGCAGCAGAGCCCGTCGTGGGCGCGCGCCGAGGCGATCCATCCGGTCGTGCGCACCGGCCCGCACTTCGACGTGACGATCACGCCCACACTGCCCCGCAGCGCCCAAGGCCATCCGGTGATCTTCCAGGCGGGCGATTCACCGGCGGGCCGCGATTTCGCCGCGGCGCACGCCGATGTCATCTTCTCCAGGCACGGAACGCATTTCGACGACGCGCTGGCCTTCGCGAACGATATCCGCGCTCGCCTGCGGGCGGCGGGCCGCCCCGAGGACGACATCCGGATCCTGCCCGGCACGCAGATCATCCTCGCCGAGAAGGAATCCGAGGTCGAGGAGAAGGTG
Organism: Nocardia beijingensis NBRC 16342; assembly: GCF_001612785.1. Classification (GTDB taxonomy): domain Bacteria; phylum Actinomycetota; class Actinomycetes; order Mycobacteriales; family Mycobacteriaceae; genus Nocardia; species Nocardia beijingensis. The sequence continues at coordinate 199,216 of NZ_BDBC01000012.1, forward strand.
CGCTGGGTGAAGAACGGCCAATACACCGGCGCGACCGCGCTGTCGCTGGCCGGCCAGATCTGGGGCCGCGACCTGTCCGATCTCGACCCCGACGGCCCGCTGCCCGCCGACGACCCGGAGCCACGCCCGATCTCGGAGACGCGCGGCGCACCGCGTTCCGGTCAGGACCCGATCGCCATCGCCAGGGAATGGCGAGCCAGGGCCGAAGCGCAGAACCTCTCCCTGCGCGAAGTCGTGATCGCCTCCACCGAACGCTCCGGTTTCGCGGGCACCCCCACCCAGGTCGCCGATGAGCTGGCCCGCTGGGTCCGCCACGGCGCGACCGACGGCTTCAACATCTCCCCCTACCTGGTGCCGACCGGCCTCGACGAAATCGTGGACTGGCTCGTCCCCGAACTCCAGGAACGCGGCGTCTACCGCACCGAATACACCGGAACCACCCTCCGCGCCCACCTCGGCCTCCGCGAGCCCCTCACCCGCCGCTCCTGACCGCTCGCGAGTGGCACACCATCGAGAGGTCCACCTCGCGTTTTGCCACGGCGATGTGCCACTCGTGCGGATATGCGAGAGCCGCCGTCCCTGGTGGGCGGCGGCTCCGGGTGTTCGTACCGTCAAAGGACGGATTCGATGGCAGCGATCAGTTCCGGGGCGTCGGGGGTGGTGCGGGGGCGGAAGCGGCCCGCCACCTTGCCGTCGCGGTCGATGAGGAACTTCTCGAAGTTCCATTGGATGTCGCCCGCGTTGCCCTCGGCGTCGGGGGTTTCGGTCAGGCGCTCGTAGAGGGCGTGGCGCTGGTCGCCGTTGACGTCGGTCTTCTCCAGCAAGGGGAAGTCGACGCCGTAGGTGGTGGAACAGAACTGCTGGATCTCCTCCGCGGTGCCCGGCTCCTGGCCCATGAACTGGTTGCACGGCACGCCGACCACGCTGAAGCCGCGCGGACCGAAGGACCGGTGCAGTTCGACCAGGCCGGAGTACTGCGGCGTCAGGCCGCATTTCGACGCCACGTTGACCAGCAGGACGGCGCGGTCGCCGACCAGGTCGGCCAAGGTCGTCGGTTCGCCGGACAGCGTCCGTAGCGGAACTTCGCGAAGGCTCATAAGTATCCGTTCTCGATTCCGTGGATCCACCCCGACGGCCACGCTACCGGATCGCCCGGATTCGGAGCGCCTCAGGCGCATCGGCTCGCGATCGCTCAGCGCAACCGGGTCCGGCGCATCAGCCGCAGCGACGTCAGGGTCATCTTCAGCTGCTTGTCGTAGGGCTGACCGGCGCGGGCGGCGAGCACCTGCTTCTTGAGCACGCCGACGTTCACCGTGTCGGTGTACTTCAACAGGCCCTGGTCGCCGTGCCTGGTGCCGACGCCGGACTGCTTCACGCCGCCCGACGGCGTGCCCTTGGCCGCGTAGGTCGCGACGAATCCGTCGTTGATGTTGATGTTGCCCGCTTGCAGCTGTGCGGCGATCCGCTCGCCGTGCGCCAGGTCTCCGGTCCACACGCTGGCGTTCAGACCGTAGTCGGTGGCGTTGGCCAGGCGCACCGCTTCCCACTCGTCGTCGAACGGGTACACGGTGACGACCGGGCCGAAGGTCTCCAGCGTCGCGTGGGTCATCTCGGGCGTCACCCCGGTCAGCACGGTGGCCTCGTAGAACGCGGGACCGACATCGGGGCGCGCCTGCCCGCCGACGTGCACGGTGGCGCCTTTGGCCCGCGCGTCCTCGACGTGGGCGGCGACCCGCTCGAGATGCTGCGGAGAGACCAGCGAACCGAATTCCGGCGTGTAGTCGTAGGTTCCGCCGATCTTTCCGTTCAATTCCGCTGCCGCGGCGACCAACCGGCGCAGGAATTCGTCGTGGAGGCTGCGGTGCACGTAGATCCGCTCGATGTGCATGCACGCCTGCCCCGAGTTGGCGAACGCGGCGAACACCGCGCCGGGAATCACCTCGTCGAGGTTCGCGTCGGCGAGCACGATCATCGGGTTCTTGCCGCCCAGTTCCAGGCTGCATCCGATGAGGTTGCGGCCGGCCTGCTCGCCGACGACCCGGCCGGTGGCGGTGGAGCCGGTGAACATGACGAAGTCGACGTTGTCGATCAGGGTGGGACCGATGTCGGGCCCTTCGCCGCACACCACCTGGACCAGGCCGCGGGGCAGCCCGGCACGGTGCAGCAGCTCGACGCCGAACAGCACGCACAGCGCGGTCTTGTTGTCCGGCTTGAGCACGACGCCGTTGCCCGCCATGAGCGCGGGCATGGCGTCGGACAGCGCGATGGCGAACGGGAAGTTCCACGGCGCGATCACGGCGACGAGCCCTTTGGGCCGGTGCTGCTCGATCGAGGAGGTGATCAGCGGCATCGCGCCGCCGCGCCGCTTCGGGCGCAGCACCCGGCGCGCGGTCTTGAGGTAATGGCTGATCACCATGGGGACGTCGCAGGATTCCTCGACGGCCATGCGGCGGGTCTTGCCGCATCCGATCTGGATGAGGTCGGCGATGGTCTCCACTTCGCCGAGGATCAGCTCGTGCAGCCGTTCGAACACCCGCAGCCGCTGCCGCAGCGGCAGCGCGGACCACTCCGCCTGCGCCGCGCGGGCGGTGGCGCACGCGGCGAGCACGTCGCGCGGGGAGGACTGCGGAAGCGCGCCGACCGGTGCGCCGGTGTAGACCTCGGTCATCTCGTACGGCGCCGCGCCACCGTCGGCGGCGACCAGGCCGGTCAGCCGGGTGAGCAGTTCCCCGGTGATCCTGGCGGGCAGGGCGCTCTCCGCCTTGCCTGTGTGTGTTGTGCTCATCGGATCTTCTCCATGACGTCGGGCATCGCCGCAGGTGCCGGGCCGGACCGCGCGACTGAATTAGAACACGTTCCGGTTTTGCCTACATCGTATTCGTCCCGGCTCGCCGTGCCTACGGGCCGGTGGGACGAATTCCGCTCACTCGTCGGCGACGATCGACAACGCCCGGGTCGGGCAGTAACGGACCGCGCGCTGCACGTCGGCGCGGGCCTGCGGGTCCGCGGCGGCATCGAGGATCTCGACCGTGCCGCGCTTGGGGACGCGGAACGCCTCGGGCGCCTCGTCCTGGCACACGGCATGCCCCTGACACAGATCCAGATCGGCGAGCACTCGCATGGCGACTCCTTACTGTTCGTTCGGTCCCGCGCCGTCCGGCAGAGGCCGGATCGGCGCCTCGGGCTGCACCTCGACCAGCACCAAGTGCGAGCCGCGCGGCGTGGACACCACCGCGACCACCGCCGCGGCCAAGTCGCTCGGGCGCAACATGTACGGATGCCTGGCGAACCCCCACGCTTTCCAGTCCTCCAGCACCGGGCCGACGACTTCGGGCGTGGAGTCCATGCCCATGCCGGTCAGGGTCGGGCCGGGCCGGACCTGGGACAGGCGGACGCCGCTGCCCTCGAGTTCCATGCGCATCTGCGCTGCCAGCGCTTCCAGCCCCGCCTTGGCGGCGCTGTAGGCGCCCGTGCGCGGACGTGGTTCGGAGGCACAGTCCGAACTGATCAGCACGACGTCGCCGCGCTGCCTGCGCAGCATGCCCGGCAGCACCCGGTGCACCAGACGCTGCGCGCCGACGAGATGGACCTGCACCTGGCGGGTGAATCGTTCCGGATCCATCGCGTGCGCCTGCCCGAACTCGATATCGCCCGCGCTGGAGACCAGGATCTCGGTGGGGCCGAGCGCGTCCTCGGCGGCGCGCACGAATTCCTCCACCGAATCCGGCTCGGTGACATCCAGACGATGGGCGAACGCTTCACCGCCGTCGGCCCGGATCTTGTCCGCCAGTTCGGCGCACTGCTCGACCCGACGCGCACCGAGCGCGACCGGGTGGCCGAGTTCGGCCAGGGCGACGGCGGTGGCCGCGCCGATCCCGGAGGAGGCGCCGGAGACGAGCGCGGGCCTGCGCTCGGGATGGGGGGCGAATCTGGGCATTATCGGGCCTCCACGGTGATGGGCAGGTGTGCGAAGCCACGCACGTTGGACGAATGCACGCGCGCGATGCCGGATTCGAGGACGTCGTAGGATCGCACTCGCGAGGCGAATTCGGTGAGCGCGACGGTCGTCTCCAACCGGGCCAGGTGCGCACCCAGGCAAAAGTGCACGCCCGCACCGAAACTGGCCAGTCCCGACTTGTCGGCACGATCGATGCGGAAGCTGTCGCCGTCGTCGAACACCGCCGGATCGCGGTTGGCCGAACCGATCAGCAACAGCACCTTGGCCCCCGCCGGAATCACGCCGCCGTGATAGGCCAGGTCTTCGGTCGCGGTGCGGGCGATCATCTGGCTGGAGGTGTCGTAGCGCAAGGTCTCTTCCACCCAGTCGGTGACCAGATCCCCGTCCGCGACGACTTTCGCGTATTCGCCCGGGTTGCGCGCCCCCCAGTACAGGGCGTTGCCGAGCAATTTGGTGGTGGTCTCATTGCCTGCCACGACCATTAAGAACAGGAAACCGATGATCTCAGCGTCGCTGAGCGTGTCACCGCCGATCTCGGCGTCGAGCAAGGCCGAGGTCAGATCGTGTTTCGGGGCGCGACGGCGCTCGGCAACCATCTCCGTGTAGTAGCCGAGCAGTGTGATCGACGCCTCGACGGCGGCCATCGGGATGTCGAGCACTCCGTCCTCACGATGGACCACCAGATCGGCCAACCGGCGGATCTCCACCCGATCCTCGGCCGGGACCCCCATCAACTCCGAGATCACGTCCATCGGCAGTTTGCCCGCGACCTCGTCGATCCAGTCGAAGGGAGCGCCGGCCAACGCTGGTTCCAAATACGACAGCGTCAACTCCCGGATCCGGTCTTCCATCTCCGCGACGCGTTTGGGCGTGAATCCCTTGAACACCAACCGTCGCATCCGCATGTGGCGCGGGTCGTCCATCGCCAGAAACGACATGGTTCGATGCGCGTGCGGCCCCCACGCGGCCGGATCCAGCGACACTCCGTTGGCGCTCGACAGCCGCACGCTGTCGCGGAACGCCCCCACCACATCCGGATGCCGCGACAACGCCCAGAACCCCAGATCCGGGTTGTGATACAGCGGCGCTTCTTCGCGCAGCCGCCGATACGTCGGGTACGGATCCTCGTGGAAGGAGTAGTCGTAGGGATCGAACACCAGCGGCTCCACCGCGGCCGTCATCGCCCGCACTCCCATACCGATAACACGTTCCGCCGCGGGGCACCGCCGGCCGACACGAGCGAAGACAGATAGCTGGACATGTGTCTGGACACTACCACCGCACCCGGTATCGCCACAATCGCCCAATGCGAGCTTCATTTCTCCGACTCGGTTGCACTACATCGACCTGCCCCGAACGCACCGCCGCACCGCACTCCCGTAGCGCGAGGAGAATGGCAGAGTTAGAACCTGTTATTGCCACCGATCGCGATCCGAGACTATATTCCGTACACGTGTCCAGACAGTATCGGAGTCAGCCATGAGCAGCCTTTTGCCGCCCGACGGATCCCGCCTGCTGATCGGCGGCAAGCTGGTCGAGGGCGCCGACGGCGTCTTCGCGACGGTGAACCCGGCGACCGAGGAGGTCCTCGGCCTCGCCGCCGACGCGAACGCGGCCGATCTCGACGCGGCCGTCGGCGCCGCGCGCACCGCGTTCGACGAGACGGACTGGTCCCGCGATCACGCCTTCCGCGCGCGCTGCCTCGCGCAGTTGCGCACCGCGTTGGAAAACCACGTCGACGAACTGCGCGAGATCACGATCGCCGAGGCCGGCGCGCCGCGGATGCTCACGAGCGGGCCGCAGTTGGAAGGCCCGGTCGCCGACCTCGGCTACGCGGCCGGACTCCCCGAAACCTACGCCTGGGAAACCGATCTGGGCGTGGCCGAGCCGATGGGCATCAAGACCCGCCGGATACTGCGCAGGGAGCCGATCGGCGTGGTCGGGGCGATCACGCCCTGGAACTTCCCGCACCAGATCAACTTCGCCAAACTCGGCCCGGCGCTGGCCGCAGGGAACACCGTCGTGCTCAAACCCGCTCCCGACACCCCGTGGTGCGCGGCGGCGGTCGGGGCCATCATCGCCGAGGAGACCGACATCCCTGCAGGCGTGGTGAACATCGTGACCTCCGCGGACCATACGCTCGGCGCCCGCCTCACCGCCGACCCGCGCGTCGACATGATCAGCTTCACCGGGTCCACCGCCACCGGCCGCGCCGTCATGACCGGCGCCGCGGCGACGCTGAAGAAGGCGTTCCTCGAACTGGGCGGCAAATCGGCGTTCATCGTGCTCGACGACGCCGACATCGCCGCGGCCTGCTCGGTGGCGGCGTTCTCGGTGTGCGTGCACGCCGGGCAGGGGTGCGCGCTGTCCACCCGGCTGCTGGTGCCACGCGCCGCCTACGAGCAAGCGGTGCAGGCGGCGGCCGCCACGCTCGGCGGGATCAAGCCGGGCGACCCGGCCGACCCACGCACGGTCTGCGGGCCGCTGATCTCCGAACGTCAGCGCGCCAGAGTGGAACGCTACATCGACATCGCGCGCGCCGAAGGCGGACGGATCGTGGTCGGCGGCGGCCGACCGGCCCGCGAGCGCGGATTCTTCGTCGAACCGACGTTGATCGCGGACATTCCCAACAGCTCGACCGTCGCCCGCGAGGAGATCTTCGGCCCGGTGCTGGTGATCATCCCGCACGACGGCGACGAGGACGCCGTCCGCATCGCCAACGACTCCCCCTACGGCCTGTCGGGTTCGGTGTGGGGCAGCGACCCCGAGCGCATCCGGCGCGTCACCGAAGGCGTGCGCACCGGGACGCTGAGCGTCAACGGCGGCATCTGGTATTCCGCCGACGTGCCGTTCGGCGGTTACAAGCAATCCGGCCTCGGCCGTGAGATGGGCATCGCCGGTTTCGAGGAGTACCTCGAGACGAAAGTCATCGCCACCGCGGCCTGACCGCCGCGGGACAACACAGAGGAGCTGAACTCCATGGCCCGTTTCACGGGAAGATCCGCCATCGTCACCGGCGCCGCGCAGGGCATCGGCGCCGCCTACGCGCAGGCGCTGGCCGCCGAGGGCGCGAACGTCGTCGTCGCCGACAAGAACGCCGACGGCGGCGCGGCGGTGGTCGAGAAGATCGTCGCCGACGGCGGCACGGCGGTGTTCGGGCAGGTCGACGTGTCCGATCCCGAATCCGCCTCCGCGCTGGCCGATTTCACCGTCGCCGAGTTCGGCGGCATCGACCACCTGGTCAACAACGCCGCCATCTACGGCGAGATGAAGATGAACCTGCTGCTGACCGTGCCGTGGGACTACTACAAGAAGTTCATGAGCGTGAACATGGACGGCGCGCTCGTCATGACCCGCGCCGTCTGGCCGCACATGTCCAAGCGCCGCGGCGGATCCATCGTCAACCAGTCCTCCACCGCCGCGTGGCTGTATTCCAGCTTCTACGGGCTGGCCAAGACCGGGATCAACGGCCTGACCCAGCAACTGGCCTTCGAACTCGGCGGGTCGAACATCCGCGTCAACGCCATCGCGCCCGGCCCGATCGACACCGACGCCACCAAGTCGGTCACCCCCGATGTGATCGTCGACGACATCGTCAAACGCCTGCCGCTCAAGCGGATGGGCACCCCGCAGGATCTCGTCGGCGCCTGCCTGTATCTGCTGTCGGACGAGGCGAGCTGGGTCACCGGGCAGATCTTCAACGTCGACGGCGGACAGATCGTGCGATCATGAGCGCCCGCATCGGATTCCTCGGCCTCGGCAACATGGGCGCGCCGATGGCGAAGCGACTGCTGGAATGGCCGGGCGGGCTGACAGTGTGCGATATGCGACCCGAGGCGGTCGAGCCGTTGCTCGCCGCCGGAGCCGACGCGGTCTCCTCCGCCGCCGAGTTGGCCAGGAAGGCCACCGTCATCTCGATCACCGTGGTGAACGACGCCCAGGTGCGCGAGGTGATCACCGGACCGGACGGGCTGCTGAGGACCGCCGCGCCGGGCACCGTGGTCGCCGTGCACTCCACGATCGGCGACCGCACCGCAGAGGAACTCGGCGCGGTCTGCGGCGAGCGCGGCATCGAACTGGTGGACGCGCCGATCAGCGGCGGCGCCCCCGGCGCGACCCGGGGCGCGCTGGCGGTCATGGTCGGCGGTAGCGCTGCGGCGTTCGAGCAGGTGCGCGAACCGTTCGGCTGCTTCGCCGATCTGATCGTGCACGCCGGGCCGGTCGGCGCGGGCACGCGCATGAAGCTGGCGCGCAACCTGTTGCACTTCGTCTCCTTCACCGCGGCCACCGAGGCGCAGCGGCTGGCCGAGGCGGCCGGTCTCGACCTCACCGCGCTCGGCAAAGTGGTGCGGCACTCCGACGCGGTCACCGGAGGGCCCGGCGCCATCATGCTGCGCGACACCACCGCGCCGATCCAGGACGGCGACTTCTGGTTGCCGATCCTGCGGCACGTGCGCGACCTCGGGGAGAAGGATCTGGGTCTCGCCCTGGAGCTGGGCGAACGGCTCGGCGCCGCGCTGCCGCTGGCCGCACTCGCACTCGACCGGCTCGGCCCCGGACTCGGCGTCGGGCCGGGCACCCTCGCATCGGAAAGGCAATCCTCATGAGTGACAACGGTTCCGGCGACTCCGTGCGGCAGCGCGGACTGGCCAAGATGGCCGAGGTCTACGGCACGGAGTTCCAGGAGTATCCCGGGGCCCACTTCGCCGTCACCGCCGACCACCTCTTCGCCGACATCTGGTCGCGGCCGGGACTCACCATCCGCGACCGCAGGCTGCTGCTGCTCGGCGCGCTGGCCGCGCAGGGCGCGATCGACACCGCGGGCATCCAGATCGGAGCCGCGCTGCGCAACGGCGAACTCACCGAAGACCAGCTACACGAGATCGCGGTGTTCCTGTGTCACTACGTGGGATGGCCGAACGGCACCAAACTCGACATTCTCGTTGGCACGATTGTGGCGCAGCAGAAGAAGGCCGCCCGCGCGCAGTCCGCGCCCGCCGAACAGTGAAGGATCCGTTGACCATGTCCGACGCCACCACCATTCGCCCCCTGCGCGCGAGCCGAGTCCAGAACTGGGATCTGCGCGCCGACGTCGTCATCGCCGGATACGGCATCGCGGGCGTCAGCGCCGCCATCGAAGCCGCCCGCGCGGGCGCGGACGTGCTGGTCCTGGAGCGCACCGGCGGCTGGGGTGGCGCCGCCGCACTGGCGGGCGGATTCATCTACCTCGGCGGCGGCACACCGCTGCAACAAGCCCTCGGGTTCGAGGACACCCCGGAGAACATGGAGACCTTCCTGCTCGCGGCGCTCGGCCCGGGCGTGGACAAGGCGAAGATCGCCGACTACTGCCGTGGCAGCGTCGAGCACTTCACCTGGCTGGTGTCCTGCGGCGTGCCGTTCCGCGAGGCATTCTGGGGCGAGCCGGGATGGGAGCCACCGCACGACGAGGGGCTGATGTACTCCGGCGGCGAGAACGCCGCACCCTTCAACACGATCGCGAAACCCGCTCCGCGCGGCCATGTTCCGCAGATGGCCGACAAGCGCACCGGGGAGAGGGGCGGCGGCTACATGCTCATGAAACCGCTCGCCGACACCGCCGAAGCGCTCGGCGTCCGCGCGGAGTACGACATGCGGATCGCGCGGCTGATCGTCGACGACGACGATCGCGTGGTCGGCGTGCTCGCCCGGCGCTACGGCAAGCCGGTCGCCATCCGCGCCGAACGCGGCGTCGTGCTGGCCACCGGCAGCTTCGCCTACCAGAAGGAGATGATCGAAGGCTACGCGCCGCGGCTGATCGGCAGGCCCGCCGCGGCGATCGAGGAGCACGACGGCATCGGCATCCGGCTGGCGCAGGCGCTCGGCGCGGAACTGGCGCACATGGACGCGACCGAGGTGGCCTTCTTCGGGGACCCGCAGTTGCTGGCGCGCGGCATCCTGGTCAACGGGCGCGGCCAGCGCTACATCCCGGAGGACACCTACCCCGGCCGGATCGGCCAGGCCACGCTGATCCAGCAGGACAACCAGGCCTTCCTGGTGATCGACGAGGCGTCCTACGAGGAGGCGCTGACCACCGAGACCTCGACCCCGTTCTTCCGCCAGCCCCCGACCTGGGTGGCGGAGACGATCGCCGAACTGGAAGCCGAGATGGGCCTGCCCGGCCAGGCGTTGCAGGCCACCGTGGACTGCTACAACCTGCACGCCGCCGACGGCGCGGATCCACTGCTGGGCAAGAAGCCGGAGTGGGTGCGCCCGCTGCGCGGACCGGTGGCCGCGTTCGACATGCGCGGCTTCACGGCCGGTTTCACTCTCGGTGGTCTGCGCACCGACCTCGATTCCCGGGTGCTGCACGTCTCCGGGGAGCCGATCCAGGGGCTGTTCGCCGCGGGCCGGTGCACTTCCGGTCTGTGCGCGGGCGGTTACGTCAGCGGCGCGTCGCTGGGCGACGGCAGCTTCTACGGGCGCAGGGCCGGCATCGCGGCGGCCAAGAACTGAACCGTTCCAATCCGCCTAGTAGGATCCAGACACATGTCCGAACCCGATTCCGTCATTCTCGAGGCGACCCGCCGCAGGCTCTCCGGCAAACAGGCCGACACCGTCGACAAGCTGACCCGCTCCGCGGTGGAAGTGCTTGCGCGGGAAGGGTTCGCGGGCATGACCATCCGGATGGTCGCCGCGGCTGCCGGGGTCGGGACGGCCACGGCCTACACCTACTTCTCCTCGAAGGAGCATCTGGTCGCGGAGATCTTCTGGCGGCGGCTGGTCGCCTCGCCGTCGCCGGTCAGCGAGGATCCCGACCCGACCGTCCGGGTGGTCGCCGAACTGCGCAACATCGCGATGCTGGTGGCCGACGAGCAGGAGCTGTCCGGCGCGGTCACCAGCGCGCTACTCGGCCGCGATCCCGACGTGGAGCATCTGCGCGGGCGCATCGGCGCCGAGATCCGCAAGCGCATCATCCGCGCTCTCGGTCCCGACCCGGATCCGGACGTGGTCGAGTCGCTGGAATTGCTCTACGCGGGCGCGCTGGTGCGCGCGGGCATGGGCTACGGGTCGTACTCCCAGATCGCCGACCGGATCGAGGCGTCCGCACTGTTGATCCTGCGGTAGCGCGGAGAATGCCGGACGACTTCGAGCCGGTTGGCCGAAACCGGGCCACACGGCGCGTGCTTGCTCGTATCTTTGCCGTAGTCGGTGCAGATCGGAGTGGGAAAAGTGCAACCTGGTGAGCTTTCCGCGGACTACGTCGTCGTCGGCTCGGGATCGGCGGGCGCGGTGGTGGCCAATCGGCTCAGCGCCGATCCCGGCACCACGGTGGCGCTGCTGGAAGCGGGCCCGCCGGACAAGAACAAGTTCGCGCACATACCCGCCGGGTTCGCGAAACTGTTCCGCTCCGAGGTGGACTGGGACTACCTCACCCAGCCCCAGCCGGAGTTGAAGAACCGCGAGATCTACTGGCCGCGCGGCAAGATGTTCGGCGGTTCGTCATCGATGAACGCCATGATGTGGGTGCGCGGCTTCCGCGCCGACTACGACGAATGGGCGCTGCTGGCTGGTGCGGAGTGGGGCTTCGCCGCGGCGGTCGAGCAATTCCGGCGCATCGAACGCGTGGAGAACGCCCAGTATCCCGACGAAGGCACCGAAGGTCCGCTGCACGTCTCCCGGCAGCGCAGCCCGCGCGGCCTCACCGCCGCCTATCTGGCCGCGGTCCAGGAGGCGGGCTACCAAGTCGAGCCGCCCAACCGGCCGCAGCCGGACGGGTTCACCGAAACCATGGTCACCCAGCGCGCGGGTCGCCGCTGGAGCACCGCCGACGCCTATCTGCGTCCCGCCCTTCGCCGTCCGAACCTCACGGTGCGCAGCGAAGCGCTGGCCACCCGGGTGCTGTTCGACGGCACCCGCGCCATCGGCGTGGAATACCGTCATGGCGGCGGCACCCACACGGTGACCGCGCGGCGCGAGGTCGTGCTGTGCGGGGGCGCGATCAACAGCCCGCAGCTGCTCATGCTCTCCGGTATCGGCGACCGGGACGAACTGGCCCGCCACGGCATCGAGGTGCGCCACCACGCACCGGAGGTAGGCGCGAATCTGCAGGACCATCTCGTCGCGGGCATCGGCTACGGCGTCGCGGGGGATTCGCTGTTCGGCGCGGAGAAGCCGCGCCAACTGCTGGACTACCTGATCCGGCATCGCGGCATGCTCACCTCGAACGTCGGCGAGGCCTACGGGTTCATCCGCAGCCGGGCGGATCTGGAATTCCCCGACCTGGAGCTGATCTTCGCGCCCGCGCCGTTCTATTACGAAGGACTCCAGGACCCGACCGAACACGGCGTCATCCTGGCGACGGTGCTGCTGCGCCCGCAGAGCCGCGGACGGATCGCCCTGTCCGGCGCGGACCCGTCCGCCAAGCCTTTGATCGATCCGCGCTATCTGTCCGACGCCGCGGGCGCGGACCGCGCCGCCATCATGGCCGGGCTGCGCGTGTGCGCCGCCATCGCCACCGAGCCGTCGATGAAAGCGGTCCTCGGCCCGCTGATCTACCCGCCGCAGGCGCCGGCGGAACCGGAAGCCGTGCTGGAGCTGGCGCTCAACTCCTACGCCCACACGCTCTACCATCCGGTCGGCACCTGCCGGATGGGCACCGACGCCGCCAGCGTCGTCACACCGCGCCTGGAAGTGCGTGGCGTGCAAGGACTTCGGGTAGCCGACGCCTCGGTGATGCCGCTCATCATCCGCGGGCACACGCACGCGCCCGCGGTGTTCATCGGCGAACAGGCGGCCAAGTTCATCCTGGCCGGGTAGTACGACGGCGGCGCCGCCCACCGCGTCCGCCCGCCGCGGCGATCCTCGTGCGGCGCCGGGAGCGCCGCCTACGACGCGACGAACAGTCCCAGCGACGCGGCGGCCAGAAGGAGATACGGCAGCGGATACCCGACGTGCGTGTAATACCGTGCCCGCACCACGGTCAGCACCGCGCCGACGAAGTACACAACCAGCCCGGCCGCCGCGGCCACGCCGATCGGCGGAATCGCCAGACCGGCCAGCAATCCGGCCCCGCCGATCGCCTTGACCACGGCCAGCGGTGTCAGCCACGACTCCGGCACCCCGTAGGCGCGCATATTCGTGCGCACCCACTCGGCGCGGACCACATCGATCCCCGCCGCGAGCAGAGCGGCCGCGGCGGCGAGCACCGTGGCGACGACATAGGCGATGTCCATGGCAATACCCTTTCCCCAGGTGCCGCGCCCGATCCGGGCGCCGGTCACCTGTGAGCTGTCCGATCCGTCATCTCGATGACGGACCACGGAGCGGAAAGGTGACCGGATGCCCACCGAAGACGGCTCGGCACGGGAATTCGAAGTCCATCGCGAGCACCTCCACGCTGTCGCATACCGGATGCTCGGCTCGTCGAGCGAGGCCGACGACGCGGTGCAGGAGACCTGGCTGCGGCTGGCCCGCCACGACGTCGAGGACGTCCGCAACCTTCCCGGCTGGCTCACCACCGTCGTGTCCCGCATCTGCCTGGACATGCTGCGCGCCAGGGCGGCGCGGCGCGAGGAACCGCTCGACCACCCGCCCCGGCTCGACGGCGACGCCGAGGAGAACGAACCGGAGCGCGAAGCGGTCCTGATCGAGTCCGTCGGCCGGGCGCTGCTGGTGGTGCTGGACCGGCTCGGACCCGACGAGCGGGTGGCCTTCGTCCTGCACGACCTGTTCGCGGTGCCGTTCGAGCAGATCGGGCCGATCGTCGGCCGCACCGCGGCGACCACCAAGAAGCTGGCCAGCCGAGCAAGGCAGCGGGTGCGGGGCGTCGAGGGCACGGCGGGCGGGGAACTCACCACGCAGCGGCATGTCGTCGACGCGTTCCTCCGCGCGGCGCGCGGCGGCGATCTCGACGGGCTGCTGGCCGTTCTCGCGCCCGATGTGGTCCGCACGGCCGACGCCGCCGCGCTGCCCGCCGGTGTGGCGACGACCGTGCGCGGCGCGGCGTCGGTGGCCGCGGAAACCGTGCTGCTGCGCCGGCGTTCGCAGGTGGCGGCGCTCGCGCTGGTGAACGGTCACCCGGGTATCGTCGTCGCCCCGCACGGCAGGTTGCTGCTGGCGCTCACCGTGACGGTGCGCGGCGACCGGGTGGCCGGATACCGGGTGATCGCCGCGCCGTCGCGGCTACGCGAGCTCTCGATCAGCCTGTTGCCCTGATGATTTCGATTCGCCCTCCGTTCGGGGCACCGGCGCCCGGCCCGGCTCGGCACGCTCCGCCGCTCTGCGCCGCCGGAATTCGCGCGGCGTCTCGCCGAAACGGGCCTTGAACGCCGCGGAGAACCACGCCGGGGTGAATCCGGCGCGAATCGCCAGCTCACGGATGGGATCGGACTGCGAGGGATCCTCCAGCAGATCGCGTGCCGCGCGCAGGGCCTCCTCCCGCCGCACGTCGCGGTAGGTGGTGCCGGTCTGCTGCAACACCGAGCGCAACTGTCGCGGCGACCAGCCGAGCGCGTGCGCCACCGCGGGCAGGCGCACGTCGTTGCGGCCGACGTTGGCGCGCACGTACTGCCGGATCTGCGCCACCACCTGAGCGTGCTGGGCACGCTGCGGGTGGGTTTCGCCGAGCGAGATCAGGCTCAGCAATTCGGCGATCCGGTCGCAGACGGCGTTGAACTCGTGATCGGAGAGGTTCGCCTGCTCGGTGTGGGTGCTGCGGATCATCGCCTGGGTGATGCGGCCGAGTCCGGAGTTCAGGTCGATCGTCATGCCACGCTCGGCCGGCGGTCCCGCCCGATGGTCGAGTTCGGCCCTGGGAAGCTGGATCGCGTAGGCGGACAGGAGCGGGATGTGGATCTGGCACAGGTCGTCGAGGGCGGTCACCGCGGCTTGGTTCGGACGCGCCCGCGTCTCTTCGTCGCGATAGCGCACCGAGTACACACCCTGTTCGGGGATGACCACCCAGTAGAAGTCGTCGCACGGACCGTGACGGATGTTCGTCCGGGTGCGGAAGGAGGTACTGATCCCGCGCTGCTCCCAGCGCAGCAACCGGTAGGCGGCCGATTCCTGAACCGTCAGGCCCGAATACCACCGTTCGGGATCGCCGTACCGGTAGTCCATCGGAACGAAGCTGTTGGCGATCGCGGTCCACGATGGGGCATCGTTGGCGGTCACGCCGTAGCACTTCATGGTGACAACCTATCGCCGCCGAATCCAGCCGATACCGTACTGCCGGTCACCACGATACGGCTCGGCGCACGGACCTCGCGACGCTGGGAAGTTTCCGCCGCCGCGCCCGGCCCGCAAGCCGGAACACGCTGCCCCGGAGTGCGTTACGTGGTCGCTCAGCGCGCGGGCACGCGGGCGAATCCGAGCGGCGGCGTGGGAGCGGGCCCGGTGCGCAACACGGGACGGAATTCCGGCAGCACCGGCAGGACGTCGGCGTTCCTGGCGGCATAACATCGCACGACGGGCAGCGCACGGGCCACCTCGGCGCGCTCCACCGGCTCGTGGTCGATGAATCCGACGGCGTCCAGGCCGAGACCCAGCGTGCGCGCGATCCGCAGGATCGCGGAGGACTTGGGGCCCCAGCCGATCTCGACGGCCGAGAACATCTCGTAGACGCCGTACCGATACAGCTTGTCCAGGGTCCACTCGCGCTCGCCGCGGCTGGCCACGGCATGCCAGATGCCCCGTTCGCTGAGCACGCGCAGGGTGCGCAGCGCGGCGGGCCGCAACGCACCGACGGTCGCGTCGCACACGACACCGTCCCACAAGGTGTTGTCCAGTTCCCAGACAAGACATCTCAGAGCCGGTGTCATCGCCCTGCCCCTATCGTTGCGTCATCACTGCCTTTCCGCCGTGGCGTGCGCGGCAGATGGGCACTGCACACCATCCAGGACACGACACGTGCCGGACAAGACCCTGGTTGCGTGGCCATGACCGGCGCGGGTGATCCTACCGGCATGTCGGCCGCCGCTCGCGGCAACGACCGAACCCGCTCTCCCTTCGCGCACGGCGACGAACCCGGCGTCCCGGTCGCCGAAGTGTGTCGGTCGTCACCGAAAATCGGTCAGGCGTCCAGCTGCTGTGACCGCTAACAACTCCCCGTCGAACCCTCTCACCTGCTCTCACAGAAACCGTCGAACGGGTCCACGGAACAAATCGACCGATTAGTGTGAATGCGCTGCACAGCAATCGTGGGCGGAAGGGAGTCGCCAATGTCCGTCGACAGTTCGGCCCGGCCGAGTCTGACCCTGTCGGGAAAGCCGATGTCGTCGCCACTGAAGGACGTTCGCGGGCTATCGCGTCAGATGGTCGGCCACTTCGTCGAGAACGTCATCCCCTGCGGGACGCTACCGGGCGACGCGATCGCAGGCGACGTCACCACCATAACCCGGGTCTGCCTGGAGCTGGCGGTGAGCATGCTCGACGGCAAGGACCTCCCGGAGAAACTCCAGCGCCTCGGCGACGCCGCCGCGGGATGGGCGCGCGAGGGTGTGCCCATCGACACCATCCACCACTCGATCCACGAAGGCTTCAAAATGGGCCTGGAACTGGTGGTGTCCGACGCGACGATGAAGGACTACGACGACCTCGTCGACGGCGCCAAGATGGTCGTCGAGATGCTCGACATGATCAACTCGGCCGTCTCCATGGCCTACGTCCGCGAGCTGCGCGCGGTGGTCAGCGAGCACCACACCGCCGTGCACACGCTGACCTCCGCGCTACTCGGCGGGCACAGCACCTCGACCATGGCGCGCGAATGCGGCATCGCCATCGCGCCTTCGTATGCCGTTCTGGCCGTGGCGATCCCGCCGCACCGCGAGGAACGCAACCCGATGGTGGACGGCAAGGTCGTCGCCCGCAGAAAACTGCGCAGGGTGCAGGCCGAGCTGGCCACGCGCTGCGGCGAGGCCGCGCTGTCGCTGCTGAGCGTGGACGGCGGCACGGTACTCATCCCGTCCGGTCATCTGGACAACGAGCAGCTCGACGCCCTGGTCACCCAGCTGTCGCACGCCGCGCAGGTGGGCGTCACCGCGACCATGGTTGAGGCCACCCCCGAGAAGATCCCCACCGCCGCCGATCAGGCGCACGAACTGCTCGACATGGTGCAGCGATTGGAGGCGGTGGCCGGGCTCTACCGCTTCGACGAGCTGGCACTGGAATATCAGCTGACCAGACCGGGGCCGGGCCGCGAGTACCTCGGCTCGCTGCTGGATCCGCTGGACGCGCACCCGGAACTGCTTGAGACGTTGCAACGGCACATCGCCAACAACCTCAACCGGCAGCGCACGGCACGCGTGCTGCACGTGCACACCAACACCGTCGACTACCGGCTCAAGCGGATCGGTCAGCTCACCGGATTCGACCCGTCCCAGCCGTCGGGACTGTGGTACCTGCGCTCGGCACTGGTCGCCCGCACGTATCGCACGACCTGATCGCCCGGCCGGCGCGGTCACGGATTCGCCGATGCGCGGCCGCTCGTTCCCCCGAGCGGCAAGCCGCGGAGCGTTGTGGCGTCACCCCCTGGCGGTTACCGTGAGCCACGAGTTCCACAGGCCGGTGGCGGCACAGCCCCGATCGTCGCGACCAGAGGTACCCAGGAGGTTGCGATGACATGGGCAGGCGCGTCGGCCGGTGAGATCGCGGCGGGAGTGCGGAGCCGGACGGTGTCCCCGCTCGAGGTGGCCGACGAGCACCTGGCCCGCATCGCCGCACTGGACACACGGATCAACGCCTTCCGGATCGTGCGCCACGAGCAGGTCCGCCGCGAAGCCCGCGCGCTGGCCACCCGCGGCGATCTCGCCGACCTTCCGCTCGCCGGAGTCCCGGTGGCGGTCAAGGACAATCTCGACCTCGCCGGGTGCGTGACCGGCCACGGGTCGCGCGCGGCGCGGCAGACCGCGGCCGAGTCCGACACCGAGCTGGTCCGCAGGTTGCGTGCCGCGGGTGCGCTGCTGATCGGCAAGACCAACGTGCCCGAGCTGTGCCAGTGGCCGGTCACCGAGAGCGCCGCGCACGGCATCACCCGCAACCCGTGGCGTCTGACGCACACTCCTGGCGGCTCCACCGGCGGCGGCGCCGCGGCCGTCGCCGCCGGGATGGCCGCGCTGGCAATCGGTTCCGACGGCGGCGGCTCGATCCGCATCCCGTCGTCGTGCTGCGGGCTCGTCGGGCTCAAGCCCGGCGACGGCGTGATCGCGCGCCCGCCCGAACTCGGCTCCAACTGGCTCGGCATATCGACGTTCGGACCGCTGGCCACCACGGTGTCCGACGCCGCCCTGCTCCTCGGTGTGCTCACCGACGACCGCTATCCGGCACCGGCCGCACCCGAGCGGCCCCTGCGGATCGGCATGACCACCGAGCCACCGGTTCTCGGCGCGTCCGTCGACCCGCAGGTGCGCGCGACCATGCTGGCGACGGCCGAAGCGCTGCGCGCGGCAGGCCACACCGTCACCGAGGCGGCGCCGCCGTGGCGGCCGCAGGACGCGCTCGGCTTCCTCGCCCGCTACCTCTCCGGCGTCGCCGAGGACACCACCGACCTCAGCGCCGACCTCTTGGAACCGCTGACCCGCAAGGTAGCCCGCGCCGGACGGGTGATCGGCCGGCTGCACCGCGTGCCCGACGCTCCCCCGCCCCGGCAGTCCGAACGATTCGCCGCGTGGTTCACCGAACACGACCTGCTGCTCACTCCCACCTTGGCGACCCCGCCGGTGCCGGTCGGATCCTTCACCGGAAAAGGCTTTGTGCGAAGCCTGCTCGACGTGCCGCGCTTCATCCCGTTCACGCCGCCGTTCAACACGGTTCGCTACCCGGCGATATCCGTTCCCGCCGGGCTGTCGGACACCGGACTGCCCATCGGTGTGCAGTTCGCCGCGGCGCCCGGCGGCGAAACGACGTTGCTCGCGGTCGCCGCGCAACTGGAGCGCATCCGTCCGTGGCAGCGCCACGCCCCACTGGGCGAGGCGGCGACACCGTAGCCGTTCACCACCGAGCGGCTCCGGTGGACATTGCCGCGTCGGCGACGTACCGATCAGCGCTTTGCCCATGGCCCGGCCCACACCGGGCATCTCCCCGTCCATATGCCGTTAATGTCGCGTTTACGATGTCCCGGTGCTTGTGAACGACGTGCAGGGGAGCTTGACCCCACCGGGCGAGCGAGTGGGTATCGAAGAGCTCCGCGAGCGTCGGTTGCGGCCGGTGGTCGTGTGGTGCGGTGTCGCGGTCATCGTGCTCGCCCTCGTCGGCGGTGAACTCATGGCCGCGCACATCGGGGCGCTTGGACCGTTGACCAGCCTGGCGCGTGACTATGCGGGAACGCCGAAGTCGGCGACCACACCATGGGCGGGATTCCTGCTGGCCCTGGTCGGGATCACGGCGCGCGCACGCGTCGGCGCCGTCGCCGCGGCCGTCGCCGTCGACCTGCTGTTCGTCGTGATCAGGACGGTCGAGGGGCGTCCGTTCACCGTCGGCAACGGTCCGACCATCATTCTCACCGCCCTGGCGGTGCTCGCGTTCGTGCGGTGGGACGGGCAGCGACGCCGCACGGCGTTGCGCACCATCGCCTTCGGCGCGCTGCTGATCGCGGCGACGAAGATCAGCGAGATCTGGCTGGACGTCACCGCGTGGGCCTGCCCGATGGTTCTCGATCCGTACGTGCAGGTCGCCGACCGCGCCCTCGGCAGCCCGTCCTGGCTGGTCGGGCACGCGCTCGAGGTGGCGGGACCGGTGGCGACGGGTGTGGTGCGCTGGGTGTATTTCGAGCTTCCGCTGGCGGCCGTGCTGGTCGCGGCATGGCAGTTGCGCGGCGTGACGACGGGCGGCTGGCCACGGCACTACCTGGTGCGCACCTTCCTGACGCTCGGCGTGGTCGGGCCGATCTGGTACGTGGCCTTCCCGGTGGTCGGGCCGGTGCTCGCCTACGGACCGCAGGGGCTCGGCTTCCAGATCGCCGACGTCTGGCCGGATGTCGTCCCCGCGGTGCCGTCCTCGATCGATGCGCTGCGCTTCGACGGCATCACCCCGCGCAACTGCATGCCGTCGCTGCACACCGCCTGGGCGCTGTCGCTGTTCATCCACTCCAGGCGAGGACCGCTGTGGTTGCGCTGGGGCGGGGCGTTCTGGCTGGTGTGCACACTCGTCGCGACGCTGGGTCTGGGCGCGCACTACGGCGTCGACCTGGTCGTCGGCGCGGCGTTGTGCCTGACGGTGGAATCCGCGCTGCGCGACCCGGATCGGGGCTGGGACCGCGGGCGCGTGCGGATCGTGGCCATGGGGGTCGCCGTCTGCGCCGGGGTGCTGCTGTGCATCCGCTTCTTCGCCGTGCCGATGGCGACGCACCCGATCCCGTTCGGGGTCGTGATCCTCGGCGCGCTCGGTGCGCTGTCGATCCTGTTCTACGCCACCTGGTTCGGTGCGTCGGCGGCGGTATCGAGCGAATCGGCGCGGGGGTGAATCAGCCGCCGCGCCCGATCATCGACCCGGTGAAGGGAACGGTGCCGCGAAGGTGACCCGGCGAGGTTGATCGGGTTTCGGCCAAGGTCGGCCGCGCGTCGGTGACCCGGCAAGATCACCGTGTCCCGGTGAATGACGGGTCCCGCATCGGTGACCCGGCGAGGTGATCAGGTCCCGGCCAAGGTCGGCCGCGCGTCAGTGACCCGGCAAGATCTCCGCGTCCCGGTGAATGACGGGTCCCGCGTCAGTGCCCCGGCAACAGGTGCATGTCTCGGCGCGGAGCCTGAAGGGCCGCGCGTGGGTGACGAGGGCGCGCCGCCGTCCCTCGGCCCGCCCTGGTCAGCGATCGGTCTCCGGATGATCGCCTGCGTGATGCGCGGCCAGCGTGGAGACCAGCGCCGCGCGATAGAGTTTGCCCCGCGGCGTGCGCGGCAGCCGGTCCACGATCAGAACCCGCACCGGCATACTCGGACTCGGCAAACTCGCGCGCAGCCGCCGCCAAATCTCGTCGGCAGCCGGTGCGCCCGCGCCGACCACGATCGCCGCCGCTGGCGCCTCCCCCATGCGCGCGTCCGGCACGCCGACGCAGGCGGCTTCGGCGACACCCGGTATCGCCGTGAGCGCCGCTTCGACGGCGGCGGGTTCCACATTCAGACCCGCCCGGATCAGCATCTCGCTGTCCCGGCCGAACAGCCGCAGGCGGTTGCCGATCACCTCGCCCCGGTCGCCGACCGTCATCCAGCCGTCGACGGGACCGCCCGCCACGCCGTCGGCGGTGAGGTAGCCGTCGAACAGCATGTCGCTGCGTACGTACACCAAGCCGTCGCGGACGCGGGCCTCGACGCCGGAGAACAGTTCGCCCGCCGATTTCTCATCGGCGCTGCCGATCCCGCGATCGAAGGACACGAAGCTCAGTTCGGATGCACCGTAGAAGTGCACGAGCGAGGCGCCGGGCAGAACTTCCCGCAGCGCCTGCCGCCCGGCGCGCGGCCACCGGGCGGCGGAGGACAGCACTTCCCGGACGCCGCCGACCGGGCCGATTCCCGCCCGCACCACGTCCCACGCGATCGTCGGCACCGAATACAACTGCGTCGCACCGTCTCGCAGCGCGTCGGCGACGGGTCGCAGATCGACCGTCGCGCCGCGGGTCAAGGCGTGCAACGCGCCGTAGAGGAAATGCGTGTGGTCCAGCACGCCGGGCACCGAAACCCGGTCCCCCGCACCGATGTCGAACGTGCGGTCGGAACGGTCCAGCGTCGTGGCCCACGACAGCTGATCGCGCACGAACAGCTTCGGCTCGCCGGTGGTGCCGGAGGTGATCCCCACCAACAGTTCGGCGCCAGGGCGCGCCCCGCCCACCGCGCCTTCGGATTCCAGTGCGGCGGCGGTCCGCACGACGCCGTCGAAACCGAGCCGCCGCAGCCGGCGGTGCTGGTGCGGCGCGGCCACGACGGCGCCGGGCCCGGCCAGCGCGAGCACCCGGCTCAGCTGATCGGGCAGCAGATGGCGGTGCAGCAGGACGACACTCACCCCGGCGTGCATCGCCGCGGTCACCGCCACCAGTGATTCGACATCGGACGTGGGAAGCACCGCGACCCGGCGCATGCCGTCCAGCCCGGCGGCGGTGCGCAGGACCTTCGTCCAGAACCGCTCGTAATCGACCCGTTCGCGTTTCGCGATGACCGCGATCGCCGTGGGATGCGCCGCGGCCTGCCGAGCGATCCGCGCGGCGAGCAGTTCAGTCATCGTCCACTCCTCGCGCGGCCAGGGCGTCGCCCATCGCGTCGGCCGTCCGCAGCGCCCGCACCAGCACCGGCGTCACCAGCGCCGTCATCGACCATTGCAGCCCGCGGGCGCGCCTGGCCTCGGCGACGTCGTGCACGATACCCGCCAGCAGCGGGACACACCGGATGGCCAGCGCCAGCAGCAGGCCGATCCGCTCGGGATCGACCCCCACCCGGCGCAGCGGGCCGAGCCACCGGGTGACGGCGTCGAGCATGTCGGTCACCCGGGTGGTGAGGGTGAACAGCGCCGCGAGCGCCACCGAGACCACCAGCACGCCGCACACCACCGCAGCCCGCGCGGGCGAGGTGATCAGCACTTGGAACACGGCGATGAGCACCAGCATCCACACCAACGGACGCAGTTGAGCCACCGCGACCCGCCACGGAATCCTCGCCACCGCGAACAGTCCCGCCGCCACCACCCCCGCGGCCAGCACCTCCCACGGCGTGCGCACGAACACCGCCGTCGCCACGATCGACACCAGCAGCAGCGCCAGCTTCACTCCGGCGGGCATCCGGTGCAGCGGGGAATCGCCCGCGAGGTACAGGCCGATCATCCGACCGACGCCCGGTATGCCGTGACGGCGTCGCCGGGTGTTCCGTCGAACACCACCGCCCCGTCGTCGATCACGATGACGCGTTCGAAGCTCTCCAGCAGCGACAGCTGATGCGTCACGACGATCACCTGCTGATCCACCGCGTCCAGCGCTTCGGCGACGACCCTCGCGTTCCGCAGATCCAGCAGGGTGGTCGGCTCGTCGGCGACGATCACCTCCGGCCGCCGGATCAGGACCGCGCCGATGGCGAGCAACTGTTTCTGGCCGCCGGACAACAGATGTGCGGGGTGCTCGGCGTGGCCCGCCAGCCCGAAACGCTCCAGGATCTCCTGGACCCGCGCCGCGATCTCCTGCTTGCGCAACCCCGACCGCCGCAGCGAGAAAGCCAGATCCTCGGCCACCGTGGGCATCACGATCTGGGTGTCGGGATCGGTGAAGACGAACCCCACCTTCCTGCGCACCTGCGCGCCCTTGCGGGCGGCGTCGAGGCCGTCCACCGTGACCGTGCCGGAACTCGGCGCCAGCAAGCCGTTGATCATTCGCGCCAGCGTCGATTTGCCGGAGCCGTTGGACCCGATGACGCCCACGCGGCGCTCGGTGATCCGCAAGTCTATGTCGCGCAGTACCTTCCGCTCACCGAAGCGGTGACTCACCGAGTCGAAGACGATCTCACTCACGACACTCGCTCCACCAGTACGGCGATGCCCTGCCCACCGCCGATGGCGCAGGCCGCCAAGCCGAGCGCCGGGCCGTCGGCGCACAGCATCTGACTCGCCAGGCGCACCAGCAGGATGGCCCCCGACGCTCCCCATGGGTGCCCCATCGCGATCGCGCCGCCCTGCGGGCAGATCGTTGACTCGTCGAGTCCCAGTTCGTCCGCGACCGCGAGAACCACCGACGCGAACGCTTCGGTGATCTCCACGACACCGAGGTCGGCCACGCCGAAACCGGTGCGGCGCAGCAGTTTGCGGATCGCGGGCACGGGACCGAGACCCGGATACGCCGGGTCGGATCCGGCGACCGCGCAGCCGAGAATCCGCAGGGCGGGCAGCCCGGCCGCTATGGTCTCGGTGGTCACCGCCATGGCCGCCGCCCCGTCGGAGATGCCGCAGGAATTGCCCGCGGTGGCGGTGCCGTCGACGCCGAAGCTGGGGCGAAGGCGCGCGAGCCGGGCGGTGGTCATGCCCGCTCGAATGCGTTCGTCCCGGTGCACGCCGCCGACCGGCACGATCTCCGCGGAGAAATCGGCCGCCGCGGCGAGGGTGTGGGAGCGGGCCGCGTAGGCGTCCTGCCGTTCCCGGCTGATGCCGCGCGCTCGCGCGAGATCGTCAGCGGCCACGCCCATGTCGGGATCGGGGAATCCCGGTGGCGCGAAGGGGGCGCGGGTGTAGCGCACCGGCTCGGCGTCCGCCACGGGCGGCCAGAAGCGCCACGGCGCGGTGCTGGCCGATTCGACCCCGCCGGCCAGGAGCAGTTCGTCCGCGCCGCTGCGCACCCGCAGCGCCGCTTGCATCACCGCGTCGAGGCCGGAACCGCACTGCCGGTCGACGGTGACGCCGGGAACGTGCACGCCCAGCCCCGCGCGCAGGGCAGCGACCCGGGCGGGATCGCCGCCGGGGCCCAGGCAGTTGCCGAGCACCACGTCGTCCACTTCGGCGTCGATGCCTGCCCCGCGCACGGACGCCAGCACCTCGCGCAGCACGGGAGCGGCCAGATCGGTGGTGGTGAGGTCGGACAAGCCGTGGCCCGCGTTGCCGATCGGCGTGCGGCGCGGCGCTACCAGAACGGGGGCCGGGTTCATGCCAGCAAGTGTTTCAGCTCGCCCCTGGCCACCTTTCCCGCGGCCGTGCGCGGCAGCGCGGGCAGCGGCACCCACCGGCGGGGCATCGCCTCTTTCGCCAGTACATGACGCGCTCGCGACCGCACCTCGTCGAGCCCGGCGCGACCGTCCAACTGCACGGCGGCCGTGACGATCTCACCGAACACCGCATGCGGCGAACCGACCACCGCCACCGCGGCGACGCCGTCGAGCGATTCCAGGACGCGCTCCACCTCCTCGGCGACCACCACGGTGCCGCCGACGTTGATCGCGCAGTCGCCCCTGCCCAGCACCGTCAGCTCACGGTCGTCACCCAGCTCGGCGAGGTCGCCGACGCCGAACCAGTCGGGCGCGCCGAGCACCCGGTAGGGCGAGCGGACGTAGAGCAGTCCGTCGCGCACCTCGGCCTCGACACCGTCGAGCAGCCGCATCGGCTCGGGAACGCGCCGCGCCGCCACCAGCGAGACCTCCGAGGAGCCGTAATACTCCACGACCTCCAGATGACCGGCCGCGGCCAGCGCACCGTCGTCGAGCGCGATGCCTGCGACGATCGCGGTGCGCAGACGCGGGCAGGTCGCCACCACGTCACGCAGTACCGCGGGAACCGCGTGCACCACCGTGGCTCGTGCCCGGTCGTCGGTGACGCACGCGCCGCGCCACAGCGCGTGCAGCGCACCGAACAGATGCATGGTGGCGTGCAGCGGTCCGGTGAGCAAGACACGGTCGTCCGGTTCGACGCCGGTGATCCGCGTGAACGCGGGGAAACTGTCGTACCAGGAGGCGGCCGTTCGCGCCAGCGGCCGCGGGCGTCCGGTCGAGCCCGACGTCGCCACCAGCAGAAACGCCGCCGCGGGAAGGCCGGCACGCTGCGGTCGCGCGGCGGGATTCTCCACGAAGACCGGGATGCCGCGCCGGGCCGCGGCGCAGACACAGATCAGCGCGTCCGGAACCGGAAGGCCCGACGCGTCGTAGACCGCCGCCTCCGGGTCGCGGGCGATCCAGCGCTCGATCGCGCGGTCGAGTTCCCGGTAGGTGAAGCGGTGGCCGCCGAAGTCGACGGCGGGCGCGTCGCCGGTACCGCCGAGTTCGGGACTACGCACGGATCACACCGGGATACGCGCGGTGCACTCCTTTGGCCACCACGGTCGCGACCACGACTTTCAGCAGGTCACCGGGAATGAACGCGAAATTGGTGGTGATGGCGGCCCGCACACCGAGATCGGTGCGCAGCAGCAGGCCCGCGATGCCGAAGAGATAGATGATCACCAGGCCGCCGACGGCGTTGATGAGCAGGCCGAGCGCGACCGGGTATTTGGGCAGGATGCGGGCCGTGCCCAGTCCGATGAACAACGCCGCGGGAATCCAGCCGATCAGATAGCCGGCGCTGGGGCCTGCCAGCGCGGTCAGACCGGTACGCCCACCGGACAGCAGCGGCAGGCCGAGCATCGTGAGCGCCAGGAAAACCACCACCGCGGCCGTCCCGTTACGCGCCCCGAGCACCGCACCGGCCAGGATCACGCCGAGGGTCTGCACCGTGATCGGCACGCCGCTGAACCCGACCGTGATGGCGCCCGGCAGGCCGAGCGCCGCGATCAGCGCGGCGAAGACGGCGATCTGCGCCATGTCCCGCGCGGAAACACCCACCCTCGGCTCCCGAGAGTTCTCGACACCCTCCACGACAACCCTCCGCCTAGAACTTGAACGATGTTCAAGATAGCAAACCGGCCATGGCGGCGCGCACCGAGCGTCGCGGTGCTACCGGTGGGTCCACTGCGGCTGCGCGAAGTGGGCGACTCTGGCCGCCGCGGGGTCCGTGCCGAGCAGGACGACTTCGCGGAATTGCCACAGCAGCGCGCCGGTGGGGGCGTGAATGGTCATGTTCGGCCCGAGCCGCATCTGCAGCAGACCCGCTTCGCCCGCGGGCGCGGTGTCGTCGCGCAGTTCCGCTTGCCGCACCGCGTCCTCGGCGCGCACCCAGCGCGGGGTGTCCTCGGCGGCGACCCGGGCCAGATCGACCAGGTGCGCCGAGTAGACCTCGTCCGGATTCGGCCGGAGCCGCGTCGCGTCGGTCAGCGCCAGAACAAGGGGTGTGATCGTGAAACCGGATGCCGCGGGGAAGTCGTCGAGCGCGCCGAGCAGATCATCGGGAGCCGCGTCCAGGCCCAATTCCTCGCGCAATTCACGCAAGGCGGCCTGTTCGGCGGTCTCGCCTTCCTCCAAGCGGCCACCGGGCAGACCCCACTGTCCGGCGTTGCGGCCACGGTAGGCCCGCTTGATGACGATCACCGACAGTGGTCCGTCGGGCTCCTCGACCACGCAGAGCACCACCGCCGCGCGGCGCACACCGGGCAGATCGGCGACCTCGATGCGCGGGAACGCGGCCAAGCGGGCCCGCGCGAGCACGCGGAATTCGTCGATGCTCGTGGGTAGCGGCGTTTTCGAGATCGGCTCCATGACTTCGATCCTGCCCGACCCCACGGAAGAGCGCGACAAAGGAAGTCGTTGACAGCAACTGCCTCACCTGTCACCGTATCGGGAACCTCGGGGCCCGGACCACGCCCCCGGCGTTCGCGATCGGAGCGTGCTTGATGGGATTTCTCGAGCCCGACCTGCCGGTGGTCGACATGGCCGAATGGAGCAAGGGCACGCGCGCCGAGCGCATCCGCCCCATGGCCAGGCACTGGGCCGAGGTCGGCTTCGGCACACCGGTGGCACTGCACCTGTTCTACGTCGGCAAGATCTGCCTCTACGCGCTCGGCGGCTGGCTGATCGTGCTGACCACCGACGGCGTCGACGGGTTCACCGACATCGGCGCCTGGTGGTCGGAGCCGATCGTCTTCCAGAAGATCGTGCTCTACACGCTGCTGTTCGAGGTGGTCGGCCTGGGCTGCGGATTCGGCCCGCTCAACAACCGCTACTTCCCACCGTTCGGCTCGATCCTGTACTGGTTGCGCCCCAACACCATTCGCCTGCCACCGTGGCCAGGACGGATACCGCTCACCAAGGGCGACAACCGCACGCCGGTGGACGTCGCGCTGTACGCGGCGCTCTTGGCGATGACAGCGGTGGCGTTGCTGTCCGACGGAACCGGCCCGATACCGGAACTGGACACCACCGTGGGGTTGTTGCCGCACTGGCAGGTGCTGGCGGTACTCGGACTGCTGACGGTACTCGGGCTACGCGACAAGGTGATCTTCCTGGCCGCCCGGGGCGAGGTCTACGCCACCCTCACGGTCGCCTTCCTTCTCCCCGGAGCCGATTCGATCGTCGCGGCGAAGCTGATCTTCGTCGTGATCTGGATGGGTGCGGCCACCTCGAAACTCAACAAGCATTTCCCTTTCGTGGTGTCCACGATGATGTCCAACAGTCCGGTGTTCCGGCCGAAGCCGCTCAAGCGCGCGTTCTTCGAACGCTTCCCCGACGATCTGCGTCCGGGGCCGTTGTCCCGCCTCTTCGCCCACGGCGGCACGGTCGTCGAGATGTGCGTTCCGCTGGTGTTGTTCTTCTCCCACGGCGGTTGGCCCACGACGATCGCCGCGATCGTGATGGTGTGCTTCCATATGGCGATCCTCACCGCCATTCCCATGGGCATCCCGCTGGAGTGGAACGTCTTCATGATCTTCGGCATCCTCGCGTTGTTCGTCGCGCACGCCGATCTCGGTCTGGGCAGC
Source organism: Nocardia beijingensis NBRC 16342 (assembly GCF_001612785.1). GTDB lineage: Bacteria > Actinomycetota > Actinomycetes > Mycobacteriales > Mycobacteriaceae > Nocardia > Nocardia beijingensis. The sequence continues at coordinate 227,439 of NZ_BDBC01000012.1, forward strand.
CTGCGCGAGCCCGTGCCGGTGGCAGTGCTGTTCGCCGTGATCGTGAGCATCGTGATCGCCGGAAATCTGTTCCCGCGCAAGATTTCCTTCCTGCCGGGCATGCGCTACTACGCGGGCAACTGGGACACCACCATGTGGTGCGTCAAACCCTCGGCCGCGGAGAAGATCGGCCGAGGCGTCGTCGCGATCGCCAGCATGCCGCAAGCCCAGCTGGAGCGGTTCTACGGCAAGGATCGGGCGCAGATCCCGATGTATCTCGGGTACGCCTTCCGTGCCATGAACACCCACGGCCGCGCCTTGTTCACGCTCGTCCACCGCGCCATGCCCCCGGGCCGCGAAGACGAGTACACCCTCACCGACGGCGAGCGCATCTGCAGCACCGCCATCGGCTGGAACTTCGGCGACGGCCACCTGCACAACGAACAACTCATCGCCGCGCTGCACCGCCGCTGCCACTTCGGCCCCGGCGAAGTGCGCGTCGTACTCCTCGACGCCCAGCCGATCCACCGCCGGACCCAGCAATACCGCCTCGTCGACGCCGCCACCGGCGAATTCGAGCGCGGCGAAGTCCGAGTCGCCGACATGGTGACCCGCCAACCCTGGGCCGACGACCTACCGGTGCGCGTGCATCACAGCGCTGGCGCACCGGAGCAGTGACAGCCGCGGCTCAGGCGTCCACCGATGTCATGGCGTCGGCCTCGACCGGTTCCGGTTGTTTCGGCGCGGGCGGCACCCACCCCCGCAACGGCTGCACGACCGATCCGTAGAAGGCATCGGTCGCCGCTGTCACGCTGGCGATGAACGTCGCGGCGGTCCCGGACCCGGACCGCCTGTTGCCCATGGGAAAGGGGCTGCGACGCACTGCTATCCGGGTGAAGCGATTCCGCTGTTACATACTCTGGGAAGGGAGCCGCAGCATCGACTGCGGCGCTCTCCCGCTCGGCCGACGTTCGGCTCCTCCTCCTTGCGTGGTGGGTCAGAGAGACCTCATCTTGGCGATTGCATATCTAGATGCGCATATCTTCAAAATTCCATGTTCCCGCTGAGTCCGTCAGTAGCGGCGATAGACCGAGATGGGTTGTCCTGCCCCTGCGAGTTCGAAGGAAAGTCTCCTACCTCTCTGGAAGGCCGTGGTTTTCCACGCGATCACCAGCTGCCCGGGTCGCGGCTTCGCCGACGCGGTCCCCTACCCAAGCCAGGAAGGTTCGTACATCGGTGGTCGGCAGTGGGAGTGCTGCCGAGCGGGGTTGTTGGAAGCTGCGCAGTGCCGTTTCGATGAGGGGGGCGAAGTCTTTCTCCGAGGCCGCGATCGTCTGCGCGGCTTCGCGTTTGGCCGACCAGCGGCCCGTGCGGCAGAACGCTACCGCCCGGCAGCCGTTCAATACCCGGTTGTCGCCCAGATGGCCGGCTCCCCCGGCGTGTTCGCGAACCGAAGCCAGGAGCGCGGCGTGGACGTCGCGCCGCGACGGCGCCGCCATGATCTGCCGCACGGGAGTGCCGTACAGAAGACGCCCGGTCTGGTGTGCGATGGAACGGTCGATGACGTACCAGAAGGCCGATGATTCGGCCGGATCGAAACTGACGCGGTTCGGCAACATCGGACCGGTGTTGAGGTCCATGAGGTAACCGGCCGCACTGGACGGTGCGGCGACGAAATCCGCGCCGTAGACGACGAGTTCGAGCCCGGCCGCCGGGCAGGGCAGCGCCGGATGCGCCAGCGATTCGGCCAGATCACGCAGGGCCTGCGCAGGTAGCGACGGGGCGACGACGATCACCACATCGACGTCGCTGCGCTCGTGCCGATAGTCCGCCAGCGCGACCGATCCCACCGCGAACACACTCACCAGATGGCGCCCGCAGACGGTGCGGGCGCGGCGGACGAGGGCGTCGAGATACGGGCACAACTCGACCGGAAGGAGGTCCGGATCCACCAGCACGCGGGTCATGCGGGCCAGTATCCCGCCACGGCCGCCTCCGGGCGGAACCCGCACGGATCCCCGGAGCTGTGCAGGCCGGTCCGCCGGCCGGTCGGCGCGAGCATGTCACCTCCTACTGAGCCCGTCCACGGGCGGTCCGCCCAGCCGCTGCTCACATCATCTTCTCGACCACGGAGCCGTCGCTCAGTGTGGCAATCCGAGGCCTTCGGCCAAGACCGGCCATGAAACCTTGAGTGCCTCCTGCCAATACCCCCACGAGTGCGTGCCGGTGGGCTGGAAATCGTAGGTGGCGGGGATGCCGAGAGCGTTCAAGCGGTCGCGCATATTGTGCGTACACCAATTGACCGCTGCCTCGATCAACCCGCCCAACACCAGCTGGTTCAGATATCCACGCGGTCCTGGCTGGGCATACTCGCCGTTGTAAGTGTCGTACATTCCAGGCACTCCGGTTCCGGTGGACAGGAACAGGCGTATACCGCGCAGCTGATCCGCGTGCAGGTACGGATCATTGGCCGCCCACATCGGGTCGTCGGGCGGGCCGTACATGTTCTCGGTGTCGCCGCCGCCCCAGCTCTCCACCGCGAGTTTCACGAACTCGCGCCCGATCGGGTCGCTGACCTGCGCGCACCCGCTGTAGGCCGCGACCGCCTGATACAGGCCGGGTTTGGCGATCGGCAGTTGCAGCACCGAGGTACCGGAGGTGGACAGTCCCGCGATGGCGTTCACCCCGGTCGTGCCGAACTCGGCGTCGATCAGCGGTGGCAGCTCCTCGGTGAGGAACGTCTTCCATTTGTACACACCGAGTTTCGGATCGGGCGCGCGCCAATCGGTGTAGTAACTCCAGCGCCCGCCCACCGGCTGCACGACGTTGACGTCCTTGTCGGCGAGGAAACGCAGCACGTCGGTGTTCTTCTGCCAGGTCGCGCTGTCCTGACCCCCGCCGCCCCCGTTCAGCAGATACAACGTCGGCCGCGGGACCGAACGGTCGGCCGGGCGCAGCACCTTCACCATGATGTCCTGCCCCATCGCCGCGGAATGCACCCGCACCTGCACCGTGCGTTCGTCCTCCGCCCACGAACCGGTGATCGACGCGGCATCGGCCCGCGCGGGCGCTGCCGCCGTGACCACGCCCGCGGTCACGGCGAACACGGCCGCCAGGACGACGAGCGCGTGCGCCATCGGGCGGCAGACCACTCCCATTCCAGCGCGCGCTCGCACCGGACCGACAACAGGTGCGGCGGCACGTCCGGCGTCGACGTCGAAACTTCGTTTCATCGCGTGGTCTCCTCCAACCGTTCGTCTGTCCCGGCGCCCATTCGGCTGCTCGACGAACCGAGTTGCGCCAACGCTAGAACCGGAGCAGGCGGCACGGTTTCCCGGTTCGGCAGATCTGGACACCTCACGAATCGGCCCGGATGCCACTGAGGGCACGGCACAAGCAGCCGGCATACCGCGACGATCTACCGGCGCTCCGCTCTCGCTGCCTTCAGCTTGCGAAAACTCCAGCTGAGCAACGGGTTGTTCCACACGCTCGGTGGCGTGCGTTCAGGGTCCATCAGTTCGTTCTCCGCAAGCGGGCTGTCCTCGCCCTCGACAGTCGCCGGCTCGAACCGCACCAGGGTCCGGCCGTTACCGCGCAACGTCTCGACCGTGCGCAGAAGCGACGACGTCTCGGCGAACGCGGCGTCGAAGTCGGCGATCTCGGCATCGAGATGTTCGCAGATCAGCTGGCGCCGGATACCGAGGATGGTGTCCCGCAGCAGGTCACCGTCCGCGGTAGCGGGGGTGACCTCGACCGCGAGGTCACATTCGGTGTCGAAACCCATCGAACGGTTGTTGAGGTTCGACGACCCCACCCGCAACAGCCGATCATCCATCACCAGCACCTTGGCATGCACATAGATCGGCGCACCGGCCTCGGTGACGGGGTAATACACGCCGAGCCGGTTCTCGACATCGGCCTCCCACAGCACACGCAGTAGGCGGCGGCGGGCCCCATCCATCGCCTGTTGCTCGAGCCAGCCGTCGGCGTGACGCGGCAACACCAGCACGATCTCCGGACCGTTCGGCTCGCGCAGCCGCGCCGCCATCGCCTCGGCGAGGGTACGTGAGGCCAGATACTGGCTCTCGATGTACAGCGACCGCCTGGCGCCCGCGATCGCCGCCAGATACAACGCCTCGACCTCCCGGACTTCGGCGCGGTCGGCGAGCTCGGGGAAGGTCCGCGCGATGCCCACCTCTACGGACCGCATCGTCGGCTCCAGCCCCGCAGGCCACGGGGCGTCACCGGCGATCTCGTCGACCGGGTCCAACTGCTGTCCCGTCGCCGCCTTCCACCGTGCCCGAGCCAACTCGCCGATCGCCCTCGCCGCGGCGCCGTCCACAGCGGTGGTCGCGTCGTGCCAGGGTCCGTACCTGGTGCCGTTCGGCTCGGTTCGATAGTGGTTGTCGTCCCGATGGTCGCTGGTGTCCCAGCGGTCGACGGTCATGTCGATACCACCGCAGAACGCGAGCGCGTCGTCGATCACGACGATCTTCTGATGGTGCGCCGACCCGATCGGGTGCGCACCGTCCATTTCCAGGTGCAACCGCCGATCGGTCATCCAATTGACGATGAAGATCGGCGTCATCCCACGGCCGATCGCCGCGATCGCGCCGATATTCCATTTCAGCAGGTAGATGTCGAGATCCGGGCGCTGTTTCGGCAGCCAGGACAGGAATTCACCCAGTCGATCGGGCCCTTCGAGCGTCTTGTCCCGAGGTTCGAAGCTGATCCGGGTATCGAAGTCCCAACCGATCAGCACGATGCGCTTGCGGGCTTGCAGCATCGCGGACTTGGCATAGCGGAAATAGTCCGCCGCGTCGACGATGCACGCCAGCCGATCGGCCCGGGCGATCTGCCAGCAAGTCTCGCCGGGGATGAGGAGTTGTCGCTCGTCGTTCATCTGTACTCAGTGCTCCCATCCAACCGGCCACCCGTCCCCGCAGGTGAACGATTCACAGTACTGCGCGGTGACTCACCCCCTCCCCCGTCGCCCCCCGCCGCGCTGCCGGGGCTCCCCGGTGATGCGCGACGGATCAGGGTCGCGGGCCGCCCCGGCCGGTGATGGCAGCCTCTGAACATCGGACCGGTCCCGTGGTGTGCAGGCGGCCCAGATCGATGGCGCTGTCGTCGGTGGCGATCGTGGCTTCGATGACGTCGCCGTCCTGCGAGTACATCGGGTTCTCGGCCTGACCCGGGAAGTGGCGCCGCTCACCCCGGCGAAAACTCCGCGGGCAGGAGTCAGCGCCGCCAGAACAAGTGGTGTACCACCCCGCTGGAGCTGGGGACCTGTTCCAGATGGAAGCGGTCGGTGAGTTCGTCCGGGGTGGCCCACAGTCTTTCCCCGCGGCCGAGCACGACCGGGGCGACGGCGATGTGCATCTGATCGATCAGGTCCGCGTCGAGGAACTCGCGGACGGTGGAAACACCGCCACCGATGCGTACATCCTTACCGTCGGCGGCTTCGAAAGCCCGAGCCAACGCCTCCTTCGGAGACGCGTCGAGGAAATGGAACGTGGTCTCACCGAGGGTGATCGAGGGGCGCGGGTGGTGGGTGAGAACGAACACGGGTGTGCGGAACGGCGGCTCGTCGCCCCACCATCCCTGCCAGTCGTAGTTGTCCCACGGTCCGCGCTGCGGGCCGAATTTGTTGCGCCCCATGATCTCCGCGCCGATGTTGTTGCGATAGTCACGCGTGAAGTAGTCGTCGAGACCGTAGGTGCCGCCGGGGTCGGTCCGGTTGGGCCAGTGCGCGGTGGCGCCGCACCAGGAGAACAGCGCGCCTGGATCCGCGTGGCCGAAGGGCCGCTCCAAGGTCTGCCCTTCCCCGGCGCCGTAGCCGTCGCTGGAGATGTTGAAGTTCTGCACGCGAACCTGTGGTGACATCGGAATCCTTTCTGATTGCAATATGCAATCGGTTGGAATCTACCCATACCGATCTCGGGTCGCAACCAGTTGCCTACGGCAAGCCGCCGACGCCCCACAGGCAGCACGGGAGCCCCATGGATCCGGCGGTGGAGTTCCCCGGTAATCGCGGCGCGGAATCGAGTGCGTAGTCAGCGGCCCGAAGTCCATCGCTCGATTGATAGACATTTACGACTTCTCTATCGCATGCAGCCTGCGCATCACTCTTCGCTGCGCCACAAGGCCAGGGCGCGCCGTTGAGCCCCCGCTCCATCCATATCCACTGGGCAAACACGTAGGGGGAATGATAGAATTAAGACGTCGTTCTATCATTCCTACGGTGGCAGGCACCTCCCCGGGATGGCGAGACGTACTTCTTCAGGTCTTCCGACCTCACTCGGCACCGAAAGAGACGGCTGAGCATGTCGACGATGAAACCGGAACCGGTGACGACTTCCGCGCTACGTCCCGTGGGCCCGGGTTCGGCGACCTGGCGATGGGGCGTGGACTGGCGCACCGTGCTGGCGAGCCGAGCCGTGCTGCTTCTGGAAGTGGCGCACCCGGTGGTCGGCGCGGGCGTCATCGATCATTCCGAGTTCCTCAGCGATCGGTGGGCGCGCATCACCCGCACCTTCGCGTCGGTACGGCGGGTCAACGGATTCCACGGGTCCGAGGCCGCGATCGCCGAAGGGCTGCGGCTGCGCGAGGTGCACCGCGACATCTCCGGCACCGACGCGCAGGGACGCCGCTACCACGCGCTGAACGCCGACGCCTATCTGTGGGTGCATGCCACCGGTTACGCGGGCCCGGCGGAGGTCCGCCGAGTGTTCGACGGACGTGTCGACACCGACCGCGAGGAGGCGTTGTTCCAGGAATGGCGAGACCTCGCCGGCGTCCTGCGCATTCCCGACCGTGTCGTCCCGCGAACGCGCGCGGAATTCTGGGCGTACTACCGGCGCACGGTCGCGGACGTCCTCGAACGCAATGCCGCCACCGATCTGCTGCTCGAACTCGACCGCAAGCCGATGCCGGTGCCGCCGCAACTCCATCTGTCGCAAACGGTGTGGAACGGGTTCGCCGTTCCGCTGGCGGCACTGCTCCGATCGACCACCGCGGGCATGATGCCGCCCGAGTTGCGGGACCGGCTGGGATTGACGTGGTCACCTGCGCGCGAGAGACGATTCGACCGCACCGTCGCCACGGTGCGGATGCTGGATCGGCTGTTGCCGGACAAGATCCGCCATCCGGTCGCCCACCGCACCGCCGCGCTCCCCTGATTTCCGTTGTCCCGTCGAAGAAGCCGGAGAAGGACGAAAGCATGGTCCAGCCATCCCCCGCGGCCTGGGGAGCCGCGTCAACGACCCCACGAGCGAGACGACGCGAAACCGACGCGCTCGAAACGCTGTTCCTCGCCGACGAGATCTCGGCATGGTTGTCGCCGGCCTACGGCGCGGCCAACGTCGTGATGCAGCTCGCCGACTCCGGAGTCGCCTACGGCGCGGCCAACGTCGTGATGCAGCTCGCCGACTCCGGAGTCGCCTACGGTGTCATGGAGAGCAAGGTCGACAGCGGCAACCTCCACAAGCACCCGATCAAACGCGGTCGCACCACCATGACCTACATCGCGGTGGCCGTCGCGGGCAATGCCCAGGACCGCCGCATCTACCGTGAGGCGGTCGACAGCGCGCATGTTCAGGTGCGGTCGTCGTCGCGAAGTCCGGTGCGCTACAACGCGTTCGATCCGCACCTGCAACTGTGGGTCGCGGCCTGTATGAGCGCGGTATTCGAAGACACCCGCCGGCTGCGCGGTGGCCGCACCTACCACGATCCCGACGCCGTCCACCGGGCCGCGGCCGTCTTCGCGACCACCCTGCAAGTGCCGCGCGAGATGTGGCCCGCTGATCGCGCGGCCTTCCAGCGGTATCGGGACAACCGCCTCGATCGGCTCGAATTCGACGACCGGATGCGCGAATTCCTCGTCGGCATCGCCCGCCTGGACTTCCTTCCCGCACCGTTCCAGGCGCTGTTCGGCGACTGGAATCTGTTCATGACAGTCGGCTACCTCCCGGCACAGCTGCGCGACAAGCTCGGCTTCACCTGGACCGCCGTCGAGCAAGATCGATTCGATCGCTGGCAGCGCCTGCTACGGATGTTCGACCGGCTCACCCCGCGGGCCGTGATGCGGCTGAGCATGCGCGCCGCGGTCTGGGATATGCGGCTGCGTTACGTCACCGGAGCCACCGTCGTATAGCGCCGACGACGGCCTGGTCGGTGCACGGCCTGCGCACCAGCATCGTGCCGGTGATCGGATCACCGGGATTGCAGAAGCATTCCCGTCTCCGGGTCATACCAGCGGCATGCGTCGGGCGGCAGGTACAAATCCGTGGTGTCGCCCTCGGCGGCGCGGAAGCCGGGCGCTGCTTGCACTTTCACGATCTGCCCGCCGACGCGGGTGGTGAGCAGGGTCGAGGAGCCGAGCGGCTCGAGCACTTCGAGTTCCCCGCGCACCGTCGCCTCAGCGGGGCCTTCGCGCATCACGATGGCCTCGGGCCGGATACCCAGCCGGAGCGTGCCGCCGACGAAGGACGACAGCGCCGCCGGAACCGTGAGCGATTGGCCGCCGATGTCGATGCGCGGCCCGTTCTCGGTCGCGGCGACCGTGCCGGTGAGGAAGTTCATCGGCGGGCTGCCGAGGAACCCGCCGACGAATTCGGTCGCCGGATCGTCGTAGACCTCGGTCGGCGGGCCGCACTGGACGATCGACCCGTCCCGCAGCACGGCGACGCGGTTGCCCAGCGACAGTGCCTCGACCTGATCGTGGGTGACGTAGATGGTCGTGGTGCCCAGCTCCGCGACCAGCCTTTTCAGCTCGGCACGGAACGACAACCGCAGCAGGGCGTCGAGGTTGGACAGCGGCTCGTCCATGAGCAGCACGTCGGCGTCCATCACGATCGCCCGCGCCACCGCGACACGCTGGCGCTGCCCGCCCGACAGCCGCGCCGGGTACCGGTCCAGGTAGGGCGTCAGCTGCAGCAGTTCGGCGGCCCAGGCGACCTTGCGCCGGATCTCGTCGGCGGGCACGCCGTGCACGCGCAGGCCGAAGCCGATGTTGTCGGCGACCTTCTTGTTCGGGAACACGGCGTAGGACTGGAACACCATCGACAGGTTGCGCCGTCGCGGTTCGAGATAGGTGACGTCCTTGCCGCCGATCACGATCTGCCCGGAGTCCGGCAGCTCCAGCCCGGCGATCATGCGCAGCAGGGTCGTCTTGCCGCAGCCGGACGGCCCGAGCAGCACCATGAACTCGCCGTCGGCGATCTCCAGCGAGACCTCGTCGGTGGCACGGGCCGTGCCACCGGGATAGGTCTTCACCAGATCGCGGACCATCACCTCTGCCATCGGCGAACCCCTGTCATCTCAGCGTCGTCCCCCACATGTTCACCAGGTAGCGCCGCATCACGAAGATGAACACCAGCGCCGGGATGATCAGCGCGAAGCCACCCGCGAAACGGTAGGCGGTCGACGCCTCGTCCAGCGCCGTGAGCACCTGCGCGGGCAGCGTGCGGTGGCCGAGCGTCACGATCGTCGCGCCCAGGATCTCGTTCCAGGACAGGACGAAGGTGAAGATCGACGACGCGGCCAGCCCCGGCAGCGCCAGCGGCACCACGACCCGGCGCGCGGCCTGCCACCGAGTGCACCCGAAGACCTGGGCCGCCTCCTCCAGATCGGGGGGCACCGCGACGAAGATGCTCGCCGTGATGAGCACGGTGGTCGGCAACGCGAGCGTGGTGTGCACCAGCGTCACGGCGAACACCGTGTCGTACACGTCGAACCGCAGGAATACCGTGGCCAGCGGCACCGACAGCACCACGATGGGCAGTGCGCGCACGAAGAGGATGAAGACCTGGTAGGTGTCTTTGCCGCGAAAGGCGTTGCGGGCCAGCGCGTAGCCGGCCGGCGCGCCGATCACCAGCGACCAGAACACCGTGTAGAGGCCGACGAGCACCGAATTGCCCAGCGCGCCCGCGGTTCCCGTGGCCCGGAAGAACGAGACCAGGGTCTCGGTGGAGAACTCGCTGGGAATCAGCGGCTTCGGGAACTCGGTGAGCGCAGCGCGGGAGGACACGGCGGCGAGTCCGATGAGCACGATCGGCAGCGCCATGAACAGGCTCACCGCCGTGCAGGCCAGCTGCACCCACACGGCACGCCTGCGACGCCTGCGCAGTGGTGCGCGGTCGATCGGCGGCAGTGCGCGCCGCGCGCTGTCCGGACTCACCGGGCCTGCTCCGGCTGCCGGACCGCCCGCAGGTAGAACACCGCGGTGGCCAGCGAGATCGCCAGCACGATCAGCGAGACGGCGCTGGCGACGGCGGGGTTCTGTAGATTCGCGTACCACTCGTAGGTCTCGCCGACCAGCAGCGGGAAGTCCCGGCCGGTCAACGCCTGTGCCACGGCGAAAGCCTGCAGCGCGAGGATGGTCCGCAGGATCAGCGCCACTTGCAGGCTCGGCCCGAGCAGCGGCAGCGTCACATGCCGCAGCCGCTGCCACAGGTCGGCTCCGAACACCTGCGCGGCCTCGTCGTAGTCGCGCGGGATCATCTGCACGCCCGCAACCACGATGACGAACACCAGCGATGTGGCGCGCCAGACCTCGGCGACCACCACGGCCAGCAGCATGGTGCCCGCGTTGCGATAGCTGAGCCACTGCACGCCGTCCTCGGACAGCCCGATGCCGACCAGCAGCGAGTTCAGGTAGCCGCGATTGTCGAAGATCGACAGCCAGACCAGGCCCGCGGCCAGCTCCGAGATCGCCAGCGGCAGGCACCACAGGTAGAAGTGGCCGTCGGCGAACCGTGGCCTGGCCTGCATGAGCAGGGCCATGCCGACGGCGAGCGCGAGCTGGACCGGCACCACGATGACGATCAACAGCAGGGTGTTGCGCAGGGCGGTGAGCACGTACGGATCGTCGAACAGCCGTTCCCAGTTGGCGAGGGTGAACCCGCCGCCGCCGCGGAACGCTTCGAGCACCGCCTGCACGAGCGGCCAGCCGAACAGGGCCGCCATCAGCACGATCGACGGCAGCAGCAGGAGCCACGGGGAGCGTAGACGCGACAGCACGGCTCATCCCACCCGGCAGAGGTCGGCGGCCGGGTCGGGAGCCCAGCACGGCACCTTCAGCTCGTCGAGGATGCCTTGCAGCACCCGGGCCTGTTGATCCAGCGTGGAGCGGATGTCGGCTCCGTCGAGCACGATCGAGCGGAAGCTGTCCTTGAAGACCTTGCTCACCTCGCCTTCCCGCTGGCCGAGACCCACCGGCGGCAGCGAGAGAACGGCGCCGGGCGCCTCCTGCTGCCTGCGCACCGCGTCGGCTTCGAGCTGGACGGCCGGGGGCAGGTCGGCGGGGATCGCCGTATCGACCGCCGGGAAGAAGCCGTTGGAACGGAGCAGTCGCAGTTGAGTGTCCGGACGGGTCAGCGTGCTGATCGTCCGCTGCGCGAGTTCGGGGTCCGTGCTGCCCCGGGGGATGGCGAGCCCGGCGATCACGGCCATGTAGCCGAGGCCGTGCGCGCCCCGCGGCGCGGGAAGCATCCGCCAGTCGCGCGGGTCGCGCTCGGGCGCGTGGACCAGGCGCACGACGTGGTCCCAGGCCATCCGTACCTCGCCGCTGTCGAGCGGCTCCTGCATGAAGTCCGAATTCGTGCTCGACGGGGCGCAGTTGGCCCACAGCTCACGCAGGTACTGCCACGCCGTCACCGCCTCCTTCGAGCGGAAAGTGGTGATCTGGCCGCCGGTGAACGAGGGCAGCAGGAAGCCCTGGACGAACCGGTGCAGCAGGCCCTTGGGGCCGGCGGGCAGCCCGAGCACGGGGCGATTGCCGTTGGCGCGCCGCGCGGCGACGGCCCAGTCGAGGAATTGGTCGTAGGTCAGCGATGCGGCATCGACGCCGGACGGCAGGTGCTCGAGCGCGTCCGCATGCGCGGCGAGGACGTAACTCGCTGTGGCCCAGGGGATGTACCACGTGCGTTCGGTGCCGACCTTCGCGAGGTTCAGGTATTCCGCGCGCCAGCCGCGTCCGCCGAGGTCGGCGAGCAATCCGGTGAGGTCTTCCAGGTAGCCGTCGGCGAGTGGCGCGATGTCGCCGTGCAGACCGCCGAGCAAGCCGATCCTGGTCGTGCCCGCGTCGACCTGGCTGCGCACCTGGCCCGCGAACGGACTCTCCTCGATGGTCACGTAGCCGACGCCGGGTGCGGCGGCCGCCAGCAGGGCGCGGAACCGCTCGGCCTCGTCGGCGGGACGGAACTGGGTGGACAGGAAGATCATGCCGCCGTTGCCGCTGGTCGCGAATCCGGTACAGGCCGCGGCGGACAGGGCCGCCGCGCCGGAGCCCGCCGCGCGCAAGAATGCTCTGCGCGTCGAACCGGCTACCGGCATACGTGGCTCCTGTTCGGGCACAGCGGGTTTCCGACGATTGTCAGGTCGGTCAACATAAGTGCGCGGAGAGATATTGTCAATGCCCGCGCTGGCCGGCAGGACTCCCCGACGCCCACCGAGCGGAGGGTGCGAGGATCCGCTCGGTGGGCACACCGCCGCGCGCCGGGGACATGCGCGCCGGACCGAGGCGGGTCGAGGGATCCCGGCCGGCGAGCGTAACGCGTGGCGGTCGGCGCTTCCGTCGAGCGGGCGGGGCGAAGTCAGGGCACGAGCCACGCCGCTCGGCGGAAGCACGTCATCCGGTGGTCACCGTGCGCCTCCCAGGAATCGCCTTCCAGCACGGCGACGATCGCCGGCCTGCGCCGGTCGACGGCACCGGAGCCCGGCCAACGCTAGAACCGGTGCACGCGGCCGACCATGCGGAACGCGCGCGTCTGGAGACCTCACGAATACCTCCGGCGCGACCAGGGAAACGGCACAAAGGAGAAGAAAGGGCAATTCCCGAATTCGGTGAACAGGTCGTCCGGCACAAGCGTGCACGTCGAAAACGGTGAATTGTCCAGATCACCAGCTGATCACGGTTCCGCAACGGCCCGCAGCCGCATCATGGAGGACGCTGCACCCCCAGCCGTCGGTGGCCATCCGGTGGCTAACCGCTTGGAGTTGTCTTGTCCGCCATCGTGATTCCTCTCGCCCGCACCCTGCTGGGCGCCGTCGTCGCCGCCGCCGTACTGACCCATCTCCCTTCCGCCGCGGCGGAGGGCACCGGCTCCGCCGAGACGGAACCCGCGCCCGCCGCGCAGGCGCCGATTCCCGCGCCCATGCCGATACCGCGCGGACCGGTGACCGCCATCGTCGTGCTCGGCTACGGGCTGCTGCCCGATGGTGGCATGCGCCCCGAACTGGTCGAGCGCCTGCACGCCGGATACGTGCAGGCCCTGGTGGCCCCTGCCTCGCCGATCATCGTGACCGGCGGCAATGCCCGAAACGGTGTCACCGAGGCACAGGCCATGGCCGACTGGCTGATCGCGCACGGCATGCCCGCGGCGCGCGTCCATCTCGAACCGGAGGCGGGCACGACCGTGCAGAACGCCGAGCGCTCGGCGGCGGTCATGCGCGCGATCGGCGCGCGCGACGCCGTGGTGATCACCTCGGCCGACCACATCGACCGCGCGGTGGGCACCTTCCACGACGCGGGGGTGGACGTCGTCGGCACCGTCACCCCCGAGCAGGTGCCTGCCCTGGCCTGGCGGTTCGGGGCGCTCTTCTGACGAGAGCCCTACCGTCGTCCACGTTTTCGCAATACAGGAGCAACCATGCACGAGACCGCGGTTGATCCGGCCGATCAGGCCAGGTCACTCGTCGACCATCGTTATCGTTCCACTCTCCGCTACGAGGTGGAACGGGAGAAGATCCGCGAATTCGCCCGCGCGGTCCAGGATTCCCATCCCGCGCATCGCAGCGAGGACGCCGCGGCCGAACTCGGCTTTCCCGGACTTATCGCGCCCGCCACATTCAGCTCGATAATCCTCACCAGAGTGCACCGCGAAATCCTGGACACGCTGATCACCGGTTACGACCCGACCCGGATTCTGCACGCCGACCAGGTTTTCGACTTCGGCAGGCCACTGATCGCGGGCGACCGGCTGACCTGCGACATCTATTTCGAGTCTTTCCGGCACTTCGGCGATTACGACGTTCTCGCGATCAAGAGCGTGCTGCTCGACCAGCACGGCGCCGTGGTGCAGACCGGCTCGAGCGCCTTGCTCGCCCGGGTCGGCGGACGCGATCCGGGGTTGGCCGACGCCGTGCGCCGAGTAGCCATGCGTCAGCACCGCCCGGACGCACCGGCCCGAGGCAGCGCCGTCGTCCCGGCCGCGGCGGATCACCTCGCCCCGGCGCCGCTGCGCCGGAGCCCGCGTCCCCGTGTCGATTTCGCCGGCCTTTCGGTGGGCGACGAACTGCCCGTCCGGACCATGCGCCTGTCCCGGGGGGATCTGGTCAACTACGCCGGGGTGACCGGCGAAGCCAATCCGGTGCTGTTCGACGAACGGGTCGCGGTCGCAAGCGGCCTGCCGACCGTGGTCGCCCCCGGCATGCTCAAACTGGGTCTGGCCACCTCGTTCCTGAGTTCCTGGCTCGGCGACCCAGCGGCGGTCACCCGGTTCCGCGCGCAGTTCGCGCACAACACGCACTACCTGCGCGTACCTCCGGTGAGCGCGGGGGTGATCCAATTCCACGGCCGGATCACCTCGCTCGACACCCGCAGGCGGCGGGCGACCGTCGCGCTCGACGCGCGCGCCGAGGGACGCAGACTGTTCGGCTATGCCGCCGCCGAGGTGCGCTTCCCGTAGGCGTGCGCCACCGGCGATCAGGCCGCCGTATCGGCTCGATCGCGGGCGCCCGTCCGCGGCAAGCCGGTGAGCTGCGCCAGCCTGCGGTGCGAATCCAGCCGGGCGGCGCGATCGTAGGTGCTGGTGTGCACGAGGATCTCGTCGGCGCCGGTCCGGCGCACCAGTCGCTCCAAGCGGTCCGCGACCTCGTCCTCGGTGCCGTACAGGTGGCCGCGCAACCCTTCGTCGAAGATCCGGCGCTCCCGCTCGGTCATGGTGCGCGCCTCGATGTCCTCGGGCGGCAGCAGGGGCGGGAATTCGCCCCTGGTGCGCGAGTACGCGGCCGACCACGCCTCCGGCAACAGCAGCCGATGCGCCTCGGCGGTGGTGTCGGCGATGACGATCGATGCGGACACCACCACATACGGGGCCGCACCGACCGCACCGGGACGGAACTGGGCGCGGTAGCGCTCGATGGCCTCCGCCATGTGATCCTCGCCGCCGACCGCGGCGATGACCAGCGGAAGCCCGAAGCGTGCGGCGCGCTCGGCGCCCGACCCGGTCGCCAGCAGGAAGGCCGGGACACGCAGTCCCTCCGCCGGCCACGCGTGCACGCCCTGCCTGCCCTCGGTGAAGTACGCCAGCAGTTCGGCGAGCTGGGCGTCGAAGTCCTCCGCGTCGCGTTTGCCGTGCCCGAGCGCACGCCGCACGCCGTCGGTGAAGCCGACCGAGCGGCCCACACCCATGTCGATGCGCCCCGGATACAGCGATTCCAGGACGCCGAACTGCTCGGCGACCACCAGCGGTTGGTGGTTGGGCAGCATCACACCGCCCGTGCCGATCCGGATCCGGGAGGTCGCCGCCGCGGCGGCCGCCGCGAGCACGGTCGGCGCCGAACCCGCGACGCCCGGCACACTGTGGTGCTCGGACACCCAGAAGCGGTGATATCCCCACTGCTCGGCGAGCCGGGCGAACTCGACGGTCTCCCGCAACGCGTCCGGATGGCTCTGACCGCGCCGGACGCGCGAGCGATCGAGGACGGAGAACCGGACAGTGGACAGCGCCGAGGTCATATCGATGTCAACGCGAGCGCGCGGCGCTGATTCCGCCGGTTCACGGCGGCGTCGGCAGCCCCAGCGCTTGCGCGAGCACCCGCCACGCCTTCGGCAGCTGCGCCTGGAAGTCCGGCCAGGTGTGCATGCCCTGCGCGGTGTACTCCAGGGTCGCGGGAATGCCGAGTTCGGACAGACGGCCGGCGAACCGCTCGGTGCAGGCCCGCGCGCCCGCTTCCAGCGCCGCCCCGCCGCCCGCGGTTTGCAGAGCGTCCGCGACCGACGGGGAGTTCGCGACCGACACCAGATCGGCTCCGGTCGGCAGCCCGGTGGCCGCCGAGAGGTAGATGGCGGTGCCACGCAGATTCTCCGCGTGCACCAGGCTGTCGTGCGCGGCCCATTCCGGCGAGTTGGGCGGACCCCAGAGATTGTTCACGTTGCCGCCGCGCGAGGCGACCGTGATGGTGGTCACCGCGTGACCGAGCGGGTCGGCGGTCGAGTAGCACCCGCTCATCCCGGCGACGGCGCGATACCAGCCCGGATGGCGCTGGGCGAGCATCATCGCCGCCTGCGCGCCCATGGACACCCCGGCGATGGCACGGCGCCCGTCGGTGCGCAGCAGCGATTCGACGATGGGCGGGAGTTCGGTGGTGAGGAAGGTCTCCCAGCGGTTGAGTCCCAGCGCGGCGTCCTGCCGGACCCAGTCGCTGTACATGCTGCCGGTGCCGCCGCCGGGGAGCACCACGTCCACCGGTTCGCCTGCGAAGAACTCGGCGGCTCCGCCCTTGGTCAGCCACGCCGACGTCGGGTCGCCGTCGACGCCGTCGAGCAGGTACAGCACCGGGCGCGGCGCCTCACCGCCGCCGCGCAGGATGTCGACGGTGATGACCCGGCGCATCGCCGCCGAGGCGATCGACAGCCGTTCGTGTCCCCCGCCCATGTCCTCGATCGACAGCAGCCCGGTGCGGGTCATGGCCGGGTCGACGGCGGGCGGCGGGGTCCGCGGCGCCGGATCGGCGAGCACGGGCGCGGCGGCGATGGTGGCGATGAGGGCCATCGCCACCGCGGTGATCGGCACACGGGGACTCATCCGGCCGCGGCGGCCCGTTCCGCTTGCCTGGCCGCCGCGCGCTCGCGCTGCTCCTCGAACCGCCGCGCCCGGATCTCCAGGTCTTCGAGGTGGGCGTGCAGTTCCTCGCGGGCGCGTTCGCCGTCGCCGGTCAGATCGTCGCGTTCGAAGACGCGCCACGCGCGCAGCACCGGACGCAGCACCACGTCGAGATGCTGGGGCAAGTCATAGATGCCGTGCTTGGCCAGCAGCACCGCGTTGCGCCGGAAGTTGGGCTGGCCCAGCCCCGGCATCTGGAATTGGGTGACCACGCTGGTGATGGCGCGCAGCGCTTCGTTCGGCTCCAGGTCGATGGCCGCGGCGCTGATGTTCCGGTAGAAGATCATGTGCAGGTTCTCGTCGGCGGCAACACGCTGCAGCATACGCTCGGCGATCGGTTCTCCGCAGGCCGTTCCGGTGTTGCGGTGGCTGATCCGGGTCGCCAGCTCCTGCAATGTGACGTACACGACCGAGTGGAGGAACCGCTGCTCTGCGTCGGGTGTGGCGAAGCCGGTGGTCATGTGCGCCATCCGGGCCTGCTCGAGCAGCACCGGATCGACCGCCCTGGTGACGACCAGATAGTCGCGCATCACGATGGCGTGGCGGTTCTCCTCGGCGGTCCACCGGCCCACCCAGGTACCCCATACACCGTCCAGCGAGAACGAGTCCGAGATCTCCCGGTGATACGAGGGCAGATTGTCCTCGGTGAGCAGATTGGTGATCATCGCGGTCTGCGCGACCTCGGACAGCGTGGATTGTCCCGGCTCCCAGTCGATTCCGCCGAGGGCGGCGAAATTGCGCCCGTCGTCCCATGGGACGTAATCGTGCGGATTCCAGGACTTCGCCTTGCGCAGATGGTCGTTGAGCAGGCGTTCTGCGGTGGGTTCCAGCTCGCGCAGAATATCGCGATCGGACAACGCGGTGGTCACTCGAACTCCTTTGCTCACCCTCGAGATCAGGGCACAGTCGACGATAGCGGCGGAATATCAGGCGGAACGACCGATCACGCGATCGTTGGACGAGGTGACGATGGCCATATGGCCGGGCTGGGGCAGGTCACAACCAGGGGTCTCACCGGCGTCGGCCACCCGATACAGCCCCGGTGGCCTGCCCGCCGCCCGCAGCCGGTCCAGCAGATCGTGCGCGCGACCGGCCAGTTCCGGGATGCGCGCGGTGCGGCCGGTGGCCACCGCGGCGGTCAGCGGGACCTCGGCCGCCTCGCCGACGATGGCGAGCACGTCGTCGGTCATGGCGAACGTTCCGGTCCGGGCGGGCACGTCGTCGAGCGGCACCAGCACCGTGCCGCCCGCCGCGGACAGCACCGAAAGCGCCCGTGAGCCGAGCGGATCGGCCAGTGCGGCCTGCACCCGGCGCAGCTTGCGCCGCGCGGCGTCCGTGCCCGTGACGGGTCTTCGCTCGTCCGGGTGCGCCGGAATGCCGAGCGCGACGACCTGATACGACCGTGCGATCGGAATCCCCGTCGCCCTGGCGAGTTCGCCGACCGCGTGCCCGCCGAGCAACGCGGAGACCAGCGTCTGAGCCGCGGTCTGGTGTTCCCGCGCGACCGCGCGGTGCTCGTCGACATAGGCGGTGGACGCCGCCACGGTCACCATCTCCAGTACGTGGACCGCCAGTCGCGCACCCGCCAGAAAATGATCGCTCTGCTCGTCGGCGGCCTCGTCGGCGAGGGATTCCAATCCGCTGCGAATTTCGTCGTGATATGCGGCCAGCACCGTTTCCAGTGCGATGCCCTCGCGCGCCCAGCGCGCGGCGAAACCCGCGATCTCCGGCGCCCGCGCCGGCGCGGGCGCCGGACGCGGAGCGATCATTTCTACGGCTGCCGCCAGACAATTCCGCGCCGTGGTCGCGACGTCGCCGGACGCGTCGCGGCCGGAACGCCCGGCCAGGTGTGCGACGAGTTTCGATGTCAACGTCTCGGTACTCGTTCTCGGCTGGCTGCCCATCATGCCTCCCGAAGGTTAGCGTCGGATCGTGATGGAATCGAGATATGTCCCGCTGAATCGGGTAAGTCATCAGCGGCCGCCCGACCCGTTGGGCGCAATCACAAGGTTTTCGACGGAAATTCGCGGTAGGCATCCCGTACGGACAGAACCGCTGCGGCACCGCGGAATTCGGATCCCGTCCAGCCCCGGAGCGGACCCGCCGCGTTCCGGAGTATGTGACGCAGCGCCGTCCGCGCATTTCCGGCGCTGCGTCGAGACCACCCTAGATCCGGGGGCACCGCCGTGAGTAGTCCCTGCCGGCGCTCTGGGGACGGTTCATCGACACCCGCGGCCACGATTGGGACGCCGCACAGTCCGTGTCGTCACGCTGGTCCGCCCCCTCGCGTGCTATGAACCGTTGGATCGAGAGGCAAACCTGTGAGCTGTTCCAAGAGATCTTCCGAATCGCTGTGCAGCAGCGCGCGCCGCCGATAGCATCGAGCGCCGCGCTGCCGTACGGCGTCGCGACGAGTTCTGAAGGGCGACAACACATATGAGCGGTACGCGCGACAAGCTGGACGAGCTGCGGGGGATCCTGGAGCTGGCCGAGGAACCCGCAGGCGAGAGCGGCATCGCGAAACGCAAGGCCAAGGGCATTCCCAGCGCGCGCGAGCGGGTACGCGCCCTGCTCGACCCGGGAAGTTTCGTGGAGATCGGCGCGCTGGTGCGCCAGCCGGGCACACCGGGAGCGATGTACGGCGACGGCGTGGTCACCGGTCGGGGCCGGATCGACGGCAGGCCGGTCGTGGTGATCGCGCACGATCAGACCGTCTTCGGCGGCTCGGTCGGCGAGATGTTCGGGCGCAAGGTCGCCGCGGCACTGGATTTCGCCACCCGCAACGCCTGCCCGGTCGTCGCGATCAACGACTCCGGCGGCGCCCGCATCCAGGACGCGGTCACCTCGCTGGCCTGGTACGCGCTGATGAGCCGCCGCCAGGAACGGCTGTCGGGCTTCGTGCCGCAAGTGTCGATCATGCTCGGCAAATGCGCGGCCGGGTCGGTCTACGCACCGGTGAACACCGACATCCTGATCGCGACCGAGACGTCGTACATGTTCGTCACCGGTCCCGAGGTGATCAAGGAGGTCACCGGCGAGGAGGTGACCATGGAGGAACTCGGCGGGGCGCAGGCGCAGGCCGCCACCGGCACCGTCCACCACGTCGCCGCCACCGAGCAGGACGCTTTCGACTGGGCGAGGAAGTATCTGAGCTATCTGCCGACGAGTTGCCTGGAGCCGGGCCCTGTCGTCAATCCGGGACTGGAGCCGCAGGTCACGCCGCACGATCTGGAGCTGGACTCGATCGTTCCCGATGCCGACCGGCAGGGCTACGACATGCACGAGATCTTGCTGCGCCTGTTCGACGACGGCGACTTCCACGAGATCAGCGCGGCCACCGCGCAGAACCTGATCACCGGCTTCGCCAGGGTGGACGGGCGCAGCGTCGGAGTGGTCGCGAACCAGCCGCTGGTGCTCGGCGGCGCGATCGATGCCAAATGCTCGGACAAGGCCACGCATTTCATCCGCTTGTGCAATGTCTTCGGATTGCCGCTGATCTTCGTCGTCGACACCCCCGGCGTGCTGCCCGGCGTGGAGGAGGAACGCAGCGGGGTGATCAAGCGCGGCGGCCGGTTCTTCCGCGCGGTGATCGAGGCGACCGTCCCGATCGTGACCGTCGTGGTCCGCAAAGCCTACGGCGGCGGCTACGCCGTGATGGGCTGCAAGCAACTCGGCGCCGACGTCAGCTTGGCCTGGCCGACCGCACGCATCGCCGTGATGGGCGCGGAGAGCGCGGTGAGCATCGTCGCCAAGCGGCAGCTCGCGCAGGTCGACCCGCAGCACCGTGCGGCAGTGCGCGACGCCATGATCGAGCAGTACAACACGACGGTCGCCACCCCGTGGATCGCCGCCGAGCGCGGTTACATCGACGCGGTGATCGAGCCATCGCAGACCAGACTCGAGATCCGCCGGGCGCTGCGCCTGCTGCGCGAGAAAGAGGCGAGCGCCGAACTCAACCCGCGTAAGCACAGCCTCTTCCCGGTCTAGGCCGAACATGGATCCGGTTATGTTGTGTCACAACACAACCGGATCCAGATGGTGGGATCTCCGGCGATCCGCGTCGAATCGGGCCGTCCGGCACGCTCATGTCTTAATCTCAGGGCAGTGCCGGGTCCGCTTCGTTCGCCGCGTCGCGGCCCGGCACGCGACGTGCCCGCTGCGCCTGTTCCCTACCCTCGCCCGGCGGGCACGCCGCACCAAGGCTCAGCCGTGCCCCCAGGTGAGATCGGCCGTCATCCACTCGGTCTCCCAGCGGCGCAGCCGCCGCCGATCGAGTACGCGGCGCAGTAGCAGGTAGCAACCGACGAACAGGATCGAAACGCCGAACACCGCACCGGCGGTCAGCATCACCGCTTTGCTGGCGGGCTGGGTCGACGACGGCGGCTCGACGATCGCGCCGCGTTCGTTCAGCCAGATCGGCACGGTGGAGCCGGGCTCCACCACCGTGGTCGACTGATAGTCGCCCGTGTGGGCCACGCCGTCGGCGTCCTTCCAGGACACGCGCGCGGGCACCACCGGCGCGTACAGCGGCGCCTTGCCGGTTTCGATCACGGTGGCGTCGACCCGGTGCAGCCGTGCCGTCTCGGCTTGCACCGCGGCCGTCTCGACGCGGTACACCCGGCCGCCCACCGTCAACGCCAGTATGGGCACGACGATCAGGAACACCAGGGCCAGCAGCACCGCCACCCCGGTCTGCACACGGTCTTCGCCGCGACGCAGCGGATTTCGATCCAAGCCGACGCGTCGGCACGTGCGGCGGTACATGTTCACCGACCCGGTAGGCATGACGGTGACTCCTCGTTGCGGAATTCGGCGGTGAGGGTGACGAGGGTGTCGAAGAACTCTTCGACGAGGCCGGGCAGGCCCATCGGATCAGGGCCCGCCGCCCAGCTCTGCAGCGCCGCGAGCAGCATGCCCGCACCGGCGCCGACGGCGACGGCCGGACGCGGATCGGTCTGCGGATCCACCCCGAGCCGCGCGGCGATGATCCGGACCGATTCGCGTTGTCCTTCGATGCGGATGCGCTGGTAGCCGGCGAACAGTTCGGGTTCGTCCTCGAAACGCTGGAACAGCGCCCAGCGGCGGGCGAGCAGCGACGCACGGGCACCGCCGTACTCGGTGGCGAGCCAGTCGTGGACGGCGCCGCGGTAGGCGATCAAGGGCGGCTCGGAGCGGGGACGACGGCACAGGGCTTCGTTGAACAGATGCACATCTTGGTCGACATCGCCGAGGATCGCCTCTTCGATGGACGCGAAGTGCCTGCTGAACGTGCGCCGGGTGACACCGGCCCGCAGCGCGATGTCCTCGACCGCCACCGCGTCCAGCCCCCGCTCGGTGAGCAGGTCGAACGCCGCGCGCGACAGCGCCTCGCGGCTGCGCCGAGTGCGCAGCCGACGGCCGTCCAGACCGACACCGTCGTCGCTCATGATTCCGAGCATACCCCTATTGTCCCAATGGGACAATACTTCGCTCATCCCCGGCATGCGCATCACCTCGCAGAGAAAATGCCCGATTCGCGCGCGGTGAATCGCCGGATGCGCCAGGACCGGGCAGGGCGGCGGGGCGCGGTACCGGCCCGGTCAGCTTCTCCGGTTGTCCACCGGTTCGTCGACCGTCGGCGGAACGCCGTCGCGCAGGATCTCGAGCAGCCGGCGGGAGTGCTCCGGCGACGGGGCCAGCAGCGAAAGCTGGTTCAGCACCGCGTAATACACGTCCAGGTCGGCGATCTTGTCCAGATACAGCGCGCTGGTCAGCTGCTGGAGATACACGATGTCGGGCAGATCCGACTCGGCGAAACGCAGGACGGTGAACGCGCCGTCGGTGAGCGCGGGGCCGCCCACATGATCGGCCAGGATCTGGATGGTGATGTTGGGCTGCTCCGCCGCGCGCAGCACGCGGTCGAGCTGGGCGCGCCAGACGGTCGAGCCGCCGATCCTGCGGCGCAGCGCGGCTTCCTCGATGAGCAGCCACACCTGCGGTGGGTGCGCGCCGGTGAGGATCTCCTGTCTGCGCATGCGCAGCGCGACCCGGCGTTCGATCGCGTCCTCCGGCTCGCCCGGATGCGACAGTGTCAGCAGCGCGCGGGCGTACTCCGGGGTCTGCAGCAGTTCGGGGACCGCCCGCGGTTCGTAGCAGCGGATCAGGCGGGCCGCCTGCTCCAGCCCCAGGTAGGTGTCGAACCATTTCGGCAGCCAGTCGTTGTCCCGTGCCCACCAGCCCGAGGCGTTGGCCTGCCTGGCCAGTTCCAGGTACCGATCCCGCTCCGCCGGGTCGGTCACCTCGTAGAGATCGAGCAGGTCGACCAGATCCCGTTCCCGGCAGCCGGTGCGCCCGAGCTCCAGCCGGCTGATCTTCGAATGCGACCCGCGAATGGCCTCACCCGCCGCCTCACGGGTGATGTTCTTGGCCTCGCGCAGGCGACGCAGCCTGCCACCGAGGACCATCCGCAGGACCGTGGGGCCGCCCCCGGACACCGGCTGGGCGCCGAGCCCCGCCGCATCGGCCGCCTGTCGTACGTTCGAAGGACGCATGTCCCGAGTCTGCCATGGTGACGCTGTCGTTCTCTACGGCCGAAAGTCCCTGTACCGCCGCGCAATCATGGTCGCGCTGATCGGCCGCGACGTCCGGTCGATCAGGCCGAACCCGACGGCAGCTCGACGATCCGCGGCTCCCGCTCGCGCAACGCCGCGATGAGATCGCGGGTGTACTCGGGCGGCGCGGCGTGCACCGACAGCAGGTTCGCCACCGCGCGGTAGGCCGCGAGATCGGCGTCCTTGTCCAGATACAGCGCGCCGGTGAGCTGCTGGAGATACACGATGTCCGGCAGATCCGACTCGGCGAAACGCAGCATGGTGAACGCGCCGTCGGACACCGCGGGGCCGCCCACGTGATCGGCGAGCACCTGCACGGTGATGTTCGGCGCCTCCGCGACCCGCAGCAGGTGGTCGAGCTGGTCCAGCCACACCTGCGATCCCCCGATCCTGCGCCGCAGCGCCGCCTCCTCGACGATCAGCCACATCTGAGGCGGATTCGGCCTGGTCAGGATCTCCTGGCGGCGCATACGCAGGGCCACGCGCCGCTCGATCGACTCCTCGTCCTCGTGCGGATGCGCGAGCACGAACAGCGCGCGGGCGTACTCCGGGGTCTGCAGCAGTTCAGGGACGACCCTCGGCTCGTAGCAGCGGATCAGCTGAGCGGCGTGCTCGAGCCCGAGGTAGGTGTCGAACCACTTCGGCAGCCAGTCGGTGTCGCTCTGCCACCAGCCCGAGGTGTTCGCCTGCTCGGCCAGTCGCTTGAACTCCGCGCACTCCTGCTCGTCGGTGACGCCGTACAGCGCGAGCAGATCCACCAGGTCCCGTTCCCGGAAGCCGGTCCGCCCCAATTCCAAGCGACTGATCTTCGAATGCGAGCCGCGGATCGCCTCGCCCGCTTCCTCGAGCGAGATGCCGCATGCTTCGCGCAGCCGCCGCATCCGCCCGCCGAGGATCATCCGTAAGGCGGTCGGACCGCCCTCGACGGCGGGAGCCGTTCTACGAGCGATGGATTCGTTCCGAGGCCGCACTACCGAAGCACGCATGCACAGAGTCTCCCATGCGCGGTGCCCGCACTCCAGCACCGAACCCGGCCAACCGCGGCGTATACGCAGGTGTAAGCACATCCGCAAGGTCATCCGCCAGCGGGGACGCCCGCGCGTTTCCGCGGACCCGATGGACGGTCGCGAGCCGCGGTGGTCCCGGGACCATTCGTGCCCCCGACCGCCGGTTCGGCACGACGAGACGTCGAAGGCCACGCGACGAGCAGCCCGCGAGCCGCCGGAGCGGAGCCGTGACGAAATACGTTGCTACCGAACAGTTCTGCCGTGCCGCCGAGCACCGGTGAGATGACCCGTGGTCCGACCCGCCGGCACCCGTGGCGGCGGACCGGACGCCCGGTTCAGCGCAGCACGACGTCCGCGGTCGCGCGACCGAACAGCTTGCGGTCCCCGCAGGTCGCGGTCAACGCGATGGTGGCGGCGCGGCGCGCCGGATCCAATTCCTTGACGCGACCGCGGAATTCGATCGCGCTCGCTTTGGTCGCCGCCACCGGGGCGAACCCGGCGAACCGCACTCCGTACCGGGTGACGGCGGCCGGATCACCGAGCCACGAGGTGAGATACCCGGCGCCGAGACCCATGGTCAGCAGTCCGTGCGACACCACGTCGGGCAGCCCGGCGCTGCGCGCGACCTCGTCGCTGAAGTGGATCGGATTCGAATCGCCCGAGACGCCCGCGTAATTCACCAGGTCGCCCCGGGACAGCGGCACCGTGCGCGGAGCGAGTTCCATGCCGACGGACAAATCCTCGAATGCCGGGACAGTATGCGGCGTGCGCGGCTCGTCGGCCGACTCCGCTGCCGCCACCTCATCGAAGACCTCGACCAGTCCGCCGTCGTCATCGGCTTCGCGCGCGGCCGCCGCGTCCGCGCGGTCGGTGGCCGACTGCCCGGTCATGATCACGCCGTCGACCGCGGCGCGCAGATCGGCGGCCAGCTCGACGCCGGTCTGCGCCACCGCGGTGGTGTGCGCGGTCTGCAACACTTCCTTGTGCTGGTTGCTCAGCACGTTCCTGGTGACCATGAAATCCTTGTCACCGAACTGCCGGAACGATTCGATGTAGGACTCGCACCGCACCTCGTCGCCCGCGACGATCGGCCGGTGCACCCGGATCGACTGCTCGGTCTGCAGGACCTGGCCGAGGTCGTAGCCGCTGAGCACGGACTCGAACATCCTGCGCTGCATCAGCATGAGGACGATGGAGGAGAACGTCAGCGGCGCGATGAGCCCGTCGAAGCCGAGTTCCGCGGCGGCGTCTTCGTAGCGGTGGGCGGGATGACCGTCCCGCAACGCTCGCGCGAACTCCCGGATCTTCTCGCGGCCCACCTCGTACGGGTCGGTCAGGCGGTAGCGCCGCCCCACCAGTGCCTTGGCTTGTTCGGACGCGGTGGTCGTGATGTCGTTCATGTGCCTCTCTCGGGAATGCGCCGTCACCCCCGCACGGCCCGGCCCACCGTATCGAAAACCGCGACGACGCCGCGGCGGCGCCCTCGCCAGCTCTGGGCATACGGACCGAAAGGGGGGATACGTTTTCGATCGCGATCGCGGGCACCGCGCGTTACCGAATCACCGGGTGCGGTCACCCGGTCAGCACTCATCCGGCGCGGGCACGCCCCGCAGCCGGTCGTCGAGCCACATCATGGCTTCCGGATAACCGAGCGCACCCGCGATGATGTGCTCGCCGAGCACACTGCGGTAGACCGCGGGCACGCCGAGGCGGCACTGCTCCAGATACAGATTGCGCGCACCCTCGGCGGGGATCCAGAACTCCTGCTCGCCGTTGTAGACGTAGAGCGGAGTCGCCGACCGCATACCGGCCATCTTGGTCACCCGATAGATGTCCGCGGCCAGCACCGAATGCAGCGGATCGGGAAAATTCGCGGCGATGTCGATGGGCAGCATCAGCACACCGATCGCTCCGTAGCTGCTGCCGCACATGTTCTTCACCGGCGAGGTGGCCACCCACTGGGCGAGATTGTTCATCCCGGCCAGGATCTCCGGCCGCTCGCGGCCGATGCCGAACACCGCCCCCATGAAGATCGCCGAGGCGAGGTTGCCGTTCATGCTGCGGGCCAGGATCTCGAAGTCGGCGGGCACGCCGCCCAGCGCGGCGCCGACGATCACCTCCGCCAATTCCGGTGCGTAGCCGTCGATCAGCTTCACCGCCCCGTGCGTCGCGATCGCGCCGCCGGAGTATCCCGCCAGACCGAACTTCGCGGCGCCGAACTCCTCCGGGAACAGTCCGCGCACCGCCCGGATCGAGTCGAGCACGGCGTGCCCGGCCACGATGGGTTCGGCGTAGGCCATCGACGGGCCCTCGTGATCCGGGATCAGCACGGCGTAACCGCGCAGCGCCGCCAGATGCGTCGTCGGCGGTAGGAAGTCGGTGCTGCTGGTGTCGGGGGTGAGCCCGTGCGCCAGGGTGTATCCCGGCGTGCAGGTCCGGCCGAGGGCGTCGATGGGCAGGTTGTTCACCACCACCGGCCGCGGTCCCGGCCCTGGCCACGCTGCGGCGGGGACGATCAGCGTCGCCGTGGCGTACGACGGCGCGCCGTGCGCGTCGGTCGTGCGGTACTTCACCAGCAGCGCACGCTGGATCGGCAACAGCAGCAACGGCGCTGCCGTGGCGCGCACGTCGCGGACCTCGATGACCTGTCCCTCGGCCCACTCGCCGAGATTCTCGGGCCGTAGGTCGAACATCGGGTCGCCGACGGCCGACGGCAACGCGGCCGAGCGCAGCGCCGCCAGCGACGGCGAGAGCGTCGTCGCCTCGTGCGTGGGCGAAATCGGCTCGGGCAGCGGCGTGATCGGCGGCGGCGGGATCACCTGATCGATGAGTTGCTGCAGCGCGGGCAGCAATCCGCCGGGCGGCGGGGCGGGCGGAGGCTCTGCGGCGGCGGGCACGGCCAGCAATGAACTGGCGGCGAGCAATGCCACAGCAATGGCACGCGAAATCTTCATGGCACACGCCTTCGGGTGCGAAACGGCAACGTCGTCTGGCACCCGGGCGACTGGCCTCGACCCCCGAAATGTCCCCTGTCAGACCGGGAGCCAGGACGTCAGGCTACGTCAGCGCCCAGGACTGGACGCAGTAAAGCATCCGAGTTGTGTTGTCGCGTATCCATATCGCAACAACCGGCCGAGACCCCCTATCCGCGAGTGGGTCCCGGCTCGGCCGTGTACGTATCGTCGCTCAGCAATTGCTCGGCGCAGGCTCCCCTCGGTAACGGGCGTCCAGCCAGTTCAGCGCCGCGGGAATGCCGAGCACCGCCGCGGTCAAATGGTCCGGAACCGGGATCTCCTCGGTCTGCACTCTGGCTCCCGCCGCGCACCACCGCTTGTCGGTGTTGACCACCGCGTCGATCGGGATCAGGCCGTCGATCGGCGAATGCCATTCGAACACCGGCGTCTTCGGCACGCCGTCGTAGAGTTCCAGGCTGTTCTCCTCGACCACGGCGCGGGCGGTGTTGTCGTTGATCATCGAGGTCGTCTTGGCGAAGTCCAGCGCGCCGTGGCCCGCTCCCGTGGAGAGGATGTCGTTGGTGCAGCTGTTGGCGATCTGCGCGCGAGCGGCCAGACCCCGTTCGTTCAGCTGGTCGCTGAGCGGGAACCGGGTCGGGTACTCGCGCTCCAGCCCGAACCCGGCGGCGAACGCCAGACCGAACACCGGATGCGGGTTCAGCCCCAGGCCCTCCAGCATCTTCACCAGATTCATCGGCACCCCGCCCATGGCCGCGCCCGCGATGTCGAGTTCCGGGGCGTACTTCGGCTGCAGAGCCGCCGCCCACGCGGTGGCCATCCCGCCGCCGGAGTATCCGACCATCGCCACCGGGCTGCGCTGCACCCCGAGTTCGGCGACCTGCTTCACGGCACGGATCCCGTCGAGCGTGATCTGCCCGCCGAGCTTCGCGGCGCCGTAGGCGAAATTCGGGCCAAGATGGTCGGGCAGCGCCACGCTCCAGCCGCGCGCCAGCAGCACGTTCCAGCCCGGCGCCTCCCGCACGACCAGGTTCGGGTCACCGGTGTAGAGCACGCGGGAGACCGAGCACTCCGAGCCGAGCCCGTTGATGATGTGCTGGAACGACAGCAGCGGGCCGTCGGGACGATGCGCCTTCGGTGTCAGCACCGTGGTGGTCGCCGCGATCGGTTTGCCCTCCGAACTCGTCGACCGGAACCGGATCACGGTCACCGTGGTCTCCGGGAAGATCGCCAGCGGCGGCATCACCCTGGTCGCGAGCACGTCGCCGGGCTTGCGATCGGCGATGTCCGCCGGGGTCGAATAGAAGGGATCAGGATCGGGTTCGGGATACAGCGGCGCGCTGGTCGCGGCGCCGGCCATGCTCGCGACCAGCACGAAGCCTGCGGCCATCGCTCCGATCGCACGTGCGAGACGTCTTCGCCCCACTCCCCTACCCAACGAACGTGGGCCCTGACTCATCGACGTGTGCCTCCTGAATCATCCGACACTGTGCTCATCCTCGACAACAGGACCAGCGCGCGACACCACCCGGCGCGATCATGTTGACAGTTCACAACATTGGGTCGCCGGGCCTGTGCTCGCGGTGCGCCCCGGGTGGTGACTGTACCCCACGAGGCCACGTCCGTTCTGTGACATTTCCAGCCGATAACGTGGAACATGTTCTCAGCAGTGGCGGCCCCTTACCGTCAGTCCTACCGGCGCGGCTGCCGCGCCGGCGGGAAGGAGACGGTGGCATGGACGGCACTGTGCGCGGACTCGCCGAGCGCGACGAGACCCAGGACCCGCCGACCCAGCGGATCACCGTCTACTTCGACGGGCCGACCCCCGAGGACGCTCTGGTCCTCGAGTACGCGGCCACCAGGACCGAAGCGTGGGAGTTCACCTCGGCCGCCGCGCACGCCGGGCTCACCGTCACCGTCGACGGCCAGGTCCGCCCCGGCCTGCGCAGACTACCGTGCCGATCGCTCTGGCGCTGAGCGAGCGGGCTCACGGCCGGTCGAGCACACCGCGCAGGAAGGCGAGCGCGTCGGGGAACGCTTCCCGCGCCGCACCCAGATGATCGCCGGGATACCAGCCCACCCGCAGATCGGTACCCGCGGATCGCAATTCGGCGATCAACTCGAGCGTCAGCGGGGCGGGCACCTCCAGATCCGCCAGCCCTTGCCCGAGATACAGCGGCACCGCGTAGCCGTTCGTCGGCACGTGCAACATCGCGCGCACCGCGGCCAGCAGCGCGGGATCGTCCAAGGGCCGCGCCAGCATGGCCCCGATGCCGATCCCGGACACCTGCGCGTCCGCCTCGACGGCGCAGTCCGCTTCCACGATCCGCAGGACGTCGCGGCCGACCGGGGTCAGATAGCTGTCGATGTCCAGCTCCGGCGCGCTGGCGCGCAACCCGGCCAGCAGCATGCCGAAATAGGTCGTCGTCTTCTGCAACGGCAGCCGCGGCAGCCACGGACCGGCCAGCGGGAACACCGCCTCCAGATTCGACGGCGCGCCGGTCGCCGCCGCGCCGCGCAGCTCAAGGTCCGGCGCGTCGGCGGGAGCGAGCCGGGCGGTGAACAGCGCCGCGTGCCCGCCCTGCGACTGACCGAACACCGCCCAGCGCGTGCCGAGCGAAGGGGCGACCGCCCGTGCCGCGCGTACGCCGTCGATGATGCTGCGGGCCTGGGCCGGGCCGTCCAGATAGGGATGCACGCCGGGAGTGCCGAGTCCGACATAGTCGGAGATCACGACCGCGTAGCCCGCGCGCAGCAGATCCGGGTACACCGACGACAGGTAGTAGTCGCGGGGTTGCAACGTGAACGCGCACTGGTCGGCGATCCCCGAGGTGCCGTGCGCGTAGGCGACGATCGGCCAACCCTCTTGCGGCGGGGTGCCTTCGGGAAGGTACAGCACTCCGGTGCTCAGCATCGGCCCGCGCGGGCCACGCGACCAGTACGTCAGCCGTTCGGCGCTCGCCGCCCCCGCCACCTGCAGCCGCCCCGCCAGTTCCACCAGGTCCGTCACGGTGCCGGGCGCCTCACCCACCCCGGTGTCCGCGGCCCCGGCCACCGCGATCGTCATCGAGACCACGACGCCCGCCGCCCCCGCCATGAACCGTCCGCACCGCACCGACCGACTATCCCCGCCCGCGCCCGCACCGGCAAGCCAGCACAATCGGTGGCCCGGGCGGGGACCCTCGCCGGGACCGCGCCGGCTCGCTAGGCTCGGATGAGCACGCCGGAAACCGGTGCCGAGGAGAACACAGGAGGTTCGACCGTGGCGCAGCGGTACCCGTGTCGCGTCGTCACCCGGCGTCGCGCCGCCGTGCTGCTCGCGACGGGACTGGTGTCCGTGACCGTCGCCTGTGGCGCCGACTCGTCCGATCCTCCGGCCGCGGCCACGACCACGACCGTCCGCACGACGACCGCGACGACCCCCACCGCATCGCCTCTGGCCGCCCTGCCGTCCGTCGACCCCTACGCGGGACAGCCGCTGATCGATCATGTCGCCTGGACCGAGACCATCGACGGTCCCCGGCTGCTCGTCTTCCCGACACCGGCCGGTCGGCGGACCACCTTCCCCGGCTCCGACGAACGGGCGTGGCAGGAGGTCGTGGCCGAGTCGGCGGACGCGGACGCACCCGGCATGCGCGATCAGTTTATCTGCCACTGGGCGTGGGCTCGGCTGGTCCAGCCGGACAAGCCGAGCTGGAACCTGGAACCGTGGCGCCCGGCGGTCGGCTATCAGGCCACCGTCGAAGCGCGCTGTAATCCCGGCGGCCCCGAGCGCTGAGCGCGGAGGCCGCCCCGACCGGAAGGAGCCATCCATGCGCGTCGTCATCGCAGGAGGGCACGGCAAGATCGCACTGCTGCTCGCACCCGTGCTCGCCGCGAACGGCCACGAGGTCGCCGCCCTCATCCGCAACCCCGAGCACGCCGCCGAGGTGCGCGCCACCGGCGCGGAGCCGGTGCTGTGCGACCTGGAGAACGCGGACGCCGACGAGCTGGTGGACGTCGTAAAAGGCTGCGACGCGGCGATTTTCGCCGCCGGCGCAGGGCAGGGCAGCGGCGTGGACCGGAAATACACCGTCGACCTGGGCGGCTCGGTCCGGCTCGCCGAGACCGCGGAGCGCACCGGGGTGCGCCGCTTCCTGCAGATCTCCTCGATGGGCGCCGGCCTGCCGCCCGCGCCGGGGACCGACGAGGTGTGGGCCGCGTATATCGACGCGAAGACCAAGGCCGAAGAGGATCTGCGCGCAAGGGATCTCGACTGGACGATCCTGCGCCCCGGCCGCCTCACCGACTCCCCCGGCACCGGACTGGTGACCCTGGCGCCGCCACCGGTCGGGCGCAGCGAGGTCCCGCGCGCGGACGTGGCGGCCGTACTGGCCGGACTGCTGCCCGCCACGCACACCTTCGGGCTGACGCTCGAACTCGTCTCGGGTGACACTCCGATTAGCCAGGCAATTGCACAGCTGACCGACTGAGGTGGGGTGCGCCACGCCACCGCCCTTGCCGATCGACCGCGATGGTCACGATGGGAGAACAACCGTGTTCAGTCGAATCGTCTCGATGAAGATCCGCCCCGGTTCCCGCGCGGAGTTCCTCGCCGCCATATCCCGCAGCGCCGACGCCTCCGTCCGGACCGAGCCCGGCTGTCTGCGCTTCGACATCTGCGCAGATCGGGTGGACCCGCACCGATTCTTTCTCTACCAGCTCTACACCGACGACGAGGCGGCGGAAGCACACCGTTTCACCGAACATTTCCTTGCCTGGCGCGCCGCGGCCGACCAATTCGTCGAGCCGGGTACACAGATCGATTACAGCACGGACGTCATCTTCGGCCACGACTGAAATTTCCGGATCCGGCATCGTTTCCGCAAACTTACGGTGCCGAAATACCCACTGCGCACGTGCAATCGATCGTGCAGATGTGCTTGCATCTGAAAGGTACGGCGGCATAAACTCGGTCCCGCAACGCTTTACAGGGGACCACCAGGGGAGGCCGCGTGGGCGAGCCGAAGGCCGAAGCCGCCGTGGGTTTGCCGCCGCCAGACAAACAGGGGCGTTCGAATGGAACAACCACTTTTCGGCGGTCGGTTCGGATCAGCCGACACCGCACTGGCCGACCAGCCAGCGAACGGTAGAAATATGAGCACATTACCGGCCCGCAGCGGCCATACCGATACCACATTTTCCCGAGAAACCGCCATGGCATACGTCATCGATGCCGTCGAATCCACCGGGGCGGCGACTCGGCACGATTTCGATATCGACCGGATCGTCTCCACCGCGCACGCGATGGCCGACGACTGGGATCTCGAGGCATTGCAGCCCGCGACGTTCTGGCGAATCGCCTCCAGCTTCATCAAGCAGTAGAGCGTCCCGCCGTCCGAGCCCGGCGGGTCACGGAACGACCGAGCGGCCCCCTCCGAATTCGGAGGGGGCCGCTCGGCTCATCGGGTCTTCGGCCGGGTGGGCTCAGTGCCCCTCGGCATACTTCTCCATGATCGCGATCGACTTTTCCGGCTGCAAGGCCTGGACGCTGAGCCGGTCCATCACCGAGAGGTACAGCGCCAGGTCTTGCCGCCGCTCGAGATACAACGCGCTGGTCAACTGTTCGAGATACACGATGTCCGGCAGTTCCGCCTCGGCGAAACGCAGGATACTGAAGGAGCTGCCCGCCGCGGCGTGCTCACCCGCGGTGAACGGCAGCACCTGGATCGTCACGTTGGGCAGTTTCGCCAGCCGGACCAGATGCAGCATCTGCTCACGATGCACCTGCCGACCACCGACCGGCCGCACCAACGCCGCTTCGTCGAGCACCGCCCAGACCACTGGCGGGTCCGCGCGGAACAGGATTTCCTGCCTGCGCTGACGCACCGCGACCCGACGGTCCGTGTCGGCGTCCTCGTAGCCGAGCGCCACGACCGCCCTGGCGTATTCGGGCGTTTGCAGCAGCCCGGGCACGAGATGCGACTCGTAGGTGCGGATCTTGCTCGCGGCCTGTTCCAGACCGAGGTAGGTGCCGAACCACTGCGGCAGCAGGTCGCTGTAGCGATGCCACCAGCCGGGCTCGTTGGCCTGCCTGGCCAACTCGAGGAACGACTCGCGCTCCGCGGCATCATGAACGCCGTACAGGGTCAGCAGATCACGGATGTCGCGTTCCTTGAAGCCGGTACGGCCCAACTCGAGACGACTGATCTTGGCGTGCGATCCCCGGATCGCATCACCCGCGGCTTCACGGGTGATGCCCTTCTTCTCCCGGAGCTTGCGCAACTGGCCGCCCAATGCGATGCGTAGCACGGTCGGACCACGTTCCGCGACAACGGATTGCACATGACCATCGTCATCGGGTTCAGCGATCATCGAGTTCGTCTCCGATACTCCGGGGGTTGCCCACAGTGTGTCACAACCACATGTCGTGAGACACACCGCACCGACCGCCAATGTTACCGCTCAGCTAGTCAAATAGTCGAACTCCCCGGCCTTCGCTCCGCGGACGAACGCATCGATCTCCGGGCGCGTATAGATCAAGACCCCGCCTTCGGGGTCACGCGAGTTACGCACTGCCACCTGGCCGTTGGCCGTTTCGGCCACTTCGACGCAGTTGCCGCTCGGATTGCTGAAGGAACTCTTGCGCCAAGTTCCGATGATCTCGTTGGTGGATGTATCCGACATCTTCCCCACTCCTCCGTTACCGCAGTCAGGCGATTCGGTTCGTGCAGATGCACGTTCAAACGTTCTTGCATCTGCACCGACACCGGACGATAGCACGAAGTTCGCCCTCTGTCCGTCGCGCGGCCGGGCTCGTCAGGAGCAAGATGTGAAACGCGCTCGCCTCGACTCGGAAATACCGAGATCAGCTCCCCGATCCAGCCCGCTGGACGAGAGCGAATCTTGTACTGTCACAGTGCACATCGGATGTACCAGTCATTCGCGACGACCCCACGCACCCACCGGCACGGCAGCGTCGCCGACCCGTTCGCCTAGGAGTACAACCCTCATGCCCGAAGACCACAGCCCCCTCATCCGAACCGACATCCCCCACTCCGCGCGGATCTGGAACTACTGGATGGGCGGCAAGGACTATTACGAAATCGACCGCATCGCAGGCGACGCCGGGATCGAGGTGGATCCGGACATCACCACCATGGCGGTGCAGTCGCGCCAGTTCCTCATCCGCGCCGTCCGCTACCTCGCCGGCGAGCAGGGCATCCGCCAGTTCCTCGATATCGGGACGGGTCTGCCCACCATGCAGAACACCCACGAGGTAGCCCAGAGCGTCGCGCCCGAGTCCCGGATCGTGTACGTGGACAACGATCCGCTGGTGCTCACGCACGCGCGGGCGCTGCTCACCTCCACCACACCGGAGGGCGTCACCACCTACATCGACGCCGACTACCACGATCCCGAGCGGATCATCGCCGACGCCAAGCACGTCCTGAACTTCAACGAGCCCATCGCCGTGATGTTCATGGGCGTGCTCGGCCATGCCAAGACCTACGACGATCTGCTGCGCATCGTGCACACCGTGCTGGATTCCGTTCCGTCGGGCAGCTACCTGGTGATGTGGGACGGCACCGACGACAGCAAGGCGTATGTCACGCTGTGCGAGAACTACACCGGCACCGGCGGCACTCCC
This sequence comes from Nocardia beijingensis NBRC 16342, assembly GCF_001612785.1. Classification (GTDB taxonomy): domain Bacteria; phylum Actinomycetota; class Actinomycetes; order Mycobacteriales; family Mycobacteriaceae; genus Nocardia; species Nocardia beijingensis. Next base: position 262,506 of record NZ_BDBC01000012.1, read on the forward strand.
TATGTCCCCCGTCCGCAGGCTCAGATCAAGGCTGTCTTCGACGGCCTGGAGCTGGTCGATCCGGGCTTCGTGTCCATCACGCAGTGGCGCGCGGGCGAGACGGAGGTGGGCGAGTCCCGGCCGATCTCCGCCTACGGCGCGGTCGCGCGCAAGCCGTAAGGCCCCTGGACACCAAACCGCAAGCGGCACAGCGGCGGTCGCCGGTCTCGCACCGGCGGCCGCCGCTCGCTTTTTCTCCGACCGATCGTGCAGATGTACTTGCATTTGCAAGAGACGGAGGAATAGACTCGAACCCGAAATCGGGGAGGTACGCAGGGAGTTCGAGCCTGCGCCACCTGCACACCGGCCTCCCCGCCGCACGTCGGACGCGAGGGGTAGTCGAATGATCGAGCCATTTCGAACTTCCCCTCTGGTTGCCGTCATCGATGGCGCGGGCGCCGAGCCCTCGCGCCCGTACTCCGCACCCGAACTGGCCGTGACCGATTGCAGCGTGGAGCCCCGCGGCCTCACCTATCGGCAGGCCCGCGACATCCTGTACGCGCACGAGGTGCACGGCCCGCAGTGCAGGCAGTGGCTGGCGGCCGCCGCGTATCTGTCAGCCGGGCTGGACGACGAATAGTCCGGCATTCGCGTCACTACGGAACGCGGCGCTTTCCCAAGCGATCTCACAGATCACTCCCGGTGCATTCGCCCCTTTCGTATAGTGATCGATCGACCCGGGCGCGATTTCTCGCACGCCCGGCGTGGCATTGGGGAGCGAACTCGTCATGACCTACTCCGCGTTGGATCTGTCCGCCGACTCGTCCGACCCGGTGCTGGAAATCGGTGGACAGCCGGCGTCGGTGCCTTTGCAGAACACCGAGAGCGTGGCCTCGCAGATGGTCGGCTATTTCGAGAACGTCATGGCCCCGTGCCGCACCCTGCCCGGGGAGCAATTGCGCGGAGACGTCACGAAACTCACGCGCAGCTGCCTGAACCTCGCCGCCGAGATGTTCGACCGGCGCACCGTGCCGGACGAGGAGCAACTCGGCCCGGTGCGCTCGGCCGCGGCTCGCTGGGCGCGGGAAGGCGTGCCGCTGAGCACCATCCTGCGCGCCTACCACGAAGGATTGCGCATGGCCTTCGGCCTGGTCACCGCGCCCGCCGAGGCCGACGACGTCGACGAGGTGCTGGTCGCCGCCGATCTGCTGCTCGAACTGCTCGAGGCGATCAGCGCCGCGGTGTCGGACGCCTACGTCGACGAGCAGCACCTGGTCGCCAAGGAGCACCAGACGGCGGCGCAGACACTCGCCTCCGCCTTGCTGAGCGGTCGCGGCAGCTCGGCGCTGGCCCGGCAGACGGGCATTCCGATCGCGGAGTCGTATCAGGTTGTGGCCCTGTCGATCCCGGAGCATCCGGACGAGCGCGATCCGCGCGTCGACGGGAACGTCGCCGCACGCCGCAAGCTGCGCAGGCTACAGTCCGAGCTGGCCACCGTGTTCGCCTCCCGCGCGCTCGCGCTGCTCAGCGCCAAGGGTGGCACGCTGCTCATTCCCTCGGACGACGAGGCCGAGGCCGTCCTCACGGCGGCCACGCTCGAGCTGCTGGCCGCCGCCGCGGAGGTCCCGCTCACCGCGACCGTCGTGCCGACCGGCACCGAGCAGATCCCCGAGTCGGCGGATCAGGCGCACGAGCTGCTGAATCTCGTGCGCGTCGGCGTCCGGCCGCCGGGCCTCTACCAGATGTCGGATCTGGCGGTGGAGTACCAGCTCACCCGCAGCGGCCCGGCCACCCGGCGGATCGCGACCATTCTCGACCCGCTCGACGCCCATCCCGAGCTGTTCGACACGTTGCGCGCCTATCTCGGCAACGACATGAACCGGCAGCTCACCGCGCGCCAGCTCTACGTGCACCCGAACACCGTCGACTACCGCCTGCGCCGCATCGCCCAGCTCACCTCGATCGACCTGGCGACCTCGGCGGGTATCTCACAGGCGGCGATCGCGCTGCTGGCCCGGGATCTGGATCGCAGCGTCGCCCGCCGCCTGTGACGTCCGCACCGTGACCCGATCGTGGCCTGTAACGGATTCGTGCTGGTCACCGCGCCGGGAACTTGCGATCCTGGTAGTGCCGCGACGTCTGGATGGTGAAATATGCGAATTTCGGAGATCCTGCGCAGGAAAGGCAGCGACGTGGCCACGGTCGCGCCCGATACGACGGTACGCGCACTGCTGGCCACCCTGGCCGAACGGAACATCGGCGCGGTCGTCGTCTCCCCCGACGGCAACACGATCGCGGGCATCGTCTCCGAACGCGACGTGGTGCGCAGTCTGCACGCGTGGGGCGCGGACCTGCTGGACACGCCGGTCTTGGCGATCATGACCTCGGTGGTGCGCACCTGCGCGCCCGACGACCGGGTCGACGGCCTGCGCCGCACGATGACCGACCACCGCATCCGGCACCTTCCCGTGGTGCAGGACGGCAGGCTGGTCGGCATCGTGAGCATCGGCGACGTGGTCAAGAGCGCGATCTCGGAATTGGCGGACGAGCGCGAGCACCTCGTGGAGTACCTGCAGGGCAGGTACTAGAGTTCGCTGACGTTGCCCAGGTCGGCCGAGAGCCAGTGCTCCGGCCGCAGGAAGACCGCGACCTGCTCGCCGTAGGCCTCGGCCGTCTTCAGGTAGGCGTCCACCGATGCGGCCGGTAGGTACCGCTCGGCCATCTCCCGGTGCATCTCGTCGGTCATCGGAGTGGTCCGGGTGACCGGGCCTTCCACGCTCACGTACCGGACAGTGGGCTCCACCTGCTGCACCATCAGACCGAACCGCCCCGTCTCCCGGAGGTAGCGCATTTTCTGCGACTGCGGACCGGTCAGGATCCAGGCCTCGCCACCGGGGCTGTACTGATACCAGATCGGGACGGTGAGGGGGCCGCGACCGGCGCCCGCGACCACCGAGAACGCCGCGACATGCGGCTGCGCGAGGAACTCTTGACGCTCTTGCACGGTCAGAGGCATGCGGTCCAGGCTAGTCGTGAAAGCCGTTGTCCACGACAAAACTTCGAAGCCCGTACCGAAATTGCGTATCGTGGGTGACGTCCGAGTTACCGGTGTGAAGGGAGCGTCACGGTGCGGTCCCCCACCCCGAGATCGCCGGTGACGCGAACGGAGGACGCCGCACGGCCGCCGGAAGCGCCGGCATTCGCGCCCACCGCGGTGCGGTCGCTGTTCCCGGCGCTCGCCGACGCCGCCGAGGTCTACTTGGACAGCGCGGCCACCACACAGAAGCCGCTGCCGGTGATCGAGACCATCCAGCGCTACCACAGCAACGGCACCGCCAACGCAGGCCGCGGCACCTACCCATGGGCCACCGGTCTGACCGCGCGGATCGCCCGCGTCCGCGAACGCGCCGCCGCGTTCATCGGCGCCGAGCATCCGGACGAGGTGGTCTTCACCGCGGGCGCCACCGCCGCGGTCAACGCCGTCGCGCTGTCGTGGGGCCTGACCGCGCTCGCCGACGGCGACGAGATCCTCTACAACGCGAGCGATCACGCGTCGAACGTGTTTCCGTGGCAGCACCTGCGCGGGCTGCTCGCCCGGTTCGGACGCCGCGTCCACCTGATTCCCTACCGGGTGACCGCCGCCGGTGAGGCGGACACCGACGACATCCTCGCCAAGATCACCCCGCGCACCCGGCTGATCACCACCGGGCACCTGCATCATGTCTACGGCGGTCTGAGCACTCTGGAGGAATTGCGCGGCCGGATCGACCCGGCCATCCTGCTGTGCTTCGACTGCTCGCAGAGCGGGGGCCATCTTCCGGTCGACGTCACCGCCCTCGGCGCGGATTTCGCGATCTTCGCCGCGCACAAGATGTTCGGCGCGCCCGGCACCGGGATTCTGTACTGCCACCGGCGCGTGCACGACCGGTTGACGCCGTTCCTGCCCGGCGGAAATTCCGGTGTGACGCTGGAACCGGACGGCCTGCGGCCGGGTGCGATGCCGGCGCTGCTGGAAGGCGGCACACCCGACATCCCGGGCATCCTCGCCTTGGGCAGTGCGCTGGAGGTGCTGGAATCGATCGGCCTCGACGCCGTCGCCGCGCACAACCGTGCCCTGACTCTGCGCCTGATCGATGGGCTGCGGCCGATTCCCGGCCTGGAGTTCCTGCCCGGCCCCGCGCACGCGACCTGCGAGGTCGGCTATGGCATCGTCTCCTTCACCCTGGAGGGGATCTCGGCCGCCGACGCGGGTTTCGTCCTGAGCGAGTTCGGTTTCCTGGTGCGCACCGGCGCGCATTGCGTCCCCGCCGACACCCTCGGCGCGGGCTCGGTGCGGGTCAGCACGCACATCTACAACACGCCCGACGAGATCGACCGATTCGTCGCGTGCGTGCGAACCATCGCCGAGGAGGTCACGTGAGTAACGACATCCCCCGCTACGACCGGAGGGCCGCGTCCAGGGTGCTGACCGGCCTGGCGCAGGCAGGGTTGTGCAACGGACCGGCTCCGTCCCCTCGACATCGGCGATTCGAATTCACCTGTACCCCACTGGGTCTCGAGCCGGGCAGCCATCTCACCTACTCCCAGCGGCTGTATCTGGAGCGGTTCATGCGGCCGTGCCGCGCGGACCAGGTGACCAGCGCGACCCATCGGATCGCGTGGACCGACAGCGCGGGCATCCCGAATACCGGGCACTTCCGCGCCGATGGTCTCGGCCCTTCGGTGCCGATCGCGACGCGCGAGACCGTCCTGGCGCTGTGGCGCCGGCTGGACGACGACGCCGATTTCGCCGCGCGGGTGGCCGCGCTCGGCACGGACGAGCACGCCGTGCTGGCGGGCACGACCACCGACCACGATCCGCGCGACATCTTCCGGGTCGGCATCGAGGCGGCCGGGCGCGTCCTGGCCCAGCACGCGCTGCTGGCGGCGCAGACCCCCTACCGCGATGCCGCCGAATTCGCCGAAGGGCTTCGCGTCTCCGGGATCTTCGCCGCGGTGGCCACGCGCTGGTTCTGGGAATTGCAGGCCTCGACGTATCGGCGGGGCATGATCCCGGTGACGCTCGTCGCGCAGCCCGACGGCACCGTTCGCTATTCGGCGGAGACGGTGGCGACCCTGCGCGCGATGAAGGACGCCACGATCGCCGACGCGCACGCCGTGATGCGGCGCGCCACCACGGTCGAAGGTCTCACGGCGGCCGAGGCGATCGCCAAGTATCACGACGACCTGGACCTGATCTCCCGCCAGTACGCCTTGTTGCCGGAGGGCGGCCATCCGGCCTGCCTGGCGGCCATGCCGCATCAGCTCGACAGCGGGCATGTCAGCATCCTCCCCCCGCTGGTGGACCGATTCGTCGCGACGTTCATCGAGATCGCGGGCCATTGTGCGGTCGCGGAGGTGAGCGCCGAACTCGACGAGGCGACCGCCGACCGCGCCGCCACCGCCGAGGACCAGGTCTTCTACGTGCCCGATATGACCTGCAAGCACTGCGTCCGCACGATCGGAGGAGTGCTGGAGTCGATGGACATCCGCGTGGCGGAGATCGACCTGGACAGCAAACGGGTGGTGGCCGAGTTCCGCAGTCCGCGCAATCGGGCCCGCGCGTTCGAGGCGATCCGGGACGGCGGCTACAACCCGGTCGCGCAGCGCCCCGCCGACGTGCCGCGCGCGTCGGCCACCGAACCGTCGGAAGCCGCCGTATGACGCCGTGGACGCCGACGCTGCCCGCGAAGCTCCATCCGATCGTCCGTGCCTTTCTCGACGCTCCCGGCAGCGTGACGCAGACGCTGACGCGATTCGGATCCCCGGCGCATCTGGTGTTCCCGCAGGTCTATGCGGAGAATCTGCTGCGCCTGCGCACCGTGCTGGAGCGAAGCGCTCCCGGGTATCGAGTCTGCTACGCGCACAAGGTGAACCAGTCCCGCGCCTTCGTCCGCACCGCCGAACGCGAAGGCATCGCCATCGACGTCGCCTCACCGCACGAGCTGTCCAGCGCCATCGCCGCCGGGTTCGATCCGGCGCGCATCGAGGTCACCGGGCCGAAGGGGGAAGCCTTCCTGCGCGACCTCGTCGGCCGCGGTGTCACGATCAACGTGGACAACCTCTGGGAGCTCGGCCGCATCGCGGAACTGGCCGCCGAGCGAGCGGAAGTTCCTGTGCTGCTGCGGATCTCCGGTTTCGACACCGGGCAGGTGAGCAGGTTCGGGATGCCGCTCGCGCACGCCGAGCGGGCCTTCGATCTGTTGTCGGCACGGCGCGGGCGAGTCGCTTTCCTAGGGTTCGCCTTCCACCTGGACTCCGGGGACCTCGGCGAGCGCGTCCGGGCGATCGACGCCTGCCTCGGCCTGATCGAGCGCGCCTACGAGCACGGGCTCACGCCTTCGGTGCTCGACATCGGCGGCGGGTTCCGGCAGGTGTTCACCGCCGACGCCGAACGGTTCGACGCCTACGTGCTCGCGCTGCGCGAATGGCTGCTCGGCCGCGGGGAGCCGATGACCTGGGGCAGCAATACTTTCGGCTACCACGTCGCGGGCGGGGCGGTGCACGGCACACCGGTGTTCCACAAGTACGCCAACACCGTTCCCGCCGACCGGATGCTCGCCGACCTGCTCGACGCTCCGCTGGAGCGGCACGGCGGGCGCACGGTGGCGCAGGTGGCGGGTGACAACCTGCTGCGGATGTGGCTGGAGCCGGGCAAGGCTCTGGTCGACCACGCGGGGATCACCGTGGCCACGGTCGAATTCGTCAAGGAGGTCGCCGACGGCAGCGTGCTGGTGCACGTCGACCTCAGCCGCGATGCGGTGACACCCGCCGATCAAGAGGTCATGGTCGATCCGATCCTCCTGCCCGGCGCGGGCGCGACCGCGGACGACCGCGGCACGGGCCCGGTCGGCGTCTTCTTCGCCGGAAGGCTCTGCCTGGAGCGCGATCTGATCACCAATCACAAGGTGTGGCTGCCCGCCGAGCCCAGGCCGGGCGACGCGGTGGTGTTCCCGAATACCGCCGCCTACCACATGGACTTGTCCGCCGCGACGGCCTCCATGCATCCCCTGCCCCCGAAACTCGCGGTCACCCGTGGGTCCGGCGGGTTCCGCGTCGTGCCCGACGCCGACTACGAACCCGGCTTCTCCGCCGAGTCGTCTCGGCCGCCGCACAGCGCGCCACACGCCGCCAGCACTGCCACCGGTCCGGTCCGAACCGTCGAGGCCCCCTGATGCGATACGACCACATCACCGAACTCATCGGCAACACGCCGCTGCTGCGGCTCGACCCAGCGGTGCACGGGCTGGCGAATGTCGAGCTCTACGCCAAACTCGAGTCGCACAACCCGTTCGGTTCGGTCAAGGACCGGGTGGCCTGGGCGATGCTCCGCGACGACCTGGAGCAGATCCGCGCCGAGGGGCGCACGCTCATCGAGGCGTCCAGCGGGAACACGGCCAAAGCGCTGCGCGTGCTCGGCGCGATGTACGGGATCGACCTGCGCGCGGTGACCAACCGGATCAAGGTGGGCGAGGTGCGTGATCTGCTGGAGCTGTTCGGCACCGAGATCGTGGAGCTGCCCGGCCTGTCCGAGTGCCCGGACCCGACCACGCCGAACGACGTCTACTCGGTGATCGAGGCGACCATGGCCCAGCGGCCCGGCGCGTACCGGCATCTGTCGCAGTACACCAACGAGAAGAACATCGAGGCCCACCACCACGGCACCGGGCGGGAGATCCACGACGACCTCGCGGCCGACGGCATCACCAGGATCGACTATCTGATCGGCGGCCTCGGCACCACCGGTTCCACCAGGGGCACCGCCACCTACCTGCGCAAGCACCATCCCGAGTTGCGTACGGTCGCGGTGGTTTCGGAGCGGTCGGACTTCATTCCCGGCATCCGGTCGGAGAGCGAGATGTGGGATGTCGGGCTGTTCCAGCCGGAATTCTACGACCGGATCGTCACCGTGGCGGCGGGCGAGGCCGTCGACGCGACGCTGCGCCTGGCGAGCGGCTACGGCGTCCTGGCCGGGCCGACCAGCGGCGCGAGCTACGCGGCCGCGCTGCGGACGCTCGGCGCGCTCGATCCGTCGGCGACCGATCCGAACGATCCGGTCGTGGCGGTGTTCATCGTCTGCGATCGGCTCGAACCGTACCTGTCGTACTTCAAGAAACGCAGGCCGGAATGGTTCGGCCGCGCCGAACGCGAAGCGGAGCCCACCGCCGATGAGCTGGCGGCGGTGCCGCGCCTTTCGCCCGAGCAGCTGGCCGAGCTGGACCGGACCGGGCGCCCGACCATCGTGGACAGCCGCGGCGCCATGGCCTACCGGATCGGGCACGTGCCCGGCGCGTTGAACATCCGCGACGACCAGCTCGACGACATGTTCGGCCACGGCATCCCGTTCCCGCGCTCACGCCCCGTCGTCTTCGTCTGCCCCGTCGGCGAGCTGTCGGTGCGGTTCGCCGCGCGGGCCCGGCGCGCGGGCTACGACGCCGTCAGCCTGGCCGGCGGGGTGGTCGGCTGGCGCGATGCGGGACTGCCGCTGGAACGCGGCTGATCCCCCACGGGCGCGAGGTCTCGCCGCGCGGGTGGCATCCGATTCGGACAGCCACGGGAGGGCGGGGCGGGTGAGCGGCGGCGCCGGGGCGCGCCCGCAGGCACTATCGTTGGGCCGTGCAGACAGGTCAGGACGCAGACGACGGGGGCCCACGGATCTGGGGTGGGACGACGCTCACCGAGCGCAGGGAGACGCGGCGGGCGGCGCTGTTGGAGGCGGCGCTCGATCTGATCGGCGAGTCCGGCGCCAGCGGGGTCACCATGCGCGCGGTGTGCCGCAAGGCCAATCTCACCGACCGCTATTTCTACGAGAGCTTCGCCAGCCGCGACGAGTTGCTGGACGTGCTCTACCGTCAGGTCGCCGAGGAATTCCTGGAACCGATGACGGCCTTCGCCGCCACCGACGACCCGTCCCGCGACCGCGCGCTGTCGGAGATCCTGGTGGACAAGGTGCTCGCCGACCCGCGCAAGTCGCGGCTGTTCCTGGTCGAGCCGTACTCCAGCACCGGACTGGGACAGACCACCTTCGCGGTGATGCCGGTCTTCACCCGGATCATGCAGGACCATCTGTTCGCGCACATCGACGACCCGGTCAAGCGCAGGCTGGCGGCCGTGACCATGGCCAGCGGGAACGCGGGCATGTTCTCGGCGTGGCTGAACGGTTCGCTGCGCGCCACCAGGGAGCAGATCATCGAGCACTGCCTCGCGATGCTCACCGTCTACCGCTCGCTCTACCGTTCCTGACCGCACCGCGTTACGCCCGGTGCGGCCGGACGGTCGGTCCCGGATCGGTCTCGCCAGTACGCCAGGGTGTTCTGGGTCCGGATGGTGGCGGCGTGATTGGGGCCGAGGGCGCGGAGTTCCGCGACCAGCAGCACTTCGAGTTCCGCGACCGCGCGGGTCAGGTCGCCGTGCCTGGCGCGGCAGCCCGCGAGTTCGTTGCGCGTGTCGAAGGTGTCGGGATGATCCGGGCCGAGTACCCGCAGCCGGTCGGCGAGCAGTTTCTCCAGGTCGGTGATCGCGCCGTCGAGGTCGCCGCTGTCGGCGCGGTAGGTGGCCAGTTTGCCGCGGGTCAGCAGCGTGTCGGGGTGGTCTGGGCCGAGCACCCGTAGTCGATCGTCGAGCAGGCGGGCGAACTCGGCGCCCGCTCCGGCCAGATCGCCACTGCGCGCGCGGAATGCCGCGAGATTGTTGCGCGCGCCGAGCGTATTGGGATGGTCGGCGCCGAAGACGCGCAGGTAGTCCGCCACCAGCTGCTCGAACTCGGCCCGTGCGCCCGCGAGATCGCCGCTGCCCGCGCGCCAGTACGCCAGGCTGTTGCGGGTGCGCAACGTGTCCGGATGGTCGGCGCCGAGCACGCGGGCACGGTCGGCGCGCAGCTGCTGGAACCGCGTGATCGCCCCGGCGAAGTCGCCGACGTCGCCGCGATTGGACGCCAGATTGTTCCTGGTGCGCAGGGTTTCGGGATGGTCGGGCCCGAGCAGGCGCAGCTGGTCGGTGAGCAGGTGTTCGAACTCCGCTCCCGCGCCCGCGTAGTCACCGCAGCGCGCGCGGTAGCTGGCCAGCCTGTCGCGGGTGTCCAAGGTGGCCGGATCGTCGGGGCCGAACACCCGCAGCCGGTCGGCGAGCAACTGCTCGAAATCGGCGACGGCGCCGACCAGATCGCCGCTCTCGGCGCGGTGATAGGCCCACCGCTCCCGCGTGGTGAAGGTGTCGGGATGGTCCGGCCCCAGCCGCTCGGCGAAATCCGGCGCCCAAGCGGCCCACAGGTCGCGGTCGTCGGCCGATCTGCCGGTTTCCAGCTTCTCCAGGAAGCCGATGGCCAATGCGGAATCGCCGTAGGCCAGGCAGTGCCGTACGACCGCGCCGCGCGCGTAGTCGGCGGCCCGGTCGCTGTCGTCGGCTTGGATCGCCGCGACCAGGGCGCGGTGCGCGTCCGCGATGCGCACGCCGAGGCGACGGCATTCCGCCTCCACCGCGGGCAGGAACGCACCGTGGGTCACGCCGAGCGACTCGCGAACGGTGCCGGGATGACTGCGGGTGACCAGGGTGCCGAGATTCACGGCGATGTCGCGGATCCTGGCGGCGCTCAGGTCCACCCCGAGCGACGACAGTGCCGCGTCCAAGAGCTCCAGCGGCAGCACCGGACCCACCCCCGCCGCGACCAGCACACCGAGCAAAGTCACTGTGTCATCGGCGGTTTCGGGATCGAGCCCGCGCAATGCCGTCTCCACCCGCAGCGCGATGACCCGGTCGAGGCCGATCCCGGCGGCGACCGCGCCGTCGGTCAGTCCCGAAGCGACCTCGAGCAGCATGTTCGCGACCAGCCAGCCGCCTGCCACCACCCGCGACCCGCTCGCGTCCGTGGGGGCCTCCGCCAGCAACCGCTGAATCCAGCCGATCCAGTCCACCGGGCCCAGCGGCGCCGTTCCGCGCGCGGAGTCCACCACGGCGGCGATGTCGTCGGCCGCCGGTTCGGCGACATCGATCCGGTACATGTGCGCCAGCCCCGGATCGTCCTCGACGCCGGTGCCGGGCCGGATGCCGACGATCACGCGCACGTGCCGGAGATCCTCGCGGCGGGTCAGATCGGAGATCGCGGCCACCAGCAACCGCCTGGTTCCCTCCTGCGGCTGGTTCAGTCCGTCGAACACCAGGGTGACCCGGCGGCCCGCGGTGGACAGCCGAGCCAACGGGCGGCGGACCAGGATGTCGAAGATGTCGAACTCGTCCCTGGGCCGGTGCGCCCTGGCCGCGCGCGCCGCCTCCCGGAAGCCGGGCAGGCGCGCGTCGAGTTGCGCGGCCAGCTCCGCCGCCACGGACTCCACCGAACTGTTCACCGTCAGGAACACCGCGGCGGTGATGTAGTCGGGGGTGACGGCGAGCCCGTCGACCAGGCTGGGCCGGATCAGCATCGCCAGCAGCGTCGACTTGCCCACGCCCGCCGGGCCGAGCACCGCCCGCAGCCGGTGGCTGCCGGCGTCGACGATCGCGTCGAGACGCTCGCGCACGTCGGGCGTCAGCAGCAGGCGCCGGGTGAGCTGGTCGACGAATCCGGCGGCGGAGCGCCCGCTCACCGCGTCGCGGTGGCGCGCGGTGTTCGGCACCAGCCACAGTCCGGGGTCGACGCCCTGTGCCGTGGACACCGCGCCGGAGCTGAACGACAGATGTTGCGGCTGTTGGTGGGTGCACTGCACGGCGATCGGATCGACCAGGTCCGAGGGCAGCAGGTTCTCCCCGCGCAGCGGCAGGCCCAGGTCGAAGGTGGCGAGCATGGTCCTGGTGAAGCAACCCGAGTACGCGGGCCCGTCGCCCGAGGCGACCAGCAATTCCATCCTTCCGCCCGACTGCGCCAGCAGATCGGTCCACCGGCGCGCGGCGCCCTGCACACCCTGACCGGCCTCGCAGGCGTCGACGAGCAGCACCAGCCCGTCCAGCGCGGCCCGGTCGAGCCGTTCGCGGATCTCCTGGGTCAGGTGAAAGGCGTTGTGCGAGTTGGGATCACCCGGCGAATCGTGGCCGAGCAGGTAGAAGTCCTCCGCACTCGTCGCCACACCGTGCCCGATGAAGCCCAGCAGCAGGGTGGCCTGCCGCTGCGCCGCCGCCGCGAAGGCCGCGTCGACGGCCGCGAACAGTTGCGCGGCAGTGGGATTGAGCACCGGGCCGTCCAGATCGATCGCGGGCCGCCAGCCGCCCGCCTCGGTCAGGCTTCCGTACAGGCCGTTGGCGAGCTCCTCGGTGAAACCCAATTCTCCCAGCGCCGCGCATTCCGACCCCACCACCAGCGCCAGCCGACCTCCCATGCAAGAAACATACCCGCGCCGCCCGCGGCGTTTTTCCGCACCGTCGCGCCGCTCCGGCGCCCAAAGGCGCTGCGGGAGACGTAGGGTGACGGTCCGGTGACCGGAAGAAGGAGATCACGCGATGACCGACCCGGTGGTGGGTTTGACGGGTACGCTCACATCGCCGATCCGAGGTGCCGGGACGCTGGGCGAGGTCCTGGTCGCGATTCGCGGGGGAACCGAGCTGTACATCGCACAGTCCACCGAGCCGATTCCGGCCGGTGCGGCCGTGCTCGTCATCGCGGTCCATCCGGGGCGCGTCGTCGACGTCGTCCCGTGGATTCCGCTCACCCCGGACCCGGCAGCAGAAACCTGAGCGAGCAAGGGAGACAGACGTGCTGGGTTACCACGTACCGGACCCGGACGAGGCGATGCTGGTCAGCGGCGGCAAGAGCCGTGACAACGCGCCGTTCAAAGTCGTCATCGGACGCGGCGCCTGGGTCGTTCCGCTGTTCCGCAAAGTCCGCTACCTGTCGCTGGCGATGTTCGAATCCGAAATCAAAGAGCGCTGCGTCACCAAGCAGGCGATCCAGCTCGACGTCCGCGCGGTGATCGCGTTCAAGGTCGCCAACGACACCCAGTCCATCGTGAACGCCGCCCAGCGGTTCCTCTCCGAGCAGGAGCGGGAGATGTCGGTGCTGACCGGGCGCATCTTCTCCGGGCACCTGCGTTCGATCGTCGGCTCGATGACGGTCGAGGAGATCATCCGGGAGCGCCAGAAACTGGCCGACGAAGTGCTCGTCGCGTCGAAGGTCGAGATGAGCAATATCGGCCTGTGGGTGGATTCCTTCCAGATCCAGTCCATCGACGACGGCAACCTCGGCTATATCGCCGCGCTCGCCGCGCCGCACAATGCCGCCGTCCAGCGCGACGCGCAGATCGCGCAGTCGCAGGCCGCGCAGGCGGCGGCGCAGGCCGAGCAGGAATCCCAGCGCAGGCAGGCGGAATATCAGCGCGAGACGGCGATCCTGCGCGCGCAATATCAGCGCGACATCGACAAGGCCAACGCGGAGGCGGCGCAGGCAGGCCCGCTCGCCGAGGCGATGGCGCTGCAGGAGGTGCTCACCGCCCAGGCCGAGCAGGCGCGCAAGGAGGCCGAACTGCGCGAGCAGCAGTTGCAGGCCGAGGTCGTCAAACCGGCTCAGGCGGAAGCGGATCGGGTGCGCATCCTGGCCGAGGCGGAGGCCGACCGCACCCGCATCCAGGCCGAGGCGGCGGCCTCGAACAACCGGATCGCGCTGGATCAGTTGTTGATCGAACAACTGCCGGAAATCGTGCGGCAGGCCTCGAACGGGCTGGCGAACGCGAATCTCACCGTGCTGAACGGACCGGACGGAGTGAGCGAACTGGTGAACGGAATGGTCGGTCAGGGACTGACCGTTTTCAATTCGTTGCAAAAGGCGCTTTCCTCCGACGACGGCGAAAAGGCGCGTTAAAGTTGCCCAGTAGCGACGGCGACGAGGAGCGGGTGTTGGTGTCCATCGGGAAATTGGTGTCGTTCGACAGCTCTCGGGGATTCGGATTCATTCGGCCGGAGGACGGTGGACCCGATGTGTTCGTCCACGTCAACGACATCGGCCTGGACGAGGACGAGTTGCGGCAGGGACGGGTGTTCGAGTTCGAGGTGACCGAAGGGGATCGCGGCCCCAAGGCGGTGAATCTGAGTGCGGTCGGCGGGTCGTCGGCGCCCCCGGCGCGGCACAAGGGGAAGGACAAGCCGGGTTCGGGACAGCTCACCGTCGCCGAGCACAAACGCCTGATCACCGAGCTGCTCCTGGACGCGAGCCCCGCGCTCACGGCGGGCGAGATCCTCACCATCCGCGACCGGCTCACCGCGTTCGCCGACCAGCACGGCTGGCTGGAGAACTGACCGGCGAAGTCCACGAACCTGTCGGGGCGGCCGCCTACGATCGAGTCGAGTCCGCAGACCGATGAGTTCGGTCCGTGCGCTCCGTCGGTATGGGTGAGGATCGACCCCGAGGAGGATCGCGTGGATCTACCGGTGCTGCCACCAGTGCGGCCGATGCTGGCCAAATCCGTGTCCGCGGTGCCCCGCGAGCCCGGTCTGAGTTACGAACCCAAATGGGACGGCTTCCGCTGCATCGTGTTCCGCGACGGCGGCGAAGTGGAGCTCGGCTCGCGCAACGATCGGCCGCTGACCAGGTATTTTCCCGAGGTCGCCGAGTTGCTGAAGCAGGCGCTGCCCGACCGCTGCGTGGTGGACGGCGAGATCGTCGTGGTCACCGAACAGGGTCTGGATTTCGACACCTTGCAGAACCGCCTGCATCCGGCCGCGTCGCGGGTCGCCAAGCTGGCCGCGGAGACGCCGGCCAGTTTCGTGGCCTTCGATCTGCTCGCCCTCGGCGACAAGGATCTGACCGGGGAGCCGTTCGTCGAACGCAGGAGGCTGCTGGAGACGATCCTGGACACCGCGCTCGCGCGCGTGCACCTGACTCCGCTCACCCACGATCCCGACGTGGCCGAGGACTGGTTCACCCGTTTCGAAGGCGCCGGGTTCGACGGGGTGATGGTCAAATCCGACGACCTGGCCTATCTCCAGGACAAGCGGGTCATGCTCAAGGTCAAGCACGAGCGCACCGCCGACTGCGTGGTGGCGGGTTTCCGCTGGCACAAGGACGGGGCCGGGGTCGGCTCGCTGCTGCTCGGACTCTACGACGACGAGGGCCGCTTGCACCACGTCGGCGTGGCCAGCAGTTTCACCGCGGCCCGGCGCAAGGAGTTGGTCGAGGAGCTCGCGCCGCTGCGGGAGAACGCGCTCGCCGACCATCCCTGGCGGGATTGGGCGGATGCCGCGGCGCAGGCGGCGGCGGAGGGCAAGATGCCCGGCGGCGTCAGCCGCTGGACCGGCGGCAAGGACCTGTCCTGGGAGGCGCTGCGCCCGGAGCTGGTCGCCGAGGTGCGTTACGAGCACGTGCAGTCGGGACGGCTGCGCCACGGCGGCAGGCTGGTGCGCTTCCGCAACGACCGGACGCCGCAGTCGTGCACCTACGCGCAGCTGGACGAGGTCGCGCCAGCGGAATTGAGCACGCTGTTCGGCGAAGGCGCGGCGCGATGACCGAGTCCGTCGACATCGAGACCGACGGCCGCACCGTCACGATCAGCAATCCGGGCAAGATCTATTTCACCAAGCGCGGCGAGACGAAACTCGACCTGGTGCGTTATTACCAGGCCGTCGCCGAACCGTTCCTGAACGTGGTGGGCGGACGACCCCTGCTGCTGGAGCGGTATCCGGACGGGGCATCGGGCAAGTCCTGGTTCCAGAAACGGGTGCCGAAATCCGCGCCGGACTGGCTGCACACCGTGGAGGTCACCACACCGAACGGCACCACCAGCGACGCTCTCGTCGCGCACGATCTCGCCCACATCCTGTGGGCGGTGAACCAAGGGTGCCTCGGATTCCACGTCTGGCCCAATCGCGCCGACAACCTGGAGATCTCCGACGAACTGCGCATCGACCTCGATCCGTCGCCGGGGATCACCTTCGCCGATCTCCGCCACGCCGCGATTCGCGCCAGGGATCTGCTCGCCGAACTCGGCATCGAATCCTGGGTCAAGACCTCCGGCTCGCGCGGATTGCATCTCTATTCGGCGCTGGAACCGAAATGGGACGGTTATCAGGTGCGGGCCGCCGCGGTGGCGCTGGCGCGCGAATTGGAGCGCCGGTATCCGGATGACATCACCGCGCAGTGGTGGAAGGAAGAACGCGGCAACCGGGTCTTCATCGATTTCAATCAGAACGCGCCGCACAAGACCGTTTTCGGCGCCTGGTGCGTGCGGCCGAAAGTCGGCGCGCAGGTGTCCACGCCGATCAGCTGGGCGGATCTGGATTCGGTGGTGCCCGACGAGCTGACCATCGCGACCGTCCCGGCGCGCTACGCCGCATCGGGCGACCCGTGGGCCGACCGGGCGCCCCAGTCCATCGCACCGCTGCTGGAGATGTCCGAACGGGATATGGCGGCCGGTCTCATGGACGCGCCGTGGCCCCCGCAATACCCGAAGATGCCCAACGAACCGCCCAGGGTGCAGCCGAGCCGCGCCAGGAAGACCGAATAGCGCGCGCTATTCGGTCCACAGCACCCAGGTGCCGCTGCGGCCGCTGACCTCGCACACCAGGGCTCGGCCGTCGGCGGTGCGCCCGGTCTTCGCGCCCGAGGCGTCGCACTTCGAACCGGCCTGCTGCACGGCGGTCGCGACGACGTGCGGACCGGCCCACTGGTAGCCACCGGAGGTGCTCAGACAGATCATGGTGCCGCCGTCGGCGGCGTTGCCGATCTGCCCCAGCTGCGCCTCGGTGCAGGACGAACCTTTCGTGACCGGTCCCGTCGGTGTCGAGGGGGTGGTCACGGCAGGGCTCGGCGCGGCCGTCGTGGTCGTCACCACGGGACGCTCGACGGTCGTGGGAACCGACGCGACGGGCGTCGGCGCGATCACGGCCTGGCGGTTCATCACGCCGGGCAACCAATTGCCGGACAGCAGGACGAACCCGGCCACCGCGGTGATCTCGGCGACGCCGAGCAGCAGCGCGAACATCGCCATGACCCGGCCGCGCGGATGGCTGAAGGCGATGAAGCCGAACACGATGGCGACCGGGAACAGTCCCAGCAGCGCCGCCACCAGCGCGACGATCGCGTACGGATTGACGATCGGCGGGATCTCCACCCGTAGTCGCCCGGTCCTGCGGCGGCTCGGCGGCTGTTCGGGCCAGCGCTCGTCCTCGTCGTCCGCCCAGTGGTCGTCGGGCTCCGGCTCCGGCCAGCGATCCGCAGGCTGCGCTTGCGGCCAGCGATCGGTATCACGCCGTTCTGCCCGTGTCATTCAGGTCCCTCTCCACACCAACACACCGCGCAGGAACCTCGGACTGCCCGGACCCGCCCCGATATACCGACACAGAATAGGGTGCGCGCGGGGAAAAGTTGATTCGAAGTGACCAATCTTTGTGATCGGGCCGTAATAACCATGGTGCCGCAACTCGCGCGAATGTATTAGCCGGGGCCATGCTGGTCGACCGGCCACCGGCCTGACCGCAACCTTCCGAGGAAGATTCGTGGCGGATAAGACGACGTCGACCGGGCGGGCTACCCCGCGGTGGCGCGGCGGGGCCGAGGATTTGCCGGCTCGGGGTCACTGACTGCGGTCGACCTTGGGCAGCGATTCGGTGACCAGCGTCAGCAACATGTCGCACAACAGTTCGTGCACCTGCGCGCGGGTGAGCGTGCCGCGGGTGATCCATTCCCGGCCCGCGACCTTGACCAGCCCACCGTAGGCGCGCACCATCGCGCGCAGTTCGGCGTCGTGCGCCGAATCGGCGAGGCCGACCATCAGCAGCAGGCGCTCGGCCGCCGCGTCGTCGGCGGCATCGAGGATCTGCTGCACTTCCGGATCGTCGCCGACGCCCTCGTGGCTGGTCACCTTCACCCAGGTGCTGCCGTGCTCGGCGATGGTGTCCAGCAGCCAGCGCACACTGGCGTCGACTCGCTCCCGCCAGCTGCCGGTGGGCACCACCATGTTGTCGAGTTTGGGCAAGGTCACCATGCGCCGGACCACCGCGAGGTAGAGGTCGCGCTTGTTGCCGAAATAGTGGTTGATCAGACCGCGCGCGACGCCTGCGCGCTGCGCCAGTTCGGCGGTGGAGACGGCCGCGTAGGGGCGCTCACCGAACATCTCGATCGCGCAGGCGAGAATCTGCGCGCGCCGCTCGTCGGGTTCGAGTCTGCGGCGGCGCGGTAGCGCCGGGTCGGCGCCACCGTCCGCGGCCGCACTCCTGGTGTCAGAGAGACCGGGCAATGAGATCCTTCATCACCTCGTTGCTGCCCGCGAGGATGCGCAGGACGCGGGCGCCGGTGTAGAGCTGGGAAATCGGATACTCCGTCATGTAGCCGTAGCCGCCGAACAGTTGCAGGCAGCGGTCAACCACGATACCGAGCTGATCGGTCAGCCAGTACTTCGACATGGCAGCGCTGGGAATATCGAGTTCGCCGCGCAGGTGTTTGCCGATGCAGTCGTCGAGGAAGGTGCGCGAGACCTTGGTGATGGTCGCGCACTCGGCGAGTTCGAACTTGGTGTTCTGCATCGCGAACAGCGGTTTGCCGAACGCTTCGCGGCCCTTGGTGTAGTCGACGGTGAGCTGCACCGCCTTCTCCATCATCGCGACCGCGATGATGGCGGTGACCAAGCGCTCCTGCGCGAGCATCTGCATCATCTGATAGAAGCCCTGGCCCTCGGCGGCGCCGAGCAGGTTGGACGCGGGCACCCGCAGGCCGTCGAAGAACAATTCGGCGGTGTCCTGGGCCTTGCCGCCGATCTTGTTCAGGATGCGCCCGCGCTTGAAGCCGGGGGTGTCGTCGCCGACTTCGGCGAAGATCAGCGAGACACCGGCCGCGCCCTTGGTCGGGTCGGTCTTGGCGGCGATGATGATGCCATCGCAGAGCCAGCCGTTGGTGATGAAGATCTTCGAGCCGGTGATGACGTACTCGTCGCCCTCCCGTACCGCGCGGGTCTTGATGTTCTGCAGGTCCGACCCGGTGCCCGGCTCGGTCATGCCGATGGACAGCACGATCTCACCGCTCGCGGCCTTGGGCAGCACGCGCCGCTTGAGCTCTTCGGAGCCGAACTCGTACAGGTACGGCGCGATGATCGAGCTGTGCACGGGGATGCCCATCGATCCGTCCCCGGCGCGGGCCTGCTCCTCGATGATCGCGGCCTCGTGCGCGAAGGTGCCGCCGCCACCGCCGTATTCGGCGGGAATCGCCGGGCACAGCAGGCCGAGTTCACCGGCCCGGTTGTACAGCGCGCGGTCGGGGTGCCCTTGGGCGACGAATTTCTCCTCATGGGGCACGACCTCCTTCTCGAAGAAGGTCTTCGCCAGGTCTCGTACCGCCTCGACCTCGTCGTCACTCCATGCCGCGCGCGCCATCGCTCGATCCTTTGCTAGCTCCGGTCCGGCCCCGTCGCCGGTTCCGCCCCAGATTCCCGAACTATTGGCGAGTTGTCAACAAGGGGCGCGCGCCCGCTCACCCCTCCCGGTGACCAGGCCCGGCCGGACGCGGCGGCGGGCGGTCCGGCGGCCGACCGGAAGCACCGCCGTCCATACGGCGCCACCGGCGGTGAGCTGCGCCATATTCGGGCGTTTCACCTTTCCCTCCAGGGGTCAATCCTTCGTAGTGTCCGTATCGGAATCACCGACGTCGGGCACGACGGCGACGTGTCATCGGAGCGGTAGCGGCAGCGAATGAGGTAACGACATGACCGAATTGCTCGACACCACCGAAACGCCCCGGCCGGACCGCACCTGGACGGTCGACCGCGACGGCGCCGAACTCGCCGTCTTCGAATGGGGTGATGCCGCCGGGGAGCCCCTGGTACTGGTGCACGGCCTGACCGACACCCATCGGGTGTGGTCGACGGTCGCGGCCCTGCTGGCCGACGGCTTCCGGGTCATCACCTATGACGTACGCGGCCATGGCGATTCGGCCGTTCCCACCACACCGTCGCAGTATCGCCTCGGCACGCTGGCGGAGGACTTCTTCGCGGTGATCGACACCGCCAGCCCGCACCGGCCGGTGCACGCGTGCGGTCACGGCTGGGGCGCGGTGCAGCTGTGGGAAGCGGTCTGCCACGAGCGGGCCAACACCCGCGTCGCCTCGTTCACCGCGATCGCCGGTCCCAACCTCGATCATCTCGGTCTGTGGTTGCGCGCGCTGGCACCCCACGCGGGCCGTGAGCTGCGCGACCTCGGCTGGTGGGTGCACGGCGCGCGCTGGGCGCTGACGCCAGGTCCGATCGCCCGCAGACTCTGTCCGCCCCGCGTGCGCGCCCTGCTCGTGGACCGGCTCGGCGGGGTGACACCGCTGCCCGCGCGGATCGCGCCCACCTGGCGCGGCGATCTGCTCGCAGGCGCGCGCATCGCGCAGGCGAATCTGCTGCATCATCTGGGCAAGCCGCGGGTGCGGCGGACAGCGGTTCCGGTTCAGCTGCTGGTCGACACCACCGATCCATTCGTCCCGGCCGCCGTCTACGACGCTTCCGCGCGCTGGGTCGACAAGCTGTGGCGCTGCGCCGTCCCGGCGGATCACTGGTTGCCGATCACCGAGCCCTTGTTGGTCGCGGAGGCGATCGCCAACTTCGTCGACGATCTGCGCGCCGATCGCGCCGCGATCACCCCGCGCAGCAACTGAGCGCGGCGTACCGGCCGGGGCGCGGGCAGCCAGGTGGGCGGGTTTGCGACAATGGGCCGGTCGTCTGCCCAGCTCGATGAAGGATGTCCCCAGCCCCGATGGCCGAAAGCATGATTGACCCCGAGGACCTCGCGACCTGTCTTCGGGTCCTGGAGCAGGCCGGATCGTTGGAGAAGGATCATCCCGACTCGGTGCTGGTGCAGCGTGCGGTCGGGCACATGTTCAAGAAACTCAAGCAGCGGCGCCGCTCCGAGGCGCGCGCGGCGGTGTCGGCGGCCGACCGCGAGGTGGTCGCCGCGACCGCGACCGGCTCACCGAACCGGATCGATGACGAGACCGCGGGCATCCCGATCAGCTCGAGCACGAGCGGAGCCAGCGCGGGCACCTTGATCCGCCCGCGTCCCTGCTACATCTGCAAGCAGCGCTACACCCGGGTCGACGCCTTCTACCACCAGTTGTGCCCGGAGTGCGCGGCGCGCAGTCACACCAAACGCGACGCCCGCACCGATCTGACCGGGCGGCGGGCCCTGCTCACCGGCGGCCGCGCCAAGATCGGCATGTACATCGCGCTGCGATTGCTGCGCGACGGCGCGCACACCACCATCACCACCCGTTTCCCCAACGACGCCATCCGCCGTTTCGCCGCGATGGACGACAGCGCCGACTGGTTGCACCGGTTGCGCGTCGTCGGCATCGATCTGCGCGACCCGGCCCAGGTGGTCGCCTTGGCCGACGACGTCGCCGCCCAGGGCCCGCTGGACATCCTGATCAACAACGCCGCGCAGACGGTGCGCCGCTCCCCCGGCGCCTACAGCGCCCTGGTCGAGGCCGAATCGGGACCGTTGCCCGCGGGCGCGCTGCCGGAGGTGGTCAGCTTCGGCAAGACCATGCAGGCGCACCCCACCGCGCTGACCGCCTCGCTCACCCCGGCGCTGACCGCCGCCGACGTCGCCGAACTGGCCTTGGTCGCCGGGTCGGCGACCCCGGAACGGATCGCGCGCGGCGTGGCGATCGACGCGGGCGGCCTGGTGCCGGACCTCGCGCACACCAACAGCTGGGTGCAGACCGTCGCGGAAGTGGACCCGACCGAACTGCTGGAAGTGCAGCTGTGCAACTCGGTCGCGCCGTTCATCCTGGTCTCGCGCCTGCGTCCGGCAATGGCCGCCGCCGCGGCGCGCCGCAAGTACGTCGTGAACGTCTCCGCCATGGAAGGACAGTTCTCCCGCGCGTACAAAGGCCCGGGACACCCGCACACCAATATGGCCAAGGCGGCGCTGAACATGCTGACCCGCACCAGCGCCAGGGAGATGTTCGAGCAGGACGGCATCCTGATGACCGCGGTCGACACCGGCTGGATCACCGACGAGCGCCCGCACTACACCAAACTCCGCCTCGCCGAGGAGGGTTTCCACGCGCCGCTGGACCTGGTGGACGGCGCCGCGCGGGTCTACGACCCCATCGTGCAGGGTGAGAACGGCACGGATCTGTTCGGCTGCTTCCTCAAGGACTATCAGCCCTCCCCGTGGTAGCCGCGGAGGCAGGCTCCGCCGCCCGGCGGGGGGCTACCCTGGAGGCGTGCTGTACCGGCTGTTGGCCGACGCCACCGCCGTCACGCATTTCGCTTTCGTGACCTACGTGGTGGTCGGCGGATTCCTCGCGTGGCGCTTCGGGCGCACGATCTGGCTGCACCTGCTGGCGGTCTGCTGGGGATTCAGCACGATCGTGTTCGGCTTCGACTGCCCGCTCACGCATCTGGAGAACTGGGCGCGCGAACGCGCCGGGGAGCAGCGGCTGCCGTCGAGCGGATTCATCGACCACTATCTCACCGGCGTGATCTACCCCGAGAACGCACTCGGACTGGTGCGGGCGACGGTAGCGGCGCTGGTGGTGGCGTCCTGGATCGGCTACGCGTTGGCGCTGCGCCGACGGGCCGCTCCGGCCGGTGCGCACGCCCCGCGCTGACCACGGGCGCTCAGGCGCCGAGGTGGCGGCCGACGAAGTCGGCCACCTGCGCCCCGTGCTCGTCCAGATAGAAATGCCCGCCGGGGAATGTCGCACGGTCGAATCCGCCGCTGGTGTGCGCTCGCCATTCATCGGCCTGTTCGGGTCGCATCGTCGGGTCCTCGGTGCTGACCAGCGCCGCGATGTCGGCGCGCAGCGGCTCTCCCGGCCGGTAGCGATAGGTCTCGACCGCTTGGTAGTCCGCGCGCACGGCGGGCAGCACGAGTTCGGCGAGGCCGGGCTCGGTGCGCAGCATCTCCAGCGGAGCGGGATCGGTCGCCAGCAGCACCAAGTCGTCGATGAGGTCGTCGTCGGAGGCCAAGTGCAGCCGCTTCGTCTCCTCGAATGTCGGTGCGGGACGGCCGGACACGAACAGGGTGCGCACCGGCTGCCCGGCGCGCTCCAGTTCGCGCGCGGTCTCGAAGGCCACGGTCGCGCCCATGCTGTGCCCGAACAACGACAGCGGCTCCTTGCGGCCCTGCGCGAGCACCTCCCGCGCGATCCGATCCGCCAGCGCGAGCAGGTCGGTGATCAGGTCGTCGCCCAGCCGGTCCTGCCGCCCGGGGTACTGGACCGCGCAGACCTCGACGCCCGCGCCGAACCGCTGGGCCAGATCCCGGTATGCCGTGGCCGAGCCGCCGCCCGGCGGGAAGCACAGCAGGTGATGCCGCACGGCCGCATCGGATCGCAGGGTCCGCAACCACTCCGAGTCGGTGCTACCGCTCGCCACTTTCGATCTCCCTTCGGTTCCGCCGTCCCGCCGCGCGGCCGGACCAGACCACGGTAGTCGCCCACGGCCGCCGGAGCGGGTCCATGCCTCGAGGTGACCCCATGGCCGCCTCGACCGTGCGGGCGGCGCGCCGCGGCAGGGTTCCGGCCGGACGGGCGGGCATGGCGATCCCGCCAATCAGCCGACGCCGAACGCCTCCGCGTTACGGGAGCACCAATCCGCGAACGAGCGTGGTGGGCGTCCGGTCAGCTGTCGCACCGTGTCGGTGCGCAGACCGACGGTGTCTTTTCGCATCACGGCGAACCACTCGACGATCGCCTCCGCCAGAGCATCCGGGGCGCCGCCGGGGAAGCGGGCGCGCACCGCCTCCTCCGCGGTCGCGACCTCGCGCACCGCGATCGCGCGGCCGAGCGTCCCCGCCAGGATCTGCACTTGCTCGGGCACGGTGAGAACCTCCGCGCCGGTGAGGGTGTACTCCCGGCCCGCGTGCCCGTCCCCGGTCAGGACGGCCGCCGCGACGGAGGCGATGTCGGCCGGGTCGATCGGCGCATGCCTGCCGAGGCCGACGGGATTGAGCACATACCCGCCTTCGCGGAGGGTGGGAATCCACTCCAGCGCGTTGGTCATGAACCCGCCGGGGCGCAGGAACGTCGCGGGGATGCCCGAGGCGCGGACGAGTTCCTCGCGTTCGTGATGCCACCGGCCCATGGCGGGCATGGGATCGCCCAGGACGTGGGCCGACGACAGATGCACGATCCGGCGTACCCCGGCCGCCGCGGCGGCCTCGACCGCATGCCGGACGGGCGCGATGCCTGTTCCGGGTGTCAGCAGGAAGAGTGCGTCGATGCCCGCGAACGCCGCCGGCAGCGTCGGTGGTTCGTCGAGGTCGGCCACCACATGGTGGGAAGGTTGCGGCAATTCCGCCGCGCGGCGCGGATCACGCACCAGCGCCCGGAACGCCGCCCCTTGCGCATGCAACTGCCGCACGAGCTCTCTGCCGATGTTTCCGGTGGCACCGGTGACCAGTATCATCTCTCTCCTGAGATATCGTTTGCCGACTAATGATTAGAAACGTTAGCCGGTTAACGATCACGTCGTCAATCCATCCGAGGTGTCCTGATGCCGGAATTCCTTGACCTGCACGGCAGAACCAACAAGGTCGTGCGCGCCGCCGTCGAGGGCGTCCTGCGCAGGCACGGACTGCATCTCGGTCAGGATCACCTGCTGGCGGCGCTGTGGGAGCGCGATGGCCGGACGCCGGGAGAACTCGCCGCCGCGCTGAACGTCAGCACGCCCACCGTTGTCAAGATGGCCACCCGCATGGCCGAGGCCGGACTACTCGAACGCCGCCGGGACGACAAGGACAGCAGGCTCGTCCGACTGTGGTTGCTGGACGCGGGCCGCCGCCTGCGCACCCCGATCCGAGCCGAACGCCGATCTCTCGAAGAGCGCCTCACGGCATCCCTCACCGCGACCGAACGCGAGCACCTGCTCACCGCTCTGGCCAAGATCCACCGCGCCGCGATCGATATCGTCGACGAGCCGGTCGAACCCGTCGAGCATTGACGACGCGGCGAGGCGCGCCTGGAGTGTGCCCACCCCACGCGGGCGGTCCGAAAGATCTCTCGCACGGATGCGGCGTCCGCGGCAGCGGGCGGCTCAGACCTCGGAGCGGCCGGTCTGGGCGAGGAGCCGTTCGAGTTCGGCGATCCGCTTGCGGTAGTCGGCCAATTCCGCCAGGCGGGCACTCATTTCGTCGGTCAGCTGAGCGATCCGGCCCAGGTAGCGGTGCGCGGGGTGGTCGGCCCAGTAGGCGCCGGCGCGGCCGTACTCCCGCGCGCGATCGACGTCCTGCGCGGTGACTCCCGCCGCCACCGCGTCCGTCGCCGCCGCCGCGAGCGCCGCCTCGAGCTGCCGCACGCGCAATCGCGTCGCCTGGTCGTGACCGGCGGTCCCGAGCGCCGCCCGCTCGGCGGCGAGGTCCTGGATCTCCCGGAGGTATCCGGCGTTCTGCGCGTCCTGCACGGCCATCAGTTCGTAGTCGAGGGTGATGGGCGCGGTGCGAACCCGGTCCGGCAGCAGAGCCGCGCGCGGTCGCAGGTCGATGCCGAAGACCGGAACTCGCTCCCGCGCGGGAGAACCCGACTTCTTCCTGATCGCCGGGACCGTGTATTCCGCACTTCCGGCGTAGACGTTCGTCATCGTCGACCTCACCTACGACCGCCGCGCCGCGACCGGCCGTCCTCTGCCCCGCTGCCCGCACGCCACGGGCGAGTCGTCGGATCGGCGCGGCGGCACCGCGCCGGGTGCTGCTTGCAGCATGGGGGACATCCTGGCCGAAGCCTCCGGTTCGGCGCGCGCCACTATCCTCACTGGCGAGAAATCCGCTGGCACAGTCGCTTTCGCCGGGGGGTAGCGCCGAACACCGGTCCGGCTCCCCGCCACCGCGCGGGACTCGGCAAGCATCCTGCGGACGCCGCGCCCGTCAGCATTTCGTCCGCTATCTCGGCGGCGCCGGTGGGCGATCCGGCGGTCACCGGCCGAGCGCCCTGGCGATCCGGACCGGGACGAGCGCGCCATCCGGTCGCCGACCGCACCACCGCATCGAGTCGCTACGCGCCCGCGCGCGAGCCGCGCCGCAGTCCGAAACGGATCGTCGCAGGTGGCGCCACCGAACGGCGCCACGACGCGGCCGCCGAGGTCCGCACCGGCCGCCGCCGCGGCGACCACGGCGTCCGAGTTCGCCGCGGCGGCAACTAGGCTGAAGCGAGTGAACACGCACGCACGGCTCGTCCAGGACTACGAGGCCGGTATCGGTGTCACCGCCTCGCGGATCTCCCCCGCGCCCGATCCGGGTAGCAATCTCGCCGCGACATTGCCGGTGTGGGCGCTCGCCGCCGGTTCGGTCGCGGCGCTCATCGCAGCGGCCGACCGCATGCGCGCCGCACGCGGTCTTGACCCGGTGGCCCATCGCATCGACCCGGACCGCATCACCGCGTCCTTTTCCAGCGAGCGTCTGTTGCGCATCGGCGGCCGGGTGCCGACACCGTTCGCCGACCTCTCCGGCTTCTTCCCCACTTTCGACGGATGGGTTCGCACGCACGCCAACTATCCCCATCACCGGGCTCGGCTGTTCGCCGCGCTCGGACTGCCCGACTCGGCGCCCGTCGACCTGGCCGTGGCCCAGATGGCCATGATCCGGGCCTCCGACCTGGAGGAGCTGGCCGCCGCGCAGGGCGCGATCGCCGTCCGGGTCCGCACCGAGCAGGAATGGACGGCGAGCCCGGAGGGACAGGCAGCGGCGGCGGGCCCGTTGGTCGCGATCGACCGGCGCGCCGACCGCGGTGAAGCCGGATTACCTGCGGGCGGCACGCCTTTGCAGCCACTGCGCGGATTGCGCGTGCTCGATCTGACCAGGGTGATCGCGGGCCCGGTCGCCACGCGGGCGCTGGCCTTGCTCGGCGCGGAGGTCTTGCGGGTCGACCCGCCGCAACTGCCCGAGATCCCCTGGCAATTCGCCGACACCGGCCAGGGCAAGCGCTCGACATTGGTCGATCTGCGCATCGACGGCATCGATGAGCTCGTCGCCGCCGCCGATGTGCTGATCACCGGATACCGGCCGGGCGCGCTGGAACGCGCCGGGGTGCGGGCAGCCGCCCGCGCCGGGTTGATCCACGGGCGGGTGTCCGCGTGGGGTGAATCCGGTCCGTGGGGTGAGCGGCGTGGCTTCGACAGCATCGTGCAGGCCGCGTCCGGCATCTCGATCCTGGAGGGCGCGCCGTCGGTGCCCGGCGCGCTGCCCGCGCAGGCGCTCGACCACGCGTCGGGTTATCTGCTCGCCGCCGGTGTGATCGACGCCTTGGTCGCCCGCAGCGACGACGGCGTCGGACGGGACGTGCGCGTGGCCCTGGCCCGCACCGCGTCGTGGCTGCTCGGCGCGCCGGACCGCACACCGCGTCACGCGGGGGCCGCGCAGCCGAACGCGGCGCTGGGGGTACGGCACGGACAGGTCGTCACCGCGCCGCCTGTGCTCGCCGAATACCCGGACTACGCCTGGCCCGCGCCCGCCTACGGCGGGGACCGTCCGGCCTGGCCACTGCCCGCGCACTGAGTCGTCCCGCCGGGGGCGCCGCGGAATCCCTGGCGGCGTCCCGGTTGAGGACGATGGTGTGTTGCCGCGCTCGTTATCCGCGCCGACAGCTCTCCTGGATACGGCAGACCGCTACCCACCCCCTGGCACAGGTCCAACAGCGGAACAGTGCATAGATCGCATGCCGATCCGTACTGCGGCGGGATGTCACGTCGCGGGCATGGGGCCCCGAATTCTCCGGCGGATTCCTACGCGGAGTCGGCGTCGAGTCCAGCTCGAGGTCGGCCGGATCGTTTCGGGGCAGGTAGGAGCGGTTCGAGCCGTTGGGCATCGGTCAGGTCCTCGCGCCGCAGCGCTACTTCGGCTACACGCCCCAGCTGTGGCATACGCCGTGTTTGTCAATTGTGAGCTGGGGCTCTTCCCATTGAGCCGATTTGATCTCGACCATGTCGGCGGAGCGGTGTGCTCCCCACTTTACTAGCCCAACCTGCTCGAACAGGTAGTCGACAAAAACGTTGTTGCCCGTGGAAGACGCGGCGACCAACTGTCTGCTGTATCATGCTCGCCGCCTTCCTCCAAGAGAGCATGCCTCCAGGCCGCCATGTGGCAACACCGCACAGCACACGCTGATTACTCTCGTGCGGCACTCGGCGTAACCCGCCGGACTTGGCCCCCAGACTCGCAACTTCGCAAAAATTCCAGCGTCGCATCCTCGACGTCCCGCCACTGACCCTTTAGGGCAATGAGAGGGAGGATAGAATAGAACCGTCGTGCGACTTCAACTTCGCAGCTCTCCCAACAATCGGCCATCGCAATCAGCAAAAAAAGACCAAACAGGGGCTGGGTGAGCGTTAGCGTAACGATTCTTGAACCGGAGGTGACCGAGATGACACAATTCGATATTTACGACCGAATCGGGCGAGACTTCAAAATGTCGGCCGGGAACGTAATAGGGCTGCGAAACACAATCGAGACGGCTGTCGGGTTCGCGGGTGTGTTTACGGCGGGTGTGGGGCTGTTCGATTCGGCGAAGACTCTACTCAAAGCCTTCGGGCTGATTGAAGACGAGGCAGCGCAGATGAAGCTTCAGCTCGCCGAGATCGACAAGAATGTAAAAATCATCGTCAAACGGCTCGGCGAGGAGTCCGAGGAAGGAAAAATTCATCGTCGGACCCAGTGGAAAAGGTCTGTCGTCGCTTGTAGCGAGGCTACAGATGCATTGAGGACGAGCCGGTCTCCAGAGCATTTCAGACAGGCCGCCGACGCGGTTAGGGAGCTGGCGAGTGCGCTATCCGACATGCTGGTCTGGGGGGAGGACTTGGGCTTTGGCCCTCGAACGACAACCGCAGGGCACGTACCGTTTGTAATGGAGTCTCATAAAGTACAGGGCTGGCGTCCTTCTTGGGCGTTGTCGGAACATTGGTTCCAATACGCAAGTGTGATGCGGACGGTCAGCGGATTTCCAGCGCCTACCGCAGAGCTCCAACGGATCTGGGACCCGGGTCATTTTGTCGATTTGGTTGCAACAGGATTACGTGAACTGCTTGCTGGATTCGCTGTCGTGGAACCCGCCTATCGTTCGACTGGGACCCAACTGCATGCACGCCTTCGGAAGTTGACCGAAGGGTTGAGCGTATTCATAACCACGTGGGAAAGGATGCTTCTGATAACGCCTGTTGAACTGCAGATTCGCGATGACGGATATATTTGCCATCCCTATTACTTCTGGTATCCCAAGGACCTTCGTGGACGGATAGCGTTGGGGGTTGCAGATTTGGCCACAGGGGCAACAACACTTGACGTCCAATATCCGGTACCGGCTACCGCAGATGCCGGTGGAAATATAGGAGGAGGACCTTTCGATACCCCGGCGCAGTACGTCACGGATGTCGAGGCGGCGAGAGCGAAGGCTGAGTTCGACCTCCAGCGGATGGTAAACGAAATGAAGTCACGGATCGGAATAAACAATCTGCGGAATCTTCATACCGAACTGAGCGAGTTGTGCGAGAGCCCCAGTCGATCGCAATTTTGTAAGCTACGCGATTTCGAGAGCGTCAGCGCTTGGGGATGGCAATGGACTACTCCAGAGGAGATAACGATAAACTCTCCACTTATTGCAAGTGCAGCCGGAGCGGTCGGAAAAAATTACAAGGCAACGCGATGGTCACAGTTGTTCCACAAGCAGTTCCGGATTCCAATGGCGCGGCGGATGGATATGTCCCTCGCCCAGCTCGGTTATAGAATTAATCTAAATATCGCAAGGGTCGCCACGGAACCGGCAGAACTCGACCTGAATGTGTGCCAGTTCGATACATGGGACCTTCCTGGTATCCACCCCACTGCATCTGAAATGTTTCCTGTTAAACATTTCGATCAAATCTTCTCCGTTCCGGATGCGAAATTGTTCGAAGTCGTACAGACCGACACTCATACATCGGCAGATGCCACCGCCCTCGACGCCCAGAAACCGAGCCTTGAAGTTGGTCGCATCTTCGTGGACAAAGGTAGCGGACCGGTTTCTGTCCATGTCAAGATTGATACTCGGATCGACTTCAACACGTCGGATCACGCATACGTCGGATTCGCCGAAGTGCTCATCGAACTACATAACCCGGGTGATCATAAAGACAGTTTCATTGTTGAACTCGAGGTGTACGAAACCGGGCTTCTATCGTCCAACGGCAAGCAGATCGAGCAGTATGCCGATGGAGTCACCCTCCACATGATTCCGACATTCCTGGTAGCCGAGGACGCCTACTTCATCGACATGATGAGAGGTCAAGCCCAGGTTCGCAACACTCTTAAGGATGTTCCGCCACTCGTGAAGTATGACTGGCCTTTACAAATCCCGGACGGTGACCCGTTCAGCCCGGTCTATTCTGCGAAAAGTCTCGATGCGATAGTCAACGCTGTAGAAGCCTTACAACAAACACACCCGGAGGTCCTCGCACCGATCATGCTGAGGCACTTGCCGACGCCTCGCGTCCAAACCCCGGTGTGGTCGGTTGGCGAGGCAAAGGACTACGCGCTGCGCGCGCTCCACCCAGAAGCGATGCCCCATGACTCTGATAGTGATGACTTGGGCGGCGACCGCTACAGCAGGTGATTACATCGACCACCTCGCACTATGCGCCGCCGCACATGATCCAACCGCGTAGGCGGCGATGTTTTGTGAACCCCATGTCGGGTGACCTGATCGGTGAGGTAGCCGAACCAGCGTTCAACCTGGTTGAGCCAGGACGAGCCGGCCGGGGTGAAGTGCACATGGAACCGGAGGTGACGCGCGAGCCATTCGTTGACGATCGGGGTCTTGTGGGTCGCCAGGTTGTCGCAGACCAAATGAACGGCCAAGTCGGCGGGTACCGACTTGTCGATCGAGACCAGGAACTTCTTGAACTCGGCGGCACGATGGCGGCGGTGCAATTCCCCGATCACGGTGCCATCGGCGATGGTGAATGCCGCGAACAGGTTCGTGGTGCCGTGGCGAGCGTAGTCGTGGATGCGACGCTCGGGCATGCCCGGCATCATCGGCAACACCGGTTGTGAACGATCCAGGGTCTGCATCTGCGATTTCTCGTCCACGCACAGGACAACGGCTCGCTCCGGCGGGCTGCGGTACAAGCCGACCACATCCACGACTTTCTCCACGAACAGCGGGTCGGCCGACAGTTTGAATCCGTCGACCAGGCGCGGTTTCAGATCGAACCGCCGCCAGATCCGCCCGATCGGCGATTTCGACACCCCGGTCCGCTCGGCCATCGACGCCCGCGAACAATGCGTGACATCACGCGGAGTCCACTCCAACGTCAACGCCACTACCTGCTCCACCCGATCCAGCAGTATCAACGGCGGCCGACCTGGGCGTGGCTCACCGGCCAGACCGGCCAGACCGTGCTCGATGAATCGGCGCCGCCACTTCGCCACAGTCATCGGCGTGATACCTACCGCAGCGGCGACATGCGCGTTCGCCGCACCCGGCTCCGCACACCCAGCACGATCCGGCACCGCAACGCATACGCCTGAGTCGACGTCGCCGCCCGCGCACCCCGCACCAACTCCCGCCGCTGCGCCTCGGTTACCACCAAATCCGGCCCGACCTCGGCCGCCCCGTCTTGCCTCCACCGAATCCTACGATTGATAAACGGATTTCAGGCGCGGCACACTAGCCCTCACCTCCCGCCAGTGCGGCGACCGCCTGTGCCAGGCGGTCGCCGTCCGGGAGGTCCGCCTCCGGCGCGATGGTTTGCAGCACGCCGAGCCCCTGGACGAGCACGAAATACAGCTCAGCGATCGCCTCGGCCTGGTCCTC
The DNA here is from genome assembly GCF_001612785.1 of Nocardia beijingensis NBRC 16342. Taxonomy (GTDB): domain Bacteria; phylum Actinomycetota; class Actinomycetes; order Mycobacteriales; family Mycobacteriaceae; genus Nocardia; species Nocardia beijingensis. The sequence goes on from NZ_BDBC01000012.1 coordinate 294,190, forward strand.
GCTCAGCTGTGGGTGCGTCTGCCGTAGCGCGTCCGCCATCTCCCGGTAGGCCCCCGGCAGGCTCTGGGCGAAGAACTTCTGCGACTCCGGCGAGCGGGCGACGCGAACCAGGTTCTCCATGCTCGCCAGCATGCTGTCGCGGTTCTCGGTGAACACCGCGGGCATGCCGTTCCACAGCGCGGTGAACGCCGCCAGCGGCGCGACGCCGACGCCCTCGCGAATCTTCTGCTCCATGCTGTCGCCGATCGCGGTGCCGAGCGAGTCGGCCAGCGCCTCGGTGATCAACTGGTCCTTGGAGCCGAAGTGGTACCCGATCGCCGCCAGGCTCACCCCGGCCGCCGAGGCGATGTCGCGGGCGGTCGCCTTGGCGATGCCCCGCTCGATGATGACTTTCCGTGCTCCCGCCAGCAGATCCTCGCGATTTCCCATGCACCGAGGCTACAACGTCTTAGACATACGTACTAGACGTATGTGCTACCACCTGCGATCACCGGGCTATCGGCACCTCGGCGGTCGCACCGGCGCCCCCGCTCGCTAGTCTCGTGCCGTGCGGCAGAAGATCATCCTGGACGTCGACACCGGCATCGACGACTCGCTCGCGCTGCTGTACCTGCTCGGCTCCCCCGAGGCCGAGATCACCGGGATCGCCGCCACCGCGGGCAACGTCGCGGCGGCGCAGGTGGCGGCGAACAATCTGGCGTGGCTGGACGTCTGCCACGCGCCGGACATCGAGGTCGCGCTCGGCGCGGCCGAACCGCTCGCGATCCCGCTGCGCACCACCGAGGACACGCACGGACCCCAGGGCATCGGGTACGCCGAACTTCCGCCGTCGGCTCGCCGTCTCTCGCCGCGATCGGCCGCGCGGATGTGGGCGGAGCTGGCGCGCGCGCATCCCGGCGAGATCGTCGGACTGTGCACCGGGCCGCTGACCAACCTCGCCCTCGCCTTGCGGATCGAACCGCGGCTGCCGCTGTTGCTGGACCGCCTGGTGATCATGGGCGGCGCGTTCAACCATCCGGGCAACACGACACCGACCAACGAGTGGAACGTGCACGTCGACCCGGAGGCCGCCAAGGAGGTCTTCGACGCCTTCGCCGCCGCGCCCCCACAGCGCAGGCCGATCGTGTGCGCGCTCGACATCACCGAGACCATCGAGATGCGGCCCGAGCACCTGGTCCGCCTGGCCGAACGCGCGAAGAGCTATCCGGTGGAGGTCGTCTCGCCCGCCGACCCGCCCGCGGCCCGTTCGGCGGCGAGCAACCCGATCGTCCGGCACGTCACCGACGCGGTGCGTTTCTACTTCGATTTCCACCACGGCTACGACCTGGGCTATCTGGCCCATATGCACGACCCGTTCGCGGCCGCGGTGGCGCTGGACCCGGCGCTGGCCCGCACTCGACCCGCGACGGTGGACGTGGAATTGGCGGGCACCATCACCCGCGCGACCACGGTGGCCGACTGGGCGGGCATGTGGGGCCGGGAACCGAATGCCGACATCGTCGTGGGCACCGACCCCGAGGTGTTCTTCGAGCGACTGATCAGCCGGGTCGGCGACCTCGCCCGCACGGTGCATCCGCCCGCGCCGCAGGAGGTCCGATGAGCGCCGCCGACGACACGACTTATCTGTCCGCCTTGTGCGACCGGCTCAGGCTGCCCGGAATCATCGACGTCCATACGCATTTCATGCCCGACCAGGTCATGCGGAAGGTGTGGGCGTACTTCGACTCGGCGGGCCCCCTGATCGGCCGGAGTTGGCCGATCACCTACCGCGCCGACGAGCAGGTCCGCCTGAAGACGCTGCGCGGCTTCGGGGTTCGCGCGTTCACCGCGCTCGTCTACCCGCACAAGCCGGACATGGCCGCGTGGCTGAACGCATGGACCGCCGACTTCGCGGCACGCACGCCCGATTGCCTGCACACCGCCACCTTCTTTCCCGAACCGCGGGCGGCGAGCTATGTGCGGGAGGCCGTCGAGCACGGCGCCCGCGTCTTCAAAGCACACGTTCAAGTCGGCGGCTACCATCCGGGCGATCCGCTGCTGGACCCGGTGTGGGGCCTGCTGGAGGACGCGCGCGTCCCGATCGTCATCCATTGCGGCTCCGGCCCCGCGCCGGGAACGCACACCGGGCCGGAACCGATCGCCGGTGTGCTGCGCCGTTTTCCGCGCCTGCGCCTGATCGTCGCGCACATGGGCACGCCGGAGTACTCCGAATTCCTCGATCTGGCCGAGAAGTACGCCGAGGTGCGGCTGGACACCACCATGGTGTGGACCGATTTCTCCGAGGCCGACGCCCCGTTTCCGGTGCACGAGCACGGCAGGCTGCGAGCCTTCGCCGACCGCATCCTGTTCGGTAGCGACTTTCCCAACATCCCGCATCCCTACGGTCATTCGATCGAGGCGCTCGAACGGCTCGATCTCGGTGACGACTGGTTACGCCAGGTCTGCCACCACAACGCGGCGGCGCTGTTCGGCCTCGACTGACCGGTGTCGACCGGCTCGGGTCGCCATGACCGTGAGCCGCTGGGCCGTGCGGGAATCAGCCCGAGCGCACCTGCCCGCAGCGGTCCTCACCTACGGCGTCTGAACGGCGCGTCTCCCCCGGCAGAACCGCGACCGGGACGGGAATATGGAGCAGCTACCCCCTGACGGAAACCGTGGAGTACGACGGGTTCGTGCTGACCCAACTGTCGGCGACCGCCGACGTTCCCGGCCTCGGTCCGGTCGCGGTGTACGCCTTCCATCCGGTCCCACCGGTGTACGGCACCCTGGTCTGGGCCGACGAATTGTCCCGCCTGCGAGCGATTCTCGACTGATCGCCCGCCGATCGACCGGCGATCGCGGGCGGCGATTTCAACGCGACCTACGACCATCGGCAGTTCCGCGCGATGCTGTCCGGCCGCTTCGGCGATGGCGCCGAGCAGGCGGGCGCCGGACATCTGGTCACCTATCCGACCGACAAGCGGTGGCCTCCGCTGGTCGGCATCGACCACATTCTCGTCGCCGGCGGTAGCGCGGTCGCGGCGCAGACCGTGGGGCTCCCCGGCGCGGACCATCGCGCCTTGGTGGCGCGGATTCGACTGAACGGCCGTCGACCCTCGTCGCGGTAGGCCGGAACGGGGTCCCGCCGGGTCAGCGGCCGTCGAAGGCGTTCAGCAGTTCCTCGGCCGCGAGCGCGGCCGTGAGGGTGCCGTCGCGCACCTGCTTTTCCACTTGTGCCCGAATGGCTTTCACGTCCGGGTTGTCCGCGAGCCTGCGCAGCAGCTGGTCGTGCACCATGGTCCAGGTCCAGTCCACCTGCTGGCGGCGACGCTTCTCGTCGAACTCACCGGCGTCGGTGAGCACGCGGCGATGTTCCAGCACCGTGTCCCAGAACCGGTCCAGGCCGATGCCTTCCAAGCCACTCATGGTGAGCACCGGGGGCCGCCACAGCGCGTCGTGCGGGTGGATCAGGCGCAGCGCGCCCGCCAGTTCCCGGGCCGCGGATCTGGCCTCGACCTCGTGCTTGCCGTCGGCCTTGTTCACCGCGACCAGGTCGGCGAGTTCGAGCACGCCCTTCTTGATGCCTTGCAGCTGGTCGCCGGTCCTGGCCAGAGTCAGGAAGCAGAACACGTCGACCATGTTCGCGACGGTGACCTCCGACTGCCCCACCCCGACGGTCTCCACCAGGATCACGTCGTAACCCGCCGCCTCGAGCAGCACGATGGTCTCGCGGGTCGCCTTGGCGACGCCGCCCAGCGTGCCCGCCGTCGGGGAAGGCCGGATGTAGGCGTCGCGCTGCACCGACAGCCGCGCCATCCTGGTCTTGTCACCGAGGATGGAACCGCCGGTCCTGGTCGAGGACGGATCGACCGCGAGCACCGCGACCCGGTGCCCCCGCTCGATCAGATACATCCCGAGCGCGTCGATGAAAGTCGACTTGCCGACGCCGGGAACGCCGGTGATGCCGACTCGGTTGGACGGCGCGCCCCCCGCACCCGCCTCGGGCGTCACCTTCAGCAGCAGCTGCTGCGCCAGCGCGCGGTGATCGGCCCTGGTGGATTCCACCAAGGTGATCGCCCGCGCCAAAGCGGCCCGCTCGTTGGCGCGGACCGCGGTGGCGAGGGCGTCGACGTCGATCGCCCGGCGCGCGGCCCCCTTCGGGGTGTCGCGCGCCGGGGAACCCGCTTCGCTCATTCCGTCGCGGCGGAATCCGCGGCGCCGCTGCCGAGTTCGTGACCGAGTTCGGCGCCGAGCTTCTTGAGCAGGTCGATCGCCGCGTCCGCGATCACCGTGCCGGGCGGGAAGATCGCCGCCGCGCCCGCCTGGTACAGCTCGGCGAAGTCACCGGGCGGGATGACGCCGCCGACGATGACCATGATGTCGGGACGCCCGACATCGGCCAGTGCCTGCCGCAGGGCGGGCACCAGCGTGAGGTGGCCCGCCGCCAGCGACGACACACCGACCACGTGCACGTCGTTGTCGGCCGCCTGCTGCGCCACCTCTTCCGGGGTCTGGAACAGCGGGCCCACGTCGACGTCGAAGCCGAGGTCGGCGAAGGCCGTGGCGATCACCTTCTGTCCCCGGTCGTGGCCGTCCTGACCCATCTTCGCGACGAGGATGCGAGGCCTGCGCCCCTCGGCCTCGGCGAATTCCTCGACCAGCTCGCTCGCCTTGGTGATGTTGGTGACCTTCCCTGCCTCGTCGCGGTACACACCGGAGAGGGTACGGATCTCCGCCTGGTGGCGGCCGTACACCTGTTCCAGCGCATCGGAGATCTCGCCGACGGTGGCCTTGGCCCGCGCGGCGTCGATGGCCAGCGCGAGCAGGTTGTTCGCCATGCCGCCCTCGGAAGAGCCCGCGGCGCGGGTCAATTCGGCCAGCGCCCGCCGCACGGCGTCGGGGTCGCGCTCGGCGCGCAGGCGGCGCAGCTTCTCGATCTGCTCGGCGCGCACCCGCGAGTTCTCGACCTTGAGGACCTCGACCTGCTGATCCTCTTCGACCTGGTACTTGTTGACGCCGATCACCGGCTGCTGCCCGGTGTCGATGCGCGCCTGGGTGCGCGCCGCGGCTTCCTCGATGCGCAGCTTCGGGATGCCCTCGCCGATCGCCTGCGCCATGCCGCCGTGCGCCTCGACCTCCGCGATGTGCGCGCGGGCACGGTTGGCCAGCTGGTGGGTCAGCCATTCCACGTAGTACGAGCCGCCCCACGGGTCGATCGGGCGGGTGGTGTTGGACTCCTGCTGGATCAGCAGCTGGGTGTTGCGGGCGATGCGGGCGGAGAAATCCGTGGGCAGCGCCAGCGCCTCGTCGAGCGCGTTGGTGTGCAGCGACTGGGTGTGGCCCTGGGTGGCGGCCATCGCCTCGATGCAGGTGCGCGCGACGTTGTTGTAGGCGTCCTGCGCGGTGAGCGACCAGCCGGAGGTCTGCGAATGGGTGCGCAGCGACAGCGATTTCGCGTTCTTCGGGTCGAACTTCGCGACCAGCTCGCTCCACAGCAGGCGCCCGGCGCGCAGCTTGGCGACCTCCATGAAGAAGTTCATGCCGATGGCCCAGAAGAACGACAGCCGCGGCGCGAACTCGTCGACCTCCATGCCCGCGTCGATGCCGGCCCGGATGTACTCGACCCCGTCGGCGAGGGTGTAGGCCAGCTCCAGGTCGGCGGTCGCACCGGCCTCCTGGATGTGGTAGCCGGAGATGGAGATCGAGTTGAACTTCGGCATCTTCGCGCTGGTGTAGGCGAAGATGTCGGAGATGATCCGCATCGATGGCTTCGGCGGGTAGATATAGGTGTTGCGGACCATGAACTCCTTCAGAATGTCGTTCTGAATGGTTCCGGCCAGCTGCTCGGGCGCGACGCCCTGCTCCTCGGCGGCCACGACGTACAGCGCGAGGATCGGCAGCACCGCGCCGTTCATCGTCATCGAGACGCTGACCTGGTCCAGCGGGATGTGGTCGAACAGCTGGCGCATGTCCAGGATCGAGTCGATGGCGACGCCCGCCATGCCGACGTCACCCTGTACCCGCGGGTGATCGGAGTCGTAGCCGCGGTGCGTGGCCAGGTCGAACGCGACCGACAGACCCTTCTGGCCCGCCTGCAGGTTGCGCCGGTAGAAGGCGTTGGAGTCCGCGGCGGTGGAGAAACCCGCGTACTGGCGGATGGTCCACGGCTGGTTGACGTACATCGTGGGGTACGGTCCGCGTACGAACGGCGCGACGCCGGGCACGCTGTCGAGCGGATACCCCTCGGCCGCGATCGCGTCCCGGTCGGCCTTGGTGAACACCGGCGGCACGTCGATGCCCTCGGGCGTCGACCACACCAGCTGCTCGGGGGCGTACCGGTTGGCCGCCGCGGCCGCGCGCACGTACTCCGTCACCTGCGCCGCGTCGACGGCGGCGGGCTCCGGCGCCCTCTCGGCCAGCGGCACGTCGGCGAAACTGCCGATCACGTGCTTGATCTCACGAGTAGTCATCAGGCTCCCACCTTCTCCAGCAGGCCGGACAGCGCGGCGACGGCGTCGATGCGCGCGGCGAGGAATCCGTCCGGGCGCTGCGCGTCGTCCAGGTCGGCGACGGCCTTCGCCGCACCGGCCAGCAACACGGTGGGCACGCCCGCGGCGCGCAGTTGCTCCACCGCCGCACCGGCTTCGGTTCCGTAGCGCTTGTCCGAGCCGCACAGCACCGCGATCGGCGCGCCCGCTTCGGTGGCCGCCGCGGCGATTCCCTCCACCGTGAGCGGCCCTGGATTGATCGACTCGATGCCGCCCGAAGCGAGCAGATTCGCGATGAACGTGACCCGCACGTTGTGCTCGGCCACCGAACCGAGCGGCACCAGCAGCGCTTTCGGCCGCGCGCCGTGTTCGGCGAGGTAGGCGTCGGAGCGGTCGCGCAACCGCTCGAACGCGGCGCCGTAGCGAGCGACCCGGCCGGTCCGCCGCGCCGCCTCCGACAGCGGCCGCTCGGCCAGGTTCGGGAATTCGTTCACGCCGGTGACGGCGGTCTTGCGGTGCGCGACATCGGTGTCGCGAGCGGCCTTCGTCTCCGCGACGCGCTCGGCGAGCAGACCGGACTCCAGCGCGGCGGGGTAGCCGCCTGCCGCCTCGATCTCCTGGAGGAACTCCCACGCCTTCGCCGCCAGCGCGGCGGTGAGGTCTTCGACGTACCAGGACCCAGCACCGGGGTCGGCCACGTGACCGAGGTGCGATTCCTCGAGCAGCAGCAGCTGGGTGTTGCGGGCCATGCGGTCGGCGAACGCCTGCGAGACGCCGAGTTCGCCGGGCGGCAACGCGGCGTCGAACGGCAGCACGGTCACGGTGTCGGCGCCGCCGATGCCCGCTCCGAACGCGGCGAGCGTGGTGCGCAGCATGTTCACCCACGGATCGCGCTGACTCATCATGGCGGCGGAGGTGACCGCGTGCTGCGGCGCGCCGCCGAAATCCGGTGCGCCGCAGACCTGCGCGACCCGCGCCCAGAGTTGCCTGGCGGCACGGAACTTCGCGATGGTGGCGAACTGGTCGTCGGTGGCCGCGAACCGGAACTCCAGTTGCCCCAGCGCGTCGGCGATGTCCAGGCTCTCCGTCAGCGACCGCAGGTAGGCCAGGCCAGCGGCGACGGCCGCGCCGAGCTCTTGTGCGTCGGAGGCGCCCGCGTCGTGGAAGACGGTGCCGTCCACGGTGATCGCCCGCACCGTCTCCTGCCGCCGGGCCGCTTGTCCGGCCAGCGCGACGGCCTCGGCGAGACCGATGTCGGCGAGACCGGCGAAGCGGCTGGTCAGCGGCGCGGCGCCGAGCGAGACCAGGATGTCCTCGCGCGCGGGAGCGGTGTAGCCGTCCAGCGCGGTGAACACCTGCGCCGCCGCGGCGGCGACCTCGTCGCCCGCGTCCAGCGTGAGCGGGGCGAGCTCGAAGAGCAGGCCGCTCAACGCGGTCGGCAGATCCGCCACCGGCACGCCGCGCTCGCCCGCACCGAGCCAGATCGCGCTGATCCCGTTCTCCAGTCCGGCCAGGATCTCGCGGTTGGCCGCCGCGGCGTCGCGCTGGGCGAACCGCGCGCTGACGAACCAGCCCCGGTGCACGTCGCGCGTGGCGTCCCGGCCGCGGACGAAGGGGAAGGTTCCCGGCAGGGGCTGCTCCGGCAGTTCATCGCGCCGGGTGTAGAGCGGCGCGACGGTCAGCCCGTCATAGGTCGTCGCATCGAGCAGTCGCTCGGGCTCCTCGGGAAGTTCGCTCACGTCGACACGGCGAGCCTTCGCCAGCACCCCGGCAACGCCCTTGCGCCATGCGCCGTATTCGGGCACCGGGTCGGTCCCGGCAGCAGAAGCAATCGGCATAGCTTGCTGTTCCTCTTCCTCACCACGGGCGCACCGCCAGTGCGCGCCCGAACCCTCACATTCGCCCAGCTCAGCGACTACTTCGGTTAACGGGCATTCGTCCCGCTTCCACTGATGCTAGCGGGAGTGTTCCCAGCCGGTTGACCCTGCCCGCCACTACCAACCGGTAACCTGTCGGCCGTGACGAGGCTGATCCGTGACCCGCGTATCGTCGCGCTGATCGTCGGCGCGGTGGCGCTGTTCGGCGCCGCGCTGCTGGTCCCGCTGCCGTCGCCGCGTCAGGTGCAGGACTGGGCGACGTCCGTCGGCCCGGTCTTCCCGTTGCTGTTCTTCCTGGTCCACGCGCTGGTGACGGTGGCGCCGATCCCGCGCACCGTGTTCACCGTCAGCGCGGGACTGCTGTTCGGTCCGCTGCTCGGCATCACGCTGGCGGTGGGCGCGACGACCGTCAGCGCGGCCCTGGCGATCCTGCTCATCCGCGCGCTGGACCGCAACCAGGTCGCGGCCCGGCTCACCCATCCCGCGGTGCGCGCGATCGATGAACGTCTCGCCCGGCGGGGCTGGCTGGCGGTCGGCTCGTTGCGGCTCATCGCGGCGGTGCCGTTCTCGGTGATCAACTACTGCTGCGGCTTGTCCTCGATCCGTTTCTGGCCGTACCTGATCGCCACGGTGCTGGGCGTGCTGCCCGGCACCATCGGGACCGTCATCCTCGGCGACGCGCTCACCGGAAGCACCCATCCGGCGATGCTCGCGCTGTCCGGCGTTTGCCTCGCGGTGGGGCTGGCGGGCTTGCTCGTCGACGCGCGCTGGAAGACGACAGTCCCCGCTTCGGTGGACATCCCCGAACCCATCGCGGCTGCCGACTGAGCGACGCTCGATCCGTGGCCGATTCCACCGGAACCGGGGTCACGTCCGCCCCAGCCGCCGCGCAACCCGGCGGGAAATGCGGGAAATTCGTCGGCGCCGAGAGTAGAACACATCAGTGATAAAGGACGGAGCGCCCGTCCTCTCTCCAGACCATGATTCGCGCGCGGCACCGCAATTGACGCTACAACGGACGTAATTGACGCTACAACGGACGTAATTGACGCTACAACGGACGTAATTGACGCTACAACAGCACATTTGACGCTACAACGGCAGCATCGACCGAGTCGGACCGCAGTGCAGTTCGGCGGCTACCGCGTCGCATAAGCCTCTCCGCTGTGGCGGTTCCGCGCACCGAACCTGTCGATTTCGAAAATTCGGCAACCATTTGCCGCTCTGCATCGTGGTTTAGGTGTACGCGAACGAACCGGTCGGATTAAACTATCTTCCGGTCGGGTCTGGAGGCAAGGTGATGACCGTTCAGCGACCGCAGTTCGACCCCGACCCGAGATCGAACACCGGACCGGACGTGTCGCCACCAGAGCCTGTACCGCTGTCAGCCGGACAGCGGGGGCTGTGGCTGGCGCAACGCTTGAGTCCTGACGTCCCGATATGCGAGGCGCAATACGTCGAGTTCCACGGCGAGCTCGATCCCGAACTTCTGCGTTCGCTGATGATTCGCGCGGGTCTCGAGTTCCAGTCAGGGTATTTGCGGCTGGTCGAGGTGGACGGTAGCCCGCATCAACTGTTCGATCCGTCACTGGCTTCGACGGGGCCGGTAATCGATACGCGTGCCGAACCCGATCCCATGGCGGCAGCACTGAAGTGGATGCGCGACGAATACACCGCACCGCTGGATATGGCTCGGGACCGGTTGTGGGCGGGGGCGCTTCTGCAGGTCGGCGATCGACATTACCTGTTGTACAGCAGAGCCCACCACGTCGCGGTGGACGGCTACGCCGCGATGACGATGTTGAACCGGCTCGCGGAGTTGTACACGGCCGCCGTGGAGGAACGGCCGCCGGAACCGAACCGGGCGGCGGACCTTCGCACACTGTACGAGGCCGACCGCACCTATCGGGAGTCGAAGCGGTTCGCCGACGACCAGGCATATTGGGTGGACAAACTCGCCGATGTCGCCGGTGACGAATCCAGTCTGGCGACCGGCTACGCGCCACCGCGCGCGGACAGCGTGGTCGCGATGGCCGAACTGCCGACGGCGCTGGTGGGGCGGATCGCGGACGCCGCGAAAGCGCTCGACGCGAGCCCGGCCGCGGTGGTGATCGCCGCGTTCGGTTGCTATCTCGCCCGGATGACCGGCCGGGACGAGGTCCTTGTCGATGTTCCCGTGTCCGGCCGAACCACAGCCGTCCTGCGCCGGTCCGGCGGGGTGTTCGTCAACCTCGCGCCGCTTCCGCTCGCACTCGGCGAGGAAGACACGGTCGCGACGCTGGTACGGCGGGTCCAATCCGACCTGGTCGGAGCGTTGCGCCACCAGCGGTGCGGCCTCGCCGATATTCGCGCCGCCACCGGATCGCGCGGGCAGCGGCGGTTCGCGGGCCCGATGGTGAACGTCATGTTCTTCCCCCAGAAGATCCGCTTCGGCGAGTTGACCGGGGACTTCCACATCCTCAGCTCCGGGCCGGTCGAGGATCTCCTGGTCAACCTGTATCAGACCGGAGAACCGCCGCGGACGATCCTGCACTTCCTGGCCAATCCCGACCGCTACACCGGCCCCGAACTGTCCGCGCACCACGACAAGTTCGTGGAGTTCCTCGACGAGTTCGCCGCCGCGGCGCCGGGCACCGACCTCGCACGGATCCACCTCGGCAGCGCGCGCGAAGCGGCCCGGATCCGACGCCGCCGCGACGACCTCGTCTTCTGGCGCAACGCCCTCGCGGACCTTCC
>NZ_BDBC01000013.1 GCF_001612785.1 Nocardia beijingensis NBRC 16342
AGCGTCTTCGAGGCGATCCGGGCGGGCAAGAGCTGACCGCTCACTGCTGAGCGCGGCCGGTGGCGGCATTCGTCACCGGCCGCGACCGTTAAGATTGCTTAAGGTGTGCCGGGAAGTCTGGTCGGCGAGCGGTCGCGCACCCGTTCAGCCGACTCCGGTGGGTGCCGCCGCGACGCCCGCCCACCGGACGAAAGGTCTCCCGTGATCACACAGGTGCGCTCGGAACTGTCCCGTTACCTCCGCACGGAAACCTTCGGCGGCGCGCTGCTTCTGATCGCGGCGGCGATCGCATTGCTGTGGGTGAACTCGCCCTGGGGAGCGAGTTATCTGACGGTCACCGATACGGTCCTCGCGATCCCGCCGCTGCACTTGGACCTGACGCTGGCGGAGTGGACCGAGGACGGCCTGCTCGCGGTGTTCTTCTTCGTCGCCGGGCTGGAACTCAAACGCGAACTGGTCGTCGGCGAACTCGCCGACCGCAGACGCGCCGTGTTGCCGGTGGTCGCCGCGGCCGGTGGTGTGCTGACGCCCGCGCTGATCGCGGCGGTGGTGGGGTTCGGCGTCCCCGGTATGGAGCGCGGCTGGGCCATCCCGGTCGCCACCGACATCGCGTTCGCCCTCGCCGTGCTCGCGCTGACCGGTTCCCGCATCCCGGCGGGCGCGCGGGTGTTCCTGCTCAGCCTCGCCGTGGTCGACGACCTGATGGCGATCGTCCTGATCGCGGTGCTGTTCACCACCACGGTGTCGCTGCTGTGGCTGCTGGCCGCCGCCGGATGCTTCGCGGGGTGGGCGGCGGGGCAACACGCGCGCGTCCGCACACCGTTGCTCTATGTACCGCTCGGGCTGGTGTCCTGGTACGCGCTGCACGAGGCCGGTATCCATCCCACCTTGGCGGGTGTCGCGCTCGGCCTGCTCACCCGGGTGCGGCCGGATCCCGGGGAACCCGAAGCGCCCGCCACCCGGCTCGAGCACATCTTCCAACCCATATCGGCCGGAGTGTGCGTTCCGCTGTTCGCCCTGTTCGCCGCAGGGGTTCCATTCAATCCCACGGTCTTCGGCGACCTGTTCACCGATCGGCTCGCGCTGGCGGTCATTCTGGGCCTGCTGGTGGGCAAGCCACTGGGGATCTTCGGGATCAGCTGGGTGGCAATCCGGTTGGGCGTCGCGACGCGCCCCAGCGGTCTCGGCTGGCGGGACATGTTCGCCCTCTCGGTGCTGGGCGCGATCGGCTTCACGGTTAGCCTTCTCGTGGCGGAACTCGCGCTCACCGACGTCGCGGGCGAATCGGCCGTCGAGTTGGCGAAGGCCGCCGTGTTGGTGACATCAATGGCGGCGTCGCTCGCCGGTTCGGCGCTACTGTTGCGGCGTGGGCGTGTCCACCAGGCTCGGCGGGACGCCCGTGCGCTACAACGTGAACAAGACGGCGGCGCGAGCGATCCGCCCGGAGGCGGTAGCCTGCGTGACCACGGAGGGCACCGGGAGCACCGCCGATCGAACGGGAGTTGAAGCAGTGCCGGGACAGGGAGAAGGGTCGACCAAGTGAGTTTCAACCACGGCGGTAACGGGAGCGACGCGCAGGGCGGTCGGACGGTCACCTCCATTCCCCTCACGGATGCCGATCCGCTCGGCAACGCCAGTTTCGGGACGCTGGTGCGCGACGCCGCCGAGCAGATGTCGACCCTGGTCCGCGCCGAGGTCGAACTGGCCAAGGCCGAGGTCACCGGCGAGATCAAGAAGGGCCTGCAGGGCAGCGTCTACTTCATCCTCGCGCTCACCGTGCTGCTGTTCAGCACGTTCTTCTTTTTCTTCTTCCTCGGCGAACTGCTCGACGTGTGGCTGGCGCGCTGGGCCGCCTTCCTGATCGTCTTCCTGTTGATGGTCGTGGCCACCGCGGTGCTGGCATTCCTCGGCTACCGCAGGGTGAAGAAACTGCGCGCGCCGGAGAAGACGATCGATTCGCTCAAGCAGGCGCGCACGGTGCTGCCGCACGGCTTGGGCGCCGCCGCGCACGACGACCGTCTCGCCTTGGACAAGCGGACTTCCTAGGCGCGCGTGCGCGCGCCGGTACGGCGGCTACTAGGCTCGATCGGCGTGTCGGCGAACTTGCTTCCGGATCCGTCCAGCGTCCGTTACGACGGACCGTGGACGCATCGGGACGTGCACGCCAACGGCATCCGATTCCACGTGGTCGACGCGGCGCCGGAGCGGTCCGATGCTCCACTGGTCGTGCTGCTGCACGGCTTCGCGGACTTCTGGTGGTCCTGGCGGCACCAGCTCACCGGCCTGGCCGAGCTCGGCTACCGCGCCGTGGCCGTCGACCTGCGCGGCTACGGCGACAGCGACAAACCGCCGCGCGGTTACGACGGCTGGACGCTCGCCGGTGACGTCGCCGGGCTGATCCGGGCGCTCGGCTACACCGAGGCGACGCTGGCCGGGCACGCCGAAGGCGGTCTGGTCTGCTGGACCACGGCGGTGCTGCATCCGCGACTGGTTCGCTCGATCGCGCTGGTCGGCTCACCGCATCCGGCCGCGCTGAAGAGTTCCGTGCTGCGCAACCGCCGCCAGCGCGCGGCCTGGCTGCCGAACTTCCTCCGCTACCAGCTGCCCCGCTACGGCGAGCACTTGCTGACCACCGCCGACGGCTTCGAAGTGGAACGGCTGCTGCGCCAGCGGGTGAGCGCGGGATGGGCGGGCACCGAGGAATTCGTCGACACCGCGCAGCGGATGCGGTCGGCGATCCGCATCCCCGGCGCCGCGCATTGCGCGCTGGAGTACCAGCGCTGGGCCTTCCGCAGTCAGTGGCGTCCGGACGGCCGCCGGTTCATGGCGACCATGCGCGAACCCGTCCGCATCCCGGTCCTGGCCATGCGCGGCGAGTTGGACCCGTACGTGCTGCCGGGAACTTTCCGCCGCGACCCGCACCTTTCGCCGGAACGGCGGCTGGCGGTCATCCCGGCGGCCGGGCACTTCGCCCACCAGGAGAACCCGGACGCGGTGACCAAGCAACTGGCCGAACTCCTCGGCTGAACCCCTTTCCGAGGCACTCCCGGCCGCGGGGTTCGCGGCCGGGGTCGCAGCGATCCCCGCGTTCGCCGGTCGCTAGCAGTCTCGCTGCCGCCGAACGACTTACGCGGTATCAGCGCGACGCCACCGCTCCATTCCAGTGGTACGGCCTGCCGTCGCGCTGAGCACCGCCGATCAGCTCAGCACACACGCTCCGGTGGCCACCGGACCGTCGGACCGCTGCGAAGCGTCGAGTTCGGAACGGATCTCGTTGAGCGTCAGCACATAACCGGTGTCGTTGTCGGTCACCGCGGCGCCGAAGACGACCCCGAGCACCTGCCCTTCGGTATCCACCAGCGGCCCACCGGAATTGCCTGCCTGGACGAGGCCGCGGACGGTGTAGACCTCCCGCTTCACCGTTCCGTCGCGATAGATGTTCGGTCCGGTCAGGTCCAAGGTCTCGCGAATCCGGGCCGCGCTCGCGGTGTACCGGCCACCACCCGGGTAGCCGAGCACGATGGCGCTGTCGCCGGTACGAGCGGGCGACGGCGCCTGGGGCACGACCGGAGCGGTGAGGCCGGGCACCGAGAGCACCGCGACATCCGTGAACGGATCGAACAGCACCACCGACGCGGGCAGCGAGCCGTAGGCGGTGTCCACGTCGACGCTCGTGGTGCCCGCGACGACGTGGGCGTTGGTCATCACGCGTTCCGGGGCGATCACGAAGCCCGAACCCTCCAGCGCCCGCTGGCAACTCGGCGCGACACCGCGGATGCGCAGCACGCTCTGTTGCAGCGAGGCCGCGACCGGGCTGGCCAGCACGCTGGGATCGGGTGGTTCGACGGCGGCGATCGGCGCCCGCCCGAACGGCCCGATCACATCCGGCAGGCCGGAGGTGTTGAGCAGTTTGGAGAATTCGTTGGGCAGCTTGCGCAGCCAGTTCGGCGCGACGTCGTTGACGTCGGCGAGCACCCGCGAGCCGTTGATCGCCGTCGCGATGGCGGGCTGCGACGAGGTGGCGAGCGGCAGCGCCAGCAACCACGCGGTGACCAGCACCGCGACCGCTTGCAGCACCGCGCCGACCACGCTGTCCACGCTGCGCGTGAACGGATGACGCATGCCGCTGCGCGCGGCGCGCCCCAGCACCATGCCCGCGACCTCACCGACGATCACCAGCACCACGATCAGCAGCACGCCGGTCAGCACCCGGGTGCGGCCCTCGTCGACGTGCACCAGGATGTGCGGCGCGATCAGGATGCCCGCGACCGCGCCGAGCACCACACCCAGGAAGGCGAGCGCGGAGGCCACCGCGCCCTGCCGCCACCCCGACGAGGCGGCGAGCAGGGCCAGCAGCACGACGGCGATGTCGAGCCAGGCCGATGAGCTCATAACGTCATTCCTACGGCGGCGAGTGCGGTCTCCAGATCACGGACGTCGTGGTGGTCCCACTCGCGGTCCCAGCCGGAGGCCTTGCTGATCCCGGCGATGATGCCGCCGGTCAAGCCCCAGACCAGCATTCCGTCCACCTGGAACGCCGGACTCTGGTAGCCGAGAGAGCTGCGGACCAGGAAGCGGTTGGCCGGATCCAGCAGCCGCGCGAGCGGCATGCGCACGACCCGCTCGGTCTCGCTCTGGTCGACCACGTCGACCGCACCCGGCGTACGCCAGTACGCCAGCACCGGTGTCACGTCGAAACGGGACACCGGCACGAACAGCTTCGGATGCACCGCGAACGGCTCCACGCCGGAACGGTCGAGGCCGGTTTCCTCGCACGCCTCGCGCAGCGCGGTATCGATCGGCCCGGCATCGCCCGGGTCCGCCGCGCCGCCGGGGAAGGCCACTTGGCCGCGATGCTGGCGCAGCGTCGAAGCGCGCTGGGTGAGCAGCACCTCCGCGTCGGCGGGCAGTCCGCCCGGCGCGTCCGGGTCCGGCTCCGGCGAGCCGCCGAACAGCACCAGCACCGCCGCTTGACGCGGCTTCGAGGTCACGGTCATGGCACGGCGCAGCGCGCGCGCCCTGGTCAGGGTGTCGGCGCTGTCGGGGGCGGGTTCGGCCGCGCGGGTCAGCCATGCCGGGATGCCGGGCGGCATTTCGATGGTCATCGCCCACCTCCCCCGCGCATTCGCCCACCGACCCGCGTGCACGCCCGCACCGTAACCTCCACCATCGATTCGTCCACCCGCATCGTCACGCGGCCACTCCGAGCTTGCCCGCGACGGTATCGGCGATGTCATCCACCCCGTCGAAAGCGCGGACCTCCACGTCGGCGATCGAGCCGTCGGCACGCACCAGCACCGAGATCGGCAGCACTGCGGGGGCGCCGACGGCGGTGCGCAGGCGCGCGTCGGCGTCGAGCACGCCGGGCAATCGAACGTCCAGTCCGCGCAAACGGGACAGTGCCTTGGCCTCATCAGGGTCGCTGTGCACGGTCAGCACCGTAATCGCGTTTCCGGCGCGCTGGGCGTATTGCTGCAAATACGGCAACTCCTTGGCGCACGGTGCGCACCAATAGGCCCAGAGGTTCAGCAGGGCTGGCTTGCCCGCGAGCGCGGCGGCCAGGTCGACCGGCCTGCCGTCCGCCAGGCAGCTCAGCGTCATCCCGGACAGCGGGCCGCTACCGGAGGCCGCGCCGGTCGGACAGTCGGGCAGATGAGCAGCGGCGCGCAGGTCGGCGGAGACGCCGGAGGCGACCGAAGCCGGGTGTTGCTCCTGCGTCCGGTCGTCGCCGCCGCGCGGCCACACCGCGACCGCCAGCGCGACCACCACGATCAGACCGGCAAGTGCCCAGCGCCACGCATGTCCCGTTCTCCTTCGGCCCGAGGGCTCCGAACTCACCGGCTCACCAGCTCGAGCAGATGCTCCCGCTCCGGCCCCTTCACCAGCTTGGCCGCGGCCTCGGGATCGGTGGGCCCGATCCCGAACGACGGACAGTCCTTGGCCAGAACGCACGCGCCGCACGCGGGCTTGCGGGAATGGCAGACCCGTCGGCCGTGGAAGATCACCCGATGCGAGAGCATCGTCCATTCCTTGCGCTCGATCAGCTCGCCGACGATGTGCTCGACCTTGACCGGGTCCTCTTCCTCGGTCCATCCCCAGCGGCGCACCAAGCGGCCGAAGTGGGTGTCGACCGTGATGCCCGGCACCCCGAACGCGTTCCCGAGGATCACGTTGGCGGTCTTGCGCCCGATGCCGGGCAGCTGGACCAGTTCGGTCAGTGTGTGAGGCAACTCACCGTCGTGACGTTCCAGCAACGCCTGGCCGAGTCCGATCAGGGAGGAGGCTTTGTTCCGGAAGAATCCGGTCGGCCGGATGTATTCCTCCAGCTCCGCCCGGTTCGCCTCGGCATACGCGCGCGCGTCCGGGTAACGGGCGAACAACGCGGGCGTGGTGAGGTTCACGCGCTCGTCGGTGCATTGCGCGGAAAGTATTGTCGCGACCGCCAGTTCGAGCGGTGTGGTGAAATCCAGCTCACAGTGCGCGTCGGGGAAAGCGGTCGCCAATTCCCGGTTCATCCGGCGCGCGCGGCGAACCAGCCCGAGCCGGGTTTCCGCCTGTCGCGCCCTGGTTTTCCGTTTCGGAGCCGCGGCGGCGACCGGCGGCGTACCTGCGGGCTCGGAGCCGGGCGCAAGCCCGTTCCCGGAGGCGGTGGAGGGGGAGACACGCACGCGTCCACCATACGGAACCGCCGGACAACGTTGCCCTTCCAGTTCAGTTGCCGTGTTCCATCTGAGACCTCGACGGTGTTTACTGCTCGTCATGCAAGGACTCGCTGTGGTGCTCTTCCCAGTGGTGCTGATGCTGTTCGCACTGGGCATGGAGCGGGTCGAGAACCGGCTCCGCAAACTTCTCGAACCCGACGAAGAGGTTCAGCAGTACCTGGACAAGGCAAGCAACGCCGAGGTGAAGGAGCTGACGAAGCTCGGTCTGCCCGCCGCCGTTGCCCGAATGCGCAAGCGCCGCTCCCGCGGCGATGAGATGGATGTGGCCCGCGCGAGCTGATCAGGCGCGAGTGTCGCGCAATCCACTCGTTACGTGGTGTCCGTCACTACGCTGTAGTGACGCCGCGTAGACTGCGCTGTTGGCCGAGTCGCTTCGGTCCGGTACAGAGCCATTTCCCTAAGGAGCACATTCGTGGACGAGGCCCTCGCCAGAGCAGGCATCTTCCAGGGCGTCGAGCCCACTGCGGTGGCCGCCCTCGCCAAGCAACTTCAGCCGGTGGATTTCCCGCGCGGTCATGTCATCTTCAACGAGGGCGAGCCGGGTGACCGGCTGTACATCATCACGTCCGGCAAGGTGAAGATCGGACGCCGTTCGCCCGATGGGCGCGAGAATCTGCTGACCATCATGGGCCCGTCCGATATGTTCGGCGAGCTGTCCATCTTCGACCCGGGTCCGCGCACCTCCACCGCGACCACGGTGACCGAAGTGCGCGCGGTGACGATGGACCGCGACGCACTGAAGGGCTGGATCGATCAGCGGCCCGAAATCGCCGAGCAACTGCTCCGCGTCCTCGCCCGCCGCCTGCGCCGGACCAACAACAACCTGGCCGACCTGATCTTCACCGATGTGCCCGGCCGCGTCGCCAAGGCGCTGCTGCAGCTCGCGCAGCGCTTCGGCACGCAGGAAGCGGGCGCGCTGCGGGTCACCCACGACCTGACCCAAGAGGAGATCGCCCAGCTGGTCGGCGCCTCCCGCGAGACCGTGAACAAGGCGCTCGCCGACTTCGCGCATCGCGGCTGGCTGCGGCTGGAGGGCAAGAGCGTGCTCATCTCCGACTCCGAGCGTTTGGCCCGCCGCGCCCGGTAACACCCCTACGACGCGAACGCCGGGTTCAGCGCTCCACTGAACCCGGCGTTCTCGTCGTTCCGGCTAGCCGTGCACGCTCAGGTAGTCCAACTGCGCCTGCACCGAGCTGCGCGCCGCGGGCCACAGCCGCTCGTCCACATCGGCGTACACGCGCCGGACGACCGCCATCGCGTCCGCGTCCGAGCCGAGCACCCGCAGCGCCTCCCGCACCTGATCGAGACGCTCGTGCCGGTGCGCGATGTAATAACGAGCCACCGGCTCCAGATCCGGGTGATCCGGGCCGTGCGCGGGCAGCAACGCCTTGCCCGCGCCCGCTGCGACCAGGCGGTCCAACGAGGAGAGGTAATCGGCCAGCGCGCCGCTGCCCGAGCCGAGCACGGTGGTGCCTGCGCCGAGGATGGTGTCACCGGTCAGCACCGCGTCGTCGAGGACGAAACTCACCGAGTCACCGGTGTGGCCCGGCGTCTCCAGCACGGTGATCCGCAGTCCGGCGGCCTCGATCACCTCGCCGTCGGCGAAGGCGGCGGCCGAGCCGCGCAGGAAACCGGAGTCTTTGGCGCGCACCGTCGTCCCGGTCAGTTCGACCAGTCGGTCGATACCGCCGGTGTGGTCGTGATGGTGGTGGGTGATCAGGGTGAGAGCGACCCGGCCGCCGGTGGCCTCGGCGATCGCGGCGCTGTGCGACTCGTCCTGCGGTCCGGGGTCGACCACCACACAGTCCGACCGCCCCGGCGCGCGCAGGATCCAGGTGTTGGTTCCCTCCAAGGTCATCTGTCCCGGATTGTCGGCGAGCAGCACCGCCGCCGTCTCGGTGACCTGCCGGAGTTGCCCGTAGGCGGGGTGTGTCAACGTCATCGCAAACCTCGGATAGAAACGGAGCCGACAGTTCCGGTCTAGCGCACCTCGGCGATCAGTTCGACTTCGACCGGAGTGTTCCGGGGAAGTTCGGACACGCCGACCGCCGAGCGCGCGTGCTTGCCCGCGTCACCGAACACCTGACCGAGGAACTCCGACGCGCCGTTGATCACCACCGGCTGGTCGCCGAAACCCGGGGCCGACGCGACGAACCCGACCACCTTCACGATCCGCACCACCGCGTCCAACCCGACCAGGTCGTGCACCGCGGCCAGCGCGTTCAGCGCGCACAACCGCGCGGCTTCCTTGGCCGCCTCCACCGAGACCTCCGCGCCGACCTTGCCGACCGCGGACAACTCGCCGTTCACGAACGGCAGCTGACCGGAGGTGTAGACGAGCGACCCCGTGCGGATCGCGGGAATGTAAGCCGCGACCGGGGCCGCGACCGGGGGCAGGGTGATTCCGAGCTCGGCGAGGTTCTTCTCCCACTGGGTCACTACGTCACCCTCCTTCGCTACTTGGGCCGCTTGAGATAGGCGACGTGCTGTTCACCGGTCGGGCCGGGCAGCACGGTGACCAGCTCCCAGCCGTCGGCTCCCCACTGATCGAGAATCTGCTTCGTCGCATGCGTCAGCAGCGGCACGGTCGCGTACTCCCACAAGGTCGTGTCACTCATGTGGCGAGCGTAGCTGTGTTTGATGG
>NZ_BDBC01000014.1 GCF_001612785.1 Nocardia beijingensis NBRC 16342
CGCGTACGCGGCGGCCGCTCGAACGCGAGCCGGGCCGCGAACGGAACAGGCTCGGTCTCGCTTCGCTCGAAACCTGTGGTTGCGGTGCGCTGGGCACGTCGGACGGGAGTGCCCGCACCGGCATTTACCTCGCAGAGTGACTGGCTTCGGCTCTTCCAACGCGAACGGCGCATGCTCGGTCTCGCTTCGCTTGAAACCGGGAGTTGCGGTGCGCTGGGCACGTCGGCGGTAAACACTCGCATCGCGGTATGCGCGACCCGTGCTGGCGTACGGGCGGAACACCGGGCACGAACGCCTCTACCTCGCGCGGGGCTGGGTCCAGCTCTATCAGCGCGCGGCGCAGGACCGGCCTCGGTTCGCCCGAACCAGGGGTGGTGGAGCGCTCAGCACGCAGCCGGTGAACACTCGCCTGGCGGACCAACCGTTGTCCCGGCCTCCGCAGCCGCGGCAGTCGGGCGGATCCGACCGCATCGCGAACGAGCACGGTCGGTCTCGCCTGGCTCGGCGGCGTCGGATTGATCACTGGCTACCGCGCACGTTCACCCCGGGCGACTCCGTGGTTCGGTTGCTGATTTCGCCCGGTGATCGGGGGCTTCGGCGAGTGGGCTCGCAACTCGTCGCGGGGGTTGGGAACCGCTTGGGGATCAGCCCGTCTGGTACGGCCTGTGCCCGGCGGCGGCGAACCAGTTATAGGCTCGCGATCGTGGGAGTACCAACAGCAGTGCCGCTTTCGGAGGAGCCCGGAGTGGGCGCAAGGTGGCCGAAGCGCGCTGAACAGGCTCGTTTGCACTACGTCTCCGGCAAGGGAGGCACGGGCAAGTCGACGGTTGCCGCAGCGCTGGCGCTCGCCCTGGCCGCGGGCGGGCGCCGGGTGCTGTTGGTCGAGGTGGAGAGCAGGCAATCGATCGCTCAGCTGTTCGACCTGCCGCCGCTGCCGCCGACCGAGACACGGATCGCCACCGCGGACGGCGGCGGCGAGGTGGTGGCGCTGGCGCTGGACATCGAGCACGCCTTCCTCGAATACCTCGACATGTTCTACAACCTCGGCTTCGCCGGCCGCGCGATGCGCAGGATGGGCGCGATCGAGTTCGTCACCACGATCGCGCCGGGTCTGCGCGACGTCATCCTGACCGGCAAGATCAAGGAGTGCGCGGTCAGGGTGGACAAGTCCGGTAAACGCGTCTACGACGAGATCGTGGTCGACGCACCGCCCACCGGCCGGATCGCCGGCTTCCTCGACGTCACCAAGGCGATGGCCGAGGTGGCCAAGGGCGGGCCGATCGCCTCGCAGGCCGAGGGCGTCTCGCAGCTGCTGCACTCCGACCAGACGATGATCCACCTGGTCACGCTGCTCGAGGCGCTGCCGGTGCAGGAGACCGCCGACGCCGTCGCCGAACTCACCGCCGCTGACCTGCGCATCGGCACCGTCATCGTGAACCGGGCGACCGAGGGCCAGCTCCCGCCCGAGCTGCGCGCCAGGGCCGCTCAGGGCGATCTGGACGCCGACGCCATCCGCGCGGGCCTGGACGCCGCGGGGATCAGCTTGCCCGACAGCGAGTTCCAAGGGCTGCTCACCGAAACGATCGAGCACTCCGCCACTCTGCAAGCGCAGGACGACAGCGCCGAGGAACTGGCGAAGGTCGACATCTCCCGGCTCTACCTGCCCGCCCTTCCCGACGGGATGGACCTGGGCGGGCTGTACGAACTAGCCGAACACCTCACCGCACAGGGAGTCCGATGAGCGAGCGAACCATCGACACCGCCACGCCCGTGGCCCTGTCGGAGCCGAGCGAGGCGCGGGCATGAGCACGCAGGCCCATCCCGCGGCGGTCCCGCTGGATATCTCGGGGATCATCGCCGACCCGTCCGCACGCGTGGTGGTCTGCTGCGGCTCCGGCGGCGTCGGTAAGACGACCACCGCCGCCGCCATCGCGCTGCGCGCCGCCGAAGAGGGGCGCAAGGTCGTGGTGCTCACCATCGACCCGGCACGCAGGCTGGCTCAGTCACTGGGCGTCGCCGACCTCGGCAACAACCCGCAGCGGGTGGCGCTCGGTCCGGAAGCCAAGGGCGAACTGCACGCGATGATGCTCAACATGCGCCGCACGTTCGACGACATGGTGCTCGAGCACACCAGCGGGGAGAAAGCGGCGCAGATCTTCGCCAACCCCTTCTATCAGACGGTCGCCTCATCCTTCGGTGGCACACAGGAATACATGGCGATGGAGAAGCTGGGCCAGCTGGCCCACCGCGGCGAGTGGGACCTGATCGTGGTCGACACCCCGCCGTCGCGCAACGCCCTCGACTTCCTGGACGCTCCGAAGCGACTCGGCAACTTCCTCAACGGCCGGATGATCCGGGTGATCATGGCTCCCGGCCGTGGCGTGACCCGGTTGGTCACCGGCGCGATGAGCCTCGCGGTGCGCGGCGTGTCCACCGTCGTGGGGGGACAGATGCTCAAGGACGCGTCGAACTTCCTGCAATCCTTGGAGTCGCTGTTCGGCGGCTTCCAGGAGCGGGCCGAGCGGACCTTCGCGATGCTGTCGAAGCCGGGCACGCACTTCCTGGTGGTGGCCGCGCCGGAACCGGACGCGCTGCGGGAGGCGTCGTTCTTCGTCGACCGCCTCTCCACCGAACGCATGCCGCTGGCGGGGCTGGTGCTCAACCGCACCCATCCCGTGCTGAGCTCACTGCCCGCCGATCACGCGCTCACCGCCGCCGACCAGGTGGCGGACTCCGATCCGCTCACCGCGGCGGTGTTGCGGGTGCACGCCCGCCGGGTCGCCACCGACAAGCGCGAACAGCATCTGCTGCACCGCTTCACCGGAGCGCATCCGCGAGTGCCGATCGTGTCGGTCACCGCGCTTCCGTTCGAAGTGTCCGATCTCGACGCGCTGCGCGCCGTCGGGGATCAGCTGGCGGGCACGGCACGCGCGACTGCCTGATACTTAGGCGTATCCGCTATTGGTCGAACGGAAATAACAGTCCTGAAACGAAACTGAGCCCGCTTCCGCGGGCTCTGTTTCGAACGTCGCCGGGGCTACATCGCCACCTGATGCTGGCGCTGGGCCTGGAAGAAATCGGCCCACGAGGTCACTTCCGGATGCTGCTTCAACAGGGCGCGGCGCTGCCGTTCCGTCATGCCGCCCCACACACCGAACTCGACGCGATTGTCCAGCGCGTCGGCACCACACTGCATCAGCACCGGGCAGTGCCTGCAGATCGTCGCCGCTTTGCGCTGCGCCGCGCCGCGGACGAACAACTGATCGGGATCAACTTCCTTGCATCGGGCCTGGGCTACCCAGGCGATCCTCGCTTCGGCCTGCTCCACGTCCAATCGAGCGATGGGGGTTGTCATGTGCATTTGGTGTGCCCCTTTGCAGTCCGAACACCGGGTCAACGGCGCTCCAGAATCGCGTTGTCACCACGCAGCACCCAAACCCCGCTGCGAAGTGCACCACATTCCACTTTGAGTGTTAGCTCTATCACACTGGGTTCTCAATCTAGGTAAAGGTATGGCGCTTGCGCAAGACCACCTCGAGATTTTTTGGTACGTCCGTCCCTGCAAAGCCCGGCGCGCACAGGACGGGCAGGCAGATTGCGTGCGCGCCCTCTCGCGACACGCCGAGCACGATCGCGCGACACGCCCATTCCGGCTCGTGAACAACCAGTTCCGCGCTTCGGACAAATGCCGCCAAGAACGCCGGAATGGCAACCCGTAGTCTTGATTCGTGCCGATCACACATACGCTCGCGCGGCTGGCCGGTAGCTGCGTGCTGGCCTCCGTGCTCGTCGCCGGGTTGTTGTTCCCGCTCGCCGGCGGCTTCGGGTTCGTCTCCAACCGTGCCGCCGACGCCGTCGACAACGTCTCCTCGGAGCTGGTCGAGGGAACGGTGCCCGCGGTGTCGACCATGGTCGACGCGGCGGGCAATCCGATCGCCTGGCTATATGAGCAGCGCCGATTCGAGGTTCCGAGCGACCGGATCTCCAACGACATGAAACTGGCGATCGTGTCCATCGAGGACCGCCGCTTCGCCGAGCACGAGGGCGTCGACTGGCAGGGCACGCTACGCGCGTTTCTCACCAACTCCGCCAGCGGCGAGGTCCAGCAGGGCGCCTCGACGCTCGACCAGCAGTACGTGAAGAACTTCCAGCTGCTCGTGGTCGCCAAGACCGACGCCGAGCGCCGCGCCGCCATCGAGACCACTCCGGCCCGCAAGATCCGGGAGATCCGGATGGCGCTGACGCTGGACCGTGAGCTGACCAAGGACGAGATCCTCACCAGGTACCTCAACCTCGTCCCGTTCGGTAACTCGTCCTACGGCATCCAGGACGCGGCGAAGACCTACTTCGGCGTCGACGCGGCCGATCTGAACGTCTCCCAGGCCGCGATGCTCGCCGGCATGGTGCAGAGCTCCTCCAAACTGAACCCCTACACCAACCCCGACGGCGTGCTGGCCAGGCGCAACACGGTGCTGGACACGATGATCCAGAACATCCCCAGCCGCGCCGAAGAGTTCCGCGAGGCGAAGACCAAGCCGCTGGGCGTGCTGCCGGAGCCCAAGGGCCTGCCGCGCGGCTGCATCGCGGCCAACGACCGCGGTTTCTTCTGCGACTACGCGCTGCAGTACCTGGCCAACGCCGGCATCAGCCGCGAACAGATCGAGAAGGGCGGCTACCTGATCAAGACCACCCTCGATCCGGCCGTGCAGGACTCGGTGAAACACGCGGTGACCGACGCGGCGAACCCGAACCTGGACAACATCGCGGAAGTCATGTCCGTGGTGGGGCCCGGTCAGGACACCCATCCGGTGCTCGCGATGGCCAGCAGCCGCACCTACGGCCTGAACCGGGACGCGAACGAGACCGTGCAGCCGCAGCCGTACTCCATGGTCGGCGACGGCGCCGGGTCGATCTTCAAGATCTTCACCACCGCGGCGGCCATGGAGAAGGGGCTCGGCATCGACGCCCAGCTCGACGTGCCCGGCCGGTTCGAGGCGAAGGGCATGGGTAACGGCGGCGCCCGCGGATGTCCGCCCGCCACCTACTGCGTGGAGAACGCGGGCAAGTACAAGTCGCCCATGTCGGTGACCGAGGCGCTGGCGACCTCGCCGAACACCGCGTTCGTCAAGCTGATCCAGGCGGTCGGCGTCACCCCCACCGTCGACATGGCGGTGCGGCTCGGGATGCGCTCGTTCACCGAAGCGGGCACCTCCGGCCACGGCAATCAGAGCCTGGCCGACATGATCAAGGAACAGAACCTCGGCTCGTTCACCCTCGGTCCGGTCGCGATCAATCCGCTCGAGTTGTCCAACGTCGCCGCGACACTGGGCTCCGGCGGCCGGTGGTGCCCGCCGAACCCGATCAAGGAGGTCGTCGACCGCCAGGGCAAGCAGGTGCCGCTCACCCAGCAGGCCTGCGAACAAGTCGTCGAGCCCGGCCTGGCCAACACCTTGGCCAACGCCATGAGCAAGGACGACACCTCCGGCACGGCGGCGGGCGCGGCCCAGTCGGTGGGCTGGAACTACCCGATGTCGGGCAAGACCGGAACCACCGAGAGCCACCGCTCCTCGGCCTTCCTCGGTTTCACGAACGCTCTGGCCGCCGCGGTCTACGCCTACGGCGACAGCCCCACCCCAGGTGAGATCTGCTCGTTCCCGCTGCGCAACTGCGGCGACGGCAACCTGTTCGGCGGTAACGAACCCGCGCGCACCTGGTTCAACGCGATCAAACCGGTGATACCGCTGTTCCCGCCGCCCGGCTTGCCCCCGCTGGACAACAAGTACGTGCGCGGCGCGAACAACGCGCAGGTACCCGACGTCGTCGGCATGACACAGGGCGAGGCCACCGCGGCGCTGGTCGCCGCCGGCTTCCAGGTGTCGCCGGTGACCGGGGCCGGTGATCGCCCCAAGGGGACCGTCATGGGCACCGCGCCCAACGGGTCGGCGATCCCCGGCTCGGTGATCACGCTGTACATCAGCGACGGCACCGTCCGGGCCGCGCCGCCGCCGGGGCCGCCACCGCCGCCGCCGGGCATCCCGGGGCTGCCCGTGCCGCGGCTGCCACCGATCCCCATTCCGATCCCGATCCCACGCTGAGCAAGCAAAGGGGCCGCGAACCGTATGTACGGTTCGCGGCCCCTTTCGCGTCGCCGTTCTACAGCCGGGCCTTGACCGCGGCCGAGATACGCGAGCCGTCGGCCTTGCCCTGGGCCAGCGCGGTGGCGATCTTCATGACCTGCCCCATCTGGCGCATGCCGGGCCGCTCCCCGATCTCCTCGGCGACCTGCGCGATGGCGGTGTCGGCGAGATCGGCGACCTCGGCCTCGGTGAGCTGGGTCGGCAGGTACTCCTCGATGATCTGCGCCTCGGCGCGCTCGTTCGCCGCCAGTTCGCCGCGCCCGGCCTGCGTGTAGACCTCGGCGGATTCGCTGCGCTTCTTCGACTCCTTCTGCAGCACGGAGACGACTTCGGCGTCGGTGAGTTCACGAGCCTGCGTGCCGGCGACCTCGGCGTTCTGGATCGCCGACAGCAGCATCCGCAACGTGGAAAGGCGCAGCGTGTCCTTGGCTTTCATCGCGGCGGTGAGATCCGCGCGCAGCTGCGATTTGAGTTCCGACATGCCGCTCACGGTAGCCGCTGTGGCGCGGCGGTCCCACTACATTTGCCGCGCGGCCCGATTTCCCGCCGGAAAACGGGCGCCTGTGCGGAAACACACTCGGCGGTCCTGCGCGAGGTCACCTATGCTGGGCAAATGCCCGTGATCTCGACCTCTGCTGTACGCACGACCGCGCTGGGAGCCGCCGGGGCCGCGGTGGCCGGAATCGGCTACGCCTCGCTGGTCGAACGCAACGCCTTCGTCCTACGGGAGGCGACCATGCCCGTGCTGGCACCGGGGTCGTCGTCGCTGCGGGTGCTCCACATCAGTGATCTGCACATGACGCCGGGCCAGAAACTCAAGCAGCAATGGCTGCGGGAACTGGACCGGCTCGAGCCCGATCTGGTGATCAACACCGGCGACAATCTCTCGCACCAGAAGTCGGTGCCCGCGGTAGTCCAGGCCCTCGGCGGGTTGCTCTCTCGTCCGGGCCTTTTCGTTTTCGGCAGCAACGACTACTTCGCGCCGGTGGCGAAGAACCCGCTGAAGTACTTCAAGAAGGATCACCGCCGCACCTACGGAGCCCCGCTGCCGTGGAAGGACCTGCGCGCCGCCTTCACCGAGCGTGGCTGGCTCGATCTGACGCACGTGCGCCGCGACCTGGAAGTGGCGGGCATCCGCATCGCCACCGCCGGTGTCGACGATCCGCACTTGCAGCGCGACCGGTACGACACTGTCGCCGGCGCTCCGAACCCGTTGGCCGACCTGCGGCTCGGCCTCACCCACTCCCCCGAACCCCGGGTGCTGGACCGCTTCGCCGAGGACGGGTACGACCTGGTCCTCGCCGGGCACACGCACGGCGGCCAGTTGTGCCTCCCCGGCTACGGCGCCCTGGTCACCAACTGCGGGATCGACCGGTCCCGGGTGAAGGGGCCGTCGAAGTGGGGCGAGCACACCCGGTTGCACGTCTCCGCGGGTGTCGGCACCTCGCCGTGGGCGCCGTACCGATTCTGCTGCCGCCCGGAGGCGACCCTGTTGACGCTGGTGGCCGCGCCGCCGAAGCGTCCGGGAGCCGACACGGGCCGGGGAGTGTCGGCATCGGAGGCCGTCGCCCGCTAATGTCCCCTGCCGAGACGTGTGGCAGGTAGGGGACAACTGTGAGTGGATTCGACGACCGGCGCGGCCCGACTACTCCGGGACGGCCCGCCGGGCCGCCGACTCCTGGGCAACAATCCTTCCCCCCTTTACGTTCCGTCCCTACCCCGCCGGACGATGACGACGGCGCTCGGCCACCGCACGCCGGAGCGCATCCGGGCGGCACCGGCGAATCGGGACGCCCCTCCGGCACACCCTGGCAGCAGGGCGCTCGAAGCCGGTCTTCCGATCCGGCCCCTGGGCAGCGGCCTCCGGACTCGACCGAGAACGGCGCGATGCCCCCGTGGTGGCAGCCCGACCCGGCCACGCAGTGGCAGCCGTATCAAGAGCCGGCGCCAACGCTTCAGTGGCAACCCGGCTGGCAGAGCGACCCAGCCCTGGGCTGGTCCCCGGACAGCGGTTCACCGTCGGGCACGCGGGACGACCCCACCATGCTCGCCCCTTCGGCGGGCCGTCCCGCGCAACCCGGACCGCCGGGCCGCGATGATCCCACCATGCTGAGACAGACGCCTCCCGGGCAGTGGCCGCCACAAGCCCAGCCCGGCAGCGGCGGACGCAACGATCCGACCATGCTCGGTCAACCGCTGGGCGCGCTCGACCAGCCCGTCCCTTTCGACCGCGGGAGACCGGATCCACGACCGCCGCAAGGCGATTCGGCACCGACCTTGCTCGGCTACCCGAACGCCGATCGCTTCGGCCAACCCGCGCCGACCCCGCAATGGCAACCGGTCGGCGGGCCCGGACAGTACGGCACCGCGCCGGATGGCCGGTACCAGCCCGGCTACGGTCCACCGGCGGGCGGGCCGCCGCCGGACAGTCCCGGCGGGAGCGGCAACGGAAAGGTCTTCCTGTCGGCCGGACTGGCGGTGCTGCTGGTAGCCGGTCTCGTGGCCGGTGCGGTGGTCCTCAGCCGCATGAAGACGAACGATCCCGCGCAGCACACCGCGCCGTCGATGGTGAACGCACTCGGCACCACCACCGCGGGCGCGCCCGCCCGGACCACGACCAGATCCGCCCCGACGACCACCGCGCGGGGTTCCGGCGACAAGACTCCGGTCGTCCCCGGCTATCAGGTCGTCCGTGCGCCCGACAGCGGCGCCGCCTACGACGTGCCCGCCGACTGGACGGTCGCGCCGCCGGGCACCATCGGCGGCTTCGGCGAGCCACCGAACGCCGTCGCGGGTAAGGGCTTGGCCAGCGAGGGCAAGGGTTACTGCCCCGGCTCGACGCGGACCGTGGCCTTCCTGACCGGCTCGAACACTGCCGATCCGGGAAAGGCGGCCACCGAACTCGGCACGAGAACCGCCACGCTCGCCTACAAGGGGACGACCGGCGGCACACCCGGCCTGCCCATGCCGCTGGCGTCGCTGGACGGATCGCAGCACGGCATGTTCGTGGAGACCAAGGGCACCGTCTCCGACGCCAAGCCCGGCTGCGCGAAGGCGTACTCCATCTACACCGCCGCGTTCCCCAACGACCAGGGGAACTTCGTCATGGTGATCGCCGCAGACACCGGCGTCCCGCACGCGCTCGACGCCGAGACCGCCAAGCGCATCTTCACCAGCATCCGACCCCTCGAAGGCTGACTGACCTGCCGGTTTAACGTCTCGGGCACCCCTGTTGTAAGCTACTCCAGGTCCACTTCACGGGGTGTGGCGCAGCTTGGTAGCGCGCTTCGTTCGGGACGAAGAGGTCGCAGGTTCAAATCCTGTCACCCCGACTCGTGGTTGAGACGACGGGAAGGCCCCTGACCATTAGGAGTGGTCAGGGGCCTTCTCCGTTGCCAGGGACAGCCGGAGCGACGCCGATGCCAGTAGGCAGCATCAGCCCGGAATCAGCTCACCAGCACGCCGTCCAGCATCGTCGCTGTCGTCCATTGTCTTACGCACCGCGTCCCAATCCTCCACCCGTCGGACGTAGTACTGCATCGTCGTGGTGGCGTTCTCGTAGCCGAGCACGACCGCGATCTTGTGCGGCGGCATCCCCTCCTCATCCATCCACACCGCGCTAGCGGCCTGCGGCCATTGCGGTCCGCACTGTTGCCGACGAACTCGACACGTTGGTGGCAGGCCGATCGTAGGTTGGTCCGATCGCATGCGGGAATATCATCGCTAGAACCGATTTCCCGCAATCGACGAAAGGTCGGCAGATGAGCAAGCCCGTCGATAGCGTGCCCGCGGACAGACCACTGTCCGGGAAGACCGCGCTGGTCACGGCGGCCTACACCGGAATAGGCAGGTCGATCGCGAAAACGCTTGCCGCGCAAGGCGCCAAGGTCGTGGTGCAGCATCCGCACTTCCCCGAGCCCGCCGCGGAGGTCGTCAAGGAGATCACCGAGGCGGGTGGCACGGCGCTGGCGCTCGCGGCGGACATCGCCGATCACGACGAATACGAGGAGCTGGTGCAGGCGCTGCTCGAGGAAGGCGGCG
Organism: Nocardia beijingensis NBRC 16342; assembly: GCF_001612785.1. Lineage (GTDB taxonomy): Bacteria > Actinomycetota > Actinomycetes > Mycobacteriales > Mycobacteriaceae > Nocardia > Nocardia beijingensis. The sequence continues at coordinate 10,179 of NZ_BDBC01000014.1, forward strand.
GGTGGCACGTGCTGGTCAACACCGCCGCGGTGCCGGAGTCGGAACCGTTCCCGAAGCTCAGCTCGGAGGCGTTCGACAGCAATTTCGCGGCCACGGTGAAGGGCGTCTTCCACGGTCTGCAACTGGCTTTGCAGCACTTGGCCGACGAAGGCCGGGTCATCAACGTCTGCGATCCGGCCGCCCCGGGCAGCGCTGTGCACGACGCGACGCGCGGCGCGGTCGAACAACTCGGCCAAGCCGTTGCCCCGGACTTCACGCCCCGGCGGATCACCGTCAACACGGTCAGCTACGGCGCGGGGACGACCGACAACGCGGAGCTCGAGACCACACTCGCCTCGTTGCGGCCGACCGAGCCGGGCGCGGTGGTCGCCTATCTGGCCGGTGCCGCGGCGAGCACGGTGAACGCCCAGGTCATCCGGCTCGACGGCACGAGCGGCCGGTAGCGGGAGCGACTGCGACCGGCGCGCTCGCGGACGGCGAGCACGCCGGTCGGACACTCAGGCGGTGACCGTGGCGCCGTAGGAACTGAATCCGCGGCCGAGCGCCTGGCAGGTGAAGCTGCCGTGGAAGCCGACCTGGCACGTCGCCCCGGCGTGCTCGATGATCGGGCCCCACTGGCCGGAGCCGGTTTTCACGTCGTTGATGCTGGGATTGCCGCCCGGCAGGGTGTACGGCGTGCCCGGGTCGAAGGTGGGATGCGCGGGCAGCCAGGCCTGGTCGATCACGATCTCGTTGATCGTCACCGGCACCGGGATGTAGTTGCCGCCGACGTAGTAGCTCAGGTGCTGGGGATAGCCGAAATCGCATCCGAGGGAACCGTCCGCGAAAATCGCGCAGTTCGTGCTGCCCGCCGAGAAGTAGACCGTGCCGGTGTCGGCTTGGGCGCTACCGGCTGCCAACAGCGGCGCCATCGCGGCGGCGGCGAGTACTCCGGCGAACTTCGTGCTGCGCTTCATATCTTCTCCTCGATCTTCGCTGATGGACAACCGACTCGACGACTTTGTCGAGCCCGCGCGGGATTTCGTTTCGTCCCGACTACCCACCCAGCCGCCGAACATCGCGCCGACCGGCGTGGTGAGCAGACGCTAACGCGGCGATAACTTACGGTCACTCCACCGAAACGCGAGGTCAATAGCGTATACAGGCATGTCGACACGGATAGCGACCCTGGCCGACGCGGCGGGCAAACCCCTGCGCGACGTGGTATACGAGAAGCTGCGCGGCGAGCTCATGAACGGGGACATCAAGTTCGGGGAGCGCCTCACCGAGCCGAAACTGTCCACCCGCTTCGGCATCTCGCGCACGCCGATCCGCGAGGCGCTGACCGTGTTGTGCTCGGACGGACTGCTGCAACGTGAAGAATACGGGTTCAGTCCGGTCCGGCCGAGCATCCCGCTGATCCGCGACCTGTACGAGCTGCGCATCACCTTGGAGCTTGGCGGTCTACAGCGCGCGATGACCAATCCGGCGGTCACCCACGATCGGGCGCTGCTGGAGGCCGAGCGCGCCGCCTGGCTGGAATTGCGCGCCGACCCGCCGGAGCAGGAACCCGGCTTCGTGGTGCGCGACGAGGAATTCCACGTCGCCCTGCTGACCGCGGCGGGCAACACCGAGATGGTGCGCGCGCTCAAAGCGGTGAATTCCCGCATCCGCCACGTGCGCATGTACGACTTCATGGTCAACAACCGGATCGAGACCACCATCGCCGAGCATCTCGGCATTCTGGAAGCCGTTCTGGACGAGGATCTTCCGCTCGCCTACCGGCTGCTGCACACGCACATCGGTGAGTCGCTGGACGTGGTGCTCGAACGGGTCACCCGCGCGATCGCGGCGATGTCACTGGCCACGGATTAACAGGGAGCGGTAGTGAGTCTGCAATTCGATACGGTGCTCGTCGCCAATCGCGGCGAGATCGCCTGCCGCGTAATGCGCACCGCCCGGCGGCTCGGGCTGAAGACGGTGGCCGTGTACTCCGATGCCGATGTGGGCGCGGCGCACGTCGAAACGGCCGATGTCGCCGTGCGCCTGGGGCCCGGGCCCGCCGCGCAGTCCTACCTGCGCGCCGACGCGGTGGTGGAGGCGGCGCTGGCGACCGGAGCGGGAGCCGTTCATCCCGGCTACGGGTTTCTGTCGGAGAACGCGGATTTCGCCACGGCGGTCGAGAAGGCGGGCATCGCGTTCGTCGGGCCGACCGCCGAGCAACTGCGCGTCTTCGGTGACAAACACACCGCCCGTACGGCCGCCCGCGCGGTCGGCGTGCCGCTGATCCCTGGCTCCGGCCTGCTCGAATCGGCCGATCACGCCGTGGCGGAGGCGGAGCGGATCGGTTTCCCCGTGATGCTGAAGGCGGTCGGCGGCGGTGGCGGCATCGGCATGCAGGCTTGCTTCGGCCCGGACGAACTGCGCGCGGTCTACGAGCGGGTGCAACGTATCGCCGCGGCGAACTTCGGTTCGGCGGGCGTCTTCCTGGAACGTTTCGTCGCGCGAGCCAGGCACGTCGAGGTGCAGCTGTTCGGCGACGGCAACGGCCGCGTGGTCAGCCTCGGCACCAGGGACTGCTCGCTGCAACGCCGCAACCAGAAGGTGATCGAGGAGGCCCCGGCGCCGGGACTCACCGCGGAGCTGTCGCAGCACCTGCTGGCGGCGTCGCGGGAGCTGGCCCGCTCGGTCGGGTACCGCTCGGCCGGGACCGTGGAGTTCGTCTACGACACCGACAACGGAGCCGCGTCGTTCCTGGAGATGAACACGCGCTTGCAGGTCGAGCATCCGGTCACCGAGGCGATCACCGGTGTCGACCTGGTGGAGTGGATGCTGCGCCTGGCCGGCGGCGACACCTCGATGGTGGACGAGCAGCCCGAGACCGGACCGGCGATCACCGGCCACGCGGTGGAGGCGCGGGTCTACGCGGAAGACCCCGGCCACGATTACCGCCCGAGCGCGGGCCTGGTCACGGCCGCGCACTTTCCTGACGACGTCCGGGTCGACACGTGGATCGGCACCGGTTCGGAGGTCAGCTCGTATTACGACCCGCTGCTGGCGAAGGTGATCAGCAGCGGCGAGAACCGGGCCGACGCTTTCGCCGCACTGCGCACCGCACTCGGTGCGACCCGGATCTACGGCGTGCAGACGAATCTGCCGCAACTGCGCGAGGCCGCGGCCGACGGCCGTGTGTCGCGCGCCGAGCACACCACCACCACGCTGGCCGAGATCCGCCCGGTCGGCCGCCGCATCGACGTGCTGCGCGGCGGAACCATGACCACGGTGCAGGATCATCCGGGCCGGATCGGTCTGTGGGAGGTGGGCATTCCGCCGTCGGGTCCGATGGACGATCTCTCCTTCACCCTCGCCAACACCGCTGTCGGCAACCCGGTCGGCGTCCCTGCGCTCGAATGCACCTTGCAGGGCCCGCAGTTGCGCTTCTCCGACACCACGGTGGTGTGCGTGACCGGCGCTCCGGCTCCGGTGACCGTGGACGGCCTGCCGGTGGCGATGTGGGAGCCCGTCACCGTGGCCGCGGGCGCGGTGCTCGATATCGGCGCTCCGGCCGACACCGGCCTGCGCACCTATCTGGCGGTGCGCGGCGGCATCGACGCGCCGCTGTATCACGGCAGCGCGTCCACCTTCACCCTCGGCGGATTCGGCGGCGTGACCGGTAAGGCGGTGGCCACCGGCGACGTGCTCGGCATCGCCCCCGCGGACGCGGGCGCACTCGGCGCCCCCGCCGCGGTGCCGCCGGGCGACCGGCCGCAGTTCACCCACGAGTGGCAGCTCGCGGTCGGTGTCGGCCCGCAGACCTCGCCCGCATACTTCACCGACGCCGACATGGACCAGTTCTGCGCATACCCGTGGCGCGTCGGCAGCCACGCCAACCGCACCGGCATCCGGCTGGAGGGCCCGAAGCCGGCGTGGTCGCGCACCGACGGCGGCGATGCCGGGCTGCACCCGTCCAACCTGCACGACAACCCCTACAGCGTGGGCGCGTTGAACGTCTCCGGCGACACCCCGATCCTGCTCGGCCCCGACGGCCCCAGCCTCGGCGGGTTCGCCTGTCCGCTCACCGTGGTGTCCGCGCATCGCTGGCGGATGGGTCAGTTGCGTCCCGGCGACTCGGTGCGGTTCGTGCCGGTCGACGACGACAAGGCGGCCGAGTTGCGGGCGTCCAACGGCAGCCGCGTGCCGGATCTGGTGACCGATTCCCGCGCCGCCCGGCGCGATCGCGGCGTGCTCGGCGGCGTCGAGGCGTCACCGGACCGCCCGCGCGTGCGTTACCTGCGCGGCGGTGACGACAACGTGCTGGTCGAATACGGCGAGATGGTCCTCGATCTGGGGTTGCGTATGCGAGTGCACGCCCTCGCCGAAGCACTCGCGGCCGTCCGGTTGCCCGGCGTGCTCGACGTGACCCCTGGTGTGCGGTCCCTGCACGTCCACTTCGATCCCGAGGTGTTACCGCAGCACCGGTTGCTCGGCACTTTGACCGAACTCGAACTCGACCTGCCCGCGACGACCGACCTGGTGGTGCCCAGCCGCACCATCCGGCTGCCGCTGTCGTTCGACGACCCCTCCATCGCGGAAGCGATCGACCGCTACCGCAGCGGCGTGCGCGACACCGCGCCATGGCTGCCGTCGAACATCGAGTTCATCCGCCGCATCAACGGGCTCGACAGTGTGGACGATGTGCGGGCCACCGTCTTCGACGCCGAATATCTCGTGCTCGGCCTCGGAGACGTGTACCTCGGTGCGCCGCTGGCGGTTCCGCTTGACCCGCGACACCGCCTGGTCACCACCAAGTACAACCCGGCACGCACCTGGACCCCGTCCGACGCGGTCGGCATCGGCGGCAAGTACCTGTGCGTCTACGGGATGGCCTCCCCCGGCGGCTACCAGCTGATCGGCCGTACCGTGCCGATCTGGTCCAGCTACCGGCAGGCCGCGCCGTTCGAAGCGGGCACGCCCTGGCTGTTCCGGTTCTTCGATCGCATCGTGTGGGAACCGGTCGGCGCGGAGCAGTTGCTCGAACATCGTGCCGCGGCCGAGGCGGGCAGATTCGACGCCGAGGTGAGCGAGGGCAGTTTCGCGCTCGCCGACCATCTGCGGCTGCTGCGCACCGAGGCCGAGTCCATCGCCGAGTTCGAAACCAGGCAGGCCGTCGCGTTCGAGGCGGAGAAGGAGGCGTGGCGGGCGGCGGGCGAATTCGAACGCGGCACCGTCGCGCCCGTCGCCGCGCCGATCGACGATCCGCTGGCCGGGCTGCCCGCCGACGCGACGGTGGTGACCGCACCGATGATCGGCAATGTCTGGCGGGTGGAGGTCGCACCGGGGCAACGGGTCGAGGCCGATGCTCCGGTGGCCGTCCTGGAGGCGATGAAACTCGAACTACCCGTGCACAGCCCGCGCACGGGCACCGTGTTGAAGGTACTGACCACGCCCGGCGCCAAGGTGGAGCCGGGAACGCCCCTCGTAGTGATCGGAGTCGACTGAATGCCCCTCCTAGGCGACACGGCAGCCGACCCCGTCGAACGCGTCGCGGCCGCCTATCGGCGGATCGCCGAGGTCGATCGGCCGGAGGTGTGGATCACCCTGCGACCGGAAGCCGAGGTCGCCGCCGAAGCGGCCGCGCTCGCGGGCAGGCTCGCCGCCGGGGAGACCTTGCCGCTGGCCGGCGTCCTGGTGGCGGTGAAGGACAACATCGATGTGGCGGGGCTGCCGACCACCGCGGCCTGCCCGGAGTTCGCTTATCTGCCCGAGGCGACCGCGGCCGCGATCGAGCGATTGCTCGCGGCGGGAGCGCTGGTGCTGGGCAAGACGAACCTGGACCAGTTCGCCACGGGACTGGTCGGGACGCGCAGTCCGTACGGCGCGGTGCGCAACGCCCGCTACCCGGAACTGGTGTCGGGCGGGTCGAGTTCCGGTTCGGCGGTGGCGGTGGCGCTCGGCATCGCGGATATCGGAATCGGCACCGATACGGCCGGCTCCGGCCGGGTGCCCGCCGCACTGAACGGGATCGTCGGCATCAAAGCCACTCTCGGGGTGATCCCGGCGCACGGGACCGTGCCCGCCTGTGCGGACTACGACGCCGTGACGGTCTTCGCCGCCGACCTGGACTCGGCGGTTTCCGCGGCGGCGGTGATGGCGGGCCCTGAGCCGCGTGACCCGCGCAGCCGCACGTGGCCCGCCGATGTCCGGCTGGCCGCACCGCTCGCGCCGCGCATCGCCGTGCCGCGGCCCGAGGACCTCGTCGCGCTCAGCGATCCATACCGGGAAGCGTTCGCGCGCACGGTCGCCGTGGTCGCGGAGACGGGCGCGAAGACCGAGGAAATCGACGTTTCCGCCTTGCTCGACGCCGCGCTGTTGCTCTACGACGGCGCGCTCGTCGCCGAACGCCATGCCGCGGTGGGCGCGTTCCTGGACACCGCACCCGCCGGGGCCGATCCCACGGTCGCCGCCATCATCGGCGCCGCGCGGGAGAAGACCGGTCCGGCGTTCGCCGCCGACCTCGACCGGCTGGCCCGTGCCAAGGCGACGGCCGCCGAACTGCTGCACGGCTTCGACGCGCTGCTGTTGCCGACGACCACCGAGCATCCGAGCATCGCCGCGGTGCGGGCCGATCCGGTCGGCATCAACCGGCGGATGGGCACCTACACCAACTTCTGCAATCTGCTGGACATGGCGGCCGTCGCCGTGCCGGGCGCACCCACCGCCGACGGTGCTCCGTTCGGGGTCATGCTGGTCACCCCCGCCTTCGCCGATCAGGTGGCCGTCGATCTCGCCGCCCGTCTGCTCGGTCACGACAGCGCGCCGCTGCTCGTCGACCACGGCGCCGACCTGGCCGTCTTCGGTGCGCACCTGCGCGGGCAGCCACTGCACTGGCAGCTCGAACAACTGGGCGCGCGCTTCCTCGGCGAGATCAGGACGACCGACGCCTACCGACTGGCCGCGCTGGACACCACACCGCCGAAACCAGGACTGGTGCGGCACGGACCCGGCCGCGGCGCTCCGATCGAGGGAGAGCTTTTTCGCGTCGCCACGGCCGGGCTGGGTCGCTTCCTCGCCGAGCTGCCCGCTCCCATGGCGTTGACCAGCATCGAACTCGCCGATGGCCGCGAGGTCGTCGGGTTCGCCTGCACCTACGACGCCGCGAACGCCGCCACCGATATCACCCACCACGCGAGCTGGCGCAGATACCTCCAACATCGTTCCTAGCTCCTGCGATTCACCACCGAGCCCATGGCCGCGAGCACCCCTCGCCGCCATGGGCTTTCTCTTGCGAGCAGGTTTAGACATTTGTGCTAGACATTCGTACCACCGCATGTTAGACATATGTCTAAGACATTTGGTCAATCCAGTGGGAGTCGAGGGAAGTCATGAGCGCCAAGTCCGTAAGCCAGCTCCGCGTGCTCGTAGCAGGCGGCGGCATCGGCGGCAATGCCGTTGCGCTGCAACTGCTCCGGTCCGGCATCCGGGCCACCGTGGTCGAGCGCGCCGCCGCGCCTCGCCCCGGCGGACAGGCCGTCGACCTGCGCGGACCCAGCCGCGAGGTGGCCGAGCGGATGGGCATGATGCCGGGCATCCGGGAATATCAGCTCGACGAGCGCGGCATGAAGTACGTCGACGACGCGGGCCGTGAGATCCTCCGCATGTCCGCCGAACTCTTCGACGGCAAGGGCGCGGTCGCCGAAATCGAGATCACCCGAGGGGATCTCAACCAGGTGCTGCTCGACCTGCTCGACGCCGAGGGCGGCGTCGACTACCGCTACGGCGAGTGGATCACCGAGATCCGGCAGGACGGCACGGGCGTCGACGTGACCTTCGCCTCCGGCACGGCCGAGCGCTTCGACATCGTGATCGGCGCGGACGGACTGCACTCCGCCACCCGAAGGATGGTGTTCGGCCCCGAGGAGCAGTTCGCGACCTACCTCGGCGGATACATGTCGTTCTTCACGCTGCCGCGGCCGGAAGACCTCGAGCCGCACTGGTTCACGATGCACTCGCTGGTCGGGGGCACCGGCTTGGGCATGCGCCCCGACGCCGACCAGGCCACCTGCAAAGCGCTCGTCGTGCTGCGCGCGGCGGCGGACCCCGCGCTGCGCCGCGACGTCTCGGCACAGCAACAGTTCATCCGCGAGCGCCTGGCCGGCGGCGGCTGGGAGTCCGCTCGGATCGCGGCGGCGATGTCCGGCGCGCCCGATTTCTACTTCGACGAGTTGGCTCGCATCGACATGCCGAGCTGGGTCGAAGGCCGCGTGGTCCTGCTCGGCGACGCCGGATACTGCGGTTCCCCGCTCACGGGGCAGGGCACCGCGATGGCACTGGTGGGCGCGTACGTGCTCGCCGGTGAGCTCGCCGCGCACGCCGACGACCCCGGAATGGGTCTGGCCCGCTACGAAGAGGTGCTGCGCCCGTTCGTGCGCACGGCCCAGCAGTTGCAGCCGGGCGGCCTGAACGCCATGACGCCCAAGTCCCGCTTCGGTATCCGCGCGGGCCACGCCGTCAGCAAGTTGATGATGTCGAAGGCGATGCGACCGGTCATGCTGCGGATGCTGAGCAAGACCGAGACCTACGATCTGCCCGACTACTCGGCGGCGATCGTCTGAGCCCGTTGCGCACAAGTCGACCGGAGTCCGCGCGGCTCCGGTCGACCGGCGTCAGTCGATCACGGTCCGGTGGTCGAGCAGGAACGGCAGCACGAAGGTGCGCAGCATCCCGCGTTCCTCGTCTTCGCCCGCGCCGGGCAACGTCAGCAAGGACACCATCGCGCGCACCACCCAGTGGCCGACCCGCTTGGCCGCCACTGACGACAGCCCCGGTCGGAATCCGGCGACGAAGTCGGTGGCCAGCGCGTCGACCACACCCGGTGAATTCGCCAGCTGGGCCACGATTCCCGCGTTGGACGGTTCGAACCAGACCGCGAGATGCGGCGTCTTGCGCACCTCGGCCAGCAGCGCGGTCAACGTGTCGAGCAACTGCTCCCCCGGCTCCGCGTTCGCGGGCGCGGCCCGGTCCCGCCAGACGCGCTCCACCAGCTGCCGTGCCTCCCGGCCCGCGAACGCCACGTAGAGCGCCTGCCGGTTCTCGAAGTAGCGATACAGCGTCGCTCTGGAACACCCTGCGGCCTCGGCGACTTCGGCCATGCCGACCCCGCTGACGCCCTTGTCGATGAACAGCGCGCGCACCGCGTCGAGAATGCGCTCACCGGCCAGTTCGGCGCGGCCGTCGGCCAGCCAATCGCCACTCATGCCGTGTCCCTTTCCGTGCTCACGTCCCGCACCGGAACGGCACAGTAGTCGGCCTGCGGACGTACGGACCGCTCGCGTATTCGACCGCGTCGATGTCGACGACGTACTCCGGGAAGCGATCGAGCAACTCCTCGAGCGCGACCCGGGCTTGCATCCGCGCGGCCGCCGCGCCGAGACAGTGATGCGGCCCGTGCCCGAAGGTGAGGATGCGCTGCGGATTCCGCTCGATGTCCAGCTCGGCGGCATCGGGGCCGAACGCCCGCTCGTCGCGATTGGCCGACCCGAACACCAGCAGCACCTTCCGTCCCGCAGGCACCGTCTTCCCGGCCAGTTCCACGTCGCGCGTCGCGGTGCGGGCCAATCCCTGCACCGGCGCGGTGAGCCGGGCGAACTCCTCCACCGCGACGCGAATCCGGTCCGGTTCCGCGGCCAGCGCGGCGCGCTGGTCCGGGTGCTGTTGCAGCAGTTGGACGGCGCCGCCGAGCAGGCCCGTGGTGGTGTCGTTGCCGCCCGCGACCATGGTCCAGGTGTAGGCGAGGATCTGGATCAGCCCGCGCACGTCCGTGTCGTCGGCCGCCATCCCCGCCTGGACCAGTAGCGACACGGTGTCGTCCCCCGGGTCGGTCCGCCTGTGTTTGATCAGCTCGGCGAAGTACCCCATCATCTCCGCCGACGCCGCCTGCGCCTTGGTGTTCGTCCGGTCGATGCTGCCCGCGACGACGGCGTCGGTCCACCCGTCGAACCTCGCCCGATCCTGCTCCGGCACCCCGAGGTAGTGCGCCACCACCATGCTCGGCAGCGGCTTGAACAGTTGCTTGACGATGTCGCCGCCGCCGTCGGCCGCGATGGCGTCGAGCCGTTCGCGCACGAAGCGGCGCACGACCGGCTCCACGTCCTCGACTTGGCGCGGGGTGAATCCGCGAGCGACCAGTTTGCGGAAGTCGGTGTGCTGCGGCGGGTCCTGCATCACCAGCGGGGGGTTGTCGGTGAGGCCGAGTTCGTCGAGTTCGCCGTATTCCACCGTCAGCCCGTCGCGCGAGGAGAAGGTGTCGCTGTCCCGCGCCGCCGCGTAGACATGCTCGTGCCGGGTGAGCACCCAGTAGTCGTGCTCCGGTCGCGCCGCCGGTACGACGTGCTGCACCGGATCGTGCTCCCGCAGGGCCGCGTACATCTCCCACGGCGAGGCCCAGGTGGGGCCGGAGCGAAGTTCGAAGACCGGAGGCCGAAACGACGCATTCGTCATGTATCGACCGTAAGACAGATTAGCGAAACTGTCTAGAACAAGTTTCAGTTCGGCGGGCCGATCACCATGCCGACCAGCCCGGCCGCGTCCGCCTCGCGTCGAACCCGGCGCCGCACACTCGTGGGTTACCTTCGGCAGCGGCAACGCCGTCTTCGTTGCCGGTCAGCTCCAGGAAGAGCCAGCGCGAGCGACCGCTCCGCGTCCCGCGTCCGCCGGGCCGGCCACCCCTCGTAGACCGGCCCGGCGGACACCCACCCCCGAGGCCCGGCCTGTCACCCCTCGAGACAGGCCGTTTCTCGGTTCGCACCTCGCGGTGCTGGGTATGTCCCTCCCGCGAGACAAACAATGCAGGCACGGGCTTGGCGCGCTCTTAAGAACACCTTGCAAGATCGAAATCGCAGGTGAGCGGGATTCACCAGGTGGTGACCCGGCAAGCGCCTACCGCCCGGGGCCGGATCGCGGGATGATGGTCACGAGTGCGCCAAATGGATTGGGAGCGACGATGGAAACCGTGGTGGTCTGGATTCTGGCGACCCTGCTCTACTGGTGGGGCCTGCTGTAGGTGTCCGAACCTGGCCGCCTGACCCGGCCAGGTCTACTACAGGTCGTCGTTATTCGCTCACTTGTCTCGCGCCGACCGGTCAGCGGAGCCCGTCCAGGGCCATCCGCGTCACGTCCACCAGCAGATCGTTGTTCACCTCGGCATCGGCATCCGGCTTGCGACTCATGATCGCGATCACGATCGGCTCCCGGCCACCATCGGGCCAGACGATCGCGACGTCGTTGGCGCAGCCGTAGGAGCCGGTGCCCGTCTTGTCACCGGGGATCGCGGTGTTCAGTTCGGTCTCCCAGCGGTCGAGTCTGCTGGCCGGATCACCGAGCCTGCGGAGCAACCGGCCAGCAGCGCCAGTGCGGCCGCCGGCGCCACCCGGTAGTCACGTGTCAGCCGAGACATGCCCACACTCTGGCACCCGAGCACCTACCAGGCGAACAGTGGCGGCCGGACACGCCGAAGGCAGGTGCGCGATTCCGCGCACCTGCCTTCGAAGCGATCGATCAGCCCTGCGAGCTGTCGAGTCCGGCGCGCACGCCCTCCTCGACCCGCTTGCCCAGATCGGCGTCCACGTTCTTCCAGTACTGGAAGACCCGGCTCAGCACCGGCTCGCGGACACCGCCGAGCACGTGGCCGACGATGTTGTCCACCAAGCGTTCTCGCTGCGCGTCGTCGAGGACCTCGCGGACGAGGGTGCCCGCCTGGGTGAAGTCGCCGTCCTCGGCGTGCTGGACGTAGCCCGCGCGCACGATGGTCGGATCGAAGTCCCAGATGCCGCCGTCCGCCGCCGTTTCCGGGTCGGCGTGCGGTCCGCCGAACGAATTGGGCGCGTACACCGGCACATTCGGGTCGTTGTAGTGATACCGCATGGCGCCCTCCTTGGAGTAGGAGTTCACCTCCGCGGCCCTGGCCTGATTCGGCGGCAGCTGCGCGTAATTCGTGCCGATGCGGTAACGATGCGCGTCCGCGTAGGCGAAGACGCGGCCGAGCAGCATCTTGTCCGGCGAGAACCCGATGCCGGGAACGACGTTCGACGGCTCGAACGCGGCCTGCTCGATGTCGACGAAGTAGTTGCGCGGGTTGCGGTTCAGCGTCCACTTGCCGACCTCGATCAGGGGGTAGTCCTTGTGCGACCACACCTTGGTCAGGTCGAACGGATTGAATCGGTAGCCTTCCGCCTCCGCGACCGGCATGACCTGGACGTACACCGTCCAGCTCGGGTAGTCGCCGCGCTCGATCGCCTCCCACAGGTCCTTGCGGTGGTAATCGGCGTCCTCGCCGGCGATCCGGTCGGCCTCGGCCTGGGTCAGGAAGTCGATGCCCTGATCGGTCTTGAAGTGGTACTTGACCCAGAAGCGCTCACCCGTGGCGTTGATCCACTGGTAGGTGTGCGAACCGTAGCCGTTCATGTGCCGGTAGGTCTTCGGGATGCCGCGATCGCCCATCAACCAGGTCACCTGGTGCGCGGTCTCGGGACGCAGGGTCCAGAAATCCCACTGCATGTTGTGATCGCGAAGGCCGTTGCCTGGCAGGCGCTTCTGCGATCGGATGAAGTCGGGGAACTTGATCGGGTCCTTGATGAAGAAGATCGGCGTGTTGTTGCCGACGAGGTCGTAGTTGCCGTCCTCGGTGTAGAACTTCACCGCGAATCCGCGCGGGTCACGCCAGGTGTCCGGGCTGCCCTGCTCGCCGGCCACGGTGGAGAACCGCGCCAGCGATTCGGTGCGGGCACCGGGCTGGAACAGCTTCGCCTTGGTGTACTTGCTGACGTCGTTGGTCACGACGAGCTCACCGTATGCGCCGGAGCCCTTCGCGTGCACGATGCGTTCCGGCACCCGTTCGCGATTGAACTGGGCCAGCTTCTCGATGAGGTAGTGATCGTGCAGCAGGATCGGGCCCTGCCTGCCCGCGGTGAGCGATTCGTCGTCGCTCTCGACCGGGATGCCGGTGTTCGTGGTTGTCGGTTTGGTCATGGAAGACTCCTCGGCTGGTGAACATCGTTTCCCGGGTTGGGCTGCCCGGGGCGGGTGGACCGCTACTCGGAACGGCAGGTCGGGCACAGCCCCCAGAAGACGACCTCGGCTTCGTCGACCACGAATCCGTGCGCGTCCGACGGGTCGAGGCATGGGGCTCGGCCCACGGCGCAGTCGACGTCGACGACCGCACCGCAGCTTCGGCACACCAGATGGTGGTGGTTGTCACCGATCCGGGTTTCGTACAGCGCGGACGAACCCGCGGGCTCGATCCGCCGCAGGATCCCGGCGCGCACGCACGCGTGCAAGACGTCGTAGACGGCCTGCGTGGACACCGAGCCCAGCGCTTCCCGGACGGTGGCGGCCACCGTGTCGGCATCCGAATGCGGCCGCGCCGCGACCGCGTCCAGTACCGCGAGCCGCGGCGCGGTGACCCGCAAACCCGCTGCTCGCAGCCACTCACGTGAGGCAGTGCCGTTGGTGTGCATACTTCGATTCTGACGCTTTTCTGGAACTAGTCAAGAAAAGAGAGTGGAATCACTCCAGAAAACACCTCGATCCGCAACTGCCCGACGCGCCCCTTCCGCATGCGACCAGGTGCTATATGAAGTGGCGAGCGTCACAAATTCTCGGCGGAATAGCTTCCGGCAGCGCGTGGTTGAACCCCCTGTCGGCGTCCGGACAGCCCCGGGCCGCACCCTTCGTCGCTTCGAGCGACCACCCGCCGAGAGGCGCTTGTGGGACGTCGACACCCACCGCTGGCGTCCGGACAGCCCCGGGCCGCACCCTTTGTCGCTTCGAGCGACCACCCGCCGAGAGGCGCTTGTGGGACGTCGACGGCCCCGACACCAACCAGGTGTCCCAGCCAACAGCGCCGCCAGGTCATCCCGACCTGGCGGCGCTGTGTCGTCCACCGGCCCGCCCCGCGAGTGGCACATGGTTGTGAGGGCTTCTCGCGTTTCGCCGTAGCCGTGTGCCACTCGCGAAGTCGCGCTGCGGAGGCGGGGGTGGTGGGGAAGGATGCGGGGTATGGCGTCGGTGGATGGGGGGTTGCGGCGGCGGCTCGGGCTTGCCGATTCGGTGGTCATCGGGTTGGGGGCGATGGTGGGGGCGGGGATCTTCGCGGCGCTTGCGCCTGCGGCGGACGCGGCCGGGAGTTGGCTGCTGGTGGCGCTCGCGGTGGCGGCGGTGGTGGCGTATTGCAATGCGACGTCGTCGGCGCGGCTGGCGGCGCGATATCCGGTTTCCGGGGGCACGTATGTGTACGGGCGGGAGCGGCTCGGTCGTCTCTGGGGGTATCTCGCCGGATGGGGGTTCGTCGCGGGGAAGACGGCTTCATGCGCGGCGATGGCGCTGACGGTCGGTAGCTATGCCTGGCCCGAGCAGGCACACGCCGTGGCGGTGGCCGCCGTGGTGGCGATCACCGCGATCAATTACACGGGTGTACAGAAGTCGGCGTTCGCGACTCGGGTGCTCGTCGGCGTGGTGCTCGCGGTACTCGCCGCGGTGATCGTGATCGGGCTGCTCGGAACGCATTCGGCGGCAACCGCTCTGCCCGACCGGATCGGTCCGCGCGACGTGCTCACGGCGGCGGGACTGCTGTTCTTCGCGTTCGCGGGGTACGCGCGCATCGCCACGCTCGGCGAGGAGGTACTCGAACCACAGCGCACCATCCCCCGCGCCATCATGCTCGCGCTAGCGCTCGCACTCGCGGTCTACGCGCTGGTGGCGGTCGCGACGCTGAGCGTGCTCGGCTCCGCAGGACTGGCCGCTGCCACCGACCCGCTGGCGCGAATGGTCAGCGTGGCGGGCGTTCCCGCTGCCGCGCCGGTGGTGCGGATCAGCGCGGTGCTCGCGGCGGCCGGATCGCTGCTCGCCCTGCTCCTCGGCGTATCCCGCACGGTGCTGGCCATGGCGCGGGACCGCTATCTGCCCGGCGCGCTCGCCGCCGTGCATCCGCGGTTCGGGGTGCCGCACCGCGCCGAACTGGTGGTCGGCGGGATCGTCGCCGTGGTCGCCGCACTGTTCGATGTTCGCGCGGCCATCGGATTCTCCTCGTTCACGGTGCTGTTCTACTACTTGATCGCCAACATCTCCGCCGCCACACTGACCGCCGAGGAGAACCGGCCACCCCGGTGGATTCCCGTGGTCGGCGCGGTGGGGTGCGTCGTCGTCGCATTCGCCCTGCCGCTCGGCTCCGTACTCGCCGGACTCGGCGCGCTCGTCCTGGGGGCCGCGCTGTACGTGGTCGGTAAGCGCTACCGCTAAGCGGCCGGAGCCGTCCGCCCGGACCCCGTCCTAAGCCGATTCACCGCCTCTATTCAGCGCAGCGCCGCATGTGTTGGGTGAGCGCTACCCCTAGCGGCCGGAGCCGTCCCCCGCCCTCAGCCGATTCACAACCCCTCCGGCACAGCCCTGCATGTGCTGAGTGAGCACATTCGCCAGCGGCCGGAGCCGTCCGCCCGACGCCGTCTTCAGCCGATTCGCCGACCTCTACTCGGCGCCTCGGTGTAGACGGGGCCAGCGCGACCGCCGAAACGGTCGCGGCGGGGCAGGGTCGCGCTGCCTGCGTCCGGCTTGGCCCAACGGCCGATGATCCGACCGGAGAACCGACCGCGACAGTGGATGGGATAGACCACCGGACCGACGACAACTCCTCACGCCTGCTCGGTATCGGTGCCGCGCGGACCCCGCGAATGCCCGTGCCCGTTCCGCGCCTCGATGCGGGATATCAGACGTCCAGTTCCCCGCCTGTTTACCGCGTGGACAGGCGGGATGGCGCTAGCCTTTTGCACATGGGACGCTTCGGTGGATTCCTGGCGGGAATCGCGGCGGTTTCGCTGGTGGCGGGCAACCTTTTCGCCGGAAGCGCGGTCGCCGCTACCGGTGACGAGGCGCATTGCGCGGTCACCTCAGGGCGGGATCTGGAGCGGGCGGCGCCGGAGCAAGTCGGGTTGGATTCCGCGAAGCTGCGGGACGCGTTGACCTTCGCGAACAGTCGAAACCGTTTCAACGTCCAGGTGTTCCGGCACAACTGCCTCATCGGCGAAGGGCCGACGAACGACCAGACCGGCAACGTGGCGTGGAACATCTGGAGCGCGACCAAGAGCGTCGTCTCGCTGCTCGCGGGAATCGCCTGGGATCGTGGCGCACTCGATCTCCACGCGCCCATCGACCGCTATCTCCCGCCCGGGCTCGGTGATGCCCCGCACCGGTCGATCACCGTCGAGAATCTGCTCACCGAGACCTCTGGCATGCGGGTCGGGGTGCTGACCGAGGGCGTCACCGGCGTGATCCCGGTCGATCCGGACAGCGCGGTGCAGGCGCTGGGCGTGCCGCTGGACAATCCGCCGGGCACCGTCTTCTCCTACAGCCAGCGCAATGTCGACCTCTTGTCCTACGTGCTGGAGCTGGCCGTCGGCGAACCTCTGCAAGATTTCGCGCAGCGCGAATTGTTCGATCCGCTCGGGATCCCGCGCAGCGACTATTACTGGGCGCAGGACCGCTCCGGGCACACCTACGGCTACGCGCATCTGATGATCCCGCCGAACGATTTCGCGAAGCTCGGGCTCCTGGTGAGCAACAACGGGCGCTGGGGCGAACAGCAGATCGTCTCCCGCGACTACCTGCGCAAGGCGCGCACGCCCTCACCGACGAACTCGTGCTACGGGTACCTGTTCTGGCTCGGCGGCGGTTGCGCGGAGATCGCCGACTTCCTGCCCGACGACGTCTACGCGATGGCCGGACTCGGCATGCAGAACGTCTTCGTCATACCCAGCCTCGACCTCACGGTGGTGTGGACCGGGGTCTTCGGGAACGTCAGCAGCCAGGGTGTGTCCGGCGTCGTGCAGAACACCCAGGAATTGCCCTACGAGTTCTTCCGCAAGGTGTTCGACGCGTTCTACGACCGGCCGGTACCCGATCCCGGCCCGTATGTGGAGCCGCCGCTGCGGCTGGACCCACGCCGTTTCGTCGACACGGACATCCTGATCGCCGTGTTCGGCCTCGGTCCCGCCGCCTATCCGGGCTGCAACGTCTTCGCGTGCCTGAATCACCCGCTGGATCCGCCGTTCGCGGACACCCCGCCGGGTTGCGCCATCCTGGTCTGCCTCGGACCCGACCCGCGCACCCCGGCGATCCGCTGACCTGCCGCTACCGGGTCAGCTCCGTGACCCAGCCGTGCACGTCATCGGTGCGCAGCGCGGCATGATGGCGTTTGCGCAGCGCCTGGGAGATCGGGCCGGGGACGCCGTCGGCGACCAGGCGGCCGTCCACCTCGACGACCGGCGCGGCGCCGGACGACGTGCCGGTGACGAACACCTCGTCGGCGATGTACAGCTCGGTGAGATCGACGGTGCGTTCCACCACCGGAATCCCGTCTTCGGCCGCCAAGGTGAGAACGGTCCTGCGGTTGATGCCGTCGAGGATGTCGCAAGAGACGTCGGGCGTGATCAGCGTGCCGTTGCGGACGAGGAAGATGTTCGCGGCGCTGAGTTCGCAGACGTGCCCGTTGCCGTCGAGGAAGACGCAGTCGTCGTAGCCGCTGTCGATCGCGTCCTGCTTGGCCAGCACCGAGTTCACATACGCGCCGTTGACTTTCGCGCGAGAGGGGATCGCGTTGTCCGGAATGCGCCGCCACGGACTGGATTTCAGGCGCATGCCGTCCTGCGGGACGATGGGCACCGCGTCGTAGACGAACATGCTGACCCGAATGGCACAGCCGCGCACCCGCGTGCCCGGAATGGACTCGACCACGTGCACCGTCGCCCGCACGAAGACGTCCTCGCGCGGAGCGTTCGCCGCGACCAATTCCACGACGGCCGCACGGAACCGCGCGTAATCCCACTCGGCCGCGAACCGATCCATCCCGATGATCTTGCAGGACTCCTCGAGCCTGCGGAAATGGTCGTCCAAACGGAACGCCGTCCGCGCTGCCCCATCCACATGCACCGGGAAAACGGTGTAGACACTCAGTCCGTACAACACCGCCGACGATGCGACGCTCACCGTGGCCGCTTCGGCCGCGACGATCCGGTCGCCGAGATACACATGAGGATGAGGGTTCGCCATCGGCGCAGGCTAACAGCCGCGCCGCGCGACGAGCGAGGCCTTTTTCCGCGTGCGGCCCGCCGTCAGTCGTAGTGCTTTCCGACCTTGGCGATCCACACCGCATCGTCGACGACTCGATAGACGAGCCGATGCTCCTGCGTGAACCGGCGAGACCAGTACCCCGCCAAGTCGTGCTTCAAGGGCTCGGGCTTGCCGGTCCCTTCGAACGGATCGCACAGAATGGCTTTGATCAGCACATTGACCTTCTTCGATACGAGCCGGTCACGCTGCAGCCAGGCCGAGTATTCCTCCCATGCGGATTCGGAGCACACGACCTTCATTCGATGAGATCGCGTTCGACGCCGCCACCACCCTCGAGCTCTTGGATCGAGCGGCGTAGGCGCGCCCCGTCGCGTCCGCTCAACAGCTCCACGGTCGTCATCAGCGAGTCGTAGTCCTCCTTGGACATCAACACCGCGTTCCCCCCTTTCGACACGATCTCGATCGTGTCGTGATCCTCGTTGACCTTCCGCACCAGGGGAAACAGGTTCTTTCGCGCCTCGCTCGCCGTGATCGCCGAAGCCATGCTTCCTCCTAGCCAGTCGTACAACATATGGCACCACTCGACCGGCACACGCCCGCGGAGCGGAACTCAGCTCATGGCCAGGCGGGCGAAGCGGGCGGTGTCCATGTAGTCGCGGAAGAGCACCACTCGGCCGTCGCGGACCCGGACGACGTTGACCGACGTGCGTACCCGGGCGCGGCCGGAGCCGGGGACGGTCATGTCGACCTCGTTCTCCACGAGCAGCACTTCGGGGTCGGTGGTCTCGTAGACCCGGGGATGAATCGCGTGCACTTCGATTCCGGACAGGCCCGACCATCGTTGCGCCAAGTGCTCGCGGATCGCCTCCCTGCCTTCCAAACGGCTCGGAAGGCCAGGCACGGTGAACGGGATTTCGAAGACCGCGTCGGGCGCGAGCAGCGCGACGAACGCGTCGGCATCGCGTGCGCGCAGGTCGCCGAACAATCGCTCGACCAGCTCCCGCGGGCTCTCCACGGACGGACCATCAGCCATCGGACACCTCCAGATAAGCGGAACGCAAGACCCGCTTATCATCCGGAACGCTCGCCCCGCTTGTCAACAGTAGACTCCTGGCTCGTGACCGAACCCGAGCGCCGACCCATGCGCGCCGACGCTCGCCGTAACCGCGAGCGGGTTTTGGCAGCAGCGCAGGAAGCGTTCGCCGCCGAAGGGCTCTCGGTGCCGCTGGACGAGATCGCACGGCGGGCCGGTGTCGGCGCGGGCACCGTCTACCGGCACTTCCCCACGAAAGAAGCGCTGTTCGAGGCGGCGATCGTGGACCGCGTGGACCGGATCATCGCGCTGGCGCGGGAATCGGCCGACGCCGCGGAACCGGTGTCCGCGTTCTTCGACTTCCTGGCCGCGCTCGTGGCGGAGGGCAGCGTCAAGCGCGATCTCGCCGACGCCGTCGGCGGCCAGGACGCCCCCGCGTATCTGCGGCCCGTGCACGAACTCAACGCGGCCATCGGCACGCTGCTCACCCGCGCGCAGGAGGCGGGCGGCGTGCGCACCGACATCGAGGTCGATGACCTGATGCGCGTCATCAAAGGCGCGTTCCTCGCCACGCACGGCACCGCCACCCCCGCGCAGCGCGAGCGCACCTTCGCCGTCGTCTTCGACGGCCTGCGCGTCCGCTGATCCGTTCCAGAAGCGCCCGCCGAATCCGGCCGCGGATCGATCCCTCCGCCCGCTCAGCGCAGCGCGGTTATCAGCGATACGAAACCGACCGCCTCCATCGGCACCACCACCCATGCCCCGGACGCGGTCGCGAATACGAAAACGACGAACGGGCCGTGGAAGTCCACGGCCCGTTCGATCGAGGAAATCTCAGCGGTCGCTGAGCAGCACTTCGGCGATCTGAATGGTGTTCAGCGCGGCGCCCTTTCGCAGATTGTCACCCGAGATGAACAGCGCGAGCCCGCGGCCGTCCGGCACACCGGGGTCCTGGCGGATGCGGCCGACGAGCGAATCATCGATGCCTGCCGCGGCGAGCGGAGTCGGCACGTCGACCAACCGCACACCGGGAGCCTTGGCCAGGATCTCCTTGGCGTGTTCCACCGAGAGCGGCTCGGCGAACTCTGCGTTCACCGAGAGCGAGTGGCCGGTGAAGACCGGAACGCGCACGCAGGTGCCGCTCACCGCCAGATCCGGGATGCCGAGGATCTTGCGGCTCTCGTTGCGCAGCTTCTGGTCCTCGTCGGTCTCGCCGGAGCCGTCGTCGACCAGCGAACCCGCCAGCGGAAGCACGTTGAACGCGATGGGCGCGACGTACTTGCTCGGCGCGGGGAAGTCGACGGCGCGGCCGTCGTGGGTCAGCTTCTCGGCGTCGTCGATCACCGCGCGGGCCTGGCTTGCCAGCTCTTCGACACCGGCCAGGCCGCTGCCGGAGACCGCCTGGTAGCTGGAGACGATCAGGCGGCGCAGACCGGCGATATCGTGCAGCGGCTTGAGCACCGGCATGGCCGCCATCGTGGTGCAGTTCGGGTTGGCGATGATGCCTTTGGCCAGGTTGCGCGCCTGCTCCGGGTTGACCTCGCTGACCACCAGCGGGACATCGGGGTCCTTGCGCCAGGCCGAGGAGTTGTCGATCACCGTGACGCCCGCGGCGGCGAAGCGCGGCGCCTGCACCCGGGACATGGTGGCGCCCGCGGAGAACAACGCGATGTCCAAGCCGGACGGATCGGCGGTCTCGGTGTCCTCGACGACGATCTCGCGGCCGCGCCACGGCAGCGTCTTGCCCGCCGAGCGAGCCGAGGCGAAGAATCGCACCTCGTCGGCCGGGAAGTCGCGCTCCTCCAGCAGCTTCCGCATGACGGCGCCGACCTGCCCGGTCGCGCCGACGACTCCTACGCGAACTCCCATGACCTATCGCCCCGTTCCCGCGTGGACCACCGCGACCTCGTCGCCACCCAGATCGAACGCCTTGTGCAGCACCTTGACCGCCTCGTCCAGCTCGGTGTCCTTGACCAGCACGGAGATGCGGATCTCGGAGGTGGAGATGAGGTCGATGTTGACGCCCGCCTTGGCCAGCGCCTCACAGAAGGTCGCGGTGACGCCGGGGTGGCTCTTCATGCCGGCGCCGACCAGCGACACCTTGCCGATGTGGTCGTCGTAGAGCACCTGGGAGAAGCCGATCTCGGACTGGCGCTTGGTCAGCATCTCGACCGCGCGGGCGCCCTCGGTCTTCGGCAGCGTGAAGGTGATGTCGGTCTTGCCCGTCTCGATCTTCGAGATGTTCTGCAGGACCATGTCGATGTTGATCTCCGCGTCGGCCACGGCGCGGAACACTTTGGCGGCGTAGCCCGGTTCGTCCGGCAGCCCGACCACGGTCACCTTGGCCTCGCTGCGGTCGTGCGCGACGCCAGTGAGGATTGCTTGCTCCAAGGGGATGTCCTCCATCGATCCGTAAACGTAGGTGCCCTGCTTGTCGGTGTAGGACGAGCGCACGTGGACGGGCACGTTGTAGCGGCGGGCGTACTCCACACAGCGCAGCATCAGGACCTTGGCCCCGCAGGCCGCCAGCTCCAGCATCTCCTCGTAGGAGACCTGCTCGAGCCGCTGCGCGTCGGGCACGATCCGGGGGTCGGCGGTGAAGACGCCGTCCACGTCGGTGTAGATCTCGCAGACGTCCGCGTCCAGCGCGGCGGCCAGCGCGACCGCCGTGGTGTCCGAGCCGCCGCGACCGAGCGTGGTGACGTCCCTGCTGTCCTGGCTGACGCCCTGGAAGCCGGCGACCAGCACGACGAGGCCCTCGTCCAGCGCGGCGCGGACGCGACCGGGCGTGACGTCGATGATCTTCGCGTTGCCGTGCGCGCCCGTGGTGATCACGCCCGCCTGCGAGCCGGTGAACGAGCGGGCCTCCGCGCCCAGCGAGTGGATGGCCATGGCGACCAGCGCGTTGGAGATGCGCTCGCCCGAGGTGAGCAGCATGTCCATCTCGCGGGCCGGCGGCGACGGCGCCACCTGCTGAGCGAGGTCGAGCAGCTCGTCGGTGGTGTCGCCCATGGCGGAGCAGACGACCACCACGTCGTGGCCCTGCTTCTTGGTCTCCACGATCCGTTCAGCGACGCGCCGGATCCGCTCGGCGGTCGCCACCGAGGATCCTCCGTACTTCTGAACCACGAGAGCCACGACAGGGTCCTCCAAGATCGACAACAAACTGGTAACAGTCATTCAGGGTACCGGCCGGGGCCAGCGGTTTTGCCGCTACCTACCCGGCTTGTGGAAAAGCACACAGCGGCATCCGATCCCGATCGCGCCGCGCGGGCCGTGGCGGATGGGGGACGATGGGCGCATGAAGAGCACACTGCTGGAGGTGCGAACGGGCCACAGTGAAGTGGTACAGGACATCACGCCGCAGTGCGCGGCATTCGCGCGCGAAGCGGGCGGGGACGGGCTGCTGCACGTCTTCGTGCCGCATGCCACGGCGGGGATCGCGATCATGGAACTGGGCGCGCGCAGCGACGACGACCTGCTGGCCGCGCTGCGCGATCTGCTGCCCGCCGACGATCGGTGGCGGCACGCGCACGGCTCCCGTGGACACGGGCGCTCGCACGTGATGCCCGCGCTCATCCCGCCGTATGCCACCGTTCCCGTGCTCGGCGGGAAACTGACCCTCGGCACGTGGCAGTCGATCGCGCTGGTCGATCTGAATGTCGACAACCCGGACCGGCAGGTGCGGTTGTCCTTCCTCACCGACGCGAGCTGAGCCGGGCGACGAGAAGCCGGTCCCACCCCTCTGCCGCTGCCCGAGTGCTCACCGAGGAGCAGGGCGGGGAATTGATCGAAGTTCCGGCCGAGCGTGTGACCAGCGCGGACGAGTGGGACAGCGCCCGCGCGCCCGCCGCAGCGGTTGTGACGCGCACCACTGCCGTCCGATAATGGGGCGATGATCGCACATGTAGGAGATCGACTCTGCGTGCACGGACACGTGGTGGGAGAAGGGGATCACCTGGCCGAGATCATCGAGGTCCGCGGACCGGACGGGACGCCGCCCTACCTGGTGCGCTTCTCCGACGGTCACGAGTCGCTGGTGTATCCGGGGCCCGACGCGATCGTCGAGCCCGCCGCTTCGAAGTGAACGTCGCGCCGGGCCGAGCGGCGTGCGGCCTCGCCGCCGCTCGGCCCGGCGCTCATCGCTCGGAAACGACCGTAGCGCCGATCACCCGCTTCGCTGGAAACGGCGGGTCAGCGCGACGGCCAGGATGCCCGCGATCAGCACCTTGCCCGCCGTCTCGATGATCGCGTTGACGTCGACAGCCGGGTGCCAGGTCAGCCGGCCGTCGCGCAGCACGTAAGCGCCGACCGGCTTGGCGCCGATGCCGAAGGCCGCGCCTTCACCGGAGCCCTCCCCGTCCGCGCCGTTCCCGTTGCCACCGCCACCGCCACCGCCGCCACCGACCGACGCGGCGGGAATGACTATCGCCCCGCCCGCTTCGTAGGGGTCGCCGTAAACCCGGCGCACCGTCATCGCGTCCCGCGCCTGTGCCAGCAGTTCGGCGTATTTCATGACGTCCTCCCGCCCGTCCCGATGGCTCCGGATACCGGCGCCCATTCGGATCCGATGGTAGGCGCGCCGGCCCCTGCTCGGCCCCCATCCTTCCGGACGGAAGTTGTTCCCCTGTTTGCCGATCGCCGATCTCGGGCAGATAACGGCATGTTCTCCCGGTAACCGAGATGTGGTCTGGCACAGTCAGGTTGACGAACCGGACAAAACGCGGAGACAATCGGCCGACATGTCCATCCGGGGGTCGGAGGTATGCCATGCGCACCAAAACGGATATCCGATTCTTCGTCGACACCGATCCCGATCAGGTCATGGACGCACTGAAGGACGTGGAATCGCTTCCGGAATGGTCGTCCTCCTACAGCGACGTCCGGGTCGCGACCCGCGACGCACGGCGAAGGCCGCGGCGGGTCTTCCTCAAGGCGGAGCTACTCGGCAGTTCGGATCTGCAAGTGCTGGAATACGATTGGACCGACGACCGGTCCTCCTGGACCGTCGCCGACAGCACCAGGGGCGTGCGGGGCGGCGGTTTTTTCGAAGTGTCCGACACTGTCGACGGCACGCACGTCTGGTACCACGTCGAGCTCTATCTGCCGCTCCCGGTTCCCGGATTTCTGCTCAAGCGCACTTTCCGCAAGGCCAACGAGGTGGTCGTGGAGTGCTTCATTGATTTCGCCGAGCGGTTCCCGGAAACGGAGACCTATCTACCCGTCTAGCACCGACGGCTGCGCTCTGCGCGAAATCGGCCGCCCGGCCACGCGGCGGACCCGCGCGGAATCGGCCGGAGTGCGACGATGAGCGCATGATCGGTTCCAAACGGGTGCGGTTCCAGCCGATGGCGGAGGGCGCGTCGGTGACCCAGCTCGAGTTGTTCTTCGACCTGGTGCTCGTCTTCGCGTTCACCATGGTCACCGGCTTGGTCGCGGAGGAGACCAGCGCGAAGAACATGCTGCGCGGGCTGCTGGTGCTCGCGGTGATGTGGTGGCTGTGGATCGCCTACTCGTGGCTCGGGAACGTGGTCCGCGCCGACGAGGGCATCGCGCGAGTCGCGATGTTCGCGGCCATGGGCGGCGCTTTCCTGGCCGCGCTCACCATCCCGGAGGCGTTCGAGGATCTGGACGGAGGATGGTTCGGGCCGCTGGTCTTCGCGATCGCCTACCTGATCGTGCGGTTGGTGCATCTGGGGATGTTCTGGCTGGCCAGCGCCGAGGACCCGCAATTGCGCGGACAGCTGCTGCGCTGGGCGCTCGGTTCGATCACCCTCGGCACCACACTGCTGGTGATCGCCGCGCTGACCACCGGTCGGGTGCAGATCGCGCTGTGGATCGCCGCGATCGCGGGCGACTACCTGTGGACCCTGTTCGCGGGCACCGATTGGCGATTGAATTCGGCCAACCATTTCGTCGAGCGATACGGGCTGATCATCATCGTCGCGCTCGGTGAATCGATCGTCTCGATCGGCATCGGAGTGGCCGGCCTGCCGATCTCCTGGCCGATCGCGCTCGGTTCGCTGCTCGGCCTCGCCATTTCCGGCCTGCTGTGGTGGGCGTATTTCGACGTCGCGGCTCTCGCGGTGGAGCACGAACTAGTCCACGCCGAGGGCAGGCGGCAGATCAAGATCGCGCAGGCTTCCTACACCTTCTGGCATTTCCCGATGATCGCCGGGATCATCGCGCTGTCGCTCGGGCTGAAGAAGGTCCTCTACTACGTGGGGGATTCCTCGCACCACACGTTGCGGGACGCGTTGTACGGAATCCCGCTCTACGCGCTCTACGGCGGCGTCGTGCTGTATCTGATCGCGCTGGTGGGGTTCAAGCACTACGCCACGCGCACCGTCACGGTGGCGCGCGTCGTCGCCGTCGTGGTGCTGCTTGCGCTCATCCCGTTGGCCTGCGCCCTGCCCGCGCTGGCTTCGCTGGCCCTGCTGTGCGGCGTCCTGGTCGCGCTGATCGCTTGGGAGACCGTGCGTTTGGCGCAGCCGCGGGACGCGATCAGGCACGCGGTACCCGATTGAGATGATGCCGAACGCCGTGCTCGGCGCCTGTCGGCCCGTATGCGGACGGCGGCACCCGCACACCGTCGCGCACGGCGTCGCGGATCTGATCGATGTTCTCCCGTAGCAAGTCCGCGACGAGTTCGTCGGTGCGCGGATCCTCCAGTACCTGGAACACGATGCGGAACGTGGTGTCGGCGATCAGCCGGATGATCTCGTCGTGGAACGGGATGTAGCGCACCCGCCCCGCCTGCGGGTCCTTCTTGATCAACTCCAGGATCATCTCGTCCAGCTCGGCGCGGTTCTCCTCCAGGGCGGCCGCGATGTTGCGGGTGTAGTGGCCGGTGCGCAGCACCTCGGCCACCTCGTCCATCACCGCGATGGTCATCGGACGGCGGATGGTGTCGACGATGGTCGCCACGAACCGGTTCACCACCGCGGCGGTCACCCGGTCGCCGAACACCCGGTCGGCCACCCTGGCGAGCCTGCCAAGGATCACCACGATGCGCAGCAGCCGGAAGCCACGGAAGAACGGGCTGGTCACCGGGATCATGCCGATGATCTCGTACCAATATACGAACGGGAAGGTCCATGGCCAGCCCGCGCGACGCCAGCGCCACAGGAACTCGAGCGCGAAGACCGCGCACAACGACCAGTCGACCAGCATGATCGTGTGGTAGGTGTGCCCGGAGACCGGGAAGAACGTGATCCAGCTGACCAGCGCTACGGAGACGACAGCCAGCGCCAGCATCACGAAATCCGTCCACAGCATCGGCGGCTTGCGCGGATAGTCCTGCGGCTCGGGCGTTTCCCGCAGGCCGTATCGCTCGACGGATGAGCTGTCGATACCCGAGCTGGGAGCGGACACTGCGGATCCCTTCGACGCCGAACGGTGCCGCCGACATTAGTACGCGGAAAGCACGCTCGGCACGGATGGCGATGCCCCCGGAGGACTTCAGCGACCGGCGCGAACGATCGCCTCGATATTGCGCTCGGCCAGCGCCGCGATGGTCAGCGATGGGTTGACCGTTCCGGTGCTGCCTGGAATCGCCGCGCCGTCCATCACGTAGAGGCCGGGGTGCCCGTGCACCCGGCCGTAGCCGTCGGTGGCGCGTCCAAGCACCGCTCCGCCGAGCGGATGGGCGGTGAACAGCGCGTTCGCATCGTAGCCGAGGGCGCTGTACTCGACGAGGGCGTCGGCTCGCTCGGCGATCCGGTGATCGACGGCGCGCGCCGCCGCGACGGTCTCGTTCCGGTTCTCGACCGACCAGCTCAGCCCGACCCGGCCGGTGGCCCCGTCGTATCCGAACCGGGTGCGGGTCGGGTCGAGCACCATGCCGAGCGAGGCGAGCGCGCCGGTCTCGAACGGAATGCCGGGGATGTACCAGCTCTCCAGGGTCAGCGGCACCGCGGATTCGTCGAAGATCCGGCTCGCGCTCGGCACGCCCTGGCCCTGACCGGCCAGCGCGCTGGCGCCGCGGGCCAGGACCACGTCCCCGTTGGTGCCCCAGCCGTCGCCGATGTGTTCGTTCAGGTTCGGCAGCGCGCCGGTGGCCTGCGCGCGGACCAGCAGTTCGGAGCTGCCGATCGATCCGGCGCCGAGGAAAAGCCGGTCGCAGGTGAGGGTGCGGGTGGACAGCACGTCACCGGTCGGCGACAGCTTCGCCACGGTGACCGCGTAGCGGCCGCCGGATTCCTGCGCGATGGCGTCGACCCGGTGGCCGGGGAAGACGCCGCACCGGCCGGTGCCCTGCGCGTACGCCAGGTAGTTCTGATTCAGGTCGAACTTGGCGCCGTTGGAGTTGCCCAGGTTGCTCCGCGCGGCCGTCGCGGAAGGCCTCGACCCTCCGGCCAATTCGGCGCGCAGGATGTCCCAGTTGAAGATCGAGTCGTTGGCCTGCGGCTGGTAGCCCGCCTTGCGCACCTGGTCGTCCCAGGCGCGGGAATGCGCGAACGGCGCGGAGTTGTAGATGTCCGCCGGCATCGGGCTCAGCCGCAGCATCTCGCGCACGCGCGGGTAGTAGACGCGCTCCATCTCGCCGTAGTCGACGACGCCGCCGAAGACGTGGTCGAAGAAGCGGCGTTCCGGGGCGATCATGGCACCGCTGAAGATCACCGATCCGCCGCCGACGGCGGCCGCGCGCCAAACGTCGATGCCCGGGTATTCGGTGCAGTCCAGCACACCGCCGAAGCTGGCGAAATGCATCGGCACCTTGGTGACGCCGGTGAAGTTGGTGCGGTGCCAGAAGCCGCGGCCGTCGGGCAGGTCGTCGCCGGTGAAGATCTCCCGCCACGGGTCGTTCGGCCAGCGCGAACCGCGCTCGAGCACGGTGGTGGCGATACCTGCCTCGGCCAGGCGCAACGCGGATACGGCGGCGCCGAAGCCCGAGCCGATGACAATCGCGGGCGAGTGCTCCGGCGGGTCGGGAATCGGGGCGAAGATCTCCGGCACCCAGGCGCGGAACAGGGCCTCCCACATCGGATTCGCGGAGGCCGCGCCCGTCCCCGTCATCGTTCCCACAGCACCGAGCAGGGCGGCCGTGCCAGCCGCCTTGAACAAGGCACGTCTACGCACCGGTCACCTTCCATCATCAGGCTTAGCGTGCGCAGATTACCGGTATTCCCGATTTGTGAACAGATATCCGTTTCGGCTATCGCTCGAACGGCAGCTCGTCCGCGCGGCAGGTCGCGCCGGGGGCGGGTAGCTGTAAGTCGACGAGATAACGCTCCCGCAATTTCCGGGCACATTCGCTGAGCGGCGTGTGCCCGTACCCGCCCTCCACGACGACCAGCCGGGCGTTGACCAGTTCCTGCTGCGCGCGCCGCGCCGCGCCGAGCGGGGTGGCGGGGTCGAAGCGGTTGCCGATCAGCAGAGCGGGGGTGTCCGACCGCAGAATCCACGGCCCGGGGTACCGCTGGGCATATCCCTCCGGCGGGGACGGCCAAGCGGCGCACGCCTGGTGCAGCCAGAGCCAGAACGCGCCGTAAGTCGGGCTCACACTCTCCAGATCCCTTGCCATCGTGGGCCATTGGCCCGGATCGCGCGGAAAGGTGTTGTCCGCGCACGAGATCGCGGTGTACGAGTCGAGGAAATTGCCGGTTTGCGCGGTGGCCGCGAGAATCTCGCTCACCGCGGCGGGATTGCCCGCCGGACCGCGCTCCAGTTCCGCGAGCAGTGCGGCAAGGGCAGGCCAGCCCTTTTCCGGGTCGTACAGCAAGAGCGCCTGCGACGACAGCACCTCGGCGTAGGTGACGGTCCGCGCCCGTTCCCCCGTCCCCACGACCTGCGGCGCCTCGCGAAGCCGTCGCAGGAGGGCGTCATCACGCGCGCGGAGGTCCGCGGGGGCGACGGGATCGCCCGCCCCTGCGCGCACGACGACATCACCATGACCGCTCGACGTGGCGAAGGGACAGCGCTCCTGGCCCGCGGCCGCGCACAGCCGCAGGAATTCACCGAGCACTTCCTCGGTCCCGGCGGCGGTGGACTCGATGGCCCTTCGGGTGTCGTTGGTGTACGCGTCCGGGTCGATCACCGACGCCAGCGACAGCGCGCGCACCCGATCGCCGAACAGCGCGCCGTATACCTGACCCAGATAGCTCGCGTAGGAACCGCCCGTATACGTCAGCTGGGCGTCGCCGACGGCCCGGCGCAACAGGTCCAGATCGCGCGCCACGTCGACGGTGGTCAGGTGGCCGAGCAGAGCGCCGCCGTGCGCCGCGCAACCGGCGGCCAGCTCGCGGCTGGCCACGTCGGCCGCGCGCTCCTGCTCCGGGCCGACGGGCGGAAGCAACGCGCCGGACCAGAACCGCCGCTGCCGCTCGGCGTCCGCGAAACACCGCACCTGTCCGCTGCGGCCGACGCCGCGCTGGTCGAAGGTGACCACGTCGAAGCGGCGCGCCAGCTCGCCGCCGAGCAGTTCGCCCTCGGCCGCCCAGCGCAGTCCCGAATTCCCCGGACCGCCGGCGGCGGCGAACAGCGTGCCGATCCGCCGCTGCGGGTCGCCGGCCTGCTGACGCACCAGCGCCAGACCCAGGGTCGGCCCGTCGGGGTGCGCGTAGTCCACCGGCACCTGCGCGGTCGCGCACTCGAAACCGCGCAGTTCCGGCTCCGCGCACGTCGCCCAGTCCAGCCGGGGCGCAGGCACGGCGTCGGCTTGCGCGACCAGATCCGCGACCGCCGACTCGTGTCGGCTCGGCGGGCCGCCGCAGCCGCTCACCACGGGCAGCAGCGCGGCGAGCGCGGCGACGATGACGATCTTCCAGCTAGGCACGGCACTCATCCTGTGCCCCGCGCACGGTGGCCGTCGTCAGCCTGAGGACTGACATCCGACCCTGATATCTCGCGGCACGGGTCCGTCCGGCCTGCCTAAGACGTCACCAAGCGGATCACCGCGATGAGACCGACCACGACGATCACCGCGCGCAACAGGTTCGGCGGCATCCGCCTGCCCAGTCGCGCGCCGAGCTGCCCGCCGATGATCGAGCCGAGCGCGATCAGCACCACCGCCCGCCAGTCCACGTCCGCGACGACGATGAAGATCAGCGCGGAGACCGCGTTCACGATCAGGGCGAGCACGTTCTTCGCCCCGTTGAGCCGCTGGATGTCGTCGTGCACGAAAACGCCGAGCAACCCGATCAGCAGCACGCCTTGCGCCGCGCCGAAGTAGCCGCCGTACACACCGGCGGCGTAGACCGCGGTGAGCAGGATCGGTCCCCCGTGCTCCGGCACCGGCGCGCCGTCGTTCTCCCGGCGGCGCTTGACCCAGTTCGCGAGCCGTGGCTGCACGACGACCAGCACCAATGCCAGGATGATCAGGATGGGCACGATCGCCTTGAACGCTGCGGCGGGCAGCACCAGCAGCAGCACCGCGCCGGTGATGCCGCCGAGCAGCGACGCGGTGCCCAACCGCAGCAGCCGCCGGCGCTGGCCCGCCAGTTCGCGGCGGTATCCGTGCACACCGCTGATCGAGCCGGGAACCAGACCGATGGTGTTGGACACATTCGCGGTCACCGGCGGAAGGCCGAACGCGAGCAGAACCGGAAAGGTGATCAGGGTGCCGGAGCCGACGATCGTGTTGATGCCGCCCGCCCCGATGCCCGCACCGAAGACGGCCAGTTGCTCCAGCCAGGTCATTTGCCAATCCTTCTACGTCCCGTCGGACCCAGGGTCCGTACAAGCGTCGTTCACCGCCGGACGAACGGTAGCGGGGTCGTCGGATCACCCGACGACGGGACCTCCCTTCCCGGCGGTATGCCGGCACGGTAAACTCGCGGACATCATGCAGCGGGCACTTCTTCTCGACCGCCGCGACGGGGTCTGATCGGACCGGCTCCCGTCGCGGGGTTTCGCCGCGCCGGTCGACCAGCCCATTGGGAAAAACGACATCCTCGGGAGAACCGCCCATGTCCCCTGCTGACGCATTCGTATCAGGCGCGCGCACCATCACCGCGCCGAGCAAACCCGCCCCCGCCGACCAACCCGGTTGGAACAAGCAGAAGAACTCCTCGATGCCGACGTTCCGTTACCGGCCGTTCGCCGAGGAGGTCGAGCCGATCACGCTGCCCGACCGCACCTGGCCGGACAAGGTCATCGACCGGGCGCCTGCCTGGTGCGCGGTCGACCTGCGCGACGGCAATCAGGCGTTGATCGACCCGATGAGCCCGGCCCGCAAGCGCCGCATGTTCGACCTGCTGGTGCGGATGGGTTACAAGGAGATCGAGGTCGGCTTCCCCTCGGCCAGCCAGACCGATTTCGACTTCGTCCGCGAGATCATCGAGGACGGCGCGATCCCCGACGACGTGACCATCCAGGTGCTGACCCAGTGCCGCCCCGAGCTGATCGAGCGCACGTTCGAAGCCTGCGCGGGCGCGCAGAACGTCATCGTGCACTTCTACAACTCCACCTCCATCCTGCAACGCAAGGTGGTCTTCCGGGCCGACCGCGAAGCGGTCAAGAAGATCGCCACCGATGCCGCCGCGCTGTGCTTGGAGATCGAGCAGCGCTACCCGGACACCAACTGGCGTTACGAGTACAGCCCGGAGTCCTACACCGGCACGGAGCTGGAGTACGCCAAGGATGTGTGCGACGCGGTGTCGGCGATCATCGCCCCGACGCCGGAGAAGCCGCTGATCATCAACCTGCCCGCCACCGTGGAGATGGCGACTCCGAACGTCTACGCCGACTCCATCGAGTGGATGAGCCGCAACCTGGCCCGCCGCGACGCGATCGTGCTGTCGCTGCACCCGCACAACGACCGCGGCACCGCCGTGGCCGCCGCAGAACTGGGCTACCAGGCAGGCGCGGACCGGATCGAGGGCTGCCTGTTCGGCAACGGCGAGCGCACCGGCAACGTGTGCCTGGTCACGCTGGGGATGAACCTGTTTTCCCGCGGCGTCGATCCACAGATCAACTTCTCCGACATCGACGAGGTGCGCCGCACCGTCGAGTACTGCAACCAGCTGCCGGTGCACGAGCGGCACCCGTACGGCGGCGACCTGGTCTACACCGCGTTCTCCGGCAGCCATCAGGACGCGATCAACAAGGGCCTGGACGCGATGAAGGCCACGGCCGATGCCGCGGGGGCCGACGTAGACGACATCGTCTGGGAGGTGCCCTACCTGCCGATCGACCCGAAGGACGTCGGCCGCACCTACGAGGCGGTCATCCGGGTCAACTCGCAGTCCGGCAAGGGCGGCGTCGCCTACATCATGAAGACCGACCACGGGCTGGCGTTGCCGCGGCGGTTGCAGATCGAGTTCTCCCAGGCGATCCAGAAGATCACCGACGGCGAGGGCGGCGAGGTGACGCCCAAGGAGATGTGGGACGTCTTCCACGAGGAGTACTTGAGCCCGATCCGGCCGTTGGAGCGGATGCGCCAGAAGGTCACCGCGTCGGAGACCGACGGCGGGGTCGACTCGATCGTGGCCGTGGTGAAGGTCGACGGCGTCGAGCAGGAGATCACCGGCAAGGGCAACGGGCCGCTCGCCGCTTTCGTCGACGCGATCGCCGCGGTCGGCTTCGACGTCGAGGTCCTGGACTACTCCGAGCACGCCATGTCCGCGGGCGACGACGCGCAGGCCGCCGCCTATGTGGAGTGCGCGATCGGCGACAAAGTGGTCTGGGGCGTCGGCATCGCCACCTCGATCACGACCGCGTCGCTGCGCGCGGTGGTGTCGGCGGTGAACCGGGCGCACTGACAGCGCGTCTCGGCACGCATCCGGACGGGCGCCGCGCGGGTTCACCGCGCGGCGCCCGATCTCGCTGGCGCAGACCGTTTGTCACTCATCCGCCTCCCCATGCCCGGCATGCCTACCGCGACACGGGGTAGCGAACCCCGTGCTAGCGTTGGATTCGCACGCCAAGCGCCGAGCTCTCTGCTCGAACTCCCGAGCAGATGGGGGAACCGTGACAACAAACGACCACAATCCGACCTCTCCACCCTGGCTGCAGAGCCATTCCGTGGATACGGCCGAAGCCGGCGACGTGGAGTCATCGGCCGGCGACCCGTCGATCGAGCCCATCGGCGGCGCGGAAGCGAAGGAAACCGACGTGCAGGCCGGGGCGCCGCAGCCGGACGCCCACCTCGAACAGCAGGAGCCGCAAGGCTCGACGGAGCAGACCACGGCCTACCCGCAAGCCGCCGTACCGGCGCAGGCCTGGGCTCCCCCGCAGGCCGGACCGGCCGAGCCCTACGGTGCGTACGCCCCGCCGCCGCCCGGCGCGTATCCCCCTCCGTCACCCTTTCCCGGGGAGGCGTTCGCTCCCGGCGCATTTCAGCCACCGCAGGGCCACAGCGGTAGCCATCCGGTAGCCACCCCGCCGGAGCCCAACCCCGGTTACGGGGACTACCGCCAAGATATCGGCGGCGACGGCCTACCCAGGCACGCGCCAGTGGATTCCGCGCAGCCCGAACATCCTGCGCCGCAACCCGATCAGCCCAGCGGCCCCATCTACAGCTGGGCGCCGCCGCCTCCCCCGGTGACGCATCAGCCTCCGCCGCCGGCCTATCAACCGCCTCCGCCGCCGCTCGGGCAGCCGAGCTGGCAGGGCGGCCCCGGGCCGCATCAGTCCGCGCTGCCGTTCCAACCGCAGCATGTGCCGCAGCCCGGCCAGCCCGGACATTCGGTGAACGACCTGAATCTGCTCCGGCGCGCCCGCAGGGCGCCGCGCAGCGGGTGGCGCCGCGCGGTGCACAAGGTGTCCGGCGGCATGATCAACCCGGGCGAGTCGGCGGCCGACATCGTCTACCAGGACCTCGTCGACCGGGTGAACCAGCCCGTGCGCGGTGACTACCGGATCGCGATCCTGTCGCTCAAGGGCGGCGTCGGGAAGACCACCACCACGGTCGGTCTCGGCTCCACCTTCGCCTCGCATCGCGGCGACCGGGTGATCGCGATCGACGCCAACCCCGACCTCGGCACGCTCGCGCACCGGGTGCCGCGCCAGACTCGCTCCACCGTGCGCAACCTGCTCGAGGACCAGCACATCACCAGGTACTCCGACGTGCGGGCGCACACCTCGCAGGCGCCGAGCCGGTTGGAAGTGCTCGCCAGCGAACAGGATCCGGCGGTCTCCGAGGCGTTCAGCGAAGCGGACTACCGCAAGGCGATCGGCATTCTCCAGTCGTTCTACAACATCATCCTGACCGACTGCGGCACCGGCTTGATGCACTCCGCGATGGCGGGCGTGCTGGATATGGCGAGCTCGCTCGTGCTGGTCACCTCGCCTGCCATCGACGGCGCGCGCAGCGCGTCGGCCACGCTGGACTGGCTCGACCACCACGGCTACGGCAAGCTGGTGGAGCGAACCGTGGTGGTGGTGAACGCTTCCCGGCGCGGCGCGTCCACCGTCGACCTCGACCAGCTGCGCAAATTGTTCCTCGATCGCACCCGCGCGGTGCAGGTCGTGCCGTTCGACGATCACCTCGCCGAGGGCGCGGAGATCGATCTGGAACTGGTGAGCAAGCCGACGCGGCGGGCGCTGCTGGAGCTGGCGGCGATGGTCGCCGACGACTTCGGTTACGTCAGTTCGCAAGCCCAGCATCCCTACCGGCACCAGCCGCCGCCGGGATACTGATCGTCTCGGCGCCGCCGCATGGAGTCAGGTCCGTGCGGCGGCGCCGTTTTCGTGCGCGGAGTCGGCGGTCGCGAGCGCGGCGGCCGATTCGAACGCCGTGAGCACGGCCGCGATCGCGGGCCGGGCATCGGCCCTTGGCCTGGTCGCCAGTTCGTAGATCCGGGCGGCGCGCACGCCGGACAGCCGCAGCACCGTCAGGTCGGGATGGCCCACCGCGTAGCGGGGCATGAGCGCGACGCCGTAGCCGGTGGCGACCAGCGTCTCGATGACGCGGAAATCGTTGAGCCGCTGTGCGATACGCGGCTGCACGCCGGTCACCGTGGCGATCGAGCGCAACACGTCGTCGACGGGGAAGCCACCCCGCACACTGAGCCAGGTCTCGTCGGCCAGTTCCTCCGGCGCGACGGACGACCGGCCCGCGAGCCGATGCGTCGGCGCGGCGACCACATCGATCGGCTCGCGCATGAGCACCCGGGTGGTGACCCGCGGGTCGGCGATAGGCGCGGCGCGTTCGTCGCGATGGGTCAGCACCACGTCGTAGTCGGCGAGCAGTCGCGCCACTTCCGATGGCGGCACGTCCTCGTCCCGTGCGATCACCTCGACTCCGCTGTCCACCATGCCGGGCAGCACATGCGGGAGCAGCAACGCACCGCCCGAGGGGAACACCGCGACGCGGACCCGTCCGCGCGGCGATCCGCGATAGTGCGCCATCTCGGCGACCGCGCGGTCCATGGCGGCGAGCACTTCGTCCGCGCGCACCACCAAAGCGCGGCCGGCGTCGGTGAGCCGCACGCGTCTGCCGTCGGGTTCCAGCAAGGCGACGCCCGCCTCCCGCGCGAGCACCTTGAGCTGCTGGGAAACGGCGGAGGGCGTCATGGACATGGCCGCGGCGACGGCGGCGACCGTGCCGCGATCGGCCAGTTCACGCAGGACACGCAGGCGCTCCAGCGCCATGGGCGGGCCGGGCGCGACAGGTTCGGAGCCGAAGTTCATTAAGTGAATCTACATTATTGATACATAATTATTCGATTGTTCTGATTGTTAGCGGACCGCACGATGAAGGTGTGACCAACCGTGACCGTCTGCTCGGCCTGACCGTCGTCCTGCTCTGGGGATTGAACTTCCTCGCCATCCGCATCGGGCTCGACCACTTCCCCCCGTTCTTCTTCGCGGCACTTCGCTTCGCGGTGCTCGCCGTGCCCGCGCTGCTTTTCGTCCCCCGTCCCGCGGTACGAATGCGCTGGATCCTGCTGTACGGAACCGGTTTCGGCATCCTTCAGTTCGCGTTCCTGTTCACCGCGATGCGGGTGGGCATGCCGACCGGGCTCGCCTCGCTGGTGCTGCAATCCTCGGCGCCGTTCACCGTGCTGCTCGGCACGCTGCTGCTGGGCGAGCGGATGCGCCCGGCGCAGATCGCGGGCATCGCGGTCGCGGTGGCGGGCATGGCGGTGATCGGCTGGGACCGGCTCGCCCACGCCACCCTGCTACCGGTGCTGCTGACCCTGGCGGGCGGGCTGGGCTGGGCCTTCGGCAACATCGGTGCGCGTCTGGCCGGTACCGAGACCCCGGGCGTCAACCCGCTGCACCTCATGCTGTGGACCACCGCCATCCCGCCGGTGCCGCTGTTCGCGCTGTCGATGGTGATGGAGGGGCCGACTACCGGAGTGCGCGCTCTGGCCGAGGCGTTCACACCGGCGGGCCTGCCCGCTCTCCTCGCGCTCGCCTACATCGCCGTCCTGGCCACCGTGGTGGGCACAGGGTTGTGGACCTACCTGCTCGGTCGCTATCCGGCCGGGCTGGTCGCGCCGTTCTCCCTGCTCGTCCCCCTCGTCGGCATCGCGGCGGCGTGGGCTTTCCTCGGCGAGACCCCGGCCCCGTTGTCGCTGATCGGCGGGGTCGTGGTGCTGGCGGGAGCGTTCGCCGCCACGTCGAGCAGGCCACGCGCGAACGCCCAAGTCGAGATATCGGGAACCGCCGTGCCCGCGGGCGCCGGCCGCGCGGCCTGAGCGGTGGCGCCCGGTGTGCGCTCCGTCACGAGAATCGCATCCGCATCGCTCGCTGTACGGGGTCGGTGCGAATCGATCGGTTTGTCGCTCTACAGTAGTGCGCGGCGTGGAATTTGGTCCCGAGGCTAGGCAGCAAGCGGCGCATGGCAAACAATCAGTGGACCGTATCGCGAAGAGCACTGCTTCGTAACACGGTCGCGGCGGGGGTGGCTACGGCGGGGGTGCTGACGGCGGGTGCGCGCAGACCCACGCCGGCCAGGGCGAATCCCGGTGGCAAGACAGTCGCGGTACTCGGTGGCGGTGTCGCGGGCCTGACCGCGGCACACGAGCTGGCGGAACGCGGGTTCCGCGTCACCGTCTACGAGAAGCGGGCATGGGGCGGCAAAGCCCGCAGCGTCGGCGTGCCGGGCACCGGTACGGGAGGACGGCCGGATTTGCCCGGCGAGCACGGCTTCCGCTTCTTCCCCGGCTTCTATCAGCACATCCCTGACACTATGCGCCGAATTCCGTTCCCCGGCAACGCGAATGGCGTATGGGACAACCTCGTCGCGGTGCCGGAAGCACGCTTCGCCCGGCACGGCGGCGACGACTTCCGCGTCCCGCTCGGTCCGCGCTCCCGCGCCGAATTCTCCCCGGACAGTTTCCGCGAAACGCTCGGCGCGGCGCTGTCGACCGCTTTGAAGATGCCGCCCGCCGAGGGCGTCTACTTCGCCGAACGCCTGCTGGTCTTCAACACCAGTTGCGACGCCCGCCGCCTCGGCCAGTGGGAGCGCACCTCCTGGCACGATTTCGTCGGCGGCCACGCGCGCTCGCACGAGTTCCGCGCGCTGCTGTCGCGCACGCTGACCAGCATCATGGTCGCCGCGAAAGAGAACATCGCGAGCGTGCGCACCATCGGCACGATGGGCGAGCAGTTCCTCGGCAATCCCTTGGGGATCGGCAACGACGGCAGCTTGGACCGGGTGCTCAACGGCCCGACCAACGCGGTCTGGATCGAGCCGTGGACGCGGCTGATCCGGGAACTCGGAGCGGAGTTCGTGCTCGGCGCCGAAGTGCGCGAGCTCGAGGTGCGTGACCGCAGGATCGTCGCGGCGCGCGTCGTGGACGAGACCGGCGCGCAGCGCGCGATCGAGGCCGACTACTTCGTCGTCGCGTTGCCCGCGGAACGGGCGCGCACGCTGTGGTCGCCGCAAGTGCTCGCCGTCCAGCCCGAATTGGCCGGGATGGACAAGCTCTTCACCGACTGGATGAACGGCATCCAGTTCTATCTGCGCCGATCGGCCGACATCTCGCGCGGCCACACCGCCTACATCGACGCGCCGTGGTCGCTCACCTCGATCAGCCAGAACCAGCTGTGGCGCCGCAAGCTGACCGAGTTCGGCGACGGCGGTGTGCAGGACTGCCTTTCGGTGGACATCTCCGACTGGAACACTCCCGGCATCCTGTTCGGCAAACCCGCGAAGGAGTGCACCCACGAGGAGATCGCTCGCGAGGCGTGGGCGCAGATCAAAGCCCACCTGGACGATCGCGGCGAAGTGCTGGGCGACGCCGACCTGCACTCCTGGTTCCTCGATCCGGGCATCACCTGGCAGGAGGGCCAGCGGCGCAACGCCAACGCCGACCCGCTGCTGATCAACACCGCCGGATCGTGGGAGTACCGTCCGCAACCGCACGGCGCCCTGGAAAACCTGTTCCTGGCGGGCGATTACGTGCGCACGAACATCGACCTGGCGACCATGGAGGGCGCCAACGAGTCCGCCCGCGCCGCGGTGAACGCACTCCTGGACGTGGCCGGCTCGAACGCCGAGCGCTGCCGCACCTACACCCTCTACCGCGCCCCCGAACTGGAACCCCTGCGCCGGATCGACGCCGACCGCTTCGCAGCCGGGCTACCGAACATGTTCGACGTCCCGGTCTGAACCGCGAAGGATCCACGCGGCAGGGTGAAGGGTCCAGCGTCAGAAACGAGGCCTGTTCTTCGAGTCATTGCGCTGACCGCATCGAAAGGATAGTCTCTGACCATGCATGGGGAAGAGGGGGAACTTAAAACACGGGGAAAAATCTGGCGCTGGAACAGCAAGCGCGCGACCGGGATTGTCGAGTCGCTCACCGGAGATCACATCTGGTTCGGATTGGACTCGTTACGCGGTAGGGACTTCGACGACATCTCGATAGGAGACATCGTCGAGGTCGAGTACGAATTCGCCCAGCAAGACTCCCACACCCTACGCGCCGTAAGAATCGACTGGTTGTAGATCACGCTTCACCCGGGGGGATAATGAAGTTTTCTTTTGCGGCAGCCTTCGCCACAGCTGCGGTTCTGTGCATGCCGTGCCTCGCTGCTGCTGAACCCAATCCAGCAGACCTCGAATTCACAGCAAATTCCGCATATCGAGAGTATCAGAACAATATCGCAAAGTTCACTGGACAGGTGAACTACAGTTCGAACAATTTCGCATGGTCATTGAAGCTACTGCCCGCGACGCAAAGCGTTGTGTACGGCAATATGAGTTGCCGTACAACTATAGGCGGAATTTCCGGGTACTCCGACGATCATCCAGACATTCCGCGCGACTACCTCCTCCATTCCAGCGTAAAGATTGATCGAGGAAGATGGTACAAGCTGCGTAGTCGATGCGATTTCAAGGTGCTGACCGACACCGGAATGCAGCCGGGAAATGTGGAAACGGCTGTCGATTTTATCGCCAGGTGATCGAGCTGCCGACCTCGCGAGGAATATCCGAGTCGAACCGGCATAAGAGTGCGGACGTGCGACGCACCCACAGGCTGGAGGCCGTGCTGGGCGAATCCCTGCGCCGGATGGACGCCGACGCCGCCGGGCCGCCGACCATGTTCGACATCCCAGCGTGAACCAGTGTGACCGATCTCCCCCGTGGCGGAACCGAATTCGATCGCTATCGCATGGCCTACGGTGCTTGAATCGAAACATGCGCGAGAGCACCGCCAACGACATCACCGATCCGGCGGACCTGCGGGCACTGCTCGGCGAGGTGGCGCCACGCGTCGCCACCAAAGAGCGTCCCGTCCTGCACACCAGGGACCGGGAGTGGATCGCGCTGTCCCCGTTCCTGGTGATGAGCACCTGCGACGCGGACGGCAACTGTGACGCCTCGCCGAAAGGCGATCCGGCGGGATTCGTGCGGGTGCTCGACGACACCACCATCGCCATCCCGGAGCGCCCCGGTAACCGGCGCGCCGACGGCTACCTGAACATCCTGTCCAACCCGCATGTCGGCCTGCTGTTCGTGATCCCTGGCCGCCGCGAGACGCTGCGGATCAACGGCCGTGCCCGGCTGGTGCGCGACGCGCTGTACTTCGATGACATGGTGGTGCGCGGCCACCGCCCGATCCTCGTCGTCGAGGTGGAGATCGACCAGATCTTCTTCCACTGCGCCAAGGCGTTCATGCGCAGCCACCTCTGGGAGCCCGACCAGTGGCCGCAGGACACTTTGCCGAGCGCTGCCCGCCTGGTCAAAGAGGTGCAGACGAACGTGACCGAGTCGGTGGAGGAACTGGAGCGCTACTACGCGCGGGAGAACTACGCGGCCAAGCTCTACCGGGCGTGAGCCGCGTGGCCCACGCCACCCGACCGCCGCGCGCCCGGATCGCGCGGCGAACATAGACTCGCGGCGTGGCAGAACTATCGGTGCGCGGACGGCTAGCGCTGGCGGCGGCGGCCGCGGCGTCCTGGGCCTCGCAGAAGGCGGGTCGCGGCAAGGGCTCGATGATCGGCGGCCTGATCGCGTTGAAGATCGATCCGACCGTCATGGACCAGCTCGGGCAGCGGCGGCGCACCGTGCTGGTGACCGGCACGAACGGCAAGTCGACCACCACGCGGATGACCACCGCCGCGCTCAGCACCCTCGGCGCGGTCGCGACCCAGGCCGACGGCGCGAACATGGACGCGGGCATCGTCGCCGCGCTGAACGCGCACCGGCGCGCGCCGCTGGCCGCGATCGAGGTGGACGAACTGCATCTGCCGCACGTCACCGACTCGCTGAATCCCTCGGCGGTGGTGCTGCTGAACCTCAGCCGCGACCAGCTCGACCGGGTCGGCGAGATCAACATGATCGAGCGCAAGCTGCGCGCGGGCCTGGCCAAGCACCCGGCCACCGTTGTGGTCGCCAACTGCGACGACGTCCTGGTGACCTCCATCGCCTACGACCATCCCAACGTGGTGTGGGTCGCCGCGGGCAGCGGCTGGGCGATGGACGCCACCAGCTGCCCCCGCAGCGGCGAGCCGATCGTCTGGGAGGGCGCGCACTGGCGCAGCACCGGAGCGGATTTCCAGCGTCCCGAGCCCGATTGGTGGCTCGACGGGGACGACCTGGTCGGCCCGGAGGGCGAGCGCTTCCCGCTGCGGCTCGCGCTGCCGGGCCGCGCCAACCGCGGCAACGCCGCACAGGCGGTGGCCGCCGCCGTCGCGCTCGGCGCCGACCCGGAGCAGGCCGTCGCGGCCGCGGGCACGGTTCGCGAGATCGCGGGCCGCTACCGCACCGTGCAGGTCGGCGAGCACGACGCGCGGCTGCTGCTGGCCAAAAACCCGGCGGGATGGCAGGAGGCGCTGTCGATGATCGAGCCGACCTCGGCGGGCCTGGTGATCGCGGTGAACGGCCAGGTGCCCGACGGCGAGGACCTGTCCTGGCTGTGGGACGTGCGCTTCGAGCACTTCGAAGGCGTGCAGGTGGTTGCGGCGGGCGAACGCGCCACCGACCTCGCGGTGCGGCTGACCTACGCGGGCGTCGAGCACACCCTGGTGCCCGATCCGGTGCGCGCCATCGCGTCGTGCCCAGCGGGCCACGTGGAAGTGCTGGCCAACTACACCGCCTTCCGTGATCTCAACCGTGACCTCGAGGAGCGGGCCTCATGAGTGAATCGACCTTCCGCATCGGCTTGGTGCTGCCCGACGTGATGGGCACCTACGGCGACGGCGGCAACGCCCTCGTACTGCGCCAGCGGCTGCGCATGCGCGGCTACGACGCCGAGATCGTCGAGATCAACCTGTCGGAGCCGGTGCCGGATTCCCTGGACGTCTACACCCTGGGCGGCGCGGAGGACTCCGCACAGCGCCTGGCCACCCGGCACCTACAGCGCTACCCCGGATTGCAGCGCGCCGCCGGAAGGGGCGCTCCGGTGCTGGCGATCTGCGCGGCCATCCAGGTGCTCGGCCAGTGGTACGAGACCTCGGCGGGCGAGCGGGTCGACGGCGTCGGCCTCCTCGACGTCACCACCTCCCCGCAGCACAAACGCGCCATCGGCGAGGTGACGACCACACCGCTGCTCGACGGGCTCACCGCGGCGCTCACCGGCTTCGAAAACCACCGGGGCGGAACGAAACTCGGCGGCGACGCGCACGGCCTGGCCCGCGTCACCCGCGGCGTCGGCAACGGCGTCGGCGACGGGCTGGAAGGCGTCGTGCAGGGCTCGGTGATCGGCACCTACATGCACGGCCCTGCGCTGGCCCGCAACCCCGAACTCGCCGACTTGCTGCTGATGCGCGCCCTCGGTGTCACCGAACTGGCCCCCCTCGACCTACCCGAGGTCGACCAGCTCCGCCGGGAACGCCTGCGCGCTTGAACCGGCGGACACATCACCTGACCGCCTTCCGAACGCAAGGCGTGTGGCGGCCCTGAGTCGGATGGCTTCATCGCCCCGGCCGACGGGCGGAGTTCGAACCGATCCGCC
Source organism: Nocardia beijingensis NBRC 16342 (assembly GCF_001612785.1). Classification (GTDB taxonomy): domain Bacteria; phylum Actinomycetota; class Actinomycetes; order Mycobacteriales; family Mycobacteriaceae; genus Nocardia; species Nocardia beijingensis. The sequence continues at coordinate 52,599 of NZ_BDBC01000014.1, forward strand.
GGAGGGCTGGTGGCTTCTGGGCACCGTCGAAGGCCGAGCCGTCATCGAACGCCTGTTTCCGGAGCCCGGCGAATAGCGCGCGCCACCGGTGGATCGCTGGTCGTGGCGCTCAGGCGTCCACCTCGGTGACGTCGACGGAGACGGTGATCGTGCTGTCCTTGGCGTCGGTGTAGATGATGCCGCGCAGCGGAGGGACGTCGGCGTAGTCGCGACCCCATGCCACGGTGATGTACCGCTCGTCGCCGAGTTGGTCGTTGGTGGGGTCGAGGTCGATCCACCGGCCCGAGCGGTCGGGTCCCGCGCCGGGCGTCCACACCGCCGCCCAGGCATGCGTGGCGTCGGCGCCGACCATCCGTTCCTTGCCCGGCGGCGGATCGGTGGCCAGATAGCCGGACACGTACCTGGCGGCGAGGCCGTGCGACCGCAGGCAGGCGACCGCGAGGCGCGCGAAGTCCTGACAGACGCCGGCGCGGGCCGCGAACACGTCGGCCACCCTGGTGGACACCGTCGTGGCGCCGGAACGGTAGGCGAAGTCGGTGTAGATCCGGGTGTTCAGCTCGGCAACCGCGTCCAGCAGCGGCCTGCCCGGCCGCAAGGATTCGGCCGCGTAAGCGACGATCTCGGATTTGATCTCCGCAGGATGCAGATCGAGGGCGAACTCCACGGCGAACGGCCCGTTCGCCCCCGTCGGGCGCGCGTGCTCCCACGGTCCGGCGGCCGGACCGGCGTCATCGCCGACGGGGATGTCCACTTCGACTACTGATTCGCCGACGACCGTCAGAGCGCGATGCTCGGTGGTGACGTGGAAATAGGACGTGATGTTGCCGTAGACATCGGCTCCGACCGACCGGTCCGATGGCGTGGGGTCGATCCGGATCTCGTGGGCGAGCAGTCGCTGGCCGGGCAGGTCGCGCGGCGTCAGGTACGCGCGCCCGTAGGAGTTGCCGACCTCGCGGGAGTACGAGTATTTGGTGCGATGCTCCACTCGGTAGCGCCGGCCGGTCATCCGACGACCTGCGCGCTGCCCCACAGCGGCTGGATGTCCACCGGCAGCGACAGCGTCGTGGTCTCGAAGGACTCGGATACCGCGCGCAGGCGCGAGTGCACTCCCTCCAGCAGCTCCGCCAGTTCGGTGCGCCGGTCGTCCGCGTCGGTGACCTCGAGGTCGTCGGGGTCGAGGCGGCGCAGCATGCGGCGCGCGTCCGCCAGCAGCCGCTGTGGACGCGACGAGCCGGACGCACCGGGCAGCGCCTGGAAATCGGCGTGCAGGCGGCCCAGCTGATAGGCCAGCGAGCGCGGATTGGCGGTGTCGAACAGCAGCAGCTCGGCGACGTTCGAGATCCGCACCGAATCCTGATGGCGCCGACGGTAACTCACCGACGACTCGGTGGCGCGCAACACCCATTCGGTGACCTCGCGCTCGATCTCGTCCGGGTACCGCTGGGTCAGCGCGGCCGACAGCAAGGCGGTCAGGGCGAGGCCGCGCTCGATCCGCTTACCGATGTCCCTGACGTGCCACCCGGTGTCGCGGATCAGCGACTCGCCGTCGATCCCGGACAGCGCGAGCAGCCCGGCCAGGGTGCGCGCATGCACGTCCGACAGCTCCGCCTCCTGATCGTCCACCGCGGCCGGGTAGCCGGCCAGCGCGCGTTCGACCGCGCCGAGGATCATCCAGGTGTCCACCGAGAGCTGGTCGCGCACGGCACGCGCGGCGCTGCCGTACCGATCGATCGCGAAGGCCAGTGATCCTGGCAGCTCCCGGTCGATCGTCAGCGCGACGAGGTAGTCATGGCCCGCGCGGGACGCGCCCGGCACCCGGTGTGCCCGCGGGGCGGTGTCCCGCGCCGCATCGGTCGTCTCGTCGTCCGGTCGTTCGGCGACGGCCTCCATACCGGCCGTAACCGGTTGTGGCACATCGGCCACGGCTTCGTCCCTGGTCACGGCGGAGCGGCGCTCGATACCGGAATCGACCGCACGCCGAGCGGGCTCGGTGGCGGGAACATCCTCGGCCGACCCGCGACCGGGAGACCACGACGCCGGGGCGCCCTCCGCGCGCTCGCCCGTACCTGGCAGCGCCGGTAGGGCATCGGAAGACCAGGCGTGCGAGCGCTCGTCCCCGTACTGCGTGACACCTCCATCGACGCCTGCCCCCGACGGAGCGAGCATGCCGCGATCGGCCGAACTCTGTTGCGGCGCTGGAGCTCTCACCTCGGCGCCGAAAAGTCCGTCGGTCGGAGCAGGGGTGGCGGTGGTCCGGCCGAGCGCGGCCAGGAGGATCGGCAACGCGCCAGCCCCCTCCAGCCACGGCCGATACCGGAACTCCTGGTAGCGCTCGTTGGTGGCGATGAGAAGCCGGGCGGTGTCCTCCGCGCGCTCGCCGTAGCGGCCGATCCAGAACAGATCGTTGAGCACGCGCGGAGAGCTGATCGCCGCGACGACCGGAGCGGTGCGCCGCAGCTCGCGCGGCGGCTCGGTGCTGATCGCGGCGGCGGCCGTCGGCGCGGCGCGCACCCAGATGTCCTTGGCGGCGACTTTGCGCGCGACACGGTCGGTCGCGCGCTGCCGCACCTGGCCGAGACCGCCGGACATCACGGTGTAGCCGCGCCGATGGGCGAGCGAGAACAAGCGCATGCCGACCGGGGCCGCGGCGAGACCGTCCGGCTCGCGGACGGCGGGCGCGACGGAGAACTGCGCCGGTTCCTGGCCCACCCATTGCCATCCGTGCGCACCGATGCGCGCCTTCAGCTCGTCGTGCTGCTGCCGACTGAGTTCGGGACCGAACAGCGTGGCGCCGTCGACCGCCGAACGGAGCACCAATTTGTCCAGATTCGCGATCAAATGCGCGCGCTCCCGGTCGTTGCCGCCCCAATACGACGGCGCGCTCTCCAGCAGCAGGTCCGCGCCGAGCAGCGCGCGAGAGAGGGCGGGCAGGAATCCGGTCAGCGCGGGATTCTCCAACAGTCCGCTGCCGAGCGTGTTCACCACCGTCACCGCGCCCCGGCGCAGCACTTCGACCAGCCCGACCACGCCGAGTCGCGAATCCGGCCGCAGGTCCAGCGGATCGGACAATTCGGCCTCCACCCGGCGCAGCACCACGTCAACCCGCTTCAGCGTGCCGAGCGAGCGCATCCACAGCGCGCCGTCGCGCACCACCAGATCCGCGCTCTCGACCAGCGGAAAGCCGAGGGTGGACGCGAGATACGCCTGATCGAACGCGGTCTCGGAATGCACGCCGGGGCTGAGCACGACGACCACCGGCTCGTCGTCGTCGGTCTGCGCGGATTCGATCAGCATCAGCCGCATCGCTCTGGCGAAGGGCGTCAGCGGACGGGGATTCGCGTGCTCGAACGCCTCCGGAATCGCGGTCGACACCACTCTGCGGTCGGCCAGCGCGTATCCGACGCCGGAGGGGGCCTGCGCCCAGTCGGCGAGAACGCGGAAGCGGCCGTCGCCCCAGCGGCTGAGATCGCAGGCGTGCAGGAACAGTTGGTGGCGCCCTGGGACGGTGATGCCGTGCGCGGCCCGCACGTATCCGCGATGGCCGAACACGACCTCGGGTACGAGCAGCCCCGAGGCGAGTGTCCTGCGCGGCCCGTAGATGTCGGTGAGCACCTCGTCGAGCAGGCGGGAACGCTGTTCCAGTCCGGCTTCCAATCGGGTCCAGTCGTCCGCGGCGACCGGCAGGGGAATCGGATCGAGGCGCCACGGCGCCGGCGTCGCGGATTCGGACGACGCCTCGAGGTAGCTGATGCCGTCGTCGTCGATCAGCCTGCGCACCCGGCTGTCCAGCCTGCCCAGGCCGTCCCCGCCGAGTTCGGCGAAGTCGGCAGACAGCTGCGACCACACCCGGCGCACCTTGCCGTCCACGTCGACCAGTTCGTCGTAATAGCCCGCGACGGGCGCGCCGCACTCGTCGTAGGCGGCGGTGGCCGCGGCCGCATCGCGGTAGCGCGCGACCTGTTCGCGCACCGTCGCCGCGGTCACCCGCCGCTCATCGCGCAACGTCACCGCGCCGACCTCACTTCCGCCGCCGTTCCGTGCCCAACGGTCGCCGAATGCTGTCCAGGCGGTCAGGACCGATCGCGCCCGGCGCACCGCAAGTGTGGGCTGTGCAGCCATTTTCGCATGTCACGCGCAGCGCGCCTGGCACATCGGCCGTGCGTCCAGGTCCGGTTGCACCATGTTTGCCCGATACCTGACGGTGCGACACACGGGCGCGGGTCCCACCGCGCGGGCCGCACCGGTGGTATCACCGAACGACGACAACGATCTCGTCAGGAGGTCATATGCGTAAATCCAACTGCTCTTCTTGCGAATCCGCGTTCGACCACTGCCACGGCACCCTGATCGTGCACGTGAGCCGGATCGCCGAATGCACCGACGAGCACTGTCTCGAACTCAGCCATGCCAGGCACGCCTTCGTCCTCGATTGCCGAGACCTCGCCGGCGGCTGCCGGTGCGGCGAGGACGAGACGGCCCGGCGCCGCGCCTGAACGGTTCCGTACTCTGGCCCGGTGAGCTATGACCACGTGTTGCTGCCGTCCGGAGTCGCGTCGTCGATCGCGGAGGTCGACGCCTACCTGAGCACCCAGCAGGGCGTCCCCGAGTCGGAGACGGTCGCGCGGATCGCCGCCGAACTGAACAGACGCAACGCGGAACTGCCCGAGGAGGACAACTTCCTCAGCACCGCGCCGGTCGGCGGCGCGGCCACCGGCGCGGCACTGCACGTGGCCTGCCCCTACGACGCGATCGGCTTCGTCCGGCACATGCTGTTCGAACTCGCCACACCGCTGAACTACGCCGTCTACGACCCGCAGCTGGCCTGGCTGATCGATCCCGCCGGGCATGTCAGGGCCATCGTCACCCACGGCGGCGCAGGCGAGTTCCCGTACCTGACCGAAGCGCTGGTCCAGCAATGGATTCCGGAGCTGAGTCCGCCCAACCCGTATCTCGTCGTCGAACGTGGCGAGCAGTTCTACATCCAGACCTACCGGGAGAACTCGGGCGCTTACACCGTGGAGTACCGGGACGGCTCCCCCGACAAGCATTTCGGCACCACGGTTTCCGACCCCGCCACCGTGGCCGCCCTCATCTGGGGCTGGGCCAATGACGACCGCTCCCGCTTCACCGGCCTACCCTGGGCGCGCATCGATCTCTGAACCCGGTCACTGGTTCTGGACGGCCAACCGGCCGGCGAGCGCGAGGAACGAAGCGCCGAATACCCTGCGCGTCCAGGTGACCACGGCGGGGCGGGAAACGACCTGATCGCGCACCGCGGCGGCGCACGCGCCGTACAGCGCGAACACCACCAAGGTGGCGAGCATGAAGATGCCGCTCGATTCGAGCATGCGGGCAAGCGCGTCCGGCGTCCCGGTGGGCACGAACTGCGGCAGGAACGCGAAGAAGAAGATGGTCAGCTTGGGGTTGAGCAGGTTCAGCAGCACCGCCGATGCGATCACCTTCCGCACCGAGGGCGCGGTGTGCTCCGTCTGCTCCGGCACGGCGAGCGCGCCTTTGTCCCGGAACGTGGTCCAAGCCATGTAGACCAGGTAAGCGACACCGAGGTATTTCAGCGTCTGGAACGCGACCGCGCTGGCGTTGAGCAGCGCGGCCAGACCCGTGACGGCGGCGACCAGGTGCGGGACGATGCCGAGCGTGCAGCCGAAGGCCGCGATCACCGCGGCCCGCGCACCGCGAGCCAGGCCCGCCGCCACAGTGAACAGCACGCCGGTGCCGGGAGTGGCGACGATGACGAGCGTCGTCAGCATGAATTCGATGCTCATCCCCGACACGGTAACGCATGCCCGGCGCGGCGCAATCCCCCGTGACGGGAGGCGATTTCGTGAGCTACAGCGCGCGGCGGCCGGACAGCGCGCGCCCGAGGGTCAGCTCGTCGGCGAACTCGAGGTCGCCGCCCATCGGCAGGCCAGAGGCCAGTCTGGTCACACTCAGACCGGGGAAGTCGCGCAGCATGCGGACCAGGTAGGTGGCGGTGGCCTCGCCCTCGGTGTTCGGGTCCGTCGCGATGATCACCTCGCTGACGTCGACGCCGTCCTCCTGGTTGCCGATGCGTGCCAGCAATTCCCGGATCCGCAGCTGGTCGGGGCCGATGCCGCTGAGCGGATCGAGCGCGCCACCGAGCACGTGATAGCGACCGCGGAACTCGCGGGTGCGCTCGATCGCCTGCACATCCTTGGGCTCCTCGACCACGCAGATCATGGTCCGGTCCCGGCGCGGGTCGGCGCAGATGCGGCACAGCTCGCCGTCGGAAACCGTCCCGCAGGTTACGCAGAACTGCACGCCGTCGCGCACCTTCTGCAGCGCGGCCTGCAGCCGATCGATCTCCGGCGGCTCCACTTGCAGCAGGTGGAAAGCGATGCGCTGCGCGCTCTTCGGACCGACGCCTGGCAGCTTGCCCAATTCGTCGATCAGATCCTGGACCGGACCCTCGTACAACTGCTACCTCGGCTCAGAAACCCGGCAGCGAACCGCCGCCGAAGCCACCGGACAGCGGTCCGAGCCGCTCGGCGGCGATGCGCTGGGCGTTGGCCATCGCGTCGTTGACCGCGCCGATGACCAGGTCCTGCAACGTCTCGACGTCGTCGGGGTCGACGGCCTTCGGATCGATGGTCAGCGACACCACCTCACCGCTCGCCTTGAGCCTGACCTGCACCAAGCCGCCGCCCGCCGTGCCGTCCACCTCGGTCGCCGCGATCTCGGCCTGCGCTTCCATCACCGCCTGCTGCATCTGCTGTGCCTGGGCGAGCAACTGTTGCATATCGAACTGGCCACCTGGCTGCACGGGAGAGTCCTCTCTGGAGAAGGTGTCACCGGCCAGCCTAGTCCTGCCGCGGCCGGTCCCCGGCGCGGCCCGACGGTCCCAGGTCCGCGGCGCAGGACGGATAACAGCGCGCATGGCGGATAACAGGTTGGGTAGTTCAGATCGAAACCGACCATGCGCGCCTTACCATCGACACCGAGTCGGAAAGCGGTGTGCAAATCTGGAGCCAACGATGATCGCAGTTCGTGCACGTTTCCTGAGCGCCCTGGTGCTCACGCTCGGTGTTCCCAGCATCTTTCTCGGCGCAGCGGCGTCGGCGGATACGGAGATCACCGACACGCCCGGCGTGATCGACGCGCAAGGAGCAGACACGCCCCAGACGACCCCGGCGGTCGCCGACTACGGGGGCGGCTGCGTCCTCTACCCGGACGACAAGGCCGCGACGCTCGATTCGCTGCGTTTCCGGTGCTCGCCGGAGCAGCAGGACGCGATCTTCCGCGCCGCACCGCTCGGCGCCGTTCCGGTCGGCGTGAAATCGGGCTGGGTCACTCGCCCGCCGGTCATGCAGGCCATCGCGCCCCCGCTGTGGATCGGCAAGACCTTCTACACCGGCCCGGACGGCGGCTTTCTGATGAACCGCCTCACCGGTGCGGGCTTCGAGGCCTGGGGCGCCGACGTCTACGTGGCGCCCGCCCTGACCGACGGACAGCCGACCTGGGCATTGAACTACGCGCCCTCGCCGACGCCGCAGGTCTACGACGAGATCCGGGAAGTCACTCCCGGTGTGTGGTTCGGCTACTCGTGGTGGCGCGGCGCCATCCAGACCACCCTGCTGCTGACCTTCGCGCTCGCCTGAACACCGGTGTCGTTTGACCCTCCAGCCACTGGAGGGTGTTGGCTGATGCCATGACGGCGACCGTCCCCATCGGGGAATTCTCCAGGCTGAGCAATCTCAGCGTGAAGACGTTGCGCTACTACCACGAGATCGGCCTGCTCGCTCCGGCCGGCATAGACGCGAGTTCGGGCTATCGGCGGTACGCGACGGCGCAGGTGACGCAGGCACAGTTGATCCGGCGGCTGCGCGAGCTGGACATGCCGGTTCCGGAGATCCGCGCCGTGCTGGCCGCGCCGGACGAGAACGCGCGGGACGCCACGCTGCGCGCGCATCTGGAGCGCATGGAGGCCGAGCTGGCTCGCACCCGCGCGGTCGTGGCCTCGTTGCGCGCGCTGCTGACGCCGACCGCTCCGATCACCGTGGAGTATCGCGTGGTCGCGGCATTCCCGGCGGCGGCGATCGGCGCGACGGTGGCGCGCGAGCACATCGGCGAGTGGTGCGCTTCGACGTTCCAGGCGTTGTACGAGGCACTGGCCGCCGCCAACATCGCGCCCGCAGGCGTCGGCGGCGCCACCTACGGCACCGATTTCTTCGAACAGGACGAAGGCGAGGTCGTCGCGTTCGTGCCGGTCGCCGACACCGGGGTGGCCCTACCCCCAGAGCTTTCGGCGATCGAGTTACCCGCGCGCCGTTTCGCCGTCGCCGTGCACGACGGCCCGTTCGTCGATTTCGACCGAACCTACGGCGCGCTCGGCAGTCACGTCGCCGAACACGATGTGGCGCTGCCGGAGCCGATTCGCGAGATGTACCTGCTCGGACCGGACGTGTCCGACGATCCCGCCACCTACCGGACCGAAGTGTGCTGGCCCATCGCCCAGCCGTGAAAGGAGATATCCATGACGCTCTCGATCGCCCACGTCACCATCGATTGTGAGGATGCGGGCGCGCTCGCCGCATTCTGGTCACGGTTGCTGGAAACGCCCGTCGATCCCGACCCCACCCCCGAGTTCGCCACCGTCGGCCGGACCGCGGGCGCCCCGACTCCGCTGATGTTCATCCGCGTGCCCGACAAGAACCCCGGCAAGAACGTCATCCACCTCGACCTGCTCGCTTCCGGCCGGGACGAGGTCGCACGCGCGATCGATCTGGGCGCGAAGCACGTCGCCGACTTCGACGAGTGGGGCATGAAGTGGACGACGCTGGCCGATCCCGAGGGGAACCTCTTCGACATCGCGGCCGAGTAGACCGCGAGCAGACCCGCGACGACGGCCCGAACGGACCGTCGTCGCGTCCGTCCGATCAGGCCAGTTCGCGCTGCAGGTTGGCGAGCACCTCGGCCTGGATCTTCTTCAGCCCGAGCGGCGCGAAGATGCCCTCGAAGATGCCCGCGATGCCGCCCGCGCCCTTCCAGGTGGTGCGCAGCGTGACCCGCGCGCCGGCGCCCTCCGGGGTGACGGTCCAGGTGTTCACCAAGGTGGAGTTCGAGTCACGCTCGGTGACAATGGAATCGGACACCGTGACGACCGCGTGCACGTTGCGCGAGCGCTTCTCGGTGGCCTGCAACGTCCACTCCGCTACGGTGCCCGCGCCCTTGCCGCCCTCGACCACCTTGTAGTCGCGGTAGTGCGAGGAGAGGATGCGCGGACGCACCGTGTCGTAGTCGGCGATGGCCTCCAGCGCACGCTGCGGATCCGCCGCCACGTCGATCGAACTACTGGCGCTGACCTGTCCCACGATGAACTCCTTGTCCGGATGCGGTGTCTCGACGGATCTCCATCCTGCCCTGCCCGCGCCGGAGCGAAGCGGCGAGGGCGCAGCGTGTGGCGAACTTCTCCGGACATTTCGGTATTCCCCTTCGCAACATATGCGTGACATTTCTCCACCACCCCGGCCTCGCGGTGGCCCCGCCGAATGGTCCGTACTAGCGTCGAGGGGTGGCAGTGAGTCTGTTGGGGAAGGCCGGACACGCGCCGGCCGCACGCGAATCAGGATTTGCCGCGCATCGAGCGGGCGTGGACCGCCTTCTGGCGAGTTACCGCGCCATACCCGAGCACGCCAACGTCCGTTTGGCCAAGAAGACCTCGAACCTTTTCCGCGCCAGGGCCGAGAACCCCGCGCCCGGCCTCGACGTCTCGGGGCTGACCAGGGTGATCGCGGTGGACCCTGTCGCGAGGACCGCCGACGTGGCAGGCATGACCACCTACGAGGAGTTGGTCGCCGCCACCCTTCCGTACGGGCTGGCGCCGCTGGTGGTTCCCCAGCTCAAGACCATCACGCTGGGCGGCGCGGTCACCGGCCTCGGCATCGAGTCCACGTCCTTCCGCAGTGGCCTGCCGCACGAGTCGGTGCTGGAGATGGACGTGCTGACCGGCGCGGGCGAGATCCTCACCGCCACGCCGGACAACGAACACGCCGATCTGTTCCGCGGCTTCCCGAATTCCTACGGCACGCTGGGCTACACGGTCCGGCTGAAGATCGAGCTGGAGGAGGTCGAGCCGTACGTCGCGCTGCGGCACCTGCGCTTCCGGGACCTGCGCGAACTGGAGGCCGCCCTCGCGACGATCGTGACCGATCGGGAACACGAGGGCGAACCCGTGGACTATCTCGACGGCGTCGTGTTCTCCGCCGAGGAAAGCTATCTGACGCTCGGCCGCCGGACCGGCGAACCGGGTCCGGTCAGCGACTACACCGGGATGGACATCTACTACCGGTCCATCCAGCATGACGGCGGCACGCCCAAGCGCGACCGCCTGACCATCCACGACTACCTGTGGCGCTGGGACACCGACTGGTTCTGGTGCTCGCGCGCCTTCGGCACGCAGAATCCGAAGATCCGCCGTTTCTGGCCGAAGCGCTACCGGCGCAGCAGCTTCTACTGGAAGCTGGTGGCGCTGGACCGCAAGTACGACATCGGCGACAAGCTGGAGGCCCGCAAGGGCAATCCACCGCGCGAGCGGGTCGTGCAGGACATCGAAGTGCCGGTGGAACGCACCGCCGACTTCGTGGAGTGGTTCCTGCGCGAGATCCCGATCGAGCCGATCTGGCTCTGCCCCCTGCGTTTGCGCGAGACCGGCGGCGCCGAACGCCCCGGTGGACGCGCGTGGCCGCTGTATCCCCTGGAACCGGGCCGAACCTACGTCAATGTCGGATTCTGGTCGGCCGTGCCCACCGTCCCCGGGCAGCAGGAGGGCGCGGCCAACCGCGCCATCGAACGGAAGGTGACCGAATTCGACGGTCACAAGTCGCTGTACTCGGATTCCTATTACGACAAGGATGAGTTCGCGGCACTCTACGGCGGAAACACCTACACCGAACTGAAGAAACGCTACGACCCGGACCAGCGCCTGCTGGATTTGTATTCGAAGGCGGTGCAACGCAGATGACGACATTCAAGGACCGTTCCGATGTCTTCGCCGATCTCGGGACCAAACTCAGCATTGCCGAGATCTTCGAGACCCTTGTCGAGGGCGAAGTCCCGATCCGGTTGACGGCCTACGACGGCAGCTCGACCGGCCCCGAGGACTCGCGGTTCGCCCTGGACATCCGGACCCCGCGCGGTATCAACTATCTGGCCACGGCCCCCGGCGACCTCGGCATGGCCCGCGCCTACATCTCGGGCGACATGACCGCCAGCGGCGTGCACCCTGGTGATCCGTACGAGATCCTGAAGGCGATGGACGGGTTGAAGTTCCGCCGTCCGTCCGCGCTGGCCCTGGTGACCATCGCGCGCTCGCTGGGCTGGGAGCGGCTCAAGCCGGTCGCCCCGCCGCCGCAGGAGACGCTGCCGCGCTGGCGGCGGATCGCTTTCGAGGGGCTGCGCCACTCCAAGACTCGCGACGCCGAAGCCATCCACCACCACTACGACGTGTCGAACACGTTCTACGAGTACGTGCTCGGCCCTTCGATGACCTACACCTGCGCGGCCTACGGCGACGAGAGCTGGACGCTCGAGCAGGCGCAGGAGAACAAGTACCGCCTGGTGTTCGAGAAACTCCGGTTGAAGGAGGGCGACCGGCTGCTCGACATCGGCTGCGGGTGGGGCGGCATGGTGCGCTACGCCGCCAAGCGCGGCGTCAAGGTGATCGGCGCGACGCTCTCGGCCGAGCAGGCGGACTGGGCGCAGAAGAAGATCGCCGAGGAGGGCCTGGCCGACCTGGCCGAGGTGCGGCACTCCGACTACCGCGACGTGCCGGAGGGCGAGTTCGACGCGGTGTCGTCGATCGGGCTCACCGAGCACATCGGGGTGCACAACTACCCGTACTACTTCGAGTTCATCAAGAACAAGCTGCGCGACGGCGGCCTGTTCCTGAACCACTGCATCACCCGTCCGGACAACACCCGCACCACCAAGGCGGGCGATTTCATCGACCGCTACGTGTTCCCCGACGGCGAGCTGATCGGTTCCGGCCGGATCATCTCCGAGATCCAGAACATCGGGCTCGAAGTGCTGCACGAGGAGAACCTGCGCGAGCACTACGCCCTGACCCTGCACGAATGGTGCAAGAACCTGGTCGCCAACTGGGACGCCTGCGTCGCCGAGGTCGGCGAGGGCACCGCGAAGGTGTGGGGCCTGTACATGGCAGGCTGCCGGCTCGGCTTCCAGCGCAACGTGGTGCAGCTGCATCAGGTGCTCGGCGTCAAAGTGCCCGCCGACGGCGACTGGACCGTGCCGCTGCGCCCGTGGTGGCAGCCGTAGCCCGGTTCGATCAGTAGATCTTGCTGCCCGCCTCGTTCAACAGTTCGTCCAGGAACGGGGCGGGCAGTTCGATGTCGCCGACCTGCGCCGAGGCGGGCAACTCGGTGCGCAGCACGCGCAGGATGCCGACCACGCCGGGGCCCGCGTCCAGCAGCGGCCTGGTCCAGCCGAGGTCGGCGCAGGTCGCGACCGCGGGCAGCAGCAGGTTGGTGGCCTCGCCCACCCAGCCCGCGGCGGCCAGGCATTCCGCGAGCAGCAGCGCGGCGTCCAATTGCGCTCGCGGGCGGTGCTTCTGGCGCGTGTGGTCGTAGAGCGCGCGTGCCCGGCGCACCGCGCGATCGTCGGAGCCGACCCGGTGGTCGGCGAGCAGCGCGCGGATGACGGCGAGTTCCTCGGCCTCCGCGGTGAGCAGGGTGGCGCCGGTCAGCCGGTGCGCCGCCTGCAACGGCGTCGACTCGCTGAGATCGGTGTACCGGCGATCCGCGGCCTCCAGCGGCAGCCCCAGGCGCAGCCGTTCGGCCCTGATGTGCGCGGACAACCGGGGCAGGCGGTTGTCGGCGGCGATGCGCGCGCCTTCGTCCAGCCGGGTGGCGGCGGTGAACAGGTCCCCGCGCACCGCCTTGACCCTGGCGCCGACGACGAAGGTGGAGATCAGGAAGTCCACCGGACCGACCCGGGTGACCAGCTGGTGGCTCTCGTCGAGCCGCCGGTCGGCGGTGTCCAGATCACCCGCGCGGTAGCTCATCTCACCGAGCAACGCGGCGGCCACGCGCACCCCGTGCGAGCGCGGTCCCGAGCGCTCGCGCGCGGAGTCCAACGCCTGCTGGAAACAGCGGGTGGCGGTGGCGACGTCGAGTTGTTCGTAAGCGGCCGCGCCCTGGCCGCAGCGGCCGAATACCAGGCCGAGCGAATCCTTCGAGCGTTCGTGATACTCCTCGGCCCATTCCTGGATCTTGCGCGCCCCCTCGAAGTCGAATTCGCACAGGCGAACGAAGGAGGTCAGGTTCGCGGCGGTCGAGACCGTCCACGCGGGCAGATCGTCCGGCTCCCGCAGACAGTCGGCGAGCCGGTCCAGCACGCCGTCGGTATGGTCGCGCGCGATCTGATCGGCGGCGGCGAGCACGGCGGCCTGGCAGCGCTGCACGCGCACATCGGCATCGCCGGTTGAGCCACGAGCCAGGATGTTCGACAGCCTGCCCAGCGCGTTGCGCGCCGCGCCGGACTGCTGGAGGTTGACGTTCGCCCGCGCCACCGCCATCAGCAACTTCGAGCGCGACGCCACCTGCTGCATCGGTAGTTTCGACACGCTGCCGAGCAGGGTGGCAAGGCGGGAACCGTCGATCAGATCCATCCCGCCGCCCTCGAGCAGGTCCAGCGCCATCTTCAGGTCGGTGGCCGCCAGCGCGTGGTCGACCGACTTGCGCAGCAGCTGGTGTTCGGCATACCAGCGCGAAGCCTTGCGGTGCAGCGACTTCAGCTTCCCGGGGTGGACGCGGTCGAGCCGGCTGCGCAGATGCTCGGCGAACAACGGCTGCATCCGGAACCACTCGGGGTCGTGCTCGATGCGCCTCAGGAACAGCTCACGCTGCTCGGCCTGCTCGAGCAGCTGTTCGGCGTCCGGCTCCCCGGACAACGCGGCGGCCAGCGAGCCGCACACCCGTTCGGTCACCGCGATCGACATCAGGAACTCGAGCATCTTCGGTTCCAAGGTGTCCAGCACGTTCTCCGCCAGGTATTCGCGGATGCCGTGGTTGCCCTCGGAGAGGGTGGCGATCAACTGAGCCGGGTCGGCGTTGCCGCGCAAGGACAGGCCGACCAGCTGGATGGCGGCCGGCCAGCCGTCGGTGGCGGTGTGGATCTCGGTGACCTGCTCGGGCGTGAGGTCGAATCCGTTGCGCTCCACGAGGATCTGGCGGGTCTCCGCATCGGTGAGGCGCAGCGCGGCCGAGCCGATCTCGACCAGTTCGTCGTGCACCCGCATGCGGCTGGTCGGCAGACCGGACTGCTCGCGGCTGGTCACCACGAAACGCAGGTGGTGGCAGCCGTTGTCCAGCAGGGCCTCCATCGCGCGATGCGCGCCCGCGTCGGTGATCCGCTGCCAGTCCTCGACGATCACCACGACCGTCTTGCCCGCCGCGTGGATCTCGTCGATGAGGGTGGGGATCACGAACGCGGCGGCGTCGGCGGGCCGCTCCTCCAGCACCTGGTCCAGCCCGGCGCCGACGTCGGGATGCACCCGGCGGATGGCCTGGATCAGATGGGCCAGCAGCCAGATCTCGTTGTCGTCGTCGCGGTCGATACCGATCCAGGCGACCGCGACATCGCCTTCGGTGAGTTCTGCGCGCCACTGCGCGGCCAGCGTGCTCTTGCCGAAGCCCGCGGGCGCGTGGATCACCGCCAGCCTGCGCCGCCCGCCGGCCCGCAGGACGTCCAGCAGCCGCGGCCGCGCTATCGGCTCGCGCGTGGGCGTGGGCGGACGGAACTTGGTCACAGCCGTCGGGGGCGCCGTCGGCACGGCCGTCGGATGCTGGGAGACGGCGGGCCGCAGCGTCAGCGGCCAGCTGCGCCGCGCGGTGACCGCTGGACGCGAGCCCGTCCACGCCATGGTCGGTTCGCCGACGGCGGCAGGCGTGGTCGGCTCCGGCTCCTGCGTGGTCTCCAGCAGCGCCATCTCGTCGGGCAACTGATCGTGGTCGCGCTGCACGGTGCGCAGCATCTCGCCGAACTCGTAGGCGCTGGCCGGGCGATCCCGCGGATTCGGCGACATGGCCTGTTCGATGACGGTGGCGACATCCGGCGGAATGTCCTGTTCCCGCAGATCGGGCACCGGCTGGGTGGTGATCCGCAGGAACTGCGCGACCACCCGTTCGCCCGCCTGCCGCTCGAAGGCCGCGTGCCCGGTGAGCAAGGCGAACAGCGTCGAACCGAGGCCGTAGACGTCGGAACGGATGGTCGGCTCGTCGCCCTTGAGGACCTCCGGCGCGGTGAACGCGGGCGAACCGGTGATCATGCTGCTGGACGTGCGGAAGCCGCCCGGGATGCGAGCGATGCCGAAATCCGTCAGCTGCGGCTCGCCGTAGCCGCTGAGCAGCACGTTGGCCGGTTTCACGTCGCGGTGCAGGATCCGGGCGCGGTGCGCGCTCTCGATGGCGCCGGCCAGCTTGACGCCGGCGCGCAGCGAGTCCGCCCAGGTCAACGGGCCTTGCTCGCGGATCAGCTTTTCCAGCGACCCATGCGTGCAGTACGGCATGACGATGAGCGGCATGCCGGTGGGCGTCACGTCCACCTGGAGGATGTCGACGATGTTCGGGTGGCCCGACAGCCTGCCCATGGCCTGTTCCTCGCGCAGGAACCGCTCGCGGCTCTCCTGGTCGATCTCCGATGGCAGCACCTTCACCGCGACCACGCGGTCCAACGCGGTCTGGACGCAGCGGTACACCACCCCGAATCCGCCGCGCCCGATCTCCACCGCACCGGACAGGCCCATCGCCTCCAGTTCGTCGGCGATGTCGACGGGCGTCTGCCGCTGCGTGTTCGCCTCGGCCGCAGGAGATTCCGGGCGCACCCGGCCCGAACGCGTCTGTGGATTCATGTGATCACCTCGAACACTCACATCGAATCGGCGACATCGGCGACCAACTCCGCGCCGACTGCCGGACGCCGGGTCCGACATACCTGCGCATACTCCAACGTAGCGCGGCCCGGTATCACGCGGGTGACGTTTCCGAACAGGTCGGGCGTGTTCCGAGTCCACGTGTTCCGCGCCGCGACGCGCTCCGATCGAAACCCGGTTGACCAGCGCGAAAAGGACTCTCCGGCGCACCTTTGACAGCGTTCGCCGGGGGTGTGACGACCACCACGTCGGATCTACCCGGGCGGATACCCGGAGCAGCGGCGGCCAACCGCGACCCGCCATGATAGATTGCTTCTTTGGAGAGCTTTCTTCTTTGATGAACTCTCTTCGTCAAAGACGACATTAGGTGTGGAGGAAATACCGTGTCAACACCTGAACCCGGCCAGGAGCCCGCAGGACGAGGACTCCGCTCGGACGCCAGCGAGGTCTACCGGCGTTATCTGAGCGCGGTCATGCTGCACGGACAAGCGGGGGCGCGGGCGGTCGATCTGGGCGCCACCGATCTCTACGCGCTCAATATCCTCGAACTCGCAGGACCGATGACGCCGGGCGAACTCGGCGCGCGCAGCGGCCTGACCACCGGCCCGACCACCCGGCTGATCGACCGCTTGGAGGACGCGGGCTACGTCCGCCGCGCACCCGTCCCTGGCGACCGCCGCAAGGTGATCGTCGAATTGATCGGCAAGCCCGCCGATCTCGACGAGGTGCTCGCCCCCGCACGGCAGCGCATCGGCGAGATCATCGGCGGCTACACGCCGGAACAGCGCGAGGTGTTGTTCGACTACTTCACCAGGGCGGCCGCCGCGTATCAGGCCGCCGCCGAGCAGCTGCGGCCGACGGATTAGCCGACCGCGAGGGCGATGAGCTGGGTGATCTGGCGACTGTCGAAATTGTCGTCGCTGACCAGCACCAAGGTCCGCTCGCCGGACGGCAGGCGCGGACCCCACGTCATGCCCTCGACATTGTCGACGGCGGGGAGCCCGACGTCGTCGAGATCCACCAGCAGCCGCTTGGCCGCCGGGCGCGCCGCACCGATCGGGGCATCGAGGATATTGGTCGCGGCGCTCAGGTCGGCCTCGTAGATCCGGATCTTGTTGGGCGTCCCCGGCGAGAAGGATCGTTCCAGCACAAGCACTTTCGCGGGGTCGAGCGGATCGGCGGCGAGGATGGAGGCGATCCCGTTCGATCCGCGGCCTGGCTCCGGCCGCGACTCGGCGAAGACCGGGTCCAGCGGATACGCGTACTGGGCCAGCACCGGCCCGGATCGAGCCTGGACGGTGATCCGCGTGAGCGACCCGCTCGTCGTGGTCGCCGCCGGCCCGTCCGTCAGCAGCGGCTCTTCGATAGCGGTCGCGAACAGCGCGCCGCCCGCGAGGAAGCTCGCGCCCTCCAGCGCCAGGTTCCGGCGCGGCCCTGAGCCGGGAAGCATCCGCTCGTTCTCCGGAATCGGCAGCTCCCGGGCGTAGGAGCCGTCCGGGTGCGCGATCCGCACCGACGGGTCCTGCAGCACGGCGCCATCCCGCTCGCCTTCTTGTGTCCAGTAGTAGTCGCCGGACCACGGGTCCACCCGGATCTCCTCCGGGTCCACCGACATCGGCGCGTAGGGCGCGCCCGCCGCGGTGAGCAGCGGCCTGGTGCCGGTGAACGTCACCGGCCCGACTCCGCCCTCGCCCACCTCGAAGCGCGCGGTGTAGTACCGCGCGGGGTTCTTGCTCGATCGGTCATCGCTGATCAGCACGAATTCGCCGGTACGCGGCGAGTAATCGATGCCGGACAGGCCCCCCACGGTGGTGCCGTCGAAGTCCAGACCGGAGGCGACGACTCGCTCGCCCAGCAAGCGCACCGACGGCGCTGCCACCGGATCGGCAGCCGCCACGGGGGCCGATGCGAGCGCGAGGGCGCAACTGGCGATCAGAACATGGCGACTACGTCTCGGCACGGCTGCCAACTTATCGCGCCAGACGCACCCGAAGGTGAACGGGCCGGAAAACGGCGGAAGCCCGCCACCGCGAAAAGCGATGGCGGGCTTCGCCGTTGCGTTGCTACGCGCGACTACTTGCGCAGCGAGGCCGGAACCTCGAAGCGCTCGCCGTAGGTCTTGGCGAGGTAGTCGGCACGCTCCACGAAGGCCTCCTGGCCACCGGGGTAACCGACGATGAACTGGTGCACACCACCGGTCCAGGCCGGGAAGCCGATGCCGAAGATCGAGCCGATGTTGGCGTCGGCGGTGGAGGTGAGCACGCCTTCGTCGAAGCACTTCTGGGTCTCGATCGCCTCCGCGAACAGCATGCGGTCGATCAGGTCCTGCAGCGGGACACCGAAGTCCGCCGTGGTCTTGAAGTGCTCACGCAGGCCCGGCCACAGACCGGTGCGCTTGCCGTTCTCGTCGTACTCGTAGAAGCCCGCCTTCTCCAGGCGGCCCGGACGGCCCTCGGACACCATGTAGTCGATGACGTCCTGCGCCGGGTGCCGCTTGACGCCCAGAGTGGTGTCGCCCGCCTGCGCGGCTTCCAGGGTCTCCTTGGCGATCTTCTGCATGAGCTTCATGTTCAGCTCGTCCGACAGCTGCAGCGGCGCGGCCGGGTAGCCCGCCTGCAGACCGGCCTGCTCGATGGTGGCGGGCTCGATGCCCTCCTTGAGCATGGCGATCGCCTCGTTGACGAAGGTGCCGATCACGCGGGAGGTGAAGAAGCCGCGGCTGTCGTTGACGACGATCGGGGTCTTCTTGATCGCGAGGGTGTAGTCGAACACCCTGGCCAGCGCCTCGTCCGAGGTCTTCTCACCCTTGATGATCTCCACCAGCGGCATCTTGTCGACCGGCGAGAAGAAGTGGATGCCGATGAAGTCCTCCTGGCGCTTCACGCCGGTCGCCAGACCGGTGATCGGCAGGGTGGAGGTGTTCGAGCCCAGCAGCGCGTCGGGGGTGACGATGTCCTCGATCTCCTGGAACACCTTGTGCTTGAGCTCGGTGTTCTCGAAGACGGCCTCGATGACGAAGTCGACGCCGGCGAAGTCGGCCGCGTCCGCGGTCGGCTTGATCCGGTCCAGCAGCGCCTTGGACTTCTCCTCGGTGGTCTTGCCCCGGGAGAGGGCCTTGGCCTCGATCTTCTCGGAGTAGTTCTTGCCGCGCTCGGCCGCCTCGATCGAGACGTCCTTCAGCACGACCTCGTAGCCCGCCTTCGCGGAGACGTACGCGATGCCCGCGCCCATCATGCCGGCGCCGAGCACGCCGACCTTCTTGATCTCCTTCTTCGGCACGTCCTTCGGACGCGAACCGCCGTTGTTGATCGTCTGCAGGTCGAAGAAGAACGCCTGGATCATGTTCTTCGCGACCGGGCCGGTGAGCAGGTGCACGAAGTAGCGGGACTCGATCAGCGACGCGTTGTCGATGTCGACCTGCGAGCCCTCGACCGCGGCGGACATGATCGCGCGCGGCGCGGGCATGTTCGCACCCTTGATCTGCTTGCGCAGGTTCGCGGGGAACGCGGGCAGGTTGGCCGCGAAGGCCGGGGAGGACGGGGTGCCGCCGGGGATCTTGAAGCCCTTCTTGTCCCAGGGCTGCACGCCGGCCTCGGGGTTGGCCTTGATCCACGCCTTGGCGGCGGGAACCAGCTCCTCGATCGAGCCGACCAGCTCGTCGATCAGGCCGATCTCCTTGGCCTTGGCCGGCTTGTTGCGCTGGCCCTGCAGCAGCACCTGCATCAGGGCGTTCTGCAGGCCCAGCATGCGCACGGTGCGGATGATGCCGCCGCCCGCGGGCAGCAGGCCGAGGGTGGCCTCGGGCAGACCGATCTGCGAACCGGGCACGTCCGCCGCGATGCGGTGGTGGGTGGCCAGCGCGATCTCCAGGCCGCCGCCGAGCGCCGCGCCGTTGATGGCGGCCACGACCGGCTTGCCGAGCTGCTCCAGGCGACGCAGGGCGCTCTTGATCTCGGTGAGCTCCTCCATCAGCGTCTGGGCGTCGTCCGGGCCGACCTTCATCATGTTCTTCAGGTCGCCGCCGGCGAAGAAAGTCTTCTTCGCCGAGGTCAGGACGACACCGGTGATGTTGTCCTTCTCCGCCTCCAGCCGGTCGACGGTGGCCGTCATCGACTTCTTGTACAGCTCGTTCATCGTGTTGGCGCCCTGGTTCGGGTCGTCCATCGTCAGCACGACGATGCCGTCCGAATCCTGCTCCCAACCGATCATGTTGGTTTCGCTCACAGCTCTGTGTCTCCTTGAATTCTCAGCTGTCGGTTGGGGCTCAGACCCGCTCGATGATGGTGGCCACGCCCATGCCGCCACCGATGCACAGGGTGATCAGCGCGTAGCGGCCGTTGCGGCGCTCCAGCTCGTCGACCATGGTGCCGGTGATCATCGCGCCGGTCGCGCCGAGCGGGTGGCCCATCGCGATGGCGCCGCCGTTGACGTTCAGCTTCTCGTCCGGGATGTTCAGGTCCTTCTGGAACTTCAGCACCACGGAGGCGAACGCCTCGTTGATCTCGACCAGGTCGATGTCGTCGAGGGTCAGGCCCGCCTTGGCCAGCACCTTCTTCGAGGCCGGGGTCGGGCCGGTCAGCATGATGGTGGAGTCGGCGCCGCTGGTGGCGGTCGCGACGACGCGCGCACGCGGGGTCAGGCCGGAGGCCTTGCCCGCCTCTTCCGAACCGACGAGCACGAGCGCGGCGCCGTCGACGATGCCGGAGCTGTTGCCGCCGTGGTGGACGTGGTTGATCTTCTCCACGAAGTGGAACTTCTGCAGCGCCACCGCGTCGAAGCCGCCCATCTCACCGATCACGGCGAAGGAGGGCTGCAGCTTGGCCAGATCCTCGGCGGTGGTGCCGGGGCGCATGTGCTCGTCCTTGTCCAGCACGACGATGCCGTTCTGGTCCTTGACCGGGACGATCGACTTGGCGAAGTAGCCGCCGGTGGTGGCCTTGGCGGCCAGCTCCTGCGAGCGCACCGCGTAGGCGTCGACGTCGTCGCGGCTGAAGCCCTCGATGGTGGCGATCAGGTCGGCGGAGACGCCCTGCGGGACGAAGTAGGTGTCGTAGTTGGTGGCCGGGTCCAGCGCCCACGCGCCGCCGTCGGAGCCCATCGGCACGCGCGACATGGACTCGACGCCACCGGCGATGACCAGGTCGTCGAAGCCGGAGCGCACCTTCTGGGCGGCGAGGTTGACCGCCTCGAGGCCGGAGGCGCAGAAGCGGTTGAGCTGGAAGCCGCCGACGGTGTCGGGCAGGCCGGCCACGGTGACCGCGGTACGGGCGATGTCCGCGCCCTGATCGCCGACCGGCGCCACCACGCCGAGGATCAGGTCGGAGATCCGGTCCTCGTCGAGGTTGGGGAAGCGGCCGCGCAGTTCCTGGATCAGACCAACAGTCAGGTCGATCGGCTTGACCGAGTGCAGCGAGCCGTTCTTCTTGCCACGGCCGCGCGGAGTGCGGATGGCCTCGTAAATGTAGGCCTCTGTGGTCATGGAGTGTTCCTTCCTCAATTGCGGCGGCCGGACGTTCGTCCGTCCGAGCGCTTCTGTGCGGTCGGCCGGTACGTTCGTCCGTCCGAGCGCTCCTATGCGGCGACACCGCGGGTGCGGTATGGCTGCGGCTGACCTCGCCGACCGGCCTTGCGGCCGCCCGTTCCTAACGCTGTACAAAACCAGGCAGGCAAGGACGGACGCACGGCCAGGTCGCCCGTACGCCTGGGCATACCATAGAACGTCGGCGTACCGAAGCTCCCGGCTACCCGTCCATACTACCGTGGAGTGCGAACTCCGGTTAACTTAACGTCGTGAGAGCGGTGGTTGTCAACCATCCAGCCGTGTGGCACCCAGCTCACTCTTCAGCAATTCGAGAGCGACCTCGTCCGGGTCGCGCCGGTCGCCGGGAGCCACCGGATCGGCCGCCGCGGCCATCATCTCCTGCTCCTCTTCCGGGGTGGAGGCGGGAATGACCCTGGCGCGGTCCCAGTCCTGGTCGGCCGCCGGGGCGTCCGCACTCGGCGCGGCGTCGTACCGCGGATAGTCCGCGGGCCCCGGGTCGTCGGGTAGGTCGGGGTAGTCGGGCGGCGGGATATCGTCGTCCGCCGGATACGGGCGCTGGTCGGAGCCGCCGGGCCGGGAACGCCCCGCGCCGCCCGCCTTGTCGGCGTTCGCGTTCTTCGCCTGGCTCGGGCGGGAGAAGCGCGGCGCGGGCGCGGCCGTGCCGCGGCTCGCCGCGTTGCCGGATTCACGTCCCGGCTGGTTGCCCGCCTGCCCGCGGGTCCGGTTCGCCGCCCCGCCCGAGCGCGGAGCCGCGGCGGGCCGTTGCGGCGCGCCGCCCGCCTCCCAGCGCACCTCGTGGTCGCGCCCGAGCACCGCCCGCACCGCCGACCGGACCGCCTCGAGATTGCGCGGATCGGACAGGCGCTGGGCCAGCGGCGCGTGCTGGTGGGCGAAGACGATCACCTCGCCCTCCACCCTGGCGACGGACGCACCGGCGAGCATCGCCTGCACGGCCGCACCGAATTCACGCACCTTGGCCCGAATATCCGCCCACGCGGCTTCCACTTCACGCAACAGATCACCGCTCGGCACGGCAGCGGGACCGACGGCAG
Source organism: Nocardia beijingensis NBRC 16342 (assembly GCF_001612785.1). GTDB lineage: Bacteria > Actinomycetota > Actinomycetes > Mycobacteriales > Mycobacteriaceae > Nocardia > Nocardia beijingensis. The sequence goes on from NZ_BDBC01000014.1 coordinate 75,118, forward strand.
GCTCCGGCGCGGACGTGGGGGCGGCCGGTGCGTCGGACCGATCTCGATCGGCCTGCCCGGCGACAGGGGTCCGGGCGGCGCCCTGATCGCGCCGGGCAGCGGCATCCCGCGCCGCACCGAAGTCGGCCACACCCTGATCGCGCCCGGCGGCCACATCCCGCCCCGCACCCGAATCGGTGCCACCGTGACCACTCCCCGCAGCCACATCTCGCCCCACGCTGGAGTCGGCCACCCCCAGATCGCGCCCAGCAGCCGCACCCCGCGCCGCACCGGAGTCGGCCACGCCCTGATCGCGCCCTGCGGCTACATCCCGCCCCGCACCCGAATCGGTGCCACCGTGACCACTCCCCGCAGCCACATCTCGCCCCACGCTGGAGTCGGCCACGCCCAGATCGCGCCCAACAGCCGCACTGGAGTCGGCGACACTGTGACTACGCCCAGCAGCCGGATCGGCGGTATGCGACGCCGCCTGCGCGCCCGCCGCCCGGGAACCCGTTGCTTGCGCCGACGGCCGCGCTGCGGCGTCGGAGGGGTGTTGCGCCGCAGCCGATTCGGGAGAACCTGCGCGGCTCGCCGCGTCACCGGTCGGCCCGGAAGGCACAGGCATGGAGCCCGGCAGGTCGGCCGACCCGACCGTCGAGGCACTCCGCTCAGCGGTCGCGCTCGACCCTTCCGCTGACATCCCCCCTGCCGACCCGCTCTCGGACAGCGCAGCAGACTCCGGTCGCAGAACCGGAACAGCCGGATCCGCGCCGCCTTCCGACTCCGCGGCCGACGCGATCGATACTTCGGAAAGCTCACCACCGGCAGGCATCGGCCGACTCGCGGATGCCCCACCACCGGCAGCCGGTCCGCTACCTGGCGCCGCCACACCGGAGCCTGCCGCGCCATCACCTGGCCCGTCACCGATCTGCGCTGAGCGCTCAGCGATCTCGGCCTCAGCGGACGATCCCGCAGCGGACACCGGCCCCTCGGGACCACCGCTCTGCGCCGGACCGTTCGCGGGAGCGGCGCCACCAGATCCAGCCGCGCCCTCCGAGCGGCCGCGGCTCTCACGGCGAATCGCGGCCAGCGCCTCCGCACCCCGGCGACGCGGCGGTTCCGACGGCGCACCGGCCACCGACGGCGGCACGGGAGCAGCCCCGGGCGCGGCCGAAGCCGGGGCGATGGAACCACCGGCCAGACCGCGCTCTAGCCGCTCCAGCCGTTGCAGGGTGGCGGATTCCGCGTCGGACACCGAGGGCAGCAGCATGCGCGCGCACACGACTTCGAGCAGCAGTCGTGGCGCCGTGGCGCCGCGCATCTCCCCGAGACCTTCGTGCAGCAGCTGGGCGTAACGGGTCAGCGTGGCCGAACCCAATCGCTCGGCTTGGTCGCGCATCCGGTCGAGCACGTCGCCTGGGCCGGTGACCAGGCCGCGGTCGGTGGCGTCGGGCACCGCACGCAGCAGGATCAGGTCGCGGAAGCGATCGAGCAGGTCGGCGGCGAAACGGCGCGGATCGTGACCGGCCTCCATCACCCGGTCGACGGTGCCGAACAACGCGGCGCCGTCGTAGGCGGCCAGCGCCTCGACCGCGTCATCGATCAGCGCCACGTCGGTCACGCCGAGCAGGGAGACCGCGCGGGCGTACGTGACACCCTCGGGGCCCGCGCCCGCGAGCAGTTGGTCCAGCACGCTCAGGCTGTCGCGCGGCGAACCGCCGCCCGCGCGAATCACCAAGGGGTACACCGCTTCTTCGACCGGCACGTGCTCCTGCTCGCAGATCCGTCCGAGCAGTCCGCGCATGGTGGCCGGCGGCAGCAGCCGGAACGGATAGTGATGCGTGCGCGAACGGATGGTCGGCAGCACCTTGTCGGGCTCGGTGGTCGCGAAGATGAAGATCAGGTGGGCAGGCGGCTCCTCGACGATCTTGAGCAGCGCGTTGAATCCCGCCGTGGTCACCATGTGCGCCTCGTCGACGATGAACACGCGGTACCTGGACTCCGCGGGCGCGTAGAAGGCGCGGTCGCGCAATTCCCTGGTGTCGTCGACGCCGCCGTGGCTCGCGGCGTCGAGTTCGATGACGTCCAGGTTGCCCGGGCCGCCCGGCCCGAGCGCCACGCACGACGGGCAGGTGCCGCACGGCGTCGAAGTGGGCCCGTCCACGCAGTTCAGCGAGCGGGCGAGGATGCGCGCGGAGGACGTCTTGCCGCAGCCGCGTGGACCGGAGAACAGATAGGCATGACTGATCCGCCCCGTGTCGAGCGCGGTGCTCAGCGGGTCGGTGACGTGCTCCTGACCCACCACCTCAGCGAACGTTGCCGGTCGGTACTTCCGGTACAGAGCCACGGCCAGAGGTTACCGGCGACCACCGACACGCACATGCCCGCCCTTCGCCCCGGTCAGCGGCCCGCGGACGGCCAAGAATGTGATGCAAGTCACAACCTACGCGCTGTCTTCTTCGGCGGCCGACTGGGACATGCCCAGCAGCAACCTTAGAGCTATCGCTCATGCTGCGTGAGCGAATACCGGACGCACCCGCCGCGGCATCCCGCCCGGGCCGGAAAAGATGGACTCACACCCCGATTTACCTCGACTTTTTGGAAATAACGAAACCGTCACCATGGGTGACATGGATGCAATCGTCTGGCTAACGTGGCAGACGGCAACTTCGGTAGCCAAACCTTCATCAGGTTGGTGACCCCGGCCGGTCCCTCATCCCGACCGGGGCACAACCAGCAAAGCTCGGCCCACGGGTGACCAGCGCCAATTCCCCCACTTACACCGGAGGATTGTCCACCGTGTCGTGTGACGACATCGCCGCCGCCTGGCTGTCCAGCACCGATTTCGCCGGCGACCGCTCCGCCGTCGCCCTCTTGAGCCGCGCCATCAGCCCCCAGGAGTTCGCGATCAAGCGCGACTCGCTGCCGGTGACCGCGGCCGCCGATCCCGCCACCGCCGCCGCCATCCTCGAACTCCTCGAACGCGGCCAGGTGCCGACCATGGCGGCGATCCGCACGCTGACCGCGCAGAACGAGATGCGCCGCGAGGCCGAGCGCATCGAACGTCTCGGCCGCCGCGCCCAGCGCAGCATCGACGACTTCGGCCGGGTGCTCGCCAAACTGGCGGACGCGCACTGGACCGCGCACGGCTACGGTCCCACCCGCCGCGACGTACTGTGCACCGAACAGATCATGACGCTGATCCGCACCCGCGTCGGCAATATCGCGCCGTCGGCGGTCAAACATCTCTGGCTCATCGAGCGGGCCCAGCGCGCGGGGTGGATCGCCTCCAACGCCAATCCCCGGTCCCTGTGCGCCGGGCGGCGTTTCTACGCCGCCCAGTACGGCAATCGGGTGTCGTTGCGCCCGGTGAACACCATCGGCACCGTGATCGCGACGTATCTCGCGGACTACCAGGCCGAACACGGCCGCCCGCCGCGCTGGTCGGTGGTCGCCCAGGAACTGCGGGACGACCGGGGCCGCCGGATCTTCCACAACACCGCCGACGCTCGCGCGCAGCAACTGTGGCTGACCACCGCGGAGTGGGTGGAGATGCACGACGACCTTCCGGTGCCCGGCCGCAGAGGCCTGCGGGCGATCCGCAAGTTCCGCGGCTAGTTTCAGGGCCCACCGTGGCGGTCGACACCTTAGGTTAACGGCGTTACTCTAACGTCGTTAACCTAGCGAGCGGAGCCGCGATGCTGACCCGGATGGCGCGATTCATCACCCGATCTCCGCGCGCCGTGCTGGCCGCGGCGCTCGCCGTCGCCGTGCTGTGCGGCGTCTTCGGCGCCACCGCGCCCGCGCACTTGAAGTCCGGCGGGTTCACCTCCGACGACGCCGAGTCCGCCCGCGTCGCCCAGCTGATCGCCGACAACTTCGCCGGCGCGGCGCCCAACTTCGTCCTGCTGGTCAGCTCGGACGCCGGGGCGGACGATCCGGCCACCAAGGCGGCGGGCGCGGGGCTGGCCGATGCGCTGAAATCCCGCACGGACGTGCGGGGCGTCCAGTCGTACTGGACCACGCCGCAGCCACTGGCGAACGCGTTGCGCAGCACCGACGGCAAGAGCGCCCTGGTGGTCGCCTTCATCGACGGCGACGAGACCCAGGTGCAGCAGACCGCGAGCGAACTGGAACGGCAGTTCGCGGGCGTCGCGAACGGCATCACGGTGCGGCAAGGCGGCATCGCCGCGATCTATCACGACGTCACCGAGCAGACCACCCGCGACCTCGCCCTCGCCGAGGGCGTCGCGGTGCCGCTGTCGATGATCGTGCTGATCCTGGTGTTCGGCAGCCTGGTCGCCGCGTCCCTCCCGCTGGCCATCGGGGTGTTCGCCATCCTGGCGACGCTGGCGCTGCTGCGCATGTTCACCCTGTTCACCGACGTCTCGATCTACGCGCTCAACATGACGACGGCGATGGGCCTCGCGCTGGCCATCGACTCCAGCCTGTTCATTGTCAGCCGTTTCCGGGAAGAACTCGCCAACGGCCTGGATCCGGCCGCTGCCACCATCCGGTCCGTGCAGACCGCGGGGCGCACCGTGCTGTTCTCCGCGCTCACCGTCGCGTTGTCGATGGCCGTGCTGAGCGTGTTCGACCTGTACTTCCTCAAGAGCTTCGCCTACGCGGGCGTCGCGGTGGTCGCCGCCGCCGCGATCGCGTCGATCGTGGTGCTGCCCGCGGCGTTGGTGCTGCTCGGCCCTCGGGTGAACGCACTCGACCTGCGGGCTCCGTTGCGTCGCCTGTTCGGTCGCGGCGCGCCCGCGCCCGGCCCGCAGGCGCCGGAGGACACCGGCTGGTACCGGCTGGCCGAATGGGTGATGCGGCACGCGGCGCCGGTCGCGGTCGCGATCATCGCGCTGCTGCTCGCGCTCGGCGCGCCGTTCCTTTCGGTGAAGTTCGGCTATCCCGACGACCGGGTGCTGCCGGACTCCGCCGCGAGCCGCCAGGTCGGCGACGCACTGCGGACCGAGTTTCCGCAGGCCGATCCGGTCGCGAGCACGACGATCGTGCTGGACGGCTATCGCGGCGACAGCGCGGCGCTCGGCGGATACGCCGCGGAACTGTCGAAAGTGCAGGGCGTGCCCGCGGTGCTGTCCGCCGCGGGCGTCTACGTGACCGGCGCGCGAGTCGCGCCGCCGCCGCCGGGAATGAGCAACGACACCGGGACCTACCTGAGCGTCGCGACCAAGCTCGATCCGTTCTCGCCCGCCGGTGACCGGCAGCTGAAAGCGATCCGGGCGATCCCGGCGCCGGGCGACGCGCTCTACGGCGGCGCCGCGGCGGCCAACGCCGACTCGCTGCAGGCGCTGGCCGCCCGGCTCCCGCTCGCCGCCGCCCTGATCGCGCTGGCGACGTTCGTCGTGCTGTTCCTGTTCACCGGCAGCGTCGTGCTGCCGATCAAAGCGCTCGTGCTGAACACGCTGTCCCTGGCCGCCGCGTTCGGCGCGATGGTGTGGGTGTTCCAGGAAGGCCACCTGTCCGGCCTGCTCGGTTTCACCGCGGTCGGCTACCTGGTGCCGACCATGCCCATCCTGATGTTCTGCCTGGCCTTCGGCCTGTCCATGGACTACGAGGTGTTCCTGCTGTCGCGGGTGCGCGAGGAGTGGCTGGCCACGCACGACAACACCCGCGCGGTCGCCATCGGCCTCGCCCGCACCGGCCGCATCTTCACCGCCGCCGCCGCGCTGATGGCCATCGTGCTCGGCGCTCTGGTCACAGCGAAGGTGTCGTTCATGCAGCTGCTCGGCCTCGGCCTCACGCTGACCGTGCTGGCCGACGCCACGCTCATCCGCGGCCTGCTCGCGCCCGCGCTCATGCGCCTGCTCGGACCGGCCAACTGGTGGGCGCCGGCCCCGCTGGCCCGGCTGCACGCCAAGATCGGGCTGACCGAAGGCGAGGAGGACGCCGCCGCACGCCCGCTGGAAACCGCGGGCCGCGCATGATCGGTGGCAGGCGTCCGCGGTCGCCCCGCGGTTCCGGAGCCGAGCTGCGCGAGGAGATCCTGCGGGCCACGGCCGAGCTGCTCACCAGGACCGGGCACGCAGAAGCCGTCTCGATCCGCGCGGTGAGCAAGCTGGTCGGGGTGAGCGCGCCCTCGATCTACCGGCACTTCGCCGACAAGGACGAACTCATCGATGCGGTCGTCGCCCAGGTCTTCGAAGACCTCGCCGACGCGATGCGGGCCGCCACCGACCCCGCGACCTCCCCGCTGACCCAGCTGCACGACCAAGGCATGGCCTATATCCGCTTCGCCCTCGAGCATCCCGAGCAATACCGGCTGGCGACCGCGCCCACCGAGACCGGAGGCGCGGTGGACCAGGTGCTCACCAGCGGGGCTTTCCAGCATTTCGCCGCCACCGTGCGCAAATGCATGGACGAGGGGACGATCGCGCCGCGCGACCCGCTGCCGATCGTGCTGGAACTGTGGTCGGTCGGCCACGGTATCGCCTCCCTCCTGCTCGCCAAACCCTTCCTGCCCTGGGGTGACGCGGAAGCGACCGCGTCACGCGTGATGGGCGCGGCATGCATCGGCTACACCGTGCTCGACCTGGTCGGCGCGGACCCGCCCACGCCGGACGCGGTGGCGGCGTGGCTGCGCGGTGTCCGCACCGACCGACCGTCCTGATGACCGTGTCTCGACCGATCGGCTGTCGGTCCGCGAGCGACCATTCGGTAACCTCGCAGCGCACGCGCGCCGAAGGAGTAACCCCGTGTCATCGACCATCGACCCCGCGGCCACCGCCTGGCTGCTGATCAGCACGGCGCTCGTCCTGCTGATGACCCCCGGCCTGGCCATCTTCTACGGCGGCATGGTGCGCTCGACCGGCGTGCTGAACATGCTGATGATGAACTTCATCGCGATTCCGCTCGTTACCGTGACCTGGCTACTTCTCGGCTACAGCCTCGCCTTCGGGGCCGACGCGGGCGGCGGCCTGATCGGCGGCCTCGATCACCTGGGCATGGCGGGCATCGATCCGGGTTCGGTGCACGGCTCGGTGCCGGAGCTGCTGTTCGTCACGTTCCAGCTCACCTTCGCCGTCCTCACCGCGGCGCTGGTCAGCGGCGCCATCGCCGACCGCGCCAAGTTCTCCGCCTGGATGATCTTCGTGCCGGTGTGGGCGCTGGCGGTGTACGCGCCGATCGCCCACTGGGTGTGGGGCCCGGACGGCTGGCTCGCGCGGTTCGGCGCGCTGGACTACGCGGGCGGCCTGGTGGTGGAGATCGCCTCCGGCGCGTCGGCGCTTGCCCTCGCGCTCGTGCTGGGCCCGCGCATCGGGTTCCGCACCGACGCGATGCGCCCGCACAATCTGCCCTTCGTGCTGCTCGGCGCCGGCCTGCTGTGGTTCGGCTGGTTCGGCTTCAACGCCGGTTCGGCGCTCGCGGCCAACGGCCTCGCCGCGGCCGTCTTCCTGAACACGCTGGTGGCGGGCTGCCTCGGCATGCTCGGCTGGCTCGCGGTGGAGCAGATCCGCGACGGCAGGCCGACCACCTTCGGCGCCGCCTCCGGCGTGGTGGCCGGGCTGGTCGCCATCACTCCCTCCTGCGGGTCGGTCAACACCCTCGGCGCGCTGCTGGTCGGGCTGGCCGCGGGCGTGGTCTGCTCGTTCGCCGTGGGCTGGAAGTTCAAGGCGGGTTACGACGATTCGCTCGACGTGGTGGGCGTGCACTTCGCGGGCGGTGTCGTCGGCACCGTGCTGATCGGCTTGCTCGCCACCGCGGTGATGACCGGCGGCGTCGACGGTCTGTTCTTCGGCGGTGGACTCGCCCAGCTGGGCAAGCAGCTGGTGGCGGTGCTGGTCGTCGCGGCCTACGCCTTCGGCGTCTCGTTCGCGCTCGGCAAGGGCATCGACCGGCTCGTCGGCTTCCGGGTCAGCAAAGAGGACGAGACCGCCGGAATCGACTTCGCCCTGCACGCCGAGACGGCGTATGCCGAAGGTGTGCACGGGCACGCGCCCCGCCGCCTCGGCGAAGGTCACCTCGGGCGTCCGCACACCGATCGCACGGTGGAGGACGATCCGAAATCCTGATCGGCGATCAGTACCCGAACCGGCGGCGCGATCACCTGTTCGCGGTGTGCCGCCTGATTCGCCGAAACGGTCGCCGATCCTCACCGCCGTTGTTGTTTCGTCGATCCGAGATGGTTCGTTCGGCCGCCAGGGGCTTTCGCGCGACTCGGGTCAGCTCACCGAACTCGCCGACGCGGTGAACGTATTGCACTGCGCCGCACGGTTGTTGTCCAAGCCCGCCTCGAACCACCGGCCGCCGTTCTCGGCGGACCCGTGGTCGCGCATGTCCCCGGCTTGGTCGCCGCGGCCGTAGGCGTCCTTGCGGGCCACGGTGAGCTGCGGATCGGTCAGCGAGCCGCCTTTCGACGACGAGGAGAGGTACATGCCGTCGAAACAGTTGGCCTGCAACTCGACTCGGCGAGACAGTTCCAACCCCTTGGCGGTGCGCGGCCCCGCGTCGGCCCGCTCGCTGTTGGCCTTACGCAGGATGCCGGACATCGCCTGCACGTGATGTCCGTACTCGTGCGCGAACACCGAGAGGTAGACCACCCAGTTGTCCCGGAAGTATTCCGTCTGCAACTGGCTGATCGGCATGTAGATGGTCTTGTTCGCCGGGCAGTAGAACGCGGCGAAATTGCTGGTCGAGCCGGTGCACGGCGTGGTGATGCCGGTCGTGGTCGCGCTGACGTTCAGCGCGGGCGGCTGGAACGGCAGATTCGCCTCGCGCAGCACGGGTTTCCACGCCGACTCCAGGCAGGACGCGGCGCTTTCGAAGAACTTGCGGGCGGCGTCGACCTGGGTGCCCCACGGCGAGTAATCACACCGCGCCGGGACGAGTGTCGCGCTCGGGTCGGTGAGCAGCGGGTTGGCGCCGGTTTCCGAAGGGCCGCTCGCGCCGTCCGGCTGGGCGTCGAACGTGAAGCTCGGCCGCGAGCCGGACGCGTCGCTGTCGCGCCCCACCGAGATCGCGTTGCGCACCAGCCCCGCCGCGACCAGGAACACGACGACGACCAGCAGCACCACCCATCCGCCACCGCCTCGTTTGCGCTGCGGGGGGTAGGGAGGCCGACCGGGCGGGCCATAGGGCATCGGCGGAGGGACCGGAGGGCTGTAACCCGGCGGCGGGCCGTAACCGGGCTGCGCATATCCCGGCGGCGGACGGTAGCCGGGCGGCGGGCCGTATCCAGGTGGCGGACCGTAACCGGGGCGCGGTCCATGGGGCGCACCGTGTCCCGGCGGCGGAGGGACCGGATGCCCCCGGTGCGGAACCGGTCCGTGTCCGTACGGTGGTTGTGTCACGCCCCCGTACCCCCTCGTCTCAGTGATCGCCGACAGCCGCTGACGCAGGATAGCAAGCTGTCTAGAGTAGGCAGCCATGCTGACTTTTCGGGGGGCCGCCCTAGGCGCGCTGCTTCTCGCCGTCGCGGCAATGTTCGTGGCGGCCCCGGTCGCCGAGGCCGAGCCCGCGCCCGACGGCGTGACCATCACCGCCGATCTGAAGCTGAATCGCGAGGGTGTCCTCGAAGTCGTCGAACAGATCGCGGTGCCGCCGGACGGATCGTTCCGGATGTCGCTTCCGTTGCGGCTAAAAGTGAGCGACGACGCGGAGCGCGTCTTCCGGGTCACCGATGTGAACACCGAAGGCCCCGGGACCGCCACCGTCGCGAACGACCAGTTCACCATCGAGGCGCGGCCGGGCACGTCCACCTTTCAGTACTCCGTGCAGAACACCGTCAGTGACGCGCCGGGCACTCAGGTGTTCCATTGGCTCGGCGTGCTCGGCGCCGACATCGCCTCCATCAGCGCCTCGCTGATCAGCCCGAGCTTCGAAATGGGCATCGTCGACTGCAAACTCGGTCCGCCCGGCAACACCCGGCCGTGCGCCGACGTGAAGATCGAGTCCGACGGCGTTCTCTTCCTCGAGCAGACCGACCTGCACAAGGGCGACGCGATCGACCTGACGCTGCAGTTGCCGCCCGGCACCGTGCCGAGCAACGCCGACGTGCGCGGCGGCGGCGACGCGGGCCCGTTCGCGATCACCGCGCCGGTGCTCGTGGCGTTCGGCGTGCTGCTGCTCGCGCTGGCGGGACTGGCCGCCTTCGTCCTGCGCGCCCGCCGTCAGGACGCGGCGATCGGCGGCGGTTCGGAGACCATCGATCCGCTGCTGCGCGAAGGCGATCGAGTGCAGTTCACCTCTCCCGATGGCGCGCTGCCCGGTGAGGCCGGTCTGTTGCTGGACGGGCACGTCGATCCGGTCGATATCGCCGCTACCGTGGTGGATCTCGCGGTGCGCCGGTACATCCGGATCACACCGCTCAGCGACAGCGACTGGCGGATCACCCGGGTCAATACGCCCGACGATCAGCTGCGCGACTACGAAAAGGCGGTCTACCAGGCGTTGCTGCCCGGTGGCGCCGATGCCGTGACACTGGGCGAGCTGCGCGCGCCTGGGCGGGTGGCCTCCGGTCCGGTCCGCGCCGCCTTGATCGCCGACGCCGTCGCCCGCGGCAACTTCCTCGATCGCCGCCGTCCCGGCCTCGCGGTGTGGCTCGGTGGGGTGCTGGTGGTCGCGGGCCTCGCGGTGACCGTCACGCTCGCGCTCACCTCCGGGCACGCCCTGGTCGGTGTCGCCATCGCGCTCGGCGGGGTCGCGACCCTGCTCGCACCGAAGTACCTGCCGGTGCGGACGACCAGCGGGCTGGAACTCGCCCGGCAGATCCGCGCGTTGCAGCGCGGCTTGGAAAACATTCGGCGCGAACAGATCCCGCCGATCGACCAGGAGACGGTGTTCTCCCGAGCCCTGCCGTTCACGGTGCTCGGCGCGCGTGCCGACAACTGGATCCGCGTCTTCCGCGACCTCGATCCCTCGGCCGACGCGCAGCCCGGCCTCTACTGGTTCGGCGGATTCGAACGCGACCGCAACCTGCAACGGTTCGCGAGCCACTTCCCGTTCTTCATCACCGCGTTGGAAGGCCTGTTCGCGACCGCGGGCGACCCGCATCGATAACGCCGCGGACGCACGAGAAGGGCGACCGGACAGCGCGTCCGGTCGCCCTTCGTCGTAGTGCTCAGTCGATCGACGCGGTGCGCCGGATCGCGGCCAGCGGATCAGCGTAGAGGACGCTCAGCGAGGTCACCACGGCGGCGTATTCCTGCACCTTGCCGCCGAATCCGCTGATGCGGATATCGGTAGGCGGCAGCGTCGAACCCTGGTTGAACGCCCGCGCCACATGCGCGACCGCCGGGCGGTAACCGGTGAAGGCCTGGCCGCCGAGGATGACCCGATCGGGGTTGAGCATGTCGCGCACCATCGCCACGGTGTGGCCGAGGATGGTGGCCCGCTCCGCGAGCAGCTCGCGGGCGGATTCCGAACCGGCCTCCGCGGCGCGGTACAGATCCGCGATGGTCGAGCCCGCGGTCCCGTTGTGGGCCGGGATGATGCCGCGGCCGACAGCCCTGGAGTGCAGCGACCGATCGCCGACGGTCACCTCCAAGCAGCCACGCCGTCCGCAGGTGCATTCCACGTCCGACCCCGTCGGCAGGTGCGCGATCGATCCGGGGCCGTTACTCGGCGTGTGCACGCGACCGTCCAAAGTCACCGCGATACCGGCGGTCTCACGCACGTAGAAGTACAGGCTGCTGCCCCGCTCGACGCGGGCTTGGTCCTTCGGCTCACCGGTGGGCAGCAACAGCTCCGAGCCCGCCATCGCCTCGACGTGCGGCGCGACCGAGACGGGCAACTCCAGCACCTCGCCGAGCACCGAACCGACCTGTGCGCCACGCCATTCCAGCTTCGGGTGGTCGACGACGCCGGTCAGCGGGTCGACCCGGCCACCGATCGCGACACCGGCCCACAGCGCCTTGCGCCGGTGCCAGCGCTGCAGGAACGCCTTCGCGCTGCGGGCGACGGTGACGGTGGCGAATTCCTGGCCGGTCTGCGGGGTGGCGATGGCAAGGCCGCCGAGGATGCGGCCGCGCAGATCGGCGGCGACGATCTTGGTGACCGCGGCGCCGATGTGGATGCCGATGGTCAGGTAGGCGTCGTGATCGATTTCGAAGGGGACGCGGGGGCGTCCGACCGCACCCGAGGCCGTCAGGTCGGGGCGTTCGCGCAGCAGGCCTGCCGCGAGCAGTGCGGACACCTGGCGGTTGACCGTGGCGATACTCAAACCCGTTGTGCGCGCGGCGTTGTCGCGAGAGACGGGACCACCGGTCGCGGCGCGCAGCACCGCGGCCGCCGGGTTGTCGCCGATGCGCAGTTCAGGGGCGACAACCGGGCGCTGGACGCGGGTACGGCTGCCCGCAACCCTGGAGACGGATCGTTCAAGGGTGGGAAGGGACATTGTGCAGATCCTTGCTGAAGTCCCGTAATCGAACGGGACGTGCCTACATGGGCGGCGAGGCAGCAAACGAGCAGGAAAGACAGCTCAGCTGCAGCAAGAGAGACGACACAGTTCGCGTGTCAACGGCAGCCGCAGACCCAGCGCGGCGGTCACGTAAGTGACGCGCAGGAGGTTCCATCGGCCGGCAGACATGTCATTTAAATTAACACCGATATCCATGACACACCAACCCTCGACGCGCCGTTGTGCGCACCCGCACATTGTTTTCCCAGGTCGCGAGGACACAAAAAGACCCCGCTCCCCCGGAACCCGGACGGAGCGGAGTCTTTTCACGCGGAAGGATTACTTCGGTGCGACGAACGGCTGATTGATCGTCGTGAAGTACTGGATCGCGGCGGCGATGGCGACCGGGGCGGTGACCAGGATCTGGCCCGCGAGGGTGCCGAGCGCGCCGACGGCGATGATGCCGCCGAGGCAGCCGATGGCCGCGGCCGGGATGAAGGCGCCGAACAGGCCGACGATCGCGGCGGAGGCGACGGTCGCGCCCGCGATGCCGCCGAGGACGCAGCCGACGGCGCCGCCAGCGATGCCGCCGACGAGCGTTCCGATGGTGGCTCCGGCGGCGATCGTGCTGGTCAGGCGGGTCCAAGCGGCGACCTCACGGTCGTACTCGGTCTTCCACGGCGCCTTGTCCTCGTAGGGAAGGGCGACCGGCTTGTAGACCGCGTGTTCCCGGTCGAACACGGGCGTCAGCGTCGCGGTGCGGCCGGAAACCGCTGCGGCGATCGGAAATTCGAAGTCCTCGAGCTGAAACCTCAGCGGCTGCGCCGCGAGGACGGTACCGTTGGAGGCCTTGACCTCCAGCACCTCGTTCTCGACCACCAGCGAGCCCGCGTCGATTTCGATGATCGACTGGGTATCGGTCGCGTGCGCGGTGAAATTGATCGCGCTTTCCGTACTTTCTTCCGCCGGGGCGGCGCCGGACGTACCAGCGGCCACTCCGGTCGCAATGGTCACCAGCGCCGCCACCACGGCGAGCTTCCTCATCCTCATGTCCTGCAATCCCTCATCTCAGGTGGAGCCGTACCAGCCAAAAGCATCGGGCAACGGCTCTGCGAGAACGAGGAAAAAACGCAGGGCGATTTCAAATAGGCAACCGGGGAGTTACGAGTACGGAACTACTTCGCTTTGGCCGCCGCTTTCGCCTGCTTCTTGAATTCCCTTACCTGCGCTAGGGATTCGGCGTCGGTGACGTCGGCAACCGAACGGCGCGAGCCCTCGTCGCCGTACGCGCCCGCCGCGGCGCGCCAGCCTTCCGGCCGCACGCCCCGCTGCTTGCCCAGGAGAGCCAGGAAGATCTTCGCCTTCTGCTCGCCGTAACCGGGCAGCTCCCGCAGGCGGCGCAGCACCTCTTTGCCGTCCGGGTCGCCCGCGGTCCAGATGTTCTCGGCCTTGCCGTCGTAGTGCTCGATGACGTAGCGGGCCAGCTCCTGCGCACGCCGGGCCATGGACCGGCCGTAGCGGTGGATCGCGGGCGGGGTCGCGGCGAGTTCCTCGAACTCCTGCGGATCGGCCTCGGCGATGCGCTGGATGTCGAACCCGCCCATCCGGTCGGCGATCTTCTTCGGGCCGCGGAAAGCGTGTTCCATCGGGTACTGCTGATCCAGCAGCATGCCGAGCAGCGTGGCGAAATGGTCCTCGGTCAACAGCTGGTCCGCTTCGGCGTCCTGCGCCAAGCACAGCGTGCGCGTCATGCCCTACCTCCTGCTCGGTGTGCTGGGACGGGTCGATCATCTCACCGGAGCCGACGGTGCGGCAGCACCCGGGTCGCCGCCGCCGCACCCGCGTAGTGACTCACCTCACAATGCCTACGCGCGGGTAGATGAGCTGCCGCGTAGGCTCCAGGCCATGCCTCAGACGACGGCGACACCCACCAAGACGACGCCAACGGCCAGGGATGGACACGGGCCCATGAACACCTACGCATTGCGCCCCGATCGATTCGACCGAGCAGGTCAGGACCAACTCGTCGACGTGCGCGACCTCCAGGCCGCGCTGCCAGGCATCCGCCGCTTGCGCACCTGGGCGCACGAAGCGCTCGCACTGCGGCCCGGCGAACACGCCGTCGACATCGGCTCCGGCACCGGGTCGGAGGTCATCACCTTCGCCGAAGCGGTCGGCCCGGACGGCAGCGCGGTCGGCGTCGAGCCGGACCCGCACCTGCTGGCCTCCGCCGAGCGCCGCGCCGCCCAAGCCGGCTCGACGGCCAGATTCCACTCCGGAGATGCCTACGGCGTGCCGTTCGGCGCGGACAGCTTCGACGCCGTCCTGTGCGAGCGCGTCTTCCAGCACCTCACCGCCCCGGCCCGCGCGGCCAACGAGATCGCGCGCGTGCTGCGGCCGGGTGGCCGCGTGGTCGTGGTGGACAGCGACTGGGACACCGCGATCGTGCATCCCGGCAACCGGCGAGTCGTCCGCGAGGTGATCGACACGCTCGTGTCGGCCACCACCAACCCGCTGTCCGGCCGTCGTCTGCCCGGTCTGCTCACCAAAGCGGGCCTTGTGGTCGACGACATCGGCTCGGAGGCTCTGGTGCAGGACCGCCGCGTCGGCGCGGGCTCGCTGATCACCAGGATCTCCGCGATGGCGGTCGCGCGCGGCACGATCACCGAGGCCGAGCGGGAGCAGCTGCTCGCCGACCTCGCGGCGGGCGCAGCCAGCGGCGACATCCATCTCTCGGTGACCATGTTCGCCGTCCTCGCGCACAAACCGCGCTGACCCGGCCCATGGCCGTCGACGTGCGCACCGACGTCGTGATCGACCGATCACGTGAGCTGGTCGCCGCGTATTCGGCCGATCCGGCGCACGCTCCCGCCTGGTACTCGCGCATCCACAGCGTCACCTGGGAAACGGAACCGCCGCTGCGCGTCGGCTCGCGGATGACGTTCGTCGCCCATTTCCTCGGCGGCAGGCTCACCTATACCTACGAGGTGGTCGACTACACGCCCTCCGTCCGGCTGGTGATGCGCACCGCGCAGGGGCCGTTTCCGATGGAGACCACCTACACCTGGGCCGATACGCCGGAGGGCGGTACCAGCATGACGCTGCGCAACCGCGGCGAGCCGAAGGGTTTCCGGAAGCTGGCCGCGCCTGTGCTGGAGGCGGCGATCCGGCGAGCGAACCGCGCGGATCTGGCTCGGCTGAAGGAACTGCTGGAGACCGGGTAGGGCGCTCCCGCGCAGGCAAGGGCGCGTCCGCCGGATGGTCCGCCGATACCGCCGACTGCGCGGCGCAGAGCCCGCCGTGTCGGCCGAGCCCGCGCCCATTCCACCCGCCATAGATAGACAGCGCCCGGCACGATTGCCGTGCCGGGCGGTCAGCGTTCCGGTCCTACTTGCCGAGCAGCTTCTCGGTGGCCGCCAGCAGCACGCAGGTGGCCAGGCCGTCCATCGCCTTCTCCAGCTCGGGCAGCTTCGGGAAGCTGGGCGCGATGCGGATGTTCTTGTCCTCGGGATCGTTCCGGTAGGGGAAGGCCGAACCGGCGGCGGTGAGCGCGATGCCCGCCTCCTTGGCGAGGGCGATCACCCGCGCCGCGGTGCCCTCGAGCACGTCCAGGCTGATGAAGTAGCCGCCCTTGGGCTCGGTCCAGGAGGCCACCTTGGACGCGCCGAGGCGGTCCTCGAGGATCTTCAGCACCAGGGCGAACTTCGGCTCCAGGATGGCGCGGTGCTTCTGCATGTGCGCGCGCACGCCGTCGGCGTCGCCGAAGAAGCGCAGGTGGCGCAGCTGGTTGATCTTGTCCGGACCGATGCTCTTCTTCGAGGCGTGGCTCAGGTACCAGTCCAGGTTCGCGGTGGACCCGCCGATGAAGCTCACGCCCGCGCCGGCGAAGGTGATCTTCGAGGTGGAGGCGAACACCAAGGGGCGGTTCGGGTTACCCGCGGCGGCGGCCAAGCCGAGCACGTCGATCACCGGGGCCGCCGTGTCGGTGAGCGGATGCACCGCGTACGCGTTGTCCCAGAACAGCCGGAAGTCGGGCGCCGCGGCCGGCATCGAGACGAGTTCGCGGACAACGTCTTCGGAGAAGACGACGCCGGTCGGGTTGGAGTAGTTCGGCACCGCCCACAGGCCCTTGATCTGCGGGTCGTTCGCCAGCAGCTCGGCGATGGCGTGGGTGTCGGGGCCGTCGTGCCGCATCGGGATCGGGATCATCTCGAAGCCGAGCGCCTCGGTGATCGCGAAGTGCCGGTCGTAGCCGGGGGCCGGGCACAGGAACTTCAGAGTGTCCTCGGCGGCCCAGCGACGCTCGGAATCATTGGTGCCGTACAGCATCGCGTAGGCGATCACGTCGTGCATCAGCTCGAGGCTGGCGTTGTTGCCCGCGAGCAGGTTGTCCACCGGGATGTTGAGCAGCTCGCCGAAGATGGCGCGCAGTTCCGGGAGGCCGTGCAGGCCACCGTAGTTACGGCAATCGGTGCCGGTGCCGTCGCGGAAATCACCGTCGCCGGGCAGGTTCAGCAGATCGGCGGACAGGTCGAGTTGCTCCGGCGAAGGTTTCCCCCGGGTCAGGTCCAGCGTCAGCTTCTCGGTCTTGAGCGTCGCGTAGTTCGCGGTCTGGGTGTCGTGCTCGAGCACGAGCTCCTCATGGCTCATCAAACCGATCTGCGTTTGCCGGGGCATCCTGGGCAGCCTTTCAAGCAGCGAAGGGACGATGGTTGGCCGGACCGATGTGCGGCGGCGACCGAACAGTTGTCCGTGCAGACGCACATGCATCCGCGGACGGTGTTCACGTTACCCGTGCGGCGCCCGGAATTGGAGGCGTTATCCGGGGATGGAATGTCGGCCGCTGCCCCACCGGCTCGACGAAGGCGAGCCGCCCCGCAAGGTCTTTGAAAGGGGGACCCCGCGCACCCGGCAGAGCCCGTTGACCCTTGCTGCCTTCCGGCCCTGGGGGGGTTCACAGGATGCGCGCCGCGCGGGATCCGTCGGCCAGTGTAGCGCCTCCTGCCCACAAACCCATCTTCCGGGTCCACCACCCCCGCCGACCAGGCACTTCACCCACGTCACCCCACCTATTTGGCGACCGGCCGGGGGCTACCGGTATGCTGCTCCACGGAGGATTCGCCTAGTGGCCTATGGCGCTCGCCTGGAACGCGGGTTGGGTTAACGCCCTCAGGGGTTCAAATCCCCTATCCTCCGCCACGAAAGGGCCGGGTCAGGAGTGGTTTTCCCACTCCCGACCCGGCCTTTTGGCAACAGTGGTCGACACAGCGCATTTCGGCGGACGCCGGTCCGCCGCGAGGACGATCCCACGGCCGACACCCGGAGAACACAAGAGCCGTCGCGGCAGCACTCCGATCGGACCGACACAAGACCGGGTACGGCCGGGCCGATCCGAGCCGCCGACCACCGGGCCGATGTGACTCGCAGCACTCGCACCGCCGGTCGGACAGCGGAGGGCCCACCAGGTCGACCCATTCCCGCGATTCTGCCGGATGATCAGCGATAAATAAGCAATAGACAAGATTGGGAAAGCGCGTTGCGGGTATGGCTCGCAACCGAGCATAAAGAGTCATTTCCTGCACTTGCTGGGAGTGAAAATGGCCCATGATCCAGCCTCTCGACCCGATCGAGACGAAACCGCAACGAATCCGCCGCCGCAACCCACGGCAGACCAGGATGAGACGGACTCGACGGCCACTCGACAGTTACCCGAGGACAGGAATGCGCGGACGGACACCACCACTCGAAGCGCGCGCTACGCCCTGGTCGCCGCTTTGTGCGCGGCACTGATTTCCAGCATCGTCTCAGCCACAGCGGCGGTGTACGTCAGTGTCAACTCCGCAGATCGCGAGGATCGGCTCACAACAGTGAAGTTCCTGCGAGAAGATCGCCAGAAGTCGTATCATGACTTCCTCGCGAACATGCTCGACTTCATAAACAAGTCCGGCGGAATGATAGGATATCTTCGAGGCGAGAATTTCGATGGCTTTCGCTCGGCAATAGTGGATTTCAACCACAGTGCAACCGAATTCATCGCTTCGATCGAAATCGCCATCATAACATCGACCGACAATATGGTCACAGTGCTACAAAAGTTCATGCCAGCTACCCAGGAATGGTTCGATCAGCACTGGGCGCCATTCATCGACAAACATTTGAAGGCGGGTCGGCAGCCCGCCACCGAAACGGATGAATGGAAAGGCGACCTCGCGGCCCTGCAGACCGCCTTCACGAACTTCACAACGCAACTAGACCGTCTCTCGACGGAGTTCATCGATCAGAGCCGCAAGGATCTCTACTAGCGACAACCTCTCCGTATCGTCCCGGTCTCCCTGTCGCATCCAAGGCTCGAACGACCGATGCGTCAACCCGCCGGAGTGCGTGGTGGTGCCCAGCTCTGGTCACGCGCTCGAGCAGTCAGGGTTCCTACTCCGACGCGTTTGTAGAGCGGGCCACCCAGCTCCCGTATTCCTCCGGGTACCACTCGATCGGTTGGCCCACCAACTCCGGGTTGTCCCATGGGTGCAGTTCTTTGATCCGTTCCGCGAGTTTGTCTCGCGCAGCGTCAGAGGTACGGAGTTCGACACGCCATTCATGTCCGTCGCCGAGTTCGCCGAGATGCCAGAACACCGACTTGATCGGCCCCGTGATGAACGCCCCGGCCGCCAACTGCTCGGACACCACGGCGCGAGCGATCTCTCGGGCCGCTTCCTCGGTCGGCGTGGTTGTCGTCACCGACCACACACTCGGGATTGCCATCGCGCCAGCCTAGCGAGGGGCACACGATAGGGCTTCATCATCCGATGCAGTTCGTCGCAGAGGACAAAATGGCAGATACCAGTGCCGAGCCTCGACGCGGTTCGGCATCAGCGCCAACCATGTCGCAAAGAGATCAGCGAAGGTATACAACCGCACGGGGCGGTTCGGAGCGGATGCGGCCGCTGGTTGCGGCGACAGCATAGGAGAGAACATCGCATGGTGCGGATCGGCGTCACGGGGCACATGAACATCACCGCGGCTACTGAACCGTTGGTGTACGACGCGGTGCGTTCGCTGCTGGACGTGCACGATCCAAGTGATCTGGTCGGGGTGAGTTGCATTGCGCGTGGCTCGGATTCCGTGTTCGCGCGGGCGGTGCTCGATGCAGGTGGGCGGCTGGAGGTGGTGTTGCCGTCCCGGAATTACCGGGAGCGGAAAGTTGAGCCGGATCACGCCGAGTTGTTCGACGAGCTGGTGAAGAACGCGGCCGAGGTGCGGGTGATGGATTTCGACGACGCGGGCCGTGACGCGTACGAAGCGGCCAACGATGCCGTGGTCGGGTCGGTCGATCGGCTGGTGGCCGTGTGGGATGGCGATGCCGGGCAGAAGGCGGGCACGGGGACGGTGGTGGAACTCGCGCGTCAACGTGGTGTGCCGGTCGATGTCGTGTGGCCGGAAGGCGCCGCGCGGGGCTGACGCCGGTCGACCGTCGGGATTTCCTCCCGAGTTGCCGGATGAGCCGGATTCGCTCGATCTGGGCTGTGCGACTTCCCATTCCGATGGAATGATCTTCTCCGTGACTCAGTGGCTTCCGCTCTTCGGTTCTCTCATCGTTGCCATTGCGGCATTGGTCGGCGTGCTGGTCAACAACCGCACGAACCGTGCGGCGCTCACCGCCGCGGACGAGCGGAACCGGGTCACGCTGGACGCGGCGCAGCGCAGCGTGGAGGCGACCAACGCGGCGGCCGAGCGGCGGGAGCACGACAAGTGGCGGCGGGAATCGGTGCTGACCGCGGTGTCGTCCGTGCTGTCCATCTCGAGCGACGTCCGCCAGCAGTTGCTGCACTGCGAGCACTGGGAGGCCGACGAACTGGACGACGTCGACGCGGAGATCCGGCAGCTCGTCACCGGCTCGCGTGGCTACATCAGCAACCTGCGCGTCCTGTCGCATCGCAAGATCCCCAATCGCTGCGAGGACCTGATGCGCACGCTCACCGCGGCGCTGAACATCAGTTTGCAGCGCCGCCGGATCGAATTCGACGGCGAGGCCACCGCCGAGGAGATCACCGAGATCCAGGCGCTGTGGTCGCGGGCGATCGAGAACACCGTCGAGGAGGAACGCTCGGTCATCAACGCCACCCGGCTCGAACTGGACATCAAGATCTCCGCCGAGGTGCACCAGGCCGCCCAGCAGCCCGCCCTCGCCCGTTCGTGACCGGCGGCTCGTCACACCGATGGCGACGCCGGAGCCGCCTCGACCAGCGCGCGGTGGACTTCGCACAAGGCGGCACGAAGGTGGGCGGCGTAGGCGTCCAGGTCGGGCAGCACGGCCGGGTCGGCGTGCAGCGAGATGGTGACGGTGTCGCCGATTCCGTGCACACCGTGGGTGAGATGCATGACCGAGCCGATGGCCGGGAACCCGGCCGTGAAACGCACGGCGCCGCCGCCGAAGGACAGATCGGCCGGGCCGCGGTCGACGCTGGAGACGACGGTGTGGCCCGCGATCGAGTCGGGGACGGTGTCGAGGGGGTAGCTGTCTACGTCCCGGCGCAGCAGCGGGGCCGGCATGGCCGCGGTGACCCGGTCCTGCGCGGACAGCAGGGGGTGCAGCGCGCGCACGCGCCGGTCGGCGAGCGCGGCGGCGATCTTGTCGGCGCGCAGGCGCGGATCGGGTTCGTCGACGAAGAGATCGACGCCGAGGCTGCGATAGTTGTTGCGCGGGCGGGCTGCCTCTGGAAGAGCCATCGGCACCTGCGCACCGAGCCGCTCCACCGGCTCGCCGCGCTCGGCCAGGTAGCAGGCGAGCGCCATCGACACCGCGGTCAGCACGACGACCGTGACGGTACGGCCGGGCGCCCGCACGTCAGCGGAGGGGAACACCAGCATGCGCGCTTCGTGTCGCGAGATGCCTTGCGCTGAAGCCTGATTCAGAACAGATGGCGGGAAACCCGTTGCGGGTGGCGGCACTTCGCCCGACGTGGTCGCATCCGCCAGTCGCTGCTGCGCGCGAAACGCCTGGTAGCCGCGCACAGCTGTGACAGCAATCCGAACCGGTGTGCGCAGTACGCCGATCGCCGAGTCCACCAGCACCCCAGCCGACGACCCGCCTGCCGAGAGCGCGTCGCCGATCGCCCGCCCACGTGCCGCGAAATCGCGCGTAGACGACCACCGCGTGGGACTTCTCCGCCGCGACCCGGGCCGGGCCGCGTCCGTCGAACCCGCCGCATCGGCCGCACCGTCGAGCACCGACTCCGTACGGTCGAGAGTCTCGGTGAACAGCGCCCGCGCGATCGCGGCGGCCCGCCGCCCATCGGCCAGCGCATGGGACATCTGCAGCACCACCACCAGCGCGGGCTCGCCTTCCAGCCCGGGTGCGTCAGCGATCGCACGGAACACGTGCAGCCGCCACGGGTGCACGGCGGCATCGACGCCGGTGCCGAGCAGGTTGCCGAGCGACTCCAGGAAGCATGACCAATTACGCTCCGCCAGTTCGTGTTCCACGAGTTGCTGGGCGCCGAATTCGCAGCGGGTCCAGCGCGGGTAATCGATGTCGGCGGGCAGTTCGCGCAGCCGGACCCGTAGGTCGGCGATCCGCGCGCTCCGTTCGGCGACGGCGGCGCGTAGTTCCTCCGTGGGACGGCCGCGATCGGCGAAGCAATACAACAGAAAGAGGTCGTTGCGCGTGCGTTCGGACAGCCAATACATCGTCGCGTCCTGCGGTGCCATCGCGCTCACGAGCAAAACGATATCGACTCGGATCCGATCGCGTCCGGCGGCCCGAGCAATGTGAATGATCTTGTTCCACAATTCCGTCCGGAAAACCCCATCGATTCCGGCACGCGGCTCTGCTACCGTCTGTAGTAGGAACGGATACCACTCACCCAGGCGGGGTGTCGGCCATGGCAATAGATCTAGCGCGCAAAATCGCCAACCAAGCCGATGAGGCGGACGAGCGGTACAAGGCCGCGGCGTTCGTGAAGCGGTCGATCAACAAGGTCTTCCCGACGCATTGGTCGTTCCTGCTCGGCGAGATCGCTCTCTACAGCTTCATCATCCTGCTGCTGTCGGGTGTCTACCTGACGCTGTTCTTCGACCCCTCCATGACGGAGGTCGTCTACAACGGCTCCTACCAGCCGATGCGCGGCGTGACCATGTCGCGCGCCTACGAGACGGCCCTGAATCTCTCCTTCGAAGTCCGCGGCGGCTTGTTCGTGCGACAAGTGCATCACTGGGCGGCGCTGCTGTTCGCGGTGTCGATCATCGTGCATCTGTTCCGGATCTTCTTCACCGGCGCGTTCCGGAA
>NZ_BDBC01000015.1 GCF_001612785.1 Nocardia beijingensis NBRC 16342
CCGCGTGAGGCGAACTGGGTGATCGGCTCGCTGCTGCTGATCCTGGCGATGTTCGAGGGCTTCTTCGGCTACTCGCTGCCCGACGACCTGCTGTCGGGCACCGGCCTGCGGGCCGCGTTCTCCGGGATCACGATCTCGATTCCGATCATCGGCACCTGGATGCACTGGCTGATGTTCGGTGGCGACTTCCCGGGCGAGATCATCATTCCGCGGCTCTACATCGCGCACGTGCTGTTGTTCCCCGGCATCATCCTGGCGCTGATCGCGGCGCACGTGGCGCTGGTGTGGTACCAGAAGCACACCCAGTTCCCCGGCCCTGGCCGCACCGAGAACAACGTGGTCGGCGCCCGCATCGTGCCGGTGTTCGCCGCCGACCAGGGCGCGTTCTTCGCCTTCACCCTCGGCGTGGTCGGGCTCCTCGGTGGGCTGTTCCAGATCAACCCGATCTGGAACCTCGGTCCGTACAACCCGTCGCAGGTCTCGGCGGGTTCGCAGCCGGACATGTACATGATGTGGACCGACGGCATGGCCCGGTTGATGCCGCCGTGGGAGCTGTACCTCGGCCGCTACACCGTGCCCGCCGTCTTCTGGGTCGCCGTGCTCATGGGGTTGGTCTTCGCCGTGCTCATCGCCTACCCCTGGATCGAAAAGCGGCTCACCGGCGACACCAGCGCACACCACAACCTGCTGCAACGCCCCCGTGACGTCCCGGTCCGCACCGCGATCGGCGCGATGGCCATCACCTTCTACGTGGTGCTGACGCTCTCGTGCGTCAACGACATCATCGCCTACAAATTCCAGATCTCGTTGAACGCGACGACCTGGGCGGGCCGCATCGGCATTCTGCTCGCGCCTCCGATCGCCTACTTCCTGGCCTACCGCATCTGCCTCGGCCTGCAACGCAGTGACCGGGCGGTGCTCGAGCACGGCGTGGAGACCGGCGTGATCAAGCGCCTGCCGCACGGCGAGTACATCGAGGTGCACCAACCGCTGGGGCCGGTGGACAAGCACGGCCACCCGGTACCGCTGGACTACCAGGGCGCGCCCGTGCCGAAGAAGATGAGCAAGCTCGGCGCGGCGGGCAAGCCGGGGACCGGCAGCTTCCTGCGCGCGGATCCGCGGAACGAGAGCGCCAAGCACTTCGAGCTCGAGCACGAAGAGGAGCGCAAGCAGCTCACCGTGCTGCGCAAGGTGCAGGAACGGGCGAACGGAAACGGGAACGGTTCCGCGCACCGCTGATCGGCGCCGCGCCGCGCACGACCCGCCCGGAAAACCGCGAAGGCCCCGAGTCCATGCGACCCGGGGCCCGCTTTGCCTTGTTCAGGCGATTCCGGAGCGACTCACCCGCGCCGGAACTCTCCCGTCGAGACCCCCTCTAGGAATGCATCCCACTCGCCCGGCGCAAACGCCAAGACCGGGCCACGTCCACTGTCCTTGGTGTCACGAACCGCGACATTGCCGTCGACGAGAAAAGCGACTTCCACGCAGTTCCCATCCGGACCGCTGTATGTGCTCTTGCGCCACACAGCGCCCGTCCAATCAACCTCCACGGCACTAGCTCCTTTGCTGCGTCGAGAGCGAGATTTCTCCTGACATCGTTCCAGCTAGCTCGGTACCCGACCGGAAAGCCGAATCCCGTGGTGCACCCCGTGCCGGAGCGCACTTTCCCGGTGCGTCGATATCGCACATCGAGTTCGAGAGGAAATTAACCTCGCGCGGGGCCTGTCCCCGCGCGGTAACACTAGCAGGTCCTTCGAAAGTTTGCCCGGCTCTTGCCTATTGAATCATCGCAACCACACACGTTTGCGAAGCAACGAAGTTGCGGGAACATTGCCGAGTCTCGGCATTCATTCCAAACACTGCCGTACCACAATGTTTTTAACGGATGTGATTGCTCTGTTATCGGTCGACAATTCACCTCCCTCCGGAGGCCGCGTCGACGGGGCCGCGGCGGCCGTGCATGATGGAACCTATGGTCGAACGCGATCGAGACGACGCAGGTCGCGCCCGTAATGCCCGTCCGCGCGACCGCCTCGGGCGTCCACTGCCTCCCGGCAGCACCGGAGTTGCCCGAATTCCGGACGATCTCGAGCTTCCACCCCAGCAAACCTTGACCTTCGCCCAGCAACTGCTGGACGAGGGACTCGCATTCAACGCACACGAGGTTTTAGAGGCCGCGTGGAAGAACGGACCGTTCGCCGAGCGGATGCTGTGGCAGGCGCTAGCGCAGTTCGCTGTCGGGCTCACCCACATACAGCGCGGTAATCCCAAGGGGGCGCGTACACTGCTCGGCCGCGCGGTGTCGCGGTTGACGTCATACCAGTCCGAGGGCGAGCACGCGCCCTACGAAATCGACCTGCCCGGATTGATCGCCCACGGCCGAGCCTTGCTCGCCACGCTGGAGGCGGGCGGCGAACCGGCGGACGCCGACCTGCGGCCGCGTCTGCGCGGCTGACCGCCGTGACTTCTACCATGACCGACGTGCGCATGTCATCGTCCACCAGGCGAGCCCGTGATTGAGCCGGGCGCGGGCCGGTACGCGCCGAGCCCGTCCGGGGACCTGCACCTGGGTAACCTCCGCACCGCACTGCTGGCCTGGGCGTTCGCTCGCTCCACCGGCCGCCGCTTCCTGCTCCGGATCGACGACCTGGATCGGGTGCGACCCGGTGCCGAACAGCGGCAGCTGGAGGATCTCGCCGCGATCGGCGTGGATTGGGATGGACCCGTGGTCCGCCAGTCCGATCGGCTGCCGCGATACGAGGCGGCCATCGAGCGCCTCACCGCCGCCGGGCTCACCTACGAATGCTTCTGCACCCGAAGAGAAATACAGAAGGCCGCGACGGCCCCGCACGGACCGATGGGCGCCTACCCCGGCACCTGCCGCACCTTGATTCCGGTGGAGCGCGAACGGCTGCGCGCGCAGGGCCGCCCGGCCGCACTGCGCCTGCGCGCCACGACCACCGAATTCGAAGTGCACGACGAGCTGCACGGTCGTTACCGAGGCCCGGTCGACGACGTGGTGCTGCGGCGCGGCGACGGCATCCCCGCCTACAACCTCGCCGTCGTGGTGGACGACGCGGCACAGGGCGTCGACCAGGTGGTGCGCGGCGACGACCTGCTGCCGTCGACCCCGAGGCAGGCCTACCTCGCGACGCTGCTCGATCTGCCGGTGCCGCACTATGCCCACGTGCCGCTGGTGCTCAACGCGGAAGGGCGGCGACTGGCGAAACGGGATGGGGCGGTGACACTCCGCGAACGATTGGCGCTCGGCAACACGCCGGAGGAAGTACTCTCGGCACTGGCCGCTTCGCTCGGCTTCACCGCGACATCGTCGTCCGAGCTACTCGAGCGTTTCGACACCGGGCGGCTACCCCGCGAACCGTCGATATTCGACGTGGACGGGTTGTTGCGAAGCAGCCCATGTCCGTAACGTACGCATCGTCCAACTACTGATCAATCGACGAGGACAAACAACTATGACAAGCGGTGGGTACGACCCCAACCAGTATCCGCAGGGCGGGCAGCCGTACGGGCAGCCGTACCCACAGGGGGGCGACCAGTACGGACAGCAGCCCCAGTACGGCCAGCAGCCTCAGTACGGGCAGCAGCCTCAGTACGGCGGGCAGCAGCCCCAGTACGGCGGCCAGCAGCAGCAATACGGCCAGCAGCCCCAGTACGGGCAGCAGCCCCAGTACGGCGGGCAGGAGCCGTACGGCCAGTACCCGCAGCAGCCGGGGTTCAACAACTACGGCGGCCAGCCGGGCGACCTCGGCACCCGGATCGGCGCGCGTGTCATCGACGCGCTCATCCTCTACATCCCGTACCTCATCCTGTACACCCTGTTCAACAACTCGCTCGGCCTGACCATCGGCCTCAGCATCGTGTGGACCTTGGTGCAGCTCGGTTACTTCGTCGGCATGGAGACCTCGCAGGGCACCACGCTCGGTAAGAAGATCCTCGGTCTGAAGGTGCTCGCCCCCGGTGGCGCCGCGAAGATCGACCCGGCCACCTCGTTGAAGCGCAACATCTTCGTCGCGGCCAACATCATCCCGTGCGTCGGCGGCCTCGTCTCGCTCGGTCTGGCCATCTACATCATGGTCACCATCTCGCAGGACCCGAACAAGCAGGGCTGGCACGACAAGTTCGCCGGCGGCACCCAGGTCGTGAAGGCCTGATCCGCCGCGGCGGGCACGAAAGCAGAAGGGGCGCACCCGGATGGGTGCGCCCCTTCTGCTTTTCCGTGACCGGTTGCGCTACGCGCTCGTCGCCCCCGCGATGATCACGACGACGAACCACAGGATGCCGAGCACGATCGCGCCGACCCCGATCCAGATGCCTGCGAGCGCCATACCGCGCCCCTCCTGGCCGGTCTGCTTGACCTGGTTCAACGCGATCACGCCGAGGATGATGCCGACGATCGAGCCGAGCCCGCAGGTGACGAACCCGACCAGCGACGAGATCAGCGCGCCGATCGCCATGCCGTTGGTGCCTTGCGACGGGACTCCGTAGGGCTGATAGGGCGTCTGGTAGCCGTATTGCGGCTGCGGCTGCGAGTACGGCTGCGCAGGCGGCTGGTAGGACGGGTACTGCGGCTGCGGAGGCGGCGTCATCGGCTGCGAGGGCGGCTGCACGGGGTACTGCGGCGCCGACGGGTAGCCCGACGGCTGCTGGTGCTCCTGGCTCGGGTACTGCGGGACCGAACTCTGCCCCCCGGACTCCGGCGACACGCCTTGGCCGCCGTACTGCTTCCACCACTCGTCGGAGTCCCCGGGATTCGTCATTGCTACAGCGTATTCCACAACCTGGTTTGATGATGCGGGTGAGTGAGTCGAAAACCACGCAAGAGCACGGCGGGCCTGGACGCCCCGCGGACCATGCGGCATTCGCCCAGGTAGCGCGGGGGTACTACGCACCGATCGTGGCCCTGTTCACGGCAACCCTGATCATTTCCAACATCTGCGCCACCAAGGGGGTGGAGTTCTTCGGCGACCGGTCGGTGTCGCTGGGGCCGCTGCAAATCCTCCCGATCGCCACCGACGGCGCCTTCTTCCTGTTCCCGCTGGCCTACATCCTCGGCGATGTGCTCAGCGAGGTGTACGGCTTCCGCGCCACCCGGCGGGCCATCTACTACGGCTTCGCCGCCCTGCTGCTGACGGTCGTCTGTTTCGCCATCGCGATCCGGCTGCCCGCCGCGAGCTTCTACGACAACCAAGAGGCGTTCCGCACCGTCCTGGGGACGACGCCTCGGCTCGTCATCGCGGGCCTGGCCGGGTACTTCGTCGGCCAGTTGCTGAATTCCGCGACGTTGGTGCTGATCAAGGAGCGGACGAAGGAAAAATACCTGTGGGCCAGGCTGATCGGATCGACCATCGTCGGCGAGTTCGCCGACACGCTGATCTTCTGCTCGATCGCCGCCGGCGCGATCGGCATCGATACCTGGCAGCAGTTCGTCAACTATGTGATCGTCGGCTTCATCTGGAAGACCCTGTGCGAGGTATTCGTACTCCCGATCACCTACCGGGTGATCGCGTTACTCAAGAAGCGCGAACCGAGCTACGCACCGACCGAAGCGGACCCGCTGCACGCCTGACGAAGTTCCCGGCGACACCACGGAGGGCGCGGGCAACGAGGGCCGATCGGAGAGTCACCGATCCGCCTCACGCCCCGCGCCCTTCTTGCTTTTCCAACGCCCCAGGGTCTCCGCCTTGTGCTCATCGAAGTAGCCGCCCTCGATGCTGTGGCGGATGCGGTCCACCAGGCGAACGGTGAACCGCTCGTTGTGGATCGTGCACAGCGTGGCCGCGAGCATCTCCTTGGCCTTGAACAGGTGATGGAGGTAGGCGCGCGTGTAGTTGGCGCAGGTGTAGCAGTCGCAGTTCTCGTCGATCGGGGTGAAGTCGCGGCGAAAGCGGCTGGTGTTGATGTTGAACCGGCCGGTGTCGACGTAGATGGCGGCGTTGCGGGCGACCCGGGACGGGTTCACGCAGTCGAAGGTGTCGGCGCCGTTCTCGATGGCGGTGAAGATGTCCTCCGGCTCGCTGATGCCGAGCATGTGGCGTGGCTTGTCCTCCGGCAGCTCGTCACTGCACCACCCGACGATGGCGCCCAGGTTGTGTTTCTCCAACGCGCCGCCGATGCCGTAGCCGTCGAATCCCGTTCCCGCGTTCCCGCGAATCGATTCCAGTCCCCGGCACGCTTTCCGGCGCAGGTCCTCGTACTGCGCGCCCTGG
This sequence comes from Nocardia beijingensis NBRC 16342, assembly GCF_001612785.1. GTDB lineage: Bacteria > Actinomycetota > Actinomycetes > Mycobacteriales > Mycobacteriaceae > Nocardia > Nocardia beijingensis. Next base: position 6,231 of record NZ_BDBC01000015.1, read on the forward strand.
ATGACGGCGAACAGCGCCTGGTACGGACGGTGCGTGCGCGCGGCGGTCAGACGCTCGTGCTCGTCGACGCAGCGCTGCGCCCACTCGTGCGTGCGCTGCACCGATCGTTCCTGGTAGGCGCGGGTGTTGAGCAAGGTGGTGAGTTCGTCGAACGCGAACATGATGTCGGCGCCGAGCTGGTGCTGGATGTTCATCGACACCTCGGGCGTGAAGCGGTGCACGGAGCCGTCGAGGTGGGAACGGAACGTGACGCCGTCGTCGTCCACGGTGGCCAGCCGCTCTTTGCCCGGTGCGATCACGTCGTCGCTGCGCACGTCGACGGCCTCCATCGCGAGCACCTTCTTGAAACCGACGCCGAGCGACATCACCTGGAACCCGCCGCTGTCGGTGAAGGTCGGGCCCGGCCAATTCATGAACGCGCCGAGGCCGCCAGCCTCGTCCACGATGTCGGCGCCCGGCTGCAGGTAGAGGTGGTAGGCGTTCGCGAGCAGCGCTTGGGCGCCGAGTTCCCGCATGGTCTCCGGCAGCACCGCTTTGACCGTCGCCTTGGTGCCCACCGGGATGAAGGCGGGCGTGGCGATCGGTCCGTGCGGCGTGGTGATCACGCCGGACCGGCCGTGCCGTCCGTCCAGGCGGGTACCGACGGTGAAGGAGAAGGATTCGGGACCGGACACCCCGCTATCCTCGCAGTTCGGCTGGCCGCGACCGCACATGGCCATCACTCACCGGCCGGGAAGAGCTGTTTCGTGCGCATAGCGGCGGCCTCACGACAGCCGGACGGCGCCGGCCTCCGGCGGAGGGAGGCCGACGAGCTTGGTCAGGAAGCGGTCGATCTGTTCTTCGGCGGGCGGCCAGGGCAAGTCCGGCTCGTTGATACGTTGCGCCAGCATGCCGTTGACGGCGGTGCGGAGATCGATCGTGACGGTGGCGGCGTCGTCGGGCGGGGCGAGCCCCGCGTCCATGCAGGCCTGCACAGCGGTCGCGGTGCGCTCGACGAGCACTTTCTTGAACGGCATGCCCAGCCGCCGGTGCACCTTGCTCTCGTGCAGCACCTTGTAGAGGCCGGGATGCGCCTGCGCCCACGCGGCCTGGGCCAGAATCCGCGCTCGTAGCGCCGACGCAGGGTCGGGTGCGGCCGTGGCTGCCCGGTCGCCCGCTTCGACCAATTGCTCGTGGCAGCGTTGCAGGACGGCGAGCACGAGTGCGTCGCGGTCGGGGAAATGTAGGTAGACCGAGGTCGCGGCGACCGAAACCGCGCGCGCGACCGCGCGCAGGGACAGGGCCTCGTCGTCGGCGAGTTCGTTGAGCATCTCCGCTGCGGCCACGATGATCTCTTCGCGCAGCAGCCCGCCTTGCCCGCGCGCGTTGGGACGCCGTCGGGCGCTGGGCTTCCGGGTCTCCTCCATTACTGCCGGAGTATAGCTGGACAGTCATTGCGCTACAGCTGTAGCCTTACTTGAGCTACAGCTGTAGCGCTACCGCCGTTTACTTATCTAGAGGAGTTTCCGTGAGCACTACGAGTGGGACGGCCGCCATGACGAACCTGGAGCGACTGGCCGAAGTGGACCCGGTGTTCGCCCAGATGGTCGGCGCCACCGCCGGACATGTCCGCGCGATTCCAGAGCTGACTCAGCGCGAGAAGACTTTCCTGTGCGTGGTGGCCGACGTCTGCCAGTCGAGTCTCGGTTTCGCGTTCGAGGCACACGTCCGGACCGGCCTGGCGCATGGCGTCTCGACTTCTGACGTCCGGGCGCTGTTGCGCTTCATCTCCTACGACTGCGGATATCACGCGGCCAGCGAGGGCTTCGAAAGGCTCGCCGAGTTCGAGGCGCGGCACGGCATCGCGCGCACCGAAACCGAACCGCTGGCCGACGATCTCATCACGACGGGACCCGGCGCGGCGCCGAGCCCGCTACCGGACGTGGTCCGCGATCAAGTGCGGGCGCTCGACAGCCACTTCCTCGAACACTTCGATCTGCAATCCCGCATGCGGTCCGGGCATGGCCCCGGCACGCTCTCCGAGCGCGAACGCGGATTCGCGAGCCTGAGCATCGACGTGCACTATCAGACGCTGGAAGAGACGTTCCACGCGCACGTCGGCCGGGCCCTGCGCGGCGGCGCGTCCCGTGCGGACGTCCGCGCCGCCCTGCGCTTCAACGCCCAATTCGGGGTGACTAGGGCCTGGCACGGCTGGAAGGCACTGAACGCGTACTTCGCCGAACTCGACGCGGCGGACTGACGCCGGCTTCCTACCGGCCCCAGCCCTGACGAAGAGCACTGAGGAGTTGGACCAGCAGAGCAACACGGCGCCCGCGAACTGTGCGTTCAAAGGCCGCAAATGAGCCCACGCTCGTCACAGTTCGGTGGTCGCCGCCCGAACCAGGCCACTGCTCGTCGAAGACATCAGCGGGATTCGCCCGAGCGCGACACCCGCTCGGTTTGCTCTTGGTGCACCCGCAGCGCGGTGCGCAGGAAGTCGAGGGCGATGCGCAGCTCGTCGGTGTCGAACCGCGTAAGGGCCTCGGCGCCCGCCGTCCCCACGGGTTCGAAGATCTCTCGCGCCACCTCGACGGCCCGCGCGGTGGCTTCGACCATGATCCGCCGCCGATTACCGGGATCTTGTGCGCGCGAGACGAATCCGGCCCGGGTCAACCGGTCCACGACGGTGGTGGTGGCGGCGGGACTCAGTCGCAGCGCGGCGCTGAGCTCCCCCGCCGTCAACGGGCCTCGGCCGAGCACGATGTCCAGACAGCGCAGGTCGGTGCGGTTCAACCCCAGACGAACGGCCGCGGCCTCGTCGAAGGCGTCGAAGCTCTGCTGCAGCGTCCGCAGCTCTTGCGCGATCGCGCCGATCAACTCATCTTTCGACATTCGAAGCTTTCTGTTATCTTACATTTCGATCATCGAATCTTAGCATCGGAAGGCACCACCATGAACGCGACCCTCGACCGCACCGACGACCGCGCGCTGCGCAGCCTGTTCGACGACCTCATGCGCACCTGGACCGACAACGACGCCGCCGCGTACGCCGCGCTGTTCACCGAGGACTCCGACTACGTCTCCTACGACGGCACCCGCGCCACCGGCCGCGGCGAGCATCAGGCCAACCACGACAAGCTCTTCCGTGGAGTCCTGGCCGGGTCGGCACTGGTCGGCGGTCTCGAGTCGATCCGCTTCGTCACCCCCGACGTGGCGATCGTGCACGGCACGGCATCGGTTCTGATGCCGTGGCGCTCGCGCCTGCCCCAGCGCCGCCTGTCCCGCCAAACGCTGGTGACCGTGCGCACCGAAGAGGGTTGGAAGATCGCCGCGCTGCACAACGGCCGCGTCCGCCCGGTGCGCATCCCCGAACCGAACTCGTTCCCGTCGAAGATGTCCCAGCTCATGAGCCGCTTGGCCCGCCGCATCGGCCTCGGCCGGAAACGGTCGTGAGTGCGGGCCGACCGAGCGAGCTGCTGCGTGTCCGCGCCGAAGGCGCGGCCAAAACTACACAGCTCCAGCGAACTGGGCGTTGTAGAGGCGGTAGTACGCCCCGCGCTCGTCGAGCAAGCGTTCGTGGGAGCCGTGTTCCACGATGCGGCCCGCTTCCATGACGACGATCAGGTCGGCGTCGCGGATGGTGGACAGGCGGTGGGCGATGACGAAACTGGTCCGGTCGCGGCGCAGGGCCGCGGTGGCGTGCTGCACGAGCAGTTCGGTGCGGGTGTCCACCGAGCTGGTCGCCTCGTCCAGGATGAGGATGGACGGTTTGGCGAGGAACGCGCGCGCGATGGTGATCAGCTGTTTCTCGCCCGCGCTGACGCCGGAGCCCTCCTCATCGATGACCGTGTCGTAGCCGTCGGGCAGGGCGTGCACGAAGCGGTCGACGTAAGCGGCGCGGGCCGCGGCGAGGATCTCCTCTTCGCTCGCGTTGGGGTTGCCGTAGGCGATGTTCTCCCGGATGGTGCCCTTGAACAGCCAGGTGTCCTGCAGCACCATGCCGATGCGCGAGCGCAGGTGGTCGCGGGTGATCTCGGTGATGTCGACGCCGTCGATGGTGATGGTGCCCGCGTCCAGTTCGTAGAACCGCATGAGCAGATTCACCAGCGTGGTCTTGCCCGCGCCGGTGGGGCCGACGATGGCGACCACGTGCCCTGGCTCCGCCACCAGCGACAGCCGCTCGATCACCGGTTTGTCGGGTTCGTAGCGGAACGAGACGGCCTCGAACTCCACCCGGCCGCGATCGACGGGGCGCGCGTCGGCCATCACCGGGTCGGGGCTCTGCTCCTCGGCGTCCAGGATCTCGAAGATCCGCTCGGCGGAGGCGACGCCGGACTGCAGCAGGTTGGCCATCGCGCCGAGCTGGGTCAGCGGCTGGCTGAACTGGCGGGAGTACTGGATGAACGCCTGCACCTCGCCGAGCGAGAGACTGCCCGTGGCCACCTTCAGGCCGCCGACCAGCGCGACCAGCACGAAGTTCACGTTCCCCAGGAACATGATCGCGGGCATGATCAGGCCGGAGATGAACTGCGCTTTGAAACTGGCCTGGTAGAGCTGCTCGTTGCGCTGGTCGAACTCCTTGCCGACCTCGCGGTTGCGGCCGAACGCGGTGACCACCTCGTGCCCGGTGTATGCCTCCTCGACCTGGGCGTTGACCAGGCCGGTGTACTTCCACTGGTCGACGAAGTGGGGCTTGGACCGCTTCGCGATCTGCGCGGTGACCACGATGGCGGCGGGCACGGTGAGCAGGGCGATCACCGCGAGCTGCCAGGAGATCCAGAACATCATGACCAGGATGCCGAGCACCGAGAACACCGAGACCAGCAGCTGGCTCATGGTCTGTTGCAGGCTCTGGGAGACGTTGTCGACGTCGTTGGTCACGCGGCTGAGCACGTCACCGCGCGGCGCGGAGTCGAAGTAGCGCAGCGGAAGCCGATGGATCTTGTCCTCGACGTCGCTGCGCAGCCGCTTCACCGTCCGGTTGATCACGATGTTGAGCAGGTAGCCCTGCAACCAGCCGAAGACGGCCGCGCCGATGTACAGCGCCAGCACCAGGGCGAGGACCCGCCCGACCGCGCCGAAGTCGACCCCGACGCCCGGGACCACGTTCATGGCGCTGAGCATGTCGGCGAAGGTGTCGTCACCCTTGGCCCGCAGGGCCTCGATCGCCTGGTCCTTGGACACGCCGGACGGCAGTTGTTTGCCCACCACGCCGTCGAAGACCAGGTTGGTCGCCTTGCCGAGGATGTATGGGCCGATGGTGTTCAGCACCACCGAGACGATGACGAGCGCGACGATCAGCGCGACCTGCACCCGCTCCGGCGCGAGCCTGCGCAACAGTCGTTTGAGCGATGGGCCGAACGATTTCGCCTTGGTGCCGGGTGCGCCGGGGGTCGGCATTCCGGGTCTCATCGCGCCTCCTCGGCACTCAGTTGCGACTCGACGATCTCCCGGTACTCCGAGCAATCCCGCAGGAGCTGGTCATGGGTGCCGATGCCCGCGATCGCGCCGTCCTCGAGCACCACGATCTGGTCCGCGTCCCTGATGGTGGCGATGCGCTGCGCGACGATGACGACCGAGGCGTCGGCGGTCTCCGGTTTCAGCGCCTCGCGCAGCCTGGCGTCGGTCGCCACGTCCAGCGCGGAGAACGAGTCGTCGAACAGATACACCCTCGGCTTCTTCACCAGCGCACGGGCGATGGCCAACCGTTGACGCTGGCCGCCGGACACGGTGGTGCCGCCCTGGGCGACCGGGGTTCGCAGCCCTTCGGGCATCTCGCGGACGAAATCGGCGGCCTGCGCGATCTCCAGCGCGCGCCAGAGCTCCTCGTCGGTGGCTTGCGGATCGCCGTAGCGCAGGTTGCTCGCGATCGTGCCGGAGAACAGGTACGCCTTCTGCGGGACGAGGCCGATCTGCGAGCGCAATACCTCCAGGTCGATATGGCGCACATCGGTGCCGCCGACGTAGACGGCGCCGTCGGTGACGTCCATCAGCCGGGGTACGAGGTTGATCAGCGTGGTCTTTCCCGCGCCGGTGGAGCCTACGATCGCGGTGGTAGTGCCGGGGCGCACCTGGAACCGGATGGCTTTCAGCACCGGCTTCTCCGCACCGGGAAAGGCGAACTCGGCGAACTGGAAGTCGACGACGGCCGGATCGTCGGTGAACGGCTGCGGCAGGCGCGGCGGGTGGACCGAGGACTCGGTGTCGAGCACCTCGCCGATCCGGTCGGCGGAGACCGCGGCGCGCGGGGCCATCATGGCCAGGAACGAGGCCATCATCACGGCCATCAGGATCTGCATGATGTAGGACAGCATCGCGGTGAGCGAACCGATCTGCATGTGCCCGGCGTCGATGGCGTGCCCGCCGAACCAGATCACCGCGACCGCGGTGACGTTGCTGATCAGCATGACCGTGGGGAACATCAGCGCCATCAAACGGCCGACTCGCAGCGCGGTGTCGGTGAGTTCGGTGTTGGCCAGGCCGAACCGCCAGGTCTCCTGGCGTTCCCGCACGAAGGCCCGCACCACACGGATACCGGTGATCTGTTCGCGCAGAACGCGATTCACCTCGTCGATCCTGGCCTGCATGTCGCGGAAGCCCGGCACCATCCTGGAGATCAGCACGGCCATGGAGAGGCCGAGCGCGGGCACCGCGATCAGCAGCAGCCAGGACAGGCCGAGATCCTCGCGCAGCGCCATGATGATGCCGCCGACGCACATGATCGGCGCCATCACCAGGATGGTCGCCGACATCACGATGAGCAGCTGCACCTGCTGAATGTCGTTGGTGTTGCGGGTGATCAGCGAGGGCGCGCCGAACATGCCCACTTCGCGGGCGGAGAACGTGCCGACGCGGTGCAGCAGCGCGCCGCGCAGGTCGCGGCCCGCGCCCATGGCCGCCTGCGCGCCGAGGTAGACCGAAGTGGCCGAGGCGACGATCTGCACACCCGTGACCGCCAGCATCCACAGGCCGGTGGTCCAGATGTAGCCGAGGTCGCCTTTGGTGACGCCGTTGTCGATGAGGTCCGCGTTCAGGCTCGGCAGATACAGCATCGCGATCACGGAAATCAGCTGAAGCGCAACGACCCCCGCCAACTGGGCGCGGTAGGGCTGCAGATGCGAGCGGAGCAGTTGGATCAGCATGATGAGTCGCAGGCTACCGGCTGACGGCTCGATACGCCCTGATGATTTCTGACCTGCATGGATGCTCTCCCGTTGTGATGTGCGGGGCTAACGGCGCGCCCAGGCGCCCGGATCCTCGGTGAGCGCCCCGACGAATCCGGGCAGCCGGTCGCTCGCGATGTCGGCGATGGTGACGTTCTCCAGCACCGCGCGAATATTGACCCGCAGCGCGATCCACACCCGCTGCAACGGCTCGGCCGCACCGGCATAGTGGACGTCCTCCGGTCGCGCACCGCGCACCGACGCCAGCGGGCCCTCGATCGCGCGGATCACGTCGGCGATGGAGATCTCGGCGGCCGGCCTGGCCAGCCAATAGCCGCCGTCCGGGCCGCGTCTGCTGATCACGAGTTCGGCGCGGCGCAGTTCGCCGAGCACCGACTCGAGCACCTTGGGCGGGATCCGCTGGGCGGTGGCGATCGCTTCGGCCTTGACCACCGGCGCGGCCTGCACGACGGGTGCGCCGAGACCGACCACGGACCGGTCCAGCCGCGGCGCACTGGCGATTTCGAGCAGCGTCCGCACCGCGTAATCGACCTTCGCGGTGATGTGCACAGCGGCGACTCCTGGCGTCGAGGGGATGGCTCGAATCTACGCGGCGCCGCCGCCCGCGAGCACGCAGGTCGCGGCGTCCAGCAGTGACGATTCCACCAGCGAGTCGTCCGCACCAGGCACGAGTTCCTTGGACACCAGCGCGACACCGATCACCTCGAGCGCGGCGCAGGCGCGCAGGTGCGCTTCCTCGGTGGCGTCCGGCCCGGCCAGCCACAAGCGCAGTTCCCGGGTGGTGTCCCTCAGATCGGGGTAACGGTCGGCCATGGCGTTGATGATCGCGACCGTGTCGCGCACGACCAGAGCCCCGGCGTCACGGTGATCGATCAGACCGCGCAGATACGTTCGCAGCACCCGGCGGATGCTCTCGCTGTCGTGCGGGACCTGGTCGAGATCGCTCACCACCGAGCGCATGTGATCGACGATCGGATCAATGATCGCCAATAGCAGATCGAGTTTCGACGCATAGTGATAGTAGAGCGACGCCTTTGTGATTCCTACCGCATCCGCGACCTCACGCAGGCTCGTCTGCTCGAATCCTTTGGCTCCGAAAAGTTTCACCGCGGCGTCCCGAATCGCGCTTTTGGTGCCTCCACCTGCGGCGACAGCGCCGGGTGTGTCACGCACAGCCATCCGATGATCCTCTCATCACCTTCGCATCGAGCGAATCTCGCCCGCAGAATAGAGGTTGTACCTCCGCTTAGCCGCTGGGTAGTCTACCTACCGCACGGTAGGCAGAAAGCGTCAGTGGAGGCGGAGGCAGGCAGGGCACCTCCGCGAGTGCTGTCTACACGCAGAACCAGCACGATCCCAGTCATCGCTAGGAGTAACCACTCGTGTCCGTTTATCTGTACAGATGGGGGAAGTTCGCCTTCCGCCGGAAGTGGATAGTGCTTCCCGTCTGGCTCGTCTTGTTCGTGCTCCTAGGTGGCCTTGGCGCGCAGCTCAGCAAGCCGATGAGCGACGACTTCAGCATGCCCGACCTGCCCTCGGAGCGTGCCAACGAAATTCTCGACAAGCACTTCCCCGGCGCCTCCGCCGCGTTCAAGCTGGACGCGGTCACCGGCACCTACGTCGCCGCCGCGCCGGAGGGACAGACGCTGACCGATCCGGCGAACCGTGCGGCGCTGGACGCGTTCATCGCCAAGCTCGGCCAGCTCGACATCGTCGACCACAGCAAGCCCATCACCAACCCGGTCGAAGCGGCCGAGAAGATGGGCTGCCTGAGCAATCCCGACCCCGCGCAGTGCAGTGGCGCCCCGCTGAACGTGCTCAGCAAGACCGCGCCCGCGACCGTGGCCGTGATCAATGTCCCGTTCACCATCGCGAAGGTCACCGACGTGACCGACGCCAACCGGGAAGCGGCCTACGACATCGCCGCCGACGCGCGCAACGCCGGGCTGACGGTGGAGATGAGCGGCTCGATCGCGCAGAAGCAGCAAGCGCCGAGCGGCAAGTCCGAGATGATCGGCATGGCCGTCGCGCTGGTCGTGATGGTCGTGGCGTTCGGCGCCATCGTCGCGGCGTTCGTGCCGATCGTCACCGCGATCATCGGCCTCGGCGCGGCCACCTCCTTGATCATGCTCGGCACCTCGGTGATCGAGATCCCCAGCTTCACCACCTTCCTGGCCTCGATGATCGGCATCGCGCTTTCCATCGACTACGCACTGTTCATCGTGTCCAGGTACAAGCACGAACTGGCGGTGCAGGATTCGCCGGAAGAGGCGGCGGGCACCGCGCTCGGCACGGCCGGTTCCGCCGTGGTGTTCGCCGGTCTGACCGTCATCATCGCGCTCGCGGGTCTGAGCATCGTCGGCGTCCAGTTCATGACGTTCATGGGTCTGGGCGGCGCGATCGCCGCCGGTTTCGCCGTGCTCACCGCGATCACGCTGATGCCTGCGCTGCTCGGCGCGTTCGGCCGGTTCCTGTTCAAGCCGAAGCTGCCGGTGGTCGCCCAGCACGATCCCGAGGACGAGAACTCGGTCACCAACGGCATGCGTTTCGGCCGCCTGATCGGCCGCGCGCCGTGGGTCGCGCTGATCCTGAGCGTCGTGGTGCTCGGCGCGCTCGCCGCCCCCGCGGCCGGCCTGAACCTGGGCCTGCCCGGCGAGGACAGCATGCCGAAGACCTCCACCATCAGGAAGGCATACGAGCTGCGGACCGAAGGCTTCGGCGAAGGCAGCAACGGCGTGCTGAACGTGGTCGCCGACCTGAGCGCCGTCCCCCCCGAGAACCGGGACGCCGCGGTGAAGGCACTGCGTGACAAGCTCGCGTCCTACCCCGACATGGACTACGTGACCGAGCCGCAGTTCAGCCAGGACCAGCAGGGCGCGATGTTGAACGGCGTGCCGAAGTCCGGGCCCAACAACCAGGCCACCAAGGACCTGGTGCGCGACGCCAGGGAGGCCGAAGGCCAGCTGAAGGCCGAGTACGGCATCGAGTACGGCATCACCGGCACCACGGCGATCTTCGCCGACGTGGACCACGTGCTGCTCAGCAAGATCGTGCCCTACCTGGCGATCGTGGCCGGTGCGGCGTTCGTGCTGCTGATCCTGGTGTTCCGGTCGATCCTGGTGCCGCTCACCGCGGCGCTCGGGTTCCTGCTGTCGATGGCCGCGACCTTCGGCGCGACCGTGCTGATCTTCCAGGAGGGCAAGCTCGGCCTGATCGAGGACCCGCACCCGCTGGTCAGCTTCATGCCGATCATGCTGATCGGCCTGGTGTTCGGCCTCGCGATGGACTACCAGGTGTTCCTGGTGACCCGGATGCGCGAGGAGTTCGTGCACGGCAAGTCGGCCAAGGAGGCGGTGGTCGCCGGTTACCACCACGGCGCGCGTGTGGTGACCTCGGCGGCGATCATCATGATCTCGGTGTTCGGCTCGTTCCTGCTGGAGACCGACGTGACGGCGAAGTCGTTCGGCTTCGCCCTGGCGGCGGGCGTGCTGCTGGACGCGTTCATCGTCCGCATGGTGCTGATCCCGTCGCTGCTGGTGCTGATGGGCAAGTGGTCGTGGTGGATGCCGAAGTGGCTCGACCGCATCCTGCCCGACATCGACGTCGAGGGCACGAAGCTGCGTGAGCTGCAGCGGCGTTCCGCCGAGACGGCGAAGGTGCCGGTCGGCGTGAGCTGATCGCAAGGACCTGCCTCGGCCCCGTATCCGGACTCCGGATACGGGGCCGAGTGCGTTTCACCCGCTGGGTTGGGGCAGCTCGCAGCTACCGACCTTCGGATTCACCCCCACATAGTTCAGCGGACCGGCGAGGGCGGTGAGACCGATCGTGCCCCAACCGGCGCAGTTGATCGGGGGGCCACTGTCGAAATAGTGCCGTTGACCGGCCGCGAGCAAACCGATGGCCAGCCAGGCCAGCAGCAGGAACCCGAATACCCGGGAGCCTGCACCGGAGCCGCGCCCGTCACGCGCGCGACGTTCGTAATCACGCCCCCGACGTCCGTAATCACGCATCTCATCGGTTCCTTCCGTGCTCCCCGTCGAAGGGGGATACCCGGGCACACCGACAGCTATCCAAAGAAACCTAGGAAAATGCGACCACCTCGCTGACTAGCAAACATTTGGTTTACGGCCGCGTACACAAGCGGACGGCCGGGTGGTATACCCACCCGGCCGTCCGCCGTCACTCGATCGAATTACGGGCTCGGTTGCGGGACATTGCAATCCGCGACCTTCGGGTTGACGCCCATGTAGTTGAGCGGCCCCGCGATCACCGTGACGGCGATCGTGCCGAAACCGGCGCAGTTGACCGGCCCACTGTCGAAATAATGGCGTTGTGCTGCGGCGACCACGCCGATCAGCAACCAGATCAAGACGATTACACTTCCGATTCTCATGTCTCTCTCGCGCATCGCTCCCGCGCGGATCGTCCGACGGCGCATGTGGCATCGCGTCCTTCCCGCACTTTCCGTATCGGGCGTATACCCGCGATCATCGGCGTTACCCATCGCGAAACGGGCAATTTTCGCCCCGGTTCGGCGGGGGCGTCGGCTGGTAGCTTCGGTGGCATGGCAGCGCTGTTCCAGTGGTCGATTCCCGGCTGGGTGATCCTGCTCGTGCTGGTGGCCGTCTACGAGCTGACCGTGAACAAACGCCGCAGGCGCCGCCGCACCCCCATCTCCGGCACGTTCACCGACGAGTTCACCGCGCTGTTCTACGCGACCAAGCGCATGGAGCTGGACCACCGTGAGTCGGTGTCGATGTTGCGGGACGAGCAGGAGCAGGGCGCGCCGCCGCTGGCCGGAGTCGACCTCGACGGCCGAAAGGCCGTGTTGCGCAGGGCGAAGGACGACAACCCGTAGCGCTGCGCCGATTCTCAGCGCGGGCGGTCGGCGTCGGACAGAATGAGGCCATGCGTGGCTCGATGAGTGAGAAGTGGCAGCGGTTCGGCGAGCACCTCGAGTCCGCCCCGGGGCGGCTGCCGAGCCCGGTCCGCCGGGCGCTGAAAGCCAGGGCCGCCGGGACGGCCGACTCCGGTCAGGACGTGCCGGCGGAACTCGCCGCCTTCGCCGATTTGGTGGCCGAGCGGTCCTACCGGGTCACCGAGCAGGAGATCGCGGCGTTGAAAGCGGCCGGGCACAGCGACGACGAGATCTTCGAGGCGACCGCGGCGGCCGCCTACGGCGCGGCCGACCGGCGCCTGCGCGCCGCGCGCCTGGCTTGGGAGGGGCACTGAGATGTGGCTGGAGGCAGTGCGATCCGGCCACGACCGGCCGACCAGACTCGTTTTGTGGACCATGCGCCGGTTCAGCGGCGTCGAGGTGCCAGCCGTGCTCAAAGTGCTGTTCTACCGGCACCGGTTCTTCGGTTCGCCGTTGTCGGACCTGATCCAGGACATCATGCGCGGACCGTCGTACTGGACTGTCGCCGAACGCGAGATCTTCGCGACGCACACCTCGCAGGCCAACGAGTGCCCGTTCTGCGCCACCTCGCACGAGGCGATCGCGGGCGCCTACATCGACGCCGATGTGGTGACCCGAGCCCTGGCGGGCGGCGCGGACTCCCCGCTGCGCCCCGAGGCGCGCGTCATGCTCGACTTCCTCGCGAAGATGGCTCGTGACCCCGCCGGGTTGACCGCCGAGGACGCCGCGGTGGTCCGGCTGGCCGGCGTCTCCCGGGAGGCGTTCGACGAGGCCGTCTGGGTGGGCACCTGCTTCAACGTGATCAACCGGATGATGAACACGGTCGGAGCGGGCCCGCTGGAGGACGGGCAGCGCGGCGTGAGCGCCCGATTCATCAAACTCGCCGGGTATCGCATGCCGCCGCCGGTGGCGTTGTTCTCGCGCGGCGTCTGACCGCATTTCACCCGATCCGCTCGCGCGCCGGATCAATGTGTGTTTTGCTCGAATGGTGAGCCAAGTCCACTTGGGGCACATTTTCCACATCGCCGGAAGTCCCGCTGCCGGCGATGCGGCCGCCGCTTTGACCGACGTGCCCGACGGGGCTTTGGTGATCGACGAGAGCGGCCGGGTCGTATTCTGCGGACCGCGCTCCGATATCCCGGCCGAACACCATTCCGAAAAAGTGTTCGACCATCGCCCCGGGTTCCTGCTTCCTGGGTTCGTCGACACGCATATCCACTTCCCGCAGACTTTCGCGGGAGATGCCTACGGCGGCGGCCAGCTGCTGGAATGGCTCGAATTATGTATCTATCCCGCGGAATCCCGCTATGCCGACCCGGAATTCGCGCGCTCGGCGGCCACCGAATTCTGCGCGCGGCGCATCGCCGCGGGCACCACGGCGGCGATGGTCTTCGGTTCGGCGTTCCCGCACGCGCAGGACGCGCTGTTCACCGAGACCCGGCGGCGAGGTCTGCGGATGGTCGCGGGCCGTGGCATCCAAACGACCGGAGCGGACGCGGCGGCCGCACTCATCACCACCGAAGCCGACGCCATCCGTTTGACCAGCGAAGAGATCGACAAGTGGCACGCCGCCGACACCGGTGACGTGGACACGGCGCTGCTGCACGTGGCGATCGTGCCGCGATTCTCGTTGGCGGTCACGCGCGAGACGCTGAAAAACCTGGGCGATCTCTACGATTCGGTGCGCGAACGCGGCGTCTATTTCCACAGTCACCTCAACGAGAACAACCGTCCTGGGACCGGCGAAGTCGACAGCACCAAGCAGGCGTACGACGTCGCGACCTACCTGGACACCTACGACGGGAAGTTCCTGCCGGGGTCGGCGGTGGGCGGCAAGAGCCTGCTCGGCAGGCGCAGCATCCTCGCCCACTGCGTGCACTGCCAGGATGTCGAGCTGCGGCGGATGGCCGAAACCGGCACGTCGGTGGCGCACTGTCCGGTCTCGCAGCAATTCCTCGGCTCCGGCACGATGCCGTGGCAGCGCACGCTCGCCTCGGGCGTCACGGTGGCCGCGGGCACCGATTACGGCGGCGGAGACGAATGGCTGATCCCGCAGGTGCTGTCGGCAGCGTTCAAGGTGCACATCTCCGAACCGGGCGAGCAAGGCGTGTCGATGCATCCGGCCGAAATGCTGTTCACCGGTACGCTGGCCGGTGCGCGCGCCTTGGATATGGAGAATCGTTTCGGCAACTTCGACCTCGGTAAGGAAGCCGATTTCATCGTGATCGATCCGGCGCGGGTCCCGACGCTGGAAAGCACGCTGGCCTACGGCATTCGTTCCGACGACCCGGTACTGGCTCGGGATCAGACCCTGTTCGCGCTGCTGATGGGTATTCGCGAACCCGCGATCACCGAGGTCTATGTGCGGGGCCGCCGCGTCGACGTGATATGAATGCCGCTACTGTCGTGACGGTCTTTCATCGACCGGCACACGAAGCGGCATTCCGGGATTGGCTCGATAGGCTGCGCCGAATCGCCTGCGGAATACAAGGATTCATGCATTCGTCGGTCGCGGTGACCGGAAGCCCGATGCTCGAAGCGGGATTCAGCGTCACGTTCCGTTCCGAGCCATCGCTCCATGAATTCCTGGACTCGGCCGAACGGGCAGCCGTCGTGTCCGATGGCGAATCGCGCGGCTTCCATTGCAAGAGTTCGGATCTGATCTTCGTGGAAGGCGGGGCGGCCCCGCCGGGCGTCTGCGTGTTCCGGCACAGCGTCGCGGACGGCAAGGAGGACGAATTCCAGGCGACCGAAGCGCAGCTCGTGGCGGCGAGTTCGCGATTCTCCGGGTTCGAAGGAGCGGCGCTTTTCCCCGTTGACGATGGGCGCTGGTTCTCGGTGCTCAGATTCCGCACCCAACGTCAGCTGACCGACTGGCTCGGCTCGGACGAACGCGCCGCCGCCTTACCGGAATTGCGCGCGAAGCTGACCGAGGACTTCACCGTGGACGCGCACACCACACCGTTCGGCTCGACCGTGCGCACGGTCGACGGCGAGACCAGGATGACGCCGGCCTGGAAGACCGCCATGCTGGTGTTGCTGGTGTTGTATCCGACGGTGATGGTGCTGTCCCGATTCCTCGGCCCGGTGCTCGACCGGCTCGGCGCGCAGCCGTGGCTGGCGCTGTGGCTCAGCCAGATCGTGAGCGTGGGTTTGATGAGCTATTTCCTCTCGCCAGCCGTCGCTCGCTGGTTTCGCCGGTGGCTGGACCCGGTTGACGGCGCGAGCCCGCGCATCAGCGTCGCCGGGGCGGCGGTGGTCGTCGTGCTCTACGCGCTGACGCTGCTGCTGTTCGCGTCGGTGCGCTGGTTGCAGTACTGGGACTACGACTGATCAGGACAGGTCGAGGTGCCGGTTCATCGACATCGCCGCCTCGGCCAGGTCGGCGAGCTCGATCACCTCGACGCCCGCCCGCTGAAGTTTCTCCACTCCCACGCAGTTCACCACGAACGTCGACGGCTCGCGCCACGCGATCACCACGACCGGTATACCGGCCCGCAGTATCCGGTCGGTGCACGGCAGCCGGTCCTTCGTCCCCCGCTCCGAGCAGGGCTCCAGCGTGCTGTAGATCGTCGCGCGCGCCAGCCGGGGATCGGCCGGATCGAGCTTGCGAAGCGCGGCCTCCTCGGCATGCTCCTTGGGATCGGACTCTCGTGAATAACCGGTCGCGATCTCCGCCCCGTCGGCGACGATCACCGCACCCACCGAGAACGCACCCTCGGCCATCGGGCACTGACGCGCGAGCTCGATAGCGCGGTTCATCCAGTAGTGATGGTCGGGTTCACCCACCCCGGAGCGACCTCCTTCGACTCGTCCTGCTGATCACTCACCTCTCGGACCTGAGACTAGCGCCACGCCATCCGGCCGCGCGGAGACCGCCGGGTCGAAGTCGGCAAGACGATTCACCGGCCACGCTCGATCGCCCGACTCCGGTCCTGACTGTGCCAATGACCACGCCGCACCCGCGGCGACGTGCCGGGAGGTTCCCGCACCGCCGCCGACGGCGGTTCCGCCTGACCGATCTGAAGGAGCTGCACCACCTCCGGCGAAATCCCCCGCGCCTGCAACCGCGCCCGTTCTTCGGCGCGTTCCTTCTCCGCCGCCTCACGCGCCTTGAAAGCAGCCTCTCGTTCCTTCTCGGCTGCCGCGCGGGCCTCGGCCGCTGCGCGCTCGACGCTTGCAACCTCCGCCCCGTCGCTCCCCGACCGCCGCCCGGTGTCGACAGCTTCGCGTTCCTGGTACTGGGTGGACACTGGGAACTCCTGCGCCACCCGTTCGGCAGCCGCCCGTTCAACTCGTGCACGCTCATCGGCTCCGCGCGCCAGTCTGAACCGCTCGGCTTCTTCTCTGGCCTGCCGATCACGTTCGATCTTCTGCGCTGCGTCCACCCGGCCCCGCGCAGCGGCTTCGCGGAATCTCAGCATGCTACGGAACTTTTCAGCTCGCTCACGCGCTCGCGCCAGCTCCGCGATTTTCGCGCGTCGCTTCTCTAGAGCCTGGGCCTTCCCTTGTCGAGCTCTCTCGCGAATGCCCGGAAATTCGAGCTGTTGCCCTTTTCCGCGCTCCATGGCGAGACCTAGTGCCCAGATCTCGCGGGCATCGGAACGTGAGATTATCTTATGATGAAATTGGCTCGGAAAATCGCGGATCAAGCCGTCTATCAGTTTCTGTAGATCTTTCGCTACCGTCTCGCCTTCAACGGATCGCAACATGTGCTGATGATTCGGATTCTCTTTGAGAATCTCTCGCATCGCCTCCAGTTGCTTTCTGTCCTTCTGTCCTCCGATCTGCCCGGACTTATCTTCTATGGTGAATGTCCGCGCGCCAACCTCCTTGGAGTGGTCTACACGGATCCGCCCTTTGGTGGTCTCGTATATGCGCGACCCTGGAATATACCCGTTCTCGCGGTCGCGAAAGAATCGATCGATGCCGTTCTCGAAAATTCTGCCGCGTTCATGGTTCGGGACCCGGTCGCGGTCTCTGTCGTATTCGTCCATTGCGGGCCACACCCCCCGGTGGGCAGAACATCGTGGTCAAAGAGGTTGTTCAAAAACCTTCATCGAGCCGTCGAGGCTTCATCGTCGAGCTTCTCTTGGTGATAGGCCGCATATTCACGGAAGATGGCTGCCATTTTCGAGAACATTCCGTCGTAAACCTCGGGGTCGAAGTCGATCATGCTTCCCATCAGTCCCCATATGGTGTCCACGTCTTCGTCCAACGTGTCGAATCGCAAAGCCGGATTCACGTGGTCATAGAACGAATGATCGCGACCGAACCATTTGAATTCGACCCACTCGGCACCCGCGAATTTCATGAAGCACTCACCGATAAAACATATGAATGCGTCCGCCATGTCCGCGTTCTCGGGTGCCATCGCCGTCGCCAGGTCGGGGAACAGCTCCGCAACGACAGGATCAAGCCGTTTGACTTCCGCCGACTCCTCCGGCCACGGCTCCGATGGAATGCGCCGCAATCCGGCATGATCCATGAACTTTCGCACTTGAGCCTGGCGGCGCTCCGGGTCGACCCATTTGCCCCATTCGGTCCGCTCGACGGGCACGCCGAGATCGATGGTCAACTGCTCGTCATTCCCCACATCCAACTCCTTCTCGTCACGGCCCGAACAGGTCAGTGTCGCGCGTGCAGGTCCACCGGGCAAGGAACCCACATCATCGCTCGATATACAGCCGTTCACACGGCAATCTGGGCCAGCCCTCGGCACTATCCGGAAGCACGTGCACCGCGTCGACGTAGTGCCGTTTCCGATGTTCTTGCACAAACAGAACAGCGGCGGTGAGGCAAGCGGCGAAGTCGAACCGCGCGCCGTGCAGGAACACCGACAAGTGCACGTCCGGTTCGTCCGGCGGCGGAGATGTCATCACATGCCCCGTTCCCGGAACCACCGGTAGTCGTCGCGGGTCACGATTTCCGCCGTGACCCGAGTCGAACACTGCAACGGGTCGCAACCGTCGTGCGCGTCCAGTGCCTTGTCGGCGGCGTCGCGGCTCATCAACGGCAGGGTCGGGTTGCTGTGCGAAGTCAGCCGGTCATACAACCGCGCCCACGCTGCCTCGACATCGAACCTGTGCGACTTCCCGCCCTGGAGCAGTCGCAGCGCAGGACGCTCGGGTTCGTCACTGTCCGGCATAAGCCAGTACCCGCCGGCGCTGGGCCCGCTTCACCTCCGCGATGTCCCGTATCGCCCGCACTATCACCCACCCCGAAGGGCGAACGTGGCTGTCCGGACGCACAATCCACGCTCGAAAAGCCGTCCCGCGATCGGCTGGACTCGGCAACCCGATCGTTCCGCCGTCGCGC
Organism: Nocardia beijingensis NBRC 16342; assembly: GCF_001612785.1. Classification (GTDB taxonomy): domain Bacteria; phylum Actinomycetota; class Actinomycetes; order Mycobacteriales; family Mycobacteriaceae; genus Nocardia; species Nocardia beijingensis. The sequence continues at coordinate 24,630 of NZ_BDBC01000015.1, forward strand.
ACGATGGAGACGTTGAACCGGAACATCTCAGCGAACAACCGCACATCATCCGGCGCGTCCGGCCGGATGATGAACGTCCAGCGCTGCGAACGGGGATGCGACAGAATCGGCCCCAGCTTGTAACCCTGGTTCTGCATCCACACCTTCACGTCGTGCCCCAGCACGGCGGGCATGGTGATCGCCCACACCGAACCGCAGCGGGCCACGATCCGACCCACATGCGGCGGATCCACCCTCGCGGGTATGTCGCACACATTCCGGTAATAGGCACATCGGGACATCGGCGTATCCCCAAACGCTATGTGGCCCATACAGACCTCTACTCGAATCGGAGGGGCATCGAGGTGCGCCCGGTCCTCGACAACCCCCTGACCGGTACCCGAGGACGGAAGCGGATGTCCTGTGCCGCTTGCGGTTCCGCACTCCCTGCCGGGCGCGTATTCAGATGACCACGGAATGTGCATCGAACAACATGGATCGGCGTCCACAGCGCATCCACAACTGGCTGTCTGCGTGGCCATTACCAGCTAGATTCGGCGGTATGGACGGTCACGCCGCTATCGTCGGTGCGCAGCTCCGAGCGGCCCGAGAAGCCGCTGGAGTGTCCCTGGCCGCACTATCTGCTCAGATTCACTACAGCAAGTCTGTGCTTGCCTACTACGAGACCGGAGAACGCACACCGACGCCTGATGTCATAGCGTGTTACGAGAAGCATTTTGGTCGCATCCAAGATCCGGTAGCGACCCTGCTCAATCTCGGAAAGGCTGATGTGGAACGGCGTTCTTTCCTACGTGTCGGATACTCCACAGCACTCAGCGCGTCCGTCCTGCTTCCCGACTGGCTCGACCACGCGTCCGCCCTAACTCGTAAGGAATCTCGAGTCCGCTACGTGGGGGAAGCCGACGTAGCCGCTGTACGAGACGTGATGCTCGTCTTCTCGCAGATAGATCAGCGGCTCGGTGGCGGGCATGGACGAACAGCCGTCGTTCAGTATCTGACCAACGAGGTAACCGGCTATCTGAAGGGGTCCTTCGCCAGCGAGACGGTGCGTCGCCAAATGTTCTCCGCAGCGGCGGAAATGGCCTATCTCGTCGGGTGGATGGCTTTCGACAACGACGAGCACGCAGCCGCACAACGCTACTTCGCCACATCGACCCAGCTTGCCGCCGAAGCCGAAGACGCGCCGTTGGCCGGTCACGTGCTGCGCGCCATGGCCCACCAGGCCGTCGACCTAGGACACTCTGAGCAGGGCCTACAGCTGGCCGAAGCATCCGTCGGCGGCGCGCGCTACCGGGCGGCGTGCCCCCGCGAGCGCGCGCTGCTGAAGGTGGTGCACGCGAAAGCATTGAGCGCGGCCGGTCGGCCCGCCGAGTCAGCGAAAGCACTGCTCCAGGCCGAGCAGGATCTCGCGGCAGTCTCCGACTCTGATCCCGAACCCACTCGGGTGTTCTTCTTCTCCGAGGCGAGTCTCGCCCACGAAACTGCGTGCGCACTGCGGGATACGGGCGATCTCGCCGGGGCCGCTGACCAATTCCAGCTCAGCGTCCGTAAGCGCAAGGCCACCGCGTTCACACGAACCCATGCGGTGACTCTTGGTTACCTCGGCACAGTGCAGGCCCGCAGCGGCGAAATCGAGCAGGCTTGCGCGACCTGGCGTTCAGCACTCGACGCCATGGGCGGGGTGCAGTCCGGGCGCACCCGGAACGTGGCGCGCGACATACGCTCGACGCTGGCACGGTACCGCGGCCAGTCCATTCCCGGTGTCCGCGAGACTGACGAGCAGGCAGCCGAGTATCTAGCCGCAAACAAGAAGTAGGACAGGGGTCGTATGGCTGACGAAGTGTTCGAAGTAGTGCCGGTTGCGCACGTTGTAGGTGGACGGCGCGAACCGACCGATGATCACTGGGGTGGCACCGAGGCGATCATCCGCGTCGACGACCCCCGGTTCACCGAAGAGTCGGTGCAGGGGTTGGAGGAGTTCAGCCACCTGGAGATCGTGTTCCGGTTCCACCTCACCGACCCGACGGACCTGCATTTCGGTGCGCGTAGCGCCCGCGACAATCCCGAATGGCCGAAGGTCGGCATCTTCGGGCACAGGAACATGCGGCGCATCAACTGGCTCGGCGTCTCGCGATGCCGACTGCTCCGAGTGCACGGCCGCGACCTGCACGTCGCGGAACTCGACGCCGTCGACGGCACACCCGTGCTGGACATCAAACCCTGGTTCGCGGAGTTCGGCCCGCGCGGAGACGTCCGGCAAGCTGCGTGGTCCACGGAAATGCTCAAAGACTATTTCTAGGGACCAGGCCGCTGACCAGCCGGGCGCGGCGCTACGATGCCGGACGTGGCGCTCGACCGGTTTGAGGGCATTCCAGGACTGGAGTACCGATTGTCGGACTCGCCCTATGTCGAGGGCGTTTACCGGGTGGCGCCGATCGGTGGGCATGGTGTCTTCGCTCCGGAGCGCATGGTCTCGGTCGCGAACTCGAACTGGGAACTGCTGGTGTGGGCGTCGGACGGCGTCACCACCGTTTCGGTCCGCGGTCCCGAGACCCGACCAACCGTGGTGCCGTTGGGTGGCGGGCTGGGCTGCACCTTCGGCGTGATCTTCCGGCACGGCGCCTTTCTCCGGAATCTGCCCGTGAGCGGACTTGTGGACGGCAGCGTGTCGAGCCCGTATACGACGCCGCGCTCCTTCGTGCTGCAGGGGAGCGAGTGGGAGATCCCCACCTACGAGAACGCGGAGACGTTCGTGGAGCGCCTGGTCCGGGCGGGGTTGCTGGTGCGGGACCCGTTGGTGACCGACGTCGTCGCCGGGGAGCGGCCGGTGCTGGTAACTCCGCGCTCGGTGCAGCGCCGGGTCGCCGCCGCGACGGGCCTGACTCAGGGCATGATCCGGCGGATCGAGCGGGCTCGGCAGGCCACGATGCTGCTGCGGCAGGGCGTGGCCGCGACAGAGGTCGTACATCTGGTCGGGTATCACGACCAGCCACATCTGGCGCGGTCGCTGACCCGGTTCGTCGGCTTGACGGCGACACAGCTGCGACGGCCCGCCGCTGACGAGATCCTGTCGCTGCTGTACAAGACCGAGGCCGCGGTGCGGCCATAGGTTCGAAATCAGCCGGACGGCCCGGCGACAAGAACCGAGGAATACCAATGGCTTTCACACAGATCTATGTCAACCTGCCGGTCACCGACCTGGACGCGAGCACATCGTTCTACCTGGCGCTGGGTGGTGTGCTCAACCCGCAGTTCACCGACGAGACTTCCGCACAGGTCGCCCTCGGCGAAGTGGTGACCGTGCAGCTCATGACGCACGAGCAGTTCGCCGGATTCACCTCGCGGCCCATCGCCTCCGGTGCGATCGAGTCGATCCTCGCGCTGCCCGCCGAGTCGAAGGAGGACGTCGATCGGCTGGCCGACGCCGCCGTGAAGGCGGGCGGATCCGAGCCGCGCCCACCTCAGGACATGGGCTGGCTCTACAACCGTGCTGTGGACGACCCGGACGGCCACAGCTGGGAGCTGCTCTCGTTCGACGCGTCCGCGATGCCCGGCACGCCGGAATGATGAAGGCGCGGGCGGTTGATTCCCACCGCCCGCGTCGCGCCCGGCTAGCAGTGCGTTGTTCGGCGCGACGGCGATGTGTTCTGCTAGTGACCAGGCCGCTGACTGAGCAAAGGAAAAGCCCTTCACCTGGGCTAACAGGTGAAGGGCTGGAGCGGTGGCGGAGGGATTTGAACCCTCGGAGGGGGGTTACCCCTCACACGCTTTCGAGGCGTGCTCCTTAGGCCGCTCGGACACGCCACCGCCGACAACCATACCGGACGGGCGCCGGATCACTAAATCGCCTGTTGACCAGGGGTGGGGCTCAGCGCTGGGTGCGGAAGAACTGGTCGAGCAACGCCGCGCATTCGTCCGCGAGCACCCCGCCGCGCACCTCGGGCCGGTGGTTGAGACGACGGTCACGCACCACGTCCCACAGGGAGCCGACGGCGCCGGTCTTCGGCTCCCAGGCGCCGAAGACCAGGCGGCCCACCCGCGCGAGCACCAGCGCGCCCGCGCACATGGTGCACGGCTCCAGCGTGACGGCGAGCGTGGCACCCTCCAGCCGCCACCCGTCACCGTGGACGGCGGCGGCGCGGCGCAGCGCCAGGATCTCCGCGTGCGCGGTCGGGTCGCCCAGTGCTTCTCGCGCGTTCGCGGCGCGGGCGAGTTCTCTTCCGGCCGAGTCGAATACCACCGCGCCGACGGGTACGTCCCGCTCCCCCGCCGCCGCGGCGGCATCGATGGCCGCGCGCACCATGGCGGCGTCCGATAGGAACGGGTCGTCCGGCAGAACGCCCACGTCAGCGCGGTAGCTTGTCCAGCACCGCGGCGAATTCGCTGGCGAAGCCGAGACGCTGGGCGATCATGCCCAGTTGCTCGTCCGGATAGAGATCGGTCTCGGCGAGGATGACGCTCAGCACCGGTTCGGGCAGGCCGAGATCGGCGAGCACGCCGAGGTCGCCCTCCTCCCACGGCTCCACGTCGTCCAGTTCGTCCGGATCGATATCGGGGATTTCCACGTTCAGGGCCTCTAGGACGTCCGCGGCGATGTCGTAATCGATCGCGGCCGTGGCGTCCGAGACGAGCATCCGGGTCCCGCTCGGCGCGGGCCGGAGCACGATGAAGAACTCGTCGTCGATGTCGAGCAATCCGAACACCGCTCCGGAGCTGCGCAAAGCCTTCAGTTCGTTTTCCGCGGCGGACAAATCGGTGAGCGCGTCCCGGCTCAGCGGACTGCACCGCCATTTGCCTTCTTCGCGGACAACCGCCACTGCGAACCCTTCCACGTCGTCGTAATCGTCCGACGCCGCCCTGTTCGTGCCCGAGCGCTGTGCTGCCATGGCCGCAACGGTAGTCTGCTCGAGCGGAAATGTTGAAGTCGTATGCCAATCTGTTCCGGTGACTTCGGCGAAGAAAGCACCCGTATGCGTCCTCGGGACCGGTTTGATCGGCGGGTCGCTATTACGCGCGGCCGTCGCCGCTGGCTACGACGCCTGGGGATACAACCGCTCCCCGGTGGGCGCGCGGGCCGCCCGTGCGGACGGGTTCGACGTCACCGAAGACCTACCGGCCGCGCTGCGGCGCGCAGCGGAGAACGACGCGCTGATCGTGGTCGCGGTGCCGATGCCCGCGGTGCACCACATGCTCTCGGCGATCGCCGACTACGCGCCGGAGTGCGCGCTCACCGATGTGGTGAGCGTGAAGGGACCGGTCGCGGCGGCCGTACGCGAGCACGGCCTCGCCGCGCGGTACGTGGGCGGGCACCCGATGGCCGGTACGTCCGAATCCGGCTGGGCCGCCACCGATCCCGCGTTGTTCCGCGACGCGGTGTGGGCGGTCGGCGTTGACCAGGGCACGCGAGCCGACCCATGGACCCGCGTGGTGCGGCTGGCGCTGGACTGCGGCTCGGTGGTGGTGCCGGTGGTGGCCGCGGAACACGATCGCGCGGTGGCCCGCATCTCCCACCTGCCCCATGTGCTCGCCGAGACCCTGGCCGCGGCGGGCGCCACCGGAGGTGATCTCGCACTGGGACTCGCGGCCGGGTCGTTCCGGGACGGCACCCGCGTCGCGGGCACGGCGCCCGATCTGGTTCGCGCGATCTGCGAACCGAATTCGGCCGCGTTACTGGAAGTTCTGGACGAAACACTCACCGCGCTCGCCGCGGCGCGCGACAGCCTGCGCGACAAGCAGTCCCTCGCGGACCTGGTCGAAGCCGGACACGACGCGCGACGACGCTACGAATCCGCGCGGCGCTGGGGAATCACCGGCATCCGTCCCGGCGACCAGGATTGGCTGGAAGATCTGCGGGCGGCGGGCGAGCGCGGCGGGGTCATCACCCGGCTGGACTGACCGCGCAATCGGCGCACCCGAGCTACAGAGATGCACTACCTCCCGGAGATCCAGCCAGCAGGCGTCGGCGCACCGGAGCCGGTCTGGCCCAGCGTCGAAGGACACCGGCGACTCGCTACCGGATGACTTCGGACGCCCGGCCGCGCCGGGAGCGCACGCCGACGCTGCGGCCGGACGTCGATGAACGCGGTTTCAGATCCGCTCGGCCAGGCCCGGGTAGTCCAGCAGGAAGCCGTCGGCGTCCACCGTGACCGTCGCGCTGGAGACCGGCGACAGCACGCTGATGCCGTCGGCGGCGCTGCTGTAGATCAGCGTGGCCTCCTGGACGAGCAGGTCGGGCAGGCGCACATAGACCACCGGGACCTGCACGTCCTCGACCGCGTGTTGCAGGTCGTAGCGGCGGATGGGCAGGGTGTTGAAGAACGGGCTGAGCACCACGTCCACGTCGAGCGCTCCGGCGAACGTGGAGCGCACGTGGTTGCCGCCCGCGTCGATGAGCCAGTAGTTCTCCTCGTCGCGGGCGATGGAGGCGTGCCGCTCCCCGGCGGCGGTCGCGGTGCGCACCGACAACCGCTTCGTCACACCGTTCTCATCGGTGACCAGGTCGTATGACGCGCTGAACGCGGGATGGTCCGCGCTCGCGCCGCCGATCATGCGCCCGGCGGCGCGGATGCGGTTGCCGTTGAGCTGCACCCGCACCGACTCCATCCGGGTCGCGTCGTGGGCGCGCCAGGTGAGGATCGCCGGCCACCGGGATTCCTGCGTGCTCGCGGCGGGGCTCTCGGGGTCGGAGGATGGGGTCGTCACGTATCTACCGTAAGCGACATCCACCTCCGGCCCGTAGAACCCACCGCTCATCACACGAGCGACTCCCGCCACGCCGCGTGCAGGTCGGCGAACCGGCCGGTCCCGGCGATCAGGGCATCCGGCGCGCCGTCCTCGACGATCCGGCCGGACTCGAGCACCAGCACCCGATCCGCGATCGCCACCGTGGACAGCCGGTGCGCGATGATCACCGCCGTGCGCCCGTGCAGCACGGTCTCCAGCGCCCGCTGCACCAGTCGTTCGCTGGGGATGTCCAAGCTCGACGTGGCCTCGTCCAGCACGATCACGGCGGGATCGGCCAGGAAGACCCGCGCGAACGCGACCAGCTGCCGCTGACCCGCCGAGAGCCTGCCGCCGCGCTTGCGCACATCGGTGGCGAAACCATCGGGCAACGCCTGCACGAAGTCGTACAGGCCGACCGCGCGTGCCGCCGCGAACACCTCAGCGTCGGTGGCCTCGGGCCTGCCCAGCCGGATGTTGTCGGCCACCGAACCGGAGAACAGATAGGACTCCTGAGTGACCATCACCACGTTGCGACGCAGGTCGGCGTCGGACAGCTCGCGCAGGTCGATGCCGTCCAAGGTCACCACGCCGCCGGACGGGTCGTAGAACCGCGTCAGCAGCTTCGCCAGCGTCGACTTGCCCGCGCCGGTCGCACCGACCAGCGCGATGACCTGCCCGGCCGGGATGTCCAGGGTGAACTCCGGCAGCACCGGTCGCGTCCGGCGATCCGACCGCTCCGGCGAGTCCGCGGACCGTACCGGCAGGGCGTCGGCAGGCGCGGCCGGTTCCGCCGCGACGGCGCTGCTCGTGGAGCGCTCGGCCACACCCGTGGACGCACCGGCATGACGGCCGCCGTCGGCCGGCCGGGAATCATCCGACTGCGCCGATGCGCCCCTATCGGCGGTAGAGCCCGCCGAGTAGCCGAACCACACTTTGTCCATCCGTACCGCGCCGGACGCCTTCTCCAGGGATACCGGTCGCGCGGGCTCCGGCACCGACGGCTCCTCCTCGAGCACGCCGGAGATCTTCTCCAGCGCGGCCGCCGCGGACTGATAGGCGTTGAAGACCTGCGCCAGCTCGTCCAACGGCCCGTAGAACTCGTTGAGGTAGAGCAGGTAGGCCGCGAGCACGCCGACCGCGAGATCGCCCTCGATCACCCGCCAGGCGCCGACCACGATGATGATCACCGTGGTCAGGTTGCCGAGCAGTTTGGTCAGGCCCGAGTAGTCGCCCATCCCGCGCATGGCCGCGATGGTCGCCCGGCGGTATTCGGAGTCCTCGATCGCGAGCACCGACTCGTTGCGCTGCTCCCGGCGGAACGCCTGCACCGCCCGCATGCCGCCCATCGACTCGACGAACTGCACGACCACCTTGGCGATCGCGGCGCGCGTTCGCCGGTAGCCCGCCCGCTGCCTGCGCTGCGCCCAGCGGGTGACCAGCACCAGCGGGACGAACCCGGCCAGCACGATCGCGGCCAGCGCCTGGTCCAGGTAGATCAGCAGCGCCGCGATGGTCAGCACCGACAGGATCGCGCTCAGCGCCTGGTTGAGCGCGCTCTCCAGCAGTTCCTGCAGCGTCTCGATGTCGCCGGTGAGCCGCGCGACCACCTTGCCCGAGGTGTACTTCTCGTGGAAGGCGACGCTGAGCCGCTGCACGTGCGTGAAGGCGCGCACGCGCAGGTCGAACAAGACGCTCTGGCTGAGCCTGCCGGTCACCCGCAGGAACGAGTACGTGCAGATCAGGCCGAGCAGGATCGAGCCGACGTATCCGGCCACGGTCCTGGCCAGCGGCGCCCAGTCGCCCGCGACGCCGCGCGCGATGCCCGTGTCGAGCGCGTGCGCGACGAACAGCGGCGCGGACACCTTCGCGACGTTGTCCAGCACGATGAGCACCAGCGCGAGGCCGGTGAGTTTCCGGTACGGCTTGACCAGGTCGAGCAGCAGCCGCCGGGAACGTCCGGCCAGCACCAGGTTGCCGGTCTCGGTGACCTCCTTGTCCTCCCCCGCGATGCCGCGCCAGTCGGCCGCGCCTTCCGGCCCGGTCGAATCGCCTTCCGGTGCCTCATCTTTCGAGAGAGTCGTCGTGGTGCTCACAGTTACTCACCTCCCATCAGTTCGCGGTAGGTCCTGCTGGTGCGCAGCAATTGATCGTGGGTGCCCTCGGCGACGATCCGTCCGTCGGCGAGCACCGCCACCCGGTCGGCCAGCGCGGCCGTGGACGGCCGATGCGCGACCAGCAGCGTCGTCGCGTCGGCCAGCACGGTGCGCAGGCGTGCCTGTACCCGCTCCTCGGTCTCCACGTCCAGCGCGGACAGCGGGTCGTCGAGCACCATGATCCGGCTGCGCCTGCCTTCGCCCGCGCCGGTGAGCACCGCGCGGGCCAGCGCGAGTCGCTGCCGCTGGCCGCCGGACAAACTCAGGCCCTGTTCGCCGATCCTGGTGTCCAAGCCCCATGGCAGGTCGTCGACGAACTCGGCGGCCTGGGCGACCTCCAGGGCGCGGCGCACGTCGGCGTCGGTGGCGGACGGGTCGCCGAGCGCGACGTTCTCCCGCACACTCGCCGAGAACAACACCGGGTCCTCGAACGCGACCGACACCAGCGACCGCAGGTCGGCGACCCGCATCGCCGCGATATCGATGCCGTCGATGGTGATCGTGCCGCCGGTCACGTCGTACAAGCGCGGGATCAAGTTGAGCAGTACCGTCTTGCCGCTCCCCGTCGCGCCGACCAGCGCCACGGTCTCACCGGGACGCACCCGCAACGACACCTCGCGCAGCACCTCGTGCTCGGCGTCGGGGAACGCGAAACGCACCTGCTCCAGCCGCAATTCGCCGCGGATGCGGGCCGGCAGGCTCACCGGCTCGGCCGGATCGGTGATGTCGACCGGGGTGTCGATGATCTCCCAGTACCGGTCGGCCGCGGTGCGCGCGTCGTTCAGCTCCGCGAGCAGGAAGCCGGTCCAAATGATCGGCCACTGCAGGAAGGTCGCGAGCGTGATGGCCGCGATCAAGGTGCCGAGCGTCATCGTGCCGTGCGCCACCGCGTAGCCGCCGTAACCGAGCGCGAACGCGATGGCCAGTTGCGGGATGCTCAACGTGCTCGACCACAGTGTCGCGTCCAGGCGCGCCTTCAGCAGCTCGGTCTGCCGCAGCTCCTGCGCCTGGGCGGTGAAGCGGCGGCCGAAGAACACACCCCGACCGAACGCCTTGAGCACGCGCACGCCCTGCGCGGACTCCTCGGCCGTGGTGGCCAGGTCTCCGGACTGGTCCTGCGAACGCCGCGACGCCACCGCGTACCGGCGCTCGAAGCGAATGCAGATGAACACCAGCGGAATGGCGATCACCGCGAAGATCAGGCCGATCTGCGGGCTCAGCCCGATCAGCACGAGCAGCCCGATCGGGATGATCACGCAGTGGATCAGCAGGAACGGCCCCGCGAAGGCGACGAACCGGCGCATGGTGGCCAGGTCGTCGATAGCGCGGGACAACAACTGGCCCGACTCCCACGCGTCGTGCCTGCCGATCGACAACGCTTGCAGTTTGCGAAAGATCTTGGCGCGCAGCGTGATCTCGATACGCGTCGCGGGCGCGGCGATCAGCCAGCGGCGCCCCCACACGCCAGCGGCCTCTACCAGGCCGAGCGCGAGAACCACGGCCACCGGCCCGAGCGCGCCCGCGAGATCGCGGCGGGCGACCGGGCCGTCGATGATCCGCGCGATCATCAGGGGGATGACGACGGCCGTCAGGCCGGACAGCAGCGCGAGTCCGCTGGCGGCGAGCAGAATGCGGACGTGCGGACGCAGATACGGCCAGAATCGGCGCAGGGAATGAAAGCGGCCGGTGGCGGCGGGCCGCTCCGATATATCGGCCTCCGGTTCGGCCGACGACACGTCCAGTGCGACAGACAAGACTCCCCCTAGGTGTGTGACTGGCGGCGGAGAACAGGACCCACGGTGATGTTCGCAGCAGGGTCCGACATCTCAGGGTCGCACCGGAACGCGCGCCGACCAACCGATTTTTCGGCTACCGCCGGGCACTCACGGCTCGTCGCTGCGACGGATGCGGCACTCATCAGGCCAGTTCACAACCTCTAGCGGACTCGAGGTCAAGCCGCGTGGATCTAGACTCCGGACATGTTGATCGTCGCCGGACACCTGCGCGTCATCGATCGCGACCGCTACCTCGACAGCTGCCGGGACGTCGTGGCGCTCGCCCGCGCCTGCGAAGACTGCCTGGACTTCAGCCTCGGCGCGGACCTGCTCGAACCCGATCGGGTGAACGTCTACGAACGCTGGACCACCCGTGCCGCGGTGGAACGCTTCCGCGGCACGGGCACCTCCGGCGACCTCGACACCCAAATCGTGGGCGCCGACGTGCGGGAATTCGAGTACGAGACGGAGACCGGGCTCTAACCGACGCCCGCGGTCTCCTCCTCCCACTCCTGCGGCGCGTCCGGGAACGCCTGTTGCTGGTGGCCGCCGCGCAGCGTGCCCTCCAGATAGGCCGCCCGGCAGGCGCGGCGGGCGATCTTGCCGCTGGAGGTGCGCGGAATCGACCCCGCCGGCACCAGCAGCACGTCACGAACGGTCACACCGTGGCGCTGGGAGATCGCCGCGCGCACCGCGTCAGCGATCGGCAGCGGATCGGCCTTGCCCGCGCGGGCATTGCGCTCCGCGACGATCACCAACTGCTCGGAGGTGTCCTCGGCGTCGAACGTCAGCCCGGAGCGGCTGCCCTGCTCGAAGACCAGCGCGGGCAGTTCGTTGGCCGGCACTGAGAACGCCGCGACGAAGCCGGGGCGCAGCGCCGTGCTCGCTTCCTGTGCGGAGAACTCCAGGTCCTGCGGGTAGTGGTTGCGTCCGTCGACGATGACCAGATCCTTGACCCGTCCGGTGATGTACAGCTCGCCGTCGAGATACGCGCCGAAGTCGCCGGTGCGCATCCAGTTGGCGTCCGGCGGCGTGCCCTCCGCGTGGCTGCCCTCGGGCAACCGAGCGGTCAGCGCGGCACGGAAGGTGGCCTCGGTCTCCTCGGGACGCCCCCAATATCCGATGCCCATGTTCTCGCCGTGCAACCAGATCTCACCGACCTCGCCGTCGCGTCGCTCGGTGCCGTGCTCGGGGTCAACGATCACCGCCCACTGCGACCGCGCCACGTATCCGCAGGACACCTGCGCGATCGCGTTGTCCGCGTCCGCGGCGACCTGAACCATCCGCCCCGCGTTCAGCTCGGCCCGGTCGACATGCACGACTTTCGCCTTGTCCTGCGCCCTGGTGGCGGAGACGAACACCGTCGCCTCGGCCATGCCGTAACACGGCTTGATCGCCGTCTCCGGCAACCCGTAGGGCGCGAACGCCTCGTTGAACTTCTTCATCGACGACACCGACACCGGCTCGCTGCCGTTGATCAGCCCGATGACATTCGACAGGTCCAATTCCTCGCCCGGCTTCGGCTTGCCGCGCGCCGCCGCGTGCTCGAACGCGAAATTGGGCGCGGCGGCGAAAGTGCCCGCGCCGTCGGAGGCGGCGGCCAGTTCCTTGATCCAGCGATAGGGACGGCGCACGAACGCGCTCGGCGACATGATGGTGATGAACCCGCCCCCGACGGTCGGCAGGATCACCGCCAGCAGACCCATGTCGTGGAACAGCGGCAGCCAGGTGACGCCGCGCGAATTCTCGGTGACGCCGATCGCGTCGATCATCTGCAGAAGATTCGTGCCCACCGCGCGGTGGGTGATCGCCACGCCCGCGGGCGTCCGGGTGGAACCCGAGGTGTACTGCAGATAGGCGACGCTGTCGATATTGATGTCCGGGCGCACCCACGATGCGCCGACACCGTCGGGGATGGCCTCCACCGCGATGATGCGCGGACGCTCCCGCGGTGGCAGGTGCCGGAAGAATTTTCGCACGCCACTTGCCGCCGAACCCACCGTGAGGATCACGGCAGGCTCGCAGTCGCCGAGCACCGCGTGCAGCCGGTCGGTGTGCCCGTGCTCCTCCGGATCGAACAGCGGAACCGCGATATTGCCCGCGTACACCGCCGCGAACAGCGAGACGACGTAGTCGAGGCCTTGCGGGGCGAGAATCGCCACCCGGTCACCGGGCTGCGTGACCTGTTGCAGCCGGGCCGCCACCGCACGCAGGCGCACGCCGAACTGCCGCCAGGTGAGTTCGCGGTATTCGCCGTCCCGCTCCCGGGAATAGTCGATGAAGCGGTAGGCGAGGCCGTCGCCGTTCTCCACGCTGTGCTTGTCGACGAAGTCGATCAGGGTCTTGTCCCCGGGAATCTCGATATTGCCCTGATCGTCCAAATAGTCGTCGAAGGTTTCGTCGATCATCGCCTTATCCTTTTCCAGCGCACAGACACCCGGGCCGTGCAATGACACCGAACACAGGTCGATAACGAAGCGTCGGGAAGGCTAGCAGGTGTCCCGGCCACCTGGCCGTCAGTACCGGCCGAAGGCGAGCGCGACATTGTGCCCGCCGAAACCGAACGAATTGTTCAAGGCGTAGTCGATACGGCCGGGCCGGGGCGTGCCGTGCACCACGTCCAAATCGATCTCGGGATCCTTGTTGTCCAAATTCAGCGTCGGCGGCACGATTTCGTCCCGAACGGTGAGCACCGTGAGCACCGATTCGAGCGCGCCGACCGCGCCGATGGAATGACCGAGAGCCGATTTCGGCGCGTAGACCGACGCGTGCGTGCCCACGGCCGCGCCGATCGCGCGCGCCTCCGCCGTGTCACCGATCGGAGTGGCGGTCGCGTGCGCGTTGACGTGCGTGACATCGGACTTGCCCAGCCCGGCGGTCCGCATCGCCCGCGTCATCGCGCGCGCGGCGCCCGCGCCATCGGGATCCGGCGCGACCAAGTGGAAGCCGTCCGAGGTGACGCCCGCGCCCATCAGACGGGCGTGGATGGTCGCGCCGCGCGCCTTGGCGTGTTCCTCGGTCTCCAGCACCATCAGCGCGCCCGCCTCGCCGAAGACGAAGCCGTCGCGGTCGGCGTCGAACGGACGCGAGGCGCTCTTCGGCTCGACGTTGCGGGTGCTCATGGCGCGCATCATGGTGAACGCCGCGATCGCGAGAGCCTGGATGGAGCCCTCCACGCCGCCGGTGACCATCATGTCGGCATCGCCCATGACGATCGTCCGCCAGGCGTTGGCGATCGCCTCCGCACCCGAGGAACACGCCGACACCGGCGTCGACACCCCGGCCCGCGCGCCGATCTCCAGCGCGACGCAGGCCGCAGCGCCGTTCGGCATCACAGCGTGGACCGTGTGCGGCGAGACCTTGCGATAGCCCCCGTTGTGCAGCTTGTCCCTGGCGTGGATGATCGCCTCCGCACCGCCGAGCCCGGTGCCGATGGACACCCCGAGACGGCACTTGTCCACCTCGGGACTGCCCGCGTTGCGCCAGACCTCACGCCCGAGCACGACGGCCAACTGCTCCACGTAGGAGAGCCGATGGGCCTCGGCCGCGTCCAGATACACGGCGGGCGGGACCTTCAGATGCCCGCCGATGCGGACCGGCAGCTCGAACGCATCGATGAAATCGTCTTCCAGTACGTCGATACCGCTGTCGCCGTTGAGCAAGCCTTTCCACGTGGAATCCACGTCACCCGCGATCGACGTGGTCGCAGCGAGGCTGGTGACCACGACCGAGGGAAACTGTCCGTTTCTGGTGGAAGGCATCTGCATGTTTCGCTCACTTTCCCTAGCGTCGCTCTGGAACTTCGTCGAGCAAAAGCACTGCGAGCGCGCCACCAGGATCATGGGCGGCCCGCACGGATGGCACTGGAGCGCAGGCGGATCGGCCGGTCATCACGTCCGGGTGCGACCACCCTTGTGCATTATTGGAAAAGCGCATCGATCGCACGGCGTGACACGCGGACCGTACCAGGTGCGGGGGACGATGGTCGCGTTGTTCGGCGATCGCCTCGGACGACTCGAGTAACCTGCTCCCCGGGCACGGGACACGCGGGCGGCGTCCGGTGTGGACGCGAGAAAGGGAAGGGCGTTGACGGGCGCGCGGATGGTCGGGCTGTTCGCCGGGATCGGCGGGCTCGAACTCGGCCTCGGCAGGCACGGCTGGCACACCGAGCTGTTGTGCGAGATCGAGCCAGGGGCCCAAGGCGTGCTCGCCGCCCGTTTCCCGGAGGTGCCGCTGCACGCCGACATCACCCGGCTGCGCGCCATCCCGGCGGGAACGGAGCTGGTCGCGGCCGGATTCCCGTGCCAGGACCTCTCCCAGGCCGGGCGCACCGCCGGCATCACCGGCACGCGTTCTGGTCTGGTCGACGAAGTGTTCCGCTTGGTCCGCCGCAAGCGCGGCCCGCGCTGGCTGCTGATCGAGAACGTGCCGTTCATGCTGCAACTCGGCCGCGGCGCGGCCATGCGGCACATCACCGGCGCGCTCGACGACCTCGGCTACACCTGGGCCTACCGTGTGGTGGACGCGCGCGCGTTCGGCCTGCCGCAGCGCAGGCAGCGGGTGCTGATGCTGGCTTCCCGCACCGAGGATCCGCGCGAAGTGCTGTTCGGCGAGGACGCCGGGCCCCGCGCGATCGGCGACCCGGAGATCGATCCCTGCGGCTTCTACTGGACCGAGGGAGTGCGTGGACTGGGCTGGGCGGTGAACGCGGTGCCGACGCTGAAGGGCGGCTCCGCGCTCGGCATCGCCAGCCCGCCCGCCGTGCGGCTGCCGTCCGGGGAGATCGTCACGCCCGGCATCGCCGACGCCGAACGTCTGCAAGGTTTCGACGCGGGCTGGACGGCGCCCGCGACCGAGATGCCGGGCATCAGGAAGGGCCACCGCTGGAAACTGGTCGGCAACGCGGTGAGCGTGCGGATGGCGGCCTGGGTCGGGTCGCGACTGGCCGCTCCGCTCGCACCGATTTCCGGCGATCAACCCCTGGCCCCCGGCACTCCATGGCCGGTCGCCGCGTGGGGACACAACGGCGCCGCCTACCGGGTGCCGGTCTCCACCTGGCCGGTGCACGAGCCGTACGAGGACCTGGCCCACTTCCTCACCGACGCGCAACTGCTATCCGCCCGCGCGACGGCCGGGTTCCTGCGCCGCACCACCATGGGCAGTCTGCGTTTCCCGCCCGGCTTCCTGGCCGATGTGGAAAGCCATCTCGATCGGATGGGCGGATGGGCGGCATGAGCCGCAGGCCCGAGACCGACGCGGCCACCAGCGCGCGGATGTCGCGCCAGCGGCGCACCGGAACCGATCCCGAGCTGGCTCTGCGGAGGGAATTGCACCGGCGCGGACTGCGCTATTTCGTCGACCGCGCGCCGATCCGAGGCCAGCGCAGGCGCGCCGACCTGGTGTTCCCCCGCAGGCGCGTCGCGGTCTACGTCGACGGGTGCTTCTGGCATCGATGCCCGCAGCACGCCACCGATCCGAAGAACAACGCCGAATGGTGGGCGGCCAAACTGGCGGGCAACGTGGCCAGGGACCGGGCCACCGACGCGGCACTCATCGCCGCGGGATGGCGCGTGGTCCGCGTCTGGGAGCACGAGGATCCCGTGCGCGCGGCCGACCGCGTGCAAGCCGAGCTGTCAGCGGTGACGCACCCGCACCAGTGAACGCGGAGCGTGCGCGGCCAGATAACCCGACACCACCATCACCGTCATGACGGCGATTCCGGCGGCGGCAGTCGCGAAACCGAGCATGGGGACCTCCTCGAGTTGCAGCTGTCGACCAGCGTGCCGGGCGAAGCTGACAAGACCCTGTGTGCCGGATGGTAATGACGTGTGCGGCCCGCCGCTGTCCGGCGCGCTCGGGCGACCAGCAGAATGAAAGCGTGACGAGTGGCCCGAAGATCTCCGTTCGGCGCCTGCGCCCGGCGACGGTGCTGGTCGCCGCGGCGATCGCGATCGCTGGGCTCTGCTATTCGTCCTGGGTGCTGCAATTCGTGCTGAGCATCGACCTCGACCCGGTCGACACGTTCCTCAGCGAACTGGACGCGGAGGGCAAGCCGTACCGGGAGGTGTTCGCGACCGCCGATCTGATCGTCGGCGCGGTTCTCGTGCCCGCGGCCCTCGCCGGGCTGTTGCTGTTCCCACGCCGCAGGCTGACCGACGTCGGCTGGATCGCGCTGCTGTGCTTCGGCGCGGCGACCGTCGCCGACGTCCTGCTGCCGCTGCACGACTGCGTTCCCGGTGAGAGCGGGTGCGGCGGCCCGAGCGAACTGTTCCCGCAACTGCATCAACCGCACGCCCTGACGAGCACGCTGGCGGTCACGTCCATCGCGGTCGCCGCGTTCGCCTTCAGCCTCGCCGCATTCCGCTATCGGCGCTGGCGGGTGCTGCGCGAGTTCGGCCTGGTCGTCTTGGTGGTCGGGTCGCTGGCGACGGTGTGGATGCTGGTCGCCGACAATCTGCCGGGGAACTACGCCCTCGGCATCGCCCAGCGAATCCAGGTGGGCGCGATGTCGCTGTGGTTGATCGCGCTGGCCGCCGCGGTGATCGTGGAGGGACGGGAGTCCGGCTGACGCGCCTCCATGCCGTCGCGGCGCTCCGGCCGGATGGTCGGCGGCGCGCGATCCTGCTCGCTTCATCGGCGCGCGGCGACCACCATCTACCCACGCGAGTCCGCCGGTTGCGGGGACGCCGTGCGCGCTGACGCCGCTGATCGGGATCACCTCCGCGCTGTCGCGGGGCTCCGGCCGGACCGATCAGCGGCGCGAAGTTCCGCTCGCTGACAGCACGCACTTAGGTCGTGCTGCGGCTACCGAGCCAGGTGGCGTCGGCCCTGCCCTGCCCTGTCCGCCGAACGACCGCGCCGAGCGCCGTGCGATGCTGTCGCGCATGAGTGATCGCGTGAACATCGCCTCGGGCTCGGAGTTCGAGGACATCGTCGGCTACTCGCGGGCGGTCCGGCTCGGCGATGTCATCGCGGTCAGCGGCACCACAGCGTCGGCTCCCGGCGGCACGGCGGTCGGCGGCGACGACATCGGCGAGCAGACCAGGGAAACCCTGCGGCGCATCGCCTCCGCGCTGGAGGAGGCGGGCGCGAGCCTGGCCGACGTGGTGCGCACCCGCATCTTCGTCACCGACATCGCCCGCTGGCCCGAGGTCGCCAAGGCGCACGCCGAGGTCTTCGGCGACATCCGTCCAGCCACGGCGATGTACGAGATAAAGGCGCTGATCACCCCAGCTCTGCTGGTCGAAATCGAAGCCGACGCGATCGTCGGGGGGTAGGAGTTCCGGCTGCAAGGGGTTCGTCCGGATTCAGCTCAACCGGGAAGCCGGTAGTGCCGCCGACCCCCACGGATCGTCGTACGAAGTGGGCCGTGCTGGCCCGGCTCAGGTTTCCGAGCTTACGGTCTGTCGCCCTCAAAGGGCACGCCGGATGGTTCGCCAGAACGCCTGTGCGGCGATTCGCTGCCGCCGAGTGGGGCTACGGGAGTTGCGGCCGGAATCCCGCCTGATGCCGGTATGACAGCCCTCGCCGGAACCACGGCTCGTCGCCTTCGACAGACCCACCGGACGGTTCGCCGCACCGCGCCGGACCGCCTCTGCGGCGGTACCCCACCGCCGAGTGGAACCACGGTATTGCTGCCGGAATCCGCCTTGTGTCCCTTGCGGCACGAAGCCCTTCCGAGGCGATGCCATCTTGCGGCCGGAGCCGAACCCATATCCAGCGGCGGCCAGACCGGTGAACGATTGATGGCACGCCCTCGCAGGCCCACAACAGTTCCATTGGCCTTCGAATCAGCCGAGCGCGGCCCGTCGTTCGCGGCGGACAGGGCCTTGGCTCGCTAGGGTCGGAACCGTGACCACCGCCTCGCAGACCCCCGTGCAACTCGACACCGTCGCCGAGGCGACCGCCCGCCTGCTCGACACCATCCGCGGCCTCGACGAGCACGCCGTCACCGAACCCTCCCTGCTGCCCGGCTGGACTCGCGGCCACGTCTTGGCCCACCTCGCTCGCAACGCGGACAGCTTGGTGAATCTCCTGCTGTGGGCCCACACCGGCGTCGAAATCCCGCAGTACGCCAGCGCTTTCCTGCGCGACGCCGACATCGAGGCGGGCGCGCCCCGCCCGCTCGCCGAGCAACTCGCCGACAACGAGGCCGCCGCGACCCGCTTCCTCGGCCTGGCCCGCTCACTCACCGACGACGCTTGGCGAGCACAGGTCCGCACCCGCCAGGGCCGCCCCATCCCCGCGACCGAAGTCCTGTGGATGCGCTTGCAAGAGGTCGAAATTCACCACGTAGACCTCAACGCGGGCTACACCCCCACCAACTGGCCCGCCACATTCGTCTCCCGCATCCTCCCCCAAGCCACCGCCGACCTCACCCGCCTCACAGCCGAATCGCCTCTCCCCTTCACCCTCCAGGCCACCGACACCGACTTCACCACCCCCCTCGGCCCCTCCCCGACCCAAACCATCTCCGGCCCAGCCCCCTCCCTAGCCGCCTGGCTCCTAGGCCGCAGTCCCGGCACCGACCTCACCGGCCCCCTCCCCACCCTCCCCGCCTGGAAGTAGCCCGGCGGGATACGTATGTGCCCGAAGGGATTCGAACCGTTACCGCCGCTCAGCCCCGGACGTAGCGACGGCAGTCGCGTGATTGCTCAGGCGACGTTCACCTCACTGCGCGAGGCGTTCCCGTGGCAGTATCCTCCGCCGACCGTGTTGCCGGACTTACGCGGATTTCCAGCGGGCTCGTTTTCCGTCGCCCCGCAACTCGAGGAGGACGTTCCGCCATTCGGACGGCCAATCTGGCCAGGTTTCTCGCAGCATTGCGATCCCGGTCGATCACAAGACCGCAATGCTCACATCGGAACTCGCGCTCGCTCAGGTGCAGTTTGGCTTTCACCACACCACAACGAGGGTTGGAGCATGTCTTCGATGACGGGTACCAGCGGTCGGCGACCACCAGCGCCCCGCCGTTCCACCGAACCTTATAGCTCAGTTGCCGCCTGAGCTCCCCCCACCCCGCATCGGCGATCGAGCGTGACAAGCGACGGTTGCGCAACATACCTGCGACATTGAGGTCTTCCACGACAACCGTCCCGAAGCGGGAAGCGAGAGTTGCCGTCAATTGGTGCAGACTCTCAGATCGTGCCTGCGTCACCTTGGCATACAGTCGCGCGATCCGGCGATTGGTGCTCTGCAACCGCTTCGAAGGTTCTGTATTGGGTCTGGACTTGCCCGCAAGACGCCGACGAGCAGCTTGACGCTGCAACCGTCTCATTTTCTTTCGAACTCTGTCGAGATGCTTCGGGTTCGGCAGCATCCCTGCGGAGTCCGTCAGTCCACGCACTGGCTCAGAAAGCACAGCCAGGTGTCTCACGCCGAGATCCACGCCTACTACGCCGTCGGTTCGATCAGGCTTGCGCGAATTTTTAGCCACTTCGACGGAGAACGACACGAACCATCGCCCGTGCCGGAAGGACACCGTGGCCGAACGAATTCGCGCCGTGCCCGCGTCCAGCCGACGTGCCAACTTCCTGGTGGATTCGCAGGTCCGTACGGTACCGATCCGGGGTAACTTCACATGCCGTCGGTCCTTCGTACTTAAGCCGATCACTCCGGTGGTGAACCGACACGAGGCATGGGTTTTGCGGCTCTTGAAGCGAGGAAAGCGGACACGTGGGCCACGTCGGTCTCCCGAAGAGGAAGTCGACCAGTTCGTCAAGGCGATGGATAGATTGGCGATACCGCTGGAATACGCTTCCTTAGAGTTCTCCCACCACCATGGAGCGATCTCGCCCTTGGCTTGGTTCCACCGTTTACGCAGTTCATAAGCCGACCACCCCAGCGCGGGTGTCAGGTCGGTCTCATCAATACCGTACGAACGCTCCGCCGCCCGCTGCCGAAGATTCGCGCTGATCAGGCGGAGCGCCCAGTTGAACGCGAAGCGCTGCGCCCCGCAGTGAGACCGCAGCATCGCCACCTGATCGGCGGTGGGGTCAAGAGCGAAGCGGTATGCCTGCACGACGAAGGTCAATGGCACTTCACTGCTGACACTCATTCCCACCCCCGATCAACGAACTCGACCACAATCCCGGCCCAGCGCCTAGCTTCGCATCCGGGTCCGACAAGTAGCGAAACCGCCAGGCGGTGGAGTATCGCGTGACGATGCTGCAGCTGACAGCAGTGTCAGAGAAGCGAGAAGGTCCCTCCGCTGATACCGGAGGGACCTTCTACTTGCGTGCGCCCGGAGAGACTCGAACTCCCAACCTTCTGATCCGTAGTCAGATGCTCTATCCGTTGAGCTACGGGCGCATGTGTTATTCAGTTGTACCCGGTTTCCCGGGCGTGGCGGAGGCGAGAGGATTTGAACCTCCGGTCCCCGTGAAGGGACAACTCATTAGCAGTGAGTCCCATTCGGCCGCTCTGGCACGCCTCCTGGAGCCTTCTCTTCGAGGGCACCGGTCCTTTCGAACCGCCGAGCAGAAAGGTTACAGCAGCTACGGACCAGATGACAAAACGGCTGGTCAGCGTAGGTTACTGTCGAACCAATCGAAGATTCTGGTCTGCGAATCGACCTCGTCGCCGTCGTCCGCCTCCGAGGTGTCGGCTCGGTGGTGCAGGCCGGGGTAGGTGACCACGAGGCTGGCGACCGCGGCGCGAGCGGTCGCGTCGCGGAGCTCGTCGACCTGGGCGGGCGGGGTGGCGGGATCGTCCACGCCGAACAGGCCGAGCCACGGCGCTTGCAGGTTGGGCGCGGCGCGCACGAGAGCGTCGGCCTGGGCGGTGAGCGGCTCGGTGATGCCGTGCGCCGCGACACTCACCGCCGCGCCGATGGGGCGGTTGGTCGCGACCAGGAACGCGGCGGTGCCCGCGGAATCGAAGCCGAGCACGCCGATGGTGTCGGGGAACACCCCGCGCCGGGTGAGCCAGTCGAAGCAGGCATCGAAGTCAGCGAACAGCTCGTCGCCGAAGACTCCGACGCCGGAGTCTTCGTCGGCCCGATGGAAGAGTTTGGGGGCGACCACGGTCCACCCCTCGCCGGCCAGCGCGTTCATCAGGTCGCGCAACGCGCCGGTGAACTCGCGCGACTCGTGCAGCAGCACGATGCCGCCGCGGGCGTTTCCTTCCGGCTCCACCACCGTGATGGGCACCTGCCCACCGCTGGTCGGCCGCTCGTCTTCCTGGTCGCTCGCCCGCAGCGGGGCCGTATCGTCGTAGGTGCCCGACATGAAACCAGCGTAGGGCGAGTTGCCGATCTTCGGTAGAAATTGCACGTGAGGGCCTATATCCAAGATATTTTCCGGTACGCCGATCGGGCTTTTTCCCGCGCGGATTAGGGTTGGAGTGTGACAGCGCAGATCCGGCCGGACCTCGAATCGATCCCGGCGTACACCCCCGGCCGCAGCAATCCAGGCGCGGTCAAGCTGGCCAGCAACGAGACGACGATCGGTCCGCTGCCCGCGGCGGCCAAAGCCATCGCCGAAGCGGCCGAACTGGCCAACCGGTATCCGGACAACCAGTCCACCGAGCTGCGGACGGCGCTGGCCGAGTTCCTCGGGGTCGGCTTCGACAATGTCGCGGTCGGCTGCGGCAGCGTGGCGCTGTGCCAGGAGCTGGTGCAGATCACCTGCTCGTCGCCGTCGGACGAGGTGCTGTTCGCGTGGCGCTCGTTCGAGGCGTACCCGATCGTGACCAAGGTCGGCAACGCCACCGCGGTGCAGGTGCCGCTCACGGCCGGTCAGGTGCACGATCTGGACGCGCTGGCCGCCGCCGTCTCCGAGCGAACCAAGTTGATCTTCGTCTGCAACCCGAACAACCCGACCGGCACCGCGGTCGGCCGCACCGAGCTGATCCGGTTCCTGGACGCGGTGCCAGCGCACGTGCTGGTGGTGCTGGACGAGGCGTACTACGAGTACGTGCGGCTGACCGACCACCCCGACGGCGTCGAGATCGGCCGGACCAGGCCCAATGTGGTTGTGCTGCGCACTTTCTCCAAGGCTTACGGCCTGGCCGGCCTGCGGGTGGGCTACGCGGTGGGCGATCCGGCCGTGATCACGGCGCTGCTGAAGGTGCACATTCCGTTCAGCGTGAGCAGGCTCGCGCAGGCGGCGGCGATCGCGTCGCTGGAGGCACGCCACGAATTGCTGGATCGCACCGATCTGCTGGTGGTCGAACGCGAACGGGTGCGCGACGCGCTGGTGGCGGCGGGGTACCCGGTGCCGCCGAGTGAGGCGAACTTCGTCTGGCTGCCGCTCGGCGCGCGCAGCGCCGAGTTCGGCGAGGCCAGCGCGGCGGCCGGAGTGCTGGTGCGGCCGTACGGGACCGACGGCGTGCGCGTCACCATCGGCGACCCGCACGAGAACGACCTGTTCCTGAGCTTTGCCGCCGAGCCGGAGGTGCTCGCCCGGTTCCTGGGTTAGCGGACGCCGATCGCGGGCGCGATGGTGGGCCAGGAGAGGGCGAGTTCATCCTCCCAGTACGGCCATGAGTGAGTGCCGGTGGCGCGGAAGTGCGCGGTGATCGGGATGCCGAGCGACCGCAGCCGGTCGGTGAGCCGCCGGGTGCACGCGTTGGTCGCGGCCTCCAGCGGGCCGCCGAAGGTGATGGCGCTGGGCAGGTCGACGTTCGGCGTTCCCGGCACGTCGTGCACGCCGGGCAGACCGCTGCCGACCGAGAGGTAGATCGTCTTGCCGCGCAACGCGTCCGCGTGCAGGGTGACGTCGTGCGCCAGCCAGTCCGGGTCGTCCTGCTTGCCGAACATATTGTCCGGCTCGCCCATGTAGGTGGCCACCACGGCGCGCGCCTGCGCCTGGCCGATGTCGGTGCCCATCGAGAAGCAGCCGCTGTGCGCCCCGATCGCCCGGTAGAGCGTCGGCTGCCGGAAGGCGAGCATCATCGCGGCCTCCGCGCCCATCGAGACGCCCATGACCGCGTTGACGCCGTTGCCGTCGAACTTCGCGTCGATCAGCGGGGGCAGTTCCTTGGTGAGGAACGTTTCCCACTTGTTGGTGCCGAGCACCGGATCCGGCTGCTGCCAGTCGGTGTAGAAACTGGCAGGCCCGCCGACGGTGAGCACGACGTTGACGTCCTTATCGGCGTAGAAACGGTCGGCGTGCCCGAGTTCGGTCCAGTTGTTGCTGTCGGGGCTCGCGCTGCGGCCGTCGAGCATGTAGACGGTGGGACGCGGGCGCGACTGGTCGCGCGGCAGCAGTACCTGCACCTCGACCACCCGGCTCATCGCGGGCGAGGCGACGTAGACCCGCAGCCAGCGATCGTTGATCGGTTCGACGCGCTCGATCCGTGGCGTCGACGGCTGTTTACTGGTCGGCTCGGCCGGGCCTGGGCCGTCGGCGGATCCGGTGTTGACCGGCGGCGTGTTCCCGGGCGCCGCCGTCACCTGGGGCGCACCGAACGACACCACACCGGAGACGAGTGCGGCACTGATCAGGGCGCTGGAAAGCCAACGCCGCACCCCGCGGCGACAGAGCATGCGAACCATCCTGCCAGAGACATCACGGGCCGGCGGAAGGCCGTCGCCGTGTCCGAGAACCACACCGCGCTCACCGTGCGGCCAGACCGTCCTGCCAGCGCCGCTCCACTCCGGCGAAACGCCATACCGCGACGGCGACCGCCCAGGTGAGCACGAACAGGCCGACGATGATGTACCCGAGATCACCCAGATCGAGATTCCCGATCCAGGCGACGACGCCCGATTCGACCTCCAACCGCTCGGCGAAGATCGAGACGATCTCCTGCCCGCCGATCACCAGCGCCACCGCCACCGACAGGCCGGTGATCACCAGGTTGTAGTAGATCTTGCGCACCGGTTTCGCGAAGGCCCAGTCGTAGGCGAAGCTCATGAATGATCCGTCCAGCGAGTCGAACAGCGCCATGCCCGCCGAGAACAGCACGGGCAGTACCAGGATCGAATACCAGGGCAGGCCGGTCGCCGCCGCGCCGCCCGCGATCACGAGCAACCCGACCTCGGTGACGGTGTCGAAACCGAGGCCGAACAGCACGCCGACCGGATACATGTGCCTCGGCCTGCGGACGAGGCCGAGCACCGGCCGCAGAATCCGGTTGAGCAGGCCCCGGCTGTCGAGCTGTCGTTCCAGCTGCGCCTCGTCGAATTCGCCGCGACGCATCTGCCGGAATACCCGCCAGATCCCCACCAGCGAGGCCAGATTGAGCAGACCGATCAGGATCAGGAACGTGCCGGAGATGCTGGTGCCCCACAGGCCGGTCCAGCGTTGCAGGGCCGAATCCTCGTCTTCCAAGCTGGACGCCAGCGCCTGGACACCGAACGCGAGCAACGCGACAAGCGCGAACACCACGGTGGAATGGCCGAGCGCGAACCAGAAGCCCACCGTTCGGACCTTCCGCTTCCCGCTCTCCGCCACCAGTTTTCGCGTGGTGTTGTCGATGGCGGCGATATGGTCGGCGTCGAACGCGTGCCGCATGCCGAGCGTGTACGCCGTCACCCCGAGGCCGGCACCGAAGACCGAACCGTCGATCACATAGTGGCTCGGCGCGACGAGCAGCAGAAGCGTCCCCCAGCCGAGGACGTGCAGCGCGACGACGGTGACGGCCATTCCGATGACACTGCGCACGAGTGAACCCCTCGACCCCCGAAGCGAAGACCTGTCAACGATACTCGACCGCACCCGCGCGGGTCCGCTTGTCCGGCCGATCCAGCAAATCCAGCAAATCGTGGCACACCGTCAGCACACCCGCCGTACGCTGAGCGCCTGGCCTTTTCCGGGTATCGAACTAGGACGGGCATGATCGCGCATCAACGCTATCGGCGGCGAGGTCACGGCACTGCGCTTCGCCGCGCCGCACAGACCGGCCGCCCGGTTCGCAGCCGCGACGGTCCCGGCATCCTCTGAGTCGGTCTCGACGCAAAGCTATTTCGTGGCATCCATCCTGGGCGGTTTCCGCGACGAAAGCGTCGGCCGCTGCGCGCTCCGCGCGAATTCTCTGCTCGATTCGTCTGTTCCACCGCAGCACTCATGCCCGACCGGAGAACACCGTGAATCCAGTGTCACCCGTCTCGATCGAGAACGTATCGGATACGAAGTCTTTTTCAGCCGATCTGGACCGCCGGATGCGGGAGTGTGACGAGTTCTTCCGGCTACCGGAATTGGCGCACCTGAGCGCGCAGCGCCGCCGCTGCGCACTGGAGCAGCTCGAACAAACCGGCTCGTATCTCCAGACCGCCGAGGAGATCCTGATCGGAGCCAAACTCGCCTGGCGCAACCACGCTCGCTGCGTGGGCCGCAAGCATTGGCGCTCGTTGAAACTGCTCGATGCCCGTCGGGTCCGCTCGGCGCGCGACCTGGCCGAGGTCTGCTGGCAGCACCTGCACATGGCGACCAACAATGGCGCCATCCAGTCGATGATCACCGTCGGGCCGCCGCGGCAACCGGACGGGCGCGAGTTCCGCATCGTCAGCCCGCAGATCATCCGCTACGCGGGTTACCGCAACGGGGACGGCACGGTCACCGGTGACGCCGCCAACGTCGAACTCACCGAGTTCGCCATGAAGCTCGGGTGGCGCGGCGCCGGAACGCCTTTCGACATCCTCCCGCTGCTGATCAGTACGCCGGACGAGCCGATTCGCTGGTTCGACATTCCGCCCGAGCTCGCACGCGAGGTGCACCTCGAGCACCCGGAGTTCGAGTGGTTCGCCGGTCTGGGCCTGCGCTGGCACGCGCTGCCCGCGGTGTCGAACATGAATCTCGAGGTCGGCGGCATGACCTATCCGTTCGCGCCGTTCAACGGCTGGTATCTGGGCGCGGAGATCGGCGCGCGCAATCTCAGCGACGCCAACCGCTACAACATGCTCCCGCTGATCGCGGAGATGATGTGCCTGGACACCAGAGCGGAGCGCAACCTCTGGCGCGATCAGGCCCTGGTCGAACTCAACCGCGCGGTGCTGCACAGCTTCCGCAAGGCGGGCCTGTACATCGTCGACCACCACACCGTCGCAAAACAGTTCTGCGATCACGTCAAGCGCGAGGAGGCCGCAGGCCGCCCCTGCCCCACCGACTGGTCCTGGATCAACCCGCCGATCTCCTCCGGCCTGACCCCCACCTTCCACCGCTACTACGACCCACCCGACCTGGACATCCGCCCCAACTTCGTCCGCAGGGATTTCCGCACCGACGCGGCCCTGTAACCAGCGCGAATTCGAGCGAACGGTTCCGAGTCATGCTCGGCCCACCCATCAGCCAAAGTCCTGACCGCAGAAGGGGCCCGGACATCGGAAGGTGACCGCACCGCAGACCAGTGGCAGGGCCATCGGAAGTGACTCGACTGTCGGCCGAAGGCCCAGCCATCGGCAAGTGCCAACCCATCAGCGGGCAAGCCCCAACCACCGGCAGGCAAACCGACCCCCAGCGGAAGTACAACAACCAGCAGGAGGCCCGACCACCAGCGGCAAGCCCAACCGCGAGCGGGGGCCCGGCCATAAGCGGGGGTCCGGGGGCGAAGCCCGCCGGGCGGGGTGTGGGGGTTGCACCCCCACAAAACATTGCGAAACGAGCCCCGGCTCATGCTCCATGAGCATGGGTCACCCAGCGAGTGGAGCGGAGACGGAGGGATTTGAACCCCCGGTCGCTCTCGCGACGCTCGCTTTCAAGGCGAGTGCATTCGGCCGCTCTGCCACGTCTCCAGAGACCTGATCGTAGCGGACGGCTCAGCCTGCCTGCTTGCCGATTTCCTCGTCGACGCGGCCGAAGACATCGGCGATCACCTCTAGCTGGGCCGGGGCGAGCAGATCGATGAAGTGGCTGCGGACGGCCTCGACGTGTCCTGGCGCGGCGGCTTGCAGGCGGCGCAGGCCCTCGTCGGTGAGTTCGGCGAGCACGCCGCGGCCGTCCTCCAGGCAGGTGTTGCGGCGGACCATCTGCTGCGCCTCCAGCCGCCGGATCTGATGGGTCAGCTTGCTGCGCGAGGACAGCACGCCGTCGGCCAGCTCACTCATCCGCAACGAGCGGTCGGGCGCTTCGGAGAGCAGGACGAGGATCCGGTATTCGGCGACGGTGAGGTCGCTGTCGCGTTGCAGCTGACGATTCAGTGCCGTCATCAGGCGCTGATGGCCGTCCATGTAGGCGCGCCATGCGCGCTGCTGGGCCGGGGTGAGCCAGCGCGGCTCGGCCACGACGCGACCGCTCGGTTCGGGATGCACGGTGGTCATTCTATGCTCGGCGAACTGCGGAAATGGGCATCTCTCGCAGGTCAGCGCACCGTGGACAGCAGGGCGCGGTTCACCGCGGCGGGGCTCGCGCATCCGGCGAGGCCGAGCGCGGAGTCGAAATCGGCGAGCAGCGTGCGCAGCGCGTGCCGGACTCCGGCGGCGCCCGCCAGCCCGAGTCCGTAGGCCCACGGCCGCCCGTACAGCACCGCCTTCGCGCCGAGCGCCAGCGCGATGAGCACGTCGGACCCGGTGCGCAAGCCGGAGTCGAACAGCACGTCGGCGCGGTCGCCGATGGTGGCGACCACCGCGGGCAGCGCGTCCAACGCCGCGATCGAACCGTCCACTTGGCGGCCGCCGTGATTGCTCACCACCACCGCGTCGGCGCCCGCGTCCACCGCCTGGCGTGCGTCGTCGGGGTGCAGGATGCCTTTCACCGCGATCGGAAGGTCGGTCCATTCCCGCAGCAGCGCGAGGTCGGCGAGCCGCAGTGTGTGGTTGCCGAACAAGCCCACCCAGGTGAGGATGGCCGTGCGCATCGCCTCCTCGCTCTCCTCCGGTGCGGCGGGCAGCTTGGCACGGAACACCGGGTCGGACAGGTAGTTGGCGATGCCCTTGCCGTGCAGGAACGGCAGGTGCGCCTGTTCCAGGTCGCGCGGCCGCCAGCCGAGGGCCGGGGTGTCCACGGTGACCACGATCGCCGAAGCACCGGCCCGCTCGGCACGCTGGACGAAAGAGCAGGCCAGTTCGTCGTCGGCGGGCCAGTACAGCTGGTACCACCACGGACCCGCCGCCGCGCCGACGTCCTCGATGGTCGAGGAAGCGGCGGTGGAAAGCACCGTGCCGATGCCGAGTTCCTTGGTCACCTCCGCGACCACCACCTCGCCGCGTTCGTGCAGGAGTTCCAGCACGCCGACCGGCGCGGTGAGCACGGGCGCGGCCAATTTCGTGCCGAGCACCTCGACGGAGAGATCCCGCGCGCCGGGGCCGGTGGAGCCGCGCAGCATCCGGGGCAGGATGCGGTAGCGGTCGAAGGCGGAGCGATTGGCCGCGGCGGTGCGTTCCGCCGAGGCGCTGCCCGCCACGTAGGCGAACGCGGCCGGATCCAGCCGTTGCTGCGCCAGCGACTCCAAACCCGCTGCGGTCATCGGCAATTCGGGTGTCACGCCACCAAGGCCGCCGAGGTAGATCTCGTTCTGGAAATCGATGAAGCCGCCACTCACCAACCGAACGGTAGTCCGTGACGCCGGTCACCGCAGGCCGGTTGCCGGATCGGTCCGGAAAGGCCGACTCGGGGACCCACCGCGCGGCCGTCCGACGGCGCGGAGCACTATGGCACGGTGCGCGCGATTGATCTGAACGGTGCCGGCGGTCCCGAGGTCATGGTGTTGTCCGAGGTGCCGGCACCGAAGCCGGGACACGGCGAAGTGCTCATCGAGGTGGCCGCGGCGGGCGTCAACCGGGCCGATCTGTTGCAGCGCCAGGGCTTCTACCCGCCCCCGCCCGGC
The DNA here is from genome assembly GCF_001612785.1 of Nocardia beijingensis NBRC 16342. Classification (GTDB taxonomy): domain Bacteria; phylum Actinomycetota; class Actinomycetes; order Mycobacteriales; family Mycobacteriaceae; genus Nocardia; species Nocardia beijingensis. Next base: position 53,986 of record NZ_BDBC01000015.1, read on the forward strand.
GCAAGCCCGCTGCTCGGCCTGGAATGCTCCGGCGTGATCGCCGAAGTCGGCGACGGAGTGCGCGACTGGGCCGTCGGCGATCGCGTGTGCGCGCTGCTGTCCGGCGGCGGCTACGCCGAGCGGGTCGCTGTGCCCGCCACCCAGGTGCTTCCGGTTCCGGACGGCCTCGACATCGGCGCCGCGGCCGGGCTGCCGGAGGTGGCGGCCACCGTGTGGTCGAACTTGGTGATGACCGCGGGGATGCGGGCCGGTCAGCTGGTGCTGATCCACGGCGGCGGCAGCGGGATCGGCACGCACGCCATCCAGGTGGCCAAAACCATCGGCGCGCGCGTCGCGGTGACCGCTGGATCGGCCGAGAAGCTGGCGCGCTGCGCGGAGCTCGGGGCGGACGTGCTGATCAACTACAAGGAGGACGACTTCGTCGCCGCCGTGCGCGCCGAGCGCTCTGGCGCGGACGTCATCCTCGACAACATGGGCGCGGCCTACCTGGGACGCAACGTCGACGCGCTGGCCGAGCACGGCCATCTCGTGGTGATCGGCATGCAAGGCGGGGTGACCGCCGAATTGAACCTGGGCGTGCTGCTGCGCAAATGGGGCACCGTCCACGCGACCAACGTGCGCGCGCGGCCAGCGACCGGCGCGGGCAGCAAGGCCGAGATAGTGGCCGAGGTGCGCAAGCAACTGTGGCCGTTGATCGCCGAGGGCACGGTGGCGCCCGTCATCGCGGCCGAACTGCCGATCGAAGACGCCGCCGAAGCGCACCGGCTGCTGGATTCCGGCGAGGCGTTCGGCAAGGTCGTGCTGCGCGTGGCCGACCTGTGAACGGCGCTCACTCCAGCGCCAGCAGCGCCCTGCCGAGCTGATCGATCTCGAACTTGGTGGTGTAGGGCGCGAGGCCGATGGTCACCGCGCCGCCCTCGTCGTTGACGCCGAGCGCGTCCAGCAGCCTGCTGCCGCCGTGCACACCGCTCACCGTGCCGATCCGGTTGTCGGCGAGCTTCGCCGCGACCTTCTCCGCCTGCATGCCCGCGAGGGTGAAGCTGACCGTGGGAATGCGGGTGGACGCGCGGCCGATCACGGTGAGGCTGGGAATCGAGTCGAGCACGCTCATCAAGTGCTCGAACAGCTGGTCGTGGTAGTCCTGCAACGAGGTGATCGACATCTCCAGCCGCTCGCGCCGGGTGCCGCGCGCCCGCTCGTCCAGCCCGGCCAGGAAGTCGATCGAGGTGGTCAGGCCAGCGAGCAGCGCGTACTGATGCCCGCCGACCTCGAGCCGCTCGGCGCCCTTCGCATAGGGGTTGAGCGACATGGACGGGATCCGGTCCAGGAACGCCGGGTCGCGGAAGACCAGCGCGCCGATCTGCGGACCGCCCCAAGCCGGGGCGCTCAGCGCGACGACGTCGGCGTTCAGTTCCTCGATATCGATCAGGGCGTAGGGCGCGGCGCCGAACGCGTCCGCCACCAGCAAACCGCCCACCTCGTGCACTCGGTCGGCGGCCACCCGCACCGCGGGCGCCGAGCCGACGATGGGCGAGGCCGCGGTCAGCGCGACCAACCGTGCCGTCGGTCCGATCAGCTCCTCGAACTGCCAGGACGGCATCTCGCAGGTCTCGATCTCCACTTCCGCCCAGCGCACGTGCGCGCCGTAGCGGTTGGCGATGCGCAGCCACGGCGCGACGTTGGCCTCGTCGTCCAGCCGGGAGAGCACGATGCCGGTGCCGAGGCCGAGACGGGAACTCAGCGATTCGGCGAGCCAGGCCAGCAGCACCGCACGGTCGGGGCCGAGCACGACGCCCGCCGGGTCGCCGCCGACCAGGTCCGCCACGGCCTCGCGGGCCGCGTCCAGAATCGCCGCGCTGCGCACGGCCGCGGCGGTTCGGCCGATATGCGAGAAAGAAGAGGTTCGAAAACCCGTGGAAACCGCTCGGGATACCGCGTCGGGAACCAGCATTCCCGCTTGCGGGTCGAGATGGATCCAGCCGTCGCCCAGGGACGGTATCAGGCCCCGAACCCGCGCGACGTCGTAAGTCATGCTGGCCACTCTAAGGGCAGCGGGCGAGCCTGTGTAACCGCGTTCCCCTCCACATCGTGGCGGGAGCACAGCGACCTGGGACTCAGCATGGCGACCGACTTTCGACAAATCCGAACCACACGACCCGATCAGAATAGAACGCCTGCCCGCACGGCGGTGCGTACCCGCGGCACGCGCCGCACGCTGCCCGGTGTGCCCGCCCGAGGAGCACCGGCTTAGCGCGTTCCGAGCGAACACGACATGATAGGGACCATGACGCACTCGGACGAGGCACCGGACCACATCGTCGTTGTCGGACCCGACGGCAGGCCGTTGGCCATCCCGGCCACCGCCGGATCGGAGGCGCCCTTCACCGCGCAGGTGGTGACCGACGATAACAAGGACAAGGCGGCCGACCGGGACGACTCCGGCGAATCGCTCGCCGACATGGTGGAGCAGCCCGCGAAGGTCATGCGGATCGGCACCATGATCAAGCAGCTGCTCGAGGAGGTGCGCGCCGCTCCGCTGGACGAGGCCAGCCGCAATCGCCTCAAGGAGATCCACACGTCCTCGGTGCGTGAGCTGGAGCAGGGCCTCGCCCCCGAACTGCGGGAGGAACTCGAGCGGCTCACCCTGCCGTTCACCGACGACGCGGTTCCGTCCGACGCCGAGCTGCGGGTCGCGCAGGCCCAGCTGGTCGGCTGGCTGGAGGGCCTGTTCCACGGCATCCAGACCGCGCTGTTCGCCCAGCAGATGGCCGCCCGCGCCCAGCTCGAGCAGATGCGTCAGGGCGCGCTGCCGCCCGGCCTCAACGCCGCCGACCCGCGCGCAGGCCAAGCCGGTCACGTCACCGGCGGTTCCGGCCAGTACCTGTGAAGCCGGCGACGCGCGTGTGCCACACATGGGCGGGAAGCCGCCGGGGTAGTCTCGTGCACCGTGCCCGCCGCTGCCGCTCGCTCCGACTCGGTCTCCGAACCGAGTGCGGTGCGTCCTGAAGAGAGCTCAGTTGGTTCCGATGACCAAGCGCGTTCAGATGACAGCTCGCCGACCGCCTCGGATGAGCACACGGGTCCGTCCGGCGACGACGCACCGGAGGCTCCGGTGAGCGCGGCCGCACCGGAGGCGCAGACCCTGCACGCCGGGGCCACCGAGGCGAAGATCGTGCCCGACTCGCAGACGTTCCGGCGCGCGTTCCAGGACTTCGCCGGCGGCTTCGCCCAGCGGGAGTTGTGGCTGTCGCTGGGCTGGCAGGACATCAAGCAGCGCTACCGCCGCTCGGTGCTCGGCCCGTTCTGGATCACCATCGCCACCGGCTTGCAGGCCGTGGCGATGGGCGTGCTGTACGCGGCGCTGCTCGGCCAGCCGCTGCGCGAGTACCTGCCCTACGTGACGGTCGGGCTGATCATCTGGAACGTGATCAGCGCGAGCATCCTGGAGGGCTCGGAGGTCTTCATCGCCAACGAGGGCCTGATCAAGCAGCTTCCTTCGGCGCTGAGCGTGCACGTCTACCGGCTGGTGTGGCGGCAATTGCTCTTCTTCGCACACAATATGGTCATCTACCTGGTGATGCTCGCCGCGTTCGGCGTGTGGCGCCATCTCGGGGTGGCCAGCCTCATGGCGATTCCGGCGATCGTGCTGATCTTCCTGAATTCGATGTGGGTGTCGATCGTGTTCGGCATCTTCAGCACGCGCTACCGCGACATCGCGCCGATTCTCGGCAGCACAACGCTCATGCTGTTCGTGCTGACGCCGGTCATGTGGACGACCAAGACGCTGCAATCGCAGATGGGCAACGGCGACCGCGCGAAGCTCGCCGAACTCGTGCCGACGTTCCACTATCTCGAAATCGTCCGGGCGCCCTTGCTCGGCGAACCGCAGGAACCGCGGCACTGGGTGGTGGTCGGCGTGATCACCCTGGTCGGCTGGATCGTGGCGATCCTCGCCATGAAGCAGTTCCGTTCGCGCGTACCGTACTGGGTATAGGAGCGCCCCGATGAGTCGTGTGAGTATCGAGACCCAGCAGGCCTGGGTCGAATTCCCGATCTTCGACGCCAAATCGCGGTCGTTGAAGAAGGCGTTCCTCGGCAAGGCGGGCGGCGCGATCGGACGCAACAAATCCGACGTCGTCGTGGTCGAGGCCCTGCGGGACATCAACCTGTCGCTGAAAGAGGGCGACCGGGTCGGCTTGGTCGGGCACAACGGCGCGGGCAAATCGACACTGCTGCGCCTGCTTTCGGGGATCTACGAACCCTCGCGCGGCAGCGCGCGCATCCGTGGACGGGTGGCGCCGGTGTTCGATCTCGGCGTCGGCATGGACCCGGAGATCTCCGGGTACGAGAACATCATCATCCGCGGACTGTTCCTCGGGCAGACCCGCAAGCAGATGCTGTCGAAGATCGATGAGATCGCGGATTTCACCGAACTCGGCGAATACCTGTCCATGCCGCTGCGCACCTATTCCACCGGTATGCGGGTGCGCCTCGCGATGGGCGTGGTCACCTCGATCGATCCGGAGATCCTGCTGCTCGACGAGGGCATCGGTGCGGTGGACGCGGAATTCATGAAGAAAGCGCGCAAGCGGTTGCAGTCGCTGGTGGCGCGTTCGGGCATCCTGGTCTTCGCCAGCCATTCGAACGAATTCCTCGCGCAGCTGTGCGATACGGCGCTGTGGATCGACCACGGCCAGATCCGGTTGCGTGGCGGCATCGAAGAAGTGGTGCGAGCCTATGAGGGGCCGGAGGCGGGGAATCACGTCGCGACCGTGCTGCGCGAGATGGAAGCCGAACGGGCCGAGAAGTCGGACCGAGAATTGGAGCGGAACCAGGCATGAGCGGTCAGGCCCGGAGGCGGCAGCGAAGCGTAACCACGCAGGGCCCCGCTCATGCCGACAACCGACACAGCATGAGCGGTCAGGCCCGGAGGCGGCAGCGAAGCGTAACCACGGAGGGCCCCGCTCATGCCGGAAAGGCCGCAGCATGAGTGAGCCGACCGGGCAGGACACCCCGATCGACGAAGGGGCGCAGGCCCGGATCTGCTCCGCGCCGGAGGAGGCCGTCGAGCTCGCCGCGAAATCCGAAGCGGTGCAGCCTGATACGCAGCAGCGCGTCGTGGCCGTCGTGGTCACGCACAAGCGCCGCGAACTGCTCGCCGAGTCGCTGAAAGTCGTCACCTCGCAGACCCGTCCGGTGGATCACCTGATCGTGGTCGACAACGGCAACGAATCCGAGGTCGCCGACCTGGTGCGCGACCAGCCGGTGGAGTCCACCTACCTGGGCTCGGCGCACAACCTCGGCGGCGCGGGCGGATTCGCGCTCGGCATGCTGCACGCGTTGAGCATCGGCGCGGACTGGGTGTGGCTCGCCGACGACGACGGCAGACCCGAAGGCCCCGACGTGCTGTCCACCCTGCTGGACTGCGCGAACCGGCACGGCCTGGTCGAGGTCTCGCCCGTGGTCTGCGATATCGACGAGCCCGACCGCCTGGCCTTCCCGCTGCGCCGCGGCGTGGTCTGGCGCAGGCTGCGCTCCGAACTAGGCGATGACGATTTCCTGCCCGGCATCGCCTCGCTGTTCAACGGCGCGCTGATCTCCGCGCAGGCGGTGGACGTGATCGGCGTGCCCGACCTGCGCCTGTTCGTGCGCGGTGACGAGGTGGAGGTGCACCGCAGGCTCGTGCGCTCGGGGCTGCCGTTCGGCACCTGCCTGCAGACGGCGTATCTGCATCCCAACGGCGCGGCCGAGTTCAAGCCGATTCTCGGCGGCCGGATGCACACGCAATACCCCGACGATCCGGTGAAGCGCTACTTCACCTATCGCAATCGCGGCTATCTGATGTCCCAGCCCGGTATGCGAAAGCTGCTGCCCCAGGAGTGGATTCGCTTCTCCTGGTTCTTCCTCGTCACCCGCCGCGACCCCGCTGGCCTGCGCGAATGGTTCCATCTGCGCTCCCTCGGCCGGCACGAGCAGTTCGGCAAACCGGACTGAGGCCGGGTAGCGCGCCGGCCGGATATCCGCGTACTCGGAAATTCGGTTGTGCGCCGGCGGGGTCGGATGCAAAGGTGATGGGGACTGCGAGAGAGGCAAGGAGGTGTGGACCGTGACGAGGAACGTTCGGGTTGTCGTGCTCAGGCGCGCTGACGTCCGTCATGCCGCCACGCGAAACTCCCCCTCATTCTCCGCTCGCTGAACCCGCCGTCGGGTTCGGCGCCCGACGAAGGACTCCTTCCATCATGGTCGACCACGACCTTCTCGTCCCTTACGGCTGGACCGAAGCCGTTGCCTCGCATTACGCCTCGATGATCGAGGAAGACTGTGTGCCCGCGCGCGTGATCCGCATGGATCGCAGTGAATGCGACGTCGCCACGCCGAACGGGCTCGCCCGCGCCCGGTGCCCGCGCCCGGATTCCGAAGTCAGCGGGCTGTGCACCGGCGACTGGGTGACCGTCGACGCCACCTCGGCGGTGCGGCGGTTGCTGCCGCGCAGGTCGGCGATCACCCGGTCGTCGGCATCCGGCCGGTCGCAGGGCCAAGTGCTCGCCGCCAATGTCGACACCGTGCTGATCTGCACCGCCGCCGACGGCGACGTGGATCTCGGCCGCATCGAACGCATGCTCGCGCTCGTCTGGGAGAGCGACGCCAAGCCGATCGTGCTGCTCACCAAGGCCGACGCGGCCGAAGACCTTCCGCTCGCCCAAGTTCGCGCCGTGGCTCCTGGCGCAGCCGTGCTCGAGGTGAGCGCGAGCACCGGCCTCGGGCTCGACGTGCTCACGGCGATGCTCGACGGCACCGTCGCGCTGCTCGGACCCTCCGGCGCTGGGAAGTCGACCCTCGCCAACGCGCTGCTCGGCGCGGAGGTCTTCGCCACCAACGCGGTCCGCGACGCCGACAAGAAGGGCAGGCACACCACGGTGCACCGGGAGCTGCGCCCGCTGCCCGGCGGCGGCACCCTGATCGACACCCCCGGGCTGCGCGGCGTCGGACTGTGGGACGCAGGCGAGGGCATCGAGAAAACCTTCAGCGACATCGAAACCCTTGCCGCACAGTGCCGTTTCGGCGACTGCGCACACCACGGCGAACCGGGGTGCGCCGTGCGGGAGGCGATCGACAACGGCGAACTCACCCAGCGCAGGCTCGACAGCTACGAGAAGCTGGCGCGAGAGAACGAATGGATGCTGGCGCGCACCGACAAACGGTTGCGGGCCGAACGCGAGCGAGCCTGGCGGGACATCACCAAGCACCACCGCAAGATGTTCCGGGAACGGAACTCGCGACGCTGATCGAGCGGGGGCACGGTAGGGTGCCCCTCGCATCGTTCGCTATCTGGGAGGGATAGATGAGTCAGCCCGGCGGGTACCCGCCACCCGGTCAGCAGCCCGGCCAATGGCCGGGACAGCCGACGTTCGGTCAGCAGCCGCCAGTCGGCCAGTACCCGCCGCCGCAGGCGCCCGCGCAGTACGCGCCGCCCGCAGGGCAGCATCCGAGTCAACCGCATCTCGCCCAACCGCAGCCGGGCCAGCCGCCGTACGGGCAGCCAGCGCCCCAATTCGGCCAGCCCGCACCGCAGTACGGGCAGCCGCAGCCCTACGGGCAGCCGCCCTATGGCCAGCCGCAACCGTACGGTCAGCCGCAACAGTTCGGCCCGCAGGGCTACGGCGCGCCCGCCGATCCGCCTGGCATCACCATCGATGCCTCGTATTCGCTCTGGACGTTCATGCTCGCGTTGACCAAGCCGAAGATCTTGGTCAACGGGCAGCGGGTGCCCAACACCCGCTGGGGCGCGAACCACATTCCGGTCGGCCCCGGGCAGTACCACGTCCGGGTCGCCACCCCGTGGTTGTTCGACATGGGTCCGGCCACTGTGACCGTGCCGATTGCCGAGGGGCAGGCCACCCGGTTCTACTACAAGGCGCCGGTGGTGATCTTCCTCAACGGCGCGATCGGGCCGGTTCCGCAGAAGGCGCCGGGCATGTTGTTCCTGTACATCATCTGGGCCCTGGTCGGCCTGATGTTCCTGTTGAACATCGTGCTGATCGCCGCGACGGCCTGAACCGAGAGAGGGCATCGGCCCGCCGGTGCCCTCTCTTCGCACCTGCTATGCAACTGGTTGCATAGCGAGCGGGTTTACGCTTAGTCTGCAAGCGCGTACAGCCGCGGGCTGCTGCCTGCGGCGGAAACGAAGGAGCAGGTCAGATGACGGAACCGGGATCCAAGCCGCTAGCGGGCCGGACGATGATCATGTCCGGCGGCAGTCGCGGCATCGGGCTGGAGATCGCCAAGCGGGCCGCGGCCGACGGCGCGAACATCACCCTGATCGCGAAGACCGATCAGCCGCATCCCAAGCTGCCCGGCACCATCCACACCGCCGCCGCGGAACTCGAGGCGGCCGGCGGGCAGGTAGTGCCGTTCGTGGGCGACGTCCGCGTCGACGAGTCGGTGGCCGAGGCGGTGCGCCGGACGGTCGAGCGGTTCGGCGGCATCGACATCGTGGTGAACAACGCCTCCGCGATCGACCTGTCCCCCACCGACGCGCTGCCGATGAAGAAGTACGACCTGATGCAGGACATCAACTGCAGGGGCAGCTTCCTGCTGTCCAAACTGAGCATCCCGCATCTGCGCGAATCGGCGAAGGCCGGGCGCAACCCGCACATCCTGACGCTGTCCCCGCCACTGAACCTGGACCCCAAGTGGGCGGGCATGGCGCTGGGCTACACCATCGCCAAGTACGGCATGTCGCTGACCACGCTGGGGCTGGCCGAAGAACTCAAAGGCGACGGCATCGGCGTCAACTCGCTGTGGCCGCGCACCACCATCGCCACCGCGGCGGTGAAGAACCTGCTCGGCGGCGAGGAGATGATCTCCACCTCGCGCACCCCCGACATCTACGCCGACGCCGCCTACCTGGTGCTGACCTCGCCCGCCAAGGAGACCAGCGGCAACTTCTTCATCGACGACGATGTCCTGGCCGCACACGGCATCACCGACCTGGACAAGTACCGCGTCACCCCCGGCGACGGCGAATTGACCACCGACCTCTTTCTCTGACCCGCACGACATGCGGGCATGCCCCCGGAACCGGTCATGGACGCGGTTCCGGGGGCGCCAGGGTCAGGCGCGCGGAGCGCCGGACTTCTCGATCCCGTACAACCGCTCCCAGTTCTCGCGGCTGGTCAGTTCCGGCATGGCCGCGCGGTACTGCGCCTGCACGGCGGGCAGCTCTCGGCGGAGGCGCCGCAGCACGCGCACCATCCGACGCAGCAATCGCAGCGCGCGGGCCTTGTCGCGCTGACGCACCCGGACACCGGACTGCGAGGCGTCGGTGACCACCACGTGGTCGAACAGCGAGACATGCCACCAGTAGGCGTCTTCCCTGGTGACGCCGATGATGCCGTGCTGGGTGCGGCCGAGCCACTGATTGATCGCGCGCTTGATCAAGACCAGCTTCGCGCGACTGGGTTCGCCACCGGCACGGCGCAGTTGGATGTCCGCGGAGCGAACCGGCGGCGTCGCGGCCGGATGCTTGATCGTCTCGGGATAGTCGGCCCGGCTGGTGCGCGCGGCGGCCAGCGCTTCGATCCCGCCGTCGTGCAGCACCTTCGGGCCTTTCAGGAAGTCCTCGATGCCCTGCAGAGTCGTGTGCACCAGGCCGTACTGCATCGCGACCAACTGCTCGGCCATCTCCCGGAACAGCCTGCCCGCGATGTCCTTACCGTCCAGCTCGGTGTGCAGCGAGCCGACGATCAGCGAGTTGCGGGTGCTGAAGTAGCGCGCCCAGTCGTCGTAGTCCTTCCAGTAGAAGTCCGCGTGCCAGACCGCGGCGTTGGGCAGCGTGACGGTGACGAAACCGTGCTCGCGCGCCCGGATGCCGTATTCCACGTCGTCCCACTGGAAGAAGATCGGGATCGGCAGGCCGATCTTCGCGACCACCTCGGCCGGGATGAGGCAGGTCCACCAGGCGTTGTAGCCCGCGTCCACGCGGCGCTCCTGGTTCTTCTTCAGCATGCTGGTGTTGCGCAGCGCCTTGGGCACCTTCTGGCCGTGCCGCAGCCGGTTCAGATGCACTTCTTCGGCGCCGACGTTGAGGTAGTCGGGGTTGAGCAGGAACAACATCTGCGCGCCGACCAGAGTGGGCTCGACCGTCAGGTTGGCGAACGCGTTCAGGCGCAGCACCGTCTCGGGTTCGCAGAGGATGTCGTCGTCCATCAGGATGACGTCGGCGTGCTCGTTGACCGCGGACACCTCGTAGAGCCCACGGGTGAAGCCGCCTGCGCCGCCGAGGTTCGGCTGACGCAGGTAGCGCAGCTTCTCGCCGAAGACCGGCGCGACCTCCTGGTAGCGCGGCCGGTTCTCGACCAGATCGGTGCCCTGATCGACGACGTACACCGCGTCGATGGCGGCGAGCACGGTCGGATCGGAAGACAGCGCCGCGACCGTCTCGGCGCAGTCCGCGGCCCGGTTGAAGGTGCAGATCGCGATGGCGACCGGACGGACGCGTTCCGGCGCGACGGCGCTCCAGGCCAGCTCCGCGATGCCGAGCGCGCCGCCGACGGCGTCGAACTCCAGCCACAGCGCGCCGCCGTCGACGTACTGGTCGAGCGGGGCGCTCAAGGTGACCGAACCGCTCGCGGCGACCCGCTGGGTCTCGATGATCCTGCGGTGCCCCGCGATGTCGGAGGCCACGAGGCGGATGTTCGCCTTGGCGGCGACGTCGAGCACCATGGTGACCCGCACCTCGGTGACCGTGGTCCAGCGCTGCCAGTAGCTGGCGGCGAACCGGCCGAAGTAGGTGTTGGTGTGCGCGGTCGCGCCCTTGTCCAAGCGCAGGGTCTGGCGGTCTCGGTGCGCGCCGCCCTTCACGACGGCGTACAACTCGTCGCTCACCTTCGCCGAAGGACCGGTGAAGATACCGCGCTGGAGCACGAGCCGGTCCGGCGCCCGATGGTCGGCGCGCAGCGCGGCAGGCGCCTCAGCGGCCGTCGAGCGATCGTTTGTTTCGGTAACGGCCTCGATAGCCGACTGATCCATGAAATCCTCGAAATTCTCATTGTGCCGGACGGGACAGACACGCCCCTGGATGCCTTCACGGCGGGGGTGAGGATATCAACCGCCCTGTGCGGTTGCCCGCCGTACAGCCACGCCGACGTGTGCACGAAGCATTGCTAAACGTTCGCCGATTCGTTGTCGGTGGCGCCGCCATCGTCCGAGCGGGCTCCGGTGAAGACGAACTTGTCGTAGGCCCAGTACCGGAACACCACGGCCACGATCTGCCCGATCAACGTACCGGAGATGTTGTCCGAGAGCGGGCTGGACAGGTCGAGCACGTAGCGGGAGAAGCCGAGACAGCCCAGTTGCAGGCCGATCGCGATCACGTTGAACACGGCGTACAAGAGGTACTCGCGCCCGGGGTTGTCGGTCTGCTTGTGCGCGAAGGTCCACCATTTGTTGCCGAAATAGGTCACCACGGTCGCCACCGCGATCGCGATGATCTTGGCCGGCAGTGGGTAGTGATAGAGCACGCCCTCGCCACCCCAGAAGACCAGGAGGTTGTACGTGCCCGCGTCGACCAGGAAGCCGACGGCGCCGACCACCAGGAAAGCCCCGCCTCGGCGCAGCGCGGTGAGCGCCTTGCGAACGACCGCTCCGGTCTCCTGCGTCACTGGCTCGCCCGCTGGCGCGGTGGACTCACTGGATGGCACGGCCCGACGGTACCGCAGGAACATCGAAGCCCCCGCGCGGGGAAATTCCGCTCCCGCACACGGTGAGGTCGGCCACGCGCAAGCTGTGAGTTCCCTGTACCCTCCCCGTGTTCCCACATTCACCGATCGCGAGGATTGACCCGGGTGGACTCCACCGAGCTCCGTATTGCCGCCGTGGTTCCGTGTCACAACGAAGAGGCCTCGGTCGCCAAGGTCGTGGCCGATCTCCAGGCCGCCGTGCCGGGGATCGTCGTCTACGTCTACGACAATCTGAGCACGGACAAGACCGCCGAGCGCGCCCGCGAGGCCGGAGCGATCGTGCGGTACGAGAACACCAAGGGCAAGGGCAATGTGGTGCGGCGCGCCTTCGCCGACATCGAGGCGGACGTGTACTTGATGATCGACGGCGACGACACCTACGAGGCGTCCGCCGCGCCGATGATGATCAAGACGCTGCTCGACGGCCCCTACGACCATGTGCTCGGCGTGCGCAAACAGGACGAGGGCGCCTCGGCCTACCGCGCGGGGCACGAGACCGGCAACAAGGTGCTCAACGGCGTGGTCGGGAAGGTGTTCGGCGAGAACGTCGAGGACATGCTGTCCGGCTTCCGGGTGTTCTCCCGCCGCTTCGTGAAGAGCTTCCCCGCGGTGTCCCGCGAATTCGAGATCGAGACCGAGCTGACAGTGCATTCCCTGCACCTGCGGGTGCCGCAGACCGCGGTGCCGGTCGGTTTCCGTGACCGTCCCGCAGGCAGCGAGAGCAAGCTGCGCACCTACCACGACGGGTTCAAGATCCTCGCCCTGATCATCGGGCTGGCCAGGCACGAGCGGCCGGTCGCGTTCTACGGCCTGTTCGGCACGCTGAGCTGGCTGGTCTCCATCATCCTGACCATCCCGATCATCGTGGAGTTCTACAACACCCACACGGTGCCGCGGTTCCCGACGCTGTTCCTCGGCTTCACCTTGCTGCTGCTCGGCAGCCTCGCCTGGACGGCGGGCCTGATCCTCGACGGCATCCGGCGCTCCCGCCACGAGGCGGCGCGCCTGGTCTACCTCCGTTACCACGCGGTGGGCGCGGAGGACCCGCACGGCGTCGGCAACGGCGGAGCCGGGCGGTGACGACCTCGGCGGATCGCACCGCCACGCCGGAGGAGAAGCCGGTCGAGCCTTCGGACACCGCACCGCTACCCGCGACCGACACCGCACCGCTACCCGCTGTGGAGAACGAGCAGGCGACCACCGGCGCGGACCGGTCCGCGAAAGGCTTCGCGGCGCGCGTGGTGACGCGCCTGGGCGCGGCGACGATCGCCTTCACCCTGCTCGCGACCATCTTCGGCGCGCTGTTCACCGTTCTCGCCCCGCCGTTCTGGGGTCATGACGAGATCACCCAGTTCGGTCGCGCCTATCAAGTCGCGCACGGGGGGTTCCTGCCGCAGCGGATCCACGACGATCGCGGCATCGCCTACGGCGGCGACGTCCCGGCCAGCATCACCGAGCTGATGGGCTACGCGCTGCGGGACTACTCCACCAACCCCGACGAGCCGGACCCCATGGTGGCCGACCCGGCGCGCTACGACCAATTGACCGGCGCCGCGGTTTCGGAAGCCACCGAGCCGGTGTGGTTCACCAACACCGCGGCCTACTCGCCGGTCCCCTACATCCCGGCCGCCATCGGCATCCGCCTCGGCGAGCTGTTCGGACTGAACGTGGGCGGCCTGCTGCTGCTCACCCGGTTCGCCGGGCTGGCGGCCTATCTCGCGGTGGTCGGATTCGGCCTGTACGCCTTGCGCGCGCACCGGGTGCAGTGGCTGGCGTTCACCGTCGCCGCGCTGCCGATCGCGGTGTTCCAGGCGGGCACGGTCACCGCGGACACTATGACCAACGCGCTGGCCATCCTGGTCTCCGCTCTGCTGGTGAAGGCCATGTTCCTCGGCGAGCGCCTGAACCGGGCCGAGATCGGCGCGCTGCTGGCCGCGACGATCCTGCTGCCGGTGAGCAAGCCCACCTACGTGCTGCTCGCGCTGCTGGTCGCCGTGGTGCCCGCCGATCGGTTCGGGTTCAGCGGATGGCGGCGCCGGATTCCCTGGGTCTTCGCCGCCGCCGGTGCGCTGGCGTTCGCGGTGTGGATGAAGATCGCCGCGCCGACCGGCGACGGCATGGGCCTGATGCGGCCGCCGCACCAGTGGCATTCGGTGCGGCCAGGCGACCAGCTCAGCGGCATCCTGCGCGATCCGCCGGAGTTCGCGCACGTGTTCGGCGAGAGCATCGCCCTGCGCGACCAGCGCTGGTTCAGCCAGTTCTTCGGCGAACTCGGCTTCGCCTACGTCGACGTGCCCGCCCTGTCCATGCTGGCCTGCCTGCTGGCGTTCGCGGTGAGCATCGGCATCGCCGAGCGGATGACCGCCCCGGCTTTCCGCCGCACCCTGATCGTCGCGCTCACCATGGCCGCGAGCGTCGCGATGATCTACGTGACGCTCTACATGTCGTTCACACCGGTCGGCTACTACATCATCGACGGTGTGCAGGGCCGCTACTTCGTGCCGCTGGCGATCGTCACGCTGGCGGTGCTGCTGCGCTGGCTGCCGTTGCGGCTCACCGACGCCACGGGGAAGACGCCGTCGGTCGGCCCGGCCGTCACCGTGCTGGTGGCGACGAGCGTGGCGCTGATCGCGGCGGCGGCGAAGTACTACACCATCGTCTGGGGCTGAGCGGCTCGGCCCGGCGGGGCGAGGTCAGTCTCCTGTCGCGCTGAGCGTCCGCTCTCCTGCGTCGGCGTAGGCGCGCTCGGTAGCGGCTTTGTCCGGACGCCACCAGGATTCGTTGTCCCGGTACCACTGGATCGTCGCCGCCAGTCCGGCGCGGAAGTCCGCGTAACGGGGACGCCAACCGAGTTCGGAACGCAGCAGCGAGGCGTCGATCGCGTAGCGCTGGTCGTGGCCGGGCCGGTCGGTCACGTGGTCGAAATCGTCGGGGTCGCGGCCGAACTCCGCGAGAATCATCCGCACCACCGACTTGTTGTCGAGTTGACCGTCGGCGCCGATCAGGTAGGTCTGCCCGATCCGGCCCCGGTGCAGGATCTCCCACACGGCGCGATTGTGGTCATCGACGTGGATCCAGTCGCGCACCTGATGTCCCGCCCCGTAGAGCCGGGGACGCGCCCCATCGATCAGATTGGTGATCTGGCGCGGGATGAATTTCTCCACGTGCTGGTAGGGCCCGTAATTGTTACTGCAGTTCGAGATGGTGGCGCGCACGCCGAACGAGCGGGTCCACGCCCGCACCAGCAGATCGCTCGACGCCTTGGTGGCCGAGTACGGGCTGGACGGGTTGTACGGGGTGGTCTCGGTGAAGGCCGGGTCGTCCGGAGCGAGGTCGCCGTACACCTCGTCGGTCGAGACATGGTGGTAGCGCACGTCGTGCCTGCGCACGGCCTGTAGCAGGGAATAGGTGCCGACGATATTGGTCTGCACGAACGGCCACGGCTCGGCGAGGGAGTTGTCGTTGTGCGACTCCGCGGCGAAGTGCACCACCGCGTCGACCCGGCCGACCAGGTCGTCGACCAGGTCGAGGTCGGCGATGTCGCCGTGCACGAACTCGATGCGGTCGGCCACCGGGTCCAGCGAGGCCCGGTTCCCGGCATAGGTCAGGGCGTCGAGGACGGTGACGGACGTATCCGGGTGGTCGGACACGGTCTGCTGGACGAAGTTCGCGCCGATGAAACCGGCGCCACCGGTGACGAGCAATCGCACCCCATGACTGTACGTGGGGCCGCGCCGCCCCGGCGACGGACTCGAAACGCGGTGTCGGCTAACCGATCTCCATGGTTTCGATCTGTGACGTTCGTCTCATTGACTTCCCATCGATTGGAACACTCGGATTGATTCGCTACGGAAAAGGCCGGTCAGCGCCCCGATTTCCGCGACCCCACCAAGCCGTGGGTCGCGACGGTGAACAAAATTTGAATAAACAGTCACAAAGGGTTCACCACGCGTTAGCTGCTCTAGATTTTGCTCGTCTAGTCCCCTCCGAACGCTTCAATAGAGGTTCCAAACAAAATGCTGATGAGGAAATTCGCCGCGACGTCGGCACTGCTGATCGCCGCTCTCGGCGTCACCGCCGGCACCGTCAACGCGGCTCCGGCCTCCGAGGCCGACG
This sequence comes from Nocardia beijingensis NBRC 16342, assembly GCF_001612785.1. Classification (GTDB taxonomy): domain Bacteria; phylum Actinomycetota; class Actinomycetes; order Mycobacteriales; family Mycobacteriaceae; genus Nocardia; species Nocardia beijingensis. The sequence continues at coordinate 69,843 of NZ_BDBC01000015.1, forward strand.
GCGCGGTGAACTTCACCGCGCACGCGACCGACACCCAGTCCATCATCACGACCGATGCCGGTTCCATGGTCGTCGAGGACGGCACGTTCAAGGTCAAGGCCGCCAACGGTGACGTGCTCACCGGCATGCCGCTGACCTTCCGGGTGGACGACTTCGAGTTCCCGATCGCTGCCGAGATCGCGGACCACACCGCCACCCTGACCCCGCAGTTCGACATGGCGCACGCGACCTACAAGCCGGTCGCCCTGCCCTTCGAGGACAAGGCGCCCTGGAAGAGCGAGTACGACCGTGAGCAGGCCGCCTTCAACCGCATGAAGGACACCATCTCGACCGGCGCCACCATCGGCACCCTGGTCGGCGGCATCGGCGGCGGCGCCGTCGGCTGCGTCCTCGGCGGCATCGCGGGCGCGACCGTCGCCTCCGCGGCCATCGTCGGCCTGTTCGGCGCGTTCATCCCGGCCGCGGCCATCGGCTGCCTCGGCGGCATCATCGCCGTCGGCGCGCTGGGCACCCTCGCGGGCCAGCTGCTGATCACCGCCCCGGTCGCCATCGGTGCCGCGATCCAGTACTTCACCACCATCAACCAGCCGTTCAACGCCCCGAAGTAATCCGCGGCCGAACGCAGACAACTGAATCGATCGGAGGCCCCGCTCGCGCGTTCGCGCCGGCGGGGCCTCCATTATTCCGACGCCTGTGCGAAAGTGAACAAATATTGAACAATATGGAACTTATGAACTCCACCGGACGCTGACCTGCGCTATCAAGACCGAATAACTCTCAGGTGGAATCAATTGGGTCGACGGCGGTCGGCGGGACGGAATTGCCGAAACCGCGGACCCCGGACAGGACGCGAGCCCCGTCCCGTCGGTCGCGGGGCGAGGCTCGCCTCGAAAGGCCGGACGGTCAAGCCGTCCGCGCCTGCTGGTCGTCCGCGATGCGGGCCCGCACGAACTGTGCGACCCGCGCCAGCGCCGCCCTGCTCTCCGGCAGGTTCGGCGCGATGCTCATGAAGGCGTGCACCTGGCCGCGCCACAGTTCCAGCGCGTTCGGCACGCCCGCCGCGGTGAGCCGCTGCGCCATCAATTCCGAGTCGAAGCGCAGCACCTCGTCCTCGGCGGCGACCAGCAGCACCGGCGGAAGCGCGGACAGCGCCGCGTTGACCGGCGACAGAATCGGATCGAGCGCCCCGTCGACCTCCGCGCCGATGCGCACCACGGCTTCCAGCGCCGACAGCGGGATGTACGGATCCCGCGCGACGTTGACGTAGTCCCGCTTCGCCCCGTAGTCCAGGTCCAGCAACGGGCTCAAGCCCACCAGCCCGGCCGGCGCGGGCAGCCCCGACTCCACGGCCAGCAGCGCGGTCGCGAAGGTGAGGTACCCGCCCGCGGAATCGCCCGCGAAGACGATCCGCGCCGGATCCGCGCCATGGCGCAGCAGCCAGCGGTAGGCCGCCAGGCAGTCCCGCACCGAGTCGCTGATCCGCGTGCGGGGCAACTGGCGGTACTCGACGTTGATCACCGGCAACCCGGTGCGGCGGGCCAGGCTCGCCGCGACCGGGCGGTGGCTGCGGGTGTTGCAGATCGCGAAGCCGCCGCCGTGCATATAGAGCACCGCACCGTGGCGCAGCGCACGCGACGCGCCGGCCGGGCGGATGATCTCCAAGCGCATGCGGTGCAGCGTGACCTGCTCCCGGTCGACGCCGTGCGGCTGGGGACGCAACCGCGCCAGTCCGTCCACGGTGGCCGCGCCGAGGGGAATGGTCGCCTTGGTGACCGGGAAGGTGCGCAGCACCGGCCGGACCACGCCCATACAGGTCGCCAGCAGCAAGCGCGATTGCGCGCTGGGGCCCCTGGGATTCATCACCACGCCGGGCTCGCCGTCTCTGGTCGCCATCGCGCACCTACCTCACAACTGGCGCGCCGAATCACGACCGGACCGTGCCCAGGCGAGGTGTCGGCGCTGACATCTCACGCAGTGTCTTTTCAGAACACCATGCGCATCGTGACCTACGCAACAGAATCGCCCCAACCCGCCCGCGGCGAAACGCCCGTAACCGAATCGAGGACTACTCGGAACCTCACCGAATCCCGGAGCCGCGAAACTGGCAGACTCCATGGCATGCGCGGAATCATTCTGGCGGGCGGCACCGGCTCCCGGTTGCACCCGATCACGCGCGGGGTGAGCAAGCAGCTGGTCCCGGTCTACGACAAACCCATGGTCTATTACCCCCTTTCCACGCTGATGCTCGCGGGGATCAGGGACATCCTGGTGATCACCACACCCGAGGACGCAGCGGCGTTCCAGCGCCTGCTCGGCGACGGCACGCAGTTCGGGCTGTCCCTCAGTTACGTGGTCCAGCCCGAGCCGGACGGCTTGGCCAGGGCCTTCGTCCTCGGCGCTGATCACATCGGCGCCGACTGCGCGGCGCTCGTGCTCGGCGACAACATCTTTCACGGCCCCGGTCTCGGCACCAGCCTCAATCGCTTCCACGGCATCGACGGCGGCGCGGTGTTCGCCTACTGGGTGTCCGACCCGACCGCCTACGGCGTGGTCGAGTTCACCGAGGGGCGTGCGGTGTCCATCGAGGAGAAGCCCAAAACGCCGCGGTCGAACTACGCCATCCCCGGCCTGTACTTCTACGACAACGACGTGGTGGAGATCGCCAAGTCGCTGCGTCCGTCCGCCCGTGGCGAGTACGAGATCACCGACATCAATCGCGCCTACCTGGAACAGGATCGCCTGAGCGTGGACGTACTCGCCCGTGGTACCGCCTGGCTGGACACCGGCACCTTCGATTCGCTGCTCGACGCCGCCAATTACGTGCGCACCATCGAGGAGCGGCAGGGCCTCAAGATCGGCGTCCCCGAGGAGGTGGCCTGGCGGATGGGCTTCATCGACGACGAGCAGCTGTGCGCGCTCGCCGAACCGCTGGTCCGCTCCGGTTACGGCCGCTACCTGCTGGATCTGCTCGAACGCGGACGGGACTGGTGAGCATGGAGTTCCGGGAACTCGCGGTGCCCGGCGCGTGGGTGGTCACGCCACGCCAGCACGGCGACGATCGCGGCATGTTTCTCGAGGGGTTCAAGGCCTCGGAGTTCGAGAAGGCCACCGGGCGGCCGTTCGACCTGCGGCAGGTCAACTGCTCGGTGTCGGCGGCCGGGGTGCTGCGCGGCATCCACTACACCGACGACCCGCCCGGGCAGGCGAAGTACGTGACCTGCGTGCGCGGCGCGTTCCTCGACGTGGTCGTCGACCTGCGCCCCGGCTCGCCGACCTACGGACGCTGGGACAGCGTGCTGCTCGACGACGTCGACCGGCGCTCGGTGTTCCTGTCCGAGGGGCTCGGTCACGCGATCCTCTCGCTGGAGGACGGCTCCACGGTCACCTACTTGTGCTCGCTGGAATATCAGCCGGAATTCGACCACGACATCGACGCGTTCGATCCCACGCTCGGTATCGAGTGGCCGCGGGTCGGGCGCGACGGCCGGGAACTCACGTTCATCCGCTCTGCGAAAGATTCTGTGGCCCCGCCCTTTTCGTGATCCGAAGAGGGCCGAACGTGCCGCTGGCGATGAGCCGCACAAGCACAGTTCGGCGCAGCCGTATGCGTCGAGCGCCGCCACCCGGTGCTGGGTGACGGCGCTCGGCGTTCACTGCTCCGGTCAGCCGACGAGTTGCAGTTCCTTCTCGTCCACCGCCCGCTGCTGACCGCGGAAGCGCGGCGCGAAGGCCAGCAGGGCGACGAGCGCACCGACGATGGAAACGCCCGCGGCGAACTCCAGACCGGGACGGTAGGTGTCGAGCATCCCGGCGGCCGAGATGTCGGCATGCGCGCCGGAGGAGATGATCGCCGTGGTCACCGCGAGCACGATGGCCGCGCCGACCTGCATGGATGTTTGCAGCACGCCGGCGGCGAGGCCCTGTTCCTCGTCATCGATGCCGTTGGTGGCCTGGATGTTGATGGCGGGGAAGCCGACCCAGCCGATGCCGATGAGCAAAACCGCGGGCAGCAGCATCGTCAGGTAGGAGGGCGCGGTGTCCAGCCGCAGGAAAAGCAGGTAGCCGACGGCCATCACGGTCATGGTCACACCGATCACCGGCCCCGTGCCGAAGCGATCGACGAGTCTGTCGGAGAAGAAGGCCGACAGCACGACCAGCAGACCGACCGGCAGCAGCGCCATGGCCAGCTTCAGCGGCGACCAGCCGAGCGTGTCCTGCAGGTACAGCGTCACGATGAACTGCCAGCTGAAGTAGGAACCCGCCACCGCGACGATCGCGAGACTGGCCCGCACCAGCGAGGACTTGCGCAGGATCCCGAGGCGCACCAGCGGGTAGCGCACTCGCTTCTCCACCGCGACGAACCCGGCGAACAGCGCGGCGACCGCGACGAACGAACCGATCGTGCGCACCGACGCCCAGCCTGCTTCCGGCGCGGCGACCACGGTGTAGACCAGCAGCAACATGGCCGCGGTCGACAGCAGCGCGCCGAGCAGGTCGTGTCCGCCTTCCTCGGCGGGCTTGTCCTTGGGCACCAGCACGAAGGCCGCGGCCAGCGCGGCGAGCGCGATCGGCACCGGCAGCAAGAACGTCCAGCGCCAGCCCACACCGGTCATCAGACCGCCGAACAGCAGGCCCATCGAGTAGCCGCCCGCGCCGAACACCGTGTAGATGGACAGCGCCTTGTTGCGGGCAGGGCCCTCGGCGAAGTTGGTGGTGATGATGGACAGGCCGGTCGGCGCGGTGAACGCGGCGGCGAGGCCCTTGACGAAGCGGGTGAGGATCAGCAGCGGGCCCGAGCTGACCAGACCGCCGGCCAGCGAGGCGACCGCGAAGACCGCGAGCGCGATCAGGAAGACCTTGCGCCGCCCGAGCAGGTCGGCGGTGCGGCCGCCGAGCAGCAGCAGACCGCCGTAGCCGAGGACATAGCCGCTGACCAGCCATTGCAGGGTCGAGGTAGACAGATCGAGTTCCGTGCCGATGGACGGCAGCGCGACACCGATCATCGAGACGTCGAGGCCGTCGAGGAACAACACGATGCACAGCGTGATCAGCATGCCCCAGAGCCGGGCTGACCATCTGGCCGGATCGCTCGCCTGAGCGGCCGAGAGCGTTGCTGGTGAAGTCATGCGGGGAACATTACATGCGCGTGCATTAAATGCCAACACATTTAATGCAGTTGCATGAAGTTGCCCTGACCACTAAGATGGGGCCATGTCGAAGCCGACCACCGTGAGCACAGCCCGGCGCGCGCCCGCGCAGGCCGGGCTGGTTGGAGAGTGGCGCGAGCTGCTCGACCGGCACGCCGCGGTGAGTTGTGCGCTCGAGAAGGCGCTCCAGAACGGTCACCACATCGGCCTCAGCGAGTTCGAGACGCTGGACCGGCTGGTCGACGCCAACTGCGGCGACTACCGGATGAGCGACCTCGCCAACGACATCTATCTCAGCCAGAGCGCGCTGTCGCGGGCCGTGGCACGGCTGGAGCGCGACGGCCTGGTCCGGCGCACCATGTGCGAACAAGACCGCCGCGCCGTGTTCGTCTGCCTCACCGAGAAGGGCCGCGAGGTCTACGAGCAGGCCCTGCCTACCCACCGCGCGGTCCTGAGCGACACCTGGGCGCTGCCGGGGCCGCCGAAGTGCTGATCAGCGCGGATGCGATGTTCGGTCAGAGCGCCTTGCGCGCGTCCTCGATGCGTTCGCGAGCGTCGACCGCAACCGATTCGATGCTCGCGAAAGCCGCTCGGAACCGCGCGATCTCCTGCTTCTTGTCCAGGTAGACCGGCCCGGTGAACATCTCCAGGTAGACCACCGGCGGTTCCGGCCGCTCCCCTGAGCCCGGCTCGGCGAACTCCAGCAGCACGAAACGGCCCGACGCCATGCCGTCGTGATAGCCGCAATCCGCGGGCACCAGCCGGATCCGGACGTTCGGCAGCTGCGCCACGTGCAGCAGATGGTCGAGTTGCTCGGCGGTCACCGCCGGGTCGCCGATGCGTCGTCGCAGCACCGCCTCGTCGATCAGCGCCTCCAGTCGCAGCGGCGCGTCGGCACGGGTGATCAGCGCCTGCCTGGCCTGGCGTAAGCGCACCCTGCGATCGATCTCGTCCTGGGACAGCTCCGGATGCGCCGCCGTACACACCGCGCGGGTGTAACCCTCGGTTTGCAGCAGGCCGGGGACGAGTTCGTTCTCGTAGGTGGACACCCGGGTGGCCGCTTCTTCCAGCCCGATGTAGACGTCGAAGCCCTCGGGGATCACGTCGCCGTATGCGGTCCACCAGCCCTTGGCCTTGGTGTCGCGCGCCAGCGCGCGCAGCGGTTCGAGCAGGTCGAGCGGCGCGCCGTAGACCTTGCACATCGCCTCGACATCGAGACCGCGCAGCGAGGTCTGACCGGTCTCGATCCGCCAGATCTTCGCCTCCGACCACTCCAACTGCTGGGCGGCCACCCGCGTCGTCATCCCGGCCCGGTTGCGCAGATCGCGCAACTGCCTGCCGAGTTGCCGTCGCGGCATGGTCGATCCGGTCGTTCCCTGCGGTAAAGCCATGCTTCCCCCCTGTTCGCCGTACACCGCCGCGCCGGGAACCGTGCTCGGTCGGCCGGCGCGGCACGCCCTCGGACACCCGGGGTGGATGCCGGGTATCCGAACAGCATTGTTCACAGTGAAACTCACAGCGGTCACGGCGCGTGTCTCAGCCAGGCCGGTGACTCCTCCGAGTCAAACCACTTCCGCCCGTCGCGATTTCCGCTCTACCTGCGCTGGTTCCGCTTGCGGAAGCGCCAGAACTGCACCGCCCGTACATCTTCGGACAGTTGGTTGACCGGCTCGGCCACGTCCGACAGCGCCTGGAACAAGTCGTCGGCCAGTTCGCTGATGTGCTCCACCCGTGTCGCCAGGCGCGAGGCGTTCACCAGGAACTCGAGCATCAGGCGGACGGCGGCGGCGATGGTGAGCCCGAGCGGCACGCCGAGCAGCGCGGCGAGCACACCCAGCACCGCGGAGACCCGCCATGCCGAGACCGTCAGCGTGATGGGCACGGTGAAGGCGAACACCAGTCCCAGGATGTAGGCCAGCGGCAGGAGGGTGCGGGTGGCCGGACGGTGGAACTGCACGTCGAGCAGGGCGCGCGCGGCCGCGGCGCTCCACTGCGCGAACGCGCGCGGGCTGTCGAACGGCTCGGCGGGTTGCTCTTCGTCGGGAGTGGGCCCGGAGAACCGCCTGGTCGCCGACTCTTTCCACGCGATCCAGCGCGACTCGGCCTCGTAGTCGTCGGCGTCCGCGGGCGCACGGTCCGCAGGCGCGCCGGGTCCGTTGGATTCGTCACTCATGTCGTGTTCGCCTCCGGGGCCGAGGTTGGTGTCGCACGTGTCCTGTGTCATACCGGCTGCCGGGGCCGATGCGCATGCCGGATCCCGCTGGGCCAGCCATGCGCCCTGAGCGGTTACGCACGCTGCCATTTCCAGGCTTGACGCTCATGCCGAGAATCCTCCCTGCCGGGGGTACGGGGATCCAACCGGAAATCACCCGCTGCCGGTATGTTTTCGCACCCGCAACACCCAGTACGCCCATCCACAGCGATCTCACAGCTCCGGCGCAGCGCGCGGCCAGCCCCGCGGCCGAAAGTAGCTGCGTGGCAACCCTGGCGAGCCACCTCGGGATGCCCGGCGGCACACGAACGAACCTCTCGGAAATGAGACGTAGGCGACACTCCGGAAATTCTTTCGGAGAACCCGTAACGCCCACGGCGTCCCCCGCCGATACGACCCATGAATGCAGGACCCAGAGATCTACCGGGGAATGGAGAAGACAGTGCGCACCACGTTTCCGACTTCCGTCACGGCGGCCGAGCTGACCGCCGCTGCGCAGGACTACAACCAGCGCGGGTGGACGGTCGCCGAAACGGCCAACGGTCTGAGCCTGATCACCGACGACGACCTGTCCGGCATCGAGGTCACCGGCGAACTGGCCGGTGAGGTCCGCCGCTTCCTGCGGGCGAACAACCTGTCCGGCGCGGTGATCGAGTTCCCTGGCACGGAGCGGCGTGAGATCCACCTGGTCACCGGTGTCCGCAAGGCCGCGATGGCGCTCGAGGCGCTGCGCGAGGCCGGAGCCACCGTGTACACCGACGGCGCGGGCATCCCGCTGCCGCCCACCCATCTGTCGGCCGGTTCGGCCTGCTGGGGCGTCGCCCCCGCCGAGGCCCGCTGGGTGCCGCCGGTCGTCGCGATCGCCGCTGCCGTGCGCGCCGCCACCAGCTCGCGCCGCGCCAAGCTGACCATCGCCTGCTGAGCGACGCGCCCCCTGATCGAGTTCACCTGCTGATCGCGGGCCGGGGCCGCGCTACCCGGCCTGTTTGCGACCGGTATCCGTCCCGGCGCTCCGGATCCCCACCCCGGAGCGCCACCGGGTGCCGCTCGTTCGGCGTTGCCGATATCAAGCGTTCTCTTTTCAGTTCCGCCGCCGAACGCCAAGATGGGGTATGGCCCCGATCACGCAATCGCGCAATCTGCTGCGGACCTGCCCGCTCTGTGAGGCGGTCTGCGGCCTGGAAATCACCATGGACCCGGACGACCACGTGACTTCGGTCCGCGGCGACCGCAGCGACCCCTTCAGCAAGGGCTTCATCTGCCCGAAGGGAGCCAGCTTCGGCCATCTCGACGAGGACCGGGACCGGGTGACCGAGCCGCTCATCCGTGATCGCGCCACCGGCGCCTGGCGCACCGCGACCTGGGACGAAGCCTTCGATTACATCGCCGAGCGTTTTCCCGCCGTCGTGGCGCGGCACGGCGCCCAGTCGGCCGCGGCCTACCTGGGCAATCCCAACGCGCACACCGTGGCGGGCACGCTGTATGTGCCTGCGCTGCTACGCGCGCTCGGCACCAAGAACATCTACTCCGCGAGCACCGCCGACCAGATGCCCAAGCAGGTGGCCAGTGGGCTGATGTTCGGTGATCCGCTCACCGTGCCGGTGCCCGACCTCGACCGCACCGACTACCTGCTGATGCTGGGAGCCAACCCGCTGGAATCAAACGGCTCGCTGTGCACCGCACCGGATTTCCCGGGCAGGCTGAAAGCGCTGCGCGGCCGCGGCGGCCGTTTCGTCGTGGTCGATCCGCGGGTGACCCGCACGGCGAAACTCGCCGACGAGCACCTGTTCATCCGGCCCGGCAGCGATGCGTATCTGCTGTTCGGCATCGTGCACACGCTTTTCGCCGAGCAGTTGACCGATCTGCGCGTCGAGGTCACCGGCCTGGACGAATTGCGCACGGCCGCCGCCGCCTTCGACCCAGGCACGGTCTCGGCCCGCACCGGAGTGCCCGCGTCCACGATCGTGCGGCTCGCCCGCGAACTCGCGGCGGCGCCGACCGCGGCGGTGTACGCCCGCATCGGCACGTGCACGGCCGAATTCGGCACGATCACGCAGTGGCTCGTCGACGCCATCAACGCCCTGACCGGCAACCTGGACTCCCCCGGCGGCGCGATGTTCGCCACCGCCGCGGCCGGCGGCATCACGCGCACCAAGCCGTTCCGCCCCGGGCGCTGGACCAGCCGCGTGCGCGGGCTGCCCGAGGCGATGGGCGAGCTGCCCGTCGCCACGCTCGCCGACGAGATCACCACGCCGGGCGAAGGGCAGATCCGCGCCTTGGTGACGGTCGCGGGCAATCCGGTGCTGTCCGCGCCGAGCGGCGCACGCCTGGACGAAGCGTTCGCGCAGCTCGACTTCATGGTCAGCGTGGACCGGTACGTGAACGAGACCACCAAGCACGCCGACGTGATCCTGCCTCCGCCGCGTCCCACCCAGTCCCCGCACTACGATTTCGCGCTGCTGCAATTCGCCGTGCGCAACTACACGCGCTACTCGCGTCCGCTGGTGCCGCTGGGCGACCGGCCCTCCGAGCCCGCCGTCCTCGCTCGTCTCGCCGCCGCGCTGACCGGCAGGCCGCACGACGGCTCCGACGGGATCGACCCGCTCACCGCCGTGGACGAGCTCGTCATCGCGGGCATGCTGCACAAGGCCGGGATCCCCGAGCGGCGCGGCGATCTGATCGGTGAGAACAGCACCGAGCAACGCATCGATCTGATGCTGCGTCTCGGGCCATACGGCGAATGGAACGGCGGCACGCTCAATTTGCAGGTGCTGCTGGACAACCCGCACGGCATAGATCTCGGCCCGTTGCAGCCGCGGCTGCCGGGCGTATTGCGTACCGCGAGCGGACGGGTGGATCTGGCCCCGCAGCCGCTGCTGGACGACGTGGAGCGGATGCGGGCGCGGCTGTCGGACGCGGCGCCGGAGATCGTGCTGATCGGCCGGCGGCAGCTGCGGTCGAACAACAGCTGGATGCACAACATCGCGACGCTGGTGAGCGGATCGAATCGATGCACGCTGCACATCAATCCGGCCGATGTGGCGCGCCTGGGGCTCGGCGACCACGCGGTGGTGAAATCGGCGGCGGGAACGCTGACGGTCCCACTGGAGCCGACCGAGGCCATCATGCCCGGCGTGGTGAGTCTGCCGCACGGGTGGGGTCACGGCGACAGCGCGCAGACCGTGGCGCGCACGCACGCGGGCGTCAACGCCAATGTGCTCACCGATGATTCGGTGGTCGACGTCCCCTCCGGCAACGCCGTGTTCAACGGTGTTCCGGTGACGCTGGCTCCGGCCTGATCGCTGACGAATCCCGCAAATCCCGACCGGCCGGACATTATTCCGGCCGGTCGGCTTTTAGCTAACCGTGGGAAATGCTTGCGCCGCAGCCGAATCGGAGGCATCCTCGACGGGGATTTCGACGTTTCGCCGGGCGGTTCTCATCTAAACTGAACGCGATCTCGATACGACCGCGGTTCAACGTCGAGCCTGGTGGAATCCGCATTTCGGCGACCAGAGGGGGCGGCGATGCCCGGTGGACACAACGGCAGCGATGGCGAGCGTGAGCTGCAGGAACGGTACGGAACACAGGATCGAGCGGAACGCTTCTACGACGACCAAGTGCTCGATCGACTCAATCCGGCGATGATCGACTTCATCGGCCGGATGGATATGGCGTTCATCGCCACAGCGGACAAACGCGGCGAATGCGACGCGAGTTTCCGCGCCGGACCAGCCGGTTTTCTCCATGTGATAGACGACCGTACGATCGCCTATCCGGAATATCGTGGCAACGGCGTCATGGCCAGTCTCGGCAATATCCTGGAAAACCCGCACGTCGGGATCCTGCTCATCGATTTCGTGCGCGACCTCATCGGACTGCACATCAACGGCTCGGCCCGCATGGTCTCCGACCCGGCGCTTCGGGCCAGCGTGCCCGACCTGCCGGTGAACCACAAGGGCCGCATCGCCGAACACTGGGTGGTGGTCGATGTGGAAGAGGCGTACATCCACTGCCGCAAGCACATTCCCCACCTGGTCCCCGCCACGCGCGAACAACGGGAATGGGGCACCGACAACGTCCGCGCCAAGGGCGGCGACTACTTCGCGGCCAAAGCGGAGAAGAACGAGCTCGCCGACACGGTGATCAGCGGGCACTGAAGGGCGGCCGCGTCGCCGTTGCGTCTGGGCTTGACCCCTTGCGGCACCGCCGAATCGCATCGTGCCCGCCAACTGGATCGGAAACGGCTTCTCGCAGGGGCGGTCGGCAGGGTGATAGACGCAAAGTCTCGACTCCCTCGCGGCGCGGAGCGCTGGGCCCAGAAAGGGCGGGCGCGTCGCGACGCCGTCGTGTCCAGGCCGGTCCCGTTGCGGCACCACCAATCGCATCGTGTGCGCCAGTTGGACGCCGATCGGAAGCGGCTCCTCGCAGGGATGGTCGGCCGGGCGATAGACGCGGAGTCTCGACTCGCTCGCGGCGCGGAGCGCTGGGCCCCGAAGGGCGGCACCGAACTCGCGACCCCGCGTCATCCGCGACGCGCGTGCGGTTGCGGCACGTGCTCATCGCACGCCCGGCCGGGGCGTCGAGCCGGCTTCCGCTCATCCCCGCTGATGGTGGGCGAGCAAGCGAGCGAGCAGCCGGGTCAGGTCTTCCCTGTCCTCGGCCGAGAGCGGGCCGAGTAGGTCGTCCTGCGCCTTGTCGAGCGCTCGGTCGATGCGCCGCAGTTGCCGGTCGCCCGCTTCGGTGAGGGTCACGATATTGCGCCTTCGGTCGTCCGGGTCGGGCGTCCGCTCGACGAAACCCTGCCCGGCGAGTTCGTTGATCGCCGCCACTACATCGCTTCGGTCCATATTGCACCGGCGACCGAGGTCGGCCTGACTGGCTGCCCCGAACTCGTCCAGCGCGGCCAGGATGCGGAAGTGATATCCACGCGCACCCACCTCACCGAAGCAATCCGACGCCAGCCGGTGGGCGTACACGGCCAACTGGGTGAGCAGCCAACTCGGCTTCGCGGTCAGGCGTGCGGGTGTGTTCTCCACGACAGCCACGATACATCGTTGGCACAGCCAACCAACCGGCCTATAGTTGGCTTCGCCAATATTGGCTGAGCCAACGAAAGGGCCGTCATGTCCACGGATACCGCGATCGCCGACCGTATCGAGATCGCCGACCTGTTCACCCGCTTCGCACGCCTGCTCGACGAGAGGCGTTATGCGGACGCCGCCACCATCTACACCGACGATGTGGAGGTCAACTCGCCGCGCGTCCGAGTTCGCGGCATCGACAAGGTCGTCGACTACATGCGACAGGCCGAGGTCGAGGGCGAACGCACCCAGCACACGACCACCGATCTCCTGGTGACCCTCGACGGCGACCGCGCCGCGGCCTCGGCGAACTCGCTGGTCTACTACTACCGCGACGGACAACCGCCGCACCTGACAAGCGGCCTGCGCCTGACCGCCACCACCGTACGCACACCGGCGGGCTGGCGACTGCGCGAAATCCGGATCACCCTCGCCTGGACCCGCAAAGAGTGATCACCCTCCCCGTGATCCGGGCGACCGATCCCGCCCACGAGTGGCACACCATGGAGACCCCTTCTCGAAAGACGCCGCAGCCGTGTGCCACTCGACGCATTGATTCGTCGCGGTGAAATTCGGCGGCCGGTCGCAAGTCACGGTCAGCGTGGTCGGGCTTCCCGCGGGGTCACCCCGGAATCGCGCCTCGAAGGCGGAGCCGAAGGGTGACGAGCGGTTAGCCCGGCCCGCCGACCGCTCAGCGGAGCTTGAAGATCACCAAGCGCTGGACGATGAAGTTGATGACGGTCGCGGTGCCCTGGGCGACGATGAAGGCGAGCGGCTGGCGCCACCACTCGTCGGCCAGGGCGAAGTACAGCAGGTTGTTGATGCCGACCTGCACCGCGAAGGTCACCGCGTACAGCGCGACCACCGCGAGGAAGCGGGCGCGGCTCGGCGGGGCCTGGAAGGTCCAGCGGCGGTTGATCAGGTAGGCCGTTGTGGTGCCCGCCACGAAACCGATCGACTTGGCGACACCGACCGGGAGGCCGACCAGGTTGAGCAGCAGGCTGTAGAGCCCGTAGTCGACGACGGCCGAGAACCCGCCGGTGAGGGTGAACCGGATGATCTGCGTCTTGAGGTCGACCTCGGTGCCGCCCGGCTCGTCGACCAGGGGCAACTCGGCCGGAAGCGGCAGGTGTGGTTCGGCTTGCACGCCGACGAGCGTAGCGTCGAACGCGGCATCACCGGGATCCGGTGCTGAACCGACACGTACGTCACTACCCATGGGTAGAGCGACCCCGCTCCCATCTGGCGTCATACCTGTAGCCTCTATGCCGATGTCCACGAAAGCTCCGACCGCCACCAAGACAACCGGGAACGACGAAGGCGCCGGCGTCGCGAACGACGGCCCGGCCGCGGGCACCGCGTTCACGCTTCCGACGCGCACCCGTACGTTGACCGGGTGGGGTCGCACCGCACCCACCTCCTCCGAAGTGCTCTCGACCAGCGATCCCGAACTGATCGCCAAGGCAGTCGCCATGGTCGCCGAGGACAACGACGGCAAGCCCGCCCACCTGCGGCGCGGCGTGATCGCCCGCGGCCTCGGCCGCTCCTACGGCGATCACGCGCAGAACGCGGGCGGCCTGGTCGTCGACATGACCGCGCTGAACAACATCCACCGGATCGATCGCGACACCCGCATCGTCGACGTGGACGGCGGCGTCAGCCTGGATCAGCTCATGAAGGCCGCGCTGCCGTTCGGCCTCTGGGTCCCGGTGCTGCCCGGCACCCGCCAGGTGACCATCGGTGGCGCGATCGCCTCCGACATCCACGGCAAGAACCATCACAGCGAGGGCAGCTTCGGCAACCACGTGCGCTCGATCGATCTGCTCACCGCCGACGGGCAGGTGCAGCACATCACGCCGAAGCGCAACGCCAAGCTGTTCTGGGCGACCGTCGGCGGCAACGGGCTCACCGGCATCATCCTGCGCGCGACCATCGAGATGGTGCCGACGGAGACGGCCTACTTCCTCAACGACGGCGTGAAGACCACGACCCTCGACGAGACCATCGCCGCGCACAGCGACGGCAGCGAGGCGAACTACACCTACTCGAGCGCCTGGTTCGACGTCATCAGCCCGCTGCCCAAGCTGGGCAGGGCCACCATCACGCGGGGCAGGCTGGCGAAGCTGGACGAGCTGCCCAAGCGGCTGCGCAACAAGCCGCTGAAGTTCGACGCGCCGCAGCTGATGACCGTCCCGGACATCTTCCCGAACTGGACGATGAACAAGCTGACGCTGATGTCCATCGGCGAGGCCTACTACCGGATGGGCGGCAACTACACCGGCAAGGTGCAGAACCTGACGCAGTTCTATCACCCGCTGGACATGATCGCGGAGTGGAACCGCGGCTACGGCTCCAACGGCTTCCTCCAGTACCAGTTCGTGGTGCCGACCGAGGCGGTCGAGGAGTTCAAGCGGATCATCATCGACATCCAGGCGTCCGGGCACTACTCGGCGCTGAACGTGTTCAAACTGTTCGGCCCCGGCAACCAGGCGCCGCTGAGTTTCCCGATGCCGGGCTGGAACATCTGCGTCGACTTCCCGATCAAGCCCGGTCTCAACGAGCTGGTCGGCGAGCTGGACCGGCGGGTGCTGGAATTCGGCGGGCGGCTGTACACCGCGAAGGACTCGCGGACCACCGCGGAGACCTTCCACAAGATGTATCCCCGGATCGACGAGTGGATCAAGGTCCGCCGTAGCGTCGACCCCACAGGCGTTTTCATGTCCGATATGGCGAGAAGGCTGGAGCTGCAGTGATCAATGCCGTTGGCAACCCGCAGTCGATTCTGCTGTTGGGTGGCACCTCGGAGATCGGCTTGGCAATCTGCGCGGAGTACCTGAAGAAGGGACCCGCGCGCATCACCCTCGCGGCGCTGCCCGGCGATCCGCTGCGGGAGGGCGCGGTCGCCCAGATGAAGGCCGCGGGCGCGAGCCAGGTCGACGTCATCGACTTCGACGCGCTCGACACCGAAAGCCACGCGAAGGTGATCGACGCGGCATGGGACGCGGGCGACGTGGACGTGGCGATCGTCGCCTTCGCCCTCGACGGCGATCCCGAAGAGCTGTGGCAGAACCAGGCCAAGGCCGTGCGGGTGGCGCAGATCAACTACACCGCGTCCGTCTCCGTCGGCGTGCTGGTCGGCGAGAAGATGAAGGCGCAGGGCTTCGGGCGGATCATCGTCATGTCCTCCGTCGCCGGTGAGCGGGTGCGCCGCTCGAACTTCGTGTACGGGTCGACCAAGGCCGGTCTGGACGGCTTCTACCTCGGTCTCGGCGAAGCGCTGCGTCCGCACGGCCCGCGTGTGCTGGTGATCCGGCCCGGCATGGTGCGCACGAAGTTCTCCTCGCACGTCAAAGAGGCTCCGCTCACCGTCGACAAGGAAGACGTGGCCGCGCTGGCCGTCGCGGCGTCGCAGCGGGGGAAGGAACTGGTCTGGGCGCCGGGAACCTTCCGCTACGTGATGATGGTGCTGCGGCACATCCCGCGCTCGATCTTCCGCCGACTGCCGATCTGATCGGCGACCGAGCTCGGACGACGTGCCCGCGTGATCGCTGATCGCGCGGGCACCTATCGTCTGACGGAGTGACCCTGTGAACCGGGAGGCGCCATGCGAGTAATCCAGTGCGACGAGCGCGGAGCGGTCCGTTGAGCACGGTGACCGCGGCGGACGAAGCGCCGCCGCGTCCGGTCGATCCGGCTCCGGCGCCGGGGCGCGGGTCGCTCGTGGCGCGGCAGATCGCCTCCGCCGTCGGCGAGGCCGCGCTCGCGGCGGTGGTCGCCGCCGTGGTGGCCGTCGTCGGGCTCGTCGCTTTCTCGCTGGTGCAGTGGCCCGCGTTCAACTCGTCGAACGTGACGCGGGCGCTGACCACGGTCGGACAGGTCGGCGCGGCGGTCGTGCTCGCGGTCGCGATCGCGCTGCTGCGGCTGCGCAAGTGGCCTTCGATCGCGAAACTGCTTTCCTGGGCCGGGCTTTCGACGTTCGTCACGTTCACGCTCGGCATGCCGCTTGCGGCGACGAAGCTGTATCTGTTCGGCGTCTCGGTGGATCAGGAGTTCCGCACCGAGTTCCTCACCCGGCTCACCGATTCCGCGGCGCTGCGCGATATGACGTACGCCGATCTGCCGTCGTTCTATCCCGCGGGCTGGTTCTGGATCGGCGGGCGGGTGGCGAATCTGCTCGGGATGGACGGCTGGGAAGTGTTCAAGCCGTACGCGATCACGTTCCTCGCCGTGGCCGCGGTGGTCGCGCTGGTGTTGTGGTCGAAATTGATCCGCGCGGACTGGGCGGTGGGCGTCGCGGCGGCGAGCACCGCGGTCACTCTGGCCTACGCCGCGCCGGAGGCCTACAGCGCCGTCATCGTGCTGCTGCTGCCGCCCGCGCTGGTGCTCGCCTGGGGGGCACTGCACCGGCCCGCGGTGCGCTCGGCGGAGGACGCCGAGCGCACGGCCGGTGGTTGGGGCGCGGTCGTGGGCACCGGACTGTTCCTCGGCTGGGCGGCCACCTTCTACACCCTCTACTTCCTCGTGGCCGCCTTCGCGGTGGCGCTGATGGGGCTGGTGGCGGTCTTCCTCGCGGTGCGGGCACAGCGCGCCGCCGACCGGCCGCGCCGTGCCCGCCCCGCGACGGACTCGACCCGTCCCGTCTGGCGCGCGGCCCTGCCGCCGTTGGTGCGGCTCGTGGTGATCGCGGTGATCGCCGGGTTGGTCGCGCTCGTCGTGTGGGCGCCGTACCTGGCGAAGGCGCTGCGCGGCACTACCGCGAGCTCCGGAACCGCCCTGCACTACCTGCCGGAGGCGGGAGCGGAACTGCCCCTGCCGATGTTCCAGTTCTCCCTGCTGGGGGCGCTGTGCCTGCTCGGCACGATCTGGCTGGTGCTGCGCGGCGCGTCGTCGCGCAGGGCGCAGGCGCTCGGCATCGGGGTGGCGGCGATCTACCTGTGGACGCTGCTGTCGATGGCCGCGACCGCCGCGGGCACCACGTTGCTGTCGTTCCGCCTGGAGCCGGTGCTGCTGGTGCTGCTGTCGGTCGCGGGCGCGTTCGGGTTCGTGGAGGGCGCGCGGGCGATCTACCAGGCGTTGAACGAGCCGGCCCGGTTCCGGCTCGTGGCGATCGTCGTCGCGGCGATCGGCGCGCTGGCCTTCGCCCAGGACATTCCGCACGTGCTGACGCCGGAGATCACCACCGCGTACACGGACACCGACGGCGACGGGAATCGCGCCGACCAGCGGAATCCCTCGGCCGTGTCGCGATACGCCGAAGTGGATCGGGCACTCACCGCGCAGACCGGACGCCCACGCTCGGACACGGTGGTGCTCACCGCCGACACCAGCTTCCTTTCCTTCTATCCCTATCTCGGCTTCCAGGCGCTCACCTCGCATTACGCCAACCCGCTCGCCGACTTCGCGGGCCGGGCGGCGACCATCGAGCGCTGGAGCAAGGTGAAGACGCCGCAGGAACTGCTCGACGCCTTGGCGACCAGCCCGTGGCGCGCGCCCGACGCGTTCCTGTTCCGCAACAGCGGCGACACCTACACCTTGCGGCTGGCCAAGGATGTCTATCCGAACGATCCGAACGTGGCGCGGTATTCGGTGAGCTTCCCCAAGGAACTGTTCGCCGACCCGCGGTTCACCACCACGGATATCGGGCCGTTCACGCTGGTCACCGTCCACCGCTGACATCGCGACGGTTGAACTCGCGCGCAGTGGTTACCCCTTTCGTTTGTCGGTCCACGCGCGGCGTGGTTGCTACGGAGGGCGCTGTCGAGGAGTGATGCCAGGGTGACACAGGCACAGGACGCCGAGACCGGCCTACCAGCGGGATCGGCGACGGTCGCGACGGAGAAGGCGACAGCGGCCGGAGTGCTCACCCGTCCGGCGCGTACCCGGCGGCCGACCGCGATGCGGGTCGCGGACCTTGCTGTCGGCGCCGGTTACCTGGCGCTGGCCGCGACCGTGCTGTCGGGCCAATGGCGTAATACCGGCAGCGGGTACCTGATCAAGAGCGGTCAGGACCAGACCATGTGGGAGTGGTTCTTCGCGGTCACGGCGCACTCGGTGGCCGCCGTGCACAACCCGCTCGGCACGGATCTGCAGAATTTCCCGGCCGGGGTGAACATGATGGCCAACACGGCCATGTTCGGCGTCGGCGTGCCGCTGACGCCGGTCACCTTGCTCTTCGGGCCGACCGTCACGTTCGTGCTCGTGCTCACCCTCGGCTTGGCCGGGACGGCGTTCGCCTGGTACCGCTTGTTCGCCCGCGAGCTGGTCCGGTCCAGAACCTCGGCGGTGATCGGCGGGCTGTTCTGCGGTTTCGCCCCCGGAATGATCTCGCACGCCAACGCGCATCCGAACTTCGTGGTGCTGTTGTTGCTTCCGATCATCGCGGGCAGGCTGATCCGGATGGCGCGGCGGGCGGCCACGGCGGAACCGGCACGGCCGCGCGGGCGGATTCGGGACGCCGTCGTGCTCGGTCTTCTGGTCGCGACGCAGATCGCTCTCGGCGAGGAACCGCTGTTGATCTTCGCTCTCGCGTTCGGCCTGTTCGCGATCGTCTACTACCTGCATGCTCCGCGCACCGGGCTGCGCGTGACGCGCACCATCGCTCCCACCCTCGTGCTGGCCGCGGTGATCACGCTGGCGCTGGCCGAGATTCCGCTGTGGTGGCAGTTCTTCGGCCCGCAGAGCTATCGCTCGATCGACCACGGCCCGATGGGCAACGATCTCGCGGCGCTGGTGCAGTTCCCGTCCGAATCGCTCGGCGGCGTGTTCGCTCCCGGCGCGAACGTGGCGATCAACCCGACCGAGCAGAACGCGTACTTCGGTTGGCCGCTGCTGCTTCTGGTCGTGTTCACGGTGGGACTGCTGTGGCGCGACCGCGTGGTGCGGGCCGCGGGCGTCGTGATCGCGGTGTTCGGCCTGCTGTCGCTGGGTGCGGTCGCCACCATCGGCAAACGGCCGACCGGCGTGGAACTGCCCTGGCGCTGGGCCGAATATGTTCCGCTGTTGAACACGGTGCTGGAGAGCAGGCTGAGCATGGCCGCTGTCCCGGCCATCGCGGTGGTGCTCGCGCTGGCCACCGACCGCGCCGTGGGCGCTTGGACGCGATCGGCGGCGGACTGGAAGCCGCTGGGCTGGTTCACCGCGGTGACCTGCGCGCTGCTGCCGCTGATCCCGACCATCCTGCCGGTGGTCGAGCGGCCGCCGACACCCGACTTCTTCGCCGACGGCGCCGTCCGCCGCTACGTCGGCGACGGCTCGGTGGTCATGGTGCCCCCACCGCGGCCGCCCGACGCGCGGGCGCTGCGCTGGCAGGCCGAAGCCGGTTTCACCTTCCCGCTGGCGGGCGGCTATTTCGTCGGCCCGACCGGCGCCACCAAGAAGGGGATCTACGGTCCGGAGGCCCGTCCGACCACCGCGCTGCTGGTCGGGGCGCAGGACACCGGGGTGGTGCCGCCGATCGACGCGGGTGTGCGCACCCGCGCGCTGGAGGATCTGCGGTTCTGGCAAGCCGACGTCTTGGTGCTGCCCGCGGCGAAGAACGGGGATGTGTTGCGGGAAACCGTGACCCAGCTGCTCGGATTCACGCCGACGCGGGTGGAGGACGTCTGGCTGTGGGACGTTCATACGCTGCGCTCGTCGGGGGCAGTCGGCATCACACCGGGCGGTAGCTAGCATCAACCACCGTGCGACCGGACCGATCTACTCGAGCGTTCACCCGTATCCGCTTGATCGCCCTCCTCTCCGGGCTTCTCGGATTCCTGCTGGCCTTGCTGACCCCGGTGCTGCCGGTGCGGCAGGACCGGGCGAGCCTGGACTGGCCCGAGTCCGGCGCGGCGAGCGTGGCGGCGCCGCTGGTGTCCTACGAGCCGCTGCGGTTTCACGCGACGCTGCCCTGCGCGCTGACGGGTGAGCTGGGATCGGGCGGCACGCTGCTGTCCACCGTCCCGGTGGCCTCCGGCCAGGCGGCGACCAAGGGTCTGGTGGTCTCGGTCGCCGACGGCGTCCTCTCGGTGGTGCTGCGCGACATCCCGCTGTTGTCGGCGCCGCTGGCCGAGGTCGGTTCCTGCACCGGGATCGACATCGAATCGACCGCCACCGCGACCACCGCCGAACTCACCGGCGTGACCCGGCAGGACGGCACGCCGTTCCGGTCCACGGTCGGGCGGGACATCCGGCCGCAGCTGGTGGGCGTGTTCACCGATCTGAAGGCCGATCGGCTCGCCGGGGCGCAGGCGCACGCGGACATCGACTCGCGTTTCTCCTCCACGCCGACACCGCTGAAGCTGGCCGCCATGATCGCCGCCGCCGTGTTCACGCTGATCGCACTCGTCGCACTGCATCTGCTGGACACCGCCGACGGGCGCAGGGCGCGCCGGTTCCTGCCCGCGCACTGGTGGCGGGTCACCTCCGCGGACGGCGTGGTGCTCGGCACGCTCGCGCTGTGGCACGTCATCGGGGCGAACACCTCCGACGACGGCTACATCTTGAACATGGCGCGCGTCTCCGGGCACGCGGGCTACATGGCGAACTACTACCGCTGGTTCGCGGTGCCGGAGGCGCCGTTCGGCTGGTCCTACGAGGTGCTGGCCTGGATGTCGCGGATCTCCGACGCCAGCCTGTGGATGCGGCTGCCCACCTTGCTGGCGGGCGTGATCTGCTGGCTGGTGATCAGCCGGGAGGTGCTGCCGCGCCTGGGCGCGCGGGTGCGGCGCAACAAGGTGGCACTGTGGACGGCGGGGCTGGTGTTCCTCGCGTTCTGGCTGCCCTACGACAACGGCTTGCGCCCCGAACCGCTGATCGCGGCGGGCGCGCTGCTCACGTGGTGCTCGATCGAACGCGCCATCGCGACCGGGCGGCTGCTGCCCGCGGCGGTGGCCGTGCTGATCGCCGCCTTCTCGCTCGCGGCGGGCCCCACCGGCCTGATCTGCATCGCGGCGCTGATCGCGGGCTCGCGGCCGGTGCTGCTGATCATCATCAAGCGGGCCCGCGGCGCCGTCCCGGCCCGGACCGGGCCCGACGCCGACGCGGCCGCCGCCGGTTCCGCCGAAGCCGCGGCCGCCGTGAACGCCCCAGCGCGGGCGCGCGAGTCGTCCCGGGCGGGCGCGGTGTTCCGCTTCGCCGCGCTGATCGCCCCTGGCCTCGCCGCCGGCACGCTGGTGCTGGTGGTGATCTTCGCCGACCAGACTCTGGCGACGGTGCTGGAAGCGACTCGGGTGCGCACGATCGTGGGGCCGAATGTCGCCTGGTTCGACGAGCGCACCCGCTGGGACTCGCTGCTCATGCTCTCGCCGGACGGTTCGCTCGCGCGGCGGTTCGGCGTGCTGGTGATGCTGTTGTGCCTGCTCGTGTGCGTGCTGCAAGTACTGCGCAAGGGCCGCATCCCCGGCACCTCGCGCGGCCCATCGGTGCGCATTCTCGGCATCGTGTTCGCGTCGCTGTTCCTGATGATGTTCACCCCCACCAAGTGGACGCACCACTTCGGCGTCTACGCCGGACTGGCCGGATCGCTGGCCGCCCTCGCCGCGGTCGCGGTGGGCACCACCGGGATTCGCTCGCCGCGCAATCGCGCGCTGTTCGCGGCTGCGGTGCTGTTCCTGCTCGCCGTGACCTTCACCGGCCCGAACGGCTGGTGGTACGTGTCCAGTTACGGTGTCCCGTGGTGGGACAAGGCGCCGCTGATCGCGGGCAAGGGGCTGTCCACGCTGTTCCTCGGCCTCAGCGGCCTCGCGCTGCTGGTCGCCATCTGGCAGCACTACCGGGAGCCGTACCGGCGTGAGACCGGCGGCGCGCCGAGGCGATTCGACCGCTGGGCCTCGGCTCCGCTGACCGTGGCCGCCGCGCTGCTGGTGATCTTCGAAGTCGCCTCGCTCGCCAAGGCGGCGGCCACGCAGTACCCCGCGTACTCGATCACCAAGTCGAACGTGCAATCGGTCGGCGGGAACTCGTGCGCGCTGGCGAACGAGGTGCTCGTCGAGACCGACACCGCCGATTCGCTGCTGCAACCCTTCACCGGATCGCCCGCGGACGGATTGTCCGCGCAGAACAAGGGATTCACCCCGAACGGGGTGGCGCGCGACCTCACCGCCGACGCGGAGGAGACGGTCACCGGCGGCGCGAACTCGGTGGAGAAGGATTCGGAGAACAAGACCACCAACACCACCGGAGCGGGCACCGGAGGCGGCACCACCGAGCAGGCGGGCGTCAACGGCAGCACCGTCGCGCTGCCGTTCGGCCTCGACCCGGCGAAGACCCCGGTGCTGGGCAGCTACCAAGAGGGCGAGCAGCAGCAAGCCAAGCTGACCACCCAGTGGTACCGCCTCGACCTCACCGACAGCATGCGCGAGGACCCCGCCTACCAGGTGCTCGCGATCACCGCGGCGGGCCGCATCCGCTCGGTGGACGCCGACGGTGTGCTCACCTACGGACAGGAACTGCACTTGGAGTACGGCGTGCGCGGCGCGGACGGCGAGGTGCGCACGCTCGGCTCGATCGATCCGCTTGACATCGGCCCCGCGCCGTCCTGGCGCAACCTGCGAGTGCCGTTGGACCGGCTGCCCGCCGAAGTGAACGCCGTGCGGCTGGTGGCGATCGACAACGACATCACGCCCAAGCAGTGGCTGGCCGTCACCCCGCCCCGGCTGCCCAAGCTGGCCACGCTGAATTCCGTGGTCGGGTCGCAGGCTCCGGTGCTGCTGGACTGGCATGTCGGCCTGGCCTTCCCGTGCCAGCGGCCGTTCGACCACAAGGACGGCGTCGCCGAGATCCCGCAGTGGCGCATCCTGCCCGACCGGGTCGGTTCCGACGCCTCCAACGCCTGGCAGGACGACATCGGCGGTGGCCCACTCGGCTGGACCGGCCTACTGCTGAAATCCCAAACCGTCCCCACCTACCTCGACCGCGACTGGGCCCGCGACTGGGGCTCCCTCGAACGCTTCACCCCCTACGCCCCCAACGCCACCTCCGCCCCCATCCACATCACCACCCAAACCCGCACCGGCCTCTCCACCGACGACCCCATCCGCATCCGCTGAACCGCGAGTGGCACATGGTGGAGAGCGCTTCTCGCGATTCGCCACAGCATGTGCCACTCGCGGAGGGGTGTCAGGGGGTGAGGACGAGTCGGCCGCGGAGGCCGCCGAGGGCGAGGCGTTTCTGGGCTTCCGGGGCGGCGGTGAGGGGGTGGGTTTCCGCGACGCGGAGGGTCAGGTTGCCTGCGTCGACTTGGGTGACGAGGTAGTCGAGTTGGGCTCGGTCGGCGCGGATCAGGACCGTGTGGACGGTCGTGCCGCGCAAGGGGATCGGGGTGTTCGGAGGACTGACGCATGCGAAGCGGCCGCCGCCGCGTACCGCGGCGAGTGCCGCCGGGCCGATGGCGGCCGCGTCCAGGGCGGCGTCGACGCCGCCAGGGACGATGGCGCGCACGGCGTCCGGCAGGGATGCCTGGCGCGGAACGAAATCGGTGGCGCCCAGGGCACGCACCGCGTCCTCGTCGGCGGGCGTGGCCGACGCGATCACCCGGACTCCGCGCGCCGCCGCCAGTTCGACCGCGAAGCCGCCGACCGCGCCCGCCGCGCCGGTCACCAGCAGTGTGTCGGTGGACGCGAGATCCAGCGCGTCGAGGGCCTGGAGCGCGGTGAGACCGTTGAGCGGGATGGTGGCCGCTTGCACCGGCGACACCGAAACCGGGGCGGGCGCGACATTCCCCGCCTCCAGCACCACGTAGTCGGCCTGCGCGCCGAGCGAGACGTCGAGCCGGTCGCTGATTCCGATCACCGCTTGCCCCACCGTGAACTCCGTGACGCCGTCGCCGATCGCGTCGACCGTGCCCGCCACGTCCCAGCCGACGCCCCACTGGTCGCGTGGCGCGGCGAAGGGCGTGCCGCCCACACCCGCCCGCACCATCAGATCCACGGGATTCACCGTCGCCGCCGCGACCGCGATGCGAACCGAGCCGGGGCCCGGTTGCGGCGTCGGCACATCCACGATCTCCACCACGGCTTCCGGTCCCGGTCGGCGGACTACCACTGCACGCATGATGTTCCTTTCTCTCTGCTGCCGACCAACCTAGGAATAGCTACTATCTGTTGGGTAGTAGTTACCCGAAAGTGCGTTAGAGGCAGCGAGGTGCTCCCGATGGCGACGAAGACCGCGGCGCAGCGCCGTGAGCTGGCCAAACAGCGGTACGACGCGTATATCGCCGAGTGCCCCACCCGGCAACTGCTGGACCGGATCAGCGACAAATGGGTGAGCCTCGTCTTGGCCGCGCTCGCCGAGGGGCCGCTCCGCTACGGCGAACTGAACCGGATCATCGCGGGCGTGAGCCCCAAGATGCTCACCCAGACGCTGCGCGGACTGGAACGCGACGGGCTGGTGGAGCGACGGATCACCGCGGAAGTGCCGGTCCGCGTCGACTACGAGCTCACCCCGCTGGGGCACAGCCTCCAGCCGGTCATGAGCGCGGTGAAAGCCTGGGCCGAGACCCGCATGGACGACGTCATCGCCGCGCGGGCGCGCTATGACAGCAGCTTGCAGTAAACCGGTTGTCCGGTCTGAAAATGTGCTCCCACCTGTGGCTACGCATCGCAGGACGAATCGGGCCGGTGGCCTTAATCTGATTGCCATGACAACGGCATTCGATGAAATGGATCTGCGCGATCTTGTCGGACTGCTCAGCGAAGAGGAACAACGGGAGCTGCGACCAGCGGTGCTGCGCGTGCTCGGCCGCCTCCCTTCGCAAGAGGTGCTCCGGCGCGAGCTCGGCCTTCGGCTGAAGGTCTGAGCGCCCGGCATCGCACCGGAACATACTCGGCAGGGCCGCCGCGCAGGATCAACCTGCGCGGCGGCCCTGCGTCTGGGCACTTAGCCCATAGCCGGCTCGCTGAACGCGACATCGACGGGTATCGGCACGTCCCACACACCCCGCTATTCGCGACGCTCGGCCATACCGCGGATGTCCTCAGCGCGTGAAGCCGCTCGAGCCAAACGCCCGTCCGTGGTGATCAGCGGCACGTCCAGCTGTTCGGCGAGTTCGACATATAGGGCATCAGTCAGCCTGATAGCCGCGCGGCGAGCCCAAGCGCCTTTGGTCAGATTCATCAATGGATGACGAGTCAATGGCGCGCGTGCGAGACGGCTCAGCGCAGTCTCGACGTCGGTGTCGGTCAAATCGCCGGCCCGATTCAGTCGTCCCAGCGCGGACAGCACTTCAGCGTCGAAGTGCGCCGGGACATGCATGATAGTTGGCGTGATTCGCTCGATCACGGCGGCCGTGCGATCGTTGCGCACGAGAAGGTCGACCATCGCGCTGGCATCCAGCACGATCTGTTCGGAAGAGGTCACCTGCCGAACTCATCCCGAGACGAATCCAAAGCGTCGAGGGTAGCTTCGTGGGAGACCGCTGGTCGATCAGCGAACTCGGCCAGCCAAGCCGAGGTGGCAGTCTTCTCGAGTTCGGCGAGAATCGCGGCCTGAGTAAGCGCGGACACGTTCAGTCCACGTTCACGCGCGCGTTCAGCTAGTTCGTCGGGCACGTAGACATTGAGCCGAGCCATGCATCAACTATACACACTTATGTGTGTATAGTTGTCCCGGCAGGCCTGACGGCTGGTGATCCGTGACAACAAAGGGCCGTCGCACAGTTTCCTGCGCGACGGCCCTCTAGCCGACTGGTCCCGAACGTCAGAACACCCGCATGCTGCCCGGGGACCACAAGCCCGAGCGGGTGGCGGTGCCGGTGTCCAGCTTCGCCGGGACGGCGTTGCGGTCGTACTGGTCGTAGCGCTCCAGCGACCCCCAGTCGCGCGCCCAGTCGTTCTTCAGGTAGGTGGGCACGGTGGTGGACCTGGCCAGCATCTGGGTGAAGCCGAGCACGCCGCCGAACTCCTCGGCCTGCCAGGTGTTGGTCGAGCTGATGGCCAGCGGGCGGTCCGGCAGGATGCGGTAGCCGGGCACCTCGGCGACGCCGTTGCGGTGGTCGAACGGACGCTGGCACGGGAACTGCAGGCCGACCGCCCAGTCCAGCAGGATCGGCTGCTGGGAACCCAGCAGGCTGTTGAGCGTCTGTAGCTTCGGCATCCGCGGCGGCGTGAACGCCAGCCACTGGTCCCCGATCAGGATCGGGTCGTTGGCGACGATGCGTACCGCGTCGGCGTCGGGCGCGATCTCGTCCAGCGGCACCCGCAGGTTGCGCCAGGACGGGAACGGGCCGATGTCGCGCGGCAGGTAGGTGCCGAGCTTCTGCACACTGCCGTCGGGCTGCCGCTTGCCGTAGTCGACGGTCAGCGACTGGCCGTACTTCATCGCGCCGGTGTCGTCGAAGGAGAGGATGCGGCCCGCGGCGGAGATCACCACCAGCGGCTTGTCCGCCGACCGCGCGGGCAGCTGGTACCAGCTCGACGTGACGTTGGCGGGCTGCTGCATGCCGTTCTGGTAGCTGCCGAGGATCGGCGTGGTCGCCGGGTCGAGGCCGAACGGCAGGGCGACGGTGGAGCCGTTCACGCCGCGCGCGCCCTGACCACCGCCCGTGCCCGCGCTCTGCCCCTCGGCGAAGGCCGCGCCGACCGACTGGGTCGAGGTGTTACCGGTGCCCGGCTTCACTTCGACGCTGTCGGCGGACAGATCGTTCGGCACGCCGTTGGGATCGAATCCGACCGGGTCGACGCCGGCCAGCGGGTCGGACGGATCGGTCGGCGGATGCGCCGGGTCGATGATCGGCTCCAGCTTGCCCGCGTTCGGGTCCGGCTCCACCAGCACGTCGTTGGCCAGGCCGCAGGTGCTGCCGCCGAGCGCGTCGATGTTCGAGCGGGCCAGCGAGTACGCCGGATACTGCGAGACAGCGCCCTTGACCAGCGAGAGCACCTCGAGTGCGACCATCAGCGCGGCGACCACGGTCAGCGGGATCGCGGCGAACCGTCGGATCCGCCTGCCGCGCGCCGTCTTGGCCGACGGCTGCGGCTTGGTGTAGTCCTCCCGCAGCGCGTACCACCCGACCAACGCCAGCGCCAGGCCGAACAGAACGAGCATCAGGGTGTTCGACTGGTAGCCGTGCAGCGAGATGCGCTTGTCGAACCACGGCACGCCGAAGCTGGACACGTACCAGTAACCGTTGATGCCGGAGAACGCGACCGCGAGCACGAACAGCAACCCGGCCAGGAAGATGGCCCGGTTCTTCCTGGCCCGCAACGCGCTCGCCGAGACCGCGACCGCGGTGACCGCCGCCAGCGAACCCGCGATGCCCGCGTACGCGCCGAAGTGGTGGGTCCACTTGGTCGGGTTGAACATCATGAAGAAGATCGTGCCGAAGACCACGCCCATCAGCCGCCAGGTCGGCCCGCTCGCGATACCCGGCACCTGCCTGCGCCGCAGCAGCACCAACATGGTGGTGAACAGGCACAGCAGCATCACCAGGAAGGCGAAGCGGCGCGACAGCGAGCCGTCGACGGTCTCCACGAACAGGTAGTAGTAGCGCAGGTAGTCCTCGTACCAGGCCAGGTTCGGCCCGGTCACCTGACGGACCCGGTTGGCCTCCTGGATGCCCGCGAAGGTCTGGTCGGTGTAGACGGCCGTCAGCACCAGCACGCCCGCCGCGCCGATCGGCGCGAGCAGTGGCAGCGTCGAGCCCCATCGCCCGGCGCCGAGCGCGGCGAACTGCCGGTGCTTGCGCACCACGATGCGCACCATCGGACGGATACCGGCCAGCAGGGCGGCCACACACATCAGGCCGGTCGGCGCTGCCGCCAGGGTGAACGCCGCCACCAGCACGGACACCGCCGCGGGCAGCAGCCGCCCGGTCGCGATGGCCCGCTCGATCGACACCCAGGTCAGCAGCGCGCCGAGCGCGACGATCGGCTCGGAGCGCAGGCCGTTGTCGAACGGCAGCCAGAACGCCAGGAACACCAGTCCACCGGTCCACAGCGCCACCTTGCTGGTGCGCACCCCGCGGCCGAGCCGCGGCACCACCTCGCGGCTGATCACAAGCCAGCACAGGATCGCGCAGGCCAGCGCGGGCAGCCGGACCCAGGGACTGGCGGTGGAGATCTCCGAGAAGATCTGGATCACGTAGTAGTACCAGCCGAACGGCGCCTCCGGCACGCCGTACCAGCGGAAGTAGTTGGCCATGTACCCCGCGTGCGGAGCCACCCGGACCATGCTGAGGATGTAGCCGTCGTCGGAGGTGTTCGCGCCCGCGAAATGCCACAGCAGCAGCGTGCCGACCACCGCGCCGTCCGCCCAGGTCGGCTTCAGCCAGTTCGCGGGCAGGAACCGGCGGTGCCCGCGCCCGTCGCTGCTGTCGAGCCGGGCCAGCGCCGCCAGCGCGATCAGCGTGCAGAGCACCGCCGCGATCATCGCGATCAGCTTGATCGCGGTCGGGCTGGAGGAGAAGCGGGTGTCCACCGTCATGGTGAACGACAACCCGTTGGGCGCCGCGCCCTTCAGGTCGGAGAACACGCCGACCACCTGGGGCCGCAGATCGCCGCCGAGCGTCCCCTCCACCGGCACGGTGACCAGCTCGGTCGCCCCGGGTGCCCCACCCTCGACCGGACGCTCCACCTGCCTGGTCAGCCCGTTGAACCCGCTGTAGGTGCGCTCGCTGTCGGAGGTGATGCTCAGCGACGTGCACTCGCCCATGCGACCGCGGTCGGCCGACACCACCACCGCGTTGCGGTCGACCACGTCCACCGAGGTTTCCGAGACCCGCACGAACAGCGCTTCCAGCGCGGCCCGGTCACCCTGCGGCGGCGCGGTGGCCAGCAGCATGCCGCCGCGCTCGGGTAGCTGGGCGATCGTCTCGCACGGGATCGTCGCCTTCAGGTCGATCGGGACCTGCGACATCAGCGGCGCCTGCACGTTGCCGAGCGTCCCGCCCTGCGGCCAGTTCAGCACCGCGGTGGTCTGCGTGACCGGCAAGAACGGCGTCGCGAGCGCGAACAAGGCCCCGAGCACTCCGGCCACCAGCGCGATGAGCCGGGCGGTGCGGAAATCGTTCGGGGTCACCACCGGGGCGGCGGGAGGTTTCGTCAGAACAGCGGTTGCGGCGTCGGGCACGGTTGGCAATGCTATCTGGCTCCGTCGCCGCACCGGGTCTTTAGGCCGTACTAGTCAGGTGTCGCGAGCGTCGGGTTCGATTCCGGCGTTCAGCGCCACTCGCCTTTCGGGTGTGCCTGATCAGTATCCCCACGTACATACAAGATCAGCCACCTTGATCGGACCGCGAGCACAGGAAACAGGAGCCGAATGGCTCACCCGTGGCGGAGAAATGGAAAGGTGGGGGTATGACCAAGGTGAATCTCTCGACGAACTACGGATCGATCGTGCTCGAACTGGACGATCAGAAAGCGCCGAACACGGTGCGCAATTTCGTGGACTACGTGAACGCCGGCCACTACAACGGCACCATTTTCCACCGCGTCATCCCCGGCTTCATGATCCAGGGCGGCGGGTTCGAGCCCGGACTGCGCCAGAAGGGCACCAAAGACCCGATCCAGAACGAAGCGAACAACGGCCTGAAGAACAACAAGTACACCGTCGCGATGGCGCGCACCAACGACCCGCACTCGGCCACCGCGCAGTTCTTCATCAACGTCTCCGACAACGATTTCCTCAACCACTCCGCTCCCACCCCGGCGGGCTGGGGCTACGCCGTATTCGGCGAGGTGACCGAGGGCACCGACGTGGTCGACAAGATCGCGGGCGTCGCCACCTCGTCGGCGGGCATGCATCAGGACGTGCCGGTCGACGATGTCGTCATCGAATCCGCCACCGTCAGCTGATCATTCGATAGCGATACGCGAATCGGGCCGCACCCCAAGGGGATGCGGCCCGATCGTGTTCCGGTGCTACAACGGCAGCAAGTGGTGCTTGCGCGGGTTGCGGGCAACCGCCTTGTCCCGCAACAGTTGCAGCGCGCGACGAATTTCCAGCCGGGTCGTCGCAGGCTCGATGACCGCGTCGACGTATCCGCGTTCGGCGGCCACCCACGGCGTCGCCACGGTGGCGTTGTAGAAGTCGATCATCTGCTGGCGAATCGCCGCGCGCTGGTCCTCGGGCGCTGCGTCGATCTGCTTGGCCCCGATCAGGCTGACCGCGCTCTCCGCGCCCATGACCGCGATCCGCGCCGTCGGCCAGGCCAGGTTCACGTCGGCGCCCAGCTGCTTGGAGCCCATCACGGCGTAACCGCCGCCGTAGGACTTGCGGATCACCACGGTGACCTTCGGCACCGAGGCCTCCACATAGGAGAACAGGAACCGTCCGCCGCGCTTGATGACGCCGATCTTCTCCTGTTCCACACCGGGCAGGAACCCCGGCGTGTCCACGACGAACACCAGCGGGATCTCGAACGCGTCGCACAGGCGCACGAAATGCGCCGCCTTGTCCGAGGCGCGGGCGTCCAGCGCGCCCGCGTACACCATCGGCTGGTTGGCCACCACGCCGACGCTGCGGCCGTCCACCCGGGCGAAGCCGGTGATGACGTTGCGTCCCGCCGAAGCGCCGACCTCGTGGAAGGCGCCGTCGTCGAAGATGCGCAGCAGGATCTCGTGCATGTCGTACCCGGAGTTGTCGGAGTCCGGGACGATCGAGTTCAGTTCCAGGTCGGTGTCGGTGATCTCCGGCTCCAAGCCGGGATTCACGATCGGCGCCAGCTCCTGGCAACTGGTCGGCAGATAGCTCAGGTAGTCGCGGACCCACTCGAACGCGGCCGCCTCGTCCTTGGCCACATGGTGGATGTTGCCGTATTCCGCCTGGCTGCGCGCGCCGCCGAGCTCTTCGAGGCTCACGTCCTCGCCGGTGACCTCACGGATCACCTTCGGCCCGGTGACGAACATGTACGCCTCTTCGGTCGCCACCACCACATCGGTGTTGATCGGGGCGTAGACGGCGCCACCGGCGCATTTGCCGAGGATCATCGAGATCTGCGGGACCAGCCCGGACAGCGGCTCCTGCCGCCGCCCCAGTTCGGCGTACCAGGCCAGCGAGGTCACCGCTTCCTGCACGCGGGCGCCGCCGGAGTCGTTGATGCCGACCACCGGGCAGCCCACCTTGGCGGCGTACTCCAGGATTCCGGCGACCTTGCGGCCGAACATCTCGCCGACCGAACCGCCGTAAACGGTCTGGTCGTGCGAGAACACCGCGACGGGCCTGCCTTCGACCAAGCCGTGCCCGGTGACCACGCCGTCGCCGTAGAGCGCGGCGGGATCGCCCGGTTTGCGCACCAGCGCGCCGATTTCCACGAACGTTCCCGGATCGAGCAGCATGTTGATCCGGTCGCGGGCGCTGGGAATGCCCTTCTTCGCCCGCTTGGCGATCCCCGCTTCACCCGCTGGCTCCTGCGCCAGATCCAGGCGCTTGCGCAGGTCGGCGAGTTTCTCGGCAGTCGTGCTCACTTGGCCCCTTTCGCCTCGATCGCGGCGAGCTTCGCGGTCAGGTCGGCTCCGATCTTGCCGATCCGCGGTTCGTCGATGATCTGCAGGTGGTCGCCCGCGATATGGACGACCTCCAAATTCGGGATGTATTCGTTCCAACCGCCATTGGGCAGCCGGTCGGCGAAGCGTGGCTCCAGCTCGATCATCCCGTCGTGATAGCGATCGGCGAGGTACAGCACCACATTGCCGTCGTACTGCGACGGTTGGGTTTTGGCGAGCTCGCGGCTCTCGATCCACGAGGTGCGCTGGTGTTCGAGCACGCCACCGGGAATCTTCGTGCCGCTGATCTTGATCAGGTCGCTGATCATCTTGAACTGCTCTTCGTCGGAGGCCGCGGCCAGCGTCTCCAGCTGTTCGCGGTCGAGTTCGCCGTCGACGCCGTAGGTCTTCTTGGCGAAGGCCTGGTAGCGCTCGATCCGGCGCACCCGCTCCTCGGGGCTGTTGTCCTCGCCCTGCGTCGGAATGGCCAGGTCGATCAGGCCGACCACGCGCACGTCGGCGCCCTCGGCGCGAAGCAGCTGCGCGGTCTGCATGGCCAGCACCGCACCCAGCGACCAGCCGTACAACACGAACGGACCGTCGCCCTGGAGTTTGCGCAGCTCCGGAAGGTACTGGCGGGCTCGTTCCTCGATGGAGCCCTCGACCCGTTCCAAGCCGTACATCGGTGTGTCGGCGGGCAGCCGCTTCAGCAAGGGTTCGTACACCAGCGTGTTTCCGCCGGACGGATGGAACACGAAGACCGGCACGGCATCCGAGCCTTCCGGCCGCGCCCGCAGCGGACGAACGAATCCGTCCACATCCGCGCCGCTGTCCTGCAAGTTGCGGACGATGTCGGCCAGCTGCTCGATGGTCTCGCAGTCGAGCACGTCGTCCACGGTGACCTCGGCCTTGACCCGCTCGGTCAGGCGCGCGGCCAGTTTCTCCGCGGTGTCCTCGTCGAGGATCGGCAGGGTGTTGAAGATGCCGCCGGCGGATTTGCCGGTGACCACCGCCCAGGTGGCGAAGGTCAGGCGCTCGGCGGCGTCGCGTGGCGGGACGTCGTCCTCGTCGGCGGACGACTGGGCGCCGCCGCCGAACACCGCCGCGGGCGACGCGGGAGCCGGTGCGGCCTCGGCGACCGGTTCCGCGGTGGGAGCCGCGTCGCCTCCGGCTGCGTCCTCCTGGCTGGCGGAAACCGAATCGGACTCGGCGGCAGCGGTTTCCGGCGACGTGGGCGCGGCACCCGTCACCGCCGCGACCGGGTCGGCGCCGGTGGCCAGCGCCGCGCGGGCCGTGGCGATGAAATCTGCGTCGACGGCCAGCTCGCCGGTACCGCCCGCGGCCTTGTCGGCGGCCTGCTGATCAGCCATCGCCTGCACCTCGTCGCGGTGCTCGATCGCGTACCGCAGCACCTTGCCGACCTCGTGCAGGCTCGCGTCCCGCACCGCCTGCACCTGCAACTGCGGGATGTCGAACTCGTACTCGACACGGTTCTTGATGCGCATCGCCATCAGCGAGTCCAAGCCGAGTTCCATCAGCGGGATCTCCATCGGGAGATCCTCGACCGCGTAACCCATGGACTCCGCGACGATCAGGGCGAGCCGTTCCTCGACGCTCTGCGTGCCGTTCGGATCCCACCGGTCGCCGAAGGTCTCCACGACCTCGAGGTCGG
Source organism: Nocardia beijingensis NBRC 16342 (assembly GCF_001612785.1). GTDB lineage: Bacteria > Actinomycetota > Actinomycetes > Mycobacteriales > Mycobacteriaceae > Nocardia > Nocardia beijingensis. The sequence continues at coordinate 103,352 of NZ_BDBC01000015.1, forward strand.
CCTCACCTTGCGGCTGCGCCGCGACCGCGGGAACGGACTCGGCCGCAACGGGTTCCGGCAACGGAGCGCCAGAGGTCACCACGGCGTCGAACACCAGGCGGAAGGCGCTGCCTTCCTTGGCGTGCACCTGCACCGAGGCGCCACCGGGATGCGGGGTGAGCGTGGTGGTGAGCGTGCCCGCGGCCGGAATCGGCGCGTGCGGGATCGACGCGCCGAGCGACACGTCGCTGAGCACCTGCGCCGCCGCGACACGCACGAGCCCGGCGAGGTCGGACACCGCGGACGCCTGCACCTCCCAGACGTGCCTGCCGTCCGGCAGCGCCACGTGCGCACCGGGAAGCCTGCCGTTGCCGCCCGAGGACAGCTGGACCTTCGGCCAGTACTCCTTGCGCACGAACGTGGTGCGCGGAACGTCGGCGTACTCGCCGGGACCGACGAGCGAGAACAGATCCACCTTGTGCCCGTGCACGTACAGCTGGGCGAGCGCGGCGATCACACCCGCGGACTCGTCCTCCTTGCGCTTGAGCGTGGGGATGAGCTGCGCGTCGTGCACGCCCGCGGCGAAGGTGGTGCCGAGCACCTGCATCAGCGCGACCGAGTTCGGCGCCAGCTCCAGGAATGTGGTGTGCCCTGCGTCCACCGCGAGCTTCACCGCGTTGGTGAAGTACACGCTGTGGCGCATGTTCTTGACCCAGTAGTCCTCGTCGTGGATCGGGTCGTGACCGGAGCGGAAGAACTCTTCCTTGTGCACCGTCGAGTACAGGCCGGTCTTCAGCTTGGTCGGCTCGATACCGGCCAGCTCAGCGGCCAGCTCGCCGAGCAGCGGATCCATCTGCGAGGTGTGGCCCGCGCCGCGGGTCTGCAGCACCCGGGCGAACTTGCCCGCCGCCTCCACCCGCGCGACGATCGCCGCGACCTGGTCCTGCGGGCCGCCGATCACCGTGTTGGTCGGCGCCGCGTACACCGCGACCTCGACGTCCGGGTACTCCGGCAGCAGGGCGGCCACGTCCTCGGCGCTGTACTCGACGAGCGCCATGTTGCGCACGTCGTCGTCGCTGATCATCTGCTCGCCCTCGCCCATCAGGCGGGAACGGGCGCAGATCACGCGCACCGCGTCCTCCAGCGAGAGACCACCGGCGATGTACGCGCCCGCGACCTCACCCATGGAATGACCGACCACCGCTTCGGGTTCCGCGCCGTGCGCGCGCAGCAGCGCGGCCAGGCCGACCTGGATGGTGAAGATGCCGACCTGCGAGGTGCCGACGTTGTAGTCCTGGCTGTCGTCGAGGAACAGTTCGCGCACCGAGTACCCGGCCTCGTCCTGCACCAGCTCGTCGACCTCGTCGACGGCCTTTGCGAAGATCGAGTTCTCCAGGTACAGCTGCTTGCCCATCTTGCGGTGCTGCGCGCCGAAACCGGCCAGCACCCACATCGGACCCATGGCCGCTGGCGCGTCGGCGGTGAAGACGCCGGGCCCCGGTTTGCCCGCCGCGATGGCGCGCAGTCCGGCGATCGCCTCTTCGTGCGTCTTGGCCAGCACCACGCCGCGCGAACGCCAGTGGCTGCGCTTGGCCAGCGACCGCGCCACATCGGCGAGGGGGGTCCGCGCGCCCGCCTCGGACTCCAGCCAGTCGGCCAGCTCGGCGGCGGCACGGCGGCGGCGCGACGGCAGATAGCCCGACACGGGCAGGATCTGCGGCAACGGCTCGGTGCGCTCGGCGGTCCACTCCGCGACGGCTTCCGCCACCTCGGCCACGGCATCACCGGCTTCGGATTCCGCCACCGCTTCGGTGGTCTCCTCCACGGTGTCCTCGTCGAGCTGGGACTCGAGTTCGGAGAACGGGGCCTGGGTCTCGGCGGCGGGCACGTACTCCTGGACGACGATGTGCGCGTTGGTGCCGCCGAAACCGAAGCCGGAGATGCCGATGGTGGCCTTGCCGCTGTAGCGCGGGAACTCGGTGGGCTCCTCGACGACCTTCAGCCGCGCCTGGTCCCACGGAATGTACGGGTTCGGGCCCGCGTAGCCGATGTTCGGCGGAATGACGTTGTGCTGCAACGACATGACCACCTTCGCCAGGCTCGCCGCACCGGCGCCGGACTCCAGGTGACCGAAGTTGGTCTTGGCCGAACCGAGCAGCGCGGGCTTGTCGGCTTCGCGGCCACGGCCCACCACGCGGCCGAGCGCGTCGGCCTCGATCGGGTCGCCGATGAGGGTGCCGGTGCCGTGCGCCTCGATGTAGTCGACCGCCGACGGCGCGATGCCCGCGTCCCGGTAGGCGCGGCGCAGCACCTCGGCCTGCGCGTCGGGATTCGGGGCGAGCAGGCCGTTGGACCGGCCGTCGTTGTTGACCGCCGTGCCCTTGATCACGGCGTAGATCGTGTCGCCGTCGCGCTCGGCGTCGGCCAGGCGCTTCAGCACCACCAGACCGCCGCCCTCGGAGCGGACCATGCCGTCGGCGTCGTTGGAGAAGGCTTTGATGTGCCCGTCCTTGGCGACACCGCCGTTGGCGTCGAAGCCGAGGGTGGCCATCGGCGCCAGCAGCATGTTCACGCCACCGGCCAGCGCAAGATCCGCGTCACCGTTGCGCAGCGCCTGCACCGCCTCGTGCACCGCCACCAGGGTCGAGGAGCACGCGGTGTCGACGGACACCGACGGACCGCGGAAGTCGAAGAAGTAGGAGACCCGGTTCGGGATGATGGAGCTGACGCTGCCCATGATCGCGTACGCCTCGGCCGACACCGGCACGTTCGGATCGCGCTCACTGCCCAGCCCGAGCGCCGCGAGCAGCATGAAGTCGTTGCCGGAAGAGCCGATGAACACGCCGACCGGCTCGCCCTTGAGCTCGCTGGCCGGAATCCGTGCGTGCTCGAGGGCCTCCCAGGTCAGCTCCATCATCAGGCGCTGCTGCGGATCGACCCGCTCGACCTCGACCGGCGACATGGCGAAGAACTCGGCGTCGAAGCCCTTGACGACCTCCTGATCGAGGTAGCCGCCCTTGGTGTTGGCCTTCTCGATCGCCTCGGCCAGCTGCGGCTCGGCCATGAACTCCGACCAGCGCCCTTCCGGCCGCTCCCGGATGCCGTCACCGCGGCCGATGAGGAAGTCCCAGGTCGACTCGGGGGTGTCGCCCGCGCCGGGCAGCCGCGTCGACAAACCGACGATCGCGATGTCGTGCGCCTCGCCGGGACGGTAACCCGCGGTGTAGAACGAGTCGTCCCCGGTTTCCTCCGGCAGGTCCGGCTCGCCGTTGATGATCCGCTCGGCCAGCGCGGCGATGGTCGGATGCTGATAGACGATCGTCGCGTTCAGCAGCACGCCGGTCAGTTCCTCGATGTCCCCACCGAGGGCGATGGCGTCCCGCGAGGCGAGCCCGAACTCCTCCATCGGCCGGTCGACGGTGATCTGCTCGATCGGTTGCCCGGTCGCTTCGGAGACCCAGCGCCGTAACCATTCACGCAGCTCCGCGACCGACATGTCGGTCTGCGCGCCGCCGTTGGTTGCCTCGGCCGTGGCCGACGCGTCGGCGACGGCCTCCACGGGCGGGGTGTCGGTCGTCTGGGTGGGCGTGCCCTCGTTGTCAGCCATCAATTCCTCAAGCTACCTGTCTGCGTACCGGGCGTACCGTGAATTGACGCTCGGCGCGTGGGAAGCTCGGCGCCGAGCGTCGATGGTCGGTCCGAGGCCGCCCCTGGCAATTACTCTTCCGGTGCATCGGGGAAAGCCTGCTGGGTGTAACCACCCCGCAGCGTTCCCTCCAGATAGGCCGCCCGGCAGGCGCGGCGGGCGATCTTGCCGCTGGAGGTGCGCGGAATCGACCCCGCCGGCACCAGCAGCACGTCACGAACGGTCACGCCGTGGCGCTGGGAGATCGCCGCGCGCACCGCGTCGGCGATCGGCAGCGGATCGGCCTTGCCCGCACCGGGACCGCGCTCACCCACGATGACCAGCTGCTCGGACGCGTCGTCGGCGTCGAACTGCAGACCGGAGTGGCTGCCCTGCTCGAACACCTCGGCCGGGAGCTGGTTGGCGGGCACCGAGAACGCCGCCACGAAGCCGGGACGCAGCGCGCTGCTGGCTTCCTGCGCGGAGAACTCCAGGTCCTGCGGGTAGTGGTTGCGTCCGTCCACGATCACCAGGTCCTTGACCCGTCCGGTGATGTAGAGCTCGCCCTCGAAGTACACGCCGTAGTCGCCGGTGCGCATCCAGTTCGCGTCCGGCGCGGTGCCCTCGGCGTGGCTGCCTTCCGGCAGGCGCTCGGTGACCTTGTTGTGGAACGTCGCCGCGGTCTCGTCGGGACGACCCCAGTAGCCGATGCCCATGTTGTTGCCGTGCAGCCAGATCTCGCCGACGTGCCCGTCCGGCACCTCGCGGCCGCCGCCGGACTCCACGGATTCGGGATCGATGATCGTCGCCCACTGCGAGAGCGCGACGTAACCGCAGGACACCTGCGCGATCGCGTCCTCGTGGCTCGGGTCGACCTTCACCATGCGTCCCGCGTTGAGTTCCTTGCGGTCGACGTAGGTGACCTTGGCCTCGTCCTCGGCCTTGGTGGCGGAGACGAACAGCGTGGCCTCGGCCATGCCGTAGCACGGCTTGATGGCGGTCTTGGGCAGGCCGTAAGGGGCGAACGCCTCGTTGAACTTCTTCATCGACGACGTGGTCACCGGCTCGCTGCCGTTGATCAGGCCGATGACGTTCGACAGGTCCAGCGACTCGCCGTTCTTCGGCAGGCCGCGCGCCGCGGCGTGCTCGAACGCGAAGTTCGGTGCGGCGGCGAACGTTCCGGCGCCGTCGGAAACCGCGGCCAGCTCCTTGATCCACCGGTAGGGGCGGCGCACGAACGCGCTCGGCGACATGATGGTGATGTACTTGCCGCCCACCGCGGGCAGGATCACCGTCAGCAGGCCCATGTCGTGGAACAGCGGCAGCCAGGTGACGCCGCGCGAGTTCCAGTCCAGGTTGATCGCGTCGACCATCTGCAGCAGGTTCGTGCCCACCGCGCGGTGGGTGATCTCCACGCCCGCGGGCACCCGGGTGGAACCCGAGGTGTACTGCAGGTAGGCGATGTCGTCGATCGCGATGTCCGGACGCACCCAGCTCTCGCCGACGCTGTCGGGAATCGCGTCCACCGCGATGATGCGCGGGCGCTGGGCGGCGGGCAGCGAGCGGAAGAACTGCCGGACCCCGGCCGCGGAGGAGCTCGCGGTCAGGATGGCCGATGGCTCACAGTCGCCGAGCACCGCGTGCAGGCGATCGGTGTGGCCCGGCTCGTCCGGGTCGAACAGCGGGACCGAGATGGTGCCCGCGTAGATCGCGGCGAAGAAGGAGATCACGTAGTCCAAGCCCTGCGGCGCGAGGATCGCGACCCGGTCGCCCGGGTTGGTCACCTGCTGCAGTCGAGCGGCCACCGCGCGCAGCCGAATGCCGAACTCACGCCACGTCAACTCCTGCGCCTCGCCGTCGCGCTCGCGCGAGTAGTCGATGTAGCGATACGCCAGGGTGTTCGCGTCGTTCCTGGTGTGCTTCTCGACGTGATCAACCAGGGTGTGATCCTCGGGAATACGGATGTTCCCGGTTTCGTCCAGGTAGTCGTCGAAAGTCTCTTCCATTCCTTCTTCTCCTCCGAGGCACACGCAGCAAGACGGCGAGATCGCCGCTTTTACCTGTGAGGCCCCGACTCGCTTTCGCCCGCGGGTGCTCCAAGTGCAGAGCCAGCCTGCAGATTTTGTGCGGTCTGCGCGGTGACCGCTTATCGGCTAGATGTACTCAAACCAGAGTCATGTTACAGAGAAGACCGGCTCACTCGTCCCGCAGCAGGGGAATAACGGGGGCGAACGCGTCCATCTGGGTGGGGAATACACCGACGTAGGACATCGAGGTGAGCTGCCGCACACGGCGGATCTGCTCGGCGATCTCCTCGAATGTCCCGATCGCCACGTAGGGCGAGTTCAGGATGTCCTCGACGGACAGCTGAACATCGACCTCCAGGTTCGGGTGCAGTCCCCGGTCCAACGCCGACAACGCCATCTCCGCGGTCTTCTCGCGATCGTCGGTGATCACGATGGCGGTGATGGCCCAGTTCAGCTCGATGTCGGCGAACCGGTCACCGGCGGCCTCCTTGATCAGATTCACCTTTTCCACGGCCTTCTCGATGGTGATACCGGAGAGAAGGCCCTTGCCGTTCTTGGTGGTCACGGGAACGACGGAGATGATGTCGGCGTGCTTGGCGGCCAGCCGCAGCATCTTCGGACCACCGCCGCCGGTGCAGATCGGCGGGCGCGGACCCTGCCGCGGCCGTGGGGTCCCCTTGACACCGCGGACCTGGTAGTGCTTGCCCTCGAAGGTGCACTCCTGGCCGCGCAGCAGCACATCCAGAATGGTCAGCGACTCATCCAGCTTCTCCAGCCGGACACCGGGGGACTCGTAGGGGATGCCCGCGTTCTCGAACTCCTCCTTGATCCAGCCCGCGCCGACGCCGACCTCGAGCCTGCCCTTGGACAGCACATCGATGGTCGCCAGGTCCTTGGCCAGCACGACCGGGTGGCGGAACCCGTTCGCCAGCACCGACGTGCCGAGCCGGATCTTCTCGGTGGCCTGGGTCAGCGCACCGAGCGCCGCGATCGGCCCGATCTGCTCACCGAGGTGATCGGGTACCACGAAGGTGTCGAAGCCGTACTCCTCGGCCTGCTGAGCGGTCTGCACGAACTTGCGCGCACCGCCCTCCTGCTTGTTTCCCTCACCGGCCGCCGCGAAGCGGAACGGACGCAACGGAGTGCCCAGCGCGGACAACGCAGCATCCGCGTCACGGCTCGCCGTGGTGGCCGGTGCGGCGGCTTCTGTCATGAACTCATGCTCCTGGCTGTAAGGAAAATACGGGCGCGACGCCCGCTTCCGGACTGCGCTGCGGTGGTGCCCGGCGTCGCGATCACCAGCGCACTTTACAGCGTGCTACCCAACTCGAGTTGCGCTTGTCACGCCAATCGGGTGCGGGGTATCTCACGGGCTGTGAATTTTCACGAATGGGCCGGATGCGGCGCTGCCTCGATGAGGCCCGCCGCCCAGTTCACCGTCCACTGCGTCGCGGTGGTGCCGTCACCGTCGACGACGTAACTGTTGTAGAGGGTGTGCACCGGGTTACCCGCGGCCCGGACCAGCGTGTTCACACTGCCCAAGATGTTGAACGGACTCAGGGCCTCACGGGGCGCGTCGCAGATCAGATCACCGGGCGCGCACATGGTGTAGGTGCGGTCGGCCAGTGCGCCAAAGCCCCCTTGACGCGGACCGGTCATCGTGATGCCGGGCACGTTCAACCCCTTCAGCGCGACTTCGGCACCCACACCCGGCGGCGGGGTGCCGATCTGGATCGCCTGGCCATTGCCGCTCTCGCCGGTGCGGCGTCCGTCGGCGATCAACGTCACGCCGAGCACCAGATCGGCGGGCACCGGGCCCGCGCCCGCGCCGATCTGCGCGGCGACGTCACCCGCGATCACCGCGCCCTGGGAGAACCCCGCGAGCACATAGGTGGTCAGCGGACACTCCTGATGACGTGCGGCCATGGCGTCGACCATCCGCTGGGTGCCCTCCGAGCGGCTGTTGTTGTAGGACTGCTGGCCGTCCGGCGGGATCGCGATCGGATTGGAGAACTGCGCGACGTACGGAACGGTGTAGACGTCCACTCGCTCGCTCGGGAACCGCTGGGCGATCGGGCCGGAGACGTTGAGCATCAGCGACACCGGGTTTGCGCTCGGGTTGTGCGGATCGTCGGCGCTGTTGGACTCCCAGGTGCCGGGCACCGAGATCATCTGCACGTCCGGGCAACTCGCGGGCTGCGAGGTCGGCCGTTCCGGCGGCTTCGGCCCGGGGCCGGGCGGGCGCAAGCGCCCCGCCAGCAGGTACCACAGCAGCAGGACCACAAGGACGATCAGCAGGACGACGCCGATCACGAGCAGGCATCCCGCCGGCTTGGACCGGCGGGAGCTCGAACGGACGCGCGAACTCACTGGCAGTACGTGGCGCGAGCGGTGGAGATGTAGATCTGCCCGGCCTTCTCCACCGGCATCTTCGCCGGGTCGAAGGAGGGATCGGAACCTGCCATCGCGTTGACGAAGGTCATCAGATCCTGGTCGGACGCGCCGGCGGCGGTGCCCTGGCAGACGTACGCGCCGATGCTCAGCGCGATGTCCGGGCTGGACGGGGTGACACCCTGCTTGGCCAGCTCGTCGAGGAACTTCTTGTCCTTGTCGGTGAGCTTCGAGGTGTCGGCGGGCGGAACCGCCTCGGTCGGCACCGGCTGCGGACGCTCGGGCGGCACCGTCGCCGTCGGCTGCTCCGGCGCGGGAGCGGGCTGTCCGGTCTCGGCGGGTGTCGAAGCAACCGGCGAGCTGATGGTCGCCGTCGTCGTGGTGCGGGTAGGCGATGGCGTGCTCGTGGCGGTCGAATCATTGTCGCCGCACGCGGCGAGCAGGCCGGTCGCGGCGATCGCCACAACCACGCCGACTACCTTTCCCGTGGTCCGATGCATGAATTCTTGTCCTCGATCTGTCACTGAGCGGGGTCGGGTCGCCCACCAGGCTAGCGGTGTTGAATTTGCCGCGCCTTCGCGCGGCGTGTTCGCGGCCCTTTATGGCTCGCGTCCGAGCGACCACCGCTTGCTCCTTCGTCGCCTACGCGGCGGCCACTCGGACGCGAGCCGGGCCGCGAACGGCGCATGCTCGGTCTCGTTTCGCTCGAAAGACGTGGTTGCGGTGCGCTGGGCGCGTCGACGTTCTGGCTCAGGCGGCCTCGTGGGCGCGATGCCGCAGCGCAACGTTTTGGTCGGCTGCGGCTGGGGCGCAAACGGCGGCAGGCCGGGTCTCGCTACCACCGGAAGCGGGGGCTCGGCCGACATGCTGGTATCGGCAGCAGCGCGCGGTCTCGATGCGCGGGCGCGGGCCGTGAGGGAAGCGCGGTGCGCTGACGACCGCACTGCCCCGCGAGTACAACATCGACCGAGCCGAGATTCCGTCTTGCCTGCTCGGACCCGGGAGTCGGGCCGACGTGCTGGTATCGGTGTCACCTCGCCATTCGGAGTCACACCCGGCGCATCTGCCGTGCTCAAAGTGCGTGTACTTCCGTTTTGCCGTCGCGCAGGGTGATGAAACCGCCCTGGAAGTTCTGTTGCACGCCGTCGGAGATGGGGAACTCGTCGCCGGTGGGGAAGCCGAGTTTGCCGTTTTCGTAGCCGGCGTCGCGCCAGGCGTCCAGGATCGGGCCGTTGCGGACCGCCCATGCGCCGGAGAGCGGGCTCCAGTAGATGGCGCCGCCTTCGAAACGGCTGAAGCGGCCGGCGTCCTTCACCGTCTGTTCCTCGGCGACCGGGAAGCCGAGGGGGCTGTTCTCGAAACCCAGCTGGGCGTACTTGCCGAGGATCAGACCTTGGACCCGATGCGTACCGGTGGCCTGGCTGTAGTAGAACGGACCGTTCTCGAAGCCTTGCACGGCGCCGTCGCGACTGGGCGTCTTCGCCTCCGGCGCGGTCGGATAACCGGCGGGGCCGCGCTCGAACCCCTGTTTGCCCCACTCATCGAAGATCGCGCCGCGAACCATCTGGGCGCCGGTCTGCGGCGTCCAGTACAGCGCGCCGTTCTGGAACGGCTGGAACCGGCCGCGGCCGTCCTCCAGCGCGCGCTCATCACCCGTCGGCAATCCGAGCGGTCCGGTAGGTCCGCCCGCCGCCTGGTATCCCGGCCCGAAAACGCCACCGACGGGGTAGGCGCCGCTGCCAGGTGCGAAGTAGACCCGGCCGCCCTTGAAATCCTGCGCGGTGCCTCCGGCCACGGCGTACTCCCCGGTGAGGCATTCACCCAGCCAGCCCGCAGCGGCGGCCACCGGACCTATCGCGCCACCCGGCTGACACGCGGGCTTGCCCGGATCGACGCCCAGCGCGGACGCGGCCTGGCTCCAGGACTGGCGCATCTCGAAATCCCAATACGGCCAGGAATGGGTGCCGGACGGGCGATAGTTCACCTGCGCCGGGATGGCCAGTTTGGACAGTTTTGTCACGAAGTTCTGCGAGGTGAGCCGGGAAAGGATCTCCAAGCCCATGCCCGCGACGTTGGTGCTCACGCCGGGAATGCCGAGGGCATGGTCGTAGGGACCGATCGCTCCGCTGCCGCTGGAGACGTAGAGGCTGACACCGCGCAGCTTGTCGGCCAGCACGTACGGGTCGTGCGCCTCCCACTCCGGGCTGGTCTGCGGGCCCCACATGGCGGCGGAGTCGAAACCGCCCGCGTCGCGCATGGCGAACTCGATGGCCTGCGGCATGCCCAGCGTCGTCGTGGTCAGGAACCCGGAATAGGACGCGGCGTGCCGGACGAAGCCCGGATTGCGGGCGGCGAGGAACATCGCGGCCGTGCCGCCCATCGAGAGGCCTTCCACGCCGCGCACCGGCGTCGCCCGCCAATGACTCTCCAGCAGCGGCGGGAGCTCTTTCGTCAGGAAGGTCTCCCACTTGTAGGTGCGGCCGTTGTCCGGCTGGAGCCAGTCGGCGTAGAAACTGGACTGCCCACCCACCGGCAGCACCACGGTGACGTTCTTGTCGGCGAAGAAATCGACCGCTCCCGCTTCCTTCGTCCAGCCGTTCTCGTCGTCGGTCGCACGCAGACCGTCGAGCAGGAACAGGACGGGGAACCGGGCTTCCGGCCGGGCGTTCCAGTCTCTGGCCAGCAACAGTTGGACCTGTATCGGCACCCCCATCGCGGGCGAGGTCACCCACAGCGCGACGCGGCGGTCGCTGAGCCACTGGATCCGCTCCAGCGCAGGTGCGGACACGGCAGCGGCGGGCTCCGCGACGGCGGGAGCATCCACGGACACGCTCGCGGCTAGCGGGACCACCATCGCGGTGGCGAGCAGCATGAGCCGCTCGCGTGCCGAACGAGCGACGAGACGCCCGCGTATGCCACAGCTACCGCGCGTAATCCCTGCCACAAGAGCTTTGTACTCCCGTTATAGCGACGTTTACGGGAGACACGCGCTGCACAGCAAACTATGTTCGCTGCGACGCGATCGTGGCTGCCCCCGAACGCAATTCAGGCCGCACCGAATCGGTGCGGCCTGAATGCGAGAGGCGGATCAGATCACCAGGCGCCGGTGGCGTCCAGGATCATGTTGCGCGAGGCGAACAGCTCGCCCTCCCAGTACTTCCAGGAGTGGGTGCCCGCGGCCGGGAAGTCGAACCGCGCGGGGATACCCAGCGAGTTCAGGCGGGCCTGGAACGCGCGGGTGTTCACCAGCGAGAGGGCTTCCAGCGCCATCGCGTTGCCGGTGTTGAACAGGCCGACCGCCGAGTTCGGCTGGTCGAACTGGCCCGGAAGGCCGCTGGCCGCCGAGATGTACATCGGCAGGCCGCGCAGCTGCGGCGCGAACACGAACGGGTCCATCCGCAGCCACTGCGGGCTCCACGGCGCGGCCATCGCGTCGACGTTGAAGCGGCCCGCGTCCAGCATCGCGATACGGATCGCCTCGCGCATACCCGGCGCGGAGATGTTCAGGTAGCCGGAGTAGGAGGCGGCGAACTTGAACTGGTCGCGGTGGTAGGCCGCGAGCGCCAGCGCCGCGCTACCGCCCATGGACAGGCCGACGACGGCGTTGTTGGTGCGGGAGACGCCGTAGCCCTCGAGGAAGGCGGGCAGTTCCTTGGTGAGGAAGGTCTCCCACTTGTAGGTGGTCTTCTGGCCGTTGGTGTTCGACGGCGCGTACCAGTCGGTGTAGAAGCTGGACTGGCCGCCGACCGGCATCACCAGGGTGATGTTGTCGTTGGCGAACTGCTGCATCGCGTTGGTCTCGAACGACCAGGCGTTGCGGTCGTCGCGGGCGCGCAGGCCGTCGAGCAGGTACAGCGCGGCGTTGCCGCCGCGCGATGCCCACTGCACCTGGACCTTGATCGGGCCCATGCTGGAGGGGACCATCAGGTCCTCGTAGCCGCCCGCGGGCGACCGCAACACCGGCGCGTGCGCCGACGGCGCGGCGGCGGCGAGAGTCGGGGTTGCCAGACCTGCGGCGATCGGTAGCGCCAGCGCGGCGGCACCGACAGCCAGAATTCGATTACGCCAACCGCGAGGTGCGCCTCGCCGTCCCGACGGTGTTCTCTTCGGCGCGGCGGCCCTGCCGAAACGCATGAATCCTGCTCTCTTTCTGCTGTTGTGGTACCACTCGCCGCCCGAGGGGCGAAGCGGCACCCGTGTTGCCAACGAGACGCGCGTCACGGACATGGTCCCGACAATCCGATCCCCATGACGGCGCTACAACGATCTGGTCACACTTGCGCTCGCTGGACGATATTCGACGCCTCTCGCTTTAGCAAGATCCGGGTCTTTCCACTGGCCGAAATCCGTCCGTTCGCGCAAGGTAATGATGCGGTGACCTTATCGCGTTCTCGCGGTGATGTCGTGTTGGATCGCAAGATTATTCGCGCGTCTGGCGGGAACTGTCACCGACCCGAGATCTACGCAATCCAGACACCTGTCACCCGCCCCGACGGCGGCCAACCGGGGCCCTCGGACAAGAAGCGAGCCCGCCCCGACCATTGACCACACCGTGATCAGACGCGATATCTGCCGTAATAGCCACCGAGACCCTAGCGGGCAAACAATTCCGAACAGCCATAACCCCACAACAGCTATCAAGTAGCAAACATGACTGCGGCTGCCAGACCCCCGAAGCTCGCCCCCACGGCCCCCTAACTGCCCACCCCTCACTCCCCACGCCCGGCAGCTGAAACCCCCTACATTCCCCCAACCTCGACGGCAGGCAAACCAACTACCGCCCAGCAACACAACCACACAAAAGGCAAACAAAATGTCCCCGCCGACCCCAGGCGCAACCACAAAGCGCAAGATCCCCACCCCCTGAACCCCGTCGAGTGCGAGTCTTACGAGCACCGTTCGCGGCCCGGCTCGCGTCAGAGCGGACGAAGCGCATGCGCCGCAGGCGCGAGTCTCGTCCGCTCTGACGCGAGCCATAAGGGGGCCGCGAACACGCGGGGCCGGCAGGCACCGCCAAAACAACACAGCAGGCGCGAGTCTCGTCCGCTCTGACGCGAGCCATAAGGGGGCCGCGAACACGCGGCGCCGCAGGCGCCGCCAAAAGATTCAGCCGATGTTGGCCGACATATCCGGGATCATTCGCATCGCCTCGTCGGCCCAGTTGTTCCAGGCGTGGATGCCGAACGGCGGGAACGAGTAGACGGCGTTGCCGCCGCCCAGGGTCGCCATCCGGACCTGGAACGCGCGGGTGTTGGCCAGCGCGAGGGTTTCCAGCCCCATGCCGGTGAGGGTGTTGAAGCTCGGCGGGTCGCTGGCCGCGGGCAGGCCGCTGGCCGCGGCGATCCACAGGCGGGTGCCGTTGCGGATCAGGTTGGGCGCGAAGACGAAGGGGTCCATCCGCAGCCACTGCGGGCTCCACGGCGGGGCCATCGCGTCGACGTTGTAGCCGCCCGCGTCCAGCATGGCGGCGCGGATCGCCTCGCGCATGCCCGGCGCGGAGTTGTTCAGGTAGCCGGAGAACGAGCCAGCGAAGCTGAACTGGTCGGGGTGGTAGGCCGCCAGGGTGAGCGCCGCGCTGCCGCCCATCGACAAGCCGAAGGCGCCGTTGCGGTTGGGGTTGAACCCGAGCCGGTCGCGCAGCGCCCAGCGGAGGTTGTTGGTCAGGAAGGTCTCCCACTGGTACCGGTAGCTCTTGCCCGGCCCGCCCGCGAACCCGTCCAGCCCGCCGGAACCGGTGCTGGAGCCGGAGCCGGCCGGGATGCCGAAGAACTCGCTCGGCGCGATCCAGTCGGCGTAGAAGCTGGACATGCCGCCGACCGGCATGACCACGTTGATGTTCTGGCTCGCCAGCACCTGCGGGATGTTGGTCTCGATCTCCCAGCCGTTGAGCGTCTCCGGCGCGCGCATGCCGTCGAGCACGTAGACGACGCGATTGGTGTTGCCGTCGGCGGCACGCAGGATCCGGCTCTTGATCGGACCCATGCCGGAATCGACCCAGAAGTCGAAGGCCGCGGGGTCGAACGCCGCCGATGCGGTGGCGCCGGTGCCCGCGATGGTCGCCCCGAGCGGCAGCAGCATCGCCGCGGCGATGCCGAGGGCGGATCGCCGCAACCACGAACCGGCTGTTCGGGACCTCTGGGGCCTGCGCTTCCCGCGCGCACTACGCATCACATCGACCTTTCCCTCGAGCGGCCTGGCACTGGCAAACTTCTAGCGATCCCAACCGGGCCCCACATCGGGCACCGAGGCACGACGTCCACCGAGAAACGGACGAATCGACCCTGGCGCATGTTGTTCGGGTATCAATTGGAGATGAATGCCTTCATGTTGCTGGATGGTGATCCAGACCACAACTACCGAAGCCGTTTTCTCTTCATATTCGTTGCCTAAGTACCCGCGGACGACCGGCTAAACGGGCAAAAGGCCGCTCCGCGCCGATGGCGCGAAGCGGCCTTTCTCGCTCTGACCGGACTACTACCCGATGTTCGCGGACAGATCCGGGATCATCCGGTAGACCTCGTCGGCCCAGTAGTTCCAGTTGTGCACGCCCACGGCCGGGAAGTCGTAGGTGACATTGTTCGCGCCCAGGGTGAGCATCCTGACCTGGAACGCACGGGTGTTGGCCAGGGCCAGCGCTTCCAAGCCCATGGCGTTCAGCGTGTTGAAGCTGATGCCGTCCGCCCCGCTGGGCAGACCACTACCGGCGGAGACCCACAGGCGGGTGTTGTTCGCCTTCAGGCGCGGCGCGAACACGAACGGGTCCATCCGCAGCCACTGCGGGCCCCACGGCGGCGCCATCGCGTCGATGTTGTAGCCGCCCGCGTCCAGCATCGCCACGCGCAGCGCCTCACGCATGCCCGGCGCCGAGATGTTCAGGTATCCGGAGTACGAACCCGCGTAACGGAACTGGTCGGGGTGGTAGGCCGCCAAGGTGAGCGCGGCGCTGCCGCCCATGGAAAGGCCGAAGACGCCGTTGCCGTTCGGGTTGAACCCGAGGCGGTCGCGCAGCGCCCAGCGAAGGTTGTTGGTGAGGAAGGTTTCCCACTTGTAGGTACTGGTCTTGCCCGGCCCGCCCGCGGAACCGGTGAGCAGGCCGGAGCCGGAGTTCGCCGAACCGGTGGAGGACGAGCCCGCGCTGCCGAGGCCGAAGAAGTCGCTCGGGCCGTTCCAGTCCGCGTAGAAGCTGGACTGCCCGCCGACCGGCATGACGACGTTGATGTTCCATTTGGTCAGCTCGCGCGCGACCTCGGTGTCGATCTCCCAGCCGCTCAGGTCGGTGCGCGCCCGCATGCCGTCCAGCGCGTACACCACCCGGCCGGTGTTGCCGTCGGCGGCGCGGAAGATGCGGGACTTGATCGGCCCCATTTCGGAGTCGACCCAGAAGTCGAAACCATCCGGATTGAACGCGGCGGAAGCCGGGGCGGCAGGGCCTGCCACCGACACCCCGAGCGGTAGCAGAACGGCCAGCGATACCAGCATGGACCGCTTGAGCCAAGAACCTGCTCTTCGAGAATTAAGACGACGCCCGATCACGCCTCGCATCAGTTTCAACCTTTCGTTTGCACAGCGACAGCGGCAAGCCGTCCACACGGTAACCCGCCCATGCCCACGACCGGTGGACGCCAGGCCGGGCATAGGGTCGTAGCGTATATCGGTATCGACACGGTGGCGTTACCAAAAAGAGATAAAGCGGCGTACGCCACTCTCTCTACCTCGAAAAATGAGACCACTGGGCCCACCGTTCCTGATGGGCCCAGTGTGATTCACGGGATCAGCGCTGCGCGACCAGTTGCGGGAATGGATCTTCCAGTCCGCACCGCTGGATCTCGTACTTCGGCACCCGGTCGATGCGGTACTTCGCGAATCGCAGCGCGTTGCGCAGGTTGTGCCGGAAACGCTCGAAGGTGAGCGGATCGCGGTAGGAGATCAACAGCGCCTGGGTGTCGGGGCAGGACATCGCGGTCCGCGCCTGGGTAACCCACTTCTCGTCCAGGTACCAGGGCATCCACGGTTTCTTGTCCACCATGCCGGTGTCGACGATGACCCAGTCCGGGAACAGGCTCTTGTCGTGGCCGATGCGGCCGTCGGTGAGCCGGTCGGTGTGCGCGGCCAGCGGATAGGCCAGGCCCATCGGATCGATCACGGGCACGTCCAGCGGGACGTTCATGCTGGTCATGCCGAGATTCAGGAAGTAGACCGTGTGCCCGGCGCCGCCGGCCGGAATCGGCTGGGGCGGGGGCGCGACGTACCAGAACATGAACGACGGCGAATTGAGCAGCAGCCCGCCGTCCGGGGTGTTGGTGATGTCGTCGACCATCGCGCGGATGCGCGGGTAATCCAGGTAGTCCTCGGCCAGGATCGGATGGTCGTGCCCGGTGTTGAGCACGTAGTAGACGCGCTCGTCGACGATGCCGGTGGAGGTGATCTTGGTGCCGGTCTTGATCGCGGTGGTGTTGGCCGCGAACAACGCCCAGCCCGCGACGCCGGCGAACGCCACGGCGAGCGCCGCCAAGGACCAGTCGGCGGCGGTGGCCGCGCGCACACCGCCCTGGGGCGCCCGGATCGGCAGGACCGCGACCGGGAGCAGGAACAGGAACAGCTGGGGAAGCAGCATGCGGCCGTGCATGAAGTCGCCGCCGACCCGAAGCGCGTAAACGGTCAGGATGAACCCGCTGAACAGGACCAAGGCGACCACCGCGCCCGGTGATTGCAGCCACTCCCGAATCCGGTCGATCGACCAGCCGCGCGCTTCTGCGGACTCGGCGCCCGCCGTCCTGGCCGCCCCCGTGCGCGCGGCGAGCACGCCGGCGATCAGCAGCACCAGCAGCGGCGCCCACAGGAAGTACGGACCGACGAGATCCCACAGGTAGGTGAAGCCCTGCCCCCACTTGGCGCCGCCCGCGTCCTTCGCGACGGCGGTGTTCGGGTAGGGCAGGCCGTAGTAGCCCATCCGCCAGATCTGGTAGCCCAGCGGCACCAGTCCGGCCACCGCGACGATCACCGCGCGCAGCACGATCGGCCGCAGCCTGCTCTCCGGCATGGGGGCGCAGAAGATCATCAGCAGCGCGAGCGCGCCGACCAGCGTCATCTCGGGACGGATCAGGGGGGCCAGCCCGGCGAGGAAGACCAGTCCGAGCAGGCCGGGCAGGCGCACCGACTTGGCCTGGCTCCAGCGCATCAGCTGCCACCACAGCAGGCCGATCCAGCAGATCACCAGGCCGCTTTCCAGACCGGAGGTGGCGTAGTCGCGGGCCGGGGGCAGCGCGATGTAGACCAGCACGCCCGCGGGCAGCAGCAGCCCGGTGCTGGTCCCGCCCCACAACCGGGCCGAGCCGAGCATGGCGAACACCACCGCGGCCAGTGACACCGTGAGCGCGACGCCGAGCACCACGTACTCGAGCCGCGCTTGGGTCAGCCAGCTGAAGAACCAGACCAGGTAGGTCCACGCGGTGCTGGTGTTGGTTTCGACCCGCTCGCCCTGGTTGAAGACGGGGCCGTTGCCCGCGAGCAGGTTGCGCACGGTGCGCAACACGATGAGACCGTCGTCGGCGATCCACCGCCGCTGCCAGCCCCCGACCGCGAAAAGAACAACGGTGAGCGTGATCCCACCGACGAACGTGGCTTTGGACAGACGCGGGGACCGCTCCGCTACCAGCATCTCGTCAGGTGAGATAGACAGCGACACCTACCGCTCCGATCCAGGCGATTGCGAGCAGCTGCAGGACGCGGTCCCCCAGCGCGATCTCTTCCGGCTCCCCGGCCTCGCCCCCGTCGACGTCGACCGCGTAACGGAGGATCGCGACGGTGAACGGGATCATCGAGATCGCGAACCAGTTGGTGTCCTTGATGCCGTCCTGCTGGAACGCCCACAACCCGTAGAACACCACCACCGCCGTCGCGGCCAGCGTCCAGATGAAGCGCAGGTAGGTGGGCGTGTAGTACTCCAGGGACTTGCGGATCTTCGCGCCGGTGCCCAGCGCGATCTGCAGCTCCGCGTAACGCTTGCCCGCCGCCATGAACAGCGAGCCGAAGGCCATGATCAGCAGGAACCACTGCGACAGCTCGATGTCGGCCGCCGCGCCACCGGCCACGGCGCGCAGCAGGAAGCCGGAGGACACGATGCAGATGTCCAGCACGGCTTGGTGCTTGAGCCCGAAGCAGTAGGCCAGCTGGATGCCGATGTAGACCGCCATCACCACGGCGAGCTGCCACGACGCGAGGAACGATCCCGCGATCGACCCGGCCAGCAGCGTCGCCGACAGCAGGTAGGCCAGGTTCACCGGGACGACGCCTGCGGCGATCGGCCGGAAACGCTTGGTCGGGTGCGCCCGGTCGGCCTCCACGTCGAGCGCGTCGTTCACCAGGTAGATGCCCGAGGCGGCCATGCAGAACATCACGAAGGCGATGCCGACGTGCGCGAGCACGTCGACGTCGGTGGCCGTTCCCGCGGCCAGCGGCGCGGCGAGCACCAAGACGTTCTTGACCCACTGCCGCGGACGGACGGCCTTGAACAGACCGCCGGCCAGCGTCTTGGGCGGGCCCTTGACTACCGCCTCGGCCAGGTCGGCGCCGGTCGGCTCTTCACTCATGTCAACGAAGGCTCTTTCTTGTGCGGTCACTGTCGAGTCTCTTTTCGGCGGCGAGCAGGGCGGCGGCGGACGCGGCGCCGAGCGCGGAACCGGCGAGCACGTCGGTGGGGTAGTGCACCCCGAGGACCACCCGCGAAAGCAGCATCGGGGGGACGAGCACCGCAGGCAAGGGTAGCCCGGTCAATCTGCCGAGCAACACGGCCGCTGCCGTCGTCGAGGTCGCGTGCGAGGACGGGAAACTGAGTTTGCTGGGCGTCCCCACGTTGACCTGCACCGACGGGTCGTTCGGCCGCGGGCGGCGGACGACGCGCTTGATGACGATCGACGCCGCGTGCGCGCCGACCGCGCCGACGGCGACCCCGGCCCACTGTCTGCGCCGCGGCTTGTCCACCAGCCAGCCCGCGGCGGCGATGCCGACCCAGCCGAGCGCGTGCTCGCCGAAGTGCGACAGGCCGCGCGCCGCCGACACCACGGCGGGCTTGCCGCCCAGGGTGGCTTGCACGGCGTTGATGATCGCGACCTCCGGCGGCGTCTGTCCGGCCGCGGGCGGGTGCGCGGACACCGGGCCGCCGTGGCCGTTGGCGCTGTGCGGCGGCGGCTGCACCACCGCGTCGTCGGCGGCGCTCGCTCCGAGACTCACTGCTGCCCATCCTTCGTGTCGATGCCGAAGACCTTCTCCCAAGCCGCGGTGCTGGTCAGCTCCGGGTGGGCGGCGCGGTAGCGCTGCTGCATCTCCGGGAAGCGGGCGGCCAGCTCCTTGCGCAGGCGCATGGCCTCCTTGAACAGGCCGAGCGCCTGGCGCGGGTCGCGCTTGCGGTAGACGACGCCGCGACCGTCGGCCGTGGTGACGGTGACGCCGTCGACCTGCGAGAGCAGGAACCAGCGCGCGTCCAGCGTCGGCACGTTCAGCTGCGGGGTCTCGTGGTGCTCGGTGCGCGCGGGGCGGAAGTTGTGCACCACGCCCTTGGCCAGCCGGGCCACCTTGGCGATCGGATTGGCCGGCTCGCCGACCGCGCCGACGTCGATGTGGCTGGCCAGCGGCAGTTCGGTGGACGAGGGCAGGATCACCGCGTCCGGATACTGCTTGCGCAGCTCGTGCACCGCGCCCAGCGCGCTGGGCAGTAGCTGGAACAGCCGTTCCGGGCCTGCGAGGAAGTCGCGGATGGCGAGGTTCTGGATCGCGACCGTCGAGTACTCCAGGCACAGCAGATGCTTCAGCGTCGCCTTGATCGTGTTGACGACCATGCCGCGCCCGTTGCCAGGCAGGTGCAGCGAGGCGACGACCAGGCGGTTGCGCAGGTGGAAGTACGCCTGCCAGTCGATCGCGTCGTCCTTGTCGCTCCAGGCCATGTGCCACACCGCGGCGCCGGGCAGGGTGACGGTCGGGTACCCGGCCGCGCGGGCGCGCAGGCCGTACTCCGCGTCGTCCCACTTCAGGAACAGCGGAAGCGGCTGGCCGAGCTCCTCGGCGACGCGCCGCGGGATGACGCAGGTCCACCAGCCGTTGAAGTCGACGTCGATGCGCCGGTGCAGCAGCTTGGAGTTGTCCCGGTCCTTGAGCGGGTACTTCGAGAAATCGTGGTCGTACTCGACGTTCGGCGCGGCGGTCCACATGAAGATGCCGCGGTCGACCACTTCGCCCATGACGTGCAGGTGCGAGCGCTCCTGCAGATTGAGCATCTGGCCGCCGACCAGCACCGGCGACTTCGCGAAGCGGGCGAAGGCCAGCGCGCGCAGGATCGAGTCGGGCTCGATCTCGATGTCGTCGTCCATGTAGACGATGTACTCGGCGTCGGTGGTCTTCAGCGCCTCGTACATGACCCGGCTGTAGCCGCCGGACCCGCCGAGGTTGGGCTGGTCGTGGATGGACAGGCGATCCCCGAGCGCGGCCGCCGATTCGGCGAAGCCGGGTTCGTCGACGACCTTCTTCGTGCCCTGGTCCGGGATGATGACCGCCTGGATCTTCTCCAGCACCAGCGGATCGGAACCGAGGGCGGCGAGGGTCTTCACCGCGTCGGTGGGCCGGTTGAAGGTGGGCATGCCGACCGCGATGCTGCCATCGCCGGGCGCCTCGACCGGCGCGTACCAGCCGCCGGACAGCAGCGTGACCGCCGTGTCGGTGGTGATGTCGAACCAGATCCAGCCGCCGTCCTCGAACGGGCCGAGGTCGGTCTCGAATTCCACGACCACCGAGTCGGCCCCGGACGCGACCGCGAATTCCTTGCCCTGCACGTGGATTCGCGAGCCGTCCGCCTTGGAGCGGTAGACGTCCACGCGGCCGTGCCCGGCCAGTTCCAGCCGCAGCACCACCGACGACAGGACGCTCCAGCGCCGCCAGTAGCTCGCGGGCAGCGCGTTGAAGTAGGTGCAGAAGGAGACCTCGGACTCCGCGCCGATCGACAGCGAGGTACGGGTGGTGGCGTGCGCGCGCCTGGCGTTGGTCGCCGATTCCTCGACGTAGAGCGTGCGCACGTCCAGCGGCTCACCCGGCCTGGGCAGGATGATGCGCTGCAACAGCGACTTCGCGCGGGTTTCGGTGGTCATGTCTTCCAGAATGGATTGGGAGGTCATCGCGCTCCTACGCCTCCTGATCGACCAGCGGCGCGCCGTCGGCCAAGTGCGGGCGCAGCACGTTGTCGAACATGCTCAGCGCGCTGCCGATCGCCATGTGCATATCCAGATACTGATAGGTGCCGAGACGGCCGCCGAAGACGACCTTCGCGGCGGCGGTCTCCTGCTTGGCCAGCTCACGGTAGGCCAGCAGTTTCGCCCGGTCCTCCGGTGTGTTGATCGGGTAGTACGGCTCGTCGCCGGTCTGGGCGAACCGGGAGTATTCCCGCATGATCACCGTCTTGTCGGCGGGGTAGTCGCGCTCGGGGTGGAAGTGGCGCGGCTCGATGATGCGGGTGTAGGGCACGTCCGCGTCGTTGTAGTTCATCACCGAGGTGCCCTGGAAGTCGCCGACCGGCAGCACCTCGGTCTCGAAATCGATGGTGCGCCAGCCCAGCTCGCCTTCGCGGTAGTCGAAGTAACGGTCCAGCGGGCCGGTGTAGACGACCGGCGCGTCCGGGCTCTCCGCGCGTACCTGCTCGCGCACCTCGAACCAGTCGGTGTTCAGGCGCACCTCGATCAGGTCGGAGGCGGCCATGTTCTCCAGCCACTTCGTGTAGCCCTCGCGGGGCAGGCCCTCGTAGGTGTCGTTGAAGTAGCGGTTGTCGAAGGTGTAGCGCACCGGGAGCCGGGTGATGTTGCCCGCGGGCAGCTCCTTCGGGTCCGTCTGCCACTGCTTGGCGGTGTAGTCGCGCACGAACGCCTCGTAGAGCGGGCGGCCGATCAGCGAGATGGCCTTCTCCTCGAGGTTCTGCGCGTCCTTGGTCTCGATCTCCGAGGCCTGCTCCGCGATCAGCGCCCGCGCCTCTTCCGGCGAGAAGTAGCGGCCGAAGAACTGGGAGACCAGGCCGAGACCCATCGGGAACTGGTAGGCCTGCCCCTTGTGCATCGCGAAGACCCGGTGCTGGTAACCGGTGAACTCGGTGAACTGGGTGACGTAGTCCCAGACCCGCTTGTTCGACGTGTGGAAAAGGTGCGCGCCGTACTTGTGGATCTCGATCCCGGTCTCCGGATCCGGCTCGGAGTAGGCATTGCCACCGATGTGGTGGCGCCGTTCGATCACCAGAACCCGTTTACCCAGCACGGTGGCGGCGCGTTCGGCAACGGTCAGCCCGAAGAATCCGGAGCCGACGACGATCAGATCGAACTGTGAGGCGGAATGGACGGAGGTACCCGGGGACGATGCGACGGTCACGGGAGCCCAGAGTATCGGAAGTCCCCGCCGTGTCCTGGTGGAGTCGGAACTGTGCTGAGCGGCACCGCTGCGCGACCCCGATTTCACGCCCCTGACCTGGAAATTTCGCCGGAAGTTTGCCGGAATGGGCTTCTCCGGCAACCGACAGGTTGTGCACTGCCGCGGCCGGATGATCGCGCACGACTGCGGATGGCCCCGTCCGGTGCGCGATCAAGGGGTCTTCGGGTTCAGGCCGGGAAACCGACGTCGAGTTCCACCTCGTCCCGCTCGGTGTACAGCCGCCAGTAGTGGTCGCCGAGTTCGGCGCCGCTCATCCGGACGATCTCCAGCCCCGCCGGGATCACCTCCGGATTCTCGTCGATGATCTGCGCGGCCTTGCTGCCGTCGATCAGCGCGCCGATGTTGAGCAATCCGACGTAGACGCCGGTCCCGCGCAATTCGACCGCGAGCTGGCGCAGGTATCCGCGCTGAGCGGCCAGCGCGATGCCGAAATTGGCCAGGTAGGGCGCCACGAAGTGCTCGGAGGAGCCCGAGGAGAACAGCAGCGCGCCGTCGCCGCGCTCCACCATCTTCGGTGCCAGCGCCCGCGTCACCAGGATCGGTGAGTGCAGTTTCAGCGCGATCGGCGCGTCGAGGGACGGGATGTCCACCTCCAGGGTGGAAGGCAGCCGGTCGCTCATGTTGCCCGCCGCGCCGTGCATGGCCACGTCGATCGGCCCGAACGTCGCCTCGATCTTCTCGATCACGCCGGTGACCTGCGCGGCGACAGTGACGTCCGCGGGGAAGGCCGCGGCCTCGATGCCTTCGGCCGTCAACTCCTCCGCGTGCCGCCGCGCCTTTTCGGGATCCCGGCCGATGACGGCCACCCGGAATCCTTCGCGCCCGAATCGGCGTCCTGTGCCGACGCCGAGGCCGGGTCCGTACCCGAAGATCGCGATGGTCTTGGACATTGCCACTCCTGATTAAGTTGAGAGATGGTTCAAGTTATGCGGCCGACAGTAGCATTAACTTGAACCCATGCTCAACATATGGGCGCCTGCCTGATTTGTAGGATCGGCCCGTGGACAAGCCGTTACGCAGCGATGCCCAACGCAATCGGGACGCGCTCGTGACCGCCGCCCGCGCCGTCTTCGAGGAACGCGGTCTCGACGCGCCGCTGAAAGAGATCGCCGCCCGCGCCGGGGTCGCCATCGGCACGCTCTACAACCGCTTCCCCACCCGCGACGACCTCATCGCGGCCGCGGTCGAGGATCGGATCGAAGCGGGCAGCCGCATCGCCGAGGACGCGCTGGCCATCGAGGACCCCTGGGAATCGTTCGTCTACCTGGTGGAGCAGGTATGCGCGCTGCAAGCCGCCGACCGGCTGCTCAGCGAACTGGCCGTGCGCGCCGCGCCCAGTCGCGCCATCGCGCGGGCCCAGGAGTACGGCCACGGCCTGATGCGCCGGATCATCACCCGGGCACAGGAAGCCGGAGTCCTGCGCGCCGACTGGGTGCTCGAGGACATCGCCTTCATCACCTGGTCACACACCCGAATCGTCGAGGCGACCGCTCACATCGCCCCCGAAGCATGGCGTCGCCACCTCGGCCTGATACTCGACGGCCTGCGCGCGGAGGCCGCCCACCCGCTTCCGGTGCCCCCGATCACGGAGGACCAGTTGATGCACGCGCTCGGGCGCGACGGCGAGAGTTGACCGTGCTGAAAGCGTAGGCGGATGTCGCCTTCGCCGAACACTCAGTGATGCGGCCCCGGCGGCGCCGCCGGGGGACTTGTCTCGCATCGAACCTTACCGCGCCGTTCGGGCGGGATCGAGACGAAAGCCGTCTTCGCACAGCGACATACCCCGATTCGGCTGATGCGGACGAACCGACGGCCGGTACGCGTTTGTGCGTACCGGCCGTCGGAGGGTTGTGTGCTACAGCCGCTGCTCGGCGTAGACCTTCATCGCGTCGCGCACGAACTCGGCGGTCCCCGCGCCGTGCACGTCGTAGTTCTGCGCGAAACGCGGGTCGGCCACGTACATCTCGCCGAGGTTGACGAACGCCTCTTTCACCACCGGACGCCCCTGCCAGCCGACGCCGATCCACTCGTAGTGGCGCTGGACGATGGCCTGCACCTCGGCGGCGTCGGGCGCGAGCCCGTTGGCGTGCGCCCTGCCGTAGTCGGCGGCGATGTCGAGATGGGTTTGCTGGAAGCTCTTCTTGTCCTTCTCGGACATCGAGCCCCACCAGCGGTCGCCCCTCTCGTAGGCCTCCTTGCCCCAGCGTTCGATCACCTCGTCCTTGTACTTCGTGTGGTCGAAGCCGTCGAAAACTTCTGCTGCCACGAGTTGTTCACCTCTTTCCGTCTTGTGCAGCGTGGTTCGCACCGACTCGATCTGCCGCCGGATCCGATCCTGTTCCTGCCGGAGCAGTTCCAGGTGCGTACGCAGCGCGGCGGCGGTTTCCTGCTCGCCGGCGAGAACATCGGCGATGACCGGAAGGCCGAGGCCGAGTTCACGCAGCAGCAGGATGCGTTGCAACCGCACGAGGGAATCCTGGTCGTAGTACCGGTAACCGTTGGCTCCGATCCGGCTGGGCGGCAACAGCCCGAGCTGCCCGTAGTGGCGCAGCGTGCGGCTGGTGGTACCGGCCGCCTTCGCCAGATCCTGGATGGACCATTCCTTCCCGCCCACGATCCTGTTTCCTTCGTGCTCTCGTCGGTGTAACCAGCTTGCAAGTTGACGCTACGTCAAGGTCAACCCCCTTATGCGATCAACGCAGGCATCGCGCCACCGCCAGGCACAGGGGCACCGCCAGGGTTGGACAGCACCGGCCAAATGCACTCATTTAGCCACAGCGGCACCATCGGGCACAGGGGCACCGCCAGGCGGCGTGGCACTGCCAGGCAGGGTGGCACCGCCAGGCGAGATGGCACTGCCAGGCGGGATGGCACTACCAGGCATTACGGCACCGCCAGGCGTAGCAGGACCACCGGACACAGCCGCGTCTCCAGGTGCACCAGGCTGAGCCCCACCGCCGGGCGGCACGACGTCGGGCCGGAGCGCGGGCGCCGGGCCGGACGGGACCTGCTGCGCCCCATCCGCTTCCGGCACCACCTGCAACATGCGCGAGTAGTCCACCACCTGCGCGCCCAAGGTCGGCGTCGCGATGATCACGCCGTTGGTGTACATCCGGTAGGTGCCCGCGTGCTGCGGCAGGATCATCTGCGGTCCGATCGGCGTGCCGAGGGAACTGTTCGCGCCGCCGATCCGTCGGTACTCGGCATCGATCGCCGACTCCGTGTCCGCCGCCCGCGTCGGCGGCTGCTCGCCCGGAGCGGTGGTGAGCAACTGCTCGGGCGCAGGCCCGACGTCCATGGTCCGGATATCCGCCGGTTCCCCTCCGTCGGGTGCGGCGGAGTACTCCGTCCGCAGGATCCGGCCTTCGCGCAGCAGCACCGCGCCCGCCGTGGCGGCCACGGCCGCCGCCGTCCTGGGGTCTTCCCGCTCGGTGCCGGGATAGCTCTGACAAGCGGTGGTGTCGCACGTCTGCGCGTACGGGTAACGCTGTTCGGCAAGGACATACGAGCGCGCCGCGATCGCCTGGGCGCGCAGCGCCTCGGCCGCGCCTTTGTCCGCCCAGTTGGGCTGCACCTCGGCCGGGACCACGCCGAGCAGATAATCCTCGACATCCACCTGGTTGATAGTGCGGGCAGCGCCGTCGTCGAGGGCGACGCCGAGCGCACCGCGATAGGACGGACCGCCGCACAGCGTGAGGTGTTCGGCCACCGGCCGGTTCGGCCTCGGGTCGATCGGTTGAACCCAGGGGTCGTCGGTCTGCGCCTGCCACAGCACGTCACCGTCGCAACCCACGGTCACCACCACGGTGGCTCCGCCGCCGGGCAGCGGCGTGAGGTGCGCGGCTTGGCCGGGCGGGAGCTGGCGGCCCGCCACTCGCAGCCCGGTGGCGGCGAAGACGTCCAGCGAAGAGCCGTCCCGAGCCGCGAGGCGGACCCCGACGGGGACGGGCGCGACAGTGCCGAACGTCGCGCCCGGGTAGTAGTGCGCGAGGATGCGATCGGCACCCCAGCCCGCTCGAGCGTTCTCGAACGCGCCGACCTGACTCAAGCCGCGGCCGTGTCCCGGCCCCGCCAGCGGGCGATACGGCACGTCGACCGGCCAGGCCGAGAGCACGACGACGGCTCCAGCGACCAGCCCGACTCCACTGAGCAACAGCACAGGACCCGCCACAGCCGTCCCGAACAGCCCCCTGACGCGACCTCGCTGGGAAAATATCGCTCTTACCAGCATTTTTCTGACCCCCACATGGGCCTATTACGATGCATCCGTTCACTCCCGCGGTTTACGAGGCGGTAGATCTTCCACTTTTTCCGCACGTTTTGCAGACGCGCCAGCAATCAACCAGCTACATTCAGGCAATCACATAATCCTCAACCAGAGGTTTAGCCATGTGACAAATGTGGTTATTGTGACCGTTGTTACATCAGGAAGTGACCCTTTAATCACAGATCACTGGTACGACCTGATTGGAGACGCACGTGCGGTACCGCAAACCGAAACGCTCCTACGTGCTACCGGTTGTC
Source organism: Nocardia beijingensis NBRC 16342 (assembly GCF_001612785.1). Taxonomy (GTDB): domain Bacteria; phylum Actinomycetota; class Actinomycetes; order Mycobacteriales; family Mycobacteriaceae; genus Nocardia; species Nocardia beijingensis. The sequence continues at coordinate 130,352 of NZ_BDBC01000015.1, forward strand.
ACCACCCTCGCGGTAGCTGCCCCGCTCGGCACGCTGGCGCTCAGCGCTTCGAACGACTACCGCACCGCCACCGACAGCGAACCGGCCGCCGTCTCCGCCGGCCTCGCCGAGGTCGCACTCACCCAGGCCCCCGATATCGTGTTGCCGCTGCGCGAATTCACCGGGCTGACGCTGCCTGATCTGCATCTTTCCGACCTGCGCATGCTGCCGATGGCGGCGGGCATTCCGATTCAGGACGGGCCGCTGCCCCCGGGCGCGCAACCACCGGAAGGAATGCGACTACCCAGTTCCAATTCCAACCAAACCCCCGAATCCGAATTGATGCCGATGCGGCCGGACGGCGGCACGAATTCCGCTGGTCAGCCGATTTCCCAACCTTCGGCGAACAGCGTGCGCTTCATCGCTGATCCCGCCCGGCTCCAGCCCGGCACGACGCCCGACACCCCGGCGCTGTCTCCCGGGGCGGTGACCCCCGAACAGATGAGCCAGGTGGGGGCCCAGGTGAAGGAACTTTCCAGCGACACCCCGTTCAGCATGGTCGCCCTCACCGCGCGAGAGCTGGCGGACACCAGAGCCACCATCCGCGCTCGGCAGCCCGATGGCACCTGGGGGCCCTGGTACGACACCGAACCGGTGGACACCCACCGCACCGATCACTCCGGCCCCGGCCCGACCGACGGCACCGAGCCGATCTACGTGGGCAACACGAACGCGGTGCAGGTGCTGGTCACCCGAAAGCAAGCGGCGCGGACGATCCAGCCGGTGGCGCAACCCGGACCCAGCGCGGACGATCGGTCGCGTCCGGGCGACCCGGCTCAGCAGGTCCATGACCTGACCGCCGTGCTGATCGATCCCGGCCGGGCCGCCGCCGACGGCGATCTGCGCAACGTGGCGGCCGCGCTGCCCGGCGGCGGACCGAGCGTGATCACCCGCGCCCAGTGGGGCGCCGACGAATCCATCCGCTGTGCCGAACCGACCTACGACGACCGTCTCGGCGGCGTCACGGTGCACCACACCGCAGGCCGCAACGACTACAGCAAGTCCGAGTCGGCGGGCATCGTCCGCGCGATCTACACCTATCACGCGAAGACGTTGGGCTGGTGCGACATCGGCTACAACGCCCTGGTCGACAAGTACGGCCAGATCTTCGAAGGACGCTTCGGCGGCCTCGACCGCCCGGTGCAGGGCGCGCACGCGGGCGGGTTCAACGAGAACACCTCTGGCGTCGCGCTGATGGGCAACTACGAGTCCGAGCAACCGACGGAGGAGGCGCTCCAGGCGATCGGCGCCTTCGTCGGCTGGCGCACCAAGGTCGCCGGACTCGATCCCAAAGGCTCCACCACGATGTACTCCGAGGGCACCTCCTTCACCTCGTACGCCGAGGGCGAGGCCGTGCAGTTGCCGGTGGTCTTCGCACACCGCGATGTCGGAAACACCACCTGCCCAGGCGACGCGGCGTACGCGCTGATGGACCGGATACGCGACATCGCCGCCGGTGCGCCGGGCTCGCCGGGCACGCACGACAGCCAGGCGCCCGCACCGGCGGAATCCGACGTGTCGGCCCTCGCCGCGCTGACCACCAAGCTGCTGAACATGGTGCAGGAGAACATCATCGCCAGGCACTGGTCGCAGTCCGGTGGACCGAACGGCCCGCTCGGCGCCGCGCGTTCGGACGTGCTGCCCGCCGCGGGTGACCGCCAGTACGCGAAGTTCGCCAACGGCTACGTCTACACCGCCGCCGACGGGCAGGTCGTCGAGGTGCTCGGCAGCATCCTGGACCGGTTCCTGCAACTCGGCGCCGACACGGGGATGCTCGGACTCCCCCTGCGCAACGCCTATCCGGTCCCCGACGGCCTGCGCGCCGACTTCGAGCACGGTTCGCTGATCCTCGACCAGCTCACCGGCCTCGTCACGACGGTGTGGAAGACCTACAACGACACCTATCGAGAGGAAATGAGCCGGAACCCGGTCGCAGCGCAGGTGAGCGCACCGATCCCGAACCGTCTCCCCGCCCCGGCCGCACCGGCCCCGGGAGCTCCGGCAGCAGGCAGCCCACCGGTCCCGAACGCCGTCCCCACCCCGGCCTCGAGCGGGCTGCCCCAACCGGCCCCGCCACACTCAGCCGCCGTACAACCACCACACGGCTCCGCTCCAGCCGAACCCGCGTTCCCGGCCGACGCGCCATCCCCTCAGGGCTGACCTCGGACAGCCCGACCGTTTTCTCCCCTCGGAGCCCGCGCCCGACGCGCGGGCTCCGAATCGTTCCGCCACGCCACTTCGCTCACACCCACCAGCGTTCGAGGATGCGCGCGACGCCATCGTCGGAGTTCGATTCGGCGACCTCGTCGGCGGCGGCGATGGCCTCGGGGTGGGCGTTGCGCATCGCGACACCGTGGCCCGCCATGGTGAGCATGGGGACGTCGTTGGGCATGTCGCCGAACGCGACGATGGTGGATGCGTCCACACCGAGCCGCTGGGCGACCACCGCCAGCCCCGCGGCCTTGGTGATGCCGGGCGCGGACAGTTCGATGAGCCCGTGCTCGGTCGAGTAGGTGATGTCGGCGCGTTCGCCGATCAGCGGCGCGAGCACCGTGCGCATGTCCGAACTGCGCGCACCTGGCAGCCGGATCAGCATCTTGATGGCGGGTGCGTCGATGACCTCCTCCCTGGCGACGGAGGTGTCGTCCGGGTTGAGCCAGGCGTGCTCGTACTGCGGCGAGCTGACGAACTGCGGCGTCACGGCGTCGTGCGCGCTTTCGCCGACGCGTTCGGCGGCCAGACCGCAGCCGGGCAGGGCCCGCTCCGCGACATCGGCGAGCCAGGCCAGCGTCGGCACGTCCAGGGTCATGCTGGTCAGCACCCGGTCGGCGGCACTGTCGTAGATCACCGCGCCGTTGCCGCATACGCACAGCGGCGCGTACCCGAGCCCTTGCACCACGGGGTCGATCCAGCGCGGCGGGCGACCCGTGGCCAGCACGAACGGCACGCCGTCGGCGATCAGCGCGCCCACCGCAGCCTTCGTCCGCGCGGTCACCCGCTCGTCGCGGTCGATGAGGGTGCCGTCCACGTCGGTGGCGACCATCTTCGGTTTGGGGAGGTGCAGGGGCGTCACCCGTCCATCCTGCCGGACGACCTCCGGCTCGCGCCCGGCCACCGTGGCCGGATGGGCCCCGGACATGCCCGGATGTCGTGTGGCACGCGCGCCGCGAACCACGTCCTTATGATCGGGGGCTAATACCGACGCTGGCCCGCCCAGCCGAAAGACCAGAGGACTGATGACCGGCTTCCTGCTACGACGCGCGCTCAACTATGTCGTGCTGTTGCTGCTGGCTTCGTTCCTGACGTTCAGTCTGGCGTCCCTGACGTTCCGGCCGCTGGACAGTCTCGAACAACGCAATCCGCGCCCGCCGCAGGCAGTGATCGACGCCAAGGCCGAGGAGCTGCACCTCAACGACCCGATCCCGGAGCGGTACGTCACCTGGCTCAAAGGCATTCCGCACGGCGATTTCGGCACCACGCTGGCCGGTCAGCCGGTCAGCGAGGAACTGCCGCGGCGGGTCGCGGTGAGTCTGCGGCTGCTGATCGTCGGCTCGCTGGTCGGCACGGTGCTCGGGGTTCTGATCGGCGCGGCGGGGGCGATCCGGCAATACAAGTTCAGCGACTACTTCACCACGGTGGTGTCACTGCTGATCTTGAGCACGCCGGTGTTCCTGCTCGCGACGCTGCTGAAATACGGTGCGCTGGAGATCAATTCGCTGACCGGATCGCAGATCTTCCTCTACACCGGCGAGACGTCGGCGACCAGCATCGAAGGGTTCGGGCCGCAACTGCTCGACCGCGTCCAGCACCTGATCCTGCCCACCACCGCGCTGGCGCTCGGCGCGATGGCGAGCTACAGCCGCTACCAGCGCAACGCGATGCTCGACGTGCTGCAGAGCGATTTCATCCGCACCGCCCGCGCCAAAGGTCTCACCCGCGGCAAGGCGCTGTACAAGCACGGCCTGCGCACGGCGCTGATCCCGATGGCCACGCTGTTCGCCTACAGTCTCGGCGCCCTGATCACCGGCGCGACGTTCACCGAGAAGATCTTCGGCTGGCACGGTGTCGGCGAGTGGCTGGTCGACTCGATCAACGCCCAGGACCTGTACGTCGTGGTGACCGTCACCGCGTTCGCCGGCCTGGTGGTACTGGTGTCGGGTCTGCTGTCCGACATCGTGTACGCGATTCTCGATCCAAGGGTGCGTGTGGGATGACCGAAACCGAGATCATCGTCCAGGGCGCGCCCGAGGTCACCGCGACCGGGCGGCGCAGGCTGGTCCTGCGGCGCTTCCTGCGCAACAAGCCTGCCGTCGCGGGCGGCCTGGTCCTCATCGCGCTGTTCGTCGTGAGCTTCGCGCTGCCGCCCTTTCTGCCCTACGACTACCAGCAGTTGGACTACACCGCCCTGCTGAAGCCGCCGAGCCCGGACCATCCGTTCGGCACCACCCAGATCGGTCAGGACGTTTTGGCGCAGACCCTGCGCGGATTGCAGAAGTCCCTGGTCATCGGCCTGTGCGTCGCGCTGTTGTCCACCACGATCGCCGCCACCGCCGGTTCGCTGGCCGGATTGCTCGGCGGCTGGACCGACCGCGCGATCATGTGGCTGGTCGATCTGCTGCTGGTGGTCCCGAGCTTCATCATCATCGCGCTGTTCGCGCCGCGCACCAAGGGCAGCGGATCCATCCTGCTGCTGATCCTCCTGCTGTCCGGCTTCGGCTGGATGATCTCGGCGCGGATCGTGCGCGGCCTGACGCTCAGCCTGCGTGACCGCGAATTCGTCCGGGCCGCCCGGTACATGGGCGCGCCGACCCGCACGGTGATCCTCAGCCACGTCATCCCGAACATCGCCTCGATCCTGATCATCGACACCACGCTCACCGTCGGCGCGGCGATCATGGCCGAGACGGGCCTGAGCTTCCTCGGTTTCGGTGTGCAGCCGCCGGATGTGTCGCTGGGCTCGCTGATCGCCGCCGGAACGAAATCAGCGTTGACTTATCCCTGGCTGTTCCTGTTCGCGGGTGGTCTGCTGATCATCACCGTGCTGTGCGCCAACCTCGTGGGCGACGGACTGCGCGACGCGTTCGATCCCGGCGCGAAGCGGGCTCGGTCGAAGAAGAAGGCGAAGGCATGACGAGCGCGGGAGCTACCGAGAAGACGGTCGAGACCACCTCGACCGCGCCCCTGCTGGAGATCACCGACCTGCGGGTGTCGTTCCCCAGCGAGGAAGGCCGGATCGACGCGGTGCGCGGCGTCGACTACACGGTGTCCGACGGCGAAGTGCTGGCCATCGTGGGTGAATCCGGATCGGGAAAGTCGGTGTCCTCGCTGGCCGTGATGGGGTTGCTGCCGGAGCAGGCGAGAATCACCGGTTCCATCCGGTTCCGCGGCCGCGAACTGCTCGGGCTTGGTGATCGCGAACTGTCCAAGCTGCGCGGCAGTTCCATCAGCATGGTGTTCCAGGATCCGCTCTCGGCGCTCACGCCGGTCTACCGGGTGGGCGATCAGATCGCCGAAGCCCTGCTCGCACACGGCAAGGCGAGCAGAGGCGATGCCGCGAAGCGCGCGGTGGAACTGCTCGACCTTGTCGGTATCCCGGACCCGGAGGTGCGAGCCAAAGCGTTTCCGCACGAGTTCTCCGGCGGCCAGCGCCAGCGCGTGGTCATCGCGATGGCGATCGCGAACGACCCGGGGCTGATCATCTGCGACGAACCGACCACCGCGCTGGACGTGACGGTGCAGAAGCAGATCCTCAACCTGCTGCGCAAGGCGCGCGACATCACCGGCGCGGGCGTCATCATGATCACCCACGACATGGGTATCGCCGCGACGCTGGCCGATCGCGTCGCCGTCATGTACGCGGGCCGGATCGTCGAAACCGCCCCTGCCGCCGAGCTGTTCGACGCGCCGCGGATGCCGTACACCGTCGGTCTGCTCGGCTCGATCCCGCGCATGGACGGTCCGCCGCGACGACCGCTGATCCCGATCGTCGGCGCGCCGCCCGCCATGCACGCGCTGCCGCCGGGCTGCTCGTTCGCACCGCGCTGCCCGGTCTCGATCGACGAATGCCGGGCGGCCGAACCGCCATTGGAAGGAGTCGAACCGGGACATACCGCCGCCTGCATCCGCACCGCCGAGGTCGGCACCGACGAGCTGTTCGAGGCCTATCGCCGCGAGATCGCCGAGCCGGAGGCCGAGGCGCGGGTGGAGACGGATGTGGTGTTGCGGGTCTCGGACCTGGTGAAGGTCTTCCCGATCACCTCGGGTGTGGTGCTGCGCCGCCGCAAAGGCGAGATCAGGGCGGTCGACGGCATCAGCTTCGAGGTCCGGCGCGGGCGCACCTTGGCGCTCGTCGGCGAATCCGGCTCCGGCAAATCGACCACGCTCACCCAGATCCTCGATCTGGTTGCGCCGCAATCGGGTTCGATCGAGATCATGGGCAGCGACGTCGCGACCCTGAGCAAAGCGCGCAAGCGGGAGATCCGCCGGAAGATGCAGATCGTCTTCCAGGACCCCACCGCGTCCCTCGATCCCCGCCTGCCGATCTTCGACGCCATCGCCGAACCGTTGCGCATCGACGGGCGGCCGCGCGCCGAGATCGCCCGCCGGGTTCCGGAACTGCTCGAACAGGTCGGTCTGCGCCCTGAGCACGCCGACCGTTACCCCGCCGACTTCTCCGGCGGCCAGAAACAGCGCATCAGCATCGCCCGCGCGCTCGCGCTGGACCCGGAACTGCTGGTGCTGGACGAGCCGGTCTCCTCGCTGGACGTCTCGATCCAGGCCGGCGTCCTGAACCTGCTGCGCGACCTGCAAACCGAGCGCGGCCTCTCGTATCTGTTCGTCTCGCACGACCTGTCCGTGGTGCGGAACCTGGCCCACGACATCGCGGTCATGTATCGCGGCAAGATCGTGGAATACGGCTCGGCGGAGCAGATATTCGCCGATCCGCGACACGAGTACACCAGGGCGCTGATCGACGCGGTCCCGGTGCCGGCAGTCAGCCGATAGGCAGGAGGGCGCGATGCGGATCCGTTTCGACCGAACGCGGTGGACCGCGGGGTTGGTGGCGCTGGCGCTGATCGCGGCCGGCTGTGCGAGCAGCGCCGACGATTCGGCCGCCGGACTGTCCGACGCGCTCGGCACCACCAGCGACATCAATCCCAAGAACCGTGACGAGGTGCGCGACGGCGGCAACCTGCGCCTGGCGGTCACCAGCTTCCCGTCGAACTGGAACACCCTGTCCGCCGACGGGAACGACGGCGAGATCAGCGATATCGAGCGTCCGCTCATGCCACGCGCGTTCGACGTCGACGCGGCGGGCAATCTCACCGTCAACCACGACTTCTTCACCGATGTGGCGCTGACCGGCACCAACCCGCAGCAGGTCACCTACACCATCAATCCCGAGGCGGTCTGGTCCGACGGCAGCCCCATCACCTGGGAAGACATCGCCTCGCAAGCACACGCGCTCAGCGGTCGTGACAAACGCTTCCTGATCGCGATCACCTACGGTTTCGAGTTCGTCGAAAAGGTGGAACGCGGTGTGGACGACCGGCAGGCCGTACTCACCTTCAACCATCCCTTCGGCGAATGGCGCGGCCAACTCGCCGGTGATTCCGCGCTTTTCCCGAAATCCGTCACCGCCGACCCGGAGTCGTTCAACAAAAGTCTGGTGGACCGGCTCGGCCCCAGCGCCGGGCCTTTCGTGGTCCAGTCGACCGACCGCACTCAGGGCCGGATCGTGCTGAGCCGCAACCCGAAATGGTGGGGCGATACGCCGAAACTGGACACCATCACCATCACCGTGCTGGATCAGGCGGCGTGGGCGAGCGCCCTGCGGAACAACGAACTCGACCTCATCCGCTTGTCCTCGATCGACGAGGTCAAGGCGGTGCGCAATACCGGCGGACTGGTGATTCGCCGTGCGCCGGGCAACCGCTGGCGGCACATCACCTTCAACGGCGCGCCGGGGTCGATTCTCGCGGACCCGAAACTGCGCGTCGCGATCGCGAAGGCCATCGATCGGCAGGGCATCGCCACCGCGACGCAGAACGGTCTGGTCGAGAGCCCGAAACCGTTGAACAATCACATCTTCCTCCAGGGCCAGGACGGCTACCAGGACAATTCCGCGCCCGTGGCCTACGACCCCGACCAGGCGGCACGGGAACTCGACGCGCTCGGCTGGAAGCTGAACGGCGACGTCCGGGAGAAGGACGGCCGGAAGCTGGAGATCCGCGATGTGATGTACAACGACCCGCTGTGGATCCAGATCGCGCAGATCATCCAGCAGAACCTGGCCCGGATCGGCGCGCGGCTGATCATCGACACCAAACCAGGCGCGGGGTATTTCACCAACGTCATCATTCCCGGCGATTTCGACGCCGCGCAGTTCGTCTTCACCGGAGACGCGTTCTATCTGAGCGATATCCGGCAGATCTACTACTACGACCCGAACGACCTGCAGGGCAACTACGGCCGCATCGGCTCGCCCGAGCTCAACGCCTTGATCGAGCGCACGCTGACCGAACTCGATCCGAAGAAGATGATCGAACTGGCCAACGAGGTCGACCGCAAAGTGTTCGAGGAAGGACATTCGCTGCCGCTGACCCAGTCCGACGGCAGTTTCGGCGCCCGCGCCGACCTCGCCAATATCGGCTCCCCCGGCCTGGCGTCCTACGACTACACCAAGATCGGATTCGTGAAATGAGACCAGCACAGCCAACTCGGAACCGCCGCAGGCAGGTACGCACGGTGATCACCCGGGCGCTCACCGTTGGCACGGCGCTCGCGCTGCTGGTCGGCTGCGGCTCCGGCGGCAGCGAAGTGAAGTCCGGCTCCAACGCGATCGGCTCGACCAACGACATCAATCCCCGCGAGCCGAGCGAACTGCGCGACGGCGGCAACCTGCGTCTGGCCATTACCGGTTTCCCCGCGACGTTCAATTCGCACCATGTCGATTCCGACGGCGACCTCGCCGAAGTGGTGGACTGGACCATGCCGAGCCCGATCACGGCCGACGCCGCGGGCGAGTTATCGGTCGATCACAATTTCTTCACCGACATCGCGTTGACCGAAACGAACCCGCAGCGAGTCGTCTACACCATCAACCCCAAGGCGGTCTGGACCGACGGCAGCCCGATCACCTGGGAAGACCTGCGGTCCCAAGCAGAGGCGCTGAGCGGCCGCGATACGGCATACCGGGTCGCCGCGACCCAGGGCTACAGCCGGGTGGCCAAGGTCGAACGCGGCGCCGACGACCGGCAGGCGATCGTCACCTTCGCGCAGCACTACGCGGAGTGGCGCGGCCTGTTCTCGCAGCTGTATCCCAAGGAGTCGACCGAGACACCGCAGGCGTTCAACGAGCGCGATCGCAACGGGCTCGCCAAGTCGGCGGGACCGTTCGTGATCACCTCCGTCGACCGGGCGCAGCAACGAATCGTGCTCAGCCGTAACCCCAAATGGTGGGGCGAGACGCCGAAGCTGGACACCGTGACCTACAGCGTGCTCGACTGGTCCGCCCGGCTCAACGCCTTGCAGAACAACGAACTCGACGCCATCGATGTCACGGGCATCGAGGAGGTCAAGTCCGCGACCAACTCACCGGGCATCATCGTTCGCCGCGCCGCGCGCCCGTACAACTCGCACATCACGTTCAACGGCGCACCGGGATCGATCCTCGCGGACCCGAAGTTGCGCGTCGCGATCGCGAAGGGCATCGACCGGCAAGGCATCGTCACCGCGCTGCAGAACGGGATCGTGGAGAACCCCAGGCCGCTGAACAACCACATCTACCTCGACGGTCAGAAGGGCTATCAGGACAACGCGGCGATCATCGCCTACAACCCGGACGAGGCCGCCCGCATGCTGGACGAACTGGGCTGGAAGCTCAACGGCGACGTCCGGGAGAAGGACGGACGCCAGCTGGTCATCCGGGATGTGATGTTCCAGCAGGACACCTGGGTGCAGATGGCTCAGATCATGCAGCAGAATCTCGCGCGGATCGGGGTGAAACTGGTGATCCAGACCTACCCGGGCAACGGCCTGTTCACCGATGTCATCGATCCCGGCAACTTCGACATCGCTCAATTCAGCTGGTCACGAAGCATTTTCCCGCTCGGCGCGTTGCCCCAGATCTACGCGTACGACCCGGCGAACACGCTCAGCAACAAGGGACGGATCGGGTCACCCGAACTGAACGAGCTGATCGAGCAGGTCATCTCCGAACTCGACCCCGAGCGAGCGATCGAGCTGGCGAACAAGGCCGACCGGATGATCTTCGAGCTCGGCCACTCGGTGCCGGTCGCGCAATCGCCCGGCAACGTGGCCGTCCGTGCCGGGCTGGCCAACTACGGCGCCTTCGGGCTGGCTTCCACGGACTACGTCCGAGTGGGTTTCGAGAAGTAGGGCCGTGTCCATAAGACGCAACGAGGAGAAAGGATCACCATGCGGATCACCTCTGCGTGTGCCCGGCTGGCGTTGTCGCTGGTCGTCGTAGGGCTGACGCTCACTGGCTGCGGCGGCGACAACGGCGTCACCGCGGGCACCAGCACGGTCGGCGCCACCAACGACATCAATCCGAGGGACCCGAGCGAACTGCGCGACGGCGGCAACCTGCGGCTGGCACTCACCAACTTCCCGGAGAACTTCAATTATTTGCATGTGGACGGCGGAACGGAGACCGTCTCCTCCATCGTCGAAGCGACGATGCCGACCACCTTCGTCAGCGATGCGGCGGGACAGCTGAGCGTCGCGCACGACTTCTTCACCGACATCAAGCTGATCGGAACCAGCCCGCAGCAGGTGGAGTACACCATCAATCCGAAGGCCGTATGGTCCGATGGTTCGCCGATCACCTGGGAGGATCTCCGTTCGCAGGCCCATGCGCTGAGCGGTAAGGACAACGCGTTTCTCGTCTCGTCCACCAGCGGTTTCGATCGGGTCGGCAAGGTCGAGCGCGGCGCGGACGACCGGCAGGCCGTGGTGACCTTCGATCAGCCGTTCGGCGAATGGCAAGGACTGTTCAGCCCGCTGTATCCGAAGTCGGTCACCGCGACCCCCGACACCTTCACCAACGCGGCCAAGAACGAGCTGCCGCTCAGCGCGGGCCCCTTCGTGATCACCTCCATCGATCGCAGCCAGAACCGCATCGTGCTCGGGCGCAATCCGCGGTGGTGGGGTGATACGCCGAAGCTGGATTCCGTCACCTTCAGCGTGCTCGACCACTCGGCCTGGCTGCCCGCGATCCAGAACAACGAGCTCGACATCGCCTACATGTCCGGCATCGAGAACGTCAGCGCGGCGCGCAATGCCGCGAACGTGGTCATCCGGCGCGCGCCGGAAGCGACCTGGTCGCACATCACGTTCAACGGCGCCCCCGGTTCCCTGCTCGCCGATCCGCAGCTGCGGATCGCCATCTCCAAGGCGATCGACCGGCAGGGCGTGGTCACCGCCTCGCAGCACGGCGTCGTCGACGACCCCAAGCCACTGAACAATCACGTCTTCGTGGCGGGGCAGAAGGGCTACCAGGACAACGCGGCCCCCATCGCCTACGACCCGGACGAAGCGGCCCGGATGCTGGACGCGCTCGGCTGGAAACTGAACGGCGACGTCCGCGAGAAGGACGGTCGCAAGCTCGAACTCCGCGACGTGATGTACCAGCAGGATCAGTGGGTGCAGACGGCGCAGATCGTGCAGCAGAATCTCGCGCGGATCGGGGTGAAGCTGATCATCCAGACGGTGCCGGGCACCGGCCTGTTCACCAACGTCATCGACCCGGGCAATTTCGACCTGGCCCAGTTCAGCTGGGGCGGTAGCGTGCTGCCGCTCAGCGGGTTGCGGCAGATCTACTACTACGATCCGAGCAACTGGCAGAGCAACAAGGCACGCATCGGCACGCCGCAACTCAACGCGCTGATCGACCAGACCCTCGCCGAACTGGATCCGGAGAAGGCCATTCAGCTGGCCAACCAATGCGATCAAATGATCTTCGAAGAGGGTCACTCCATCCCGCTGCACCAGGCGGCAGGCACCTACGCCGCCCGGACCGACCTGGCGAACTACGGTGCGTTCGGCCTCGCGTCGCGGGACTACACCAAGGTGGGTTTCCTGAAGTGAGTTCCGGATCGGGCCACCCGCTGGCCTATCCGATCACGGTGACGTCCGGCGCCCTCGCGGTCTGTGCCGCCTGGGCGCCGTTCGGCACTCTGGATCAGGTGGCGGCGATCGCGGCCGTCGCGCTCGCCGTGGGCGGGTACACCGGATACCGACTCGCCGTCGCCTTCGGGGTGCTCCGCTTCTTTCGTCCGGGCGCCGCGCGGACCGTCCGGGTCACCCGCGTCCGCCAGCACCATCGCCTGGTCGGCCGGTCGTGGTTGCAAGTCGGTGGCACGGGCCGGCCGCGGTGGCTTCCGGTGTACTTCGACCCGGCGCTGGTCACCCTCACCGAAAGCGAAGCGGAGCTCACCGACCGCACGATTCACGTCGCGGGACGACGCCTCTACCCGTCGGGCCGCATGCGCGACGTCGAACCGCCCGGCCGTTTGGTCGACAACCCCAGCCGCCCCGACCCCGACGCCCCCGCCCACGTCACGCAGGCCACTCGCCTGCGCCGCCGCCTCCTGCTCGACGCCCAATCCACGGTCGCCGCCCCCATCGCCGCCCTTCTGTGGGTGTACCTCGACGGCGGCGGCTTGCCGATCTTCGTGGCGGCCACCACCATTGCCGCAGCGTGCGCGATCTGGTTGTCCGCCGTGCAGGGTTCCGATCCCAGCTGACCTGCGCCGGGTGTTGCTTCCCCCGAGACCGGCGATGGGCCGACATCCACGCCGCCCCACCGCCGGTCGTTCAACCGGCTATTCGATGCCGAATGGCGCGGCGTAGCGGACCGTGCCACCCGGTAGCGGGTGGGCGGGGTCGAGGGTCAACGCCATCAATGCCTCGTCCGGCACGTCGATGCTCAGGCCGATGCCGTGGTCGGAAGCCCGGCCGAAGCCGAAGCGCGGGTAGTACGTCGGATGACCGAGCACGATGACGAAAAGCTCGCCCATTCGCGCCGCGGCCGCGAGCCCGGCTCGGATCGCGGCGGAACCCGCACCCGTCTTCTGGTAGTCGGGCAGCACCGCGCACGGGCCGAGACACAATGCCGGCGTGGCGTCCACGTGACAGCGAGTCAGCAGCGCGAAGCCGACCGGTGTGTCATCCGGCAGGGTGCTGACGATCGACAGGCCGCCGATCCATGCGGGGTCGTCGCGCAACGCGTCGACCAGTTCGGCCTCTTCGGCTCGTTCGAAGGCCGCGACATTGATCTCGTGGATCGCGGCGATATCGGCATCGGTTTCGGCGCGCACACGCCAATCGATGGTGGAACTCAACTCGGATTCTCCGTGTTCTCGATGGTCGGGCCCGGTCGCGGACACGGCACCACCGTCACGGGAGCCCAAGGGCTCGGCACGAACGCCGGACGAAAGGATCAGACCGGGACCCGAGACGATTGGACGGTCCGGGCGTCGTGCGTGACGGCGGTCTTCGGCGCGGTCATCCCGCCCCACCTCCTGATGGTCTCCACCTTCGAATACGAACGAGTGATGCTAGCTCGCCAAGTGGCACACGGGCCACCGAATTGAGACCCCCGGCAGCTGTAGACGCGGACTGTTCCGAACGTCGCGGCCCCGCTCAGAACCGGCGTTCCGCGGGCCGGAAGATATCGCTCAGCCTGTCATAGGCGTCGCGTACGTTATCCGGAATGTTCTCTTGGACGCAGTGGCCTTCGCGGGGATACTCGTCGAGCCGTTTGATCTCACCCATGGTGATGGCGACGATGGACTTCGGATGTGGCGCTGTATCGGCGTCGGGCCGGTTCCCGTATTTCATATAGTTCTCGAGCGAGACGTCTGCGGCGGAGATGGAGACGTGGTCGACATCCGGGCATTGTTTCACGAGGGTTCCCCACACCCGCCGTGAGTGGAACGGGGTGCAGACACCGATCACCGACGAGACATCGCGACCGTGCGCTTGCAGCATGTCCACGGAGTAGACCGCGTTCTGGCCGGTGTTCTGGGCAAATGGTTCTTCGATGATCTGGTTCGGGTTCAGATTCAGCTTCTCCGCCGCCAGCCGGAACTTGGCTGCCTCGCCGCGATATCCGGAGAACACCACAGGCACGTCATCGAGGCCGCGATCGCGAACCAGGTTCGCGATCACCGAGGCACCGCCGATGTCTCGGCTGCCGAAGAAAATGATGCCCCCGTAGTCGCGTTCGGGATCGAATGCCCATTTGGGATCGAAACGCAAATAGTCCCAAACCGTCTCCAGATCCGACATCGCCCGGTCGGTGTCGACCCCTCGGCCACGAAGCTCCCCTAGCCATTCCGTGTACGCGGTCTCATTGCGCCCTCCGTACACCGCGTTATCTCGAATCAGCGCTCGACCAGCGGAATCGAGCGGAATCGCGCCGGCGTGGTCCTGATACAGCAAACCTCTGACAGAGGCTCGCGTCTCGTCCGCCCCTTCGTGCTGTCGCCGGCTGATGTGGGAGGAACCGGCGGTCAGTGCCCGCGCGATCCGTTGCGCACCTTGACGGGCCACTTCTGCCGGCCCCGGTATGTCTGCGCCCCTCATCCGCCTTCCCGGCTCAGTCCTCGAAACTCGAGAAGTATGTCCGATTTCGGCCCAAATTCCGAACCACCAGATCAAGCAGGACGAGACGACACACGCCAACCGAATCTGGTCTGACCACTTGACCTCCTGACCAATCGGACGCACAGTAGACGCATGGCGTTGCAACCTGTGGTCAAGCGGTCGGTGTCGGCGGATGTGTTCGAGCAGATCGCCGCGGATGTGCTCAGCGGTGAGCTGGCGCCGGGGGCGACTCTGCCCAGTGAGCGGCAGTTGGCGGAGGCGCTGGGGGTCTCCCGGCCCGCGGTGCGAGAGGCCTTGCAGCGGCTGGCCGCCGCGGGGCTGGTGTCGGTGCGCCAAGGAGACGCGACCACCGTGCTGGACTATCGGCGCGGCGCGGGGCTCGAGGTGCTGCCGAGGCTGTTGGTGCAGGCCGGAGAACTGGACCCCGCGGTCGCGCGCAGCATCCTCGAGGCGCGCCTGCACAACGGGCCGAAGGTCGCGGAGTTGGCCGCGCGGCGGGTGGGTGCGATCGGCGCGGCCGAAGTCCGCCCGTTGCTGGAAGCCTCGCTCGACGCGCTGGCCGCCGAACAGGACCCGATCGCGCAGCAGCGGCACGCGATGGAGTTCTGGGATCACGTCGTGGACACGGCCGACTCGATCGTGTTCCGGCTGATGTTCAACATGTTGCGCGCCGCCTATGAACCGGCGCTCGCGGCGCTGGCCCCGATCATGTCCGCCGAGGTGGGCAACATCGAGGCATACCGCGAATTGGCCGCCGCCGTCGTCGCGGGCCGGCCGCAGAAGGCCGCCACCACCGCTCGGGCGTTGCTCGAGCCGGCGACCACCGCCCTGATCGAGGTCCTCGGCGGACCGCCGGTCACGCACAGCTAGGAACGAACATGACGAAATCCACAGCCTCCGAACGAGCCTCGGTCGAGGCGGATGCGCGGGCGCGGGTGCGCAGGGACGAGCGGGCGTTGCGTCGCGGGCTCACCCTGGGCCAGGCATTCGCAGAATTCGTCCGGCATCCCTCGCCGTGGATGATCGGGACCACGCTGGTGGGCGCGCTGATCGCCCGCGTGGTCGTCGGCGACTGGCAGCCGACGGACCTACTGGTCCCCGCCGCCATGCTGGCGGTGTTCCCGGTCTTCGAGTGGATCGTGCACGTCACCGTGCTGCATTGGAAACCACGGCGGGTGGGCCCGCTCGCACTCGACAGCGAACTGGCGCGCAAGCACCGCGAGCATCACGTCGATCCGCGCGACATCCCGCTGATCTTCATCCCGACGCGAACCCTGGCGGTGCTGGTCGTGGTGTTGATCGCGCTGGCGGCGTTCGCCTTCCCTCGCCCGGGCCTCGGCCTGACCTTCCTGATCACCATCACGCTGCTCGGCCTCGCCTACGAGTGGACGCACTACCTGATCCACACCGACTACAAGCCGAAAGGCTCGCTCTACCGGGCGGTCTGGCGCAACCATCGCCACCATCACTACAAGAACGAGCACTACTGGTTCACAGTCACCAGTTCCGGCACCGCCGACCGCCTCTTCGGCACCTACCCCGACCCGGCCACGACCGAGACCTCACCCACCGCCCGCAACCTGCACTCCGCCTGATCCCCTCAGGTGCCGCCCCGCGACGAGTCAGCGGGGCGGCATCGGTGCGCGGGTCAGACCGCGAGCAGACGCTCCGCGATGGTGCGGGCACGAGACGCCGCCTCCGGAGTCCCTTCGCGAACGGCGGTGACGATCGCGCCGTCCACCAGTAGCGCGAGTTCGGCGGCCAGCTCGTCCGCGTCGGATCGTCCCGCCGCGGTGAGCAATTCGTCCAGGTATTCGATCACGCGGCGCTTGTGCCGATCGGCGACCTGGTGGGCGGCGCTTTCGCGATCGGCGACCTCGACCATGGTGTTGATGAACGCGCAGCCGCGGAAATCCTTGCGGGCGAACCGTTGTGCCAGCGCGTCGAAGACGGCGAGCGGACGCGCGGCCGGGTCGCCGGTCTGCTCGACCGATTCGCGCAGCCAGTCCAGCCACCGGCGGTCTCGATCCTCCAGCACCGCCACGACGAGGTCGTCCTTGCTCGCGAAGTGGCGATAGAAGGAAGCCCGGCCGACGCCGGACGCCTGGAGCAGGCGATCGAGACCCACGGCGCGAATCCCTTCGGCGTAGAACAACTCTTCCGCCGTGGTGAGCAAGCGCTGCTTGGCCTGGGTTGGCATACCGCAACGGTAGCAGGACGGAACCGATCAGTACCATCCAGGTTGACCAAAACGGAACCAGTCAGTACCGTCTTGATTCGGCACCGATCGGTACCATCTTGTTCGACCTGGAGGCTTCGATGTCCCGCCTGCCCCTTGTGTCCACCGACTCCGCCGACGCCGAGCAGTCCGATCTGCTCGCCGAGGTACAGCGCCAGCTGGGCCGGGTCCCGAATCTCTACGCCGCCATGGCGAACAGCCCCGCCACCTTGCGCGGATACCTGAACCTGCGCGAAGCGCTGACCAAGGGAAAGCTCTCGGCCCGAGTACGCGAGCAACTCGCCTTGCTGGTCGCCGACGAGAACGGCTGCGACTACTGCACCGCCGCGCACACCATGCGCGCCGACCGGATGGGCTTCACCGAGCAGGCGATCGCCGACACCCGCGCGGCGCGCGCCGACGATCCGCACGCCGACGCGATCCTGCGCGTCGCCCGTGACGTGCTCCGGTCTCGCGGCCGGATCGACGACGCCGCGCTCGCCTCAGCGCGCGCCAGGGGCGTCAGCGACGCCGAACTGAGCGAGATCGTCGGCCATGTGGCACTGAACGTGTTGTCGAACTACTTCAACCATGTCGCCGAGCCGGAACTCGACTTCCCGCCCGCGGCACCGGCGAAAGGCACGGCGATGGAAGCGAAATGGCGGCCCGCGAGCAAGGTCGTCCTGGTCGACGGCTATTCCCTGACGGACACAGAGGGCCGCGCGACACGCACCGTCGATGACGTCCACATCGCGATCGAAGGCGGATTCCTGCACGTCAAGGTGTCCGACACCGCCGACGTGCAGGTGGTGTCCGCGCCCGCCGTCGCGCTGGTGACCTACCGCTGATCCCGATCCACCCGGCCCGGTCCGCGACTCGTCGCGGATCGGGCTTTCGTCTGCGCGGGACTTGACATCTCGATACCCTAGGGGGGTAGGGTAAACATCGATAAGCAGACGTACTCGCAGAAGGACACCGACCATGAGCACCACCACCGTGACCGTCACCGGCATGACCTGCGGCGGCTGCGCCGCCAAGGTCCGCACCGAGATCGGCAGCATCTCCGGCGTCGATTCCGTGGCCGTCGACCTCGCCGACGGACTGGTGACCGTCGAGAGCGCGAGCCCGATCGACCGCGCGGACCTCACCGCCGCCGTGACCCGCGCCGGCTACACGGTCGCAGGCTGACGGACGGGAGCACTCCGATGAACACAACTGTCAAATTCGGCGGCTTCGCCCTCGGCCTCGCGGCGGTCTTCGGGATCGCCCTCGCGGCCGGTGCGGTGATCGGGCCCGAACCCGCCGCTCACGACCCGAAAACGCACGGCGCTGCCGAAGGCGAAGCCGACGCACTACCTGGAGGAATGATGGCAACCGACCGCGGCTACACCCTGCGGCTCGACACCACACGGACCACCGCCGCCGCGAACGTGCCGCTGCGCTTCCGCATCCTGGACCAAGACGGCAAACCCGTCACCCGCTACGTGCGCAGTCACGACAAGGATCTGCACTTGATCGTCGTGCGCCGGGATATGGCCGCCTTCCAGCACGTCCACCCGGTGCTCGATGGCAACGGCACCTGGAGCGTCCCGCTCGATCTCACCCGCGCCGGGGACTACCGCGTCTTCGCCGACTTCACTCCTGAGGGCGGAGCGAACCTGACCCTCGGCGCGGACCTGCTGGTGGCCGGCGTCTACGACCCCCAGCAGCTGCCCGCGGCGGCCGCCACCACGAGCGTCGGCGACTACACCGTCACGCTGGACGGAACCGTCGTCCCCGGCCGGGCGTCGAAGGTGACGCTCTCGGTGAGCCGCGCGGGCAAACCGGTGACCGACTTGCAGCCCTACCTCGGCGCCTACGGCCATCTCGTGGCCCTGCGCGCCGCCGACCTGGGCTATCTGCACGTCCATCCGGAAGGCCATCCCGGTGACGGCGTGACCGCGGCCGGACCTGGCATCACCTTCGCCGTCACGGCGCCCAGCGCCGGCGACTACCGCTTGTTCCTCGATTTCCAGCACGAGGGCGTGGTCCGCACCGCCGAATTCACCCTGACCGTCGCACCGGGCACCCCCGCTGTAGACGCATCCCACCACAACGAACACACTGGTCAGCAGCCGGACGGCCACGCGCACTGACCCGAAGACCGTCCGCGCACAGAACGGAGCACCCACGATGACCACCGCGACACAACCGCCGCCCTCCGGGCAGGTCGAACTCGTGATCGGTGGAATGACCTGCGCGTCTTGCGCCGCCCGGATCGAGAAGAAGCTCAACAAACTCGACGGCGTCACCGCGACCGTGAACTACGCCACCGAGAAGGCCCGCGTCGAGGTCACCGGGGACGTCTCGCCGGACGACTTGATCGCCACCGTCGAGCAAGCGGGTTACACCGCGGCCCTGCCCGCTCCCCCGGAGCCGCAGGAGAGCGCCGCCGAGGAAGATCCCGCCGCCGCCCTGCGCACCCGCCTGCTGATCTCGCTGGTGCTGTCGGTGCCGGTGATCGCCATGGCGATGATCCCGGCCTTGCAGTTCACCAACTGGCAGTGGCTGTCGCTGACCTTGGCCGCGCCGGTCGTCGTGTGGGGCGCGCTGCCGTTCCACCGCGCGGCGTGGACGAACCTGCGCCACGGCGCGTCGACCATGGACACCCTGATCTCGATGGGGACGCTGGCCGCACTGGGCTGGTCGGTGTACGCGCTGTTCTGGGGCACCGCGGGCACGCCGGGCATGACGCATCCGTTCGAGTTCACCATCGCGCGGATGGACGGCACCGGCAGCATCTACTTGGAGGCCGCGGCAGGCGTCACCACGTTCATCCTGGCGGGACGCTTCTTCGAGGCGCGCGCCAAGCGGCGGGCGGGTGCGGCGCTGCGGGCCCTGCTCGAGCTGGGGGCCAAGGAGGTCTCCGTCCTGCGCGACGGAACCGAGCAGCGCATTCCGGTGGAGCAGCTGCGGGTCGGCGATCGGTTCGTGGTGCGGCCCGGCGAGAAGATCGCCACCGACGGCATCGTGACGGAAGGCTCCTCGGCCGTCGACGCCTCGATGCTCACCGGCGAGTCGGTGCCGGTCGAGGTCGGCCAGGACGACGCCGTGGTCGGCGCGACCGTCAACGTGGGCGGCCGGATCGTGGTGCGCGCCACGCGGATCGGTTCCGACACCCAGCTGGCGCAGATGGCGAAGCTCGTCGAGGACGCGCAGACCGGCAAGGCGCAGGCGCAGCGGCTGGCCGACCGGATCGCCGGGATCTTCGTGCCGATCGTCATCGCGCTGTCGGTCGCGACGCTCGGGTTCTGGCTCGGCACAGGCGGTTCGGTGGCCGCGGCGTTCACCGCCGCGGTGGCGGTGCTGATCATCGCCTGCCCGTGCGCACTCGGACTGGCCACGCCGACCGCGCTGATGGTCGGCACGGGACGCGGCGCGCAGCTCGGCATCCTGATCAAAGGCCCCGAGGTGCTGGAGTCGACCCGGCGGGTGGACACGATCGTGCTGGACAAGACCGGCACCGTCACGGCGGGCAAGATGACGCTGCTCGATGTCGTCGCGGCCGAAGGTGAACAGGCCGAGCGCATTCTGGAACTGGCCGGAGCGCTGGAGGACTCCTCCGAACACCCGATCGCCCAAGCCATCGCCAAGGGCGCCCGCGAGCGGGTTGGCGAGCTGAAGCCCGTAGAGGATTTCGCGAATGCCGAGGGCCTCGGCGTGCAGGGCGTGGTGGACGGCCACGCGGTGGTCGTCGGCCGCGCGCGGCTGCTCGCCGACTGGTCACAGCACCTCGACGACGATCTGACCCGGGCGATGCGCGCGGCCGAAGCCGAAGGAAAGACCGCCGTCGCGGTGGGCTGGGACGGCAAGGCGCGCGGCGTGCTCGTCGTGGCCGACGCGGTGAAACCCACCTCCGCCGAGGCGATTTCCCAGCTGCGTGCCCTCGGGCTCACCCCGATCATGCTGACCGGCGACAACCAGGCCGCAGCCGACGCGATCGCCGCCCAGGTCGGCATCGATGCGGTGATCGCGGAGGTGCTGCCGCAGGACAAGGTCGCCACCGTCAAGCGGTTGCAGGCCGAAGGCAAAGTGGTCGCGATGGTGGGCGACGGCGTGAACGACGCCGCGGCGCTGGCCCAAGCCGACCTGGGCCTGGCCATGGGCACCGGCACCGACGTCGCCATCGAGGCGGGCGATCTGACCTTGGTTCGCGGCGACCTGCGGGCGGCGGCGGACGCGATCCGGCTGTCCCGCCGCACCCTCGCGACCATCAAGGGCAACCTGTTCTGGGCCTTCGCCTACAACGTGGCCGCGATTCCGCTGGCCATGGCGGGCTTGCTCAACCCGATGCTCGCGGGCGCCGCGATGGCGTTCTCCTCGGTCTTCGTGGTGAGCAACAGCCTGCGGCTGCGTGGTTTCCGCTCGACAGCGAACTAGGCACACCGGACGGGACGGCACACCTGGTGTCGTCCCGTCCGAGCACGTGCAGTGGCTCGATTTTTGCTATACGGGGCATTTCTGCCACTGTCGGGCACGCCGTGCGAGTGGCCATGATCTTTGGTGATCCGGGCTCGGCCACCGTCCGACCCACCCCCGGTGGAGCACGAACAAAGGAAACCCATGATCGTCCGTTCCCTGAAAGAGATCGCAGGCACCGAGCGGGAAGTGCGAGGCCCCTCCTGGAACAGCCGCCGCTTGGTGCTCGCCGAGGAGAGGGTCGGCTTCTCCGTGAACGACACGGTGGTCGAGGCGGGCGCCGAGCTCGAGATGTGGTACGCCAACCACGTCGAAGCCGTCTACGTGATCGAGGGGCATGGTGAGGTGATCGACGACGAGACCGGGGAGGCGCACCGTCTCGAACCAGGTGTGCTGTACCTGGTAGACGCACACCAGCGGCACACCCTGCGCGCCCATACCCGGTTCCGCGCGGTCTGCGTGTTCGACCCACCCCTCACCGGCCGCGAGGTCCACGACGAGAACGGCTCTTTCCCGCTGCTGACCGAGGAGGACCGGTGAGCGACAGCTCCCCCGAGCCCGACCACGACAACCCACGCGGATTCGCCAGCGACAACAACGCCCCGGTGCACCCGGACATCATGGCGGCGCTGGCCGCCGCCAACGTGGGCCACCAGCCGGCCTACGGCGCGGACGCCTACACCGCACGGCTGCGCGAGCTGATCAAAAGCCATTTCGGCGAGCGCGCTGAGATCTATCCGGTCTTCAACGGCAGCGGCGCGAACGTGGTCGGATTGCAGGCCATGTGCGACCGGTGGAGCGCCGTGATCTGCCCCGAGTCCGCGCACATCAACCTCGACGAGTGCGGCGCGCCAGAGAAGGTAGCCGGGCTGAAGCTGATCCCGGTGCCGACCACGGACGGCAAGCTGACGCCGGAGTCGCTCGACCGGTACGCCTGGGGCTTCGGCGACGAGCACCACGCCCAGCCCAAGGTCGTCTCCATCACGCAGAGCACCGAACTCGGCACCCGCTACACGCCCGGAGAGATCGCGGCGATCGGCGCGCTGGCGCACGAGCGCGGCATGCTGCTGCACGTGGACGGCGCCCGGCTGGCCAACGCGGCCGCCGCACTCGACCTGCCGCCGCGCGCGTTCACCACCGACGCCGGGGTGGACGTGCTGTCGTTCGGCGGCACCAAGAACGGTCTGATGTTCGGCGAGGCGATCGTGGTGCTCGAGCCCGACGCGGTGCGCGGCGTGCCGTACCTGCGCAAAGCCGCGCTGCAACTGGCCTCCAAGATGCGGTACGTGTCGGCGCAATTCGTCGCGCTGCTGGAGGGCGACCTGTGGCTGCGCAACGCCCGGCACGCCAATGCGATGGCGGCCCGGCTGGCCACGGCCGTCGCCCGGGTACCCGGCGTCGAGATCGTACGGCCGGTCCAGGCCAATGCCGTCTTCGCCGTGTTGCCCAGGGAGGTCACCGAGCGGCTCCAGCAGCGGTTCCGCTTCCACACCTGGGACGAGCGCACCGGCGAGGTGCGGTGGATGTGCTCGTTCGACACCACCGAGGCCGACGTGGACGCCTTCGCGGCGGCGATCGGTGCGGAAATGGCCGCTCGATCCCGGAACTCCCACGCGCTCAGCACAAAACACCGGACGGGACGGCACACGTAGTGTCGTCCCGTCCGGGCATCCGCCAGGAGGTCTCCATGTCGGTAATCACCGAAGGCGCGGCGCGGATCGCGCGGCATCCGGTTACCAGATGTCTCGCCGCGTGCTTGCTCGCCGCCGCCACCCGAGCCCTACGCTCGAGCACAACGGAATCCGGCAACGCATGCGCATAACGCCATGGGCGAGCATACCCCTGGCACACCGGATTCCGAAACGGAATTCGGTTCAGCCGCGCAGCGTGGTGACGGTGACCAGCGACGGCTGGATCAATGCCCCGTACACCTCGATCGACACCCCACCGGTGGGAGTTTCGCTGGCCCAACGGGCGTGCTCGGTGATGCCTTCGCCGAGAAGCGCTTTCGCTCCGGGCGACCAAGCGACGGCCACCTGGCTCAGCGCCGGTCCGAGGTTCAGGTTCGCGATCGCCGCGGATTCACCGTTGTCGAAGTAGACCTCCGTGCCACCGGGGAACGGATTCACCGCGACCGCGGAGGCGCTCGCCCCGCCGAACGCGGCGGCGGACCCGCCCGCCACAACCGCTACCAAGACCGTCATGACCCGTTGACGCATCCGAATTTCCTTTTCGTGTAAGCACACCGGCCGTCCAGCCGGTCATGTCACCTTTGCCGAGCGGACATCGTTCGGCAATTCGATGTGGTGCTGATCACATGCAGCCTACGGTGCGTTCGCGCCGGCCGCGAAGGCACTCGCGTGATCGGTGGCCCATTCGGCGAAAGTCCTTGCCCGGCCGAGAATTTCCACCACATCCGGGGTGACGATCGCATTGTGTCCGGCGCGCACATATTTCTGCCCGGCAAGCGCACCGTCGGCGAATTCGACGGACATTCCGGACGCCAGCATATGTGCCCGCGCTTCGGTTTCGGGAATTCGGTCACGTCCACCGGGTGGCCGGTGACCGTTGCCAGAGTCGCGGCCAGGTCGTGGGTGGTGAGCAATTCCGGCCCGGTGAGCGTGTGGATCCGGCCCGCGTGCCCGCCGGAGACCAACGCCTCGACGGCGACTCCGGCGACGTCACGGGGATCGACGACACCCTGGGCCGCGTCGCCGGTCATATTCGGCACCGGCTGTCCGGCCCGGATCGCGGTGGCCCAGCTAAGGGTATTGGACGCGAAGGAGCTGGGGCGCAGGATGGTCCAGTCGACGCCGCTGTCGCGTGCGGCCTGCTCACCGGGCATATGCCAGGTCCCGACGCGGCCGAGACCGGGGTCCCCGGTGCCGATGGCGGAAAGTTTGACGATTCGACCGACTCCGGCGTCCCGCGCCGTGGCGATCAGCGCCCGATCCAGGTCCGCGTACTCCGGACCGAGCACCCCGACGACGAACGCGGCCTCCGCACCAGCCATCGCCTTCGCCATGGACGCGACGTCGGTGTAGTCGCCACGCGCCACTTCGACGCCCGCGGGGACGTCGGCCCGGTCCGGGTCGCGGGTGACGGCACGGATCGCGGTCCCGCGCGAACTCAGTTGCCGGACGATTTCACTGCCGATGGTGCCCGTCGCACCGGTGATCACGATCATGAGGACCACCGTGCCGGGCGTTCGGGCAGGTCTCTAGGAAATTCCGGCACACCTGCGCGGTGCACGGCTGCCTACAGTGGATGCGGTGACCACTCTGTTGCGCCCGCTCGTCCTGACCGCCGAGTCGGTCGAGACGTCCGAGCCCGCGCCGGAGTCGTTGCGGCCGTGGCTGGCCGAACTCGGCCGCATCCCGACCGTGCTCGAACTGTCCGAGCCGTTCGCGCACGTGCCGCAGACTGCCACCACGATCGTGCTGCGTACCGAGCGCGTAGCTGCCGGTGACCACCGGGTGGCGCTCGTCGTCGGGCCGCAGACCAAGGCGAGCTACTCGCGCGCGAGCAAACCCGCGGGCTGCGTCCGCCTGCGGCTGGCCCCGGGTGCGGCCCCCGCGCTGCTCGGTGTTCCGGCGGCCGACCTCACCGATCGCGTGCTGCGCCTGGACCACCTGCCCGGCCCGGTCGCGCACCTGGCCGCCGAGCTGAGCGAACTCGACCACGGCGAGGTCGTGTCATACCTGGAGAACGAACTGCCCCGGCGTATACCCGACGATCCGGCCCAGAACGCCCGCCGTGAACTGCTCACCACGGCCGTAGCCGCCATCGCCGCCGACCACCCGCTTTCGGTCTCCGAGTTGGCCACGCGCCTCTCCGTCAGCGAACGCCAACTCCGCAATCTGTTCGCCAGTGGCATCGGCGTCTCCCCTAAGCACTTCGCACGCATCAACCGCGTTCGGGAGGTCCTGTCGCGAACTGACGACACACCATTGGCCGATATCGCCACAGGGACGGGGTATTACGACCAGTCGCATATGACTGCCGATTTCCGCAGCTTGATGGGTGTACCGCCGACTTCATACATTCGAGGCCGGGTCCCCGCCCCTTCCCCTTGCCGCCCACTCACCCGTCTCCGCTGATCGGACCATCGGCCGTTCTCCCGTGGTGTCGTGACAGACCCTCGCAATACAAGCGTTCGCAAGGGAGGCGCGGCAGGCCCTCCGCGCCGTTCGGGAGGACTTCTACCGCGTCGGGGTAATGAGCATGCCGCCATTCGCGCGCGAACGTCATCGCCGCCGTGACGCATGCGGCGAAATCCATGCGCAGTCCGTGCAGGAACACACTCACGTGGACGTCGTCCGAGGGATTGGTGCAGGAATCGCCGCACATCACGCACCTGATCCCAGTGTGGGTATCTCGAGATCGCCTGCGGTTTCAGTGCGACGGAAGTAGCGGTAGTCCTCGCGGCTGACTATCACCGCCGCGACGAGCGTCGCGCACGCTGAGTAGTCGCAGTCGCAGTGCATTTCGAGCGCCTTGGCGGCATTCGCGGGACTGGATACCGGCCAGTGCGGGTTGTCATGTGCTCGCCGGGACCGCAACTCCCCGACGCGTCGGAGCCGCCGAGCGCGAGAGCCGTCATCCGACATGAGTTGTGCCCGTCCTGCGCCGAGTACGCGGCATCTGATCCGCCCATGCCCGCACGCCCTCGACCACCAACTGGCCCGACGGACGGAAGGCATTGCGCGGCGGCACGATCCAGTGCCGGATCGCTCCCACCGCAGCGGTGGGCGAAGGCAGCGCGATCGTCGCTCCTGACCGCGCGACCGCCACGTCCAGCCGGAACAATTCCGCGAACAATCGCACGTCATCAGGCAGGTCGGGCTGAATGAGGAAGGTCCAGCGCCCCGAACGAGGATGTCCCACGATCGGGCCGAGAGGGACGCCCCGGCTCTGCATATGCGCCTTGACCGCCTGCCCGAGCCGAGTGGGCATCGTCATCGCCCACACCGACCCGGCCCGCAACACGATCCGCCCGAGTTCCGGCGGATCCACCACAGCGGGGAGCCCGCACTCCCGCCGATAGAACAGGCACCGCGATCGTGGTGTATCTCCAAGCGCTTCCATCCGCATCCTCTCTCGCACATCGAGACCCGGCTGACGAGTGCCCGACTCTGCCGACGAGCGAATGCCGCCATCGCTTCGGGCATACGCGCAGCACAGCAGCCCCGCCATCTGTTTGGGTGATCCAGCGGATGAATCGCGAAAACCCGATCATTTTCCCAGGTGACCACCCATACTTGCTGTTCGGTGGCACCCGTGGCGCGGTAGCAGCGTCATCCACAGCTCGGGGGTGGGGCCACCCACGAATGCAGTGCTTGCCATCTACCAGAAGGGGAAAGTAACAGTGGTCAAGCCGCTTACCAGGGGGAATTCGCAGCGCAGCGCCATTTCGTCGCCATCCATGGCACGCACCCCAGGCGTACCGCATCGGCAGCTGGGCCGTGTCCTCCGCGCGATGCGCCTCGAATCCGGCCTGTCGATCCTGATGGCTGCGAAGGCGATCGGTCGTGGTTCCGGTACGGTGCAACGGCTCGAGACGGGCCACGCGAACAAAATCTCCGACTCGGATATCGACAACTTGTGTCGGCTGTATCGACAGCCTGAACGTGCGAGCGAGTTGAAAGCTCTTGCTGCTCAGCGTATGGAGCAGAGTTGGTGGGACGAGTACACCGATCAAGTCGCACCCAGTTTCGGGGTTTACCTCGGGCTGGAGTCTGCGGCCGAAGCGGTGACCATCTACCGACCGGACATTGTGTCCGGCCTGTTCCAGACTCGCGAATATGCCGAGGCATTGGACAGGTTGTACTTTGTAGAAGACTTGCCCGAGGAGCGTGAGCGGCGTCTGCGCGTCCGACGCGAACGCCAGAACCTCATACTGCGCACAGTCTCGCCTCTCCAGGTCGACCTCGTGATCGATGAAGGGGTCCTTCGGCGAGTGGTCCACGGACCGCGGGTGATGGCGAGACTGTGTCGCCACCTCGCCGACCTGCCGCCGAACGTGTCGGTGAGAGTGCTGCCTGACACCGCAGGCTATCCAGTGGGTACGACGGCTGGGCCGTTCACCATTCTTGATTTCGGCACCGACAGCGCAGGCAATGCTCTGGAGCCACCTGTCGTATATATCGAGAGTTTCGCGGGCAGTATTCATCTCGAACGCCCGGATAGCGTGCGGCGCTATCGCAATGCGTTCCACAAGATTCAGCGAGTAGCGTTGGATCGAACTGAGAGCAAACGCCTGCTGCGGCGGGTGGCAAAGGAGTATGCACCATGAGCATGGACCTATCCGGGGCGCGCTGGTTCAAGAGCAGCCACAGCGGCGGCAAGGACGATTGTGTAGAAGCCGCGCACCTGGAAGACGGCATGGTCGGCGTGCGCGACTCCAAGAACCCGTCCGGAGGAACGCTGGTGTTCTCCCCTGACGCATGGGACTCCTTCACCGCGTACGTGCTCAACAACGAGTACGCCCGGTCGTAGTCCAAAGCTCGCTGCGGCGGGAATAGTCCCTCGCAGCGAGCTTCGTCGTACTGTCGCAACACCAAGTGCCCGATGCGTCTCGACTAGATCAAGGTCATAGATGAGCAGGCGACGCGACTACTACCGAGATCCCCATGCCCCGAGGGCCAACAGCTTGGTTCCCGGCGGCTCCGCTCTGATTGTCGACCCCACCGGCGCGATCCTCATGCAGCGCCGAGCCGACTCGGGCAACTGGTCCCTGCCGGGCGGCACCATGGAGATCGGCGAGACGCTCGAGCAGTGCGTGGTCCGCGAAACGAAAGAAGAGACCGGGCTAGATATCGAAATCACCGGTCTCCTCGGCATCTACACCGATCCGGAGCACGTCATCGCCTACTCCGATGGCGAGGTGCGCCAGGAGTTCAACGTCACCTACTACGCCCAGGTGATCGGCGGCCACTTGACGGTCAGCGACGAATCCACCGACGTTCGCTTTCTCCGACCGGAACAGCTCCCACACGAACCGATTCACGAAACCGTCCGTCTTCGGTTGCGGCACCACAGTGAAGGACGCACACAGCCGTATCTGGGTTGAGCACAACCGCCTGCGCCAGCGTCGGGGAACCGGAACCTGAAGACCACGCGAGCCATGTCAGCAGACCCTGCTGTCCCCCGTGACCAGGCGCAGTTCCATGTCAGCGACCGTGTCAGCTTGCTGTCAGGGCGGCGTCAGGCCAGGCGCCGAGAGTGGTTGGCATGACGAAGAACAGCAACTCATCCACCGCTGCGAAGTGGACCGGGATGGTGTCGGTCGATGATACGGCGCTGGCCGTCACCGACACCGGCGGTTCCGGTATCCCGGTGGTCTACTGCAACGGCCAGTTCGCCACGCAGGGGTACTGGCGGCGGGTGATCGCCGATCTCGGCCCTGAATACCGGCACATCACCTTCGATGAGCGGGCTCGCGGCAAGTCGCGGCGTTCGGCGGACTATTCCTTCGAGGCCGCGATACGGGATGTCGACGCCGTCCTGGCCGCCAGAGAAGTGGACCGGGCGCTGCTGGTCGGCTGGTCCTACGGGGCGGTCGTCGCGGCGCACTGGGCCGGCCGGAATCCGGAGCGCGCCGTGGGCGCGGTGCTGGTCGACGGCGCGTTCCCGTACGACTGGCTCGACGAGGCCATGGAGCAGCGGATCCGCAAACTGTTCAAGCGGCTGAACTTGTTCATGCCGCTGCTGCGCCCCACCGGTCTGACCCCGCGGATGAACGCCGCGCAGATGGCCGAAAGCAATATCGAACTCGGCAAGCTGTCCCGCGAGCGCGAGCTGGGTCCCGTGCTGGACGACATCAGCGTGCCGGTGCGGTATGTGGTTGCTTCGGGGACGTCGTTCGGAAGCAAGGGCGATGAGCAAGAGCGAATCCGCACCAGCCTCGACGCGGTGTGCACCCGCAATCCGAATATTCGGGTCAGCGCGAAAGTCGCCAGCAATCACGGCGCGATTCTGCGCAAGGACTTCCGCGTCATCACCCAGGCCGTCCGCGAGATCGCGGCGGCCAACGACGAGCAGGGTTCGCCCAGCCGCTGACCGACGCGCGTCAGTCCACATCCACGATCTGCCCTCGGCACTCTCACCATCCCGGCCAGGTTTCGCCAGCCGGACATCCGATCGCGTTTCGACCAAACACAGAAGGAGACACCACCATGTCCATCACCCTCACCGACCAGGACAAGGCCACCGTCCGGACCGCCGCCTACGGCGCTGTCTCGCTGATGGCCGCCGCCGACGCCACCGGCTCGCCCCACAAGGCCGCCACTCACGGCACCATCGCCCTGTCGTCGGCGACCGGCCTGATCGGGCACGTACTCGCCGCGAAGTCCAAGGACATCACGTTGAACGGCAAGAACGTCGCCGAACTCGCCGACCACGTGCTGCCCGCGCTCACCGCGGCCATGCACCTGCTCCAACAGCGGGATCCGGCCGAGGCCGACAACTTCCGCAGCACCGTCCTCGTCGCCGTCGACGCGGCCGCCGGAACCCGCAAGGGCGCGCCGAGCCCGGTCCTGGCCGAAATGGCCCGCAAGATCACCGCGGCCATCGACGCCGCCTGACCGGATGCCGACCGCACCGCCACAAGCTGTCACGAGGTCCTCCCTCGGACCTCGTGACACGGCGGCGTGGCAGGTGCGGCGACATCACCCCGCCTTCGCCCGCCGCCGCCGCTCCATCTCCTCGCGTTCCAGCACAGCCGCCTCCGCGAGGGTCGGCGCGGTTCCACCGAGCCGCGCGGGAACCCAACGGGCGCCTTTCACCATCGGGTAGTCGCGTTGGGCGCGTTCCAGAAGTTCGCTCATTCGGGTTCGCAGGGTGGCGGTGAGTTCTTCAGCCGGTTCGTCGGGTGGGATCGGTGCGCCGATACGGATATTGATCGGGAAATTGTGCCGACCCAACTGCTTGGGGATGTCCTTGGTCCAGATCCGGTGCGCGCCCCAGATGATCATGGGAACGATCGGGACATCGGCTTCGACCGCCATGCGCGCCGCGCCGGACTTGAATTCCTTGAGTTCGAAGCTGCGGCTGATCGTCGCCTCGGGATAGACCACGACCACCTCGCCCGCACGCAAGGCGGTCACCGCGCGGGCGTAGGACTCCGCACCCGCCGTGCGGTCGACGCCGATCGCCTTGCAGTGCTTCATGAGAAAGCCGACGATGCCGTGCTCGAGTTCCGCCTTCATCATGTACCGGACATTGCGGCCGGACTTGCGCCCGACCAGCCCGACTTCCATGAAATCCAGATAGGCCGTGTGATTGACGGCCAGCACCGCACCGCCGGAACGCGGAATGTGCTCTTGGCCTTCGATATCGACGCGCAGGCCCTGCGCGAAGAAGATGGCGCGGACCAAGCCGGCGAGAATATCGTAGACCGGTTCTCGCGCCATCACACCTCCAGCTACTGCGCCGCGTTCTTGCGCGCGGCCTTGGCCTCGGCTTCGGCGGCATCCATCGCGTCCGCCTCTTCCAGGGTAGGAGCGCTGCCGCCCAGACGGGCGGGAACCCAGTACGCGCCGGGCTCGTGCACGTAGTCCTTTTGCAGGTCGAGCAGCATTTCCTGCATGGTCGAGCGCAGCTTCGCGGTCAGTTCGGCGGCGGGCTCGAACGGCTGGATCGGCTCGCCGACCGCGATCGAGATGGGCGTGTTGGTGCGGCCGAGCCGCTTCGGGAAGCCCTTCGTCCAGACCCGCTGCGCACCCCAGATGACGATCGGGATGATCGGCACCTCGGCCTCGATGGCCATGCGCGCCGCGCCGGACTTGAATTCCTTGATCTCGAAACTGCGGCTGATCGTCGCCTCGGGATACACGCCGACCAACTCGCCCCGGCGCAGGTACTCCACGGCGGCCTTGTAGGAATCCGCGCCCGCCGAACGGTCCACCGGGATGTGCTTGAGCGCGCGCATGATCGGGCCGGAGATCTTGTTGTCGAAGACGTCCTTCTTGGCCATGAAACGGATGTAGCGCTTCGGGGTGCGCACCGGCAGGCCCGCGTAGGTGAAGTCCATGTAGCCGGTGTGGTTCACCGCCAGCACGGCGCCACCTCGGGCGGGGATGTGTTCATCGCCCTTGACGGTGAACTTCAGACCTTCGATGAAGAAGACGGTACGGGCCAGGCCGATGATCGTCCGGTAGACGGGTTCCACAAGTCCGCTAGCGTAGTCGCTGCTCGTCCCCATCGGCAGTTCGCCGCCGCCGCGCGCCGCGCCGGAGCGAGGACGCATGAGCAGCCCCGACCGCATGCCCGGAGAGAAGAGGATCGTCGAAGTGGAACGCGCCCGATCGGTACCGCGCGAGTACGACCGCAGTGCAGCACGCGAGCGGAACCGGTCCGGGCGCGCGACCCGCGCCGCGCTGATCGGCGGCTCCGCCCTGATCGCTGCGATCGCGCTGACCGGCTGCGATTCCGTCGTCGGTATCCCGGAGGACAGCCCGCCGCAGGCGGCCGCTCGCACCACGCCACCGGCCGCCGTCCCGACCGCGCCCCCGCCGAGCACCTCCGCACTTCCGCCGGTTCCGGCCGACGCTCCGACGGTCGGCGCGGTCGCCGGGCTGCCCGCCGCCGCCCCGGCGATGCAGCGCTGGGCGGCCGACCTGCGCTCCCACACCATCGCGGAAATGCAGGACAAGTGCTGGACCATCGCGCCGAGGAACGTGGCCGAGATGTACGAAGACCAGCAGGCCGTCCTCACCGCGCTCGCCCAGCCCGGCACGGTGACCGAGGACGCCGTCGTCTGGAAGAGCCCGACCACCACCGTCGCCGCCCAGCGCGCCGAGATCGCCACCGGCTACGCCTGCCCGCGCGTCGCGGCGGCCGGTGCGGAGATCGCCTACAACGACGCGGACGCCAGGCACACCGTGCGCCGGTACCTGTCGCGCTTCGTCGGCAAGCCGCTCGACCCCGCCGACAAAGAAGGCGACTACCCTCTGATCTGTAAGGCGTCCCCGGCGACCTGGGACCCCAAGGGCACCGGGCGACCGAGCCCCGCGCCGCTGGCGAACAACCAGGGCGCGCTCACCGGGGCCACCGAGTTCGCCGACCAGCAGATCCGGTCGGAGCAGGTGAACACCGACTACATCGCGGTGCTCGTGCCGGTGACCAACTCCTCCGGTGTGACGCAGACCCGCACCTTCACCTTGCGCTCCGGGACGGACGGCTACTGCATCGGCGAGGTCTCGCCGTAACCACTACCCTGGTTGGCTGGTAAACAGCAGGAGGAGCAGCTAGTGCAGATCACCAGCGTCGGACACGCCGGATTCCACATCCGCACCGCGGCCGGGTCGATCCTTTGCGATCCCTGGGTGAACCCCGCGTACTTCGGTTCCTGGTTCCCGTTCCCCGACAACACCCGGCTGGACTGGGACGCGCTGGGCGCATGCGACTTCCTCTACGTCTCACACCTGCACCGCGACCATTTCGACGCGAAGACGCTGGCCGAGCACGTGAACAAGGACGCGACCGTGCTGCTGCCGGACTACCCCGTGCCCGATCTGCGCCGGGAACTCGAACAGCTGGGCTTCCACAAGTTCTTCGAGACCGAGGATTCGGTCAAGCACACGGTGACCGGCCCCGGCGGGGATCTGGACGTCATGATCATCGCGCTGCGCGCGCCCGCCGACGGCCCGATCGGCGACTCCGGGCTCGTGGTGTCCGACGGCGAGACCACCTGTTTCAACATGAACGACGCCCGCCCGGTCGACATGGACGTGCTGCACGACGCTTTCGGTCACGTCGACATCCACCTGCTGCAGTACTCGGGCGCGATCTGGTACCCGATGGTCTACGACATCCCGGCCCGTACCAAGTCGAACTTCGGCAAGCAGAAGCGTCAGCGCGGCATGGACCGGGCCCGCAGCTACATCGAGCAGGTCGGCGCGACGTGGGTGGTGCCGTCCGCGGGTCCGCCGGTGTTCCTGGACGACGAGTTGCGCTACCTCAACGACGATCGCGGTGACGAGGGCAACATCTTCCCCGACCAGAAGGTGTTCCTCGAGCAGATGGAGATCCACGGCAACGCGGGCGGGGTCCTGATGATCCCCGGCTCGGTCGCCGATGTGCGCGGCGCCGAGCTCACTCTGACCCACCCGAGCGATCCCGCCGAGATCTACGACAACAAGGCCGAGTACATCGAACGGATGGCCCAGCGCCTCGCTCCGGTACTGGAGGCGGAGAAGGCGACCTGGGAGCGCGGCGACGGTTCGCTGCTGGAGCCGCTGCGCAAACTGTTCGAGCCGATCATGGCGCAGAGCGACGTGATCTGCGACGGCATCGGCTATCCGGTCGGCTTGGTGATCGGCGAGGAAACCATCGTGCTTGACTTCCCCAAGCGCACGGTGCGTGAGCCGATCGAAGGCGAGGGCCGTTACCGCTACGGCTTCCGCATCGCGCCGGAACTGGTGCGCACGGTGCTGCGCGACCGGGAGCCCGACTGGGTGAACACCATCTTCCTGTCCACCCGCTTCCAGGCCTGGCGCATCGGCGGATACAACGAGTTCCTCTACACGTTCTTCAAGTGCCTCACCGACGAGCGGATCGCCTACGCCGACGGCTGGTTCTCCGAGGCGCACGACGACTCGGCCTCCACCGAACTCAGCGGCTGGGAGGTGCAGCGGCGCTGCCCGCACCTGAAGGCGGACCTGTCGAAGTTCGGCGTGGTGGAAGGCAACACGCTCACCTGCAACCTGCACGGCTGGCAGTGGGACCTGGAGTCGGGACGGTGCAAGACCTCCAAGGGCCACGAACTGCGCTCGCGCAAGCTGGACTGACGGCGAGGCTTCCGGCCGACGGTTTCCCGTCGGCCGGAAGCGTTTGCCGACCGATTACCGGTCGGCAACCTCGCGGGTCATCTTCGACGACCACGGACACCAGAAGCAGCCCGGCAGGAACGCGCCGCACGCCTCGTCCAGATGGTCGTTGACGTACATGATGCTGGCGTCGCAGACCTCGATCGCCATGGTGAAGAAGCTGATGGTGTCGGGGTCCAGATGGAAGTCCCAGCCCGGGTTGTAGGGCGCGGGCATCTTCCGGATCCGGCCCATGACGTGGACAGACATCTGCTCGTCCCCCGACAGGATCCGACGTGCTTCGGCGATCCGCTGCTCATTGGTCAGCTGGATGATGAACTCTTTGCCGGAGTAGTCGGTGAATGCGAAGAGCGCCATGTCTTTCCCCTCTTGTCGATGGGTCTGGTGGATGGATGGCGAATTCCGCACCGGTGCGACTCGATCCTATCGGCGCGGCACCGTCTATTTGCTAGAAATTTGCCAACCAGTTCATAACCGGACCGGAGTCGGTCAAGACGGGCGGAAAAGAGGTACGCCCCGAAATCAGCTGGACGCTCCTGCCGGGATTTTGTCCCGCGCCAGCCCGCGCGGCCGGGTCCGCGCCGTGCGGATCAACTCGCGGATCGCGATGCCTCCCCTGGCCACCGGCGCGGCCACACGTCCATCGGAATCGATCAGGACGGCGGACGGCGTGCCGCGCACCCGGTAACGCAATGCCGCTTCGTTGCCCTGCTGCACGAGCGAGGGGATATCGCCCAACCCGTGCTCGGCTCCCCACGCGGCTTGCTCGGCGGCATCGCCGTTGCCGACGGCGACGATCGCGAGGGCATCGCCCGTCCGCGCGCGCCAGCGGGGCAGCTCACGGGCGAGCGCCGCGCACAGTTCACAGCCCGGGTGCACGAAGACCAGCAGGACCGACCGCCCTCCGGTCAGCAGGTCCTCGAGCGTGGTCTTCGCTCCGTCGGGAGCGAGCAGTTCGAATTCCGGCGCCACCGCACCGACCGGCAGGCCCTCAGCGCCCAGCGTGGACAGCGCCTGCTCGTCCATCCGGCGGCGCAGGACGCGCAACTGGCCCGCCAACCACACCAGCACCGCGACCACCACGGCGAGCGCCGCGCAGCCGATCGCGTTGTCGGCGGGCAGGTCCATCGGCACGCGCGGGTGCGTTCGCGCGCCGATACCGACCAGCACGGCGAGCGCGGCGAAAACACCGTTGCGCACCAAGATCTTCGGCCCGATCGGCGTGGCGCTCGCGGCGCCGAAGCAGGAACAGGAAGGGCGCTCGCCACGGCGCAGCAACCGCACGATCACCGCCGTGAACACGGCGAGCAACAACAGCACCGCCAGCGCGGCCGAGCCGGAAAGCCCGGGAATCAGCACGCTCACCGCGATGATCGCCTCGGTGATGGACAACCCCCATGCCACCGCGGGCACCCAGCGCAGCGGCACCCCGAAATCCCCCACCGCCTGCCGCGTCGCGCTCCGATCCGCCAGCTTGCCCCACGCCGACAGCCCGAACACGACAGCCAGACCCAGCCGCGAAATCCACACCCCGTATTCGATCAGCATGAGCGCACCATTCCACACTTATGCGCTTCGCGTATGAATGCGCGGGGAGTGTCCTCAGGACTGCGGTCGAGCGGCGACCGCGACCGCGACCAGAGTCAGCGCGCAGCCGATGATCGCGGTGACCGACAGTCCCGCGCTGGTCGGGGTGAGCATGTCGAGGATCAGGGAGGCCAGCAACTGTCCCGCCACCGAGGTGAGCCCGAGTAGCAGAACGCCGATCCAGCGGACCGTCAGCGCGGCGAGGGCGATGAAGGCGACGCCGATGAATCCGCCGAGATACAGCCACGGCTCGGCCGGGAAATCGGCGGGCCCGCCCGAAGACACGATGACCAGCGCCTCGATGACGAGCAGGGCGGCAAGACCGACACCGAAATTCACCAGCGCCGCCGACAGCGCCCCACCGACGGCGCCCACCTTGCCGTTCACCGCCTGCTGCCAGGCCAGGCCGATGCCTGCCAGCGCGGGCAGCGCGATCAGCAGCACGGTCGGGGTGCCGCGCAGCGCCTCTGGCACGGAGAGAGCACCGTCGGCGCGGGTGTGCCCGAATCCGGCGATCAGCACCGCCACCACGCCGAGCGCAGCGCCGGCCAGACGTACCGCGGTGACCGGCGTGCGGCCGCTCGGACCGAGGCCGAGCCGGTCGACGGCCAGGCTGCTGAGCAACTGCCCCGCGACGGTCGCGACGGTGAACGCGGTGACACCGATGGCCGCGACGGTGAGCCCCTGGCACGCGACGAAGAACGCCCCGCACAGACCGCCGAGCAATTGCCAAGGCCGCAGCACGCCCTCCGATACCGCCCGCCGCACCCGCCGCGCGCCATCCCGCAACCGCCCACTGACCGCGAACGCCACCACCAGCACAATCAGCCCCACCCCGAAACTGATCGCCGCCGCCGCCACCCCGTCCGCCAATCTCGCCCCCAACGCACCATTGATCCGCCCCTGCACCGCCACCCCGGCGCCGATCCCGAACCCGCAAACCAGCCCGAACCGCACTCCCGCACGCTACCCAACCGCCGCGAGTGGCACATGACTGCGGCTCGCGGTCAGTCGGCGCGCGGGAGCCAGCGCGGCGTGAGGGCGGCGATGGCGAGGAGGGAGGCGCCCAGGAGGGCCAGGAGGGCGGAGATGGAGGTGTGCTGGGCGGTGAGGGCGGCGAAGGCGAAGACCGCGAGGGCGATCACCTCGCCCAGGAGGCCGGAGACCGAGGTGACGGTGGCGCGGGCAGGACCGGCGATGGCGTCCTGGAGGCGGGCGGCCGCGACTATCCCCGCGTTGTAGACGATGCCGTAGGAGATGCCGATCGAACCGAAACCGAGGCCGGTCAGCAGGTAGACCGCGTCCGGACGGCCGGTCGCGAGACCGGCGATCAGCGCGCCGCCGAGGAACAGCACGCCCGCGGCGGCCACCGCGATCGACATCGTCCGGCCCGACATCCCTTCGGTGCGCCCGGCCAGCACCGAACCGGTCAGCGAACCGAGCACGGTGAGACCGACCAGCAGGGGCACCACGGCGGTCGAGACCCCCGACTCCTCCGCCAGCAGGGCGAAGTACTCGTCGAACGCCGTCACCCCGAACAGCAGCGCCTCCAGCAGCACGCCGTAGCGCACCGCCCGCACGCGGACCGCCTCGCCCACACCGGCTTTCAGCATGGTGAGGTATCGCGCGAACGGCCCTGACCGCGTCGCGGAGCGCTTGGGATCGACCTTGGACGCGAAGCCGCTCGCATAGGCACTCGGTTCCTCGAACCGTTCGCCCCGTGAACGGCGCACGGAGCCGACCTCGGACGCGGCCGCACGATCCACCGAACAATCCCGGACAGTGCGGGCGCAGACAGCGCCGGTATGGGCGACAGTTGGCGCCGCGACGACTTCCGGTCTCCGACCGCCGTCGGCGTACCGCACGGCGGCGGAGGAGTCTTCTTCGAGAGCATCGATGTCCGCCGCTGACACCGCTTTCGGCGCCGTGGGCAGCGATAGCGCGAGCAATGTGTGCACAGCCGCCATGGCGACGCTGAACCAGCCGACCAAGACATAGCCGCCGGACAGATACAGGGGCGTCGCGGCGAGGATCGCGATGACGACAGCCGTCTCCGCACCGGCACGGGTGTACCCCAGGATGCGCGGATAAGCCGACGACGCGGCGCGGGCGGCGAGGTCGTCGTACAGCAGCGCCTCGAACGTGCCGGAGGCCAGCGCGCCCGAGATTCCCCAGAGTACGAATCCGGCGGCGAAACCCGCGAACGAGGGCGCCACCGTCCACAGCGCGAAACCCGCCGTCAGCAAGACTCCGCTGAGCACGAGCAGCCCGCGGCGCGACATCGTGTCGGCCCACGCGCCGGAGGGCACCTCGAGTAAGAACGACGTCGCCGACCAGATCGCGAACAGCAAGGAGATCTGCCCGGTGCTCATGCCGTGGTCGGCGAACAGCAGGGCGTACAGCGCGTAGAGCGGGATCAGTTCACCGATGCTCTTGAAGAGCACCGCCCGAACCGTCAGCGAGCGCAGGCTGAGCGCACGGGCGCTATTCGCTCGACGGGCGCGCGACGATACAGCGGATCAATAGGCGTAGATGAGCAAACGCATGTCGATCAGCATGGCCATTCCCGCCGCACGCCGTCAAGGGAATTACCGCTCGTCGTCGACCTGCTCAGGGCAGCGGCACCCAGCCGTTCGCGGCAACCGCGTCCCCGTCGCCGAGTTCCCCGTCCGTGACGCCGGAGCCGATCCGGCCTTTGTTCTCGTTGAGGTCGCTGATCAGCTCCGACACCGGGTGCGAATCGCTGTAGTGATAGCCCTGCGCGAGCGCGAAGCCCAGTTCGGTGAGCACCGCGGCTTGATATTCGGTCTCTACGCCCTCGGCGATGACCTGCAAGTCCAGCGCGTTGGAGAGGGCGGCGATCACGCCGAGCAACGGCGGTGCGGGCGAATCGGAACGGATCGCGGCGACGAAGGACTGGTCGACCTTGAGGATGTCGCTGGGCAGGGTGGCCAGTCGGCTGAGCGAGGAGTATCCGGTGCCGAAGTCGTCGATGGCGATGCGAACGCCACGGTCGCGCAGGGTGTGCAGGTTCTCGATCGCGGTCTGGGATTCGGCGGCCAGTTCGCTTTCGGTCACCTCGAGCACCAGCTGATCGGCGGGCCATCCCGTGGCGGCGAGGATTCCCGCCACCCGGTCGGCGTAACCGGCCTCGGCCAGCTCCAGCCCGCTGACGTTCACGTTCAGTGTGAGATCCAGCTGAGCGAAGGTCTCCTGCAACCGCGCGGCGTCCGCGCAGGCGCGGCGCAGCACCAGCTCGTCCAGATCGGCGATGAGGTCGTACTCCTCGGCGACGCGGATCAAGCCCTCGGTGGTGACATCCGGTTGCGCGCTCGACGACCAGCGCAGCAGCGCCTCGACGCCGACCGCCTTGCCGCCGCCCTCGGTCAGGCTGACGATCGGCTGGTAGTGCACGTCGAGCGCGCCGCGGTCGATCGCCTCGCGCAGTTCCACCGCCAGCGGCAACTGCCGGGAGGACTCCAGCACCGTCCGGTTGCGTCCGGCCTGCTTGGCCCGGTACAGGCCGACGTCGGCGCGGCTGACCAGCAGCGATCCGGATTCGCCCGGCTGCCATGAGGTCACGCCGGCCGAGCAGCCGGTGGTCACCGCGGCGCGGAGCTGTTCGGTGAGCAGGATCGCGGCCTGCTCGGTGGTGTTCGGCAACAGCAAGGCGAACGCGTCGCCGCCGTAGCGCGCGAGGCGTTGCTCGGGGGCCAGCAGTTTCGACCAGGTGTCGGCCACTCGCTGCAGGACGGCGTCACCGGCGCGGTGCCCGAGGTGATCGTTGATCTTCTGGAAGCGATCCAGGTCGACCAGCACCAGTGCGAGCCCGTGCCCGGACCTGGTGGCCTGTTGGATCGCGGTGTTCAGCGCCCGGTCGAAGCCGCGCCGGTTGAGCAAGCCGGTGAGCACGTCGATGTCCGCTTCGGACGCCATCCTGGTCAGGATTCCGACGACGACGCCGACGCCGAAGGTCACTCCGGCCGGGATCAAGCCCGACCACCACGGCAATCCGGGCGTCACCGGCCGCGCGGGCAGCACCCACAGGCACAGCGCCAAGGCGAACGCGATATGGGCGGCGGCCTGCGACCAGGCGAAGAACAGCGCCGCGTCGCACGCGATGAACACGTAGAACGCCGCGAGGCTGATCGCGCCGACGGTGTTCGGGAAGGAGTGCACCGCGATCGTCACCAGCACCGTCGCGATCGCGACGTAGACGTGATGGATCGAATGCGGCAGCCGCGGCCCCCATGCGAGCAGCGTGAGACCGAGCGCCAGCGCCACCGCTGCCGCCCCGCCCACCAGCGGACGATTACCCTCCTCACCAGGGGCGATGGCGGTGATCAACAGACCGAGCACCCCGCCCATGACGTAGAACGCCCCGGTGGTCCGAGCCATGACCATAGCCGTCGCCAGCGCAGACGCGGCCCGCACCCGGGTTCGGGTATCGCCGCGAGACCCGATTCCTCGCACGACGAATAGCCTAGACATAAGGAATCCCACTGGTTGCCACATCCCGGGAATCCGGCATGGCGAACCAGTAGCTATTCATCTGAACGTTATTCCCGCGTAGTCAGTTCGACGGCCGGAGCACGTCCGTGCCGACGAACGGGACCAGGGCGGCCGGAATCCGGACCGACCCGTCGGCTTGCTGATGGTTCTCCAGAATGGCCACCAGCCAGCGGGTGGTCGCGAGCGTGCCGTTCAACGTGGCGGCGATCTGCGGCCGTCCGTTCTCGTCGCGGTAACGGACGGCCAGCCGCCGCGCCTGGTAGGTGGTGCAGTTCGATGTCGACGTGAGCTCCCGATAGGTCTGCTGGGTCGGCACCCACGCCTCGCAATCGAACTTGCGCGCGGCGGAGCTGCCGAGATCACCGGCCGCGACGTCGATCACCCGGTAGGGCACCTCGATCGCCGCGAGCATCTCCTGTTCCCAGGCGAGCAGGCGCTGATGTTCGGCGTCGGCCTGATCGGGCGTGGTGAAGACGAACATCTCCACCTTGTCGAACTGGTGCACCCGGATGATGCCGCGGGTGTCCTTGCCGTAGCTGCCCGCCTCCCTGCGAAAACACGACGACCAGCCCGCATAGCGCTTGGGGCCGTCGCTCAGGTCGAGGATCTCGTCCGAGTGGTAGCCCGCCAACGGCACCTCCGAGGTGCCGACCAGGTAGAGATCGTCGTCGGCGAGGTGGTAGACCTCGGCCGAATGCTGCCCGAGGAACCCGGTGCCCGCCATGACCTCCGGACGCACCAGCACCGGCGGAATCATCATGGTGAAGCCGTTGGCCACCGCCTTCTGCGCGGCCAGTTGCAGCATGCCCAGCTGCAGCAGCGCGCCGTAGCCGGTCAGGAAGTAGAACCGGGCGCCGGAGACCTTCGCCCCGCGCTCCATGTCGATCACGCCGAGCGACTCGCCGAGTTCCAAGTGGTCCTTCGGCTCGAAATCGAACTCCCTCGGGGTGCCGACGGTTTGCCGCACGACGAAGTCGTCCTCACCACCCGCAGGCGCGCCTTCCTGCACCACGTTCGAGATGGCGCGGTGCGCGGCGTCGAGATCCATATCGGCGGCGTGCTGCGCGGCCTCGGCCTCCTTGACCTTGACCGACATCTCCGACGCCTGCGCCAGCAGCGCGGACCGCTCCTCCTTGCTCGCCTTACCGATCAGCTTGCCCATCGCCTTGTGCTCGGCGCGCAGGTTGTCCGCGGTGGCGACCGCGGCACGCCGCGCCGCGTCCGCCTCGAGCAGCGCGTCGACGAGGGCGGGGTCTTCGCCGCGGGCGCGCTGCGAGGCGCGGACCGCGTCCGGGTTGTCCCGCAGGAATCGGAGGTCGATCATGGGCCACCAGCCTAGTGGTCGGTGTGTTGCGCTTTCACGCCGATATCCCAGGATGCGGACCATCCACGCTCGATCGAGCGCATAGTGGGCTTGTGGGCACCCCTTCGGGCGAGACGGCCATCGACAACGCGCTGGCCGATCTCGCCGCGGGCGAGAAGACGTGGGCCGCGACGCCGCTGCGCCGCCGCCGCGCCCTGCTCGACGAGATCCATGCCAGGACCGGCCGCTTCGCCGAGGACTGGGTGCGCGCCGCGTGCGTCGTCAAGGACCTCGACGAGCACTCCGCGCTGGTCGGCGAGGAATGGATGTCCGGCCCGCTCACCCTGCTGCAAGCCACGGCCGCGCTGTCGGCGACCATGGCCGCGCTGGAGACCGGCCGCAGCCCGCTGGCCGGCATCACGCTGCGGGACGCGCCGGGCGGGCGGTTGGCCGTGCCCGTGTTCCCGTTCGGCGTCTACGACCGGCTGTTGCTGAACGGTTTCCGCGGCGAGGTGTGGCTGCGGCCCGGCGTCGACGCCGACAGCGCCCGCAGGCGAGCCGGGCTGGCCCAGCTCGATCCCACCGCGACCGGCGGGATCGGCGCGGTGCTCGGCGCGGGCAACATCACCTCGATTCCGCCGCTGGACGCGCTGTACGAGCTGTTCGCGCACAACCGGGTGGTCGCGCTGAAGCTCAACCCGATCACCGACCCGCTGTTCACGGTCTTCGAGATGGTGTTCGAACCGCTGCTTGAACTCGGCGCGCTGCGGATTCTGACCGGCGGCGCGCGGGAGGGCGGCTATCTGGTGCGTCATCCGGATGTCGCGCACGTGCACATGACCGGCAGCGCGCAGACCCACGACGCCATCGTCTGGGGCGCGGGCGCGGAGGGCGAGGAGCGCAAGAAGGACAACCGGCCCCTGCTGGACAAGCCGATCACCAGCGAGCTGGGCGGCGTCTCACCGACCATCGTGGTGCCCGGCGACTGGTCCGACGCCGATCTGCGCTACCAGGCCGAGCACGTGGCCACCCAACGGCTGCACAACGGCGGCTACAACTGTGTGGCGGCGCAGGCGCTGGTGATCGGCTCCGAGTGGGACCGCAAGGACGATTTCCTCGCCGAACTCCGCCTGGCCATGGAACGGGCGCCACAGCGAACCGCCTACTACCCCGGCAGCGACGCGCGGGTCGCCGACGCGCTGGCCTCGTATCCGGACGCGGAGCGCCTCGGCGCGGGGCGGGTGCTGGTCGACGGACTGCCGCGCACCGGCTCGCCGCTGCTGCACACGGAGTACTTCTCGCCGGTGCTCGGCGTCGTGGAGCTGCCGTACTCGGGCGGCGAGTTCCTGCAACACGCGGTGGACTTCGCCAACGCCGAGCTGACCGGCACCCTCGGCGCGAACGTCATCGCCCATCCGGCGACCATGCGCAGGCTCGGTGTCGCGTTCGACCGCGCGATCGAACGGCTGCGCTACGGCGCGATCGCGGTGAACACCTGGACCGGCCTGGCCTTTCTCGCGCCGCGGGCCGCGTGGGGCGCCTTTCCCGGACATACCCTCGATG
This sequence comes from Nocardia beijingensis NBRC 16342, assembly GCF_001612785.1. Taxonomy (GTDB): domain Bacteria; phylum Actinomycetota; class Actinomycetes; order Mycobacteriales; family Mycobacteriaceae; genus Nocardia; species Nocardia beijingensis. The sequence goes on from NZ_BDBC01000015.1 coordinate 173,496, forward strand.
ACGTGCAGAGCGGTATCGGCGTGGTGCACAACGCCCTGTTGCTCGACGATGTGGAGCGCACCGTGGTGCACGGCCCGTTCCGGCCCGTTCCGCGCTCGTTGCTCGGCGGGGAGTTCGCCCTCTCCCCCAAGCCGCCTTGGTTCGTGGGCAACGCCACCGCCGCCACCACAGGGCGCAGGCTGACCGAGTTCTACGCCGACGCCAACCCGGCCCGGTTGCCCGGCGTCTTCCTCTCAGCGCTGCGCGGCTGATCCGCCCGTGCCCGTGCCGCGCCGATCGGGCCAGGTCGTGGCACCACGGCACCGACGCTGCCATGATGGACCGCGATGTCCTCCGAACGTGTGTCCCGATCCCCGCAGCCGCGCAAGCGCGGCGCGTCGTCGCGCGCCGACTCCATTCGGCGCTCGTTCGACTCGGCCAAGGCCGCCATGGGCAAGGGCGAACTGCGCGATCTGCATCTGTCGGCGCCCACCTTGCGCTGGGGCCTGCTCGCGGTAGCCGTCGGCGCCGTGGTCGCTGCCCTGGTGACGCTGTTCATCACCGGCTTCGACAACGAGAAGGGCTTGGAGGCGCACAATCCGGGCGCACCGGCACAGCCGGTGCTGGACAAGGAGTTCGGCACCGCGTCCAAGGGTGACTGCCTGAGCTGGACCAAACCGGACCGCTCGGACCTGGTCAAGGTGAACTGCTCGAGCAAGCACATGTTCGAGGTCGCGGCCGACATCGACATGAGCAGGTACCCGGGCAAGGAGTTCGGTCCCGGCTCGCGGTTCCCGGACTCGCTGCGCCTCACCGAGCTGAAGGAAGAGCACTGCGTGCCCGCGGTGCAGAAGTACATGTCGGGCCGGTTCGATCCGCGCGGCAAGTACATCGTCGGGCTGATGTACCCGAGCCCGGAAGGCTGGCAGCACGGTGACCGCACGCTGCGCTGCGGCCTGCAGATCGCGGCCAGCGCAGGCACCCCGCCGTCGGTCGGCAGCGCCACCGAGCACGACCAGTCCAAGGTGTACGAGGCGGGCGTGTGCCTCGGCATCAACCAGAACCTGCCCACCGATCCCGTCGACTGCGCCCAGCCGCACGCGGTGGAGATCGTCTCCACGGTGGATCTCAGCGCCCACTTCAACGGCGGCCCGCCCGCGAAGGACGACCAGGACAAGTTCGTCGAGGAGGAGTGCACCCGCACCTCGACCGACTATCTCGGCGGACCGGACGTCATCCGGAACAAGACGCTCACGCTGTTCTTCGATTACATCGATGCCCGCAGTTGGATGGCGGGCAGCCGCAAGCTGGACTGCATGATCGGCAAGGGCGCCGACCGGGAGGGCTTCGCGCCGATCACCGGTTCGGCGAAGGGCGAGATCCTGATCAACGGCCAGGCTCCGGTGCCGCCGCCGAACAACGGACGTTCCACGCCCGCACCGCTGCCTGGCGCGGCGCCGCTGCCGCCGCAGCCACAGCCGAGGTAGCCGAACGCCGATGCCCGTGACGATGTCCGCCGACCGGTTCGAGGAATTGGTCGGCGACGCACTGGATCTCATCCCGCCCGAGCTGACCCGCGCCATCGACAACGTGGTCGTGCTGATCGAGCCGCGCAATCCGGAGGATCCGCATCTGCTCGGCCTGTATCACGGCATCGCCCTCACCGAACGCGACAGTCAGTACGGCGGAGCGCTTCCCGACACCGTGACCATCTATCGCGACGCGATTCTCGAGCACTGCGCCGACGAGGCGGAGGTGGTGGAAGAGGTGGCGATCACTGTGATCCACGAGATCGCACACTATTTCGGCATTGACGAAGACCGCCTGCATCAGCTGGGATGGGGATAGTCTTGACCGAGCTGTATTGCGCACCACCAACGGTAGGTGTGTAATCGGCACGGAGATCGAAAAGTTGGGGATTCGATGGAACCGATCGCGTTGCTGTCGCGTCCTATCACTCGAAGGGGGAATTCTCGTGGTTCCGCCCCACAGCCACTAGAAGGAGTCGAGTCATGGTTGGACATGTACTGATCGCACCCGAAGCCATTCTCGCCGCCGCGGCCGAACTCGACCTCGTCGCCGAACGTCTGGCCGCCGCCGCGGCGGTCACCGCGCCGGCGACGCACGTGCTGCCCTCCGGGGCGGAGGAAGTCTCCTTCGTCAGCGCGAGCCACTTCAATCAGGGGGCGATGTCGCACGACCGGGCGATCGCGCAGGCGATTCTGGAATGCCACCACGCCGCGGCGACGCTGCGCATGCAGCTGGCCCAGCACGTCGCGGGCGACGTGGTGCGTGCCGCCGGCATCAGCGCCATCCAGGTGTAGTTCCGCACCGAGTTCATCAGCAACGCTTCAAGCAGGGGAGAAGACAAACATGGTCGCAGGAGTCACCGGGGTGATCTGGGCCGCGCGCCCGTCGGAGGTCAATTCGGCCACCCTTCACGCGGGCGCGCACGCGATTCCGATCTCGGCCGCCGCCACCGCGTGGGGCGGTCTCACCGCCGCCTGGGTCGACGCGACGACGACCGTCGCCAGGGTGATGGCCGAACTCGGCGTCGGCATGCAGGGCATCAACGGTATCGCCGCGCTGGGCAAGCTCACCGGCTTCCTCGGCTGGTCCGAGCAGCAGGGCGTGCAGGCGGCCGCGATGGGCGCCAAGGCCGCGGCGAACGCCACCGCCTACACCGTCGCCGCGCTGGCGATGCCGAGTCCGCCCGAGATCGCGGCCGTCAACACCGCACTGGCCGCGTCGGCGAACCCGCCGGGCGTGTTGAGCGGCGCCTTCGAGGCCGCCGAAGTCGCCAGGCACGCCATGGACATTCGCGCCGCGCTCGTCATGGAGACCTACGAGGCCGCGACCAGCGCCATGCTCGCCACGCCCGCCGAGTTCCTGCTGCCGCCGCCGATCGCCAAGGGCGCCGGTACGGCCAGCCCCGAGCAGGCGGCGGACACGACCACCGAAGTCCCGGCCGATCCGATCCAGGCTGCCGTCGCCGCCACCCAGGCGTTCCTGAGCAACCCGGGCGTGGCGAGCGCTGCCACCCAGGCCGCTCAGGCTGTCGGCTCGATCGCCACCACCGGTGTCTCCACCGTCGGAAATGTCGCGGGCAGCGCGATCGCGGCGGCCACCACCAGCTCCGCTCCCACTCTCTCCGGCATGGCTCCCATGGCGATGGGTGTCGGTGCGGCGGCCACGGCTGCCGGCGCGGCGACGCGTGCCGTGTCGTTCACGGGTCTCGGATCGGTGGCGGGCATCAGCAGCGGCTCGCTCAAGCTTCCCGAGGGCTGGGGCTCCAACGGCACGATCGGCGGCGCCACCGCTCCCGTCCAGGAGACTTCCGTGGTCAAGGGCGCCGAGACGGCGCCGGTGCGTCCTGCCAACACCGGCAACGGCAACCCCTTGCTCGGTAATCAGGCGCGCAGCGACGAGGACGACGAGAACGAGCACGACGGCCGGGACTACTTGCGGTCGACCGAGCACTTCAACGACGGCCGTTTCACCGCCGATGGGGTCATCGGCGGTGACCTCAGCGGGACGGTTAGGTGACCGTACTCGGTGCGGGCCGCGGCCCGTCGACGCTCGATGCGGTCGTCCTGTCGCTCGACGAAATGCAGTTCCTCGTGGAGAAACTGCAAATCGAGGTTCCCGTCGTCCTGAACGCGAGGGCGCGGTACGACAACCTGACCGACCACAAAGCGGCGATGGACGCGGCCGCCGAGTCCCTCGCGCAGCGGGAACTCCTGATCGATGATGTGCTGCATGGTGATCTGGAGAATCGGCTGCGCGCGCTGCACCGGCCCCACTGGATCATCGCGCTGCGCTTGGTCGTCGATGGCTGGGTGAGCCGCTTCTGTCTGGCGAAGGGCGTCGACCTCCCGGTCGTCGCCCTTCGGGGGCAGGACTCCTACGTCATCGACGAGGCCGGAAACGACCTACCGGGAACGGTTCTCGCGGCACTCGGTTACGCCGAGCCGCTGGAGCTGTACGGCATGAACGCCCCGACCGAAGAGCTGGCCACGATCTTCGGCGACACCGGTGACGCCGCGGCCACCGCGGAAAGGCTGGCCAAGGTGGGCCATCCGGCCCAGGACGCGCACACCCTCGCCGCGGCTCTGGTGGAGATTCACTCGTATGCCGAGATCGTCGGTGTGATCTACGGCGACGGCACCAGAGACACGGCCGACAACCACATCGCCGTCTTCAACACGCGCGCCGGTCGATTCATCGCGACCGCGAGCAGGTCCGACGACGGCGTGAAGTGGACGTCGCTCAGCAGCGGCACGCCCGCACGACTGCGCACGGCCGTGCAGGATCTGATCAATTTCCTACCGGAACGCGAAGACTTCCCCCGGAATCCGAAGCTGTCCTGAGCGCGCGGGCATCGCTAACCCATGGGGTCGTCCGAGGTCGGTGCGACTTCGTAGCCGAACGGCGGCGTGAACCGTCCCCAGCGAATGCACTCCCACCCGCCGTCCGGCATCGGTACCAGCTCGATGGTCTCGGTGTTGTCCAAGTGATTGTTCGTGGTGAACGGCGGCCGGACGTCCGCGAGAGTGCGGCCGACGAGTCGCATGGCCGCACCGTGACTGACCACCATCACGTCACCGTGCGTGTCGTCGTCCGGGGTCAGATAGGTGTTCCGCAGTTCCTCGACCGCGGGCAGGAACCGGTCCAGCACATCCTGTGCGGATTCACCGCCCGGCACCCGCAGCGTGAGATCGCCCTCGTGCCAGGCACGGTAGATCCGCTGGAAGGTTTGGTGCGCTTCTTCGCTGTGTTCCCCCTCCAGATCTCCGGCCTGTACCTCGTGCAGTCCGTCGAGCACCATGGCGGCCACACCGGTCGCCGCCTCGATGTAGCTCGCGGTCTGGCGCGCGCGCAGCGCCGCGGAGGAGAACAGCACCTTCGGCGGCCGGAGCAACCCTTCACCGAACGCTTTCGCTTGCGCCGCACCGCGTTCGGTCAGCGGTAGGCCAGGAATGCGAGTGTCCAGCAGTTTGGCGACATTGCCCTCGGTCTCCCCGTGCCGGACCAGAATCAACCTCCCGGTCATAGGTCGGCCATCCCCTTTCTCAGCTGGATCAACCACTCCGCGTCCGCTTCGTCCGGCGGTGGTGGCGTGCCGGTCGCGGAAGTGGCAGGCCAAGACCCGAGAAAGCGGATCCGCGCGGTGCGGTGCAGTGCCTTGAGCGCCTCGGCCACCGCGGCGTCATCGATGTGCCCCACGCAGTCGAGGTAGAAACGGTAGGTGCCCATGCCGGTCCGGGTGGGCCGCGACTCGATCCTGGTCAGATCGATACCGCGAGTGGCGAATTCGGCGAAGGCGCGCATCAGCGAGCCAGGCACGTTCGGCAGCTCGAGCACGATCGAGGTGCGGTCGGCGCCGGTGGCGGGCGGCGCCACCGTCGGCCTGGTGCACAGCACGAACCGCGTGATCGCCTGCTCGTGATCGGCGACCCCGGAGGCCAGCGCGATCAATCCCAGCCGCTCTCCGGCCAGTGCGGTCGACACGGCGGCATCCGCGTGGCCTGCCGCCACGTCTTCGGCGGCGGCGGCGTTCGACGCGGAGGTGTAGGGCTGCGCTTGCGGGAGATGCCGCGACACCCACAAGCGCACCTGCGCGGCGGCCACTGGATATGCGGCGAGGGTGCGCACGTCCGGTAGCGCCGTGCCCGGTTTGCCGAGGATCGTGAAGCTGACCTCGAGTTCGGTCTCGGCGACGATCTGCAGACGCGGACCGATTGCCAGCGAGTCGAGCGTCGCCGAGATCGACCCCTCGACGGAGCTCTCGATCGGCACCACCGCGCCCTCCACGTCACCGGAGCGGATCAGGTCGAGCGCGGCGCCTTGACTGGGCGCGGCGATCCGCTCCACGGGCCCGTCGAAGGTTCCCGAGGATTCCAGTTGAGCGAGGGCCATCTCGGTGAACGTTCCGGACGGCCCGAAGTACGCGATTCGCGGCACGGTTACGAGATTACTTGCGCGCTCGCTCGGCTCCCCACCGATTGGGAAGGCCCCACCGCCCCGGGTTGTCTGGTCCACGACCGCCCGAGCGGCGTTCACCCTGCGTTGAGCACCCGCAATGCGGCGTCCACCCGGTCGGCGGCCTCGGTTTCGATGGCGAGCAGGACCGATCGGACCGCCTCGACGGCCTGCGGCTTCAAGGAGGTCAGAAAGGCGATGTCGGGGTCGCGCAGGGCCGTGCCGATGTCCTCGCCGCACAGGGCGGCGGCCGTGGCGGCGACGATGGCGACCGCACGCTCTCCCGAGGAGGTGCGCGCGACGAAGCCGGTATCGGAGTGGGCCACCTGCGCGAGGAAGTCGGCGATCTCGGCGTCGGGGGCGTCCAGCTCCAGCGTCGGCGCGGCGGGACTTGCGCCGATGTTGCGGACCAACCCGTCGGCCAAACCGCGCCGCGGCGGCGCCGACAACGTCACCAGCACCGGTTCGCCCGATTCCGTCCTTTCCGACACGCCCCCACCGTAACAACCCGGTTCGACCGGAATCGACACGGTTCGCTGCGATCAGCCGGATCGGAACGCTTGCGGGAACACCGGTTCGTCTCTTAGCTTAGGGTAACCTAATCATCACTTGTTGCGCCGCACGCTCCACGGAGGTTTGTATGCCGCGTCCGTCCTCGACCGTCGCACCGTCCACCGCCGAGCGAGTGCGCAGCGCCTGCGCGCACGCGGAGCAGGCGGTGCTGGCCATGCCCGGCATCGATCCGACGCCCGCGTCCGTGCATCACGTCCGGCAGTGCGGCGACGCCGTGATCGCGGTGCCGACGGCCTCGGTCGCCGCCATCCTGGCCGGCAACTCCGGAGAGCACGGCGCGCCCGCGGTGCTGGAACTCACCGACCACGCCCCGCTGCCGCTGCGCGAGCCCGTCCGCGCGTTGGTCTGGCTGCGCGGCTGGGTGCGCGCGGTGCCCACCCAGGCGCAGCGCGCGCTGGCGACCGAGGTGGCGAAGGAGCATCCGCATCCGGGACTGCTCGATATCGGCTTCGGCGCCAGCCTGCTGCGGTTGGTGATCAACTCCGCGGTGGTGGCCGACTCGACCGGCGCTGAATCGGTGAGCAGCGACGAGTTGCGTTCGGCGCAGCCGGATCCGTTCTGCGCCATGGAATCCGCGTGGCTGCAGCACATGCAGGCCGACCACGCCGACGTCGTTGCCCAGCTCGCCAGGCACCTGCCGCCACAGCTACGGCACGGCATCGTGCACCCGCTCGCCATCGACCGCTACGGACTCACCCTCCGGGTGGAAGGACACGACGGCGACCACGACTTCCGCTTGCCGTTCAGCGCACCGGCCGACGACATCGATGGCCTGAGCCGGGCCGTGCGCACGCTGGCTGGCTGCCCGTTCCTCAACGGATTGCGCCGGATCTGACGCCGGAGCGCCGGCCCGCGTTCGGCGCTCGAGCCCTGGGCAGGACCACGCCGGGGCGATACGGCGGCGCGCCGGGCGATTCGACCGCCGACGCGGCGCGCGCCTGTTCGGACCAGCGCAATAGATTCGACCCATGCGTGCGGAGTCCAGTGCCGAGTGGGACGAGGCCGAGCCGACCGATCGGGAGCGGCTGGCGATCAAGCTCGAGATCGCCGTGGTGCTGCTGGTCACCTTCGGGCTCAGCGGGCTCAGCGCCGCGCTCTCGCTGGTGGAGAGCGCGCTGGCCCCGGGCGGGATCGGCGGGCGCACCGTCGCGCTGAATCCGTCGCGATCGACCCAGTCCACCATCGACCTGCTGTTCCAGCTGCTCAGCGTGCTGCGGCTGCTCGGATGGGCGGCGCTGGGGCTGTATCTGCTGTGGCGCGGCGGCATCGGGCCGCGGCTGATCGGGCTGGCGAACCGGCTGCGGTGGCGCGCCGACGTGCTACCCGGCTTGACGCTGGCCGCGATCATCGGATTGCCGGGGCTGGGGTTGTATCTCGCGGCGCACGCGCTCGGCCTCAGCGTGACGATCGTCCCGGCCTCGCTCGGCGACTACTGGTGGCGGCTGCCCGCGCTCATCCTCTCCGCCTGCGCGAACGCCGTGGCCGAAGAGGTCATCGTGGTCGCGTTCCTGCTCACCCGGCTGCGCAAACTCGGGTGGTCGGCGAACTCGGCTCTGCTGGCCTCGGCTGTGCTGCGCGGCAGCTATCACCTGTACCAAGGAATCGGCGGCGGGCTCGGAAACTTTGTGATGGGCGTCATATTCGGCCGCTATTGGCAGCGGACGAACCGGCTGTGGCCGCTGGTCCTCGCCCACGCAACCATCGATGCGGTCGCCTACATCGGCTACACCGTTCTGCGCGGCCATGTTTCGTGGCTCCCGTGACGCAACTGTGCCCTCGGGAACGCTAACAACCGGGTCCGGCCCGCGAATTACGAAGCAGCGCCGCTTCCGCGTGCGCCGGTGTCCACATGCGGCACGTCACGTCGGCCCGATAAGTAGAGTTTCAGTGATGAACGGCGACGACCCCCAGCGCAACGCGCGTACGCGCCGGATGCCGCCGCCCGGCAGTCCCGGTGAGCCTCCTCCCATGCGCCGCCGCATGCCGCCTCCCGGGCCCGGCGCTCCGCCGCCGATCGAGCCCACGCAGGTGATGCGCCGCGACGGAACCGCCGACCCGCACGGCCAGCCGCTGGCGTATTCGCAGGTCCCGCCCGAGCAGGCGCGCCGTATGCCGCCTCCCCAAGCCCGCAGGCACGCCCCCACCCAGCGCCCCGTGCCGCATCACGACGTTCCGTCGCACGCCCCCACCCAGCGCCCGGTGCCCTATCACGAAGGTCCGCCGCACGCGCCGCCCCGGAAGCCGCGGCCGTTCCGGGAAGGCCCCCCTCCGGTCCCGCCCCGGGGAGCACGTTCGCCGCGGGCCCCTCGACCACGCCGCAAGCGGCACCCTTTCCGCTGGTTCCTGGTGATCCTGCTGGTGCTGGTGGTGGCCGCCGTCGGCGCCGTCATCAAGTTGGACAACTCGCTCAACCGCATCCCAGCGCTGGCGAACTACGCCAAGCGCGTCGGCGACACACCCGGCACGAACTGGCTGCTGGTCGGGTCCGACGGTCGCGGCGAACTGACTCCCGAGCAGGAGCGGGAACTCGCCACCGGCGGTGAGGTCGGCCCCGAGCGCACCGACACGATCATGCTCGTGCACGTGCCGCGATCGGGGAAGACCACGCTGGTCAGCCTGCCGCGCGACTCGTACGTCAGCATTCCGGGCCAGGGCAAGGACAAGCTGAACGCGGCGTTCGCCATCGGCGGCCCCGCGCTGCTGGTCCAGACCGTGGAGGTCGCCACCGGCCTGCGCATCGACCACTACGCGCAGATCGGTTTCAGCGGCTTCGCCAGCGTGGTCGACACGCTCGGCGGCATCGACGTGTGCGTGCCCAAGCCGATCGATGACCCGCTCGCCGGCATCGACCTGCCCGCAGGCTGCCAGCGCCTGAACGGACCACAGGCGTTGGGCTTCGTCCGCAGCCGCGCGACGGCGCTGGCCGATCTGGACCGGATGAACAACCAGCGGATCTTCATGGCCGCGCTGCTGAAGAAGGCGACCAGCGGCGCCACGCTGGCCAACCCGTTCAAGCTCTGGCCGCTGGCCACCGACACCGCCAAGTCCCTGAAGGTCGACAACGGCGACCACATCTGGAACCTCGGCGGGCTGGGCTGGGCGCTGCGGGGCGACACCGTCGCCACGGCGGTGCCGGTCGGCGGATTCGACGACACCGACAGCGGCAACGTCCTGCTGTGGGACAAGGAGAAAGCAGGCCGGTTCTTCGACGCGCTGGCCGACGACCGTCCGATCCCGGAGGATCTGCTGACGCGGTAGCGTCGACGCCATGCCGGACATCGACGACGCCGACGAGTCCTTCGCCGACTCGCTGCGCACGCAGATTCGTCGCGAATTCACTGCTGCGCAGCAGTATCTCGCGGCCGCCGTGTACTTCGACGCGCGCAGGCTGCCGCGATTGGCCGGACACGCCTACGACCGGTCACGCGAGCACCACGGTAACGCGCTGCGCATGGTGCAGTACCTGTTGGACCGGGATCTCCCGGTGCAGATCGGCGGCTTGGACGAGATCCAGTCCACCTTCGAAAGCCCGCGCGCCGCAGTCGCTTTACTGCTGGAGATCGAGCAGGCCCGCCGCGCTGGTATCAGTGATCTGGCTCATACGGCTCGCACTTCCGGCGACTATCTGGGCGAACGATTCATTCGATGGTTCCTCGCCGAACAGGTGAAGAACGTCGCCGGGATGAGCACGATGCTGGCCGTGATCGACCGCGCCGACGGGCAGTTGTTCGACGTCGAGGAGTTCGTGGCCCGGGAGATGCGGTCGCGACCGCACGCCGATATCGCGGCGCCGAAAATGGCTGGCGCCGCGAAGAATTAATTAGGCAACACTAGCCTCATTAAGGCTGCACTTGGATGACATGGGACATGGCCGGCGCTAATGTCGATGCCATGTCAAGCCATCCGGAATCACCTCGCAGCAAATTTCACAGCCTGTTGCACGATCAGATCCGGCACGAATTCAATGCCGAGCATCAGTACATCGCGATTGCGGTGTGGTTCGACAATGCCGATCTCCCGCAGCTTGCCAAGCGGTTCTACAAGCAGGCCGTCGAAGAGCGCAATCACGCGATGATGATCGTGCAGTACTTCCTCGACCGGGATATCAGCGTCGAGATTTCCGGCATCGACGCCGCGAAATCGCGGTTCGAGAATGCCAGGGAGCCGATCGCGCTCGCGCTAGCGCAGGAGAAGACGGTCACCGAGCAGATCATCCAGCTGGCGAGCACCGCCCGGGAAGAGGGCGACTACCTCGGCGAACAGTTCATGCAGTGGTTCCTCAAGGAACAGGTCGAGGAAGTCGCGAACATGACCACCCTGCTCACCATCGCCGATCGCGCCGGGTCGAACCTGTTCGACCTGGAGGAATTCGTCGCCCGGGAAATGAGCGGCCCGAGCGATGCCTCCGGCGCGCCGTCGGTGGCCGGCGGCTCCGTCTGACGGAGGTCGCCGAACAGGCCCGGTTCCCGTATCGGGAACCGGGCCTGTCGCTGTTCAGCTCCGATTTGCTCTGTCGGTGTAAACGGCGGTCTCATCGCATTTCGCAGTGCTTCGGCAATTCTTTCCCCGCCTTCCGGGCGGTACCGGCGCCAATTGAAACACCGACCGCTTTTCCCGAAGTTCCGTGTCTCCGAGGCTCAGCGCAAGGTGACCTGACGCGACCGCAGGCCGTCGCGGGAGCGCCGCTCGTCGGAGGTCAACGGGGCGTCCACGGCCAGCGCCTCGGACAGGCGAGCGCCGAATTCGGCCGCGGGCTTCACCCATTCGTCGGGGTGCCGCTCGCGGTCCAGGTCGAAGACCGGGACCAGCACGCCGTGGGTGCGGAAGGACCCCGCGAATCGAGAGCCATCGCCGAGGTGCAGCCCCCCGGAAGCGTGCAGGCGGGCCAGCGCCAGCATGAGCGCGTCCTCGTCCTCCGGCCGCACCCAGCGGATGTGCGCCTTCTCGCCCGCGTCCACCCACCAGGCGGCGCCGATCGCGTCGGCGTCCAGCCCGAGCCGCGCCGACGGCATGATCGCCTGCTTGGCCTGCTCGATGGTGGCGGCGACCTGCGCGTCGGGCTCCACCCCCGCCGGCACCCACCAATCGAAGTCCTGGTGCACGGTCAAATCCAGGCTCGCGGCGGGGTCGATGACATCGGCCAGCCGCGGGCCGCCCGCCACGCTCTCCACGGAGGTCAGCGAATCACCGGGTTCGGCGGACTGCGTCCACAGGATCGCCGCGGCCAGATCGGCGGCCGGGTCCGCGCCCTGGAATTGCACCTGTGCGCCGACGTAACCGCTGGGTTCGTCACCGGCGCGCACCAACGCGGCCACCGCGCCGGGTAGCACCGTTCCGAGCACGACCGGCCGCTCCGCCGCCACCTCGGCCGCCAGGGTCAAGGTCGCGGTGGCCGACGGAACGAATTCGCGCAGGGCGATCAGATCGCACTCCGCGGCCAGGCCCTCGAACGGACGCGAGACGATCCGTGCCGCCTGCTCCTGCGCCGCCCGCCGCTCGGCGAGACGCTGCGCCCGGTTCCCGCCGGGCTTAGGACTGTTGCGCTTGCTTTTACCCACGAGGGGTCAACTTACTGTGTTTGTTTTTCCAGCGCCTGCGGCGCTGGGTGTTCGCGGCCCCTTTGTGGCTCGCGTCCGAGTGACCGCCGCTGGCGACTTCGTCGCGGACGCGGCGGCCACTCGGACGCGAGCCGGGCCGCGAACGGCGGATGCTCGGTCTCGCTTCGCTCGAAAGCCGTGGTTGCGGTGGTGTGGTTCCGTAAGGAATTGGCGCCCGAATTACCTGCGCCGTGTGGGCGTGGCGAAATGCCGCCGACACCCCGCTCCGGCCTTCTCACTGCCTGCGCAGAAGCGACGGACGTCTAGGGACCTCTTCGGATCAGCGGGACACGTGTCTGTCTCGATCGATCCACTGCCGAAACGACTGGCACGACCTCAGGTGGCTGTATGGGCGAGATGTCCCGAATCAGCCCGGCCCGGCAGTTCCGGTCAGGCGGCGGGCAGTAGCGACTTGGTGCGGCCGGGGTGGTTGGTGGCGACCCAGCTGACGCCGAGGTCGGCGCACAGTTGGACGTCGTCCGGATCGTCGACGGTCCAGCAGTAGGTGGCGCGGCCCGCGGCGGCGGCCTTGTCGACCAGGTCGGGGTGCTCGCGCAAGGTCTTCACCGATGGCCCGACAGCTGTGGCGCCGACGGTGGTGGCCGCCGATCCGCCGAGGTAGCGTGACGACTCGCCGAGCAGAACGGTGGGCAGCAGCGGGGCGGCGCGCCGGATGCGCCACACGGCGGTGGCCGCGAACGACATCACGACCGCGCGGGAATGATCGGCCGAGGCCGGGGTGGCGATGCCGAAGCGCTGGAGCTCGGCGAGCAGCTTGTTCTCCACCAGCGCGCCGTAGCGGACCGGGTGCTTGGTCTCGATGAACAGCTTGGTCGGCCTGCTGCGCCAGTCCAGCACCAGGCCGATCAGCTCGCTGAGGGTCAGCACCGAGGCGGGCGCGCCGTCAGCCCCGAAATCGAGCGCGCGGAGCTCGTCCAATGTCATCTCGCTGACCAGGCCGCTGCCCGACGAGGTCCGGTCGACGGTGCGGTCGTGCACGCACACCAGATGCCCGTCCCTGGTCAGCCGGACATCGCACTCGACGCCGTCGGCGCCCTCCTGCAGCGCGAGCTCGTAGGCGGCGAGCGTGTGCTCGGGGCGCGCCGCCGATGCGCCTCGATGCGCGACGACGAACGGCGCGCGACTGCCCTGGCTCACTTGGCCATAACCTCCTCCTGCTCACGGTCCTGAGCACCGTTGTCCTCGTGCGTGTCGGCGCGGGCCTGGCCTCGCCCGCCGGGATGCACCGGCTCGATCACCGGCACGGCGGGGTCGACCGCGATCAGCCAGCGGCGTGCGGTCCGGCCGCGACCGAGCAGGTCGCGCCCCTCGATCGTGCGCAACACCCAGAGGGTCAGCACCGCGACCACCGCGGCGACCGCGTCGGTGAACGCGGTGAACAGCACCCCGTCCGCCTCGGCTTGCAACGAATCCGCGGTCCGCCACAGTAGCGCGGCCGCCGCGACGAGTCCGCCGAAGACCCACGCCGCCCACCAGATCCGGACGGTCCGGCGCATCCGGGGATCGTCCTGCAACGCGGCCACTTCGCTCAGGAAGACCCCCGGCCACAGGAGGTTGACCACCGGAACCAGGCAACCGAACGCGAGCGCTCGCGGCGATCGCGGGTCGCGCCTGCCCGAAGCGGCGTAGGCCGAGCGCCTGATCTCGATCAGCCGTCCGACCGTGGCCGCGGCCGCCAGCAGCGCGAGCACGATCGCGAGCACGCCCGCGCCGATGACCAACGCGTCGGAGGCGAAGAGGACGGCGGGGTGGATCAAACGGGTCCGGTTGCGCAACAGCACCGCATAGCGCGCCAGCTCGGCGACGGCCGCGAGTCCGAAGACGACCGCCGTGGCGACCAGCAGCCTGGTCACCGCGTCGGTCAGCTTGCCGAACGGACGCCGCGCCGCGCGGCCCGGGTGTGGCGGCTGGTCGATCAACCCCCAGCGTGGGATCTGCGTGTACCGGGGCGTTTCGCTCGGTGCGGCCGACCGGACGGATGACTGCGCTCGCCTGGCGCGGTGGTCCGGTTTGCGCGCCACCCAGCGGTAGTTGCGACGGCTGGCGGGCGCGTCGATCGGCCCCGGCGAGAGGAGTACGCCGCGGCAGCGCGGGCACCAGTGCATCGGCGCCCCTTGCACGGCCCAGCGCGCACCGCAGCGCGCACAAGGTTGCACCACCGTACTCACCCGCGCACCTCGTTCTTTCGTCAGTAGATCTTCGCCTCGTGGTCGCCCTCCGCGACCAGCGGGCGGCCGGCGTGTTGCCACGCCACCATGCCCCCGCTGACCTGGATGGCCTCGTAGCCGATGTGCGTGAGATATTCGACCACCTGAAGGGACCGGCCGCCCTGCCTGCAGATGACGTAGAGATCGGCGGCGTACTCCAGCTCGTCGATCCGCGCGGGAACGTCGACCATCGGGATGTGGATCGCACCCGGGGCGTGCCCGAGCCGCCACTCGTCGTCCTCCCGGACGTCGAGCAGAATCGGTCGCGGCGTGTCGGCCGACGCGGGCGCGCTGCTGTCGAATTCGGCAGGCACGTCCTCCACCGTGACCGACGGAACGTGGGGGCTCGTCACAGATTCGATCCTGCCATGCGTGGCGGGCCGCCGTGCAGTTCCATCCCAGGGGAGCGTCCTCGACAGCGAGCCACGACTTCGGGTATGTTCTGCCATCCGGAACTCGACCGGGCACCCGCCCGATGCTGGTTGTGCATAACTCGGGCGAAGTTATCCACATAATCCACAGATCGATCCACAAGTCGCAGGTGTCGGCGGCGTTTCGCCCGATCGGCCCAGCTTTTTAGCAACTTATCAGCTACCGGTACGGGCTGGTTTCGGACTTCCGGTCGGAACCCGCCGCGTTTACCTGATAGACGTCCGGATTCAGCCCCTAACGGTCGAGCGATGCGAATGACCGATCCGGGACTCCCCTCCATACCAATCCCGGAGCGGCCATTCGTCGCCGACATCGGAACCCGCGACCGAAGGGGTTCCGATATCTACTTGGACGGGGCCGGAGCGCGTTCGGTTCCATTGAATTCGGAACGCCGCCGAAATCCCGGGTTCCGGCGGAGACGGTCGGTAGCCTGAGCGCATGAACGTGAGCAGGGGGCTACGCCACGGAATGGACACCGCAGGTCTCAACATCGCGTTGTCCGAGGCCACGTGCCTCGGCCTCGCGGTCGACGAGGCCGCAGGCGAACTGCGACTCGACCTAGAAGTGCTGACTCTTCCCGAAGACGGGACCGCGGCGGAGGACGGCCGGGTGCAGGTGACCTTCACCGGCGTGAGCCGGGTCGCCGCGTCACTGCGGAGACAGCACTGGGACGACCTGGAACCTCAGGTGCTGCCGCTGCGACTGGACGGCTTGGACGAGGCGATCCGGAGTTTCGGCGGCGGACGGCTGCACGGCTGGGAGTTCATCGACCTCGACGACAGCAGCTGGGCGCTGTGGAGCGAGTTGCTCAGCTTCGACACCCGCATCGCCGATCGAGAATCCGCGCACGTCCTCGAGTTCTCCCAGGAGGAGGGCATCGACCCGCGCGAACTCGACGTCCGGGTGTGGTTCGACGACATCACCGTGCACGACGCGCGGGGCAAGCAGATCCCGCTGGCCGACTTCGTCGCGGGCGGCGCGCGGTGGTGGCGAGCACACGACGCGGGCGACCCGAGGGCCAGTCGTCCCGGTATCGCTCCGCCGCTCTGATCGACATCGTCGCGAGCGAACCGCATCCGTGCGACGGCACGTGCGGTTCGTCGTGCGATGGCGCTCAGGCGCCGGTGCCCACCGGGCAGCTCACTCCGGTGGCGTGCACCGGACAGTATCCGCCGGGGTTCTTGGCCAGGTACTGCTGGTGATAGCCCTCGGCATAGTAGAAGGCCGCCAGTCCGGGCAGCGGCGCGATCTCCGTGGTGATCTGCCCGTATCCCGCCGCGGCCAGCCGCTTGCCGTAGGCCTCGGCCGTCGAGCGGACGAGATCGGCCTGCTGGCCGCCGAAGGTCCACACGGCGGAACGGTATTGGGTGCCGCGGTCGTTGCCCTGCCGCATGCCCTGGGTGGGATCGTGGTTCTCCCAGAAGTGCCTGAGGATGCCCGCGTAGTCGATCACCGCGGGGTCGAACACGACGAGCACGGCCTCAGCGTGGCCCGTCCGCCCGCTGCAGACCTCTTCATAGGTGGGATTCGGCGTGTAGCCGCCGACATATCCGACCGCCGTGGTGTAGACGCCGTCGAGTTCCCAGAAGCCCTTCTCCGCACCCCAGAAACAGCCCATCGCGACGACCGCGAGCTGTAGCCCCTCCGGGAACGGCGGGCGGATCGGGTGACCGTTGACGTAGTGGGTATCCGGCACGTCGAGCGGTTCCGCCCGGCCGGGCAGGGCATGCTCGGGAGCGACCATGACGGGTTCGGGGAGGCTCAGACGCCCCACTAGTTCGTCGTACCACGACATGGTTCGATGCTACGCGTGCGTTTCCTGTGGGGCCGATGTGCGCGATGTGACGGTGCGCGACCCGCCTGATGTGAGCGGCATCACCGGAATGTGCGGACGTGGGCCCGAGTTGGAATCGACCGGGTGTACGAATGATGGTTGGCTGGGTCCGGAACAACGGGCACAACCAGCCCGACATAGGAAGGGACATCGTGGCTGAGTACACGCTGCCAGATCTGGATTACGACTACAGCGCCCTGGAGCCCCACATCTCCGGGCAGATCAACGAGCTTCATCATTCCAAGCACCACGCCGCTTACGTCGCCGGCGCGAACACCGCACTGGAGAAGCTGGAAGCCGCTCGCGAGTCGGGCGATCACAGCGCCATCTTCCTGCACGAGAAGAACCTCGCGTTCCACCTGGGTGGGCACGTCAACCACTCCATCTGGTGGAAGAACCTCTCCCCCAACGGCGGCGACAAGCCGGTCGGCGAGCTGGCCGCCGCGATCGACGACCAGTTCGGTTCGTTCGACAAGTTCCGCGCGCAGTTCACCGCCGCCGCCAACGGCCTGCAGGGCTCCGGCTGGGCGGTGCTCGGCTTCGACACCCTCGGCCAGAAGCTGCTGACCTTCCAGCTCTACGACCAGCAGGCCAACGTTCCGCTCGGCATCATCCCGCTGCTGCAGGTCGACATGTGGGAGCACGCCTTCTACCTGCAGTACAAGAACGTGAAGGCCGACTACGTCACCGCGTTCTGGAACGTCGTCAACTGGGCCGACGTGCAGGAGCGCTTCGCCAAGGCGACTTCGCAGGCCAAGGGCCTCATCTTCGGCTGAGCCCGCTCGGCACACCGCGACCGGGTCCGCGAATCCGTCCGCCACGCGCGGCGGGCTCGCGGGCCCGTTCTGTCTCCCGGCGACGCGGGCATGTTGCCGGGAACGCCATGCCGCCCCTGCCGATCCGGCCCCGGTGAGGTCGCGCCCGATCCGCCGGGTGCGCAGCCCGATTGCCCGCCGACTCGTGCCCGCCTGTCCGATTGGCACTCTTTGGTACTTGTGTGCCAGGTGACTCCTGGTTCATATTCGGGAATCCAGATCGAATAAACGGGCAAGGTCGCCCCCGGTTCCACAACGGGAGGCAGGAATGCGCACGAACGAACCGATCGGCATCACGCCGTTCCATTCGCGCGGATCGCTGCGTGGCTTTTTGATCTCCGGGCGGTGGCCGGAGACCACCAAGGAGTGGGCCCAGGTGCTGGTCCTCGCGGTGCGCGTGGCCACGCTACCCGGTCTGCTGACGACCTCGACGGTGTTCGGCGTCCGCGAGGATCTGCCCGACGACCCGGCTCCCGGCACGGTCGGCTTGGTGCTGGCCGAAGGTCCCGTGCTCGGCGATGAGGCGGTGGAACCAGGCCGGTTCGCCGAACATGTGCCGCCGGCGCTGCTGATGCTGCATCCTCCGTCCGAAACCCGCCCGTCGCTGCCCGAGTGCGCGGGCGCCGCCTCCGGCTGCGTCCTGTTGCCCGGCGTGCCCCATCTCGGGCTGGAACACCGTGCCGCATGGGTGGAGGCGGAGTCGGATGGGACGGTGACTTCGCTGGTCAGCCGGGTCGGACTGGACCCGATCAGCGATCCCGACACCGCGGTTCTGGCTATGCTGCTCGCCGCGTGAGGGTAACCGAAACTCGCCACGTGGATCGCCAAACTTATTGTGCGCATAGCGATTTCGCTTACATCGGGTTGGCACGAGCAGGCCGTGGCGGGTAGAGTCGCTGGCAGCGAAGGGGAGTAGCCCCCAATCGCACAGTCGACATACTGATCCGCCGAGCCCGCTCGGGCCGGGTCCGGCTGTGTGAACCGGCATCAGGCCGGTGGGCGAGACCTTCGGCCTGGACAACCATTTTCGTTGTCGGCCGGAGCGTCCCCGTTTCTCCGGTCGGCAGGCCGGAGACCTGGGAGCAGCCATACATGATCGCCACCGCATTGCTGACCATCGGTGTCGTCTTCCTCGCCGAACTCGGTGACAAGTCGCAGCTGATGGCGCTGACGTTCGCGCTGCGCTACCGCTGGTGGGTGGTGCTCGGCGGCATCGCGACCGCCTCCGCGGCGGTGCACCTGATCTCCGTCGGCATCGGCTACTTCCTCGGCGCGGCGCTGCCGACCACCGCGATCGCGCTGATCGCCGCCATCACCTTCCTGGCCGTTGGCCTGTGGACCCTGCGCGAGCACTTCGGCACCGGCGATGCGGACCAGGAGCCGAAGACGCCGAAGCTCGGCGGTGCGCCGTTCTTCGTGGTGCTGTCCGCGTTCTTGCTCGCCGAGCTGGGCGATCGCACCATGTTCGCGACCGCCGCCCTGGCCACGGACTACGACTGGACCGGCGTCTGGCTCGGCTCGACCATCGGCATGGTCGCCGCCGACGCGCTCGCCATCGCGGTGGGCATCCTGGTCGGCAAGCACCTGCCGGAGCACGCGATCGGCATCGGTTCCGGCCTGCTGTTCCTCTACTTCGGCGCGGCGACGCTGCTCGGCGCTACCGCATCCGGTCTCGGCGGCGTGGCCGTCGCCGGGCTCGCCGCGCTCGCTCCCGCGCTGGCAGGCGCCGCGCTGCTGCTCACGCGGATGGCTCGGCGCTCGACTCCAGCGCGGCTCCATACAGTCCGCCACCCCGGCGCAACAGATCCAGCAGTGGTTCCCGCAGCGCCAGCAGACCACCCGAGTCCCCGGCCGCGATCCGAGCGGTGACCATCGAACCGACCGACGCGGCCAGGGCCTGACAGGCGAAACGCTGCGATTCGGTCCGCGCGTCGAGCACGTCGGCGATCAACTCGACGAACCGCTCTTGCAGCTGGGCCCGGCGTGCGATGGCCGCGGAGCCGACGGCGAAGACCTCGACCAAGAACAGCCGCGCGCTGGCCGGGTCGTCCACCAGGTACTGGAGATAGGCGCGCAGGATCCGGTCCATGCGGGCGATGGCGCCCGTCTCGGCCGCGGCGTCTTCCGCCTCGGTGGCCTCGGCGATCCGGTCGAGCAACAACTGCACCGCACGCTGATAGGCCGCCTCGAAGCAGTCTTCCTTGGAGCGGAACTGCTCGTAGAACGTCTCCCGCGACACGCAGGCCCGCTTGAGGATCGCCGCGACCGATGTTCCGATGTAGCCGTTCTCGGCCATCGCCTCCGCCGTCGCGACGAGGATTCGTTCGCGCTGCGAGGCGATCACCTGCTCCCGCGGCAGGCCGTGCCTACCCCGGGGCAGGCGTGCGCTGATGGCCGATTCGGTCATTCGGTGACTCCGCTTGTTCGGTCGAGCTGACTGGGCGGTTCCATTCTGCGCGGTCGGTTCCGCCGGCTTGCCGGAAAGGCCCCGCGCCGGGATCGAGTCGCGGGAGCCGTGCAGGGGCACGCGCCGAGCACCGGTTAGGGTGCAAATTGACGAAGGGCCAACTGGCTGTCACAAACGAGAGGACCATCGTGGAGATTTCGGGTTCCGCCGCCATTGTCACCGGAGGCGCATCGGGCCTCGGCGCCGCCACCGCCAAGCGTCTCGCCGAGCTCGGCGCCACCGTCTTCGGGCTGGATGTACCGCAGTCGATCGAGCGCGCGGGCGACAACGTGCCCGCCGGGGTCACCCTCATCCCCGCCGATGTCACCAGCAACGACGAGGTCGGCGCGGCCGTCGCGCAGGTCGTCGAGTCCGGCGCTCCGCTGCGCATCGTGGTCAACTGCGCCGGTGTCGGCTGGGCAGGCCGGATCCTGTCCAAGAACGGCCCGCACGACCTGGAACTGTTCCGCACGGTCATCACGGTCAACCTGCTCGGCACCTTCAACGTCATGCGGCTGGCCGCCGACGCGATCGCCAAGACCGACGCCGTGGACGAGTACGGCCAGCGCGGCGTCATCGTCAACACCGCCTCGGTCGCCGCGTTCGAGGGCCAGATCGGCCAGATCGCCTACTCGGCCTCCAAGGGCGGCGTGCACGGCATGACCGTTCCGGCCGCGCGCGACCTGGCCCAGTTCGGCATCCGGGTGAACACCATCGCCCCCGGCATCATCGACACCCCGATGCTCGCCGGCGTCACCGAGGAGTACCGCAAGGGCCTCGAGGCGGGCGTGCCCTTCCCGTCCCGCCTGGGCCGTCCCGACGAGTACGCGCAGTTGACGCAGTACATCATCGAGCACGACTACCTGAACGGCGAGACCATCCGCATGGACGGCGCGCTGCGCATGGCGCCGCGGTAATCCCGCTCCGCAGTCCCGGCAGCGCGCGGCCTTCCGAAGGGTCGCGCGCTGTTCTCATTCCCGCGGCTTATGGCCGATGCCGAGGTAGGCCGTGGTGGACAACGGGCAGTGCGGCCGGTACTTCTCCGCGAGAAACGCTTTCATGACGGCGGCGCGCCGAGCCCAGACCTCCGCGCTCACGTTGTGGCGCATGAGTTCCAGAGGGGCGCTGCTGCGCACCATGGTCTCCCACATCTCCTCCGGGCTGCCGAAGGTGAGCGCGATCGAATGCCGCTGGATGGACACGGCTTCGAAGCCGGCGCCGCGCATCTCCGATTCGAAGACCTCTGGGTTCTCCAGGCTCAGGAAGTTCGGCTGCGGCTCCTGGATATCCGGGTCGGCCGCGGTCAAGGCGCCGAACATCATCCGCATCAGCGGCGAGTCCGCGATCGGCGCCCAGCTCGACACCACCGCCGTGCCACCCGGCCGCAGCACCCGGAACAGCTCGGCGAATCCGCGGGCACGGTCCGGGAAGAACATCAGTCCGAACATGGAGAACCCGGCGTCGAACCGGTCGGATTCGTACGGCAGCTCCTGCCCGTCGCCCACTCGCGCCCGGATATTCGTCAGCCCGGCGGCAGCGGCGTTCTTCGCCAGGCGCGCGATCATCGACTCCGCGAAATCGATGGCCTCGACCTGCGCCACCTGTCTCGCGGCCAGCAGGCTGAGGGTGCCAGGCCCCGCCGCCACGTCCACGATCCGGGATTCCGGCGAGAGCGACGCGAACTCGAGCGCCCGCGCCGAGAACGGTTGCATGATCGCGGGTGCGAACTCGTCGTATCCGTCGGCGACCAGATCCCACGGCTCGGCGACGGCAAGCGGGTTTGCGGACATGTTTGTGACGATCCTTTCAGGCATCCACATCTAACCGCGCCACCCGGGGGCGAACTCCCCAGTCCTGCGAATATGCCATCCCGCCGATCACCGTAACCACGAAATGGCCGAAACGCCGCCGACCGCACCGGCCGCGACCGGAGGACATCGTCGTTGCCCTCCGGTCGCGCGGACTCACAGGGTGCGGGTGAGCCGATCGGTGAGGATGTGCGCGAAGTGCGCCGGATCCTTCAGTTCACCGCCCTCGGCGAGCACCGCCGTGCCGTACAGCAGTTCGGCAGTCTCCGACAGCTCGGTGGCCGTGCCCGCGTCGGCCTCGTCCTTCTTGGCCGAGTACGCGTCGCGCAGGCCGGTGACCAGCGGGTGGGTCGGGTTGAGCTCCAGGATTCGCTTGCTCTCCGGCAGTGCCTGCCCCGAGGCACGGTACATCCGCTCCAGCATCGGCGTGAAGTCGAACACGTCACCGACCAGGCAGGCCGGAGAGGTGGTGAGCCGGTTGGTCAGGCGCACCTCCTTGACGTTCTGCTCCAGCGTCTTGCCCAGCCAGGACAGGACATCGGCGAAGTCCTTGTCCTGCTGCTCGCGCAGCGCCTCGGAGGCCTTCTTCTCCTCCTCGGTCTCCAGATCGACCTCGCCCTTGGCGATGGACTGGAACGCCTTGCCGTCGAACTCCGGCACCGAACCGACCCACATCTCGTCCACCGGGTCGGTGAGGATCAGCACCTCGCGGCCCTTGGCCTTGAACGCCTCCAGATGCGGGGAGCTCTCGACCTGCTGACGGGTCTCGCCGGTCATGTAGTAGATGGTGTCCTGCCCCTCCGGCATCCGCTCCACGTACTGGGCCAGCGTGGTGAGCTCGGTCTCGGAGTTCGTCGAGGCGAACGAGGAGACCTGCAGGATGGTGTCGCGGTTGTCGAAGTCGGAGAGCAGGCCCTCCTTCAGGACGCGGCCGAACTCCTTCCAGAACGTCTGGTAACTGGTCTGGTCCTCGGCGCCCTGCAGATCCTTGACCGTGGACAGCACCTTCTTCACCAGACGCTTGCGGATCATCTGGATCTGCCGGTCCTGCTGCAGGATCTCCCTGGAGACGTTGAGCGACAGGTCCTGCGCGTCCACCACACCCTTGACGAAGCGCAGGTACTCCGGCATGAGCTCTTCGCAGTTGTCCATGATGAACACCCGCTTCACGTAGAGCTGCACGCCGCGCTTGTGCTCGCGGGTGAACAGGTCGAACGGCGCGTGCGACGGGATGAACAGCAGCGCCTGGTATTCGAACGTGCCCTCGGCCTTCAGCGGGATGATCTCCAGCGGATCGTCCCAGCCGTGACTGACGTGCTTGTAGAACTCCTTGTACTCCTCGTCGGAGACCTCGCTCTTGGGTCGCGTCCACAGCGCCTTCATGGAGTTGAGCGTCTGGTCCTCGAGGATCGTCTTCTGCTCGGCGTTCTCGCCTTCGCCCTCGGTGACGGTGCGTTCCACCTGCATGCGGATCGGCCAGGAGATGAAGTCGGAGTACTTCTTGACGATCTCGCGCAGCTTCCACTCCAGCGTGTAGTCGAAGAGGTGATCCTCTTCGTCCACCGGCTTGAGGTGCAGTGCGACCGACGTGCCCTGCGGGGCCTCGTCGAGTTCTTCGATCGTGTAGGTGGAGCTGCCCGCGGTGGACTCCCACCGGGTGCCGGTGGTCTCGCCCGCGCGGCGGGTGGTCAGCGTGACCTTGTCGGCCACCATGAAGGTCGAGTAGAAACCGATGCCGAACTGGCCGATCAGCTCCTCGGCGGCGGCCTCGGACTTGGCTTCGTTCAGCTTCCTGCGCAGCTCGGCGGTACCGGACTTGGCGAGGGTGCCGATCAGGTCGACGACCTCGGCGCGCGACATGCCGATGCCGTTGTCCCGGACGGTCAGGATCCGGTTGTCCTTGTCGACCTCCAGCTCGATGTGCAAGTCGGAGGTGTCGACGTGCAGATCCTTGTCCCGGAAGGACTCCAGCCGCAGCTTGTCCAGCGCGTCGGAGGAATTCGAGATCAGCTCCCGCAGGAAGGTGTCCTTGTTGGAGTAGACGGAATGGATCATCAGCTCGAGCAGCTGATGGGTCTCTGCCTGGAACTCGAGTTGTTCGACGTGCTCTGTCACGTCGCGATGGTACCGCCGCGCGCGGACTACGGAGCCGAAGGTGGCGCCACCGCGTAACCCGCGACCGTCCCGTGCGACCGCGCATCGGGCGCTTGCCGGAAATCGGCGAGACCGGCGACCTCCGCGTCGGCGCGGGTGGTCATCCACTCCCGCAGCACTTGCGTGGCGCGCACGTCGTCCTCGTTGTACTCCAGCAACCGGGTGCGCTGGCTCGCGTCGGGCGCCGCGCCGTCGTAACCGACCGCGAGCCGGTACCAGCTCATCGACGCCTCGCCGCTCGCCTCGGGATCGCGCCAGGAGAACCCGGCGACCGGGGCGATCTTCTTCAGTCCCTTGCCGTTCGGGCAGATGAACTGATCGGAGACGGCTTGGAACATGTCCACCCATTGCGGGCCGTCCACGAACGCGCGCACCTGCTCCACCGTCGGCACGCCGGGGCGGCCCGCGAACCGGCGCGCCGACTCGTACAGCCACTTGTCTTCCGCCGTGCGCGAATAGCAGTACGCGGCGAACGTTTTGCCCGCCGCGGCGGCCTCGGCGCGCACCGTCATCAGCCAGGTCCAGAACTCGCCGAAGGAGCGGCCCTCGTCCTCGGTGGGCAGCGGATCCCAGGTGACGAACGGGCGGTACACGCCGTTCAGCAGCGTCCCCCACAGGTACGCGCCGTGCTCCTGGAAACTCTCCAGATCGACGTCGACCTCCACGTCCGCCCGCCGCACCCACACCCGCTCGACCCGCCGCACCAGCGGTGCGCCCGCGATCCACGCTCGCGCGGTGACCACGGCCTCGTCGAACGGGCCGTGCTGCCAGTCCTCCGGCTCATCGCCCACCCAGGCGGCGAGCTCGTCGATGGTCTCGACGTCGTGCCTGCGCAGCACCTCGGCGCGGGAGCCGGGCGCGACCAAGCTGACGTCGCGATGCTCGATCAGCCAGCTCTCGCAGCTCGGGCCGTCGATCCCGCGCGTCCACCACGGGCACTGCCTGCACTCGGGCACCTTCGACGGGACGGTGGGCAGCTCGCCGCGCACCACCGCGATCCGGTCGGCGTAGCGGCGGTCGTAATCGGCCAGCAGCGGCGCCAGGTCGTGCACCAGGATGCGATCGAAGTCGAAACCGATGACGCCGCCGACCAGCGCGGGGCTGGCCAGGCCGTGCCGTTGCAGCATCCGGTGCAGATGGGCGAGCCGCTGCTGGTCGCGGGGCTGCTGGCGGAGTTTGCGGCGCGGATCCGGTTGCGGGTCCCAGTGATACGGGTCGGAGGTGGTGGGGTGGAAATCGGCCGGCTCGGGTTGCCGCGGATCGGTCACCTTGTGGTTCACCACGATGATCGGGATGTAGCCGCCGCGGTCGGCGTCGCGCAACAGGATCTCCGAACCTCCGCGCCTGCCGGTGTCCGGCTCCTGCGGCAGCAGTCCACCCCAGATGTGCCGTGCGCCTGCTCGGCACGCGCGCATCGTCGCCTCGGCACGCTCGGCGGCGCGCAGCCCGGCATCGATCACCACCCAGGCATCGGGGTCCGCGCCGACCAGCGCGTCGCGTACCCGGGCGCGGTGCGCGGCCGCGGCGTCCCTGCGCTGGCGTACGCCCGCGTCCTCGACGAGTCCCGTCAGTGCCTCCGGGTGCGAGGCGTCCATCCGCAGGCGATGGCGGCAGCCGATCAGTGCCCTCGCATCGATGAAGGCGGTCGGCACGTCGGTGGCTCGATCCACGGCCGTCCCGTTGCGCTTGCCACCATCCCGGTCACCGATGTCCGAATCCACGCTAAGCAGTATGGTCCCCTACCCCGACAGTGTTGAACTTCAGCGCCTGTGTTGGTTTGGCCGCGACTGCGTCGCGGCGTGTTCGCGGCCCTTTCATGGCTCGCGTCCGAGCGACCGCCGCTGGCGACTTCGTCGCGGACGCGGCGGCCACTCGGACGCGAGCCGGGCCGCGAACGGCGGATGCTCGGTCTCGCTTCGCTCGAAAGCCGGGGTTGCGGTGCGCTGAGCGCGTTGGGCGGTCGGCAACCTCGATATTCGCCGCTCGCCCATTGCCCGTTGCCCATCGCGTCGGGCCGCGCGTGATGAAGTCACCTACTTGGAACTGGGGTGGTTCTCGGTCTTCTTCGCTCGCAAGACGTAGCCAGGCTGGGGTGGGCGTGTATCGCGGCAAGGCCGCACCGCAGGCCACCCGCCAGTTGCGTCGATCCCACCCCCACAGAGCCATTTCGCTTCCAGCCAACTCGCTGCCCCGGCTGCGTGGTTCCGGCATCGCTGCTGTTTGTGGACGATGTGCGGCGTGACCGATGGGCGCCGGTCGGCAGACGTCGGGTGAAGACGGGAGTTCGGCGGAGCGATCGCTCGGCGGCGCTGGGAATCGCCAGCGGGCGAGGCGCACTACCCTCGCAGCTGACGGTGTGGAACCGATAGGGTGTCGGCAAAGCGTGTGACATGGGCGGACGGGCTTCCCCGGCGTCGTACTGCCATGGTGAACCAGCATGACGGAGGGCCTTCGATGGGGTTGTTCACGAAGCGCAAGCGGCGGCCGAGCCGCAGGGCCGAGGCGAAAGCCCTCAAGCACAAGGCCGCGATGGAGGCCAAGCTCGTCGCGAAGAACGACCGCAAGGCGCGCCGCGCCGAGGCCCGCACCCAGCGCAAGGTCGCCAAGGCGCAGATCGCGGCATTCCAGGCCGAGGAGAAGGCCGCGCTGAAGGTGGCGGCCAAGGCCGAACGCGATCCGTTCAGCGCCGGTCAGGTGAAGAAATACCTCGGCGTGGCCCGGGTGCTCATCCCGGTGCTCGCTCCGCTCGCCTACCGGGGCGCGACCTTCCTGCGCGGGCAGCTCGACACCCGCCGCGCCCAGCAGCTCGGCGTCGGCATCGACCAGCTCGGCGACTTCACCGGTCACGGCGCCAAACTGCAAGCGCGGATCACGAACGCCGAAGCGGCGCTGGAGAAGATCGGCTCGCAGAACGGCAAGGACAAGGGCGAGACCCAGAAGTTCGTCGCCGCGACCAAGGACCGCCTCGGCAGCCTGACGGCGGCCGTGCACACCTCCGACCAGATGCCGGCCAATCGCCGCCGTTCGGTGCACGCGTCGATCTCCCACGAGCTGTCCGGGATCGAGTCGGACATCCTCGCCCGGCTCGGCGTACGCTGAGCTTCCCCGACCCGATGTCCGCGCACCCGATCACCGGCCACCTGCGTGGCGGCCTGGTCGGCGTGCTCGTCGGCGTGCTCGCCGTGGCCGCCCACGGTGCGGCGGGCGGCGGTGCGCCCGGCTCCGCCGAGCTGACGCTGCTGTTGCTGATCGCCGCCGGAGCCGGCTCGGCCGCGGCGACCGCACGGGCGTGCGCACGCCCGTCCGTCGTGGCCGGGCTGCTCGGCGCGGGCCAGCTGCTGAGCCACGCGGCGCTGTCGGTGCTGGTGGGCCACGATCATTCCGGAACCGCCGACGGCGCAACGACTTCCGCGCTGCCGACGGGATGGATGCTGTTCGCGCACACCGTCGCGACGGCCGGTTGCGCGGCTCTCATCGTCCTCGCCGAGCGGCTCTTCGCCGCCGCCTCCGGTGCACTGCGCGTGATATTCGCTCCGCCGCGGCGGGCGCGCATCGCAGGCGCGCCGCTCTCGGCCGCCCCGGGCCTCCCCCTCTATCGCTGCGTTTCGCTGGGCGACCGCGGGCCTCGTGCGCCGCCGGTGTCGGTCTGACCCTCCGACACCCCTTCCTTCCGCACAGGAGACCTCAGCATGCCCAACTCGATCTCGCGCGCCGTCACGACGACGGTCGCGACAACCGCACTCGTTCTGCTCGCAGGCGGCGCCGCAGGAGCACACGTCACGGTGGACGCGCCCGGCGCGGCACAAGGCGGATACGCCGTCGC
Source organism: Nocardia beijingensis NBRC 16342 (assembly GCF_001612785.1). Taxonomy (GTDB): domain Bacteria; phylum Actinomycetota; class Actinomycetes; order Mycobacteriales; family Mycobacteriaceae; genus Nocardia; species Nocardia beijingensis. The sequence continues at coordinate 201,167 of NZ_BDBC01000015.1, forward strand.
CACCTTCCGGGTGCCCACCGAATCGGACACCGCGAGCACCACCGCGCTCACCGTCACCGTGCCCAACCTGAAATCCGCTCGGACCGAGCCGCTTCCCGGCTGGTCGGCGAAGGTCGAACGCAACGACAAGAAGGAAGTCACCGCGATCACCTGGACCGCCGATCCCGGCGCGCCGGGCATCCCGCCCGGTCAGTTCCAGCGTTTCGCGGTATCCGTCGGCCCGCTGCCCGCGCTGGATTCGGTGAGCTTCCCCGCCAAGCAGACCTACTCCGACGGCAAGGTGGTCAGCTGGGATCAGCCGGTCCAGAAGGACGGCGACGAACCCGAGCATCCGGCCCCGTCGCTCACCCTGGCCGCCGCGAAGGACCACGCGGACGGGCACAAGGTGAGCAGCGAGGCCGCGGACGAGGACGATGAGCACGAAGACGACACCGCCCGCTGGCTCGGCGGGATCGGTCTCGCGCTCGGCCTGCTCGGTGTCGCCCTCGGCGTCGGCACCGTGATCCGCGGGCGGCGCGCATGAACCGCCGCCTCCTCGCCACCCTGGTGGCGAGCCTGTTCCTGCTCGGATTCGGCATCGCCGCGACCGGAGTCGCCGCCGCGCACTCCGCGGCCACCGGAAGCGTCCCGGAGGACAACGCGACCGTGGACGCGGGTCCCGACCGCGCCAGTGTCACGTTCAACGAGGAACTCCAGCCCAGCTTCCCGTCACTCACCGTCGTCGGGCCGGACGGCAATCTGTGGTCGAAGGGTGATCCGGTGGTCGAGGGCAAGACGGTCAGCGTCGCCCTCGGCGAGCTGGGCCCGGCCGGCGAATACACCATCGCCTATCGGGTGACCTCCGCCGACGGGCACCCGGTCAGCGGCAAGCGGCACTTCACGCTCAGCAAGCCGGGTAACGGCACGCCCGGACCCAAACCGAACGCGAAGGCGAACGACAGCTCGGACGGCTCGGACGGGATTCCGCTGTGGGTGTTCGTCGTCGGCGCGGTCGTGTTGTTCGGTGGCGGGCTCGCGTTCGCGTTGTTCGGCGGCAGGAGCCGCGGCCAGAAGCGGTGAGCGACGTGAAGACCGGCGGCCGGGACTGCGCTCGGCGCGCCCCCGGCCGGATGCCGTGGCCGGCGGTGCTCATGACCGTCCCGGCCGGGCTGCTCGGCGTCGCACTCGCCTGGATCCTGATCCTGCCGGGCCCGCTGCCAGGTGAGGCCGTGGTCCGGGTGGTGGCCGACGGCGTCGGTGCCACCGCGCTGGGATTGGCCGCGCTGCCCAGGGTCGCGCCGCGCTCACGGACACCGTGGCGGCTGCTGGCGGTGCTCGCCGGGATCTGGGCGGTCGCGGAATTCGCCGTGTTGATCTTCGAGGCGGCCGAGGTGGTTGGCGTTCCGGTACGGGAACTGGGCGCGGGTGAGTTCGGCACCTATCTGGTCGACGTCAGCGGCGGACAGGTCGGGCTCGCCATTCTGGTCGGCGTCGCGACGGTGGCCGGTGGGTCGGCGCTGGCCTTCCGGCGGCCCGAGTCCGCCTCCGCCGATCTGGTGCTGGTGTTCGCGGCGGTCGCGCTGGCGTTGCGGCCGATCACCGGCCACATGTCGCAGCAGGCGTTCGGGTCGGTGCTCGCGGCGGTGCACGCGTTGGCGGCGGGCGCCTGGTTCGGGTTGCTGGTCGCGCTGGCGCTGGTCGTGCGCACCCGCGGCGAGTGGGCGGTGGTGCTGCCGAGGTATTCGGCGGTGGCGTTGCCGCTGGTGGCGGTCGTGGCGGTGACGGGGCTGCTCAACGGGTTGATCCGGGTCGGTGGGTTCGCTCCGTTCGTCAGCACCGGTTACGGCCGGATTCTGCTCGCCAAGACCGTGGTGCTGCTCGGGTTGCTCGCGCTCGGCTGGTGGTGGCGGCGCAGTTGGGTGCCGAAGGCGGCCGACCACCGGATGGACGCGAAGGACTCGCTGCGCCGCGCGGTGGCCGAGGTGGTCGTGATGGCGCTGGCCTTCGGCCTGGCGGCGGCCCTCGCGGTGACAGCCTGAGCCGCGTCGCCGTGCCCCCGGTTATGCGTACCTCCGCCTTCGCTCCGGCCTTGCGCGGGCTGAGGACATGCCACGTCCGACCGCACCGTTATGGTCTGCGCATGACCGAAGTGAAGATCGTCGAGGATTGCGCTGCCTCGGCGGAGTCCGCGTTCGCCTACGTGAACGACTATCGGAACCTGTCGCGGTTCCTGCACGGTATCCAGTCCTTCACTCCGGTCGGCGAGCAGACCGAGGGCGTCGGCGCCACCTTCGACGGGCACATGAAGCTGGGGCCCGCCTCGCTGAAGTCGCGGATCCGCGTGGTCCGCTGGGAGAAGGACTTCGCCATCGGCGTCGAGTCGATCAAGGGTTTCGAGGTCGAGTCCACCTTCTTGTTCCATGCGTTGGGCGACGGGTTGTGCACCGTCGACGCGATCGTGGACTACCGGGTGCCCGGTGGGTTGGCCGGGCGAGCGCTCGGGAAGACCATCGAGCCGTTCGTCAAGATCGCCGTGCAGCACACGACGAACAACTTGGTCACTCAAATAGCCGCCTTCGGTGCCTGATTTCCAGCGCCTGCGGCGCTGGGTGTTCGCGGCCCCGTTATGGCTCGCATCCGAGCGACCACCGCTGGCGACTTCGTCGCGGACGCGGCGGCCACTCGGATGCGAGCCGGGCCGCGAACGGAACATGCTCGGTCTCGCTTCGCTCGAAACCCGCAGTTGAGCCACGCCCCTTCGAATAGCGCCCCGGTTGCGCGGCTGACGGCCAGGTCGGGATGCTTGTGACGTGAGCGCTACACCCTCGTTCGGACAGCGGATCGGTTACATTTTCGGCCGGACCCTGCCCGCATCGATGTCCGATTGGGTGCGGGAGGATCTGGTCGGACCGGGCGCTACGCGGCGTTACCTTTTGCGATTCCTGGTGCCGGTGCTTCCGGCGCTGATGCTGTTCCTGTTACTGCCCGGTCCGTTGTGGATGGGTCTTGCGATGATGGCGCTGCTGTACATCCCGCTGATCTACTTCACGGTGGCGCTGCTGTACGTCTACCGACGTCATCGGCTGATCAAGCACGGTCTCGACCCCGCGCTGGCGGACGCCGACGCCCGCAGGCGTGGCGAGCGCGAACGCCTGGACTACGAGCGCAGACACGGACGCGGTTGACCCGTATCGAGACCTGGCGGTGGCTTATATCACAGGCATAGCCTAGAGGCATGAAAACCCCCACCTTCAGGCAACGGGTCGCCTACGATCTGGGCCGCGAGCTCCCCGAGGAGCTGCACGAGTGGGTCATTCACGACCTCGTCGGACACGGGGCCATGGAGCGCTATCTCGTCCGTTTCATCGGGCCGATGCTCCCGCTCCTCGCCTTGGTGCTGCTGTTCCCCGGGCCGATGCCCCTGAAGATCGGCTTGATCGTGATGATGATCGTCCCGCTGGTCGTCTTCACGGTCGCGCTGAGCTACGTCTGGCGCCGCTTCCGCCTGTTCCAGCACGGCCTCGACCCCGAACTGGTCGACCACGGCAAGTGCACCGAACACGACCGCGACCTGTACGAACTGCGCTACGGCCACAGATAACGCCGCCGATCGATGAGAAGCACGCGCGTCGAGAGCCCACGCGCGAAGATGTGTCACGGCTCGAATCCGACCCATCCGCAATCCTGAACCTCGCCGTCGCAGCATCGAAGCCGGGCCGACCACAGCATCCCAATCGCCGCCCGGCTCCCATCCGAACGACCGCTAGGTCAGCGCCGGGCGATGTCCGCTGACCGCCCTGACAGCACTACCCTCATCCGCGCACACCGAGTCCGGACTTGGGACACCTACGCGCCCAGCGCACCCCCACCACCGGTTCCGAGCGAAGCGAGACCGAGCATCCGCGTTCGCGGCCCGGCTCGCGTTTACGCGGCCGCCGCGCACGCGACGAAGGAGCAAGCGGCGGTCGCGTAAACGCGAGCCACAAGAGGGCCGCGAACACCCAGCGCCGCAGGCGCTGGAAAAACAAACACAGCCCCGCGAACGCTCAGCTGCGCGGGCGCTGGAAAATAACCCCATGCCCGAATCGCAGAATGTAATCGCCACCGCCGACCTGGCCGATGAGATCGGACCGGAGATCCGCAGCTGCGACACGCAGTTCATCCAGTTCGGCGGGCGTGCCGCGTTCTCCGGACGCATCACCACGATCCGTTGCTTCCAGGACAATATGCTGGTCAAGCAGACGCTCGGCGAGCCGGGCGAGGGCAAGGTGCTGGTGGTCGACGGCGGCGCCAGCGTGCACACGGCGCTGGTCGGCGACATCATCGCCGGGCGCGGTGTCGAGAACGGCTGGGCCGGCGTCGTCGTCAACGGCGCCGTTCGCGACTCCGCCATCCTGCGCACCCTGGACATCGGCATCAAGGCGCTGGGCACCAACCCGCGCAAGAGCACGCAGACCGGGAGCGGCGAGCGCGACGTTCCGGTGGAGTTCGGCGGGGTCACCTTCGTCCCCGGCGACGTGCTCTACAGCGATCACGACGGCATCGTGGTGCGCGCCGAGGACTGAGCCGGTCCGGCGGCGCGGCCGGATCCGTCCGGGCGCTCAGGCGGACACGATCGCCTTGTGACCGGCGAGCGCGACCACATCACCGATGTGCAATTGCCTGCCGCGCCGCAGTTCCACCTCGTCGTTCACCCGCACCAATCCGGCGGCGATCACCGTCTTCGCCTCCGAACCGGAATCGATCAGGTTGGCCAGCTTCAGAAACTGGCCGAGCCGAATAACGTCGTCATCGATCGGTACTTCGACTGGTTCCGACATGGGTTGAATACTTACTCCCCCATCCGAACTCGCCGCACACCGACCCAGCTTCCCAGCGATCTCCGGGCAACTTATGCCGCACGCTCGCTCCGCGCAGAAATCGGACCGTCTCCACCGCATGCACCTAATTCCCGCCGATTCGGCCGGTCGCTCCGCACAGGTCGGCACGGAATCACGAAAGATCGTCGTCGAGCCTCCCCGCCGGGAAACGGACCGCGCCGGACTCGGGGCCGCGCGAACACCGCACAAACACGCGCGCCGCAGGCTTGGCAAATCCGACACACTCACGTACACACTGGTTCCGTGACCTCCACGCAAGCCCAGCAACACCTCGACACCGCGCCACCCGCGGATAAACCGACTCCGCCGGTTCCACACCGTGGTCACGGACGCCTTTCGGAAGTGCCGCATATCGCGGGGTTGACGCTCGGTGTATTCGCGGTGCTGTGCTTCCTCTGGAGCCTCTCGCCCGCGCTGCGTTTCCTGACCCAGGTGCCGCGCCGCTATATCGATACCTATTACTTCGACGCCCCCGACACGAACTTGATGTGGGCGCTGGTGGTCGGGCTGACAGCCGGTGCGATCACCAGCCGCAAACGAATTGCCTGGTGGTTGCTGATCGGCTATCTCGCGATCTACACGGTGGTCAATGCCATCGCCTTCGCCGAGCGCGGCAGCATAAACGCGCTGGTGGCGATGGTGCTGCACGCGGCAGTGATCGGCGTGCTCATCGCGGCGTGGCCGGAGTTCTACACCAAGGTGCGCCGCGGCGCCGGGTGGAAGGCGCTCGGCGTGCTGGTCGGTGGCCTGGCGATCGGCGCGCTGCTGGGCTGGGGACTGGTGGAACTGTTCCCCGGCAGTCTTCCGCCGGGCCTGCAGCGGCCGGGGTGGGCGGTCTACCGGGTGACCGCGGCGGTGCTGGCGGAGAACGAGCGCTTCGACGGACATCCGCGACCGTTCGTCAACTTCCTGCTCGGCCTGTTCGGCGCGATCGCACTGCTGGCGGCGGTGATCATCCTGTTGCGTTCGCAACGCGCGGCGAACGCGATGACCGGCACCGACGAGTCGGCGCTGCGCGGGCTGCTGGAGCGCTCGGACGTGGAGGATTCGCTCGGCTACTTCGCCACCCGCAGGGACAAGGCGGTGGTGTTCGCCCCGAGCGGCAAGGCGGCGGTGACCTATCGGGTGGAACTGGGCGTCTCGCTGGCCAGTGGCGACCCGATCGGCATCCGCGAGGCGTGGCCGCAGGCCATCGATGCCTGGCTGCGTCAGGCCGATCAATTCGGCTGGGCGCCCGCGGTGATGGGCGCCAGTGAACTCGGTGCGACGGCGTACCGGCGCGCGGGCCTGTCCGCGCTGCGTCTCGGTGACGAGGCCATTCTGGACACCAGGAACTTCTCGCTGGCCGGACCGGAGATGAAGCCGGTCCGCCAGGCCGCGAACCGGCTGCGCAAGCACGGTGTCGTGGTCCGCATCCGCAGGCATCGCGATATCCCCGCCGAGGAGTTCCCCCGGATCATCGCCCGCGCCGATGCCTGGCGCGACACCGAGACCGAACGCGGGTTCTCGATGGCGCTCGGCAGACTGGGCGACGCCTTGGACGGCGATTGTCTGCTGGTGGAGGCGGTCAATCCGCAGGACCGGGTGCTCGGCATGCTGTCGCTGGTGCCGTGGGGACGCACCGGCGTATCGCTGGAGCTGATGCGCCGCGATCCAGGTGGTCCCAACGGCGTGATGGAGCTGATGATCTCGCAGCTCGCGCTGAACTCGGAGCTGTACGGCATCACCAAGGTGTCGCTGAACTTCGCGGTGTTCCGCTCGGTGTTCGAGGAGGGCGGCCGGATCGGGGCCGGTCCCGTGCTGCGTCTGTGGCGCGGCGTGCTGCTGTTCTTCTCCCGCTGGTGGCAGCTGGAGGCGCTGTATCGCTCGAATGTGAAGTACCAGCCGCACTGGGTGCCCCGGTTCTTCCTGTTCGAAGAGCGCAGGCAGCTGCCACGGGTCGCGATGGCCAGCGCGCTGGCCGAAGGCTTCCTGCCGCGCTTCGGCAAGGAGCCGGACACCGCGATCCACACCGGCGAGCATGTCGCGGTGCCCGCCACGGTGACGGGTCTGCACGCCGACGGTAGCCCGCCGGACCTACCCGAACTCGAGGGCACCGAACAATTGCCGCGCAGGCCGGAACAGGTCCGAGTTCGGATGGACAAACTGGCTCGGCTGGCGGAATCCGGCATCGATCCCTATCCGGTCGCCTACCCGCCGACGCATACGGTCGCCGACGCGCGGCGTTCCCCGCGCGGCACCACGGTCCGGGTCTGCGGCAGGTTGCTGCGCATCCGCGACTACGGCGGCGTGATCTTCGCGGTGGTCCGGGACTGGACCGACGACATCCAGCTGGTCATCGATCGCGATCGGGTCGGCGCCGCACGCAGCGCCGAGTTCGGCGAGTTCTTCGATCTGGGCGATCTGATCGAGGTGAGCGGCCAGATCGGGGCCAGCAGGCGCGGCGAGCTGTCGCTGCTCGCGGCGGACTGGCGGATGCTGGGCAAATGCCTGCACCCGTTGCCCGACAAGTGGAAAGGGCTGGCCGATCCCGAGGCCAGGGTGCGGCAGCGCTACGTCGACATGGCGATCAACACCGAGATCCGCGAAGTGCTGGCCAAGCGCAGCGCGGTGGTGCGCTCGCTGCGTGACTCGCTGAACTCTTTGGGTTACCTGGAAGTGGAGACGCCGATCCTGCAACAGGTGCACGGCGGCGCCAACGCGACGCCGTTCCTCACCCACATCAACGCCTACGACCTCGACCTGTACCTGCGGATCGCCCCCGAGCTGTATCTGAAGCGGCTGTGCGTCGGCGGCATGGAGAAGGTGTTCGAGATCGGGCGCACCTTCCGCAACGAGGGCGTCGACTTCAGCCACAATCCCGAGTTCACCATTCTCGAGGCCTACGAGGCGCACAGCGACTACGAGCGCATGATGCACACCTGCCGGAGGCTGATCCAGAACGCCGCGATCGCGGCCAACGGCGCCATGGTGGCCATGCGGCCCAAGGGCGACGGGACCTTCGAGGAGGTGGACATCTCCGGCGAGTGGCGGGTGCGGACGGTGCACGGCGCGGTGTCGGACGCGGTCGGCGCGGAGATCACCCCCGAGACCGATGTCGAGGAGTTGCGCGCGCTGTGCGAGAAGGCCGAGGTGCCCTATCAGCACGGCTGGGACGCCGGTCAGGTGGTGCTGGAGATGTACGAGCACCTGGTCGAATCCCGCACCGAGGAGCCGACTTTCTACATCGACTTCCCGACCTCGGTGTCCCCCTTGACCAGACAGCACCGCAGCATCCCCGGCGTGACCGAACGCTGGGACCTGGTCGCCTGGGGCGTCGAACTCGGCACCGCGTACAGCGAACTCACCGACCCCGTCGAGCAGCGCCGCAGGCTCACCGAGCAGTCACTGCTCGCCGCCAACGGTGATCCGGAGGCGATGGAACTCGACGAGGACTTCCTGCAGGCGCTCGAGCACGCCATGCCGCCGACCGGCGGGCTCGGCATGGGTGTCGACCGCGTCGTCATGCTGATCACCGGACGCAGCATTCGCGAGACACTGCCGTTCCCCTTGGTGAAACCACGCTGACGCGAACCTTCGATCCGGAAGGGTACGCATCGATCGAATCGGACCGCTACCCTTGGAGTTTCGGCCCCGGGAGGAGGCCGCTACACCAAAGGGGTTCCGATATGTACCTTGACCTGCTGACGAACGCCAGTCTGCTGGACCATTCCGTGTGGGCGAGCCCCGATACCTGGAACTCAGCGCTCGAGCTGGCCGCCAAAAAGAAGAAGAGCCGGGGCGGCGGCGGCCTGATCATCGGCGCGCTCTGCTGCCTGCTGGTGGTCGCGCTCATCATCGGCGGCATCTACCTGCTGACCAAGCGCAGGAAGAACAACTGACGGCACTTCGACGGCTCGGCTCGGCCCGTGCGAACCGGGCCGTCGATTCGCACCACCGTTGCCGTGGTCTGAAGCACGCTCGTACGCAGTCTCCACAGCACCGCGATCCGTCCGTGCGGGTGCCCTTGGTTCGACCGAATGAATGCCTTGGAGCGCTCGGCCGAAGCCGAACCGATCGTTTCTAAAGCCGATCGATCTCGGTGAGATCGATATCCAGATCGAACGGCACGGTCAGCTTCAGGCGATCATGGTGAATTCCGGTAAGCGCGTAGGTCTTCGTGGCCGGGTCCAATTCGTAGACGTAGACGACCGGGCGGCCATCGACGTTCTCGACTCGCCAGAAGTGCGCGATTCCCGCTCGGGCATACAGTTGCGGCTTGCGCTCCCGATCCCGGGTGCGAGATTCCGCCGACACCACTTCTACTGCCAGGACGACGTCATCGGCAACATACGAGGTGAGCTCGGGACCACCGTCACGGTCGGCGTGGATGACGACCAGGTCGGGTTCCGGCCGCTGGTCCCGTCCGAGCGTCACCGTCATTTCCCGCCGCACCCGTAGGTGTGCCGGGGCGAAATGACGGAGCACGGAGTCGAGCAGCGTGATGGCCAGCATGTGGAACTTCGCCTGCGGGCTCACGAAGACGAGACTCCCGTCGATCAGCTCGGTGTGCGGGGGAAGGTCTGGCAGGCGATCGAGATCCTCGGCGACGAACCCGCCCGGCGGCGGGCGCAGCCACTGCGGAAACGGCTCGACGGTCATGGTTCGAGTATGTCACCCCTGATGGGCTGGACGGAGGGCCGATGGGGCCGGATGGAGGGGAGCGAGGGCATCCGGCAGAGTGGGGCGGGTGCAGTTGATTCTCGTTCGCCATGCCCAGCCGGTCCGGATGCTCAGTTCGGGTGGGCCGGCCGATCCGGAGTTGGCCCCGGTGGGGCTGGAGCAGGCCGAGCGGGTGCCTGCGGCGCTCGGTCATCACCGGATTTCCCGGGTGGTGAGCAGCCCGCAGCGCCGGGCTCGGGAGACGGCCGCGCCGACCGCCGCGAAACTGGGGCTCGGCGTCGAGGTCGTCGACGACCTCGCCGAATACGATCGCGATCTCCCGGCCTACATCCCCATCGAGGACGCCAAGGTCGAGTTCCGCGACGCCTACGACCGGATCAAGGCCGGACATCTTCCGGTGCAGGTGGACGGTGCGGCGTTCAAAGCCAGGGTGCATGCCGCGGTCACCGGTATCGTCGCGGCCACCGATCCGGCCGACACGGTCGTGGTGTTCGCGCACGGCGGCGTGATCAACGTGTTGCTGCAAGAGGTCCTCGGGCTGGAGCGGCCGCTGACCTTCCCCATCGACTACTGCTCGATCACCCGCGTCCTGTTCTCCCGCACCGGCCGCCGCACGGCCGCGACCGTCAACGAGAACGGGCACGTCTGGGATCTGCTGCCGCGCAATATCGCCGGGCGCTGAGCACTCACAGCCGATTGCCAGGCGTATCGAACCGGTGTCCCAGTCACGGAATCTGAGATAGGACACGTGAGCCGCTCCGATCGGCGGCCCGCGATCCGAACGAAAGGAATTCCGTGTCGCTTTTCAAAACTGCCACGCCGCTGCGGCGTCTGGCCCGCGTGGCCGTCGCCGGCGCGCTGATCGCCGTCCCCCTGGCCGCTCTGGCGACGACCGCGTCCGCCGAAACCCCGGTAGCGCCGGGCGTGGTGCAGGTCGTGGACGCACCGCAGCAGGTCGCCGACCACGACCGCGATTTCGACCGGGACGGACGGCACGACGATCCGGGCCGTGGACCGGACAACGGCCCAGGGCATGGTCCCGACAACGGACCCGGCCGTGGACCGAACGACGGCCCACGGCAGGACGGCCCGGCGCCGCAGCAGCAGTTCCTGCCGCCGACCGGGTCGAGCTAGTCACGACCCCATCGAAACCGCAGGGGCCGCCTCCAGAAGTTCGGAGGCGGGCCCTGCGGGTTTCGGCGCCTGCCCAGCCATTCATGCGATCCAGCTGGGCGCCCAGGCTTCGGCTGTCGCACTGCCGACGCCAGCAAGAAGAGGCACGTCCGGGATCCATTGCAGCGCAACATCGCGCCGCACATTCACAGCCGATTGCCAGGCCCATCGCACCGATGTCCCAGCGACGAAATCTTCGATAGGACCGGTGAGCCGCTCGCAGACAGTGGCTCACGGTTCGAGAGGAAGGAATCCCGTGTCGCTCTCCAAAACCGTTACGCCGCTGCGGCGTCTGGCCGGAATAGCAGCCGCAGGCGCGCTCGTCACCGTCCCGCTCGCGGCCTTCGCCGCGACCGCGTCCGCGGAAACCCCCGCCGATCAGGGCCAGATCCAGCTGGTGGACGCGCCGCAGCAGGGCGCCGACATCGACGGCGGCCCTCGTCATTTCGAACGTTTCGAACGGCATGACGGGCCGGATGGCCCTCGTCATTTCGAACACTTCGAACGGCACGACGGCCCGGACGGCGGACCGTGGCTGGATGGCCCGCGGCAGAGGCACTTTTTCCATGTGCTTCCGCCCACCGGCTCCAGCTAGCCCCCACCACATCGAAAAGGGCCCACCTCCGAGTTCGGAGGTGGGCCCTGTGGTTTCGGTGCTCGCTCAGGCCATGCCCGCGATCCAGTTGTGCATCCAGGAGATCGCCGTCTGGCCGCCACCGACGGGGTAGCTGCCGTACAAGGTGTGCGCCTGGGACTTGTAGAAACGCTCCAGGTCCTTGACCCGCTGCTGGTTGGCCGAGTCGGTCAGCTGCGACTGGAGTACGGGGACACCACCCGAACTCATCAGGTCGCCGAGGATGTTGCCCGCCTCGATCTGGTAGCGCCACATGTTGGCCGGGTTGGCGTCCGAAGCCTGGGCGAGGAATCCGGCGAAGCGCGTGACGAAGTCCTCGGTCGCGGTGGCGCAGTACAGGTCGTCGAGCGCGCAGATGGTGCGGGTGCGATCGCTGACCCACCCGAAGCCGCCGACGCGAGGGCCACCGGCGCCCGCGCCCGGCGCGACCGGGCCGACCTGGATGTCGGTGGGCGAACGACGCGGATCGGAGATCAGGCCGACACCGGCGATCCGGTCGGGCGGCACCACACCGAGGCCGGTGCCGATCTCGGCGGCCAGATCACCGGCGGCGTCCGCGCCCTGGCTGTAGCCGACCAGCGCGATCTTGGTCGCGCCGCACTGCTGGGCCATGTTCGCGATCAGGCCGCGCGCGTTGTCGACCGCTTCCTTCTTGGAGTTGCCGTAAACCTCGCCCTCCCACGGGAAGGCGGTCGCGGCGTAGGTCACGTAGTCGACCTCCGCCGAGGACGGCAGGCCACGGGTGACGCCGGCCAGCATGCCCGGCTGCGGGTTCTTCTCGTGCCCGGTCTCCCAGGTACCCGGGATCGCCACCACGTACAGGCTCGGGCAACCGGGCGCGGCGGTCGCCGAACCGCTACCGAAAACCAAGCCGGACATCACGGTCGCGGACGCGCCCAGAGCCGCGACGACCTTCTTCCACTGCATACCGCTCCAAACCTCGCCCTCGTCGAACGTCCCGCCGAGTTGCCGCGTCCATGCTGACCGCACTGGATGTCGTTCCAGTGCACGCCGGGTGAACACAAGTCACCCGACCGGATGACGTGCACTCACAACCACATCCCAAGATCAGCAGCACGCCGGAGATCACAATAAGGCCACGCCCGCCGCAATGCCATTCGAACCCCGTAGTGTGTCGGATTTCCGTCGGCGGGGCGACCCGCGGCCGGGAATCGAGGACTGAATGGTCCGATTCGAACGCGAAAAAGGCGCCTGTGGACGAGTTGTCCACAGGCGCCTTTCGTTTCCGCTCCGGTAAGAGAGGGGACCTAGCGCTGAGCCACCATGGTGGGGGTGATCGGCGCCGGAAGGGCGGTCTCGCCTTCCAGGTACCGGTCCACGCCCGCGGCCGCGGCGCGGCCCTCTGCGATGGCCCAGACGATGAGCGACTGGCCGCGGCCCATGTCACCGGCGACGAAGACGCCGGGCACGTTGGTCGCCCAGTTCTTGTCGCGCTGCACGTTGCCGCGCTGGTCGTAGCCGACGCCGAGATCGGTGAGCAGACCCGGCTTCTCGGGACCGACGAAACCCATGGCCAGCAGCACCAGGTCGGCCTCGAGGGTGAAGTCGGTGCCCTCGACCTTCTCGAAGCGGCCGTTGACCATCTTGACCTCGTGCGCCTCCAGGCCGGTCACCTTGCCGTCCGCGCCGACGAAACGCTCGGTGTTCACCGAGAACACCCGTTCGCCGCCCTCCTCGTGCGCCGAGGACACCCGGTACATCAGGGGGTAGGTCGGCCACGGGGTGGACGCGGCGCGCTCCTCCGGCGGGCGCGGCATGATCTCGAACTGGTGCACGCTGGCCGCGCCCTGGCGGTGCGAGGTGCCGAGGCAGTCGGCGCCGGTGTCGCCGCCGCCGATGATGACGACCTTCTTGCCCTTCGCGTGGATGGGCGGCAGTCCCTCTTCGTCGGTGACGTCGTCGCCGTGCTGCACCCGGTTGGCCCAGGGCAGGAACTCCATGGCTTGGTGGATGCCGTCCAGGTCGCGGCCGGGGATCGGCAGGTCACGCGCCAGCGTGGCGCCACCGGCCAGCACGATCGCGTCGAACTGCTCGCGCAACTGCTCGGCGGTGATGTCGACGCCAACGTTCACACCGGTCTTGAAGATGGTGCCCTCGGCCTCCATCTGCGCGAGACGGCGATCGATGAAGCGCTTCTCCATCTTGAATTCCGGGATGCCGTAGCGCAGCAGACCGCCGATGCGGTCGGCCCGCTCGAACACGGTCACGGTGTGCCCGGCGCGGGTCAACTGCTGCGCCGCGGCCAGACCGGCCGGACCGGAACCGACGACGGCGACCTTCTTGCCGGTGAGGCGGGTCGGGTAGACCGGGGTCACCCAGCCCTCGTCGAAGGCGTTCTCGATGATCTCGACCTCGACCTGCTTGATCGTGACCGGATCCTGGTTGATGCCGAGCACGCAGGACGCCTCGCACGGCGCGGGACACAACCGCCCGGTGAACTCCGGGAAGTTGTTGGTCGCGTGCAGCCGGTCGATGCCTTCCCGCCAGCGGTCCTTGTAGACCAGGTCGTTCCACTCGGGGATCAGGTTCCCCAGCGGGCAGCCGTTGTGGCAGAACGGGATACCGCAGTCCATGCACCGGCTGGCCTGGGTACGCAAGGTCTCGTGGGAGAAGTTCTCCTCGTAGACCTCTTTCCAGTCCATCAGGCGCAACGGCACCGGGCGCCGCTTGGGCAGTTCCCGTTCGGTGTGCTTCAGAAAACCCTGGGGGTCAGCCACGAGCGGCCCCCGAATGGTCACAGCGCCTCGTCCACGTCATCTCTAGAACTCTCTCAGCCACGAGCAGCCTCCATAATCGCCTCGTCCACGTCCTTGCCGCTCTTCTCAGCTTCGGAGATGGCGAGCAAAACCTTCTTGTATTCGCGCGGCATGACCTTCACGAAGTGGTTCACCTGCTGCGACCAGTCGCTCAGAATGCGCTCGGCCACCGGGGAACCGGTCTGGTCACGGTGCTGGGTGATGATGTCGTGCAGCCAGGTGAAGTCGTCACCGGCCAGCTGCTCGACGGCGTCGGCCTGCTCGGGGTTGAGCTTCGAGGCGAAGGTGCCCTCCGGGTCGAAGACGAACGCGACGCCGCCGGACATACCGGCGCCGAAGTTGCGTCCGGTCTCGCCGAGGATGACCACCCGGCCGCCGGTCATGTATTCGCAGCCGTGGTCGCCCACGCCCTCGACCACCGCGGTGGCGCCGGAGTTGCGCACGGCGAACCGCTCGCCGACCACACCGCTGAGGAACACCTGACCGCTGGTCGCGCCGAACAGGATTACGTTGCCCGCGATGATGTTCTGCTCGGCGGCGAACTCGCCTGGCGCGTTCAGCGAGGGGCGCACCACCAGACGGCCGCCGGAAAGACCCTTGCCGACATAGTCGTTCGCGTCACCCTGCACGCGCAGCGTGATGCCCGCGGGCACGAAGGCGCCGAAGCTGTTGCCCGCCGACCCGGTGAAGGTGATGTCGATGGTGTCGTCGGGCAGGCCCGCGCCGCCGTAGAGCTTGGTCACCTCGTGACCGAGCATGGTGCCGACGGTGCGGTTGACGTTCGTGATCTTGGTCTCGAACTTCACCGCCTGGCCGCGCTCGAGCGCGTCCCTGCTCTGCACGATCAGCTGCTGGTCCAGCGCCTTGTCCAGGCCGTGGTCCTGCGCCTTGGTGCAGCGGCGGTCCTGGTACATGAACGCCGTCTCGACGTCGTCCAGGATCGGCGAGAGGTCGAGCTTGCTCGCCTTCCAGTGCTGCTTGGCCCGCGAGGTGTCGAGCAGGTCCACCCGGCCGATGGCCTCGTCCAGCGTGCGGAAGCCCAGCTGCGCCAGCAGCTCCCTGACCTCCTCGGCGATGAACAGGAAGAAGTTCTCGACGAATTCCGGCTTGCCGGTGAACCGTTCGCGCAGCACGGGGTTCTGCGTCGCGACGCCGACCGGGCAGGTGTCCAGGTGGCAGACGCGCATCATGATGCAGCCGGAGACCACCAGCGGAGCGGTGGCGAAGCCGTACTCCTCGGCGCCGAGCAGCGCGGCGATCATCACGTCGCGGCCGGTCTTCATCTGGCCGTCGACCTGCACCACGATGCGGTCGCGCAACCCGTTGAGCAGCAGCGTCTGCTGGGTCTCGGCCAAGCCGAGCTCCCAAGGGCCGCCCGCGTGCTTCAGCGAGGTCAGCGGCGAAGCGCCGGTGCCGCCGTCGTGGCCGGAGATCAGCACGACGTCGGCGTGCGCCTTGGAGACGCCCGCCGCGACGGTGCCGACGCCGGGCTCGGCGACCAGCTTCACGTGGATGCGCGCCTGCGGGTTGGCGTTCTTCAGGTCGTGGATCAGCTGCGCCAGATCCTCGATCGAGTAGATGTCGTGGTGCGGCGGGGGCGAGATCAGGCCGACGCCCGGCGTCGAGTGCCGTACCTCGGCGACCCACGGGTACACCTTGTGGGCCGGAAGCTGGCCGCCCTCACCGGGCTTCGCGCCCTGCGCCATCTTGATCTGGATGTCGGTGCAGTTGGTCAGGTAGTGCGCGGTCACGCCGAAGCGGCCGGAGGCCACCTGCTTGATCGCACTGCGCCGCCAATCGCCGTTCTCCTCCGGCTCGAAGCGCGCGGGCGACTCGCCGCCCTCACCCGAGTTCGACCGGCCGCCGAGGCGGTTCATCGCGATCGCCAGGGTCTCGTGCGCCTCCGCCGAGATGGAGCCGTAGCTCATCGCGCCGGTGGAGAACCGCTTCACGATCTCCGAGGCAGGCTCGACCTCATCGATCGGAATCGGGTTGCGCGCCTTGTGCTTGAACTTGAACAGACCGCGCAGCGAGGCCAGCCGCTCGGACTGGTCGTCGACCAGCTTGGTGTACTCCTTGAAGATCGAGTACTGGCCGGACCGGGTCGCGTGCTGCAGCTTGAACACCGTGTCCGGGTTGAACAGGTGGTATTCGCCCTCGCGCCGCCACTGGTACTCACCGCCGACCTCGAGCTCGCGGTGCGCGCGCTCGTTGCGGTTCTCCAGGAACGCGATGCGGTGCCGCTGGGCGACGTCCTCGGCGATCTCGTCGAGGCCGATGCCGTCCAGGTGCGAGCGCAGGCCGGTGAAGTACTCGTCCACCAGGTCCTGCGACAGGCCGATCACCTGGAAGAGCTGGGCGCCGTTGTAGGAGGCCAGCGTGGAGATGCCCATCTTGGACATCACCTTCAGCACGCCCTTGCCCGCGGCCTTGTTGTAGTTCGCGACCGCCTTGCGGTAGTCGGCGGCCAGGTCGCCGGTGCTGCCCGGCATCTCCAGCGCGCCGCGCTCGAGCATGTCCTCGATGGTCTCGAAGGCCATGTAGGGGTTGATCGCGGCGGCGCCGAAGCCGACCAGGGTGGCCATGTGGTGCACCTCGCGGGCGTCACCGGCTTCGACGACGAGGCCGACCATGGTGCGGGTGCGCTCGCGCACCAAGTGGTGGTGCACCGAGGAGGTCAGCAGCAGCGACGGGATCGGCGCCAGCTTCTCGTTGGACTCGCGGTCGGAGAGCACGATGATCCGCGCTCCGCCGTCGATGGCGGCCGACACCTGGGTGTTGATCGCCTCCAGCGCCTTGCGCAGGCCCTTGCCGCCCTTCTTCACCGGGTACAGGCCGCGCACGACCACCGAGCGCAGCTCGGGGTGCGATCCGTCGTCGTTGATGTGCACGAGCTTGGCCAGCTCGTCGTTGTCCAGGATCGGCTGCTCCAGCGCGATCATGTTGCAGGACTCCGGCCCCGGGTGCAGCAGGTCGGCCTCCGGGCCGATGTTGCGCTTGAGGCTGGTGACGACCTCTTCCCGGATCGCGTCCAGCGGCGGGTTGGTGACCTGCGCGAACAGCTGGGAGAAGTAGTCGAACAGCAGGCGCGGACGGGCCGAGAGCACCGCGATCGGGGTGTCGGTGCCCATCGAGCCGAGCGCTTCGCCTCCGGTCTTCGCCATCGGCGAGATCAGCAGGTTGAGCTCCTCGGTGGTGTATCCGAAGATCTGCTGGCGGATCAGCACGCGGTCGTGCGACATGTGCACGTGCGGGCGGTCGGGCAGGTCGGCGAGGCGGGAGACGCCCGCGTCCAGCCACTCCTGGTACGGGTGCTCGGCGGCGAGCTGGGACTTGACCTCCTCGTCGCCGACGATGCGGCCCTGGGCGGTGTCGACCAGGAACATGCGGCCCGGCTGCAGCCGCGCCTTCTTGACCACCTTGGACGGGTCGATGTCCAGCACGCCGACTTCGGAGGCCATCACGACCAGGCCGTCCTCGGTCACCCAGATGCGGCTCGGCCGCAGGCCGTTGCGGTCGAGCACGGCGCCGACGACGGTGCCATCGGTGAAGCACACCGACGCGGGGCCGTCCCACGGCTCCATCAGCATCGAGTGGTACTCGTAGAAGGCCCGCCGCTGCGGGTCCATCGTGTCGTTGCGTTCCCAGGCCTCGGGAATCATCATCAGCACGGCGTGGGGCAAGCTGCGGCCGCCGAGGTGCAGCAGTTCGAGCACCTCGTCGAACCGGGCGGTGTCGCTCGCCCCCGGGGTACAGACGGGGAAGATCTTCTCCAGCCGGTTCTTGCCCGCCGAGTCGACGCCGAAGACGTCGCTGCGCAGCAGCGCCTCGCGGGCGCGCATCCAGTTCTCGTTGCCGGTGACGGTGTTGATCTCACCGTTGTGCGCCACCCGGCGGAACGGGTGCGCCAGCGGCCAGGACGGGAAGGTGTTGGTGGAGAACCGGGAGTGCACGATGCCGAGGGCGCTCTCCACCCTGGAGTCCTGCAGATCCAGGTAGAACGCGCGCAACTGCGGCGTGGTGAACATGCCCTTGTAGACGAAGGTCTGCCCCGACAGGCTCGGGAAGTAGACCGACTCCCTGCCGACCGCACCCTCACCGGCTCCGGCCGAACCAAGCTCGCGCTCGACGCGCTTGCGCACCACGTAGGCGCGACGCTCCAGATCCATGTCCGACAGCGGATCGGAGGCGCTCTTCGGCGATGCGATGAAGATCTGCCGGAAGCTCGGCATGGCGTCGCGCGCCAGCGCGCCCAGCGACGACTCGTCGATCGGCACCTCGCGCCAGCCGAGGACCTCGAGGCCCTCTTCCTTGACGATCTTCTCCACGCCGTAGGCGGCGCGCGCGGCTTCGCGGCGGGCCTGCGGCAGGAAGGCGATACCGGTGGCGTAGGAGCCCTCCGGAGGCAACTCGAAGTCCACGATGGCGCGGAAGAAGCGGTCCGGGACCTGGATCAGGATGCCCGCACCGTCGCCGCTGTTGGGCTCGGCGCCCGCGGCGCCACGGTGCTCCAGGTTCAACAGAGCCGTAATAGCCTTGTCGACGATGTCGCGGCTGCGGCGGCCGTGCATGTCGACGACGAATGCGACGCCGCAGGCGTCGTGCTCGTTCGCCGGGTCGTAGAGCCCGATGGGTCCAGGTGACCGGTGGCCAGGAAGTTGCGTCATGCCTCTGCCTTCAAGAAAGTCGGCCTTCGAAGAAAAACGGCCTTTCGTCGAATGCCTCCGTACAAGACTGCGCCCATACGTTCCGAAGCCAGCCGCGCTGATGGTCTTCGGCGTGCGATCTAGGTCTGCAGTTGTCCACCCGCTTCTGTGACGTAGTGGGTGCCCTTCGGTAACGGATCCCTAACAAGATCCTTACCTCCGAGCGGGTGCTCGCCCGCTACGCTGAGCACCTGGCTAGGGCTGCCCGAGCGGGCGAGGTAGCCGAACGTTCTGTGTTCGGCGTAAGAGCAAACGATAAGTCAGGTCCAGGGCCCAACCAACTTAGGTTGTGCTAATAACCATGTTTAGCTGGGCTTCTGCATCGGGTCCTCCACGTGTGCGCGTCGTCCAGTGTAAAGCAGCGAGTGCCGTGCGATCGATCCCCATGGCACCCGGTGCCAGCTGGGAAAACCGACGCGCGACACCGACCCGAGACCTTCCTCACAAGGCCGGGAAACCGCGCTCACCTGCGTCGAAATGGATTTCCCCCGTGGGACGCCCGGCAAACCAAGTGGCGGCGGCTAACTCGGCGATCGCAGCGGTGAGAGATTTCCGACAGCTGCGTGACAAGCAGTGAATATGATCCGACCGTCCGGCCTCTTTTGTCCACTGTGGGTTTCGGCACATATCCAGCAAATATCGGGAAGTGGTGTTGGACACATCTTTCCGAAACGGGCCGTTTCGCGGGCCCCGCGCCCGCCTACGCCGGGCAGAGCGACACGGCGGCCCGCACCAGCGCCGCCCGGTGCAGTGCGTCGGCGTGGTCGGTGACGAACACGCCGAAGACGCTGCGCGCCAACTGTTGCGCGCAATCCGGCGCGGTCAGTTCGGCCCGGTGCCGGGCGAGCTGATCGAGCATTTCGACGTTCACCCGGTCGATGACCGGACGCACCGAATCGAGACCGGATGGCGCGGCCGGCGCCGCCGCCGGGTCGAAGCGCCACCGGGCCATCAGCCCGCGCTGCACCGTCTTGTTGGCTTCGATCTGCCCGAAGAAGACCTGCCGCACCCAGTTCTCCGGCAGCGCACGATCGTGGCCGAGCCCGGCCATGGCGTCGTAGACCTCCGCCTCCCGGACCGGATCGTCGATGGCGGGCTCGGCGCCGCGCTCGCCCGCGGCCACCCACTTCGCCGCGGCGACCGCGTCGGCGGTGTTCAAGCGCTCCACCACCAGCGCGACCAGCCCGTCCAGCGCCGGCTCGGCCGGAGCGGCGCCCGCGCTAGCCGGCCACATCAGCAGCGCCGCCGCCAGCAGCGTCAATCCGAATCCGCGCACGTCGTGACCTCCTGCAATCGCCCACCCCGATACGAATCACCGGGCCAGCGTAGGCGAGCGAACCGGCCGCGCCGCGCACTCCTCCGGCCGAGCTGTGAGCCTGACCACATCGGGCCGTTCCTGCTCGCTGCGCACCGGCAGGGCCTGTCACGCTGTCACAACGAATCCGTGACAGTTTCGTCGCGCCCGTGAAGCGCCTGGGACGTGGAGGATGTGCATTCCGATGACCGTCACCGGCTTGTTCACCTGGCTCGGCGGCGGCCGGACCAGCGCGATCACCGACCGCCACGAACGCGCGGGATACGCCGTCACCGGCGCTGTCGTGCTGCTGTTCGCCGCGATCTCCGGGGCGGTCGCCGGCCTGGCGACGGCCTCGGCGTGGCCCTGGTCGGCCGCGCTGGTCTCCGGCCTCGTGATCGCCGCGCTGACCGGCGCGCTCGCCCGTGCGCTCGCGACGGCGCGGCCGAGTGGCGGACCGGATCGGGTCGGGTCGATCGCGCGCGTCGCGGTCGCCGTGTTGGCCGGGGGATTGCTCGCGGAACTGGCCGCGATCGTCTTGTTCAGCGGGTCCGTCGACCGCGAGCTGGAGCAGCGGGCGCAGCGCTCGCTCGATTCGGCGCCGCGGGTGGTCGCCGCGCAGGCGGAACTGGACCGGGCGCGAGCCGACCGCGCCGCGCTCGAACAGGCGATCGCCATGGCGCAGAACGATATCGATCACGCCTTGGTGATCGCGCGCTGCGAGTTCAACCCGACCCCCGAGTGCCCTCGGACCAGGATCACCGGCGTGCCAGGCCGCGGACCGGAGGCGCGGACGGCCGACGCCATGCTCGACGACGCGCGAAAGCATCTCGCCGCCGCCCGAGACCGGATCGACGCGGCCGACCGCAGGATCGACGCGGACCAGGCCGCCTTGTCGGCCGCACGGACCGCCGCCTTCGACGACGCCGACCGCGGCCTCGGCGCGCGCTGGCAGGCGATGAACGACTACACCGTGCACAACGCGCTGCCGCTGCGCATTCTCACCATCGTGGCGTTCGTCGCCCTCGCCCTGCTGCCGCTGGTGCTGCGCTGGTGGCGCGGCGAGACCTCCTTCGACCGGCACAACGCGGCGCGCACGGTGCACGATCGCGCCGAGCGGGAAGCCGACACGGCGATCGCGGTCAAGCAGGCCGAAGTGCGCGCCGAGGCCGAGGCGCTGCGCGCCGAGCAGCAGCTCGCCGCCGCCCGCCTCGCCGTCGAGGCGGACACGGCCATCGACCGGGAGCGGCAGCGCACCCGCATCATCGCGGCCATCGGCGGCATCGAGATCGGCATCACCGAGCCGCCGAGCCGCCCCGAACTTCCCGCCGCAGCGGCGGACGACCGAAAGGACAGCGCCATGCCCGACGAGGCGACGCCGAACCTACCCGCGCCCGCCGGCGCGCACCCGCAAGCCCCTGCCGTCGCAGCGGCGCCGAGCGGCGGTCTCGAGCTGCCACTGATCGGCACCGTCCCGTTCACCGACACCGCCGCGCGTTTCATCCGACCGCTGGTTCCCTCGTTCGTCGCCAATGCGATCGATACGGCGACGCATCCGCTGCGCACCGCACGGCAGGCGTTCGAGGAGGTCGAGGAGATCACCTTCACCCTGCGGCGCACCCGCAAGGTCACCGTCGACGGCCAGAGCTCGCATCCGCAGGCCGTCGGCTACCAGCTGCAGCCCGGCGCGCCCGAGATCGCGCACGCCCAGCACATCGCCTCGACCGTCGTCGACGCCGCCTACCCCGCGCCGCGCTATTCCTCACTCCCGCCCACCGGCGCCGCCGGCTACGGCCTGCCCACCGGCGCACGCAGAGACGAACTGCCGGGCCACCACCGCCCCGAACTCCCCGAGCCCGACCGCCGCGAGCTGCCACCGGGCCGCTGACGGCACCGCTGTCCCGACACCGATCCAAGCCCCGGGGCACCGCAGGGGCGGGGCCGCCACCGCGCATCGCGGGGTATAGGCACACTCCCGCGGATCGGCGCAGCCGTGGTCTCCGCTGGTCCCGGCGTCGGATCGGGCCAAGTGCTACGCACACCACGAGCGACGGCACACTCCGGGACCTGTATCGGACTTTCCACCGAGTTGCGCTGTACGTCTCCTGAACCGGGCTCGCCTCGCCTTCGGCCTGCGTAATGGGAGTCACCGAGCACCACGTAGCGCCGGTGAAGGAACCGATCGATCGGCGTGTTCTGCGCCTCAGCGAGTGGTCACGGAAACCACGTGGTGGTCCTCCCTGCCGACGCAGCACGGCGAGGTAGCTGCCTGCGGTGTTGCGTCGAAAGTGTTCACGGACCAGGCCGCCGCATCGCCGAGCCGCAGGGGTGTCGCCGTCACCGGTCACCGGGGTCAACGGGATCGCCGGGTCAGCGGGGCCGCCACATCGCCGGGGTCACCGCCGTCGCCGGAACGCCGGAACGCCGGAACGCCGGAACGCCGGAACGCCGGAACGCCGGAACGCCGGAACGCCGGAACGCCGGGAGGAGAGTCCGGCCTGCGGCGCCGGGAGCCTGCTCGGCTTACGCTGCTCCCCATGCAACACAGGGAGGTGACGCTCGCCGCGGCGCCGTGGGGGTCGCGACTGCTCGGGTCGGCCGAGGAGTCGTCGGGGCTGCGGCGTATCCGCGTTCAGTTGTTGCTCACGGTGCCCACCTTGCTGGGCAATCTGACCGGCATGGTCGTGTCGATCGTCCTGGTCGGCTTCGTCTTGCCGGGGCCATCGGTGTTCACTCGGGATCTCTTGCTGCTCGACGCGCTCGCCGCGCCGCTGTACGCGACCTGCGCGCTGTTGGCCGGGCTGTGGTGGGGCACCAGCCGCGAATTGCGTGCCCTGCGCTGGGCCACCGATCCGGAGCACGTGCCGACCGAGGAGGAGCAGGCCGCGGCCACGGCGGTGCCGCGCAGGCTGGTGCGCGACCAAGCGCTGCTGTGGTGCGGCGGACTCGTGCTGCTGACCACGCTGTACGGCCTCGCCGAACCGCGGTTGATCCCGAAGGTGGCCTTCGGCATCGCGATCAGCGCCATCGTGGTGTGCGCCAACAGCTATCTGATCATCGAGTTCGCGCTGCGGCCGGTCACCGCGCGGGTGCTGGAAGCCGCGGATTCCGGCAGACGCCGCGGCATCGGCGTCTTCGGGCGCGCGCTCATCGTCTGGATGGTCGGCTCCGGCGTGCCGGTGGCCGGGATGATGGTGCTCGCGGTGCTGGCGCTCACGATCGACGACGTCACCAAGGCGCGATTGGCGGTGTGCGTGCTGTCGCTCGGCGGGGCGACGCTGGTCTTCGGTCTGCTGCTGATGACGCAGACCCTGGCCGCGACCGTCGCTCCCATCCTCGGCGTGCGCAGGGCGATGCGTCAGGTGGAGGACGGCGATCTCGATGTGGCGCTGGCCGTCTACGACGGCACCGAACTCGGTGAATTGCAAAGCGGTTTCAATCACATGGTGGAAGGGCTGCGCGAACGGGAGCAGATCAGGGACCTGTTCGGCAGGCATGTCGGGCGCGAGGTCGCCGCGGCCGCGCTGGCGGGCGACCCGACGCTCGGCGGTGTGGAGACCGACGCGGCGGCCCTGTTCATCGATATCGTCGGCTCGACGACGATGGCCGCGACCATCCCCGCGCCGGAGATGGTCGCCATCCTCAATCGGTTCTTCGGCATCGTCGTGGACGAGGTGGAGCGCCACGGCGGGCTGGTCAACAAGTTCGAGGGCGACGCGGCCCTCGCCGTCTTCGGCACGCCCGCGCCGCTGGCCGACGCCCCGGGCGCGGCGCTGGCCACCGCCCGTGCGATCCGGGCCCGGCTCGACAGCGGGGCGGCCGATTTCGTCGCCGCCATCGGCGTGGCCGCCGGCCGGGTGGTCGCGGGCAACGTCGGCGCGCATCAGCGCTACGAGTTCACCGTCATCGGCGACGCGGTCAACGAAGCGGCCCGCCTGTGCGAACTGGCCAAGCGACAGGGCCTGCTGCTCGCCTCGGGCACGACCATCGCGGCGGCCGCCGATCCCGAGGCGGGACTGTGGCGGCTCGGCGACTCCGTCACCCTCCGCGGCCGCCTGACGCCGACCCGGCTCGCCCGCCCGGCCTGACGCCGTTCCCCACCGCCTGACGATCTCAGCGGTGCGACGGGTCCCGCCGAGGAAGAACGCCCGCCGCCGGGCTGCCGTCGCAGGATCGGGTGCAGGTGCGGAATCCTCGCGGCGCCCGCCCGGCCCGACGCCGTTTCCCATCGCCTGACGATCTCAGCGGTGTGACGGATCCCGCCGAAGATGAGCGCTCGCACGGTCTGTCGCCGCAGGGGGGCCGGGTGCGGGTGCGGCATCCTCGCGGCGGGGCAGCAGCAACGGGCTGACGAGGATCAGCAGGCCTGCGACGGTGACAGCCGTGCGCGGGCTGGTCGCGCCTGCGAGCAGCCCGCCGAGCGCGCTCAGCACGGCGATAGCGGCGCTGCTGCTGATCGACCAAGCCGCCAGGGTGCGGGCGACGCGGTTCTCGGGGGTGTGCTCGAGTCGATAGGTGGCCAGTACCGGGTTGTACAGGCTCATGCTGATGATGATCGCGAGTTCGACAGCGATCACCGTCACGAGGCCGACGACACCGGGCTGGACGAACGCGAGGCCGATCAGCCAGATCGCGCGCAGCGTGCCGACGGTACGAAGAACCCGGCGCCTGCCGTACCGCCGCACGACACGACCGGCGAGGCGTGAGCCGATCAACCCGCCGACGCAAGGGGCGGCGAACGCAAGGCAGTACTGCCAGGGTGGGAATCCGAGCTCGCGCAGCAGCAGTACGGCCAGCAGCGGCTCGGTGGCCATGATCAATCCGCCGACGAGCAACTGGTTGAGGTAGAGCGCGCGCAGGCCGGGATGCCCCAGGATGTGCCGCCAGCCGTCGAGCAGCTCACCGGCCAGGACCGGACGGTCGCCGGTCCGCTGCGGGGATGCCTCCCGGCCGCGAATCGCCGTGACCGCCAGCGCGGAGCACAGGTAGCTCAGCGCGTCGGCCACCACGGTGGTGACCGGCCCGAACAGGCCGATCGCCGCACCGCCCAGCGGCGGCCCGACGGCGATGGAACTCCACGTGGTCGACTCGAACCGCGCGTTGGCCGCGAGGAGGTCCTCCGGCCGCACGATGGCTTTGAGGTAGGCGCCGCTCGCCGCGTTGAAAGCGATCTTGGCCGCGGCGACCACCGCCGAGACGACCAGCAGTTGGACGAAACCGAGCCTGCCGAAGGCGTAGGCGACCGGGATCGTCGTCATGACCGCGAACCGGATCAGGTCCATCGCGATCAGCACCGGTCGCTTGCGGCGAAACTCCACCCACGGCCCGAGCGGCAACGCGATCAGCGCGCCCACCGCAGGCCCCACCGCAGATAGCGCCGACACCTGCGCCGGACTCGCGTGCAACACCAGCACGGCGATCAGCGGCAGAGCGCCGAAACCCAGCCCGGAGCCGTAGGCGCTGACCGCGTAGGCCGTCCACAGCCAGCCGAATCGCCGACCCAGGTTTCGTCCGGCCACCAAGCTCTGCACCTCCCGCTTCGGACAACTCGCCGTTGACCGCCGTGATCAAAGCAAGGCCGCGGAGGCGGAATCAAACAACCGATCCGTCGGCGAGCCACAACGAATCGTTGTGTGGCTAGGGTCTTCTTGTGGATCTCGACGCCGTGCGCACCTTCGTCGCCGCCGTTGACGCCGGTCAGTTCCAGGAAGCCGCCGCGGAACTCGCGATCACTCAGCAGGCGGTCTCCAAGCGCATCGCGTCGCTGGAGAAAGACCTCGGGGTGCGTCTGTTCGCCCGCACGGCTCGCGGCGCCCAGCTCACGATCGACGGTCAGGCCTTCCTGCCGCACGCCCGTGAGCTGCTCCGGGTTGCCGAGCGCGCCGACGCCTCCGTGCGCCCGGGGCGGCGCGTGCTCCGGGTCGATGTCGTCGCCCGGCGGGTCGTGACAAGCGTGCTCCTCCAGGACTTCCACCGCACGCGTCCCGGCATCGAGCTGGACGTCGTCACGCTGGAAGCCGATCTCGACGCGGCGATCGCCGCTGTCGAAGCGGGAACGATCGATGCCACCTTTCACGCCGTCCCCCCGCGGCAGCGTCTGCCCAGGGCGATCAGCACTGCCCGGGTGATCGACGAGCCGCACCAGTTGCTCGTCGGCCCTCGCCACCCACTCGCCAACGCCCCGGCGGTCACACCTCGGCAGCTGGCCGGGCACCGAATCCGGATGCCGGGCCTCCCGGTCCGTGGCGAGGTGGCCGACTACTACGCCGAATTCGCGGCCACCTTCGGGTTCACCATCGACATACTCGGCCCGGTCTTCGCGAAAGAGGCGCTGCTCGACGAGATCGCCGACGCGTCGGACCTGGCGACCCTGGTCGGCGAAGGCTCGCGGTATCTCTGGCCGGACCGCTACGACCTGCGGCGGATTCCGGTGCGTCATCCGACACCGGTCTACCCGATGTCGATGATCTGGCGCGGCGACAATCCGCATCCCGCGCTGGCCGAACTTCGCGCCTACCTCGAGTCGAGGCGAGCGCACGCACCCGCCGACGAGGTCTGGGTACCAACATGGGCGCAGCGCGTCCCGCCCACCACGCGGGCGTCCAGCTGATCGATGCCCCGATCCGGCGCGGTGAGCCCCATGCACGGCTCCCGAGAGCTCACCACACCGTCCGGCGGGAAATAGCGCCGGTTCCGCGACCATCGAACACCGGCGCGGACCCGGCCGAAGGAATCATCCACGCGCACGGCGCAACCGGAACGCCACCACCGCCGCGAGCAACAGAATCGAGGTGGTGCCGACGGCCGCGAAGTGGATACCGGAGACGAAGGACTCGTGCACCGAGGCGAGGAACGCGCGCCCGGCGGCCTCCGGCAGTTCGCGCGCGAAAGCGGTGGCCGCGCCGAGCGATTCCGAGGCCGACTCCATCCGGTCGCCGGGCACGTGCGTCGGGTCGATGCCGTTGCGGAAGATCGCCATGACCACGCTGCCGAGGATCGCGACTCCCAGCGCGACACCGGTCTCGTACGCGGTCTCGGAGACCGCGGCGGCCGCGCCCGCGCGCTCCGGTGGCGCCGAGCCGACCACCAGATCCGACGACACGGTCAGCGCGACGCCGACACCAGCGCCGATGAGCAGGAACCCGAGCACGAACGGTGTCGTGCTGGTGGTCGCGTCGGGGCCGAGCAGGCCGAACAGCGCCGCGCCCGCCGCCGCCGTGATCAGCGCGCCGCCGAGCACCGTGCCCGGCCGCAGTCGCCGCACCAGCCAGGCCGCGGCGAGCGAGGCGATCATCCCGGCCGACAGACCGGGCAGCAGCAGCAATCCCGCCTGCAGCGGGGAGCGTCCCAGCACCAGCTGGAGGTACTGCGAGCCGAAGAACAGCACACCGGCCAGCGCGAACACCGCGAGCAGATTGGTCAGCACCGCCGTACGGAACTTCGGCAGCGCGAACAACGCCAGATCAAGCATCGGCTGCGCCAGTCGTCGCTGCCTGCGCACGAACCACACGCCGGCCAGCAGACCGAGTCCGCCGAGCACCGCGACCCGCACGCTCGGACCGTGCGCGGCGAATTCCTTCACCGCGTACACCACCGGCACCAGCGCGAGCATCGACAACACGGCGCTGAGCAGGTCGAAGCGACCGGGCCGCGGATCACGCGACTCCGGGATCAGCACCGGACCCAGCCCGATCAGCACCAGCATGACCGGCACGTTCACCAGGAAGACCGAACCCCACCAATAGTGCTCCAGCAGCCAGCCGCCCAGCAGCGGTCCCGCCGCGGCGCCACCGCCCGCCATCGCGCTCCATACCGCGATCGCGACGGTTCGCTGCCGCGGATCGAGGAACATCGACCTGATCAACGCCAGCGTGGCCGGCATCAACGTCGCGCCGGCGACACCTTGCAGCACCCGCGCCGCGATGAGCATCTCCGGAGTGAAGGCCCACGCCGCGAGCATCGAGGCGGCGCCGAATCCGGCCGCACCGAGCAACAGCAGTCTGCGCCGCCCGATCCGGTCGCCCAGATTGCCCATGACGACGAGCAGTCCGGCGAGCACGAACGAGTAGACGTCGATGATCCACAGCAGCTGCGGCGTGGTGGGCGCGAGATCGGCGCTGATCGCGGGCACGGCCAGGTCGAGCACCGTCGCGTCGACGGCCAGCAGCAGCAGGGCCAGCGCCAGCACGGACAACCCCACCCATTCGCGTGCGCCCGCACGAGGCGGGGCGTTGCTCGATAGGCCGGTGGGCTGGGTGGTCTGGGGGGTCATGACTTTCTCGACTTCCGTCGTCTTTTTCTTACCGTCCAGACGGTATAGTACTGACATAACCGTCCGGACGGTATAGTTCTGTGGGTGACGGCTGACACCCGCGACCGCATCCTGGACGCGCTCGAGACCTTGCTCCTGGAAAAAGGCATGTCCCAGGTCACCTTGGAGAACGTCGCGGCCACCGCGGGCGTCTCCAAAGGCGGCTTGCTCTATCACTTCAAGAGCAAGGACGCGCTGCTCGCGGGCCTGGTCCGCAGGCTGGCCGACCGGGCAGGCCAGCAGTTGGACAGCGCGGTCGCCAAGGGCGGCTCGGTAGCCGAGTGGTACCTGCAGACGCCGAACCCGGCCGACAAGGCGGAAGCGGTAGAACTCGAGCTCTACCGGTCGATGCTCGCGACCATGCGCACCATCGACGCCACCCCGGAGCCGGGCGAGGTGCAGCGGGCGCTGGCCGACATGATGACTTCCTGGTCGGACGGTCTGGACGAGGAGGTCGCCGACCCGGTGCAGGCCGACCTCATCCGGTTGGTCGGCGACGGGGTCTACCTGCGCGCGCTGCTCGGCCTGCCGCCCATCGATCCGGTTCGCTACCGGCACGTGGTGGACCGCTTACTGCGGCGCTGACGGCTAGACTCGGCCCGTGCTGCCAGCCGCCGAACCGGCCGGCGCCGTCGGGGCGGGAACAGATCCGGTACCGGGGTCTCCTGGAGCGACGGTGCCGATCCGCCCGCTGAGTTTCCGCGAACTGCTCGATGTGCCGTTCGCGCTGATCCAGGCGAACATCCGCGCCCTGGCCGGGTTGAGCGTGCCGGGTTTGCTGCTCGCCGAGACCGTTGTCGTCGCGGTGACCGCGGGCGGCTCCGCGCTCACCGGCGGCTCCGACACCGGCACCGCGTGGTCGGCGATCCTGGCCACAGCGGCCTGCGCGTGGCTGCTGCGGTTCGTGTTACGCGGCACGACCGTGGCTCTCGGGCTCGCGACGGTCGGCGGCGCGCCGATCGACCGCAGGACCGCGCTACGCCGATTCGGCGCGACGCTCGGCCCGCTGCTGGTGTTCCAACTGCTGTTCACCATGGTCGGTGTCGGCGTGCTCGCGGTGAGCGGCCTTCCGATCGTGACGCTGCCGCTCGCCGGGATCTGGCTGGGCTGGCTGCGCGCCCGCCGCTGGGTCGCGGTGCCCGTGTTGTTCGTCGAGCGCACTTCGCACCGCGACGGCGTCGCCCGCGCCAAACTGCTCGCCGAGGGCGCGGAGTGGCCGACCACCGGGCTCTGGATCGTCCAGCGGGCGCTGTTCACGTTGCTGGCGGTCCCACTGCTGGCCATACCGCTGTTCGTCTCGGATTTCTCCGGCACCCACCGGTGGCCGGTACTCGTGCTGACCACATCGGCGGTCCTGCTGCTGACGGCATTCGGCGAAGTGGTCGAGGCTTCGTCACGCGTGGTCTGCTACGTCGACCGCCGCTGCCGCCGAGAGGGATTGGACATCCGCATTCCCCGGAGGGAGGCGCAATGAGCGATCCCGCGACGCCAGGGCAGCGGCCGGCCGAGGTCGTGCTGTCCAAAGGTCCGCACACCACGAACGCCCCGGCGCCAGGCACCCCGCGGCTCGGCGCCGCCGCCGAACACCGCGCCGCAGCCGAAACCGCCGCGCGGCAGCGGGACTTCGATCGCGCCCTGCGGGAACGTTTCCGCGCCGTGCTGCGCGGCCTGGAGCAGGGCGGCGTGCTCGAGGTACGGCGGTCGCGCACCGCGCGGGAGACGGCCGACGACGTGACGACCGCGCTGCCGCTCGAGACCGCCACCGAGATCCAGCCCGCCGCACGCAGCTTCGACGAAGTGGTCTACGGCGGACGCCGCGCCACCGAGGACGAATACCGCAGGCTGGAGTACGCCGATCGGTTCTCCGCATCCGCTCCGCCGCCCGCACCGGAACCGGTGGAGATCGAGGCGGTGGAGCAGGCGCCGCGCGCCAGGCGCAGGCTGCCGCCGCTGCCGAACCTGCTGCGCGACCCGAAGTTCTGGGCGGCGCTCGCCGCGACGGCAGCGGTGTTGCTGCTGGTCTACGGCGCCCTGCAATCCTGCGGAGCCCCGGTCGCGCCGACCGCTCCGCCACCGCAACCGCCGCCGGATCTGCCCGATGTCCCCCCGCCGGACCGCCCCGGCTTCGGGACGGGTGAGGACGCGATCTGGGACCGGCTGCCCGCGCCGGTCTTCTACGGCGGCGTGCAGTTCCTCATCGCCGCCGCGGCGGTGGTGTGGTGGCGTGCCCGCAGACGGGGCGCTCTGGTCCGCGAGCCGCGGCCGGTCGAGGTGGCCGCGAACGAACTGCTCGCGGGCCAAGCGGCGTTGTACCGCCGCTCGAAGGACCACGAGCACGTCGCGGGGAAGCTGCGGGCGGCGACGCTGCGCCGCGTTCGCGCACCGCTCGGCATCACCGCCGACACCCCGCCGGACCGGGTCGCCGCCGTGATCGCCGCGCGGATCGGGGCCGACCCCGGCCGGATCGGCGCCGCCCTGTTCGGCCCGGTGCCCGACCCGGCGACCCTCATGGTGGTCGCCGCTCAGCTCGAACGGATCGAATCGGAGATCGGATGAGACGCCGTCGCGCGAGCATCGTCCGGCTCATGGCCTGCGGGAACGCCCGCGAACCACAGGAGAAGCGATGACCAGCACCGAAACCACCCCGACGGCCGAGCAGGCCGGCGCCGCGTTCCACGCCCTGCGCGCCGAGATCGGCAAAGCGGTGGTCGGCAACGACAACGCGGTCATGTACCTGGTGCTCGCCCTGCTGTGCCGCGGCCACGTACTGCTCGAAGGCGTGCCAGGGGTGGCCAAGACGCTGCTGGTGCGGGCGCTGGCCACGGCGCTCGACCTCGAGCACGCGCGGGTGCAGTTCACCCCCGACCTGATGCCGGGCGACGTCACCGGGTCGCAGATCTACGATCCGCACTCCGCCGAGTTCACCTTCCGGCACGGTCCGGTGTTCACCAACCTGCTGCTCGCCGACGAGATCAACCGCACGCCGCCGAAGACCCAGTCGGCCCTGCTGGAGTCGATGGAGGAACGCCAGGTCTCGGTGGACGGAAAGCCGCGGCCGCTGCCCGATCCGTTCGTCGTCGTCGCCACCCAGAACCCCATCGAGCAGGAGGGCACCTATCCGCTGCCGGAAGCGCAGCTGGACCGGTTCCTGTTCAAGGTGGACATCCACCTCCCCGGCCGCGACGACGAGTTCCGCATCCTGCAACGCCATGCCGCGGGCTTCGACCCGCGCGACCTCACCGCCGCTGGACTGCGCCCGGTGGCGGGGCCCGCGCACATCGCCGCCGCGCGCGCCGCGATCGCGCAGACCACGATCAGCCCCGAGGTGCTCGCCTACACCGTCGACGTGTGCCGGGCCACCCGCACCTCGCCCGCCGTGCAGCACGGCGCGTCGACCCGTGGCGCGACCGCGCTGATGGCGGCCGCCCGCGCGTTCGCCTGGCTCAACGGACGCGGGTTCGTCACCCCCGACGATGTGAAAGCTGTCGCCGTCGCCGTGCTGCGGCACCGCCTGCACCTGCGTCCCGAAGCCGAACTGGACGGCGTGACCACCGAGGGCGTGCTGTCGTCGCTGCTGCTCGCGGTTCCGGTCCCGGTGTAGCCGATGGTCGTCACCGGTCGGCTGGCCGCCGCGGCAGGCGTTGCGGCCCTGTTCGTCACCCTGGTCCTGCCGTCCGTGCTCGGCGTGGTGCTGGTGACCTGTGTCCTGGCCGCCGGGCTGCTCATCGATCTGGGCGCCGTGGGGCGCGCGCGGGACCTGGCGCTTTCCCGCGAAGCACTGACCACGGTGCGGCTCGGGCGCTCCGTCGAGGTGGAACTCGTCGCGGTCAACACCGGGGCGCGCCGACTGCGCGGGACGGTATGGGACGACTGGCCCGGCAGCGCACGCGCCGAGAACCGCGCGCACGACCTGGATCTCCCCCCTGGCACCAAGGTCCGTCTCCGCACCACGCTCACGCCCACCTACCGCGGCGACCGGGTCGCGGGCCGGGTCACGGTGCGGCTGATCGGCCCGCTCGGACTGGCGGGCAGGCAGACGAGACGAGACGTGCCGGCCCGGGTGCGGGCGCTGCCCGCGTTCCGCGCGGAACGGCTGCTGCGGTCCAAAGTCAAGAGGTTGCAGCATCTCGACGGCCGCAATCTGGCCGACCTGCGTGGTCAGGGCACCGAATTCGACTCCTTCCGCGAATACGTCGCCGGGGACGACGTGCGCGCCATCGACTGGCGCGCCACCGCCCGCGCCACCGACGTCCTGGTCCGCACCTGGCGTCCGGAGCGCAACCGGCACGTGCTGATGCTGCTCGACACCGGCCGGGTGAGTGCGGGGCGGGTCGGGGACGGTACGCGCCTGGACGCGAGCATCGAGGCCGCCCTGCTGCTCGGCGGACTGGCCGCCGCCGCGGGCGACTCGGTCGACCTGCTCGCCTACGACCGCCGAGCGCGCGCCGAGGTGCGCGGTGCGGGCGGAAGAGGTTTACAGGCGAAGCTGCTGCACGCGATGGCCGGAATCACTCCCGCTCTCGTCGACACCGACAGCGCCGGACTGGTGCGGGCGGCCGTTCAGCGCGCCCGCAGGCGCAGCCTGGTGGTCTGGTTCACCAGCCTCGACGGCGCCGCCGTGGAGGAGAACCTGCTGCCCGTGCTGCCGGTCCTGGCGCAACGGCACCGCGTGCTCATCGTCTCGGTGACCGATCCGGATGTCGCCGCGGCGGCCACCCGGCGCGAGGCCCTGAACGACCTCTACGCCGCGGCCGCCGCCGAATCCGTGCTCGCCGAACGCGCACTGGTCCAGGAATCGCTGCGCCGCACCGGGATCGCGGTGGTCGCGGCGTCTCCGGAACGACTGCCGGAGGCTCTGGCGGACGAATACCTGGAACTGAAGCGATCCGGAACCCTCTGAGTCCTACCCGCCGCGCCGCGCTCTCGTCGAAGAGCGTCCTCGCGCGCCCGCCGAGGAGGATCATGACCCCATGGCCTCAGATCTCGCCGCCTTCGTCCGCGGATTGCCCAAAGCGGAACTGCACCTGCATCTGGAAGGGACGCTGGAGCCGGAGCTGAAGTTCCGCCTCGCCCGGCGCAACGGCATCGAACTGCCGGAGAAGAGCGTGGACGAGGTCAAGCAGACCTATCGATTCCACGACTTGACCTCGTTCCTCCAGGTCTACTACCCCGCGATGCGCGTCCTCCAGCGCCCGGAGGACTTCCACGACCTCGCCTTCGACTATCTGCGCCGGGCCCATGGCCAAGGCGTGCGTCATGCCGAACTCTTCTTCGATCCGCAGGCGCACACCGGGCGCGGAGTACCGTTCCCCACGGTGATCAGCGGATACCGGTCGGCGATCGCACGGGCGCGGCGGGAGCTGGGGATATCCGCCGAACTGATCCTGTGTTTCCTGCGCGACCATTCCGCGGAGTACGCCATGGCGACGCTGCTGGAGGCGCTGCCGTACAAGAGCTGGATCCTCGGCGTCGGGCTGGATTCCGACGAGCGGGGCAACCCGCCGAGCAAATTCGCCGCCGTCTTCGAGCGCGCCCGCGCGGAAGGCTTCCTGCTGACGGCGCACTGCGACATCGACCAGCCGGATTCGATCGAGCACATCCGCCAAGCGCTGGAGGACATCGCCGTCGACCGCATCGACCACGGCACCAACATCGTCGAGGACGACCGTCTGGTCGAGTTGGCCGCGTCCAAGGGGATCGCGCTCACCTGCTGCCCGGTGTCGAACTCCTTCGTCACGGCGCGGATGAAGGCCGAGGAGATCGTCGGACTGCTGAACCGCGGGCTGATGGTGACGGTCAACAGCGACGACCCCGCGTACTTCGGCGCGTACGTGGCAGGCAACTACCTCGCGCTCGCCGAGGAGGGCGATCTCGGGGTGGATCAGCTGGCCGAGTTGGCCCGCAACTCGTTCCGCGCCTCCTGGATCACCCCCGCCCGGCAGGACGCCTATCTGCGCGAGATCGACGACTACGTGGCGGCGAACGGCTGACCGGCGGGCGGCGGGAACACCGGGAACAGCGGCCGCGGCAGCACCCGGCGCTGTCGTTCGGCGACGACCGCGCCAAGCACCTGCGCCGGTGGATACCCGGCCGGTGGCGCGACCCGCAACCGGTCGCACACCTCGGCCACGAGGTCCGTGCCCAGGTGGTGTTGTGCCTCGGGCGTCAGCGTGCGCAGGCGTGTGAGGTACTGCCGCACCGCGAGCGCGAGGTCTTCCGGTAGCCCGGAGAGTTCGAGCTGCGCGCTCCAGCCGGCCAGCCACGGCGGCGCGATCGCCAGCGCAGGCGGCGGCAGCGGGCGTTGCGCGTGCACGACCACGGTGCCGGCGAGCACGTCACCGATCCGCCGCGCCCGCGGCGAGCACATCGAGGTGAGCACCGCGATGGCGCCGAACCCGCCGAGCATCCAGAAATCGACGAGCGCGCCGGCGAGGCCACGGGTGAGCGCGTGCCGGAAGTCGATCGGCCCGCCGTCGTCGCGCACCACCCGCAGGCCGAGCATCAGTTTGCCCAGCGTCCGTCCCCGCCAAGCGGTCTCGCAGGCCACCGGGTATCCGACCAGCACGGTCACGATGGTCACCAGGACCACCACGTCCAGCCAGGCCGAGTCGACGCCCGCGGGCAGCAGCAGCGTGACGATCGCGAACAGCAGCACGAACCCGAGCGCGCACTGGGCCAGCACGTCGATCAGGAACGCGGTGGCCCTGGTGGGGATCCGGGCGATCGGCAGTTCCAGGGCCACTGCTTCGCCGGTGGTGAACTCAGCCATGTCGATAGCATTCTTGCGACCGGCGGGAGTGGGAGGCAACCGAATGGACGTGGACGCGTACAGCCTGGCGCACCGCAGGGCGTGGGACCGGCTCGACTACTTGTCCAAGCGGGGCAAGCTGACCGGCGCGGAGGCGGACGAACTCGTCGTGCTCTACCGCCGCACCTCCCAGCAGCTGGCGCGGTTGCAGTCGCACAGCCCCGACCCGGAGCTGATCGCCGGCCTGAGCGCTCTGCTGGCGCGTGCGCGTGGCCGGGTGCTCGGGACGCGAGCCGACACCTGGCAGGAGATCGGACGGTTCTTCACCCATCGCTTCCCCGCCGCGCTATACCGGTCGTGGCCGTGGTGGGCCTGCGTGGCCGCGGTGTTCCTGTCGGTGTCGGCCGGGTTGGCCGTTTGGGTGGATCGGTTCGATTCCGCTCGGGAAGTGCTCGGGATTCCCGACGACACAGGCAGTCTCACCGCACCGGGCGGCGCGTTCGAGACCTACTACTCGGAGCATCCGCAGGGGGCCTTCGCCGCGCAGGTGTGGACCAACAACGCGTGGGTGACGGCGATCGCCTTGTTCACCGGCGTGCTGATTCTGCCCGCGGTCTACCTGCTGTTCATGAACGCGCTCAATCTGGGTGTCAGCGCCGGGTTGATGGCGGAGGCGGGGCGGCTGGATTCGTTCTTCGGCTTCATCCTTCCGCACGGCACGCTGGAGCTGACCGCGGTGTTCGTCGCGGGTGGCGTCGGCTTGAAACTCGGTTGGACGCTGGTCGATCCGGGGCGGCTCAGCAGGGTGGAGGCGGTGGCCAGGCAGGGTCGGGCGACCGCGACCGTCGCACTGGGCCTGGTCGGAGTGCTGCTGGTGTGCGGCTGTATCGAAGGTTTCGTGACGCCGAGCCCGCTGCCAGCGCCGCTTCGCATCGCGGTCGGGTTCATCGCCGAGGCGTTGTTCCTGGTGTACGTGTTCGGAGTGGGCCGTCGCGCGGTCAAGGAGCAGGCGAATCCTGCCGCCGATGAAGCGAGCGGTGAGCCGGCTACTGTGATGCAGCCAACATTCAGCACACGCTGAGCGAAGTGACTGGGACAATCGGCAGCTAAGTGGCGCCAGATCCGTTCGGAAGTCCCCCATTTGAGTTCCGCTGGCCGCAGCGAGTCGCTGCTCTAGCTGCGGCCAGCGTTACCGTCAACTCTACACAATCGTTACCCCTACGCAACCCTCCCTGCCGAGGTCAAGCGTATTAAGCAGCACCCCAGCAAACCCTTGCGGCAGCACCGTTCAGCCCGGTTCCAGCTAACCGCATGCGATCCTCGCGACCGTGGTTTCGGCGATCGGACAGCGCTCCGGCGACACCGCGCGAATAGTCGCCGCGAATGCTTTCCGGCAATGAATCGGGATGCGACACGGGCGTTAGCCGAGCGATTGGATAGACCCCTCCATGGTTGCTGGCACCCCACCCCACCTGCACGTTCATATGCACGAAGGTCAGTTGCTGAGCACCGCCCATTAGAAAGAGACCACAAGTTTGTTTACGCGGTAATAAACCGGGTAAAGACATAGCGGCACACCGGGAAGACCGGGCAGTTCCCCGACGGGCTCCGCATTAACCAGTGAGTGAAAAGGATCTGGTTCACCCAGGCGGAACGCTCGATTCAGCACCGGGGCCGCAACCATAACGGGCTGTGTGATCTTCGCCTCACCTGCCGTTACCAGGCGTCGCGCGGCGTGAAATCGGCACGATGACAGCCGACTTGGAGAGACGTGGGTCACACTCCGCCCCTCCCCCGCGCCACCGCCCGCCGGGGCAAAGAATCACCTCGTCGAAGTGACCTGAATCACATCTAGGGTGATAAGGGGCCTCAACCGACGCGAAGTATCCCCGTGACCGTGCCTTGCAGCAGATGGCGGTCCTGGGTGATCAACGGCGCGGTCTGCAGCGGATCGTCGACGATGGTGCCGGGGAGCGGGTGCGATGCGACGACCACGCCGGTCTCGGGATCGATGACGGTGAACACGTACCCGTCCATGGGCGTGGTCCGGTCGGGACCGACGCGAGCGACCGTGTAGAGCGCGCTGTCGGCGGTGGACAACCGCGGAACGGCCGCACTGCGGATCGCGTTGTCCCACACCACGTGACATCCGTCGGGGGCGACGTCGACCCGCGTCATCCCGCCGGTGAACGGAGCGTTCGGCGGCGACGCCGGTCCCGCTCCCTCGGGCAACGCCGGATACGGATAGCCGTAAGTGCTCGCGACGAAGACCGAACGGCCGATCCCGACCGGCGAATTCTCGCTTCCCGGCCCGCCTGCGCCGAGCACCGCAGCCGTGCACACCAATTCACCGGTCCCGGAACGGAACACCAAGACATGCACCTGTCCGTCGGCGTTGTCGACGATGGTCAGATAGTCGGCGCCGGTCTCGGGACCGAAGTAGGTGGGCGTCGACCCGGTGCCCCAGCTGAGCTGTCCCGGTTTGCGCGCCGATCCCCGGTCGTAGGCCGCGCGCCACGCGATCTCCGGAGCGCCGGACGCGCCGACCCGCAGTTCGTACAGCGCATGCGTCGTCGCCACGGCGACCGGCCCGCGCGGGGCCGCTGAGATGCTGTTGGCGACCTGTTCCCCCGCGGGCAGCGTCAACGCGGTGACCCGCCCGGCCGGGCTGACGAATCCGACGACGCCGCGGCCGGTCGCGAACCACACATTGCCCGACCAGTCCGGGACGAGTCCCGTCACGTTGTCCCCCTGCGGGATCACCGGTCCTAGGTCGGCGGACTCCTCACCGATCAGCCGCCATGTCCCCGCCGCGTCCCGCTCGTGCCGCACCCGGAGCAACCGGTCGGTGCCGTCCACGACCACCAGACGGTCGTCCTGATCGAGATAGGCGTACACACCACCGAGCAGGCTGCCCTTGGTCAACGGCAGGGCGGCGAGCGAGGGCGCCAACGGGCCGGGCGCCGCCGGATCGAGCAGATGCACCGTCGGCGTCTGTCCCGCGATCGCGGTGCACAAGGCGACCACGAGCCGGTCCGATCCCTCCAGCAGGGTGGGACACGCCGAGGCCAGCGGGTACGCGCCGACCGCGGCGGCGCGTACGTCAGGACCGGCGAGCGGCGTCGCGTCCGAGGACCCCGCGTCGCCGTGCATGGTCGCGCCGCCGATCGGCCCGAGGAACGGATTCGGCGGCGCGAGCGGCCCCCACGGTCCGGCCGCCGAAGCGGGCTGAGTGGGCAGCAATGCCAGCACGCAGGCGGCGAGGAGAGTCATCGGCCGACGCATCGCGGTCCTCTTTCGCTGGGCAACGCGGTCTCCGAACGGACACCGGAGAGAACAGTATTCAAATCTTCGCCGCGCCACCCCGCCGGCAGCGGTCGATACGATGACGCGCATGAACTCGGTCCGAGCCCGTCTGTTGTCCGCCCTCGCCGGTCAGCTCGGGAATCCGCACGGAGCGCTCGGCAAAGGCGTCGCCTTCGTGCTCAACCGCAGCAACAAGGCCGCCATCGCCGGGGCGGTGCGGGCCGCCGACGTCGCGCCGGGCGGCGCCGCGGCCGACGTGGGGTTCGGTGGTGGAGCGGGGCTTTCCCTGCTGCTCGATCGAGTCGGCGCGAGTGGCGTTGTGCACGGTGTGGAGATCTCCGCCGACATGCTGGCTCGCGCCCGCTCGAAGCACGGAAGCGACCTCGCCGCCGGTCGCCTGCGGCTGGTGGAGGGTTCGCTCACCGCGCTGCCGCTGCCGGACGACAGCCTCGATGCCGCGATCACCGTCAACACCGTCTACTTCGTGCCGGACCTGGCGGCGGCCTGCGCCGAACTCGCCAGGGTGGTCCGGCCGGGCGGCCGTCTCGTGATCGGCATCGGCGATCCGGACGCGATGGCGAAGCTTCCGTTCACCTCGTACGGATTCACCTTGCGCCCGGTGCCGGAGGTGATCGCGGCGCTGGAACAGGCGGGCTGCGCGGTGGAGCACCGGCGGCTGGGCAGCGCGCCGATTCCGCACCATCTGCTGGTGGCGACGCCCCGCTGACCTACATCAGCGCGCCGCCGTCGACCCTGATTTCGGTGCCGGTCATGTATTTGCCGTCGTCGGAGGCGACCATGGCGACCACACCGGCGATGTCCTCCGGCGAGCCGAGCGCGCCACCGTTGAGCCACCCGGTCATCCGGGAGAACAGCTGCGGGTCGAAACCCTCCGGCTGGTCCAGGATCGACTTGGTGGTGATGCCGCTGGTGATACCGGCCGGAACGATGTTCACCGCGCGCAGACCCTGCTTGGCGTACTCCAAGGCGATGGCGTGGGTGAAGGCGTTCACGCCGCCCTTGGACGCCGCGTAGGAGGCGAGGTAGGGAGCCGCGCTGAAGGCCGCGGTGGAGGAGATGTTGACCACCACACCGTGTCCGGTGTCCAGCAGCGCGGGCAGCGCGGCCTGGGTTATCAGGAAGGTGCCGGTGAGATTCACCCGGATCACCCGGTCCCACACCTCCAGCGGCATCTCGTGCGTGCGCGCGGGCCGCAGGATGCCCGCCGCGTTGACCAGCACGTCCAGCCCGCCGAGGAACTCCAGCGCCGCCGCGGTCGCGGTGCGCACCGACTCCGGGTCGGCGGTGTCGACCTCGACCGTTCGCAGCCGTTCCGCGCCGTCGCCCGCCTTCGCCGCGGTGGCCGCGAGGCCCGCCGCGTCGATGTCGGCGGCGACCAGCTGCGCCCCTTCGTCCAGCAGCCGCAGGGCGATGCCCTGCCCGATGCCGGATCCCGCTCCCGTCACCACCACGCGGCGGCCGTCAAATCTGCGCATGCCAAGAATTAGAACACGTTCTCATCCGGCGTCAAGGGACTTCCGCCTCTCGTCGGCCATTCGCAGCACCATGGCCGCCGTCGCCGCGCCGTACGCGCGGCTGGCCGCGGCAGGCCGGACCGCGGGATAGTTGGAGCGATGCGTGACGACCACCCCGCTGGGCAGGGTGACCGTCCGGTCCGGCACGGTCGCCACACAGTTGCCACCCGCCTTGGCCACCAGGTCGACGATCACCGTCCCCGAGCCGAGCAGATCGAGCGCCGCCCGCCCGAGCAAGCGAGGCGCCGGAGAACCACGATGCACGGCCGTGCAGACCACCAGGTCGGGCGGCGTCGCGGTGAGCGCGTCCAGCAGCGCCGCGTTGTCGTCCCGATTCGGCAGGAACTCCCCCGCGCCCGCCTCGACCGCGGCGGCCCGCTGTGCGGGGCGATTGCCGACAGCCGTCGGCCGCTCGTCGCCGAACGTGCGCGCGGCCCCGATGGCGGCGAGCCCCGCGGCTCCGCACCCCAACACGAGAGCACGGACCGGGCGGGTGCGCCGCGCCGGAGCGAGCAGTCGCCTGCCTTCGGCGTACCCCACCGCGCCCGCGATCCGGCTCATGGTGGACAGCGCGTCGAACTCGGTGGTCGACGCGTCGCGTGGCACCGCGTCGAACGCCACCGACGCGACGCCGCGACGGCGCAACCGGTCGATCTCGTCGCGACGGTGGTGCGGATCCTGGAAGCCGAGCAGCGTGGTCCCCGGGCGCAGCGGCATCGAATCGAGGTCGAACGCAGGCGGTTTCACCCAAACGACGATGCCCGAGCGCTCGAACACCGCCGCGCGATCCTCGACGACGACCGCACCCGACGCGCGGTATTCCTCGTCCGGGAATCCCGCACCCCGCCCCGCGCCCTGCTGCACGAGGACGCGCAGGCCCGCCGCCGACAGCGTGCGCACCCCCTCCGGGGTGAGCGCCACGCGCGTCTCCCGTGGCGCGGTCTCACGCAGCACTCCGACGATCACCGCGCGGCCCCCGGCTCCGGCGCCAGCGCGGTCAGGCCGCGATCGGCGAGCGCGTCGCGGTAGGTGAGCCCGCCGAGGACGGCGTGGATCAATTGCTCCAGCCGGTCGAAGAGTTCATCGATCAAATCGGGCGACTCGTGCCGAGGCGCTTTGCGCGGAGCGAGGACGTTCAACCGGACGCCGGGACGCGGCGAACCCGTCCGGTCCAGCGCGACGCTGTCCACGCCTGCCACGGCGAGCAACAGGTCCTCCACCTGCGCGCTCGTGCGCACCCCGGCCTGGTCGAGCAGCGCGCGATCGAACACCACCGAGACGAACATGCCCTCCGGGTTGCCCAGTGGTCGCAGCGCGTCGGTTCCCAGCCGGGTGTTGATCGCGGCGATGTGCCCGCATGCCCGCTCGATCTGCGCGCGCATCAGCGCGTGATTGCGGTCGAAGTAGTCGTCGGCGGTGTGCTCGAGGATCGCGCGCGCCAGATGGGTGGTCTCGCGCTGGAACGAGATGGTGAGCCGCTCGCGGATCCGCGCAAGCCACGCGCTGTCGCCGGTGCAGGCCGCACCCATCTTGCACGGACCGAAGGCGTTGTAGGCCTTGGAGTTCCCCGTGACGGTCAGCACCACGTCGTACAGCCGCCGGGCGCCGTGCGCGGTCTCCACGTGCAGTGCCGCGATCGGGATGTGCGCGGCCACCAGCCGATCGAAGGCCATGTCGCAGATCACCGGAACACCGCAGTCGAGCAGCACCTGTCCGAGTTCGGCCAGCTCGGCCGCCGTGTAGTCGACGACGACGGGGTTGCCCGGCAAGGTGAGCAGCACGCCGCACAGCTCACCCGTCGCGCGCAATTCCGCGAGGCAGCGGGCCAGCCGGGCGGGATCGATCTTGAACGCGTCATCCGGAGCCACCGGGCAGGAGACGATCCGTAAGCCGAATTTCTCCACGTGAATGCTGGAACTCTTGTAGAAGCCCTCCGGACACACGATCACCCCGCCCGGCTTGGCCAGGGTGGCCACCGCCTCCTCGAGCAGCATCGTGCTCGAGTACGGGCAGACGATCACCTCCTCCGGGCGCACCCGGACGCCCGGCACTCCTTCCACCGGATGCGACAGGCGCTCGAACAACTTGCGGGCCGCGAGTTCGCGCAGGATCAGCGGCTGCCGCTTGTCGTAGAGCCTGCCGTCGAGATACTCGGCCGAGGGCGCGATGTGCAGGCTTTCGCGCCAGGCCCGGTCCAGCGCCGCGATCGCATGCGCGTCCGGGGCACGACCGGTCTCACCGTGGTAGGCGTCGATGACGCCCGAGTACCGGCGGCCAGCGGTCCCGGCGAACCAGGTGTCCCGCGAAACGTGGCCGCGCACTTCACGTTTCCTGGCCTCGGAGCGATTGGTCAGCGTCGCCAGGTCGGCGAGCGGATCGGTGAGCACCTGGCTCTGAGTCACGGAACCTCGCCTTCTGAAGAGTCTCCCGGTGCGGGCATGGCGTTCCACCTCTCCTCGAGTGCGGCGCGGAACAGGCTGCGGCAGTTGCCCTCGGTGAGTCGTTCGAACTGCGCCAGCGGCGGCTGCGTGACGATCTGGTCCACCACGATGGCCGTGCCGGCGCGCCTGAGGTCGTAGAGCTTCTCGAAACGGCGGACCGCGAACGCGACGTCGTGCTTCAGCGCGGAGAAACGCGTCGCGACCCTGGCCTGGCGGGAGTAGTCGTACTCGCCCACGGCGACATAGCGGTCGTCGACCACGAGCATGCTCTGCGCGTTGCGGGCGTACTCGCGCTTGACCAGCACGCTTTCCACGCCCGATCGGGCTTGCTTCCATAATTTGTCGTCATAGGGCCAGACATCCGAGATGTCGTCGAGCACATACATCCGCCGCACATCGATCTTCGGTGGATGGGTCTGGTCGGCCAGGCGCAGAATCGCCGCGTGATAGTCGTCGCCGACGTCGCCGCCGATCGTGCCCAGGTCCGCGGTGTGGATCGCCCGCACCGACGTGGTGGCCTGCTCCAGGATCGTCAGCCAGTCGGTGACGGTATTCCATTCCCACACCGTGGCGCTGCGCGAGGGGATCTGCGCGAGGATCTCCTCGGCGCGCTCCAGCTGCCGATCGGCGACCAAGCGCAGCGGCTCGATCTCCGCCCGCGCTCCGGAGGCGTCGATCAGGCTCTGCGCGATACTCAGTGCGCGCGAGACCAATTCGGGATCTTTGCCCAGCAGGACGTTGAATCGCATCCGCAGGTCGTAGTAGGCGCTGCTGGTCGGATCGGTCGCCGGATCGGCGCTGCCGTCGGTCGGCAGCTCCGAGCCGAGCGCCAGACTCAGGCGTTCGCGCAGCGCGAGCGGCGGAATCCGGCTACCGTTCTCGATCTGCTGAATCAGGCTGCGGGAGCAGCCCGCTCTGGTCGCGAGCGACGCCTGGGTGTAACCGCGCTCTAGTCGTAGCCTGCGGACCAGGGTGCCGACCTGCTCATCCGAGCCCGAGTCAACCATCCCGCGCCTCCCATCCTGCGCCCTGCGTACGCATGCTCACGGAGTATCACGATGCGACATTTTAGTCATCAAGTGGCAAGCGGTGTCGGATGAATCGCGTACGCCGAATTTCGTTGTCAACCAGCAATGCGGCCCCGGCATCGATTCGCCAGCGCCGTGCGTTCGAGGCTTGCCACATGCGCTTGCGAACACGCTCTACCGATTCCGCCCGCGAGCCATGCAGGCTTTTTCCGCCGATTATCGACAAGTATTGAGCTGCACGACTTTTGCGAAGCATAAAGGCTCACAAAATATCATCACGAAGCGCTAAAGCTTCATTGACAGCATGAGGTGTCACTACCTAGCCTTGTTCTCGAAGCCACCGCAATTCCCTGTCGCCAGCGGGTTTTTCCCACCTGCCGAGCCCGGTGGCTCGACAACTCTAGGAGGTGCCGGATACGGATACCTCGTCACCGCGCGTACGCCAGGCGTGACCATCCCGCCTACCGCGCTCGCGCCGGTCTCCCGACACATTCGAGCACCGAGTAATTCAGGCACGGACGAAGCCACCGCGTACGGGCCGTGGCCGAGCGCGGTCACCGCACTCCCGGCCGGCGGCGGTTCCGCGCCACCCGCACGAGAGTGAATGAGAGCGGATCATGGCACTCCACATCACCGATTCGATCATCACCAGCGACATCACACCGGAAACCGCACGGCTGCTTTCCTCCTGCGCATCCTGGGAACTCAGCTGGTTGCCCACGGTCGCCCTCAGTCGCGAGCAAGCGGTCAGCGGGATGGTGCTCGACGAAATGCTCAGCGACCCAGGCACACTCACCAGCGACCTCGCCCTCGAACTGGCCGCCATCCGTGCCGCCGACCTGAGCCTCACCTTGCGTGACGTGCTGCTGCGGCTGTACGTCC
This sequence comes from Nocardia beijingensis NBRC 16342, assembly GCF_001612785.1. Taxonomy (GTDB): domain Bacteria; phylum Actinomycetota; class Actinomycetes; order Mycobacteriales; family Mycobacteriaceae; genus Nocardia; species Nocardia beijingensis. Next base: position 245,523 of record NZ_BDBC01000015.1, read on the forward strand.
GCATCACCGAACGCGACAACGAAGCGACCTGCCGCGCCCGCCCGCCCCTGGTCGCCTGACACGCCAGGGGCGTTGCGTTCACCGGCGGCAGGTCCGTACGACCGGCATACCGACGGCGAACGATCGGCATGCGTCGGCCACTGGGCGCGCAGCCGTGTGTCGCGCGGCCCCCGGTCAGCACGGTGGGATCGGTCGCCATTCGTTCCCAACTCTGAGAACAGAGGACGCGGGGTGGACGCGCTTCGAGGGGACAATGTCTTCTCTCGGTGTCGTTGACGCAGGTGAAGGGTTTGCCGGGACATGGGTCGAGCGTTGCGGGTGGACACGGACCTGCTGCGAGCGCTGACCCCGGAACTCGCCGCCATCGCCGACACCGCGCAGGAGGAACTCACCCGCCTGAAGGAAAGACTGGCCGCGGAGGGCCACTGCTGGGGCGACGACGAGCCGGGCCGGGCCTTCGGCGACAGCTACGAGCCCGCGGCCGACAAGGGGATCACCGGCTTCGAGAACCTGGTGCACAATCTGCACGGGATGAGCAGCAGCGTCGCCGACGCGGGTGAGGTCTTGCGGGACCAGGACCGGAACATCGGCTCCCAGTTCCGCAAAAAGAATCCGTTCGACTCCGGCCCGGTCGGCAACAGTCCGTACGACCAGCCCCTGGCGCAAGAACCGGCTCCGTCGCCAACCCCAACGCCGATTGCCGCTCAACCCGATCCGGCTCCTGGCACCACCGCGCCCACCTCGTCGGACGACCCGACGGTCCGGTCCGTCCCCACCGCTCAGGCCGCCGACCCCACCGCTCCGGCGAGCGACCCCACCGCCACGCGGGGCACCGGACAGCCCAGCTATCAGCCGACCGGCGACCCGTTCGGGCCCGGCTCGGCGAACCCCGGCGACTACGGCCCAGCCGGCGATGCCGACTCTTCCGGACAGCCGTCCTCCACCTCGACTCCCTCCGTCCAGGACCGAGCCACGCCGGCCGCCCGAGACGCCGCGCCGACCGGGCGACCCCCGTCCGCACCGGCCACCACCACCACGCCGACCGCCGCCGACTCGTCCCCCGCGGCGACACCCAAACCCGGCGCATCCGGCCCGGCGGCCGTCCAGCGGACGCCGGAGAGCCGATGGACGAGGCCACCCACCGAATCGCCGTGGATACGGAACGCGCCCGGCACACCCTGGTCGCGAAACGACGGCGGTCGATCGCCGGGTCAGGTCTTTCCGCCACGCCGCAAGGGGCCTCGGCCCGACGCGGGCGAGCCGGTCGCACCGGGCAAGGACCGGAAAACGCGCAAGCCGAAACCCGCGCCCGCGGAAGCGAAGCACTCCCGCATACGGACCGATCCCGGCGCCGTGGCCGCCGCACGGGCGCTCGCCGCCCGCCATGGCCTCCGGATCGCCGGATTCGAAGACTCCGGTGTGTCGAGACGCACGGTGGACGAGATCGCCGCGGCCATCGACGGAATCCTCGGCAAATACCCCTTCATCGAGCTGTCCGGTATCGAGATCACCGACCTGCGGGACGGCACGGTGTCGCGCGTGGTGCCGAATCGCGCGCCCGACGACACGGTTGACGCGGTCACCGGTGGGTGGATCCTGCTCGACCGGGTGGTGGTGGCGAATCCGGCCCTGCTCGCCGAAAAGGTCGAGGCCGCGGTTCGGGCGGGTGCACGTGTGGCCGGTCCAGCGGACCAGCCGATGTATGCCACCATCGTGCGCGACCTCGGCCGGATACTCGAGGCGGCGGCCGGTCCCCATGTGCGGCAGTCGGCGCAACGGTCGTTGCTCATGGAGTACCGGCGCATCAGCGGACCGTGGGATCGCGGCGACACGCTGGCCGCGATCGTGTGCGGTTATCGGCAGTGGCGCGCCCAACTGGTCCGCGCCTGTTTCTCCGGTGACCGCTTCGATCCCCGCGCGGCCGTGGTGGAAGCCTTCACCGAAGTCGAACTACGCGGCGAGAGCGCATGCGGGCCCGCGAAAGTGCTGCACCGACTGGCGATCGAGCACGCCCGCGGACAGTCGAGCGCCTGATGGTGCAGATTCCGGACTATTTCCCCGACTGGCTCACCGACATGGTGCTGGGGCACTTTCCGGAGGGAGATCCGGAGGGGATGCGCCGCGACGGCGACGCGTGGTCGGACGCGGCGAACGCGCTTGCGCCGGTGCGGCATCGGCTGCTCGCGGCGTTGGAGCGGTTGGACAAGGCGGTCGAGGGCGAGACCGGCGCGGAGATGCAGAAGCAGTACCGCAAGATCCTCGACCAGATCCAGGCGCAGATCGAGTTCAACAACGCCATGGCCCGGAAGTTGTACGACAACGCCACGGATACCGAATACGGACAGTACGTCCTCATCGGCATCGGCGCTGCGCTGCTGGCCCAGGTGCTCATCGATATGGCGATGCCACCGCCCGGCAGCATCGTCAAAGCGATCTCCGATCGCGCCGAGGCGAGGGTGGGGATGGAACTCGCCCAGCGCGACCTGGTGGTGGCCATATTGGGGAAGGCAGCGCGGTTCGTCGCGGAGCATCCGCGTCTGACGCTGGCCACGAAGGGCGTTTTCTTCGGGACGGCGATCGGCGGCGGCGTCCCCTATGTCGCGCAACGTGTCCAGATGGCCCAGGGTCACCGGGAAACCATGGATTGGCAGAAGGTCTGGGTCGGAGCGGCGGCAGGCGCCGCGGGCGGTCTGGTCGGTGTCGAGGTGGGTCGTCGCGTCGCCCCCCTCGCGATCAAAGCGGGCGGTCGGGTGCTCGGCACCGTGGCGGCGGGCGGCGTCGGCGGTGTAGCCGGTGGCCTGGCGGGTGGGCTGACCGCGTGGGGTCTCACCGGGGGTGAACTGCGCGGCAAGGATTTGGCGACCATGGTGTGGACCGGGTTCGGTTCGGGCCTGGTCGGGTCGGTCGGTGCGTCCGTGCGAGCCGGACGATTGGGCGCGAACGCGAACCTGACCGAACCGGTGGCCTCCACCGGTTCGAATCCGCCTCCCGACGCCGCGCCGCCGGCCAGGATTTCCGCGCCAGGGGATGGCAGGCCGCCGCAGCTCCGGACGGCGGCACCGGAGCCCACGTCCGCCACCAGCGAAGTGGACGCGCCTGCGGCGCGGCGTCCCGACTCCGGCGATGGATCGATGGATCCGCCCGACGATCTGTCGCCGGAGATGATGGCCGAGGGCGACGAAATCGTCCGCCATATGGTCGACGACGCCATCGCCCGGATCATGGCGGGCGAGGACCCCGGCCACTTGCCGGACCGCAACGGCGGGACGCCGTTCGGGAGCGCACCCGACCACCCCTCGGGAGGGTCGTCGCCCTCTTCGCCGTCGTCCTCCGGACACGGCGGCGCACCGCCCGCGTGGCGGGACACCGCGATCGCGCGCACTCCGGTCGCCGTGGCCGCCCATCCCGAAGGCGGTCCGGTCACGCCGATGCCGAGCCGTCAGTTCCAGATCAGCGATCCACAGGTACGTCCGGACCAGCGGGGAGTCGATCTGATCACCGATGGGACCCTCACCCAACCGGACACTCCCGCGCTCGGCACCGAAGTCCTTTTCGACGACGGCAGCAGTTCTTACACGAGTCCGTTCCTGGTCGAACACGGCCCTGCCGGAGAGATGTACTTGCTCGCGCCGGAGCAGACGGCGGGCAACGCCTCCCAGGACATGGCGGGACCGCGACCGGCCGGTGACATGCTCGATGGGACCACCCAGGACGGGCAACCGCTGCTCCACATCGATTTCGACGCGGAGATCGCCAGGCTGGAAGCGGAACTGGCGCAGAACACCCCGCCGGTGAGTGCGGATACCACCGCGCCGTCGATGGAATCGCCCACTCGAGCGGTGGACACCGGAACGGACGACGCCGTCGCGGGGCATGCGCAATCGATTCCGGATGCCGGGACCAACGCGCCCGACGCCCTCCCGCAGGCGAGTTCTCCGAGCCCGATGGCCGGCTCCACAGCGGCAGGACACCTTTCGACCACACCGGAGCTACCGAACCCCGTTGCGCAGCCAAGTTCTCCGAGCTCACACACCGGCCACGCACCGGCAGGGCACGCTTCCACCACGCCGGGACCACGGAACCCCGTCGCCCCATCGAACGCACCGGAAGCGGCCGTCCCGGCGGCTACGAGCGGCGCGTCGCCCACTGGCGAACCGAGGCCACCGCTGAGCCACACACCGCCGAGCGGCTCGCGAAGCACCGGCCCGAACACGGCACCGCTGGCGGGCGCCGCACCTGACGCCCACGGTCCCGCCGCCCACACGAATACGCCGACCTCGGCCGTGACCCCGACTTCCGCATCGCCGACGACCCCCACCGCCGCAGCCGTGCAGCCGGGTGCCGACGACGAACCCGCCGCCGATCCGGAGGAGTTCCCCACACCACCGGGCACCGTCGTGGACGACCCGCGGGAACACAACATTCAAAAGGACCCCCGGGAACACAGCGTCCAACAAGACCCCCGGGAACACAGTGTCCAAAAGAAGCCATCCGGGGATTACGTAGTCATCCCCGGCGTCTCCTACCCGCTGGAGGACGAACCGCCCGCCGACGCCATACCGGTCATACCGCGCACACCCGCTCTCACCCCCCTGCCCAACGACTCCGTCGACTTGGGCCGCGCCTTCCAGAACCCCGACGACCCCGAGAACACCTCTGGCCCCACCTCTTCGCGCGCTCCGGACATCACCAATCCCCTGTCGGACCGCCATCTCGCCGCACCGGAAACCGGCTTGGACGCCGGACTGGGAAAGACGCCCGACTCGCTCACGATGCCGAGCAGGTACGCGACCGAACCAAGTCCCGACACCCCCGGCGCTCCACAAAAGCCCGCGGCCCCCCAACTGAATCCGCACGCCCTCGAATACAGCGATGACCCGAGCCGCCTTCCAGCCGTCGGCGGCGTCCCACCCCTGCTGCCAGCCCCGGCACCGAAGAAGACGGAGCCCAAGCGGCTGATCACCCGAATGGGCGCCGATCCACAGGAGCCGGAACGGCGCAAGCGCGCCCGCAAACAACAACCATCCCCACCCCCACCGCCCCCACCGCAGCCGACGCCAGAGCCACCGGTTCCGACGCCGAAACCGGCCCCAGGGCCGAAGCCTCGCAAGCGGACCCAGCCATCAGCGCCACTGGTCCGCGAAGAGTTCGTCGTACGCGAGAACAACGAAGCGAGCGGCACGATCGGTGAGGAAGGTGAGCGGGTCCGCGGCGCCGCCGGAACCCGGCGATGGGTGCGATCGCTGCCGCAGAAGCTGCCCTGGCTCAGCGAAGAGCAGATCGACACCGCGGAACTGCTGCTTTCCGAGATGGTGGCGAATTCGCTGCGGTGGACGCAGGGCAAGGTCGCGGTCATCGCCACGGCGACCGATACCGGCGACACCCGCAGAACCCGATTCACGGTCACCGACGACAGCGATTTCGTCCCGGAGCGCACCGGCATGCCGGACTCGGACGCCGAGCGCGGGCGCGGCGGCGAGTTCGTCGCCATGCTGTCGGATGCCCACGGGGCCACCGTGCACGAGAACGGCAAATCGACCTGGTTCGAGCTACATGGACCGCGCGGTGACGACCCGGACGCCGGCGAGCCGAACTCCCCTGGCAGCGGGCACCCGAGCGCCCCGAGCACAGAACCTGCTCCGAAGCGCAATCCTGTCCCGCCGGACGGCGACCACACGCAGCAGACCGATGAAGCCGACGTAGCGACCCCTGGCGGCGAGCCGGTTCCGATCGACACTCCCCTCGACGATGAGCAGGCCGGTACTGCCATACGGCAAGCCGCGGAAGCAGTGCTCGCGGATTACCACGCCCGGTCGGGACCCGACATTCCCGAAGCCGAGCGGCTGACCAATATCCCGGAAGCCGCTCTCACGCAGAACGACCAGCACACCGCGATCGCGTTCGTGGTGCGTGCGCAAGGGCCTGACCCGAGCGACGAGGCGGCGCGAATGCGTGCGGGCTCACAAGCCTGGGATCAGCTCAGCGACCACATGTTCGACTGGCCTGCCGACAAGATCGATGACGCGGGACTGGAACTGGCTGAACGGGTGACGACCACACTCGAAAACAGCGATGACGGTTCTGTCCGGGTAACTCTGGAGGAAAGCGGTGACCCTGGTGAACGCCTGCTGCACGTCACGGTCGGGGATTCCAGTTTCGAAGTGCGGGAAGCACCTGAGCTGCCGCAATGGCTTGCCGATGCCATAGAACCGGTCCGGCACCTGCGCTTGAACGTTCCGGGGCAGCTGGCCATCGCGGTGCGGTATCGCGATATCCCGAAGATCGCCAGAGCCCTCGCTCCGCTCAACCATCTCGGTGCCCCGGCGGACGTCGCACAGGACGATATCGACCGCGGATTGCGCCATCGGGCGCGAATCAACCGCGGGCGGCTGCACGCGTCGCTGCGCGATGTCATGGCCGAGCCCACTGTGTACCGTTCCGGCGACGCTGTGGTCGAACTCGAGATCTACCCTTTCTGGGACCAGGACTTCCGCAGTGGACTGAGTCAGCTGGACCTGACCGCGCGCAACGACCGGATGCTGCCACTCGACGAATTCGTCGACGCGATCATCACCGCACTCGAGCAACGTCGGCAGGCGTTCGAGCCGCAGGACTCGGCGCCATCGGACGAGGCGAGCGAGAATGTGCCCGCACGGGAGGTGGAGAGGGGCACTACCGACGATGCCGAACGTCCGGCGAGCAGCGATGTGCCGGCGCAGGTACCACCGACCCCACGGCCGGAGGGTGCCGACGCCACAGCATGGCTGTCCGCGGTTCGCCGGTATTCGGGTCTGTCGCCGGGAGAACTCGATGAACTCGTAAGCGCGACACCGGGCACGTGGCAGGCGGCCGAGCTGGGCGAAACAGAGCTGGAAACAGCCCAGGTCCGGGCGTTGCTGCGCAGGCTACTACCCGACGGGTACACCATCTACCCGGCTCTGGCCGCGCAGTATCCGGGTCTCCTGTCGCGTTGGGGAAAGAAGATATATCCGGAAGGTTATGCACGGATCGGCGAATATGTTCGATTCCTTCGCGAGTCGAACGGTTTGACGCAAGCACAACTGGCTGATCTGCTCGGAAAATCCAAGAGCACCATCGAAGTCTGGGAGCGCGGAACACGATCGCCCGGGAAGAAAATGGTCACCGCCATGCTGGAGAAGCTGAGATTCACGCATGGCGTCACCGTGGACGAGATCACCGAGACCTTCGCGCACCTGCCCAGAGAAGTACCGATATTCCCGAACCCAGGTGTCGCCAGGTCGTTTGGCGAATACCTGAAGATCTTCCGGCGCCTGAACAACTTCCAGCCCGCGGACGCGGCGCGCGTTCTCGGATACTCGGCGGAAACGATCCGATCGCACGAGTCCGGCGAGACGGCGCGCTCCGAAGAGCTCGAAATGCTCGCCGCCTACGACCGCGTGCTGCATCGCGCGGGCCCGTGGAACGATCTAGCCGAAGCGTGGGGATACGGCTACCGCATGAATCCCACGGGTGAGACCTTCCCCGTATCGGCCGACTACCGGACGGTGCACGAGTGGATCAAGGCGCTGCGACTGCATCAGCGCATGACCTTGGAACAGTTCGCGGAGCGGGTCGGCAGGAGCAGGCGAGGTCTCGTCTACGCGGAGAGCAGCAAAAAGCCGGGTCTGCGGTTCCTTCGACAACTCCGTGACACGTTGGGGATGCCGAACGACACGCTGGTCGCGGCTCTGCGGCTCTTCTACGCTCGCGACGACGCCGAGCCGATCGACGAAACCGACGAATCCCTGTTCTGGGAGCTGATAGCCACCCCGGTCGGCTCGGCGGAAGAGGAGTCGGTCCGGAATCGGATCATGGAGCGCTACGCCTGGGTCGCACCGACAGCGACACGTTACTGGCGCATTCCGGACCAGCAGCGCGGAGATCTGGTTCAGATCGCCCACCTCGCCATTCTGCACGCTATGACGAATTTCGTTCCGCCCACCGGTAATTTCGCTTCGTTCGCCGCCTCCCATGCGCGCTACGCGATGCTGAAAGCACTCTATGAATACCGATATCCCGGCATCATCGATAGGGATACACGCGAGTTGCGAGCCAGGATAGACAAATACCGGGACGAACAGTACCGTGCAGACGCGGAATACCCCGATGATTTCGAGGTGGCGGAAGCATTGGGAATAGATACGGCCGAGGTCACGAGAGTACGAGCACTGGCGGGGCGACCGACACAACTGGACGCTCCGGTTGGAACGGATTCGAAGAATGATCGATACGATATCGCGGCCCCCGCGCAGGAACCTGGACCGGACACCGACCCGGAACCAGCTGAGTCCTCCTTCTCCGACGCGAGATTGACGGACGCGTGGAATTCTCTCGCCGAACTCCCCGAAGGAGATCTGGCACAGGAAATACTGAGGCTACAGTTCATCGATGACGCGGAATTATCGCTCGCCGAGGTGAGTGAAACTCTGCACATTCCACTGACCAAGGCTCAGCAACTCATGGCGACTGCCATGGAAAGGCTGCGGACGGCACTCCCCCCGTCCGCCGACCGAGCCGAAGCCGAGCAGGACGCGGACGACGACGAGAACACCCCCCGCTCCGACATTCCGGATCGACCCGAACGGTCCGGTGGCGGTGGACAGAACCCAGGCCCGACGGTCTCCTTCCAGGACGTCGATCCGTTCGGTCGCCCCGCCAGGAACCGACGGTTCGGGCGCCTGAGCGGACCCGATCCCCGAGTCTTCCATCACGACGAGAACGACCCGCTGGGCCGACCCTATGAGGCGGTACCGACTACCCTGCCCGCCGCGGAGGGCCGACCACCGGCCGACACGAGCGACGGCATCGCCCACTCGGATCTCTCACCATCTGCCGCTACACCGGATCTCCTGAGCACTTCCTACCCAGAGCTCCGGAGCTGGGCGACCATGCTGTACGTCGAGGACGCGCAAGCCCTGCTCGACGATACGCATGGCAGAGCAAAGGCTCATCTCGCGGCCTTCGAGAGCGGCGAGCCGCCATCGGCGGCGGAGATGATCGGCACGGCACGAGCATTGAACGCGCTCGTATGGGAGCAGTTGCACCGATTCCTGGAAGACACTCACCCCGGACCGATCCGGGATTACCGGACGCTGTTCGAGATCGCACGAAACCTGGCGCCTCGGCTTGCGGAAGCCGGACAACTGTATGCCGCGTCGAGTGACGTGTTCAACGTCGCCGGCGCACTGGCCGCGAACGTTCCGAACGATACGCAGACGCTATGGGCGAACCCTGGCGACGAAGTGAACTTCCTGCACAGCGTGCCGCAACATGTGGGGCGTATGGCGCACTACATGGAGCGCGCTTTGGCCGCCGTACCGTGGTCCGAAGAAAGCTCGTTACCCCCGGACGTCCGCCCCGACGTCGCGCACAGCGGTCCGCTCGCCGCCGCGATCGCCCAGATATCCGGGCTTACCCATCATTTCGAGACTTTGCGGCAGAATTCCGGCACGGACTGGGCGGAGCACATCGACGGCTATCTGCTCGAGCGATTGGAAACCGGCTACGACTCAGATGTACTGAACGCGCTCCGGCTCCTGCCGTCGGAGGCAACGGCTTTCGCGGACGCGCAAGCCGGCGGAAATCAAGCCTTCGCCGCTGCGGCGGCAGCCTACTTGGCCGACCTGACCACGGTGGCGAAGCATCATCTGACCCGCAGCCGGGACGCGTCACAGGCTTTTCAACTCCTGCACCGAGCAGCCGAAGCGTTCGCGGCGACGGCGGCCCGCCTGCCCGATTCGCAGGCCGCGGGCGATGCCGCCGAGACGATGCGGTCGCTGCATCAGCAGATCGCCGATCTGCGCCGGCAACTACAGCACTACGAGGGAGCGATCCTGATCCGTGGTCGCACCGTTGCCCATCTCGAAGGCGACCCGGCATTTACCGAGGCAGTCGGCCGACTCCTGAGCGAACTTCGAGCCATGGCCGCAAGGAGCGATGAGCCGCCTGTGCGCCGGACCTCTGAAGAAGCCGCGCCTACCGGGGGCGAGGCTTTGATCCAGCAGTTGCTGGCATCCGTCGATCCCGGACTCCTGGACTCCATTCGCGAAGGCGTCGCGGCCGAACGTGACGCCGCCATCCTCGATACAGGCGTGGCCGCGGAACCCGCTGACGTCGCGCGCTTCCGGCGACTGGACGACATGCTCGGCCACCTCGACGAGTTACGTGCGGTACTCGGGCGAACAGAGGTGAACGTCGCACCGGACAGGTTCCGTCTACTCGTTCACCATTTCCACGCCGCCGCGGAATGGATGACGGCGTTGCAGACCGCCGAGCATGCCACCACCGGACAGGTGCACTTCGACATCAATAGCCGGACGCGGCTCGCGGCGGAGGCGGCGGACCGCTATCGAGCGGCCGATACTCGAGTCGAGCAGGTCGTCGCCGCGTTGCGCGAGGCGTCGACAGCTGCCGAGCCGCAGCGCGGGTATTTCGGCCTGCTGTCCACTGTCGACTCGGACTTGCTCCAGTTGGTACGCGAAGGCATCGCGGCCGAGTTCGATGCCGCCGTGGAGACCGACGCCGACAGCGCAGATAATCGAAAGCTGCGCGACATGCTCGGCCACCTCGACGAATTGGTGGCCGCGATGCGGCAGACCAATACGACGACCCCCCAGGAACGCCTCACGCTGCTGGTACACCACTTCAACGCCGCCAAGGAGTGGCTGGCAGCGTCGCTGGACGCGAAGAACGCTGCGAACCGGCAGATCTATCCGGATCTTCCTACCCAAATCCGAATGGCAACTGAAGCCGTGGACCGCTATCGAACAGCCGACGCCCGCGTCAGGCAGGTTCGAGCGGCATTGGGTCCACACGAGCGAAGCGATGTGGACGCCGGGCGTCGCGGCTCGACGGTGGAAAGTTCCGCGAATCCCGCCCGGACACCCGCCGCCGACCGGGAGAACGACTCACCGGCCGAGTTCGCGGCGCAGGACGGTCCACCGCAAACCGACATACCGCGGGAACGTCTGGCCGCGTATGTCCAGCTCCGGCGACTCCAGCCAGGCACACCCGAGCACGAGCGGTTGGCCGAGGACGTAGCCCGGCGCGACGCACTCGCCCACCGTTGGCTCTCCCTCGAACTGGCTGTGCTCGGAATGGAGCGGCAGGTCACCGTATCGGACCTCTCCCCCGGCACTGCGGCCGACCTCAACCGCCGCATCTATGATTTGCGCGCCGAAGTCGAGCGCGTCGGATGGGCGCTGGCCCCGAGGCACACCGGTCCAGCCGCTCTACGCGGGACACCGTTTCAGGAGCGGCCCGACGGAGGAATCGAGCCGGACGAGGCACGTCTGGCGTTCCAGGTGGTCAACGACCGCTACGGACGCCGAGTCATCACCATTCCCCCTGGGGTTCGGGAGAAGGAGAACACCCTTTCCCGGCGAGACATCGCGCGGGCGATCGGTGAGGCCAACCTGCATCAGCTCACCTCTTTGGCGGACGCTTTCGACCTCGTCGACCAGATGCCCGGCAGGGCGACCGCGATCGTGCGGTTGCAGTTGGTCGGCAACAGCGATGCGGTGCTGGTACTGACCAAAGACAGCGGCGGCCCTGTCATCGAGATCCGGCCCAGCCTGGCCAGGTTGACGGCGATCGACCGCGAAATGGACGCAGCCCGATATAGCTCGGTCATCCGCGAAGCCTGGGTCGCCCTGTTCGACGAGAAGGGCGTGCTGATACCGCCTCCGAATCCCAGCCCCGGCCCAGGCGTCGCCCCGGCGACCGGCCCGAGCGCGCCCGGGCAGAGGCGACCAGGAGGCGGCAGTCCCTCTCCGGGCCCGGTGGTGTCCTTCCAGGACGTCGATCCGTTCGCACCCGGGCGTCCCGCCCGCAAGCGTCACCGGACGTTGACCGGCGTGATCGGTCCGGACGGACTCGAGTGGGGCGTAGTCAATTACAAGAATCCCGTCACCGGCCAGCTCTCGGGAATGGACGAACCCGAGGAACCAACCGGTGACTCACATCCTGACGGCGACAAGACCGCAGCACCGAACGCAGTCGAGCAGCCCGAAAGCACACCCGACACGAACAATCAGCCGACTGCCGACAGTCGAGTGCCGGAGTTTCGCCGGCCGAGCGGCGAAGCGGTGGATCTCTTTCACCGGATTCTCGATGCCGAGCAAGCCGGCGATCCGCAGGCTGGGGACCTGCGAGCCGAGGCGCAACGGCTCATCCCCGATGACGGAGAGCGTGCTTACGCCGAGCGTTACGTCGGCAATGAGCGCAGGGCAGCGGCGTTGGCGGCGGAGTTGGGCATGACGCCGGATCAGCTCCGCACGCAGATGACAGAGGAGCTGCGGCGGGCGTTCAGTGGCGAGATCGTCATTCGTGTCAGAGCCATGACGCTGCTGAAGGTCATCGATAGCCGGCGATTCAAGACCGTCTTCGAGATGGTGGGCCGAAGCCTGATCACCCGAATACAATCGGAACGCAGGGCGGAGTTCGAACGGGAACTGTTCGGATACGCGCTCGATCTCGCGGCGGAATCGCGGCCGGTGTACGCACGCGTCCGCACGACCCGTGGCTCGTGGGAGCGGGAAGGCGAGATGGCAAACGAGCACGGCGGCGTGGACGTCGTGCTGAAGTCCACCGTCGCGTCGAGGACTACGGCGAGCGTCGGCGATACCTGGGGGGTACTAGCCATCCCGAGCAGCGTCACCGATCCACGACCCGAATCATTCGCTGCTACGCCGAGCCAGCATGGCGAACTCGCCTATTTCGGGCTCGAAGGCATCGAACGCGACTACGCCGGGGAAAGGTTCCTTCGCAACAGTTACATCGAAGCCCAGATCCACGGCGGTGTCACGATCGCCGACATCGACCATGTGGTCTTCCATCGAGAGCCGCCGGACGAGCGACTACAGGCAGCCCTTGCCGAAGCGGGCATCCCCTGGTCGATGGCCTCCGCTTACTCCGGCAACTCGTCGGCGGCCGAGAGTGATACCGCCATTTCCGTAACTGGTGTCGCCAGGGACCAGCGATCGGATTCGCCAGGCGCCACGCCCTGGAGGCAAGCCACGACGTCCGAGCCGGTCCAGGGGTATCCGCGCGACGAAGTCGACCCGGAAGCCGGAGCGTTCGACAAGCCGAGAGGCGAAAAACAGCCAGGGCAGCCTCCTACGAACCGCGCGCCTACGCCGTGGAGCAGAAAACCGCCCGCCCCGCCTTCCACACAGGTGGATTCGCCTCCCTCCAATAGAAAGACACCCTGGCAACGAATCGAGTCGTCCGAAACCGACGCGGTGCGGAAACCGGGAATCGATACTTCTGAGCGTGACGCTTCCGCGGCCGGTGAAAGCAGTCCTGTCGCGGCCCGGCCCACCGGCTTGATCGGGGGCGTTCCCGATCTGGTCAACCCCTTCGACGACCGCGGTGCGCCCTGGGATCGCGGCGGCCAGGCCCCCAGGCACAAACGAATAGAAAGGATCGCGGAACCACACGCCACCGGCGGCGGGTCGGCCCGCGGCGGCGAACAGAACGACCAAGGCGACCTACCCGAGCAGGTGGATGAAACACCTCATGCCGGACTGAGCGCTCGCCAGGCCGACATGCTCGACCTCATCGCCGAGGGCCGGAGCAGCCAAGAGATCGCGGAAGCGCTGGGCATTCCGCAGGATCGCGTCGGCCTCTTCGGCCGCCGCCTTCGGACTTACCTGAGCTATCAGCGCCGCGTCCGCGACGGACTCGCCGCCGCCTCCGCCACCCCAGCCGAAGTCGTCGGCTCCGAGCAGGCGCCGAGCACACGGACGGAGGGTGACCAGGGCACCGCCCCCGCCATCGAAGGCCCGCGATCGGCCTCTCCGACGTCCACGGAAGAACAGCGGTTCGTCGAGTGGTGCCGGACGCGACTCGCCGACGAGTCAGGACTACCGGGACAGGGCCTCGCCGACTATGCCGAGATGCACCACTTGGAAGCCACACAGGTGGATCGCTGGCTTGCGCGCGCGGGCCTGGTCGAGAGCCGTCTCGGTGACCTGCCGGCCGGGCAGTTCCCACATCCGGGCGACGGCGACACCGCGGCTTGGCTGAAAGAGGTACGCCGGTATCTGGCGGTGCCACCTGAGCGGATGGACGAACTGCTGGGCGCACCATCCGGGACATGGCATGCGGGCGAGCAGGGGCGGACAGAACTGGAGATCAGCTATCTTCGGTCATTGCTGCGCCGAGTGCCCGGGGCTCGGGACACTTACTATCCGGTAGCCCGGCTCTATCCCACCCTGCTCACCACGATCGGGACGGCAGCCTATCCGGAGGGATATCGCGACGTAGCCGACTACATGCGGTTCTACCGCGAACACCTACAGCTGTCGCGAGCGCACTTCGCCGATCTCGTAGGCATGGGTTACGGCGCGGCCAAGCACTGGGAATCCGGAAAGGTAAAACCTTCGAGCCGTACCCTGTCGGCGTTGTCCGCGGTGCGGCATTTTCCGCACGGTGCGCGATACGACGAGCTCGCGGAGAACTTCACGTATCTGGCACGGGAGGAATTGGTCTTTCCGAATCCGAAAGTCGCCGATTCCTTGGGTGAGTATCTAAGGCATTTCAGGCGGCTGAACAATCTCACGATATCCGACGCCACGCGCATTTTCGGGCTCTCTTGGCCGACCATACGCAACCATGAGAACGGGTCACAGTCGCGCGATGAGATCGACATGCTGAAGACCTATGACCAAGTCCTGCACCGAGCAGGCAACTGGAATGATCTGGCCGAGGCATGGGGATACGGTTACCGGATCGACCCAGGTGGGGAGAAGACGCCGGACCCGCTGGCCTACGATTCGGTGCACGAGTGGTTCAAGGCGATTCGGTTGCACTCTCGTTCCACTCAGGAAAGTCTGGGTGCGGCTGTCGGGCGATCGGAAACCTGGGTAGGCGACGTCGAAAACGCGCTCATCAGACCGAGCGTAGTTCAACTGCGACTACTCCGGGACGCGCTGGACCTCTCGAACGAGACACTGGTGGCGGCGCTACGCCATTTCTACACGCGCTCGGGAAACAACGTCCCGGACGACGATTCCGAATTGTTCTGGAACCTCATCGCCACCCACCCCGGCTCCGAGGAGGAAAAAAGGCTTCGCAACCATATCATCGAAAAATATTCCTGGGTGGCACGTGCGGTGGCACGCCGTTGGTCCAGCTCACTGCCCGGTGAGCAAGTCGATGAACTGACGCAGCAAGCCGTTCTCGCGATAATGCGAACCACCACCAGATACATGCCACCGGGCTCGTTCGTTCGAGCCGCGTGGTCGTCAGCGCACCATGCCATGCGTCGCACCTACCACGAGCGGCTGTATCCGAACGTCGATACAGAAACGCGGAACCTGCTCATCCGTGTGGATGGCTATATCAGAACACGCTATCGCGAAACCGCGATCCCGCCGAGCAATACCGAAATCGCCCGCGCACTCGACCTGAACCCACAGGAGGTCTCGCAGGCGCGTTCACTGCTCGGGCATCGCGCGATTTCCTTGGATCACCCGGCCGCCCCGGCGAACGCGACACTCCACCGGGACGCCGCCCTGCAGCCGGAATCGCGATTCGCCGACATGGGATTTCTGACCACAGTGCGGGAAGCGCTCTCGGACATGCCCGACCCAGAGCTCGCCGAGCGACTGGTTCTGCTGCACTTCACCGAAGAAGTGCCGCTCGACGAGCTGAGCACACAGCTTCGAATCACGCCGCACGTTGTCCAGGGCATCGTCGAGCAAGCCACTGAACGACTTCGAGAAGCATTCAGTAGCGGGCAATCAGGCGTCGGATCAACCGACCGATCGTCCACGCCGGGCGGAGGCCACCGAGCAGACGGTTCGGCTCCTGGCCCAGAAGTGAACTTCCACGACATCATCGACGAACGCGCGGCGCTCGACCTGCCACCAGCGCGTCAGCACCGCCGGCCATTCGGCCACATGCGCGGACTTCCGGGACTCGATCCCACACTTGCCTTCCACCACAACCCCGACAACGGCCGAGAGTGGGACGCACCCGAAAATGGCGCGGAGGTACCGCCGGCACCCGAGATCTCCAGCTCCCCGGAGGAGCAGCGGTTTCTGGAGTGGTACCGGAACCGGCTGGCCGATAGGCCGGGGCCACGGCAGGGACTTGCCGAGTATGTCGCGATGCACCACTTGGAAATGGGGCAGGTGCAGCGCTGGCTGGCCCGAGCGGGGCTCGATGCGGACGGTCGCGAACCGGCGACGATCGGACAGTTTCCGCAGCCGCAAGAAGGCGACACGAGCGCGTGGTTGTCGGCTGCACGCCAGTACCTGGGAGTCACGCCGCGGCGAATGGACGAGCTGGTCGACGCGCCGCGAGGAACATGGGAAGGAGCCGAGCGCGGCGAAAGAGTATTGGACGTCGTACATGTCCGGGCCCTGCTGCGCCGAATTCCGGGTGCGCGGCAGACATACCGGGATATCGCGCGGCATTATCCCGAACTGCTTACGAAGCAGGGCAGGGCGGCATATCCAGAAGGCTATTCCGGCATCGGCGAATATATTCGTGTCCGTCGCGAACACAAAGAATGGACCAGACCACAACTGGCCGATCTGATCAGCAGGCCGGTAGGCACGGTCAGGAATTGGGAGGACGGGAAGGCACTGCCTCCGAAAGAGGTCGTCGATGTCTTGGGCAACGATGCGCAACTGTTCGCTGATGTGACCTATGACGAATTGGCCGAGAATTTCTCACACCTGCCGAGGGAATCTCTGATCTTTCCGAGCCCGCGAGTCGGCGAATCATTCGGCGATTATCTCCGGCACTTCCGTCGCGTGAACAACCTGCAGCGGACGGACGCGGCCCGTATATTCGACATCTCCCGGCAAACTATCGGTTCGCATGAGGAAGGCATCACCGAGACCATCACGGAAGTCGCCATGGTAGCGATCTACCGACGTGTGCTGCATCGGGCGGGCACATGGAAGGAAATGGCCGATGCGTGGGGATTCAGCTCACAGATGGATCCAGCCGGAGAGACGATTCCCGCTCCGACCGACTATGCATCGGTGCAGGCCTGGCTGAAAGAATTTCGGCTCTACCACGGGATGACTCAGACAGAATTCGCCTCGCATTTCGGGAAAGAAAAGGAGTTCATCTCCGCTTTCGAACGAGGAAAGAACAGACCCGGCGTCGTTTTTCTTCGTGAGCTTCGAGACGCATTCGACCTGTCCAACGAAACGCTGGTGACGGTGTTGCGCCGCTTCTACTCGCACCCGGGCGTAGAGGCGCATGACACGGCCGTGGAACGATTGTTCTGGAAAATGATCGCAATGCGGCCGGGATCACCGGAAGAGCAGGAGGTGCGGAACCGCATCTTCGAACAGCATGCGTGGATCGCGAATGCTGCGGCGACTCCATGGGCGATCTCCGCACAGCACCGGCGAGAACTCGTTCAGCGTGGTTACGAGGCGATTCTCGTCGCCACACGAAACTTCGTCCCTCCTGGCGAGTTCGTCCCTGCTGCTTGGGCGTCCGCCCGCTACGCGATGCTGAGAGCCCACTTCGAACACCGGTATCCGAACGTCGACGGCACGACGCGGAAACTTCTCATCACCGTCGGTTCGTACCTCAACAGGCGGCTCGGTGATACCGGGGCTTGGCCCGACAATGCCGAGATCGGACAGGCCCTGGGCCTGAAGCCATCCGAAGTCACCGAGGCGCGAGTGCTGCTCGCGCAGCAGACCACATCATTGAATGCTTCGCTCGTCGACGCGCCTGATGCAGGTCAGCGCGATGTCGCTACCCCGCCCGCCCCGGCTTCCCCGGAGACCGAGCTGCCTGAGGCGATGCAAACGGCCATACGAGCGGCTCTATCCGATCTGCGCGAGCCGGAACTGGCCGGCGACGTCGTCCTGCATCACTTCATCGAAGGCCTCCCATTGGAGGACGTGAGCACACTTCTGTCGATCTCACGCGAAGAGGCCGTGCGGCTGGCCGAGAAATCCAAAGAAAGACTTCGAGCGGTATTCACCGATCCGGACACTGATTTCCGCGCAAAACCTTCCTCGGCCCCCACAGACACAGACCGCCTGGCCGGGCCGAGCGGCGATGTGGCCGGGAGACCTGGGCCTGCCGCGGCCCGGCCCACAACGCTGATGGGTGGTGTTCCCGACCTCGCAAACCCCTTCGATGATCGCGGTAAGCCTTGGGACCGCGGCGGCCCCCTCCCGGGAAACCGTCCATTCGCGGAGCCGCACGCGGACGGCGGTGGCTTCGTGCGGGGTACGCGAAAAGATGGTACGGCAGACGTCGTCACCACACCGGCAGGTCAGGCCCTCCTCCGGCAGGTGCTGCCCGCCGATGTGCACTCCTCAGAAATTCTCGGCAGCGAACGTAGCCCGGCGCTGACGGTGCGGCTGGCCGCCGAGCAAATGTTGCGTGATCTCGAGCTGCCAAGCGAGCCCATTCCGCTGGCGCCCAACGGGCAGCCACGCTGGCCGGCAGGCATGGTGGGTGGTACCGCCGGTACCGGTAGCTATGCAGCCGCGGCAGCCGCCCCAGGCCAGACGTACCGCGCCATCGGTCTCGATGCCAAAGATCATGAGCCGGTCAGCCGCTTCGCGAGCCTCCGCATCGCAGGACACCGAGAACGTTCGCACCTGCGGAACCTAGCATCCGCACATCGAGGAATCCACTGGACTCAGGTTCTGGCCTCCGCCAAGGACAACGCGATCGAAGTGCAGTTCGGCCTGACGGAGGCCGAGTTGGGCTACCAAGAAATCGAGGTCGTCCTCAGCCCCGATCCCGCGCACCCCGAATCGGGCTCCTTCGAAGTGCTTCCAGCGATCGCCGAACCGAACGCGTCCACCTCGCCGCTGTTCTCCGGGCGCTTCCGCGTCAGTGGCGGCACGGTGCTCACCGCGATCACAGTTCCGCGCGCCCCCGAAACTCCCGAACTCTCCCGTGATCCGGATTTCGGTTTCCCCCAGAGGGATTCGGACGCCACAGTCGCCGCACCGCAACCCGTCGCCGATCCCGGAGGCAGCACAGAGGAACCCGTCTACACCGAGGTGGTGGCCGAGCTGGTGTCTCCGGAACAGACCGCTCCCGCACGTCCTCGGACAAGCGACCCAGTTCACGGCCCCGACCAGGCCGCCAGAGCGGAACCGGACCCCGGGCCGACCACCCCGATCGAGGACGAACCACCTGCTCGGGCAGCCTCAGACGCCACTCCCCCGGAGTCCACGAAGGCGTCGACGCTACCGAGTGAGAGCCTCCCGGCGCTTTCGAGCGGTACAGCAACGGACGCAGTGACCGAAACACCGAACGCCGCGACAACACGGGACGAGCCGGCACCCCGCCCGGTGGCCTTGTCCGACGTCGAGACCGAAATACTTCGAAGGCTCGTGTCCGGCAAATACATCAGCGAGATCGCGGCCGAACTGAGCATCAGCGCCGCAACGGTCACCACCCATGCTCAACATATCCACCGCAAGCTGCGTGCCGGTAACCCAGCCCAACTCGTGGAAGCGGCGCAGGCCGCGGGAGTGGATCTGTCCGCCCCGGCCGAGCAACCGGAAGCCGGCGCGGCCGGAGTCCGCGAACCCGCCGCTGCCCGTTCCACAGGTCTGATCGGGGGCGTTCCCGACCTGGTGAACCCGTTCGACGACCGCGGCGCACCCTGGGACCGCGGCGGCCCGGTACCAAGACACGAACGGATCGAGCGGCTCGCGCAAGCTCACGCGGACGGTGGTGGTTTCGCTCGCGGGAAGCAACCCACACCACCTGCCGACGACAGCAGGCGAGGCGACCAGCCTCCGCAGCAATCCTCTGGCCGCGATGACGATGCCATCGACCAGCATCGCTGGCTCGAGGAAGCCCACGGCGAGCGGCAGCCGGCCGAACAGCCAGCTGCCGGACCCCCGTCCAGAGCTGGCGCCCGCGAGTCCGGTGATGATGCCCAGGGTGCGGGAAAGCCCTCACCGGATGGCGACGCCTTGGTGGCGGTCAAGGCCGCGGCCAAGGCAGCTTTGGAAGCGGCCGCTCGTGGGGAAGAGAGCCAGTTCAGACGGCTGCAGCACACCATAAGGCGACTCGGCAATCCCGAGTACGAGCATTATCTGGAGCGCCATTTCCTGCAGGGTTTGCCTGTTGCCGACGCCACCGCCGCGATCAGCGGCAACCGTACGGCTGATGCTGTCAAGTCTCTGCGGCGCCGCGCTGTGCGTGCTCTCGCCGCGCGGCTCCCGTTGAGCCCGGCAGAGTTGCTTCGGCATCTCGGCGGGGCGACGACCTTGGCCGAACTCGTCAACCGGATCGGTTGGACACCTGCGGTGACTCAAAGTTTGCGGGCGGCGATTCTGTCGGGTCGACTGGCCGAAGACCGCATGCTGCCCGTGTCGACCGCCTTCGCCGAGCAGCTGGGCCTCGCGTCGCGAGACGTGGTGGACAACGCGTATCGGCAGCTCTCCCGCGAAGGCTACGTGGTGATCCAACGTCCGATTGGAACGAGGATAGCCGGCCACGAGCAATGGCCCAGCACACCGCCTCCGGACGTCGCTCTACCGGTCACCGTCGAAGAGATGGTGGAGATCTTCGAAGTGGAGGCACCGATACGAGATCTGTTGAAGGCCACTGATGAAGTGCATCTGTCGGTCCAAGCTGCGTTGCGTCGTGCGCTGTTGTCAGACCGGCTGACCGGCCGGACGCTGCCCACGGCCGAGCAACTCGGTGCGGCACTGCACATGTCGAGACACCCTGTGGAGAAGGCATATAGGCAATTGGGTATCGAGGGATACCTGGTCAGCACACCCGGTTCTGGTACGAGGGTGAAGAACCGCGATCAATGGCCGATCCCGTCCCCGCGCCCCCGGCCGTCTCGAGCTCATGGCCTGTCCGAACTAGAGATCGAAGTACTCGAGCTGACCGCGAAAGGCCTGTCGGCGCGGGAGATCGCGGCTGCGGCCGAGATCACGCCGAAAAAGGTGCATTACAGCTACGAACGCATTCGACTCGCGCTCGGGGTCCATGGTGACCATGACGCGCTCGTGGCGGTAGCCAAGCGGAGAGGAATCATCGGCACCGTCGATGATCCGCGCGCACGGGACGTCTCCGACGACGGTGAGGAACCACGCGCCGGTGCGCCTTCCGCACCACCCGAACCCACCCAAGACGCGCCCCGGCCCGCGATCGCCCGGCCTACAGCACTGTCCGGAGGCGTCCCTGACCTCGTGAACCCCCTCGACGACCGCGGAGCACCTTGGGACCGCGGCGGCCAGGTGCCCAGACACCGCCGAACGAACAGACTCGCCGAAACCAATATCGACGGCGGTGGTTTCGGTCGTGGAAACCGGTCCGATCCGGGCAACCCGCCGCGCCCCGGCGTGGAGCCGAATCAGGTGCGTTACTCGGACCTGCTGTTCAATCCCTCGCCGGAGGAGGCGGCCGTCGCCGCGGTACGCGATCTCCCGACGGCCGCGGGACCACTCGGTCCCGAACTGACCCTCGATCTCCTTCCGTTCTTCGCATCCGACGGCTTGACGACGCAGGAGGACGTGGAGACGGTGGCGACAGCAGTCGGTGACATGCTGCGCGAGCACAATTGGCGGGATACGGCCCAGATCGAGGCCGCGGCCGAGCTGGTACGGGCGACCGGGCTCAACGCGGTGACGTATATGACCAGCTATACCCGCGCGCTGCAGCGTGCTGGCGTCTCGCAGTGGGACGAAGAGCGCGCCTTGCACGGAATCAAAGCGAAGCTCATGCTGCGGCTGTCCGCGCAGGCCGATTCCCGTTCGTTGTACATGGCGTTGGAAATCGATCAATACCGTCCCGAACGATCTCCCGACGACGAGATCTTCACCTGGCCCGCGCCGCTGTTCAGCGATACGCAGGTCGAGGCCGGAGTACGGACATCGCTCGACTCGGCCACCGTATCCGGCGTCGAACAGTGGGGAGAGATCTGGGCCCGCTTCGACGAGCCGCGATCGGACGGTGACGACGCCGGCGACGAGCTGCCGCACGGAGACCTCGAAGCCAAGGCCCGTCTCGTGCGCGGGCTGTACGACGACCACCACATTCGCATTCTGGGATGGGAAGATCCGGTCGTCCCGCCGCAAGCCGTGGAATCCGTCGACCGCGCGCTGCGCGACCGGATTGCGGAGTACGGCAGCCGGTTCGCTCTGCGGGACGTGACGTTCGACGACATCGACGAATTCGGCCTGACCCGGAGTTTCGGCACCACGACTCCGGACGCGAAGGATCACTACACGTCGATCACGATCAACCGCAGAATCTTCACCGACCCGGAAGTACGGCAGGAGTGGGCGGAGCAGGTTCGGAACCACCGTTACGCGGAATCGGCCGAAGACATGATGTACCAGTTGATCCACCACGAGTTCATTCACGTAGTCGTGGATGATGGCAACTGGATGCTCCATGCCCCCGCGATGGCGTTGTTGCGGTCGGCCTATGCCCTCTACCGTGATTCGGAGCTGATCCCGGCGGATCTCGAATTCAACGAATGGCTCGCGCTGCTTCCCCACTACGCGCTGCTTCCCTATATCCACCCCGAGACAGAGACGTTCTATCCGGTCGAGGGAGTGGCGGAAGGAGCCAGGGCCGGTGCGGTGGAATCATCCCTTGCGCTGACCGATCCCGCGCGGCTATTGCATTGGCTGACAGTGACGCGTGATGGTTCGTCACCGGCTCCGACCTTGGCGCAGTGGGCGAAGAGACAGGCCGCTGTGGTCGGGGAAGGCCGCGATGTGCTGCTGCTGTTGCACGACTTCAGGGATGTCACCGGCCGTGACGACATCGAGGTGCCTGCCGAAGTCCGCCCGCAGGACATCACAGCCGACGTGCTGGAGGCCGCGACCGGCGGCCGGCTGCGGCATTTCACCGATGTCGGCGAGGTCATCGCCCGGCTTCGGGCAGGAGGACAGTCACCGGACAGCCCCGACGACGCAGTATCGGCGCTGGTAGTCGAGGACGGCCGCCCCTACTTGCTGGTGCGCCGTGCTACCGGAAGCGGGACGGGCCGGATCGAGGTCAGGAATCCGGGCGAAGGCGTACTACGAGCCAATCACTTTCTGCCGGTGGGATCACCGAACCTGCCGAGCGTGCGCGCGATGTTCTTCGATGAGAACGGCAGACCGGTATCGAACGACGGCACTCGGCCCGACACCCCTCCGCCCGCACCGGCACCCACCGGCCAACCGACAACACCGAATCCCGAACGGCGCACCGCATCCGGCCCTGATCCGTCGCCCAGCGGCTCCAGCCCGGACGCGCCACCGGCACTGGACCTCGTATCGGTGACGACTCCGCAACTGATCGAGATGCTCGACAGCGGACAGATCACCAGCGTGCAACTGACCCAGCTGTGTCTGGAACGCATCGAAACGCTTTCGGAATTGAAGGCGGTGATCGGAATCAACCCGAGGGTGCTGGAGGAGGCCCGCCGGGCCGACGAACTTCGGCGGACCGGCGCCGGGCACAGCCCACTGCTGGGGGTGCCGGTCCTGATCAAAGGCAGCATCGATATCGCGGGCATGCCGACCACCGCGGGCTCGGTGGCTCTGGCGAACTCGTACCCCGCCACGGACGCCGCGCTGGTGACGCAGTTGCGTAAGGCGGGCGCGGTGATTCTCGGCCACTCCAATCTCACCGAGTTCGGGAGTTCCCTGAGCAGCACGTTGCCTTATGGGTACAGCTCCTACGGCGGCCAGACCCTCAATCCGATCGACGTATCTCTGGTCCCGGGGGGCTCCAGCTCAGGATCTGCCGTCGGTGTCGCGGCCGGGCTCGCGCCGCTCGCCATCGGCTCCCAAGCATCCGGCTCGATTACGACTCCGTCCAACTGGAACTCGATCGTCGGGCTCAAACCCACTGTCGGCGCTGTACCCCGCGTGGGTACCGTGCCCCTGTCCACCACCCGGGACTCCCCAGGAGCGCACAGTCCGGACGTCACCGGCGCCGCGGTATTGCTGACGGCGCTCGTCGGCGTCGATCCTCGAGACCCTGCCACCGCGCACAATCCCCTGGCGGGCCACGATTTCACGGCGAATCTGGATCCGGAAGCACTCCGCGGTGCCCGCATCGGCGTCCTGACGCTGGGGATTGAACCAGAGGGTACTCCGAAGCGGCGGTTGTGGGATGCGGCGCTGAGCACGCTGAAGGCTCGAGGCGCCACCCTGGTCACCATCGACCTGGACACCTCACACAGCTTTCAAGACAACAACCCGCCCGTGTCGAGCGTGTTCTCCTACGAAATGAAGCGAGACCTGAACACCTATCTTTCACAGCTGCCCCCTGGCGCCCCTATGAAAGATTTGGCCGACATCATCGCCTACAACAACGCCCACGCCGAAACCGCCTTGAAGTACGGCCAAGACCTCCTCATCGCCGCACAGGCGATGGACCTCGGCGTCGACAGCGCCGACACGGCGAAATACCAGGCAGACCTCCAATTGGACCTCGCCGAAAGCAAAACACGGATCGACGCGGCAATGGCCGAGCACGAACTCACCGCATTGGTATCCGTCTACGAGTACGGAACAATAATGGGCGATAAGGCCGGTTACCCGTGCATCATCGTCCCAGCGGGACGCACGCCGGCCACCCCCGACCATCCAGCCGGAGAGCATGTCAATGTGACCTTCCGAGCCGCGGCATGGAGCGAACCCACGCTGATCGGCTATGCCTACGCATTCGAGCAGGCCCATGCGGTGAGCCGACCTCGCCCGCTTTACGCAGATCAGCTGTCCCGAGCCGCGGCGTCGAAGGGCGCTGTGGACCCCCACAAGTCACGCGGACAGGCCCTGCGACCAGCTGATGCCGGTGCCCCTTCCACTGCACAGCAGGTGACGGCGCGCGGACCCGCTGAAGACGCGGCCCCGAAGCCGAGGCCCGCGCTTGTCCGGCCTACCGCGCTGTCCGGCGGCGTCCCGGTATTCGAAAACCCCTTCGACGAGAGCGGACCGCCTTGGGACCGCGGTGGCCGGATACCCAGACACCAACGAACGAACAGACTCGCCGAATTCAACATCGACGGCGGAGGTTTCGCGCGTCCCCGCAAGGGGGACGACGACCCCGGGACCACCCCTGCGGGCGAACACGCGGTACCCGACCTCGAACGCGCCTCGGCCCCGGCCGGCAATGAGACGAACTCGGAGGCTCAGCCCTCCGTGCAACAGCCACCTGCCGATCCGGCGGCCGACGAACCGGTTTCGCTAAGGGAACTGCTTGTAGTCAACAAGCCGCCCGCGCGGCAAACCCTCAGTGGTCCTGCTGCCACGGAGTCGAGCGCCACCCGCGCATCTCCCACCGTCGGCAATGCCGGGCAACCCGATGGACGCGACTTCATCAGCGGCGGTATCCGCACATCGCCTGCGGGTCTGATCGTGCCCGCCGACCCCACCGACAGCCTGATCGTGCCCGCCGCGTATGTGATTCCCGCCGATCCGTCGCTCGAAGAACTCATGGAACGGCTGCGCCCGTGGAAGGAGATCTTCCACTACTTCTGGGAATTTCCCTTGCCTCGGGAAGGAGAGCTGTCCGGCCGCGAGTGGATCGAGAGCGCGGAGCGTAAAGCCTGGATGAGGCGGCGGGCGTTGCGGCGCACACCACTTTATGCGGGCGTCGACGCCGCCGTTCGGTTGACGCTCGGGGCCGAGCGACTGCTCGGAGCCCCGAATGCGACTCCGGGACCGGCCACCATCGAGCAACGTCGGGTCATTCCGGGCCGTGGTCCGATCGACGCCGGGAAGAACCGAACCATGCGATACGACACGCAGGTACGGGAGGCGTCGCCCGCCAATGCGGAGGAGAGAACGCCGTTCGGGCGGTTCTGGGCTGCGGTCTCCGGGGATGAGCTACCGCAGACCAAGCTGATTCGCCAAGGAAAGATGGCCTACAACGGCGGACGACTGCTCCGCGCGGAGGGCCACAACCTCATGGTGGCGGGGCGTTACGCGGAAGGCTACGAACTGCTGGTGTCGGGGCGTGACCCGGTGCTCACGCCGGAGGAGTACGCGCTGTGGTTGATGTTCGACCACGACGCGCTGTGGACCCTGCACTTCCCCGGCTGCCGTGAACTGGAGCCGCAGTCACCGGAATTCCTGCTCACCCGCTATCTGACGATCGCCATCTTCGACAAGATCGCCTCCAAACCGCTGGAAGCGCAGTACCTGGATGATGTCGTCCGTCCGTACCTGCGCCGCCAAGGCGTAGCGGCGGGCAGGGTGCTGCTGCACGAGCTGGC
Source organism: Nocardia beijingensis NBRC 16342 (assembly GCF_001612785.1). GTDB lineage: Bacteria > Actinomycetota > Actinomycetes > Mycobacteriales > Mycobacteriaceae > Nocardia > Nocardia beijingensis. The sequence continues at coordinate 271,741 of NZ_BDBC01000015.1, forward strand.
CCATTACCTACCGGAATCCTGCCGCACCACAACGGAGCGGCTCGGCACCTGGGCACTTCGAGGACTGGGCCGCAGGGTCGGCGCCGAGGTGAAGGAGCACCTGGACAACTGCGCGGCCTGCCGGAACACCGCTGCGTCGCTTCCGGCGGCGCAGGGCAGGTCGGTGGAGCGCAAATTGCTCGTCCCGCCTGGGCCGGCCGGCGACGGTTCGACCCGCCACCCCGCCGCCCCAACGCGAACCACACAGACGACCGGCACACCAGCGCCCATGACGCCGCAGGGCCACATCGCAGCCACCCCTGCGCAGCAGAACCCTGACCAGCATGCAGTGGACACGGCTCGAGTCGACCGGGGCGACCATGAGTCCGGCCCGCACGCCGCCACCCGTCCCGCGCCCCGGGCCAGCCCGCACGGCCAGAGCGTCGCCCAAAAGGCAGCTGAGATCCGTCCGGGCATCTCTTATCCACAGCTGGTGCTCGATCCGACTACGGCACTCGACCTTCCGCCGCGGCGTGCCCGCGGTCTGGATGGGCTCGGTTTCGGTCCGACCTCAGCGGTAGCCGATCCCTTTCGCGGATTGCCCGACGGCGTGGTTGCCCATGCCGCGCATCCGGCTGACCCGGACGGTGGAGCGTTCGGTGGTCGACGAAGCGAGCGAATCGCCAGGGCCGCGCTGTCGAACTTCCGTATCGATGCCACATTCGGCGACCTCCAGACGTGGGCCGCAATCCTTACCGACGACAACCTCGACCAGCTGCTGACCGGCTTCACCCGCACGGTCACCGAACTCATCTCGGCCATCCATCGCGGCGAGCCGCCATCGCTGACCGACCAGGTGATCAATCCCGCCCGCCTGCTGGGCGCGATCGTGGCGGAAGCGACTCGCCGCTTCGGCGACAGCGTTCCCACCACCACCCCTGCCACCTATCGGGAGTTGTTCGCTACCGCGCCGTGGCTGCGGGCGAGCCGACGCACCACCGCCGATCTGCACGCCGCCATGACCGCCGTGCTCGACGCCGCCTTCGCGGTGATCCGCACGTCGGCTGCGCACCGCTGGTCGGTGGACGCCATGCACCATACGGTCCCAGCGCACATCGCGGAGATAGCACGCGAGATCGAGGAGGCCGACCAGCACAGCGTCTGGCGCGAGGAAGATTCGTTCCGGCCGGGGGACGCCCTCGACACGGAACATGCGCGGATCATGTCCTTTCTGGGGCCCCGATTGCGCAGCCCGACGATGGCTCGAATGGTCACGGAATGGGCCTATGTCATGAACACGCTGCTACAGCTGCGATCGAGTAAGAGCTTCTCGACGAGGTACGCCACGATCTTCGAGTCGCTGCCCATCCACGCCGTCGCGCTCGATCGGGCGCGCACCGGCTCGGACCGGCTGTTCGCCGCGACGGTCGCCGTCGCTGTGCCCGACCTGCTCGACGCGGCGTTCTACCTGCTACCCACCAGCAATTCCGCCTTGGGGCTGGACTACCTGAGGCAGGCCGACAGCCTGCTGGCCGAGGCCACCACCCGCTTCGCGGACAGCTCCGCCCGCTACGCGCTGCAGGACGCTTCCGACAACGTACACAGACTGTACGACGACATCATCGTCGCGGACTCCCGCCGATCGCCAGAAGTCCGCGCGCGGCGCATACACGATGTGCTCTCGGACTATTTCCACGAAGCATTCGAGTCCTCCATCGTCCAATCTCTCCGCTGGGGAATGCGGGCACTGCAGGGGCTGGGTAGTCAGAGTCCGGGTATCGACTACGCCCTTGCGCGGCACCGTCTGGATATCGATGCGCCTTGGGACTGGCGTATCACCGACGACGAGCGTGCCCTCACCGCGACCGCGGAGGACTTGCTACAGATCGCAGGCGGACCGGAGGGCGGTATCCCGTCATTGTTGCGCCCCATCGATTCCCCCGATCTTTTCGGGAGCACCTTCGACAGCGTCGGAAGGAACATGCGATGGTGGATACGGCTCGGAAGATGGATCAGCGGGGGCGTGCCGATCGGCAGCCTGCTGGCGGGCGCCACGGACTTCTGGGTGTCGCAAATGCAGTTGGCGGTGCTGAGGCGGTATCCCCACATCATCGGGGCTGCCGGCGGCATCCCTTATCGGGCGCGGGATCTGGCGAATCGGCTGTCGCTCGCCCGTGACCTCGAGTCCCCCCGCCTCGCGCCCGAGCGCCGCCGCGAGCTCGACGCACTGCGCACACAGCTGGCAGAGATCGGGCGCAGTGCCTACCGACTCGCCGTTCCCGGCTCCGCCGCGCCACCGGTGCTGCTGGTCTCCTATGACCCCGTCACACAAGGCGGAACGGGCCGGGCTGTCATCTCGATCGGCGAGGCCGATGCCGCATCGTTCATCGCGTTCAACGTCGCCGGAGCCGACACACCGCTTACCGATATGGCGCAATGGTCGGCGCACGCCTGCCTGCAGTACGAGAAAGCGAAGCAGCATGCGCCCGCCGACACCCGCGTAGCCATCATGTTCACTGCCGGATCACCGCGTGGTGCGAGGGCGCCTTCGCGCAGCGCTGAGCCGGGCACGATGGCACCGGACACCGTCGTCGACGCCCGCGCCGTAGCCGGGGACATCGTGGCGCGGGAACTCCTCACCTACGACGCGACCCGCGAACTGGCCTTGGACGACAGCGACGGAAGCTGGTCGCGGAGGTCTCAGCTGTTCACTGCGATCGGGCACGGCGACGGTATCGGTGTGCTGCGCTCGGCCGCCGATACTCTGCTGCTGAGCCGAGCTGTGGACCAGATCGTTCTCGTTCCCGGCTCGGCATGCGACCGGCTCCCCACCGCAAGTCAGCTCAGGATCGGGACCGAAGATGTGTACACGCTCAATCCCCACCGCGATCAGAACGACGATCCGAACACCATCGGGCTGATCACGGTCGGGCACGGCGCCGATATCGAATCCGCGCCCGACGCCTCCGGCCGATCAGCCGCTCCGCTGATGGAGACCCCCACCAGCGTCCGCGATCTGTCTCAGCTGCTTCCAGCACACGAATACCGGCCCCTCGGGGGCAGCCTGGGATGGACCATGACGCACGACGAGGGCCTGGCGGTGTACCGAGCCGCACAACCACTGCTCGGTGACGCGCTCTCGGGCACCTACAACACCACGGTCGTCCTCGAGGACCTCGGCCTGGTCCTGCGCATCGGGAAACGCGGTACCGGCAGCTTCGATCCACGTTTCGGACCCGAGCACCTGACTCTGCCCGTCATCTCCCAATACGTCCGGAACGCACCGCAACTGCTGAAAATCCTCAACGGCCGCATGCCGGACGGACGCCTCGTCGACGAATCGGCGCCGATTCTCCTCGAAAGGCTCGCGCGGGGAAACGATCTCGCCGAAACATTCCGCCGAGCCGACCGGCGAACGATCCGGTCACATCAGGGCCTGATACTGCGCACCTTCGCGAACATCCACGAGCAGCTGCGCGCGATACCGGACAACCATCCACTGTTGGATCGACTGACACCACCAGGCGTCGCGAGGGGTGACACCGCCGGGTGGTACCTGAACCACATCGACTGGTACACCGAGAATTTCTATCGACCGCACTACGACCGCTTCGGGCACCTCTTCGACGAGTTCGGTCTGCTCCGGGGAGATCCTTTCGAACCGCTGAGAGATGAGGCTCGATCGATGCGGGAATCCCGCCACCACATCTTGCACGGCGACCCGAACGGGGGGAACTTCCTGATCAGCGACGAGCTGCACGTAACGCTGATCGACTGGGAACTCGTCGTCACCGGTCCGAGCGCCTACGACTGGGCCAGGTTGGGCCATCTCGTTCCGGAGATCGAGGTGCCCTACGAACTCGGCGGCCCCGACATGGGCGCATTCGCCCGAGTCGAGAAGTTCAAGCGGGTCATGAACGACACCGTCAAGCTGGCGCCGCTGGCCGCGGCGGACCAACTCACCCCGCAACTGATCGCATTCATCGAGACCGAATTCAGTGAGGCCGTGATTCAGATGCGTCAGCTATCCGGTCACACCGATCTCCTGCCGCCGCGCGCCGAGCTGGAAATTCTTCGCTCCTGGCGACCGTGAAAGCAAGCTATCTTCGACATTCGCGTTGCCACCGCGGAGGAACGCCGCTCGGTGCGGCGAGATCAGTGGCTCGATATCGACATGGAGGACGACGTGGCAGACGACCCCGTTGGGCTGACCGCCGAGCACCCGCTCGCTCGTGCGCTGGCGGCGCACGCGCCGACCGGGTGGCAGCGGGTGGACGCGGTGTTCGCGGTCACGGTGGGGAGTGAGATCGCGCAGCTGGTCTACACGGTCGGCGAGCAAATGCTGCCGGTCGACCCGCCGGAGCCGGTGCTCACCCTTGTGCGGGAGCACCGCGCGCTCGTGGCCGGCGCCGGCGCGGAACCGTGGTGGCGGCTGCTGATCGCGATGACGAGCGCGGGCGATATCGAGGTCGCCTACGACTACGGCGACGAGCCCTTCCCGGACGGTCAGCTGTTCGTCCCGGAGGCATATCGCGCCGACCTCGAGGCGTATCCCCGCCAGAAAGTGCCCGTGTGGCTTGCCGCCTACATCGGCCATGCCGACCGGCAGCGACGCACCCCACAGCAGGCCGCCGCCCAAGCGCGTGCCGACCGGGCCGAAGGCGTGTGGGCGGTACTCGCGGAGAACGAGTTCCCTCCGTTCCCGCAGATGTGGGCCCGCTGGACGACCATCGCGGCGGCCTTCGTGGCGGCGAAGTCGGAGTGGGGCCCGCGGATGTTGCCCTGGGTCGGCATCTTCGAAGGCACCGCACGCGGTGGGTCGACCCTGCACGCGCTCCCGGCCGGGCGAGCCGTCCTGTCCGGCGGAGTCTGGAACGCGCCGACCCTGGACGCGGTGTACAACGCGGGCGCGCCGATGCCGGAGCTGTACGGCGGCGCGCCGGACTGGGTCGCCGACCCCGTCTTGAATCCACGGGCGGCTTCCGGCCTGCTGTCGTTCTGCTACTGGTGGGAAGCGGGGCGCTGGTACCGCGGGCAGTCACCGTCCGCACAGGAATGCGCGCCGGCGGTGCCGGGCGTATGGACGCGGGATACGACGATCAAGATCGTGGCGGGGCTGCGCGCGGAGAACACGGACACGGACGCGGTGGACGCACTGTTGTCCGCCGCCGAGGCGGGCAGGGTGACGCGGGCGGAGCTGTCCGCCGTCTTCGGCGACGACGACCGTTACGACATAGACGGCGCGCTCTACCAGTTCTCGGTGGCCGGGCTGCTGTCGACGCGGCCCGAGCCGATGCCCGCCGAGCAGGCGATCAGCCGGGTGCGGGACTACATCACCGGGCGGCAGCTGGACACCACCGGCTACCCCTTGTCGGAACTGACGGCCGACCGCTTCCGCTTCGGCTGGAAAGTGCACGTGCCCGCACCGGAGAACGCGCGGGCGCCCCGAGCGATCTTCTACCTCACCGACGACGGCGAGTTCGCGCACTCGTCCTCGTCGGTCGATCAGCGGCGAGTGATCGCGGCGTTCGAACAACGCTTCCTCGACCGCCACGGGCCGGTGGGTTGACGGACTGCCACCCGCGGTGGGAAGGCGATGACCGGCGGGCGGCGACGTCGGTCACACCCCGCCGGAGGCAAAGAAAAACCGCGCATCAATATCCGATGCGCGGTTTCTCGTCTGTGGGCGAAGGGGGACTTGAACCCCCACGTCCCGAAGGACACTGGCACCTGAAGCCAGCGCGTCTGCCATTCCGCCACTCGCCCGAGCGACTGGGAGACAGTATCACGGTCGCGCGCCGGATACGAAATCGCCATTTCAGAGGCCTGACCGGGGGGCTGAACGGGTCCGGGAACCCGGGGCCGTCGCCAAGAGTTACAGGTGTGGACGATCGTGGATATCATGCAATGAACGTGGTCGATCAGCGACACGCCATACACGCGTGTCGTTGTTACGAATCAGGAAGAGACGCGCACCGAAGGGAGGGCCGAGATGGGCATCGTTTCGCGATTCGAGCGTCGCCTGCAAGGCGCCGTCGGTGATGTGTTCGCCAGAGTCTTCGGCGGCAGTGTCGTACCCCAGGAGGTGGAGGCGGCGCTGCAACGCGAGGCCGCCGATCATGTCCAGGACCTGGGCGGCGGGCATCTGCTGGCGCCCAACAGCTATGTGATCACGATCAACACCTCCGATCACCAGCAGCTGGATGCCGACCACGACCTCACCACCCGCGCGTTCGCCAAACATCTACAGGACTACATCCGCGAGCAAGGCTGGCAGACCTACGGCGAAGTACACGTGGCGTTCGAGGCATCACCTACGCTGCACACCGGACAGTTCAGGGCGAGTGGCCGCGTCGATCCCGACGTCGGACACAGAGCCAGCGCGGCTCGCGGCCCCGAATCACCGCCACAACGACCTGCACACCCGCAACCAGGAGCTGGCCCCATGACGCAGAACTCAGGCTACGACCCGAGCCGTGAGCCCGCGGAGTCCGATCCACGCAACCGCGGGTACGCACCACCGCCTGCCGGACGCGGCGGCCCGCAGAACGGCGCGTACCGCGACGACTACGGCCGCGGCGGCGCGTACGGGGCGGATTACCAGGCTCCGGACGCGCAGCAGGGTTACGGCGACTACCAGAACGGCTACGACTACCCGCAGGGCGGCCAAGGCTACGGTCAGCAGGGCGGTTACGGCGAGTCGGGCTACGGCCAGCAGGGCGGTTACGGCGAGTCCGGCTACGGCCAGCAGGGCGGCTACGGGGAGCGCGGTTACGGCCAGCAAGGCTACGGCGACTCCGGGTACGGCCAGCAAGGCTACGCCGAGCCGGGCTACGGCCAGCCAGGCTACAGCGACCCCGGCTACGGCCAGCAGGGGTATGCCGAGCCGGGTTATGGCCAGCCAGGCTACGGTCAGCCCGGCTACGGTCAGTCGGGGTACACCGATCCCAGCTACGGCGACCCGAACTACGCCGACCAAGGCGGCTACAGCCAGGACGACCAAGGCGGCTACGGTCAGGCATACTCCCAGCAACCGGGGTACGGCGCGCCGCAGGCCTACGCGGGCGGGCAAGGCTACGGCGCCGCGCCGCAGGCCGGTTCGGGCTACTCCGCGACACTTCAGCTGGACGACGGCAGCGGCCGCACTTACCAGCTGCGGGAAGGCAGCAACATCATCGGCCGCGGCCAGGACGCGCACTTCCGCCTGCCCGACACGGGCGTCTCGCGCAGGCACATCGAGGTGCGCTGGGACGGGCAGACCGCGATGTTGTCCGATCTCGGATCCACCAACGGCACCCTGGTGAACGGCTCCCCCGTGCAGGATTGGCAGCTCGCCGACGGCGACGTCATCCGTGCCGGGCACTCCGAGATCCTGATCCGCATCGTCTGATCCCGTAAGCTCGCGGTGCAGGTCACGACATGGCTCTCGAGGGATTCGTCGGTCGTATCGTGATCGAAGTCGACCGACGGCCCTATGATGCTGCCAACACACGCGCGGCGCCGACACCGGGGCCGGCAAGACCAGCAGGCTGGTGGGGGTGGTCGAACCGCACCTACGGCACCGACGTACACGGTCGAACAGGAGGTGGAGCGCCGTGCAGGGACTGATCCTGCAACTGACCCGTGCGGGGTTCCTTCTGCTGTTGTGGTTGTTCGTGTGGGCTGTGTTGCGCACCTTGCGCAGCGACATCTACGCGGCATCCGGCATTCGGATTCAGCCCAGGGCCGCACGCGGTTCCGCGGTGCTGCCTTCCTTCAGCCGGGGCCAGAAGGGCGCCAAATTTCTTGTGGTGACTCAGGGTTCACTCGCCGGCACCCGCATCTCGCTCGGCACCCAACCGGTGCTGATCGGGCGTGCGGACGATTCCACGCTGGTACTCACCGATGATTACGCCTCGACCAGGCATGCGCGACTGTCTCCGCGTGGTGACGACTGGTACGTCGAGGATCTCGGCTCGACGAACGGCACCTACCTCGATCGCGCGAAAGTCACCACCGCCGTCCGTGTTCCACTCGGCACGCCCGTCCGTGTCGGCAAGACAGTGATCGAGCTGCGATCGTGACACTTGTTCTCCGCTACGCAGCGCGCAGCGACCGCGGTCTCGTCCGAGGCAACAACGAAGACTCCGTGTACGCGGGCGCCCGGCTGCTCGCACTCGCCGACGGCATGGGCGGCCATGCCGCGGGAGAAGTCGCGTCCCAGTTGATGATCGCCGCGCTCGCCCATCTCGACGACGACGAACCCGGCGACGATCTGCTCGGCAAGCTCGACGCGGCCACCCGAGAAGGCAACGCGGCCATCGCGGATCAGGTCGAGGAGGAGCCCGAGCTCGACGGCATGGGCACCACACTCACCGCGATCCTGTTCGCAGGCAAGAAACTCGGCCTGGTGCACATCGGCGACTCCCGCGCCTACCTGTTGCGCGGCGGCGAGCTCACCCAGATCACCCGCGACGACACGTTCGTCCAGTCGCTGGTCGACGAGGGCAGGATCACACCGGAGCAGGCGCACACGCATCCGCAGCGTTCGCTGATCATGCGCGCGCTCACCGGCAACGAGATCGAGCCGACGCTGATCATGCGCGAAGCGCGCGCCGGTGACCGCTACCTGCTGTGCTCCGACGGCCTGTCGGACGTGGTCAGCGACGAGACGATCGCGAACACCATGCGCGAGGGCAGCACCGACGAGTGCGCCGACCGGCTCATCGAGCTGGCGTTGCGCAGCGGCGGCCCGGACAACGTGACCGTCGTCGTGGCCGACGTGATCGACCTGGACTACGGCCAGAGCCACCCGATCGTCGCCGGCGCCGCGTCCGGCGTCGACGACGACACACCGCCGCCGAACACCGCCG
>NZ_BDBC01000016.1 GCF_001612785.1 Nocardia beijingensis NBRC 16342
CCGGCCACGGCGGGCGCTCGCCCGCGCCGGTGCGTACACCTCGGGTTTGGGCAACCGCAACAGCCTACTGAAGCGACCGTCCTGTCCGGCGTGCAGCGCCGCGACGGCCTCCGGCTCGTGTCTGGCCGCGTTGGCGATCAGCCCGAACATCAGCAGGGTGATCGCCAGCGACGAGCCACCGGCGGACACCAGCGGCAGCTGCAACCCGGTGACCGGCAGCAGACCGACGACATACCCGATGTTGATCATGGCCTGCCCGGCGATCCACGTGGTCGCCGACGCGGTCAGCAATTGCAGGAACGGATCCGCCGACCGGGTGGCGATGCGCAGGCCGGTGTAGACGAACAACGCGAAAAGCCCGAGCACCAGCGCGCAGCCGAGGAAGCCCAGCTCCTCTCCGATGATCGCGAAGATGAAGTCGTTGTGCGCGTTCGGCAGGTAACTCCACTTGGCCCGGCTCTGTCCGAGCCCTCGACCCCAGATCCCACCGTCGGCGAGGGAGTACAGCGCCTGCCGAGCCTGATAGTTGTCGCCCTGCGGGTCCGAACCCGGGTTGAAGAAGGACCGCACCCGATTGGACCGGTAACCCGCGGACATGGCGAGCACGCCCGCGGCGACCACACCGGACACCGCGATCGTCACGAACAGCCGGATCGGAAGGCCGCCGAACCACAGCAGCGCGCCGAGGATGATGCCCACCGCGACCGTGGTGCTGAGATTCGGCTGGACCACGATCAACAGACAGACCAGCACACCCGCCGGGACCAGCGGCACCAGGATGTCGCGCAGACTCGACCCCATCGCCCGCCGGGAAACCAGCAGGTGCGCCCCCCAGACGATCAGCGTGACCTTCACGACTTCGGACGGCTGCACCGACACCGGGCCGAGCACCAGCCAGCGCCGCGCGCCCTGCACACTGGTGCCGATACCGGGGATGAGCACAAGCGCCAGCGCCAGCACCGAGAGCGCGAACAGCGGGAACGACGCCTGGCGCAGCAGGCGCAGCGGAACGCGCAGAGCCAGGTAGAACAGCACAGCGCCGATCGCGGCGAACAACGTCTGCTGGATGAACAAGGAGTACGCCGACCCGCCCTCGGCATACTCCACGACTCCGGACGCGGACAGAACCATGACGAGTCCCAGCGCGGTCAGCAGCGTGGCGATCGTGACGACGAGATGGAACGACGCCAGCGGCCGTGCCAGCCACGAAGCGGGACCGGCCGCCATGCCGCGGCCACGCCGTGGCGGCCCGGCGGCTTCTCGCGCGCCCGCGGTCCGCGCCGCCCTGCCGGTCCAACGCCTGCCGTTGCCCGAAGTCACGAGGCACCCGCGCTCGACGCCGGTGCGACCACTGAGGCGACGGACGAGCGGACCGCTCGCGCGTGAAAACGACTCGACCGACCGGAGCGGGTGTACGTACCCCGCCCGCCCCGGTCGGCGGTCATCGCAAACCCCCGATATCGGTGGTGCCTAGATCACGGTCTTCCAAGGCGTGCACCGCCGCGGCGAAACTGCGGCCGCGGTGGGTGTAGTCGGCGAACATGTCCAGCGACGCGGCGGCGGGAGCCAGCAGCACGGTGTCGCCGCGGCGGGCGAAACCGGCGGCCGCGCGCACGGCCCGCGCCATGACGGCGTCGGCGGCGGCGGTCCTCGACGCTTCGTCACCCATCCCTGCATCGTCTCCCGCGACCAGCTCGACGACGGGGACCTCGGGCGCGTGTCGCGCCAACGCGGCCGCAAGCACCGGCGCGTCGACGCCGATCAGCACCGCCGCGACCAGCCGGTCGGCGACCTCCTCCACGAGGTCGTCGACGTGCGCGCCCTTGAGCTGGCCGCCTGCCACCCAGACCACCTGCGGATGCGCCAGGATCGACGAGCGCGCCGCGTGCGGATTGGTGGCCTTGGAGTCGTCGACGAACTCGACGCCGGACAGCTCGCGCACGAACGCGGCGCGGTGCGGCCCGACCTTGTGCTCGATCAAGCCTTCCCGGACGAACTGCGGCGCGACGTCGATCGCCCTGGTCAGCGCGGAGGCGGCGAGCGCGTCGGCGACGCCGGCCGGACCGGGCGGGCTGATGTCGCCCACCTCGGCGAGGATCGCGGCCTTGGTGAACGCGCGGTCGAGCAACTTGCCGTCCACCACGCCGAGTTCACCGTCGGCGGGCACGCCCACCCGGAAGCCGACGGTCCGGCGCGCCTTGGACTTGCGGGCCAGCGAGGCCGCGACCGGATCGTCCAAGCCGACCACGCCGACCCGGCCGACCAGCGCCCTGGCCTTGGCCGCGGCGTAGGCGTCGAGGCCGCCGTGCCAATCCAGGTGATCCTCGGCCACGTTCAGGACGACGCCCGCTTCCGGGCGCACCGACGGCGCCCAATGCAGCTGGAACGACGACAGCTCCACCGCGAGCACCTGCGGACCCGGATTGCGCCGCAGCGCGTCCAGGATGGGCAGGCCGATGTTGCCGCACGCGACGCTGGCGATGCCGGCCGCGCGCAGGATCGAGTGCGTCATCTGGGTGGTGGTGGTCTTGCCGTTGGTGCCGGTGACGACCAGCCACTTGCGGACCGGACCGTAGATCCTGGCCTGATCGACCCACCAGGAGAACTCCACGTCGCCCCACACCGGCGTGCCCTCCGCGACCGCGGACGCCAGCACCGGCGAGTCCGGCCGCCACCCCGGGCTGGTGATCACCAGCGCGAACCGGCTCCAGTCCGCACTCTCCAGTTCCGCGGTGGTGGCCACGTCCAGCCCCAGCCCGGCCGCCTCGGCCAGGGCCGAGGCCCCGCCGTCGGTCACCACCGGACGCGCGCCGATGTCGCGCAGCGGTTCCACCAGCGAGCGTCCCGACACGCCCCAGCCCGCGACCAGGACGTCGCGTCCGCGCAGGAATTCCAGCATGGGCCCCGGTGTGCGCAGAGCGCGCGGAGAATGTTCGACCATCTCGCTCACCCGACCGCGGAGAGGTATTCGCTGTAGAACAGCCCGAGCCCGACGGCGGAGGCCATCGCGGCCAGGAGCCAGAATCTGATGATCACCGTCGTCTCGGCCCATTTGCTGAGCTCGAAGTGATGGTGGAACGGCGCCATCTTGAACAACCGGTTGCGCGTGGTGCGGAAGACCGCGACCTGCAGCACCACCGACGCCGTCTCGGCGACGAACAGCGCGCCGATGACGATCATCAGCAGTTCGGTGCGGGTGGTGATGGACAGGCCCGCCAGCAGGCCGCCGAGCGCGAGCGAACCGGTGTCGCCCATGAAGATCTTGGCCGGTGCGGCGTTCCACCACAGGAACCCGACGCAGGCCGCCGCGCCGGCGGCGCAGACCAGGGCGAGATCCAGTGGATCGCGCACGTTGTAGCAGCCGGTCTCCGGCTTGGTCTCGCAGGCGTGGTAGTACTGCCAGAACGTGATGATCACGTAGCCGCCCAGCACCAGGCTCATCGATCCGGCGGCCAGTCCGTCGAGCCCGTCGGTGAGGTTCACCGCGTTCGACCAGGCCACGACAACGAAGCAGACGAACACCAGGAACACGACCACGCCCATGGTCACCGTGCTGATGTCGCGCACGTAGGACAGGTGCCTGCTGGCGGGCGTCAGCCCGCTGCCGCCGCGGAACTGCAAGGCGAGGATGCCGAAGATCACGGCCGATGACAGCTGGCCGAGATACTTGCCCGCCGCGGTCAGGCCGAGGTTGCGCTGCTTGCGGATCTTGATGAAGTCGTCGACGAAGCCCACCGCGCCCAGCGCCGTGGCCAGTCCGAGCACGAGCAACGCCGACGCCGACGGGCCGTCGGCGTCGTAACCGATGCCGATCAGGTGCGAACCCAGGTAACCGGCCCACATGCCGACCAGGATGGCGACGCCGCCCATCGTCGGGGTGCCGCGCTTGGCCTGGTGGCTGGCGGGACCGTCGACCCGGATCTCCTGCCCGAAGCCCTGCTTGGCGAACAACCGGATCAGCAGCGGGGTGAGCAGGATCGAGACCGTCAGCGCGATCGCCGCGGCGAAGAGAATCTGTCTCATCCTGCTGCCTCCGTGTCCTGTCCCACCCCGTTGTTCACCGCGCCGCCGCGTGCGGCCACGGCGCTCGGGTCGGTCAGATGCTCGGCGACCTCCCACAGACCGACCGACTTCGATGCCTTGACCAGCACCACGTCACCGGGGGCCACTTCCTGTTCGAGCAGCGCGATCGCCGCCGCGATGTCCGGCACGATCACCGATTCCTCGCCCCACGACCCCTCCATCACCGCGCCCTGGTGCAGCGCGCGAGCGGGCCGCCCCGTGCCGACCACGACCACCCGGCTGACGTCCAGCCGCACCGCGAGCCGCCCGATGGCGTCGTGCTCGATGACGGATTCCTCGCCGAGCTCGCCCATCTCGCCGAGCACCGCCCAGCTGCGCCGCGGCGTCTCGGCCGCGCGCGCCATGCTCACCAGCGCTTTGAGCGCGGCGCGGACCGAGTCCGGATTGGCGTTGTAGGAGTCGTTGACGACGGTGATGCCGTCCGCGGTGGTGCGCACGTCCATCCGGCGGGCGGAGGCGGCGCGCGCGCCGGACAGCGCCGCGACGACGGTGTCGAGGTCGGCGCCGCATTCCAGCGCGACCGCGATCGCCGACAGCGCGTTGCCCACGTGGTGCTCGCCGTGCACGGCCAGACGCACCTTGGCGCTGCCCGCGGGCGTGTGCACGGTGAATTCGGCCCTGGCCTGGTCGTCGAGCCTGATGTCGGTGGCACGCACGTCCGCGGTCGCGGCCTGGCCGACCGTCACCACCCGCGCCGACGTGCGCGTGGCCATCGCGGCGACCTGGGGATCGTCGGCGTTGAGCACGGCGAGCCCGGTGGGCGGCAGCGCCTCGACCAGCTCGCCCTTGGTCTTGGCGATGGCCTCGCGGCTGCCGAACTCGCCGAGATGCGCGGTGCCCACGTTGAGCACCACGCCGATGCCCGGCGGCGCCACTTCGGCCAGCGCCGCGATGTGGCCCGGCCCGCGCGCGGACATCTCCAGCACCAGGAAACGGGTGCCCGCGTCGGCGCGCAACGCCGTCCACGGGTGGCCGAGTTCGTTGTTGAACGACCCCGGCGGCGCCACCACCGTGCCCAGCGGCGCGAGGACGGCGGCCAGCAGATCCTTGGTGGAGGTCTTGCCGGAGGAGCCGGTGACGCCGACGACGGTCAGCCCGCCCGCGGCGACGAGACGCGACACGCTGGCGCGGGCGAGCGCGGCGAGCGCGGCCAGCACGGCGGCGCCGGAACCGTCCGCGTCATGGCTGAGCGCGACCGAAGTCGACGGCACGCCGCCGCGGTTCGGCGCGACGACGATGGCGGGCACGCCGACCGGCCGCGCGGCCAGCACCGCCACCGCGCCCGCGGCGATCGCCGCGCCCGCGTAGTCGTGGCCGTCGGAGCGCTCGCCCGGCAGCGCCAGGAACAGATCGCCGGAACCGATTCGGCGCGAATCGAATTCCACCGCGCCGGTCACTCGCACCTCCGGGTCGGCGACGTCGTGCAGCGTGCCGCCGACGACGTCCGCGATCTCCCGCAGTGTCATCTCGATCATGAAACCGTCAAGTCCTCCGCGTGGTTACCTTGCGGACTGCGTCTTTCCAATGCGGCCGCGAGTACGTCGCGGTCGTCGAAGGGGTGCTTCACGCCCTGGATCTCCTGCCCTGCCTCATGTCCCTTGCCCGCGATCAGCACCACGTCGCCGGGGCGCGCCCAGGCCACCGCGGCGGCGATGGCTTCGGCTCGGTCACCGATCTCCCGCACCTCACCGCGTTCGGCCTCGGCGACCTCCAGCGCACCGGAGCGCATGGCGGCGCGGATGGCCGCCGGGTCCTCGGTGCGCGGGTTGTCGTCGGTGATGATCAGCAGGTCGGCGCCCCGCGCGCCCACCGCGCCCATCAGCGGCCGCTTCGCCGCGTCCCGATCGCCGCCCGCGCCGACCACCACCGCGAGCCGTCCCGCGGTGTCCGCCGCGAGATGCCCTCGCAGCGTGGCGATCACGGACTCCAGCGCAGCGGGCTTGTGCGCGTAGTCGACGATCGCCAGGAAGTCCTGTCCGCGCTCCACCCGCTGCATGCGGCCCGGCACGTCCACGGTCGCCAGCGCCGGTGCCGCGACCGACGGCTCGACGCCCGCCGCGGCGCACACCGCCACCGCCAGCAGGCCGTTGGCGACGTTGTAATGGCCGGGAAGCCGCAGCCGCACGGGAATCTCGCCGCGCGGACCGGCCGCGGTGAAGTCCTGTTCGCCGCCGTGCGCCGACACCGCCCCCGCGACACTCCAGGC
This sequence comes from Nocardia beijingensis NBRC 16342, assembly GCF_001612785.1. GTDB lineage: Bacteria > Actinomycetota > Actinomycetes > Mycobacteriales > Mycobacteriaceae > Nocardia > Nocardia beijingensis. Next base: position 6,290 of record NZ_BDBC01000016.1, read on the forward strand.
GGCGGTCCCGGTGGTCGACACGGTGACCGGATCGGGCAGGCCCGCGGCCAGCCGCCGCCCCCACTCGTCGTCGACGCAGACCACGCTGGTGCGCGCCGCGACCGGCGAATCCGGTTCGAACAGCTTGCGTTTGGCGGCGAAGTAGTCCTCGAAGTCGGCGTGGAAGTCGAGGTGGTCCTGGGACAGGTTGGTGAACGCGCCCACCGCGAACCGCACCCCGTCCACCCGGCCCAGCGTCAGCGCGTGGCTGGACACCTCCATCACCACCGCGTCCACGCCCTGCTCGACCATCAGCGCGAACATCGCGTGCAACTGCGGCGCCTCCGGAGTGGTCAGCGCGCTCGGCACCCGCCTGCCGCCGATCCTGGTCTCGATGGTGCCGATCAGCGCGGTGGACAGCCCCGCGGCGGCCAGTCCCGCCTCGACCAGATAGGAGGTCGTGGTCTTGCCCGAGGTGCCGGTGATCCCGACGATGCGCAGTCGCTCCGAGGGGTTGCCATAGATCGTGGCCGACAGCTCGCCGAGCACCGCTCTCGGGTTCTCCCGCACCAGCACGGGCACCTCGAGCGGACCGGCCAGCTCCGCGCCCGCCGCGTCGGTCAGCACCGCCACCGCGCCGCGGGCGACGGCGTCGCGCGCGAAACGCGCTCCGTGCGCGCGGGCTCCGGGCAGTGCGGCGAACAGGTCACCGGGCAACACGGCGTCCGAGCGCTGCTCGATGCCGGTGACCGGCACGTCACGCGCAGCCGATCCGGGGCTCGTCGCGGCCCCGATGACAGCGGCCAGCGACGCCAGCGGCGTCGACGGCGAATGCTCTGGCCGCAATGCGCGCGGTTGACCGGACTGCACAGAAACCAGGCTCCTTTCGGGGGCGGCGATCGACGTGTCAGGTTACCGGCGACCGGTCACGGCGGGACCATGCGCCCCGTCGCAAAGCCGGGGAAGTCGCCCACCGCACCCTACGGGTTCGCCCGCCCGGCCCTGACCGCGCCACGCGGCACCCGGACGCCATCGGTCGACGACGCGGCGCGTACCGGGGGCCGCCACGCGTCTCCGGCCCTCGAACACCGCACTCACCTGCTGTTTCCTCCGCATACATCCGTTCTCGCCGCTACCGCTCGCCCACCCCGGGAGGGGTCCGATCACCCTGCCTGCAAGACGAATTGCCTGGACGGCTGGGCCGACGGCGGGATGCGGTCGCGTTGCAGCGCCCAGGACGCGATGTTGTGGAACAGCGGCGCCACCGACCCGCCCCCGGAGCCGTCGGAACTGCGGACGGGCGCGTCGAGCATGAGCCCGATCACGTACCGCGGATTCTCCGCAGGAACCATGCCCGCGAACGTGATCCAGAAGGACGACGTGGAGTAGCACCGGCAATTGCGATCGACCTTCTGCGCGGTACCGGTCTTGCCCGCCACCTGGTAACCCGTGATGGCCGCAGGCCATCCGGTGCCGTTCTGATTGGCGTTCATCGGGTCACGCTGCACCACCGCCTGGAACATCGTGCGCAAGGTGGCGGCGGTCTGCTTGCTCACCACCCGCACGCCGTCGGGCTGGGTCTCCTCGGTGCGGGTGCCGTCCGGGGCGATCTTCGCCCGGACGATCCGGGGCGGGATGCGGACGCCGTCGTTCGCGATGGCCTGGTACATCCCGGCCATCTGCAGCGTCGTCATCGAAAGGCCCTGGCCGATGGGGAGATTGGCGAAGGTGCCGCCGGACCACTGATCACGGTCCGGCATCAGGCCCGCGCTCTCGCCCGGCAAGCCGATGCCCGTGCGCTGCCCGAGCCCGAACCGGTGCGCCATGTCGGCGAAGCGGTCCTCGCCCACGCGCTGCGCGAGCATCAGCGTGCCCACATTGGAGGACCTGCCGAAAATTCCGGTGGTCGTGTAGGGCTCGACGCCGTGCGACCACGCGTCGTGCACCGTGACCCCGGCCATCTGGATCGCGCCGGGCACCTGATGCACCTCGTCCGGATCGGTCAGGCCGTACTCGATGGACGCCGCCGCCGTGACGATCTTGTTCACCGAGCCGGGCTCGAACACGTCCGTGACCGAAGGATTGCTCAGCTGGGCATTGGCCCATTTCTGCGGTCCCAGGTCGGGATTGAACGTGTTGTCGTTGGCCATCGCCAAGACCTGCCCGGTCTTGGCGTCCAGGACGACGGCCGAGGCGGAACCGGCACCGGAGACGTCTTTGGCCTGCTGCACCTGCTGCTGTACGTAGTACTGCAGATCGGAATCCAGGGTGAGCTCCACCGTCGATCCGTTGACGGCCGGCTGTTCGTCGCGCCAGCTGCCGGGGATCACCGCGCCGTCGGAACCGCGATCGTAGGTGTGCGATCCGTCGGTACCGGCCAGCACCGAGTCCAGCGACGACTCCAGCCCGATCTGCCCGTGGCCGTCCCAGCCGACGGCGCCGACGACATTCGCCGCCAGCGACCCGCCGGGATACACCCGGGGAAACTGCTGATCGCTGCCCACTTGCGGGTACTTCTCGGTGATCTCGTCCGCGACGCGGGGATCCACGTTCTGGGCCAGGAACACGAATTGCTCGTCACTGTTCAGCTTGGCGAGCAGGTCCGCTTCCGCGGGCGCGTCCTTGCCGAGCTTCTCGTGGATGGTGCGCGCGATGTCGCGCAGCCGCTGGTCCGGATCGGGCGCCTTGTCGTTCTTGGCCTTGGCGTCGGCCAGCTCCTTGCGGACGGCGACCGGCCGGAAATGCAGTTTCTTCGCCGACACGGTGAAGGCGAGCGCCTTGCCGTAGCGGTCGGTGATCGGCCCGCGAGTGGCCGGATCGGGCTGATGGGTGGTGCGCTGGCTGGCCGCCTGCGCCGACAGTCCCGGCGCGGCGATGCTCTGCACCCACAGCAGTTGCAGCGCGACGACGGCGAGCGCGACGAACATCACCACTCGTCCGACGCCGAGGCGCAACCGCAGCGGACCGTCCGGGACAGCGGAACGGGGAGCCCGCGCGCCCGCCGTGCGGGGCGCCGACGACCCGCGCCGCGGACGCGGCGCGGGCCTGGGATGGGTCACTGCGGCACTCCGTCGGGCGCCGCCTCCGGCGCCTGCGCGGCTTCCTGCTGTGGCGCCGGTTCCGTCGGCGGCTGCGGCGCGGCGGCCCGCGGCGCGGCCGACGGTCCTGGCAGCGGCGGATTGATCGCCGGGGTCGGGCTCGGGCTCGCCGGCGTGGGTACCGCGTTGACCTGCGCGTTGTTCTGTGCTGCCTGGTTCGGCTGACCCGGCGCCGGAGCACCGGGCGTGGTGGTGACCGGCACCACCCGCTCCCCGCGCGGCGACCGCGCGGAAGGCGAGGCGTTCAGCGGCGGCACAGGAGTGCCTTCCGCCGGGGCGGGCTTGCCGATCACCGTGACCGAGCCATCCGGGCCGACCAGCAGGCGAGCCGGGTCCTTGGCGGGGATCATGCCCAGCTCCCGCGCCCGCAGGGCCAGCTCGGGCGCCGAATCGGCGACCTCGACCTCACGCTGCAGGGCCGCGCGCTCGTCGGCCAGCCGCCGGTTCGTCGCCCGCGCGTCGCCGAGCTGGTAGCTGTCCTCGGCGGCCCTGGTGGTCAGCAGCAAAGTCAGCGCGAGACCGCAACCCAGCAGGGCGATGATCGCCGTGACGAACGGGATGCGCGCCGCCATCGCCGAGCGCCGCACGGCGGGCAGGAAAGCGCCGTCCGACCCGCTCTCGCGCATGCGCCGCCGCGCGTAGGCGCGCTGCGCCGCGCCCGACTTCACCCGCTCGGCGTCCTGGACCCGCCGGGCGACCCGGCCCGGCGCTTCGACGGTCCGCGTCCGCACGCTCATGAATTCCCCTCCTCCGTCCTCCGGGGACGCCGGGCGGGCACAGCGCTGCGCTGTCTCATCCGGCTTCCGCCACCACTGCGGGACATCCGCATCCGGTCGGCGCGCCGCGGGCACTGCTCGCTCACCGCGCCTCCTGGATCCGCTCGGCGGCGCGCATGCGCACCGGAGCCGCCCGCGGGTTGTCTTCGATCTCCTGCTCGGTCGCTTTCTCCGCGCCACGGGTCAGCATCCGGAACTCCGGTCCCATGCCGGGGAGCTCGACCGGCAGGTCCACCGGCGTCCTGGACGCGGTATGGGCGGTGAGTTCGTGCTTGACCACCTTGTCCTCCAGCGATTGGTAGGACATGACGACGATGCGGCCGCCCACACGCAGCGCGGCGAGCGCGGCGGGCAGCGCGGCCCGCAGGGAGTCGAGCTCCCCGTTGACCTCCACCCGCAGCGCTTGGAACGTGCGCTTGGCCGGGTGCCCGCCGGTGCGGCGCGTTGCCGCGGGGATCGTGGCGTACAGCAGCTCCACCAGCTCGGCGCTGGTGCGGAACGGCTTGCTCTGGCGACGGCGGATCACCTCGGCGGCGATCCGGCTCGCGAAGCGTTCCTCGCCATAGGTCCGCAGCACCCTGGTCAGGTCACCGTGGCTGTAGGTGTTGAGCACATCGGCGGCGGTGGGCCCTGTGGTCGGGTCCATCCGCATGTCCAGCGGGGCGTCGACGGAATAGGCGAAGCCGCGGTCGGCCTCGTCCAACTGCATGGAGGAGACGCCGAGATCCATCAGGATCGCCGAGACCGAACCGGTGGCGGGCAGGCCCGCCTCCGCCAGCGCGTCGACGATGCCGTCATAGCGGGTGTGCACCAACGTGATTCGATCCGCGAACGGCGCGAGCCGCTCACCGGCCAGCTTCAGCGCGGTGGTGTCGCGGTCGAGCCCGACGAGACGGACGCCGGGGTAAGTACTCAGGAAATGCTCGGCGTGACCACCGAGGCCGAGCGTCGCGTCCACGTAGACCGCGCCCGGCTCGGCCAGGGCCGGACCGAGTAGCGCGTCGGCTCGCTCCAGCAGAACCGGAACATGGCGGGGACCGCGCTGTTCACGGTTCACCTAGACCTCCCGGAGTCTGCCTCGCGTCGTCGCGCACCGCACACGGGTCGCCTTGCTACACAGTGCTTTCTATACGGATACGAATGCCCCGTGGTCTCTGACCGAACTTCGGCACCTGGCGTCGGGGAAGTACGTCAGGGTCCGCGTCCGGGCAGAGACCGCGTGGCACTCGTGCGCCCGCGGCTAGAAGATTCCGCCCAGCGACTCGTCTCTGGCTTGCGAAAAGTCCTCCTCGTGCTCGGCGAGGTAGGACTCCCACGCCTGCTTGTCCCATATCTCCAGGAAGTCGACCGAACCGATCACCACGCAATCCCTTTGCAGGTTGGCGTAGCGACGATGGTCGGCGGACAACACGATCCGGCCCTGCGCGTCCGGACGTTGTTCGTCCGTTCCGGCCGCGAGTGCCCGGACGAACGCACGGGCCTGCGGATTGCTTCGAGACGCGGCCGCCGCTCGCCGGGCGAGCGCGGTGAACTCCTCTTTCGGGTACACGGCAAGGCTGTGGTCCTGCCCCTTCGTGACCATCAACCCTCCCGCCAGATCGTCTCGAAACTTCGCAGGCAACGTGAGTCGCCCCTTGTCGTCCAAGCGAGGTGTGTAGGTACCGAGAAACATCCCGATACCTCCCTAGTCGATCACCTCGATGGTCGGCCCTTCGGTACTGCGCGCTCCACATTACCCCACTTTCCCCCACTTTCAATCGAAACAGGCGGTGATCTGGCTCCCGACTCAGACGATTCCGCAGGTCATGTCAGCTATCACCGGCGTGGAGAACTTTCACGAGTTCTGCCGACACGCGCCGACCCAGGTGACAAACGCCCGAAAACACCCAGCAAACGCCCTGGTGCGATGCGGGACGGGGCGAAGTGGGGGAACTTCGTGGGGCGGTGTGGGGGAAGGGGGAAGCCCTTCCCGAAGATCATCCGCTACGTGATCGGACACACACGCGAACCGGCGACGCCGCACCATCACGGTGCGGCGTCGCCGGTCGTGCTGAAGTTGTCAGGCTACGGGCCAGCTATTCCTGCTCGAACCGCCGCCGGAAGCGATCCTCCATACGCTCGGAGAACCCGCCGGACTTGCGCTGGCGCCCTCGCCCGCCGCCGGAGGACGCCTGCCCGCCGGGCCGGTCGTTCTTGGCGATGCTCTTGGAGGTGCCCAGCAGCAGGAGCACGCCGGCGCCGAACATCACGATGAAACCGATCAGGCTGATGATCGGGAAGCCGCCGGGCTTCACGGGCGCGGCGATGCCCGCGACGAGGAGGAAGAGGCCGAGGACGAACAACGCCGCGGCCTGGAGTCTGCGACGACTCGAGGTCGAACGTAGCCGTCCGCCGCGGACGGACGAGGCGAACTTGGGATCCTCAGCATAGAGAGCGCTCTCGATCTGTTCGAGCATGCGCTGCTCGTGCTCGGAGAGTGGCACGGTACCTCCCCCGGCACTAGGACGTGGCTGTCGCCTCCGGGTAGACGACAGATAGCCGACCTTGGCGGCCATCTGCCACCAATGATACGAGTTCGATCAGGGCCAGACCACCTAATGGGCGCAGTCGGACGCAGTCCGTCCCCAATCCGCGCATGGCCGCAGCGAAGGCGGAGGTACGCCTAATGCACACAGTCGGACGTAGTCCGTCGTCAGTCCGCGCACGGCCGCAGCGAAGGCGGAGGTACGCCTAGGCCGTCATACCGCCCGTCACTCCGGGGGCCGGGCGCAACCGGGCCGATGTCGCGAGGAGGTCTTCCACGTCGTGGAGGAATGCCGCCACCCGGGAAGAGAACTCGTCGGCCTCGTGTTCGTCGACATTGCGGTCCAGCCCCGCCTCCAGTGCCGCGCGGATCTCGGAGCGGGCGCTGAAGTAGTCCGCCCACATCACGAATTCCGGCGCGGCGCGCTGCATCAGCACCCACGCGTTGCGCGAGCGCGCCCTCGGCGCGGCATCGGCGCCCGTGAGCGCGATCACCGCGCCCGCGCCGCGCAGCGCCGCCAGGTAGGCGGTGCGGAACCGCTCCCGCGGATCACGTTCCCCCGCCGCCTGCATGAGCAACCCGTCGGCGCGCTCCAGCAGCTTGCCGGCCCGGCCGGGCCCGCCCGGATGTTCCACTCGACCAGACATCGCCGTTCCTCCACCCTCGCGTACCTTGGCCCATAGGGCGCAGGAGGCGGCGTGCCCCACCGCTTTCCAGCACCGCCCGGACCGAACAGGTATTCGAACGTTTGAATTGAGCTTCAATATAGAGACGCCCACCGACAAACTTCCGCGTCCGCGCGACCGACGAGAGCCATGACCGCCGTCAAGCCCAATCACACTCCCGCACCCGCCATCGTCGATCTCTCGGTGGCGGCGCTGCGCTCCCGGCTGCACGACGCGCTGTCGGTCTACGTGGCCGCCATGGACTACCCGCGCGGGACCGAGAACCATCGCGCGCCGATGTGGACCGAGCACACCACCCGGCCCGGCTGGCAGGCGGTCGCCGCGGTGCTGCCCGACGACTCCGGCCGGATCGATCTGCGCCGCGCGCCGATCGTGGCGATCGCCTACGGCTATCGCGGCGCCGCGCACCAGTGGTGGCACCAGCAGGTGCACAGCGGCATGCGGCGCTCGGGCTGGCCGGAACATTCCACGCGCGAACTGCTCTCGGACTACTTCGAGCTCACCGAACTGCACGTGCATCCGGCCGCGCAGGGCCGCGGCATCGGCGGCACGCTGCTGGAACGGCTGCTGCGCGACCGCACCGAACGAGCGGTGCTGCTGTCGACGCCGGAGGTCGCCGAGGAGGACAACCGGGCCTGGCGGTTGTATCGCAGGCAGGGATTCACCGACGTGGTCCGCAATTTCGTCTTCGCGGGCGACACCCGGCCGTTCGCGATCCTCGGCAGGCGGCTGCCGCTGTGAGGATCACGTGACGGCTGTCGTCGTCGGCTCCGGCCACAACGCCTTGGTGGCCGCCTGCTACCTCGCCCGCGCCGGGCACGAGGTCGAAGTGCTCGAGCGGGACGACGTCCTCGGCGGAGCGGTGTCGACGGTCGAGCGGTTCCCCGGCCATCGGGTCGATCGCGGCTCGTCGGCGCACATCATGATCCGCCACACCGGCATCGTCGAGGACCTGGAGCTGGGCCGTTTCGGCCTGCGGTACATCGACTGCGACCCATGGGGTTTCACCCCCGCCCACGCCGACCGCCCCGCCATCGTGTTCCATCGCGACCTGGATGCGACCTGCGCCTCCATCGCGGCGGCCTGCGGCGGGCGGGACGCGGACGCCTACCGCCGGTTCGTCCGCGTGTGGAGTCCGCGCAGTGCCAGGGTGATGCGGGCGTTCGGCGGCGCGCCGACGCCGGGCAGGCTGGTGCGGGCGTTCTGGGGGCTGGACGCGAAGGACGGCGGCAGCGCGCTCTCGCGGGAGTTCCTGCAATCCGGCGACGCCCTGCTGGACTCGTTCTTCGAGGACGAACGGCTGAAGGCGTCGCTGGCCTGGTTCGGCGCGCAGTCGGGGCCGCCGATGTCGGAGCCGGGCACGGCGCCGATGGCTGGCTTCGCCGCGCTCATGCACACCTTGCCGCCGGGTCGCGCGGTCGGCGGCAGCGGAGCGCTGACCACCGCGCTGGTGGCGCGGCTGCGCTCCGACGGCGGGGTGGTGACCTCGGGCGACGCGGTGACCGCCCTGCGCCGTGACGGGGACCGCTGGCGGGTGCGCACCGCGTCGGGCCGAGAGGTGCGCGCGGGCATCGTGATCGCCGGTTGCCACGTGCTGGCCACCTTGGATCTGCTGCGCGCCGGTGGCTTCGACGGCGCGGTGCTCGACGACTGGCGCGGCCGCATCCGCGTCGGTCCCGGGATCGGGATGGTGGTGCGGGCCGCCACCTCGGCGCTGCCCCGCTACCCGGGCAGCCCGATCGACCACTCGGCCCGCGGCCTGCAATTCCTGGTGTCCGATCGCGCGCAGTTGCGTCGTGCGCACGGCGCGGCGCTGGCGGGTGACCTTCCGCCGCGGCCGGTCGTGCTCGCGATGAGCTTCAGCGCCCTCGACCCGACGATCGTGCCGCCCGGCGAGCACCAGTTGTCGCTGTGGGCGCAATGGCATCCGTACCGGCCTGCCTCCGGGGCGGACTGGGCCGATCTCGCGCAGCGGGAAGGCGACCGGATCATCGCGGAAGTCGACTCCTACGCGCCCGGTTTCGCGGCGACCGTGCTGCGCACCCACGTGCAGACGCCGGTGGACCTGGAGCGGGAACTCGGGCTCGTCGGCGGCAACGTGATGCACGTGGAGATGTCGCTGGACCAGATGATGCTGTGGCGTCCGCTGCCCGAACTCGCGGGGCAGCGGGTGCCCGGCGCGCCGGGGCTGTATCTGACGGGCGCGTCGACCCATCCCGGCGGCGGTGTCTCCGGCGCCAGCGGGCGCACGGCCGCCGCCCTCGCGCTGCGCGACCTGAACCGTCCCCGGTTGCCGCGGTGGCTGCGGCGATGACGGATTCGGGCGACCCGTCGCCCGCGGCGTCGGCGCCCACGCGGGAAGACCCGACGGCTCGGTCGGCGAGCTTCGTGCTGCCACTCGCCTTGGTCGTCGGGACGATCGTCGCGCAGATCGGTTACCCGCTGACGGCGGGTGCCGCGCGCGACCGCGTCACCGTCGCGGTCGTGCTGCTCTCCGCCGCCGCCGCGCTGGCGCACGCGACCGCGACCAGGGGGTTGCGCTACGCCGTCGGTTTCCTCGTCGTGGTCTCCGGCATCGGGCTCGCCGCCGAGGTGATCGGTACCGCGACCGGCGTGCCGTTCGGCTGCTACGAGTACGCGACCGACCGGCTCGGGCCCGCCCTGCTCGAAGTGCCGCTGCTGGTCCCGCTGGCCTGGACCGGCGGCATCTATCCGGTATGGGTGGTGGCCGGGTTGCTGTCGCGGCGGACGGCGGTGCTGGTCGCGGCGACGGCGGCGGGTGCCGTGGGCTGGGATTTGTTCCTGGATCCGCAGATGGTGGCCGACGGGCAGTGGACCTGGTGCGACACCCGGTCGGGACTGCCGGGACTCGATCTGATCCCGGTCACCAACTATCTGGGCTGGTTCGGCGTCGCACTGGTGATGGGCTGTCTGCTGGCGGTCTGGGAGCGAGCGGCGCCGGATCCGGTGCGGCTGCCGGGTGGCCGCGCGGTCGCCGTCCCGGTGGCCTTCTTCCTGTGGACCTGGCTCGGGTCGGCGCTGGCGCACGCGGTGTTCCTCGATCTGGCGCCGTCCGCCGGATACGGTTTCGCCGGCATGGGGCTGCTCGGCGTTCCCCTGCTCGTCGCGCTGGCTCGCGCGCGTCGCTGACCCGGCGCGCCGACGCGCGCTGCGACTGGCGCGTTTCATTCCGGGCGGATGGCCTGGCACGATGTCACCCGTGCAGCCGAGTCCCGTCACCACGAAGCTCGATACCCCGGATCGCCCGCAGCGACGGGTCCCACGCCGCGGCGTGCGCGCCGCTTCGGTCGTCCTGCTCGCGGCGATGCTTGTCCCGCTGCTGGCCGGCTGCCTGCGGGTCCAGGTGTCGATGGGCGTCTCGTCCAACGACCGGGTGTCCGGACGGATCGTCGCCGCCGTGGTGCCCGCCGACGCCGGGGACAAGGGCCCGCAGCTGAAGGCGCCCGAAACGCTGGCCGCCAAAGTGCGGGTGGAGCCGTACACCCAGGACGGGTACTCGGGCAGCCAGGTCTTCTTCGAGGATCTGTCCTTCGGCGAGGTGCAGCAGCTCGGTCAGCTGTCCGAGCAGACCCAGGGCATGTTCCAGTTGCAGTTCCAGCGCACCGGCGACCTGGTCAGCCTGACCGGGCGGGTCGATCTGAAATCGGTGCCGCCGCACGGCTCCGACGTGCAGTTCACCATCGCGTTCCCGGCCCGTGTCGCCAAGACCAACGGCAGCCGCGAGGGCGACAACGTCGTGTCCTGGAAGCTGCCGCCCGGCGATGTCTCCACGCTGCGCGCCGAGGTCAGCTACGCCGACCCGAACACCCGCTCGTTCGCGGGCTGGGCGGGCATCGCGGGCGGTATCACGCTCGCGGTGGCCGCCATCGTCGCCGCCATGGCGTACATGGACCGCAACCCGGCCGCCCCCGGAGCGCCGGAAGTCGGCTTCTCCCTGAGCCGCTGGTGGCGCTCGGTGACGCAGAATCGCTGAGCGATCGGTCGGTGCGCCGGGATAGCGTGGCCCGCATGGTGAGGATCCTGCCTTCCTGCTCCGCCGCGGTGGCGGCGCTCGGCGCGGGCATCGCGCTGTACAACCGGGTCACCGTGCGGCGGTTGACGACCACCCCGACGACGGTGATCGAACCGGTCACCGTCTGTATCCCGGCGCGCGACGAGGCCGACCGGCTACCCGAGCTGATCGGCGACCTGCGCGCCCAGATCGGCGTGCCGCGCATGGCGGTACGCATCCTTGACGACGCGTCCACCGACGACACCGGCGCCGCCGCCCGCGCGGCCATCGACGGCGACCGCCGTTTCACGCTGCTGCGCGGCGATTCCGGCCCGGTCCCCGGATGGACGGGAAAGGCCGCCGCCTGTGTCCGGCTGGCCGAGGACGTGTCGACGCCGGTGCTGATCTTCTTGGACGCCGATGTGCGCTTGGCCCCGACGGCGCTCGCGGCGGCGGTCGGGGCGCTGCGCGGCCGGGGCGCCGCGCTGGTCTCGCCGTGGCCCCTGCAAGTCGCCGGTTCGGCGGCGGAGGCCGTGGTGCAGCCCCTGCTGTGCTGGTCGTGGGCCTCGACGCTGCCGATCTCCGCGGCCGACCGGAGCTTGCGGCCCGCCACGGCGGTGGCCTGCGGCCAGTTCCTCGTGTTCGACAACGCCGCCTACCGGTCGGTGGGCGGTCACACGGCGGTGGCCGGAAGCGTCACCGAGGACCTCGATATCGCCCGTGCGCTGCGGCGAGCCGGTCACTCGACGGTTCTGGTGGCCGCGGGAGCGTCGGCCCGCACCAGGATGTATCGCGGCGCCGCGGAATTGGACGCGGGCTACACCCGCTGGCTCTGGTCGGCCTACGACGGCACGATAGCGGGCGGGGCGGCGGTGGGACTGGTTGCCGCCCTTGCCTATTGGGCGCCGCCCGCGATGGCGGTGTTCGGCCGCGGGGCGACCCGCAGGACGGGTTCGATCGGCTGGTTCGCCGCCGTCGCCGGGCGACTGCTGGCCCGTTCCACCGAGACCGGCGGCCCGCTGCGACCTTCGGATCTGCTGGCCGCGATCGCGCATCCGGTGTCGGTGGCGGCGTATCTGCTGCTGTGGGCGCGGTCGCACCGGGCCCGCCGCCGCGGCACGGCCCGCTGGAAGGGTCGCGCCCTTCCCTGATCGCGCCGAGCCGCGGCGGCCGCGACCTCATGGCACCGGCGTGATTCCGACGGTCGGCAGGAAGACGCAGGACTTGGCGCCGTTCTGCACCGATCCGAACACCGCGGCGAGCACGGTGCCCTTGCCGGTGTCCACCGGAACGGCACGCACCCCGCCCATCGGGAGGGACGCGACGAGGAAGTCCCGGATCGCCTGCTCGGCGGCGGGGCGCAGGTCGGAGGGAACCGCCGCGGGGATCATCGAGCGGGCGACCTCCGGCAACGGTCCCATGGCGGCCGTGCCGCCGCGGCCGGTGCTCAGGTTGAGCCAGGCCACTTGCATGCCCCCGGTATTCGGACCGTCCGGCCCGAGTCCGTAGGGCACGAAGGTGAACATGGCCTGCCCGGCCTTGACGGCGCTGAGGTCCTGGCCGGGAATCTGGACCGTGTTCTTCGGCCACGGCCCCGGAATGGCGCCTGCCACGGCGGGCGCGAGACCGGCCGTGGTGTTGTCGAGGCAGAACGCCGACGCGCTCGGGTAGGCGAACGGCTGGATGCCGAGCGCGCGCAGCGCGTCGAGCGCGGCTTGATACGCGCCGAACAGGTCACCGGGGGCGGCGATCGGCACGGAATCCTCGGCGGACGCGGGAAGCGGGGTATCCGGAGCCGCGAACGCGGCGGCGGGTCCGGCGAACACGAGGGCGATCGAACTTGTCGCGACAGCGGACAACTGGGTCAGACGGCGCAATATGGTCACGAAACCTCCTCATCGGCGGAACGATCGAGGGGGACAGTACTCCGGCTAACGCGTCCAACAGCCGGGATTCCGCACAGCAATTTCGTGGCGAGTCCTGTTTGCCCGGAACAAACCTCGGCGCGGCGCATCGGCGTTCCCCAGCGTCGGCGATAGCCGTATGCTGCATCGGACCGGCGTCGCCCCGCAACGCCCGCCCCGGCCCGGAGCACTCCGCGCGCCTCGATCGAGCAGCGCACGCCTGGTTACTACAAGGATCCGATGCACGCGCGTGGACAAGGTCTACGCTCACGGTGATTACTTCTCTTGTTCCATGCTTCCCTTGCTGGGCATCATGATTCGGCTCGCCCCTGACAGCCGTTGACAGGGGGTCGGCGCCAACCATCCAGAGCGACCGAGAGACCTGGCTCGTCGACGTCGCAGCAACCCCCCGGTCATCGGGTGCGGGTGCTTCCGCCGGGACCGATGGAGGAACCGAAGTGATCATCGAGGACCCGTCATGAGCGCGTCCACCGCGCCGGACGCCGCCCCCGAGGCCGCCGCGCCGAGCGAACCGGACCCGACCCGCACGCCCGCCCCCGCCGCGAGCGCCGCGACGCCCACCGTGGCGAAGACCCGGCATCCATGGCGCTGGGTGGTCAGCGCCGTCGCCCTGCTCGTGCTCGCCCAGTTCGTGCACGGCCTGGCCACCAACCCCGGCTGGGACTGGCCGACGTTCGCGCAGTACATCACGGCGAAGTCGGTGCTGTCGGCGCTGCGGGTCACCCTGGAGCTGACCGCATGGGGCACCGCGCTCGGCTTTCTGCTCGGCACCGCGCTCGCGATCGCCCGGCTGTCGAACAACCCGGTGCTGCGGGTGATCTCGTGGGTCTACATCTGGGCGTTCCGCTCGATCCCGCTGATCGTGCAGCTGCTGTTCTGGTTCAACATCGCCTACCTGTACCAGACCCTCTCGGTCGGCGTCCCGTTCGGGCCCGCGCTGTTCACCTTCGAGGTGAACGGGGTGATCAGCGGATTCACCGCCGCCGTGATCGGCTTGGCGCTGCATCAGGCGGCCTACTCGGCCGAGATCATCCGGGCCGGTTTCATCTCGGTGGACGCGGGGCAGCTGGAAGCCGCGGCCGCACTGGGGATTCCGCGGCTGCGGCAGTTCCGCACGGTCGTGGCGCCGCAGGCGATGCGCTCGATCCTGCCGAACGCGACCAACGAGGTGATCAGCCTGTTCAAGGGCACCTCGATCGTATCGGTGATGGCGATCGCCGAGCTGTTCTACCAGGTCCAGGTCATCTACGGGCGCAACGGGCGGGTGGTGCCGCTGCTGATGGTCGCGACTGTCTGGTACATCGTGCTCACCACCGTGCTCTCGGTGGCGCAGTACTACATCGAACGCCATTACGCCAAGGGCGCGCACCGCACGCCACCGCCGACGCCGCTGCAACGCGCGTGGCGGAAGCTGCGCGAGGTCGCCGAGGACGGTCCCGTCGCACCGCGCGGAGCGACCCGATGAGCGCCGCACCCGCCGTGCAGGTCCGCGGCGTGCGGAAATCCTTCGGCGCGCACGAGGTGCTGCGCGGCATCGATCTCACCGTGCGCTCCGGCGAGGTGGTGGCCGTGATCGGTCCGTCCGGGTCCGGCAAGTCCACCCTGCTGCGCGTGGTCAACCATCTGGAGACGCTGGACGCGGGCACCGTGCACATCGACGGCGAGCTGATCGGATACCGGCTGCGCCGCGATCGCCTGCACGCCCTGCCCGACCACGCGGTGCGCAAGCAGCGCTCCCGCATCGGCTTCGTCTTCCAGCAGTTCAACCTGTTCCCGCACCTGACCGTGCTCGACAACGTCACGCTGGCGCCGCTGTCGGCACAGCGGCGCGACCGGACCGAGGTGGAGCGCGAGGCGCGCCTGCTGCTGGACCGGGTCGGCATCGGACACCTGGCCGACGCGTATCCGCGCAGGCTGTCGGGCGGGCAGCAGCAGCGAGTGGCGATCGCCCGCGCGCTGGCGCTGCGCCCGCGCGTGATCCTGTTCGACGAGCCGACCTCCGCGCTGGACCCGGAACTGGTCGGCGAGGTGCTCGACGTGATCCGCGATCTGGCGCACGGCGGCACCGCGCTGGTGATCGTCACCCACGAGATCGGTTTCGCCCGTGAGGTCGCCGACACCGTGGTGTTCCTCGACGAGGGCGTCATCGTCGAGCAGGGTCCGCCCTCGGCCGTCCTCGACCATCCCGAACACCCGCGCACCCGCGCGTTCCTTTCCCGAGTCCGTTGACGAACAGGTTTCCGATGAAGTTCTCCGCCCTGGTCACCGTCGCCGCCACCACGGTCGCGCTGCTGGCCACCGGCTGCACCGAACCCGAGGCGGACAACGCCGTGCAGCCCGCCGGTTCGATCACCTTCGACCTCTCCCCCGCCCAATCCGGCCGGGTCAGGGCGGCCAAGGTCGACGCCATCGCCGCCGAGGTGCCGAAGGCCATCCGCGACCGCGGCACGCTGGTGGTGACCGGCGCGTCCGGCGCGGCGCCGCCGCTGCGGTTCTACGCCACCGACGACAAGACGGTGGTCGGCTCGGAGGTCGACTTCGCCTCGCTGATCGCCGACATCCTCGGCCTGAAACTCGAAGCGCAGGTGGCCGATTGGTCGCAGAACTTCGTGCGGGTGGACTCCGGCGAGGTGGACGCGTTCATCTCCAACGTCACCGTCACCGAGGAACGCAAGGAGAAGTACGACTTCGCGACCTACCGCAAGGACAACGTCGCGCTGGAGGTGCCGATCCAGAGCAAACTCGACTACAAGGACCGCACGAGCCTGGCGGGCAAGCGGATCGGCGTCGGCAGCGGCACCAACCAGGAGCAGCTGCTGGTCAAGTGGAACGAGCAGAACCGCGCCGAGGGGCTGGCGCCGATCGACATCGCCTACTTCCAGCAGGTCACCGACTACTACCTGGCGCTGGCCTCGCAGCGGCTCGACGGCTACCTCGGGCCGAACCCGACGGCGATCTACCACGCGGCCACCGCGAAACAGACCAGGATCGTCGGCACCTTCTCCGGCGCGGGCGAGGCGCTGCAAGGCGAGATCGCGGTGCTCACCAAAAAAGACAACAAGCTGATCACCGCCGTGCAGCACGCGCTGGCCTACGCCATCGAGCACGGCACCTATCAGCAGGTGATCGACCGGTGGGGCCTGCAGAGCGAGACGGTCACCGAATCGCGGATCAACCCGCCCGGCTTGCCGAAGAAGCGATGAGCCGATGACACAGTCGCTTTCGACCGGGACGCTGCGCGTGCACCAGGTCGCCCAGGACGACCCGCTGGCCGCGCCGCTGCTGGCCGAACTCGCCCTCGAGTACAGCAGCCGTTACGGCCGCACGCCCGGCGAGGTGCACGCTTCCTTGCGCGAGCACCCGGCCACGGCGTTCGCGCCGCCGCACGGGGTTCTGCTGGTGGTCACCCGCGACGGCGAGGCGGTGGCGGGCGGCGCGTTCCAGCGCTACGACGCGCACACCGCGGAGCTGAAGCGGATCTGGACCTCGCGCGAGCACCGCAGGGAAGGGCTGGGCCGGTTCGTGCTCGAGCAGTTGGAAGCCGAGATCGCGCGCCGCGGCTACCGGCGGATCTACCTGACCACCGGACCCCGGCAGCCCGAAGCGGTCGGCCTCTATCTCGCCACCGGTTACCGCGCGCTCTACGACCCTGACCTGCCCGCGGAACAGATCGGGCCGCACCCGTTCGAGAAGCAGCTGCCCGGGTGCCGGTATCCGGACGGCTCCGAGCTCTTCCGGGCGGAGGTCGCGCCCGAATCGCGCCGTGGCGTGCCCAGCCGACCGTCGGCGACCGCCGACACCTACCCCGACCAGGGCGAGGAACTCGCCCGCCCCGAAGTATCTGGAGTTGCCCCGTGATCCGAACCCGTCACCGAATCGTCGCGCTGGCCGGCGCGCTCGCCGCGGCCACCACCGTGGCCGCCTGCGGCAGTGATTCGGCCGCGCCCGGCGGCGACGCGGGCCCGCCCCAGCCGGGCGGAACCCTGCGCTACGGCCTGTCGCAGGCGCCGACCTGCTCGGATCCCGCCCAGGCCGGCACCAACCAGACGCTGTACGTCGCCCGGCAGATCGTGGATTCGCTGACCGACCAGGACCCGGCCACCGGCGAGCTGAAGCCGTGGCTGGCGCAGAGCTGGGAGGTCGCCCCCGACGCGAAGGTCTTCACCTTCCATCTCGTCGACGGCGTCACCTTCAGCGACGGCACGCCGCTGACCGCGGAATCGGTGCGCAACACGTTCGATTCGGTCGTGAAGCTGGGCTCGGGCAAGGCGCCGCTGGGCAGCAGCTACCTCACCGGCTACGTCGGCACCACGGTCGTGGACCGGCTCACCGCCCGAGTCGAGTTCAGCAAGCCGAACGCGCCGTTCCTGCAGGCGTCCTCGACCGCCGCGCTCGGCATCCTGGCCGACGTGACCACGGCCAAGCCCGCCGAGCAGCGCTGCCTCGGCGACAACGTCGGCAGCGGGCCGTTCACCTACGCGGCCTACCGCCAGGACGCCGCGGTGACGCTGGCCAAACGAACCGGCTACCACTGGGGTTCGGCGGTGTTCGCCCATCGCGGCGAGGCCTACCTGGACAAGATCGAGTTCACCGTGGTGCCCGAATCCGGCGTCCGCACCGGCAGTCTCGCCTCCGGGCAGCTGGACGCGATCAGCGACGCGCTGCCGCAGGACGCTCCGCAGATCGAGGCGGCGGGCGGACGGGTGCTCAGCACCGCCAACCCGGGCGTGCCGTTCGGGTTGCAGCTCAACGTCACCCGGGGGCCGCTGCGCGATCCGGCGGTGCGCACCGCCCTGCTGCCCGCCATCGATCGCAAGCAATTGGTCGACACCGTGCTCGGCCCGAAGTTCAAGCCCGCCACCAGCACGCTCGCCAGCACCACGCCCGGCTACACCGACCTGTCCGCGCGCCTGGCCTACGACCCGGCGAAGACGCGCACCCTCCTGGATCAGACCGGGTGGCTGCCAGGGGCGGACGGCGTCCGGGCGAAGAACGGCGAGCGGTTGTCCTTCTCGGTGCTGTTCAGCCAGGTGTTCGCGGGCAACCAGGCGATCCTCGAACTGGTCCAGCAGCAGCTGCGGCAGGTCGGCGTCGAGCTGAAGCTGGATCTGGTGTCCACGGCGGAGGCCACCGCTCGGCAGGGCAGCAAGGACTTCGACGCCTTCTACGGCAACACCACCCGCGCCGACGGCGACATCCTGCGCACCACCTTCGGACTCGACGGGCGCAACCTCAACGCGCGCGGTCCTATCCCCGCGTTGGACGACGTGCTGAACGGACAGGTCAGCACCGTCGACACCGCGACACGCAACGGGCTCATCCGCGCCGCGCAGGAACAGGTGCTCGACGCCGGACTGCAACTGCCGACCGTCGAGCTGTCCCAGGCCATCGGCGCGAGCGGGAACACGCGGGACCTGAAGTTCGAAGCCTCGGCCCGATTGCAGTTCTTCGACACCTGGCTGAGCGGACGATAGGCATGGCGCGCTATCTGGCCCTGCGGGCATTGCAGGCGGTCTGGGTGCTGTGGGCGGCGTTCACGCTGTCGTTCGTGGTGCTGTATCTGCTGCCCGCCGACCCGGTCTCGATCGCGGCCGACGGCGGCGGCGCCGGCACGCCGGTGGACAAGGCCGCCATCGCCGAACTGCAGGCTCGCTACGGGCTGGATCGGCCGCTGTGGGAACAATATTGGACCGCGCTCGGGCACGCGGTGCGGGGCGATCTCGGGCATTCCATCGCGACCGGGCAGCCGGTCACCGGCGCGATCGGTGACGCGCTGCCCGCCACGCTGGAATTGGCCGGAACGGCGCTGCTCTTCGCGGTCGCAGGCGGCGTCGCGCTGGCGTTCGCGGCGACGCAGACGCAGCGGCCTTGGCTGCGCAACGCCCTGGCCGCACTGCCGTCGCTCGGCGTCTCGGTGCCGACGTTCTGGACCGGATTGCTGCTGTTGCAGGTGTTCTCGTTCCAATTGCGGCTGGCGCCCGCGTTCGGCGGGCACGGTTTCGCCGGCACGGTGCTGCCCGCGATCACCTTGGCCCTGCCGATCGGCGCGGTCATCGCGCAGGTGCTCACCGCAGGGCTGGAGACGACCTGGCGTCAGCCGTTCGTCGACGTGGCCCTGGCCAAAGGCGGTTCGCGCTGGTGGGTGCGGCGCACGCACGTGCTGCGCCCGGCCAGCGTGCCCGCGTTCACCATCGCCGGGGTCCTGGTCGGCAACATGCTCGCCGGATCGGTGGTGGTGGAAACGGTCTTCGCCCGCCAGGGTGTCGGGCGGCTGACCCAGACCGCGGTGCTGGCGCAGGACATCCCGGTGGTGCAGGGCATCGTACTGCTCACCTCGGTGGTGTTCGTCAGCGTGAATCTGGCGGTGGACCTGCTGTATCCGCTGCTCGATCCGCGCATCGCCGCTCGCTCCCGCACAGTGCGCGGCGAGTCCGAGCAGACCGCCGCCGACACCGCCGAGGAGGCGATCGTTCGTGCCTGACCCTGCTCCCGTCCTTTCCACCGCCGGACTCGTGCCCGGCGCGCCGCTCGCCGAGGGGGTGTGGACTCGTGGTTGACGTCACCGAGGAACAGCGCAGAGCGGTGCTGCCCGGCCTGCGGCGACCGGTCGTGCGATGGAAGACGTTGCGCGGCAATGCCGGACTGCTGGTGGCGGGCGCCGTCGCCCTGCTCGCCGTCGGGTGGGCGCTGGCGCCGTCGGTCTTCGCCGGTGGCGACCCGCTGACCGGCGTGCCCGCGCAGAAGTTGCAGAGCCCCAGTGCCCAGCACTGGTTCGGCACCGACAATCTCGGGCGCGATCTCTACACCCGGATGGTGCACGGAGCCGGTCTGTCGCTGACCGCGACCCTGGCCGCGGTGGGCATCGCCCTGATCGCCGGGTCGCTGCTCGGACTGCTGGCCGGTGCGATCGGCGGCGTGGTGGACGCCGTCGTCATGCGGGTGGTCGATGTGCTGCTGTCGGTGCCGTCGCTGCTGCTGTCGCTCGCGCTGGTCACCGCGCTCGGCTTCGGCACCCGCAATGTGGCCGTCGCCGTCGGCATCTCGCTGGTGGCCAACTTCGCCCGCGTGATGCGATCGGAAGTGCTGCGGGTGCGCCGGGCGGTGTTCGTGGAGGCCGCCCACGCCGCGGGGGTGCGCTGGTACACGGTGCTGGCCAGGCACGTGCTGCCCAACTCCTACCAGCCCGTACTCGCGTTGGCCGCGGTGGAGTTCGGCATGGCGGTGCTGGCGGTGTCGGCGCTGAGTTTCCTCGGCTACGGCGCGAAGCCGCCGACACCCGAGTGGGGCACGCTGATCTCCGAGGGCCGCAACTATCTGGCGACCGCGTGGTGGATGACCACCCTGCCCGGCTTCGTCATCATCGCCGTCGTGCTCGCCGCCCAGCGGCTCGGACGCGCGATCGGGAAAGGGGAATCCGCGTGAGCGCCCCGGCATCTCCGCTGCTGCACGTCGAGGACCTGCGGGTTCGTTACCGCTCCGGCACCGGGCCGGTCACCGCGCTGGACGGTGTGTCGCTCACCGTTGCCCGCGGCGAGGTGGTGGCGCTGGTCGGCGAGTCGGGCTCCGGCAAGTCCACCCTCGCCCACGCCGTGATCGGCTTGCTCGGCCCGAACGCCGAGTTCGCCGGGGGAACCGTGACCTTCGACGGCGCCGTGGTCGACACCGGCTCCGAACGGGCGCTGCGGCGGCTGCGGGGAGCGCGGGTCGGCTTCGTCCCGCAGGACCCGGGGCTGTCGCTCAACCCGGTCCGGCGGGTCGGCGATCAGGTGGCCGAATCGCTGCTGGTGCACCGGCTCGCCGACCGCAAGGCGGCGCGGGCGCGGGCGATCGAACTGCTGGCCGACGCCGGATTGGACCGGCCGGAACTGCGCGCCACCCAGTATCCGCACGAGCTGTCCGGCGGGCAACGCCAGCGAGTGCTGATCGCCGCGGCGCTGGCCTGCGCACCGGACCTGGTCATCGCCGACGAGCCGACCAGCGCGCTCGACGCGACCGTCGCGCGCCGGGTGCTGGATCGGCTCGCCGAGCAGATCGCGCAGCGCGGCACCGCGGTGCTGCTGATCACCCACGACCTTGCCGTCGCCGCCGAACGCGCGGACCGGCTGGTGGTGCTCAACGGCGGCGAGGTGGTGGAGAGCGGCGCCACCGCCGAACTGCTGGCCGCACCGCGCCACCCGTACACCAAGCGCCTGCTCGCCGCCTCGCCCAGTCTCGCTCCGGCCGGCGGCTACCGCGAACCGGAGCCGCGCGACGGCGAGCCGCTGCTGGTCTTGCGCGACGTGCACAAGACCTTCCGGGCGCACGGGGGCGACAGCGTGACCGCGGTGGCGGGAGTCGGCTTCGAACTCGGTCGCGGCGAAACCCTTTCGCTGGTCGGGGAATCCGGATCGGGCAAGTCCACCACCGCGCGGATCGCGTTGCGGCTCACCGAACCCGACCGTGGCGAGGTCACCTTCGACGGGCAACCGCTGTCGCGGGCCCGCGGGTCGCGGCTGCGCGCGCTGCGCAAACGGTTCCAGGTGGTGTATCAGAATCCGTACGCCTCCTTGGATCCGCGCTGGCGAGTGGGCGCGATCATCGAGGAACCGT
Organism: Nocardia beijingensis NBRC 16342; assembly: GCF_001612785.1. Classification (GTDB taxonomy): domain Bacteria; phylum Actinomycetota; class Actinomycetes; order Mycobacteriales; family Mycobacteriaceae; genus Nocardia; species Nocardia beijingensis. The sequence continues at coordinate 27,879 of NZ_BDBC01000016.1, forward strand.
TGCGCGCGTTCGGGGTCGGCGACCGCGCGCAGCGTCGTGACCGCGTCGCGGAGCTCCTCGCGCAAGTCGCGCTCCCGGCCGGGTTCGCCCAGCGCAGGCCCGCCGAACTGTCCGGAGGGCAGCGCCAGCGCGTCGCCATCGCGCGAGCGCTCGCGCTGCATCCGGAACTGCTGGTGCTCGACGAACCGGTCTCCGCGCTGGACGCCTCGGTGCAGGCGCAGATCCTCGAACTGCTCGACCGCCTGCAGGCCGAGTTGTCCCTGAGCTACCTGTTCATCTCGCACGACCTGGCGGTGGTGCGCCGCATCAGCGATCACGTGGCGGTCATGCGGCACGGTCGCATCGTCGAATCCGGCCGCACCGCGGAGATCTTCGGCGATCCACGGCACGAGTACACCCGCGAGCTGTTGTCGGCCATCCCGGCGCCCGCGGTGGCGAAAGGCGTGCCCTGATGCCGCGTCCGGCCTACCGCCACAGCCGCGTGCTGCACCGGCCCCGCTGGGCTGCGTGCCGCGGCCGCCCGGAACCCGCCCCGTACCAAGCGATTACCCCTCCCTGCTCACCGGATCCCACCACCGGCCACAAGCCGAGCGCCTGGTGGCACCGACCGAAAAGGATCGCCCTGATGGTGTACTACGCCTTCAACCGGAAACCCGACGCCGACGCCGACCCGGTTGCCGCGCCGAACGTTCCAGCCGACGCCGCCGTTTCCGAAGCCGACCCGGCTCGCTGGTGGCGCACCCGGATGCGCGCCCCGCGTGCCGCCGACACCTTCGGCAACGGGCGGGTGCACGCGGTCGCACCGGTCCGCGCCGCGCGGGACCGACGCGATGTCCGGTCCGCACCCCCTGTGCCCGCCGCACTGTGGCAGCAGGCGTTGTTCCTTGCTCCCGATGTCGCCGGAGCCGGAACGCACCCGGCGCTGCGGCAGCAGATCGATACGGAGGGCACGGCCTGATGACCCGCCGCGTCCCGCGCCATCCCCATCGCCCCACCGCCCACGAAGGAGTCACCGCGTCATGACCACCAGCATCACCAGCGTTTTCGAGACCGAGTGGGCGCGCTGGCACCACGCGCGCGAAGACCGGCTGCGCGACCCGCTCGGCTTCCTCAGCCTGACCGGGCTGCACTGGCTCACCGACCGTCCCGAGCGGTTGCCGGACGTCCCCGGCACCTGGTGGGTCACCGACGAGAAGGTGTTCATCACCGCCCAGCCGGCCGACCGGCTGGAGTACGACGGGACCGGCATCGCGGGCGTGCAGATCATCACGCCCGCGGAAGGCGCGCCCGGCCTGCACATCCGCCAGGAGCGGCGGGTGCTCGAGGTGATCCGCCGCACGGGTCGCTACGCGGTCCGGGTGCACGACCCGGCCGCGCCCGCCTTGCTGACCTTCGACGGCATCCCGTCGTATCGACCGGATCCGCGCTGGGTGGTCTCCGGGCGATTCACCCCGTTCGAGGAACCGCGGACCGTGGTCACCGGCGCGGTGGTCGAGGGCCTCGAGCACCAGCACAGCGCGGCGGGCACCATCGAATTCCGCATCGGCGCGGTGACCGAACGGGTCGTCGCGTTCGGCGACCGCGATGATCTGCGCGTGCTGTTCACCGACGCCACGAGCGGTGTGACCACCTACCCGGCCGCGCGTTCGCTGACCGTCGGCGCCCCCGGCCCGGACGGCACGGTGGTGCTCGACTTCAACCGCGCGGCGAACCTGCCCTGCGCCTTCACCGATTTCGCGACCTGCCCGGTGGCGCCCGCGCAGAACCGGCTGCGCGTGGCCATCGAAGCGGGCGAGCAGGATCCGCGGCAGGGGCGTGCGGCATGAGCGGGCACGTTCCCCTATCGATCCTCGATCTGTCCCCGATCAGCGCGGGTTCCACCGCGCAGCAGGCGCTGCGCAACACCGTCGATCTGGCCCAGCACGCCGAACAGTGGGGTTACCACCGGTACTGGCTGGCCGAACATCACTTCGTCTCGGTGGCCAGTTCCTCCTCCATCACCCTGATCGGGTTGGTCGCCGCGGCCACCGAGCGCATCCGGGTGGGTTCGGGGGCCGTGCAGGTGGGTCATCACACCTCGGCGTCGATCGTGGAGGCCTTCGGCACGATCGACGCGCTGTACCCCGGCCGCCTCGACCTCGGACTGGGCCGGTCGGGTCATCGGCGCAGCCAGTTCGGGGCCGAAGCCGGGCGGCACAAGGGCGGTAAACCGGTGGTGGACATAATCACCGGGCGCACCGAGATCCGCGACGGCGTGGTCGTCCCGCCGCCGTTCGACCCCGGCCGCATCCTGGACCGGTCCAAGTTCATCGCCTCGGTGGGCGCGCTGCAGCAGCGCGGCGCGCAGCCGCTCGACTTCGCCGAGCAGATCGGTGAGGTGCGCGCCCTGCTGGCGGGCAGCTTCGTCAGCCCGGAGGGCGTCGCGCTGCACGCCGTTCCAGGCGAGCACGCCCAGGTGCGGCTGTGGCTGTTCGGGAGCACCGCGGGCGAGAGCGCGGAGCTGGCCGGACGGCTGGGACTGCCGTTCGCCGCGGCCTACCACGTCTCGCCGGGCACCGCGCTGGACGCGATCGAGGCGTATCGGGCGGCGTTCCGCCCGTCCGCCGACCTGGCCGAGCCGTATGTGGTGATCTCCGCGGACGCGGTGGTGGCGCCGGACGACGCGACCGCGCAGCGGCTGGCCGCCAGCTACGGCCACTGGGTCTACAGCATCCGCAGCGGCGCGGGGGCGGCCGAATATCCCGACCCCGCGGCCATCGGCCCGCTCACCGCGGAGCAGCGGCGGCTGGTGGACGACCGCCTGGCCACCCAGTTCGTCGGCTCACCCGGCACCGTCGTGGAACGGCTCGACGCGCTGCGACGCGTCAGCGGGGCGGACGAATTGCTGGTTACCACGATCACCCATCGGCACGCCGACCGGCTGGAATCGTATCGGCTGCTCGCCGAGGCATGGGGGCTGCGCGCCGCCGTCGCGGCCTGACTCCCGGTCTGCCGGTGCGCCTTGGCGCGCACCGGCGGACGCCGGGTCACCACGTCGCCCACGTTCCGTCGATCGGCGTCCGGCCCTGTCGCGCCGACACGGGGCCTGCGGACCGGCGATCGGCGGTTCAGTCGGCGCGCGCTCTGAGGAGCGTTCGTGCACGACTGCTGAACGCCGGTTCGGCTCGACGGGTGCGTTCCGGCGGACCGACCGTGCACGCCGGTTCGCTTCTGCGGGCGCGTTCTGGCGGACCGCCCGTGTGTGAGCTCTGACAGCCGGTTTGTTCAGGCGCCCGTTCCTCCGGACAGCCGTTCGCGTCAGGCGCTGACCGGAGTGGCCGTGACGCCGTAACCGAGGTTGGTCAGCACCTCGCTGGTCGCCTTGGCGAAATTGAGCGTGATGAAGTGCAGGCAGGGCGCGCCCTCGTCGATCAGCCGCTGAGCGATCTCGGTGGCGATCTCGATGCCCGCCGCGCGCACCGCGGCGGCGTTCTCCTCGCCGCCGTCGCCCGCCGCCTTGCGCAGCCGGTTCAGCACGGCGGCGGGCAACGGCCTGCCGCACAGCTGCTCGGCGCGCTGCACCGTGCGCAGCGACGTGATGGGCATCAGCTCCGGGATGATCGGCTTGGCGCCCTCGATCGGGTCGAGCGCGACGAGGCGATCGCGCAGCCGCAGGTAGTGCTCGACGTCGAAGAACATCTGGGTGATCGAGTATTCCGCTCCCGCACGCAGTTTCGCGGCCAGGAACGCCGTGTCGGTCGCCAGGTCCGGCGAACGGTGATGGCCTTGCGGGAAGGAGGCCACGCCGACGTGGAAATCACCGAGGTCGCGCACGATGCGCACCAGTTCCTCGGCGTAGGAGACGCCCTCGGGATGCTTGTGCCATTCGCCGAGCGGATCACCGGGCGGGTCGCCGCGCAGCACCAGGATGTTGCGGATGCCGGAGTCGGCGTACGCGCCGACCAGCGAGCGCAGCTCCGCGACGCTGTGCTCCACCGCGGTCAGGTGCGCCACCGGCAGCAGCGTGGTCTCCTGCGCCAGTTGCCCGGTCACCCGGACGGTGCGGTCGCGGGTGGAACCGCCCGCGCCGTAGGTCATCGACACGAACGCGGGGTGCATGCACTCGAACTGCCGCACCGCACGCCACAGCCGCGCCTCGGCGGCGGCGTCGCGGGGCGGATTGAACTCCACGGAGAACGGCACCGCGTGCCCCGTGTGCGCCCGCAGACTCTGTACGACCGACGGTGTGGCGGAGACGTTCGGGTGCGTCCGGGACGGCCGGCCAGGGGTCGAGCTGCCCCGCACGTTGTCGAAAGTCACCGGTTCAGTGTAGAGGTGGCCGGTGGCGGCCCTGTCGGGTCGCTCGCACGCCCCGCGTATTGTTCGCAACGGGCGAGTTGTTCGCCACGCCGAGCGACACGCGCGACCGCCTCCCGCTCGGCCCCGAATCATCCGCAGCGCCGGGGCACCCTCCGCGACCCCGTGCGTCCACCATCCGCACGACCTTGGAGGCTCCCCTGTCCGCCGCAACCGGTACTCAGAAGCCGCGCCCCGCGGTGCCGCAGCCGGGCACCCCCGCCTTCGTCACCGCCGTGGAAGACGCCCTGACCCGTTTCTTCGCCACGCGCCGCCCGGTGACCGAGCGACTCGGCCCGGTCTTCGTCGAGGCCACCGACGCGCTCGAGCAGTTCGTGCTACGCGGCGGAAAACGCACCAGGCCCGCGTTCGCGTGGACGGGGTGGCTCGGCGCGGGCGGCGATCCGCAGGCCACCGACGCCGCCGCGGTGCTCACCGCCTGCTCCGCGCTCGAGCTCGTCCAGGCGTGCGCCCTGATCCACGACGACATCATCGATTCCTCCCGCACCCGCCGCCGCTTCCCCACCGTGCACGTCGACTTCGAGCAGCGCCACCGCGACCGCGGGTGGTCGGGCGATTCGGCGCACTTCGGCGCCAGCGTGGCCATTCTGGTCGGCGATCTGGCGCTGTCCTGGGCCGATGACATGGTGCACGCGTCCGGCCTCGCGCCAGCGGCGATCGCCCGGTTCGCGCCGGTGTGGGCCGACATGCGCACCGAGGTGCTCGGCGGCCAGCTGCTCGACATCAACGGCGAGGCGGGCGGCGACGAGTCGGTCGAGGCCGCGCTGCGGATCAACCGCTACAAGACCGCCGCCTACACCGTCGAACGCCCGCTGCACCTCGGCGCCGCCATCGCCGCCGCCGACCAGGAGCTGATCGAGGCCTACCGCGAATTCGGCACCGCCATCGGGATCGCCTTCCAGCTGCGCGACGATCTGCTCGGCGTGTTCGGCGATCCCGCGGTCACCGGCAAGCCGTCCGGTGACGACCTGCGCGAGGGCAAGCGCACCGTGCTGCTGGCCGAGGCGCTGCGGCGCGCCGACGACAGCGATCCCGCCGCGGCCGCGCTGCTGCGCGCGAGCATCGGCACCGATCTGAGCGCCGAGCAGGTGCAGCGGCTGCGCGCGCTGCTGGTCGAACTCGGAGCGGTCGACGAGGTGGAGCACCGGATCGCCGAACTCACCGACACCGGCCTCGCGGCCATCGAGGCCAGCTCGGCGACGATCGCGGCCAAGGAACGCCTGCGCGCGATGGCGCTGGCCGCCACCAAGCGCGCCGCCTGACCAGGGAGACTCGGATGAGAACCGTCACGGGACCGACCGAGCGCGTCGTTGTGGTCGGCGCCGGACTGGCCGGACTGTCGGCCGCCCTGTATCTGACCGGCGCGGGTCATCGGGTGACGCTGCTCGAGCGCGCCGACCATCCCGGTGGCCGGGTCGGTCGCTACCTGGGCGCCGACTACGAGATCGACTCCGGCGCCACCGTCCTGACGCTGCCCGAGCTGATCACCGACGCGCTCGCCGCCGTCGGCCGTACCCCGGAGACCTGCGTGCCTCCGCTGCGCATCCACCGGCTGGCGCCCGGCTATCACGCCCGGTTCGCCGACGGCGCCGAGATCAGGGTCTTCGCCGATCCCGACGTGATGGCCGCGGAAGTCGAGCGCAGCTGCGGCCCGGCCGAGGCGCGGGGATACCGGCGCCTGCGCGCCTGGCTGGCGCGGATCTACGCGGCCGAGTTCACCGAGTTCATGGACACGAACTTCGACTCGCCGCTGGATATGGTTCGCCTCCCCGAAAAGCGCCGTGCCCTGGCCGAACTGGTGCGTCTCGGCGGCTTCGGCAGGCTCGGCCCCCGGGTGCGCGGGTTCCTGCGCGACAAGCGGCTGGCGCGGCTGTTCACCTTCCAGGCGCTCTACGCGGGCATGCCGCCCGCTCGGGCGCTCGCCGTCTACGGCGCGATCCCGCATATGGACACCTCGCTGGGCGTGTACTTCCCCGAAGGCGGCATGCGGGCGATCGCCGCGGCGCTGGCGCAAGCGTTCACCGAGGCGGGCGGCGCCCTCGAACTGAACACCGACGTGGCCGGGGTCGACTACGCGGGCCGCAGGGCCCGGCGCGTGCGCACCGCCGACGGACGCTCGTTCGACTGCGACGCGCTGGTGCTCACCGCCGACCTCGGCTCGCTCGACCGGTTGGGCGTGCGGCCCAGGCGCGGGTTACGCGCCTCGCCGTCTGCGGTCGTCGCACACGGCACCGTCCCCGCCGCCGTCGCGGCGGGCTGGCCGGTGCAGGCGCATCACACCATCGAGTTCGGGCAGGCCTGGGACCGGACGTTCGCCGAGATCACCGCCCGCAGGGGTCGCGGCAAGCTGATGAGCGATCCCTCGTTGCTGCTGACCCGGCCCGCTCTGACCGACCCGAGCCTGTTCATCGAGCGCGCCGACGGCCGCCACGAACCGTTCTCGCTGCTGGCGCCGTGCCCGAATCTCACGGCCGCGCCGCTGGACTGGCCGCGCCTCGGACCCGCCTATCTCCGCGAACTGCTCGCCGTGCTGGAAACGCGCGGCTACCGTGGCATCGCCGAGCACTTCGCCGTCGATCGGCTCGACACGCCGCGGACCTGGCTCGACTACGGCATGCTCGCGGGCACACCGTTCTCCGCGGCTCATCTCTTCCGTCAGACCGGTCCATTCAGGCCGAGCAATTTCCCACGCTCCAGCGACAACGTGGTTATCGCTGGTTGCGGCACCACGCCCGGTGTGGGAGTGCCGACCGCGCTGCTCTCCGGGAAACTGGCGGCAAACCGCATCGCGGGGAAGCTGGGCCCCACTTCGCCTGGAAGCCCGCGCACCAGCCGGATAGTGTTCGAGGCGACGCCGTAAACTAAGCGCCGACCTATTCGCTCGCGGTTGCGACCGCCGACCATTCGGGGGGACCGACACCAGATGGCATCCCCCGAAACGCGCACCGCAGAGGCCGCCTCCGCCGGTGACATCCGCTCCTCGTCGCCCGCCTCCGCAGGTCGCGAATCGGCCGCCCCCCGTGGTTTCCTGTGGTGGGTCCGCACCTGCGCCGACTTCGCCAGGAGTCCGGAGGGGCATGCCGCCCTGCTGGGCTTCTTCGGCGCGATCATGATCATGTTCGGCGGCTTCGGCGCGGGCAGCGTCCGCAAGCGCGACCCGCTGCTCGAGGCCATGCACCTGTCCTGGCTGCGATTCGGGCACGGCTACGCGCTGTCGACCATCTGCATCTGGATCGGCGTACTGCTCATGATCACCGCGTGGGTCCGGCTCGGGCGCGCGACGATCGGCACGGCCGACCGCACCGGCGCCGAGGTGACGCTCAACGAGCTGCGCGCCATCGTCGGCATCTGGATCGCGCCGCTGCTGTTCGCCGTGCCGATGTTCAGCCGCGACGCCTACTCCTATCTCGCGCAGGGCGCGCTGCTGCGCGACGGCTTCGACCCCTACCAGGTCGGCCCGGTGGCGAATCCCGGTGTGCTGCTGGACAACGTGAGTCCCGTGTGGACCACCACCACCGCGCCGTACGGTCCGGTCTTCCTGCTGCTCGGGCGGGCGATCACCGCCGTCACCGGCGACAACGTGGTGGCGGGAACCATCGCGATGCGGCTGGTCATGCTGCCCGGCCTCGCGCTGATGATGTGGGCGGTGCCGTATCTGACCAAGCACCTCGGCGGCAAGCCGACAGTCGCGCTGTGGCTGGCGGTGCTCAATCCGCTGGTGCTCATCCACCTGATCGGCGGCGTGCACAACGAGATGCTCATGGTCGGCCTGATGTGCGCGGGCATCGCGCTGGTGCTGGAACGCCATCACGTGGCAGGCATCGTCGTTGTCGCCATCGGCGTGGCCATCAAGGCGACCGCGGGTGTGGCGCTGCCGTTCCTGGTATGGATATGGATGCTGCACGAACGCGAACGCCGCGCCGCGCAGCGGGTCGGGCGCGATCCGGCGCACCTGCCCGCGAGCGAGCAACCCGGCGACGCCGCGGAGCCCACCGAGGACATGCCGCATCCCGCGCTCGTGTTCGGCAAGATCGCCGGCCTCGGTCTGAGTGTGTTCGCGGTCGTCTTCGTCGCCGCCTCGGCCATCGCCGGTGTCGGCATCGGCTGGCTGACCGCCTTGTCCGGGTCGAAGAAGATCATCAACTGGCTGTCGCTGCCGACCGTGATGGCGCACGCGGTCACCTGGATCACCCCGCTGCGGCTGGAATCGGTGCTCGAGGTGACCCGCGCGATGTGCGCGCTGGCCTTGGTGGCGGTGCTCGCGTTGACCTGGTGGCGGTTCCGGCACAGTGAGCGGGAGGCGGTGGCGGGCATCCTGATCGCGTTCGTCGCGATCGTCATCCTCTCCCCCGCCGCGCTGCCCTGGTACTACTCGTGGCCGCTGGCGCTGGCCGCCGGGTTCGCGCTGTCCACCACGACACTGATGGCGCTGGTCGGCGTGTGCACGTGGCTCATGCTGGTCTTCCAGCCGGACGGGTCGATCGGCCTGTACAACTTCTGGCACGTCGCCGCCGCGACTTTCGCCGCCGTCGTGGCGGCGTTGTCGCTGCGCACGGTGGACCCGCTGCGGCTGCGCGCCACGCCGCCGGACGCCGTCGCTGCCACGCCCGGCGAGGCCACCCCGTCGCACGCCACCCCATGACCGAGGCGCGCCTATCCGGTTCCGCGCTGCTCCCGCTGGCCTACCGCGAGTGCAGGCAGATCGCCGCCACCCACGGCCGCACCTATTTCCTGGCGACCCGGCTGCTGTCGGCCGAACGACGGCCCGCCGTGCACGCGCTGTACGCGTTCGCGCGCATGGTGGACGACGTCGTGGACCGGGCGGCCCGTCCCGCCGCGCACGAGCGTGATCCGGCCGCGGAACTCGACCTGATCGAGCGAGACCTGCGGGCCGCGCTGGCGTCGCACCCCGGCGTCGTCGAGCAGCACGCGCGGTCCGACAGTTGGACATCGGTTCCACGACCGCGCGACCTCGTCTTGGCCGCCGTCACCCACACCATCCACCGTTACGGCATCGCCACCGAGCACTTCTGGACGTTCCTGGATTCCATGCGGATGGACGCGCCGGGCGCACCCGCGTTCCGTAACCGCTATGCCACCATGGCGCAGCTGCGCGAATACATGCGCGGCTCGGCGGCCGCGATCGGTTTGCAGCTGCTGCCGGTGCTCGGCACGGTCGTCCCGGTGTCCGCGGCCGAACCCGCCGCCGCCGCGCTGGGCGAGGCGTTCCAGCTGACCAACTTCCTGCGCGACGTCGCTGAAGATCTCGACCGCGACCGCGTCTACCTGCCCGCCGACGCCATCGCCGCGTTCGGCGTCGACGAGGAGCTGCTGTTCGAGTGCCGCCGCACCGGCCGCACCGATCCGCGCGTCCGCCGCGCCCTCGCCCACCTCATCGCGGTCAACCGCGACCTCTACCGCCGCGCCGAACCCGGCATCGACCTGCTCGAACCACGCGTACGCCCCGCCATCCGCACCGCGGCCACCCTGTACGCCGACATCCTGCGCCACATCGAACGCAGCGACTACGCCGTCTTCGACCACCGCGCGGTGGTCCCCCGCCACCACCGCCTCCGCATAGCCGCCACCGAATTCACCACCGCCACCCTCCGCGACCGCCTCACCCGCTGACCACGGCCCCTGCGACACCGCCCGGATGCGCACCCCAGATCAAGGGTGATTCCCACGACACAATCCCGCAGCCGCCGCTTTCCGCCTCAACCCCGCTTCGAGCAGAGCGGGACCGAGCAAGCGGTCCAGACCCGGTAGTACCGGCACCGCAGCCGGAAGTGACGCCGACTGCACCGACTTCAGGCCAGCGGCAACAGCAAACCCGTACTAGCCAGGCACCAGACGCCACTACCAGCTTCGAGCGAAGCGAGACCGAGCATCCGCCGTTCACGGCCCGGCTCGCGTGTGCGCGGCCCCCGCGCACGCGACGAAGGAGCAAGCGACAGCCCATGGCAGGCCGCTCGCCGCCCATTTTCACCGCGCGCGCCTAGTGATGAGTTCCGCTACCAACGCGCCAGCACACCGCAACTACGACTTTCGAGCGAAGCGAGACCGAGCATCCGCCGTTCGCGGCCCGGCTCGCGTGTGCGCGGCCGCCGCGTCCGCGACGAAGGAGCAAGCGGCGGCCGCGCACACGCGAGCCATAAAGGGGCCGCGAACACCCAGCGCCGAAGGCGCTGGAAATCTAAAACGGCTCGGCGGCTGCCCGGCGCAGGACTTCGCGGGCGAGTGGTCCGTGCAGGGCGTCGATCGGCTTTCCGGGCAGGCTGTCGTCGTCGGTGAAGATCCACTCCAGGATCTCCTCGTCGGTGTACTTGGCGTCGCGCATCACGGTGATCAGGCCGGGCAGCGCCTTCACGACGGCGCCGGTGTCATCGAAGAACCGCTCGGGGACGCCGGCCACGCCCGCTCTGCGGACGGCGATCAGTTGGTGGTCGCGCAGCATCTGGTGCACCCGGGTCACCACCAGCCCGAGTCGCTCGGCCACCTCCGGCAGCGACACCAGGGGCACCGACTGCGGAAGGACGTCGTCACTGCAGGGAAATGCACTCACCCGGACAACGGTAGACGGTCGCCCGCCGCACGTCGTGAGACACCCGGGGTGGTGCGAGTCGATACCATCGTGGGGGCCGCACGGAGCGGCTGACTTCATGAAAGCCGGAGGACTTCTCTTGATCGGCCAGATGCTGGAAGGGCGCTATCGGATCGATGCGCCGATCGCCCGCGGCGGAATGTCGATGGTCTTCCGCGGGGTCGACACCCGCCTGGACCGGCCGGTCGCCATCAAGGTGATGGACCCGAAGTTCGCGGGCGATCCCCAGTTCCTGTCCCGGTTCGAGTTCGAGGCGCGCGCGGTCGCCAAACTGAAGCATCCTTCGCTGGTCGCGGTGTACGACCAGGGCGTCGACGGCGACCACCCCTTCCTGATCATGGAGCTGGTGGAGGGCGGCACGCTGCGCGAGCTGCTGCGCGAGCGCGGCCCGATGCCGCCGCACGCGGTGCGCGCGGTCGCCGAACCGGTGCTCGCGGCGATCGGCGTCGCGCACTCCGCCGGGCTGGTGCACCGCGACATCAAACCGGAGAACGTGCTGATCTCCGACGCGGGCGAGGTGAAGATCGCCGATTTCGGCCTGGTGCGCGCGGTGGCCGCGGCCAACACCACCTCGGCGAGCGTCATCCTCGGCACGGCCGCCTATCTGTCGCCCGAGCAGGTGACCAGCGGCTCCGCCGACTCGCGCAGCGACGTCTACTCCTTCGGCGTGCTGATCTTCGAGATGCTCACCGGCCGGGTGCCGTTCACCGGCGACACGTCGATCTCGGTGGCCTATCAACGCATCGAGAACGATGTGCCAAGCCCGAGCGGATTCATCGCCGGAGTGCCGCCGGAGTTCGACGAACTGGTCGCGAAGGCGACCGCGCGCGAACCCGGCCACCGGTTCGCGGACGCGAACGAGATGGCGGCCGCGCTGCGGCTGATCGGCGCGGAGCTGCGGCTGCCCGCCTACCGCGTGCCCGCGCCGCAGGACTCCGCCGAGCATCTCAGCGCCGGCTACCGGGCCGTTCCACCGGACGACCGGCCCGGCTCGGCCGGTGCGTCGGCCCATCCACCGCAGCCGGTGCAGCACACCAAAGTGGTCACCGCCCAGCGGCCGCGTCTCGAGCACAACGCGCTGGAGGATTACGACCCGCAACCGGTGCGTCAAGCGCACCCCGCAGCGCCGTATCCGCCCTACGCCGACGATCTCCACCGCTCCCGGCGCACGGTGTGGGTGTGGGTGGCCGTCGTCGCGGTTCTCACCCTGCTGGTCGGCGTCGGCGGCTGGTGGCTGGGGGTCGGCCGCTACTCGGCGGTGCCGCCGATCGCCGGGCTCGACACCGACAAGGCGGTCGTCACCTTGCAGAACGCCGGATTCGAGACCGAGATCAGGCAGAAGGCGTCGGACACGATCCCGGTCGGCGGCGTGGTGGGCAGCGACCCTTCGGCCGGTTCCAAGATCACCAAGGGGTCGACGGTCGCCGTCCTGGTCTCCAACGGCAAGCCCAAGGTGCCGGACGTCAAAGCCGGTGATCAGGTGTCGAAGGTCAACCAGCTGATCCGGGACAACGGCCTGCAACCGGTCGACGCGGGTGAGGAGGGCAGCACCGCGCCCAAGGGATCGGTGGCCAGGGTGGACCCGAAGCCGGGCACCGTGCTACCTCTCGGCGCGCAGGTGAAGGTCTACCGCAGCAAGGGCTCCCAGCCGGTGAAGGTTCCCGACGTCCGCGGCAAGCCGACCGAGGAAGCCACCAAGATCCTCGCCGCCGCCGGCATCGCGATCCGCGAGACCAGACCACAGTTCGACCGCAGCGTCGAGGCGGACAAGGCCATCGGCACCCAGCCGGGCGCGGGCGCCACCATCCAGTCAGGTGACGGCGTCGTCCTGCTGATCTCCAACGCGCTGAAGATGCCCGACGTGCGCGGGTGGACCGTGGCCAACGCCCGCGCCAAGCTGGAGAGCCTCGGGTTGCAGGTCGAGGTGAAGCAGTTGGCGCGCGCGGACAGCTCCCTGGTGGTGTCGCAGACCCCCGCGATCGGAGTCAACCTCGAGGCGGGCGACACCGTCACCCTCGTCGCACTGCCCTGATCCCATCGCCGCGGCAAGGCAGGCGTCCACACGCCTACCTTCTCGACAACCGCGGTGCGGAACTCAGCGGAGCATCTCCGCCACGAGGAACGCCAGTTCCAGCGACTGCTGGGTGTTCAGGCGCGGGTCGCAGGCGGTCTCGTAGCGGCCGGACAGATCGAGATCGGAGATGTCCTGTGCGCCGCCGAGGCATTCGGTGACGTCCTCGCCGGTGAGTTCGATGTGCATGCCACCGGGATGCGTGCCCAGCGCGTGGTGCACCTCGAAGAAGCCCTGCACCTCGTCGACGATGCGGTCGAAGTGGCGGGTCTTGAAGCCGGTGGACGCCTCGTGCGTGTTGCCGTGCATCGGGTCGCACTGCCAGATCACCTGGTGACCGGTGGCCTGCACCTTCTCGATGATGGGCGGCAGCACGTCGCGGACCTTGCTGTGGCCCATGCGCGAAACAATGGTCAGCCGGCCGGGCTCGTTGTTCGGGTCGAGCCGCTCCACGTACTCCACGGCCTGCTCGGGCGTGGTGGACGGGCCGATCTTCAGGCCGATCGGGTTGGCGAGCAGTTCCGCGAAGGCGATGTGCGCGCCGTCGAGCTGGCGGGTGCGCTCGCCGATCCACAGGAAGTGCGCCGACAGATTGTAGAGCACCGGCTCGCCGATCGCGTTCTCGCTCAGGCGCAGCATGGCGCGCTCGTAGTCCAGCACGAGCGCTTCGTGGCTGGCGTAGATGCGGGCCGACTTCAGGCTCGGGTCGTTCACCCGGCACGCGGTCATGAACGCGAGGCCGCGGTCGATCTCCTCGGCCAGCGCCTCGTAGCGGGCGCCCGCGGGCGACTTGGCCACGAAGTCGCGGTTCCAGTCGTGCACCTTGTGCAGGTCGGCCATGCCGGCGCCGGTCAGCGCGCGCACCAGGTTCATCGCCGCGCTCGCGTTGGCGTAGGCCCGGACCAGGCGCGACGGGTCGTGCTCGCGCAGCGCCGCGTCGGCGACCAGCGAGTTCACCATGTCGCCGCGGTAGGACTTCAGCCCGAGCGAATCGGTGTCCGAGGAGCGCGGTTTGGCGTACTGGCCCGCGATCCGCGCGACCTTCACCACCGGCAGGCTCGCGCCGTAGGTGAGCACCACCGCCATCTGCAGCAGCGTGCGAATGTTGCCGCGAATGTGCGGCTCGGTGTTGTCTGCGAAGGTCTCCGCGCAGTCGCCGCCCTGCAGGAGGAAAGCCTCACCGCGGGCGACCTCGGCCAGCTGCCCGCGCAGCTCTTCCACTTCGGCGGGCACGCAGATCGGCGGGACGCTCTCCAGCACGGTGCGCATTTTGGCCGCCTGCTCCGGGTCCCAGGACGGCTGCTGCAGCGCGGGTCGCGCCAGCGCGTCGTCCAACCGCCTGCGCAGCTCGACGGGCAGCGGCGGCAGTTCCGGCAGGCGATCGATGGGTACGTCGACGGTCCAGTTCACGACTTCAGCTTACGGACCGCACACCCTGTGGGGACACCCAGTCCCAGGGGTGGAATCGCTCCACCCAGGGTGAATGGGTTCTGCCCGGTAGGTGGCGCCACCTGGCGCGACCCGTATGGTTCGAGTGCGATCGAGAACATCGGAAACGCCGTCCCATTGCTGTCGAATCTCCTGCCGACGGAGATATCAGAGAGGCACAGTGCTTGAGATATTTTTATGACTGCGAATTCATCGAAGACGGAGTGACCATCGATCTGGTCTCCATCGGCGTCGTCTGCGAGGACGGCCGGGAGTACTACGCGGTGTCCACCGAGTTCGACGCCAGGCGTGCGGGGCCATGGGTGCGCAAATTCGTGCTGCCCCAATTGCCTTCGCCTTCTTCGCCGCTGTGGCGCAGCCGCGACCGGATCCGGGACGAGCTGTACGCGTTCCTGGTGCCGCGGCCGACCGTGCAGCCGGAGCTGTGGGCCTGGGTGTCGGCCTACGACCACGTCGCCCTGTGCCAGTTGTGGGGTTCGATGGTCGATCTGCCCAACGCGCTGCCGCGCTACACCAACGAGTTGCGCCAGCATTGGGAGGCGCACGGCCGTCCCGAACTGCCGCCGATCCCGCCGGACGCGCACGACGCGCTCGCCGATGCCAGGCACAATCTCGCCAAATTCGAGGCCATCGAGGCCGCACGCCGCGCGGCGCCACGCCTGTGACAGCGGCGCCATGACGCGCGACGGCCCCGAGTCGTCGGTCGACTCGGGGCCGTTCGCGCGGTCGGCGTCAGTGGCCGTGCTTGCCGTTCGCCGCGTTCTGCGCCTGCTGCAGCACCTTCAGCTGCTTGTGCTCCTCGGCGTGCTCGATCTCGAAGTGCCGATCGCTCTCCTCCTGCGGGTCGGGCCGCAGGAAGCTGCCGGTGCCGGGCTTGCCGGCCGAACCCAGCTTGCTCATCTTCTTCGGAACGGGCGCGCCCTGGTACTCCAGCGGGATCGGGTGGCCGTGGTCGTCGACCGGGCCCAGCGGCTGGTGCACCTCGATGTACTCGCCGTGCGGCAGGCGCTTGATCACACCGGTCTCGATGCCGTGCTCGAGCACCGCCCGGTCGCTGCGCTGCAGGCCGATGCAGAACCGGTAGGTGAGGTAGTACGCCACCGGCGGGGCGACGAGCAGGCCGATGCGACCGATCCAGGTGGTGGCGTTCAGCGAGATGTCGAACTTCAGCGCGAGGATGTCGTTGACGCACGACAGCGTGAGCACCAGGTAGAACGCGATGGCCATCGCGCCGATCGCGGTACGGACCGGTACGTCACGCGGACGCTGCAACAGGTTGTGATGCGCGCTGGTGTCGCCGGTGAGCCGCTTCTCGATCCACGGGTAGGCGATCAGCACCGCGAACACCAGACCCATGATCAGCGCGACCCAGAACACCGCGGGCACGGTGTAGCGACCCAGGTACAGCTCCCACGGCGGCATCAACCGGGCCATGCCGTCGGTCCACATCATGTAGAAGTCCGGCTGCGAACCCGCCGAGACCTGCGACGGGTTGTACGGACCCAGGTTCCAGATCGGGTTGATCTGGAACACGCCGCCCATGATGCCCACGATGCCGAGGGTGAAGGCGAAGAACGCGCCCTGGTCGGCGGCGAACACCGGCACGATGCGGGCGCCGACCACGTTGTTCTCGGTGCGGCCAGGGCCGGGGAACTGGGTGTGCTTCTGGTACCACACCAGCGCCACGTGCGCCGCGATCAGCGCCAGGATGATGCCGGGGAACAACAGCACGTGCGCGATGTAGAGCCGCGGAATGATGATGTCGCCGGGGAAGTCACCGCCGAAGATCAGCCAGTGCATCCAGGTGCCGACGATCGGGATGCTCATCGTGATACCGCCGAACGCGGCCCGCAGGCCGGTGCCCGACAGCAGGTCGTCGGGCAGCGAGTAGCCGAAGAAGCCCTCGAACATCGCCAGGATCAGCAGAAGCGAGCCGATCACCCAGTTCGCCTCACGCGGCTTGCGGAACGCGCCGGTGAAGAAGATGCGGAACAGGTGGATGATGATCGACGCGGCGAACAGCAGCGCCGCCCAGTGGTGCACCTGCCGCACGAACAGGCCGCCGCGGACCTCGAAGGTGATGTTCAGCGCGGTCTCGTAGGCGCGCGACATGGTCACGCCGCGCAGCGGCTGATAGGCGCCGTTGTAGACGACCTCGCTCATCGACGGATCGAAGAACAAGGTCAGGTAGACACCCGACAGCAGCAGGATGATGAAGCTGTAGAGCGCGATCTCGCCGAGCAGGAACGACCAATGCGTCGGGAAGACCTTGTTGATCGACCGCTTCACGAACGCGGCGGCGCGGTAGCGCTCGTCCGCCTCGCTGGCTTGGGCTGCGACTGAAGGACTCATGAACGGCGCTCCCAGTAGGCCGGGCCGAGCGGCTCGATGAAGTCGCCGTTGGCGACCAGGAAGCCCTCAGCGTTGACGGTGATCGGCAGCTGCGGCAGCGCGCGAGCGGCGGGACCGAAGACCGGCTTGCCCCACTCGGTCGCGGAGAACTGCGACTGGTGGCAGGGGCACAGGATCCGGTTGGTCTGCTGCTCGAACAGCGAGGTCGGGCAGCCGAGGTGGGTGCAGATCTTCGAGTAGGCGAAGTAGTCGCCGTAGTTGAAGCTCTCCTGACCCTTGCGCTTGATCGCCTTCTGCGCGTCCTCGGTGCGCAGGCGGATCAGCATGACGGCGTTGCGGATGCCGCGCAGCGACTGCAAGGTCGCGTGCTCGTCACCGCGCCACTTCTCCTTCCACGGGAACACCGTCTCCATGGCGCCCGCGTCCAGGTCCTCCGGACGCACCAGCACCACGTCCTCCGGGCGACCGGTGTCGCGGCGGATGTAGATGGTCTCGCCGGGGAAGTCAGGAGTCCAGCCGGAGACCCACAGCGGCGACTTGTCGCCCTTGGCCCACGGGTTCTTGATCAGACCGCCGACGAACACCAGCAGCGCGCCGATGCCGAGCACGCCGACGCCGGCGCCCGCGGTGCGGGTGATCATCTTGCGGCGGCCGAGCGTGGAGGTCTCCAACGCGTCCTGCAGCTCGGCGACCAGGGTGCGGCGCTCGACCTCGGGCGAAGGCCCGTCGTGCCGCTGCTGGATGGAGAGCTCGGCGGGGATGAACAGCTTGCGGATCAGCACCACCGCGATGCCGATGACCAGCACCGAGATGCCGAAGGTCAGGCCGACCAGCGGGGTGAACAGCGAGTAGAGCCCGTGGCCCTCCTCGTCCTTGCCCTTGAACTCCCACGGCCAGAACAGGAACACGCCGACCAGCGCCGCGGCCGCGATGCCGGATACGGCGAACCAGAAGGTGACCGCCCGTTCGGCCCGCTTCTCCGCCCGGGTGCCGGGAATCGGGAAGCGCTCGCGGCGGTAGGCGACGTCGACGTCGTCGCGCTCGGTTCCGAGCTTGACCAGTTCGTCGCGCGACATCTTGTCGAGGTCCGCCTCGGTGGGCTCCGCCGGGGTGGCGTGCACCGACTGCTCCTTCGACAGTTGCGCGTCGTGGCCCTCATCCGGCCGACCCATGTCGTCTCGCTCCTTCTCGCTATTGCTCATGACCTGGATCCGATCCACATCGCGGCGCCGACGACGAGCGTGATGCCGACCACCCAGATGGCCAGGCCCTCGGTCGCGGGACCGAACCCGCCGAGATCCCAGCCGCCGGGGCTGTGCTCCTCGGTCGCGTTCTTGACGTAGGCGATGATGTCGCGCTTCTCCTCCGCGCTCAGCTGGCGATCGGAGAACTTCGGCATGTTCTGCGGGCCGGTGAGCATCGCCGCGTAGATCTGCTGCTCGCTCGCCGGTTCCAGCGGCGGCGCGAACTTACCGGAGGACAGCGCGCCGCCGCGTCCGGTGAAGTTGTGGCAGGAGGCGCAGTTCATCCGGAACAGCTCCGAGCCGCGGGCGATGTCGTCGCCGCGCATCGACTCCTGGGCGACCTCGCCGTTGGCGTCGCGCACGACGGTCGGACCGCCGCCGTTGGCGGCGACGTACGCGCTCAGCGCGTCGGTCTGGTGGGCGTCGAACTTCGGCGGCTTGCGCTGCGCCTGGGCCTCGTTGCGGGCCATCGGCATGCGGCCGGAGGACACCTGGAAATAGACCGCGGCCTCACCGACGCCGATCAGGCTGGGACCGCGGTCGGCGACACCCTGCAGGTTCGCGCCGTGGCAGGTGATGCAGGAGGTTTCGTAGAGCTGCTGGCCTTCGCGGATGAGCGCGGACTGGTCCTCGTGCGCGGTGGCGCGCTGCGGGTCCGGCGTGAGGGCCGATGCCAGGAAGCCTGCTCCGACGAGGCCCACCAGCAGCGCAAGCCCGCCCGCGATGCGACGGCGAACGCGGCGCTGCCTGCGCGTCTTGCTGGCCTGGCCGTTCCCGGGGCTGGCGGGCTCTGGCGCTGACGGGGGCGATGAACTCATCTGTGTCCCTTTGGAGTAGACGGAACCGACTTGTGCGAAAGATCTCGGGTCGCACCGCGCCCGATGGGCGGCGCGGCGTCCACGATCAGCGGACGAAGTAGATCGTGGCGAACAACCCGATCCACACGATGTCGACGAAGTGCCAGTAGTAGGAGACGACGATCGCCGCGGTGGCCTGCGCCGGGGTGAACTTGCTGACCTTGGTGCGCGCCAGCAGGAACACGAACGCGATCAGACCACCGATGACGTGCAGACCGTGGAAGCCGGTGGTGATGTAGAACACCGAGCCGTAGGAGCTGCTGGAGATCGAGGTGCCCTCGTGCACGAGGTTCATGTACTCGTAGCCCTGGCCGCCGACGAAGAAGGCGCCCATGATCAGCGTGACGACGTACCAGCGGCGCAGGCCGAACACGTCGCCCTTCTCCGCGGCGAACACGCCCATCTGGCAGGTGAACGACGACGCGACCAGCACGGTCGTGACCGGTACTGCGAGCTTCAGATTCAGCTCGGTCGGCTCCGGCGGCCAGTTACCGTGCGCCTGGGCGCGGGCGACGAAGTACATCGCGAACAGGCCGGCGAAGAACATCAGCTCGCTCGACAGCCAGATGATGGTACCGACGCTGACCATGTTGGGCCGGTTCAGCGAATGCACACGCTGGGTAATGGCCGATCCTGGGGTCCCTACTGCGGTCGTCACGGGGGTAAGTATGACTCGTCGTAGTACGACGGCAGTAGCCGGGTACGAAACTCGTTCCTCCGTGTCGGAAAACGCAGGCGAGGACAGGCTCTCGACCAGGCGGAGGGCGGTTACGAGCGAGTAGGCGACCCGGGGAGCGAGGCCAGCATGACAGGCGAGGGTAAGGAGAAGCTGAGATGAAGGTGACATCGCGACTGCGGCGGCTGCTGCGGCGGGACCGGCCTGCCGCGCTCGACCCGGACCGGGCGGATCTGGTCGTGGTCGCGTCCGGCTTCGACGACGCGGAGGCGTGTTCGGCCGCGCTGGCGCGCGCGACCGCTCTGACGCCGGACGCGCCCGCGGTGCTGCGGCATCACCTGCGTATCCCGCCCGGGCACGTGCAGGCCGTCTGCGCGATAGCCGCACAGGACGGCTACTCCCCCGCGCCGCGGGTCGGCGGCCCCGGCGCCGACGAGTTCGAGACGGTGATCCTGCAACGCGTCCAGGTACTCGACGCCCTGCACTGCTCCCAGGAGCGCTCCCGGATGGCCGGCCTGGCCCAGCGCCACGACGGCGTCGCCGACGGCTGGGACGCCCTGCAACCAGGCGTCGCACCGCACACTCCGGCATAACCGGTCGCGCATTAGGCTGCGGGTGGACGAACTGGTGCGCGGACCGGTGTGCCGGGACGAGTCGCGACCAGTGTGACGGGAGAAGTGTGGAATGAGCGTGCGCAGCTGGCCCCAGGTGCTGGGAACCCTCGCCGACGGTGGCGACCTGGCAGCGGACGACACGGCGTGGGCGATGAGCGAGATCATGTCCGACAACGCCACCCCCGCGCAGATCGCCGCCTTCGGCGTCGCCATGAAGATCAAGGGCCCCACCCCCGCCGAACTGACCGGCCTGGCCACCGGCATGCTGGAGCACGCGCGGCTGGTGCGGATCGATGGCGACGCGGTCGACATCGTCGGCACCGGCGGTGACCGGTCGGGTTCGGTGAACATCTCCACCATGTCCTCGATCGTGGTGGCCGCGGCCGGGGTGCCGGTGGTCAAGCACGGCAATCGGGCCGCGTCGTCCAAGAGCGGCGGCGCCGATGTGCTGGAGGCGCTCGGCGTGAAGCTCGCGCTCGGTCCCGAGTCGGTGGCGCGCTGTGTGCGGGAGGCGGGCATCGGTTTCTGCTTCGCGGCCGTGTTCCATCCCGCCCTGAGGTACGCGGGTGCGGCGCGCAGCCAGATCGGCATCCCCACCGTCTTCAACGTGCTGGGTCCGTTGACCAACCCCGCGCAGCCGCGCGCCGGTCTGGTCGGCTGCGCCTTCACCGACCTGCTGCCCGTGATCGCGGGCGTGTTCGCCGACCGCGGCGCGAGCGCACTGGTGGTGCGCGGCAACGACGGCTTGGACGAGATCACCACCTCCGACACCACCGAGGCGTGGATCGTGTCGGGCGGACGAACGCGCCGGACCACCATCGATCCGACCCGCATCGGCATCCCCCGGGTCGATCTGGACGCGCTGCGCGGCGGTGACGCCGAGGTGAACGCGGGCGTGGCCCGTGACGTGTTCGCCGGTCGCGGTGGCGCGGCGCGGGACGCGGTGCTGGTGAATTCGGCGGCCGCCATCGTCGCCTACGACTGGTCGCGCGGCGTGGGCGATCCGGACGCGGATCTGCACGCGGCGCTCGCGGCGGGCGTCGAGCGCGCCGCCGAGGCGATCGACACGGGCGCCGCCACCGCGCTACTGGAACGCTGGGCGAAGCTGACGCAGACGCTCGGCGACCGCTGACGCAGGCCCGGCGAAGGCAGCGGGACTACTCGCCGAGCGAGAAAGCGGCCTCCACTTCGGCGCGGGAATACGACTTGAACGCGATGTGCGTCGTGGTGCGCAGGACACCGGGTGTCTTGTCGATCCGCCCGGTCACCACATCGGCGATCTGTTCGTGGTCGCGTACCCGCACGATCGCGATCAGGTCCACGTCGCCCGCGCAGGAATAGACCTCGGCGACGCCGTCGGTGTCCGCGACCGCCTGCGCGGTCTCCGGGATGCGGCCGTTGTCGGCGTGGATCAAGACGATCGCGGTAATCATGACGCTCAGCCTAAGCGGTCCAGATAGGCCTGCTCGGTCGGTTGAGCGCGGACCGCGGCGTCGGCCAGTTCCGCCCAGCCCAGCCAGCGCGCCGCGCCGGACATCGGTTCGTGGTAGCCGTCCGTGGTCCGCACGATCCGCACCCCCGGCCGGGCCAGCCAGCGGGCGACCAGCGCCACTTCTTCCGGGGACGCGCCGCGCAACGGCGGGGCGTCCTCGACCGGAGTCCACGTGGAGTCCGGCGCGAGGGTCGGCAGCGCGGCGGAGTTCGGCACCGCGGCCGGAATCACGGTCTCGGCGGCGGCGACGATCTGCTCCACGACGGGCATCGGCGGCACACCGCGCGCGGCGGTGCCGGCACCGGCGAGGCGGCCGTACCGGATGACCGCGAACTCCCACCCGCCGTCGCCGTCGGGATGCGCGGCGATCAGCTCGGCGATGCGCGCCACCGCGGCCAGGCGCTGGGTGCGCCGCAGCGCGCGCACCACGCGCGCCGCGCGATCACGCAGCCGCGCGGCCGCCTCGAAATGCTCGGCGCGCGCATGGTTTTCGATGCGATCGAGCATGCGGCGGATCGGCGCGTCGCTGTGCCCGGCGAACAACGCGCGCACCAGCGCGGGCGCCGCGGCGTACTGCGTCATGTCCAACCGCTTCCCGCCGGAGCCCGCCGGACACCCGCCGACCAGAGCGGGCGGGCACTCGTGCACCGCCTTTCGGGACAACCGCGCCGTGCAGGTGCGCAAACCGGTGAATTCGGCGATGATCACGCCCAGATCGGCGGCGTCGTTGCGGGAGTGGAACGGTCCCAGCGCGGCGCGGCCGGGCTCGCGCACCACCGAGAACCGTGGGAACGGCTCGTCGGTGAGGGTGAGCCACCAGGCGCGCTTGGGAAATTTCGACCGGCGGTTGTAGGGCGGGGTGTGCGCCACCAGCAGCCGCAGTTCGCGCACCCCTGCCTCGAGCGCGTGCGCGCACACCACATGGTCGACCCGAAGGGCCAGTGACACCATCTCTTTCATCCGCCCCCGGGTCTCCGAACCGGTGAAGTAATTGCGGACGCGGCGGCGCAAGTTCACGGCCGTGCCTATATAGAGGACTTCGTCGGAAGGGCCTCGGAACAGATACACACCCGGAGCGGCGGGGAGATCGGCCGCCAGGACGCGTTTGGAGCGCTGCCGGGGTGTGACGCCGGGCAGGTAGTCGAGCAGCTCGGTGAGACTGTGGACGCCTTGGTTCCCGACCCGGGCGATCAGGGCGTGCAGCACGTCGACAGTCGCGCGGGCGTCTTCCAGCGCCCGGTGCGTCGGCTGGGTGGTGGCGCCGAGCAGCCGGGCCAGCGAAGCCAGCCGCACCGAGGGCGCCTCGTCGCGTCCGAGCACCCGGCGCGCCAGCTTCACGGTGCACAGCACCTGCGCGGGCGGCCACGGCGTATCGCACTGCGCCGCCGCGGCGCGTAGGAACGCCATGTCGAACCTGGCGTTGTGCGCGACCAGCACCGCGCCGGCGGCGAATTCCAGGAAGCCCGGCAGCACCGCCTCGATGCGCGGCGCGGCGTACACCATCGCGGTGGTGATGCCCGTGACGTGCACGACCGCGGGCGGAATCGCCCGTCCCGGGTTGACCAGCGTCGCGAACTCGCCGAGCACCTCCCCGCCGCGCACCTTCACCGCTCCGATCTCGGTGATGCCGTCGGCTCCCGGACTGGTCCCGGTGGTCTCCAGATCCACGACGACGAAAGTCGTGTCGTACAAGGGGGTGTCGAGCTCGTCGAAGGCCAGCTGCTCGGCGGCCGGGCGCGGCACGGGTCGGGACACGGCCAGCAGCGTAGAGCCACGGTCCGACAGGAACCGGGCGCGCGGATACGCCACGCATTGTCCGAATAACACCGTGCGGATTCCGGGGCGATACCCGGAAAATGATCTAGAAATTCGGAAAAGAGACCCAGATCACAAAAGGTAGAAAACTGTATCAAACATTGCCGCGTGTCCGGTGGAACGCGAGTGGGCGAGGCCGGGCGTGTCGCCGACACCCGGCTCTACGGTGTACGAACTCGGGACCATACCGGCTCCTACGGTGAAGTAGGCGCTTCCACCTGCGAAAACACCAGGCATACCTCCCCGAGGTGACCGACCGGCCCACCTCGTCCCACCACCCCTCGCGCACGTGCGCGCTCGTGCGTATTTCACGTCGTTATCTTTTCGTGATTCGCTGGGATGTATCTCACACCCATTCGCCGCCGAAATTGTTGAGCAAGCCCTTTTCGCTTCGCCGACGCTTTACAAACGACCGTGATGTGTTCGTAACCTTCTCGAGACCTCACGGAGTCCGCCGCGCCGATCGGTGCGGCGCCGACGAAGTCCGCGGCACCACCGGGTGCGGCGTCGTGAGGCAGATTGGGAGTACCGCATCATGACGACAAACGCCGCCAAGCGTCAGGCGAAGCGCGCTGTTGCCGCCGGGGCCGTCGGCGCTGCCACCATCGGCGCGTTCCTGCTGCCCGCAGCCCCCGCGTCGGCCCAGCCGGTGACCATCCCCGGCGTGGGCACCTTCGACGTCCCGAACGAGCTGCCGGTTCCCCCGGGCGTGCCCGGCCTCGAGCTGCCCGGCCCCGCCCCCCTGCCCTTCGTGGCACCCAAGTCTTCCGGCGACGTCGCGCTGGACGCGGCGCTCAGCAAGGTCGGTTCGCCGTACGTCTACGGCGCGGCGGGCCCGGACGCCTTCGACTGCTCCGGCCTGGTCCAGTGGTCCTACCGCCAGGCGGGTGTCGAACTTCCCCGCACCAGCGGCGCCCAGCTGTCCGCGGGCACCCCCGTGTCGCTGGACGACCTGCGGCCCGGTGACCTCGTGTCGTTCTACGGCGGCAGCCACTCCGGCCTCTACGCCGGTGACGGCAACGTCGTGCACGCGTCCACCTCGGGCCAGCCGGTGAAGGTGGCGCCGATCTCCTCCATGCCGATCGCGGGCGCTCGCCGCTTCTGAGCAGCTGGTCGGGCCGCGCGAGCGCGGCCCGACCGCACCACGGCCCTGTGATCAATTCGTTCTCTACTGGACATCGATGCGGGCCGTTCCGTAACCTAACCGAGACCTTCGACCGATTACCCCGGTTCGCCCGGAGCAAACCTCGGGGTTCGCCGAAAGCTTCACGAGGAGAACGGGGCACCGCGGGCTGTGGCTGTACATCACCGGGGACAGCAGAGCAAACGTCTGGTGGCAGGGACGCTAGCAGCCGGATTCCTCGCCGCTTGTCTCTACGGCGGCGGACCGGCCGGAGCGGATCCGGTGGCGCTTCCCTCGACCGCGAGCGAAGCCGTGCAGCGGATGATCGATCTGTCTCGTCAGTCCGAGCAGCTCAACCAGCAGGCACTCGGCGCGGAAGCCGAGCTGGAGGCGAAACTCGCCGTCCAGCGTGACGCCGACGCCCGGCTGGCCGCGAGCACCGACCTGGTGAACCAGGCCAAGGACGAGGTCCGCCGGTATCAGCCGGTCATCGACCGCACCGCGATCGCCGCCTATCAAGGCGCCCGCACCAATCGCCTGTTCGCCGTGCTGGTCAGCGATTCACCGCAGCAGCTGCTCGATCAGATGTCCACGCTGGACGTGGTGTCCGCGCAGACCTCGGCGCAACTCGAGCACTACAAGAAGGCCACCGACGCCGCGACCGCGGCCGAATCGGAGGCCCGCACCGCCGCCGACGCCGCCCGTTCGGCCGCGCAGAAAGCCGATGCGGTGCGCATCGATCTGGAACACAAGCGCAGCGACCTCGGCGGCGCCATCGCCGAGGTGGTGCAGGCCTGGGGCACGCTGTCGGCCAAGGACAAGTCCGCCCTCGCCGGATCGCCGTTCCCGCCCGGCTTCGACCGCGACAGCCTCTTACAGGGCCTCGTCCCCGGCAGCGGCACCAGCGCGCTGGCGGCCGGGCTCACGCGGGTCGGCGACCCCTACGTGTGGGGCGCCACCGGTCCGGACAAGTTCGACTGCTCCGGTCTCGTGCAGTGGGCGTTCAAGCAGGTCGGCAAGAACGTGCCGAGGACGAGTTCGCAGCAGGCCACCTACGGCACACCCGTGGCCAAGGAGGATCTGCAGCCCGGCGACGTGGTGTTCTTCTACTCCGACATCTCGCACGTCGGCATCTACGCGGGCAACGGGCTCATGCTGCACGCCTCCACCTTCGGCGTGCCCGTCGCGGTCGCACCCATGGGCTCGACGCCGTTCCATTCGGCTCGGCGATACTAGAGGCCGTGAGCGAGCCAACCAGCGGCACCGCGTTACCCACCACCCGACCGACCCGCGACGGGCGACGGTGAGCCACCCGCGCGGTCCGCGCGGCACCGCCGCGACGAACAGCGCCGCCGTGTCCCCGGCCGGGGCCCGCCGATGACCGGCATGCGGCGATTGCGCGCGTGGTGGTCGGCGCGGCGGCGATTCGAGTTCTGTCTCACCGTCGCGATGGTGGTGGCGCTCACCGGCGTGTGCGTCGGGCTGATCATGTTGCCGAGCACGGTGCTTCCCGACCTGCGCGCCGCGGAGCCGGGGGCGACGGAGGCGGTGGGCCAGGCGGCGGCCGCCGATCCCAGGCTGGCGGAGGTGCGGCGCATCGTCGAGCCGTTCGGATCGATCGTCGCTCGGCAGGTGCCGACCGGAGACGGGCGGCGATCGCTGGTCGTCGGCCACCCCGATCAGCGGATCGAGATCGACGTGCTGGAACGTGAACTCGCCGACGCCACCGCCGCGGTGACCGACGTCTGGGGGCCGGGCTGGGCGCAATCCGCGCTCGTCGTCGTCGCCTCCTCGCCCTCCGAATTCGCCGCCCTGCTGCGCGCGCCCGATCTGCTGCCCGCCGAGGTCGCCGCCGCCTCGGTCGCCGACCCGTTCACGCCGGGCAGCAGGCCGACCGGCCAGCGCGTCGTCTTCGGTCCCGACACCGGGCGCCGCCTCGATCCCGAGGGCATGGCCACGCTGCTGCGGCACGAACTCACCCACATCGCCGCTCGCGCCGACACCGTCGACGGCGCCCCGCTGTGGATGCTGGAAGGCTTCGCCGACTACACCGCGCACCATCGCGACGGCCAGCGGTTCGCCGACATCGCTCCCACGCTCACCGCGCACGCCCACGCCGGCCGCATCCCCGACGACCTGCCGCCCGACACCGACTTCTCCGGCCCCGACGCCGCCTTCACCTACGAGAAGGCCTGGTCCATCTGCGCCTTCGTCGCCGAGAAGTACGACCGAACGCATCTCGTCGAGCTCTACCGCCGCATCGCCGCGAGCAAACAGACCCCCGCCACCGAAGACGCCGTCCTCCGCGAAGTCCTCGGCGCCACCCGCACCGACTTCGTCGGCGACTGGCGCGAATGGTTGCGGACCCGAACCGCTTGACCCCGCACCGATCGTCAGCGCGCGGCCCCGCCCTGCTCCCTCGAGCGGCGAGCCCATCCTTCGGTCTGACGCTGCTGCTCGGCCCGCACACCGAGTGGGACACCTGACACAATCGAGACACCACCCGCGGCGATCCGGCGCCCCGAATCGGCCCGACCATTCCTCATCACAGGCGGAGCTTTCGCCATGCACCACAGCCTGAGCTGTCGGCTTGCGACGCGCCCAGCGCACCACAACCACGACTTTCGAGCGAAGCGAGACCGAGCATCCGCCGTTCGCGGCCCGGCTCGCGTCCGAGTGGCCGCCGCGTAGGCGACGAAGGAGCAAGCGGCGGCCACTCGGACGCGAGCCAC